>NZ_JBYVKA010000002.1:0-869876 GCF_058148545.1 Ulvibacter sp. 2305UL32-6
TCTAATAGCTACTCTCACACGAGTGAGGTGGCAGCAAAACCGACCAAATTTGTACGCTACTGCGCGTAAATGAGAGCGGTTTTGCTGTTTTGTATTATCTCAAGCCGGCTTTTATAAGAGCCTACCAATTGATAGGCCACATCTTTTTTTTTAGAAATCAAGTAATAGCTAGTCTCACACGAGTGAGGTGGCAGCAAAACCGACCGAATTTGTACGCTCCTGCGCGTAAATGAGAGCGGTTTTGCTGTTTTGTATTATCTCAAGCCGGCTTTTATAAGACCCTACTAATTGGTAGGCCACATCTTTTTTTTAAAATCAACTAATAGCTAGTCTCACACGAGTGAGTCTAATGAGCATTTTTTTTGATTTTAAATATTTTGCAATTATATTCTATTCAACTAGCCCTTTTATCATTCTATTTTTGTCTGGTATAAATACAATGTTTACTTTGGTCATTCATAGAATTCTCATATTATTACAGAAAAAACGCACATATGAAAAGCTTATATTTTACTGGTTTTGTCATGATATTTCAACTGATGAATGCCCAACGAAGTGTTTCTACCTATACATATAACGTAGATAGTGTAGGAGGTGTATCCAGTTTTAACTTTACAGAATATGGCATCACCGAGGATGAGCTTAACAATGCAAGTGGCTCGCCTTATTTGAATAAGGAATTTGCGTATGGTACTATTTCTGTTGGAGACAAGGAGATTGCTTCGATCTTGCGTTATAATATTTTCTTTGATGAAATTGAAATTTCAAAGGTTGTTGATCCCGATGATAAAACTAATATTGGTGGGTTGCTAAAGGATCCCAGTATTAAAGCAAAATTTGATAACAGAACCTTTGTATATATTTCTTCTGGTAACGAAGGAGGATATGTTCAGATATTAACTACCGGAAAACAGTTTGATCTTTATATGAAATCTACCGTAACCTATACACCTCCTTACTACAGCACCAACGGTTATGACACTCCACGACCTGGTAAATTTGAAACAACGAATGCCTTTTATATGGTGTCAAAACAAAATCGATTTATACCGATCCCCCCTAAGCATAAGGATCTTTTAAAAATGATCTCATACAAACAAGCTGAAGTTAAAAAGTATTTAAAAGATAACCGCATTAAGCTCTCTAAGGAAAACGACGTTAAAAAATTCATGGTGTTTTACAATAATCTACAAGGATAAATTCTACCTTTTGGTTCTATTACTTCGCGATATAGACTAGCCAAAGCTGCAACAGGGATAGAACGGATATCCTTTTTGCGCCGGAGGATTTGCGCAAAAAGATAGCAATCATAGCCCGGCAGTTGCTCAAAAGAAAATACAAGAAACTCTATAAGCAGATCTTCTAATTTTTTGAAATTTTAATACCTTTATCATTGTCTTTTAGTTAGACTTTGATAATAGATCTTTTAAACACAATTCCCTAGGTGAGAACTCAAGAAAAAAAGGAAGAATTTTACAATGTAATTACCCACGGGATCGGGTTTTTATTGAGCTTACTTGGATTTGCGTTGTTACTGTTCTTTAAAACATACGAATCATATCAGGGTCTCCTTGGAGTTATACTTTACGGGATTTCACTATCTGTGCTATATTTGGCGTCGACTACCTATCATTATGTGACCAACGAGCGTAAGAAACGTGTATTTAGGGCATTAGATCATATAAGTATTTATTTGCTTATTGCTGGAACTTATTCTCCTGTTGTTTTAATCACCTTAAGTGATAGTAAGGGTTGGCTATTGTTTTGGATCGTTTGGGGTATTGCTCTAGTGGGCACAATTCTCAAAGTATTTTTTACTGGAAGATTTGAAATTATCTCGGTATTTCTATATCTCGTGATGGGTTGGCTGATCGTTTTTGACTTTTCGGCTCTAAAAGATGCTGTAGACACACAGGGTTTATGGCTCTTGATGGGAGGAGGGATGGCCTATACCGTTGGCATAATTTTTTATGCAATGCACAAAGTTAGGTACAGTCATGTTATTTGGCACCTTTTTGTTCTAGCCGGAAGTATTCTTCACTATCTCTTTATATTTTTATTTGTGCTCTAAAGGAAATAGGCGAGGACAATTCCGAAGATAATAGCTGTAATTTTTGCCAGATTAAACTTATGATCTTTACTACTCTCAAAAAGAATGGTAGTTGATACATGCAGGAAAATCCCGATGACAAGTGCCGAAATTTCTATATTATATCGCTTAAATAGTGCTACTTCATTAGAAAGGTAGTTACCAAGCGGTGTCATTAAGGCAAAAAGCACCAGAAATAATATGGTTGTGAGCTTTCTATACCTGGCCTGTATAAAAAATAATGCTAATATAATCGCTACAGGGATCTTATGAACGATGATTCCAATGAATAAGTTGTTATCTTCTGAAATTGGAAACCCTTCTAACAAGGCGTGTAATGACAAACTGAAAAATAATACCCAGGGAAAGGTCTTATCACTAACATGTAAATGAACATGTCCGTGTTCTGCTCCTTTTGAAAAGAATTCTAAGCAAATTTGAAGTAATATTCCGCTCATGATCCAAACGCCAATATGCTCATGATTGGACGTAAAAACTTCAGGGAGTAATTCAAAAACAGTTATAGAAAGTAGAAAGGCTCCACTAAATGCTAGAAATAACTGAAGTTTTGGCGCTTTTGCTTGAATAAGTAGTGCAATTCCGTATCCAAATAATACCGATAAAAAGAGTAATAAATAAACCATGAATGAGCAATCTAATTTTGGTAAAGTGGCTTAGTAATAATAGGTATAAGAGGTTTCTTAATTTGAAATAGTGATTAGACTCTGCGAAAATACTGTATTTTTGTTCTCTATTAAACGGTTTTCGTCAAAATAGTTATTAAGTTGAATTTAAAAGTTCCTTGCCTAAGCAAGGATTAGTATGGGAGAAAATTTTAAAATGGTAGCAAAGACGCTCTACGGAATGGAAGGGTTGTTAGCTGATGAATTACGCAAGCTTGGAGCTTCCAACGTAGAAATTGGAACACGAAATGTTGCATTTGAAGGCGATACAGGGTTTATGTATAAGGCAAACCTTTGCTGCAGAACGGCCATCAAAATTTTAAAACCAATTACGGCATTTAACGTATTTACAGAGGAAGACCTATATAAAAAAGTATATGCTATTCCGTGGGAAAAATATATGGATGCAAAGGGGAGTTTAGCGGTAGATTCTACGGTTTTTTCTGAACAGTTTACTCATTCCCAGTACATTTCACTAAAGACAAAGGATGCTATTGTAGATCGTTTTCGCGATCAAGTAGGGGAGCGTCCGAATGTTGACCTGGATCATCCTACCTTGCGTATTAATGTGCATATTGACAGAAATATCTGTACCATTTCTTTAGATAGCTCCGGACAGTCACTACATAAAAGGGGATATAAGGTTGAAAGCACCATAGCCCCAATTAACGAAGTACTTGCCGCGGGCTTGATCATGCTTTCAGGCTGGCAAGGACAATGTGATTTTCTCGATCCTATGTGTGGTGGTGGAACGATCCTGACCGAAGCTGCCATGATCGCTTGCAATATTCCGCCAAACTTAAACAAGGATGAATTTGGATTTGAAACATGGCCAGATTTTGACGTTGACCTATACGAACTTATTGAGGCTGCTGCGCTAAAGAAGATCCGTGATTTTAGATATAAGATTTATGGGTATGACATTGACCCATTTACGGTAAAAAAGGCAAAAGAAAATATAAAGAGTGCCAATTTACAGGACTTTATAGAGGTTAAGGCACAAGATTTTTTTGAAAGTAAAAAAGAAGGAGAACGGCCTATTCATCTTGTTTTCAATCCACCGTATGATGAGCGAATTTCCATTGATGATATGGAAAAGTTCTATGGAAATATTGGAAATACATTAAAGCGAGGTTATCCTGGAACACAGGCCTGGATGATCACTGCCAATATGGAGGCGTTAAAATGTGTTGGATTACGACCTTCGAAGCGAATCAAAGTATATAATGGAAAGCTTGAAAGTAAATTTGTTAAGTACGAGATGTACGAAGGCAGTAAAAAAGCAAAGAAGCAGTAATTATTTTTTATACAGGGGTATTAAATAAGAGATCGTATAGCCATAACCCGCTCCAAACTTGCTATAATCGTATGTTCTATTAAAACCGGGAATATATACATTGTCAAAACCGTCGGGTTTATCTTCTGTGATCTTTCGTTTTAACTGCAGATTTATCGATAAATAAAGGTTATTGGCCACTTCCGTTTTAATTCCAACAATAAGCTCGGCCCAGTGCGCGGTCAATCCTTTGTCTTCTTGATTTACAACGATTACTTCAGATGGGAATGTCTGATCTGTTGTATAAACGCTGTACGACACCAGTTCTTGCTTAAACGTTGAAAAACCGTAGCGCAATCCTGCAAAAATGGCATTGTTTAGTCCGAACCAGTTTTTATTCGCGTTAAAATCGGCTCCCAGTTTTAAATAGCTTCCTGATGTAGTTATGTTAAGATTTGGTTCTGTATAATCTTTCGTTTCATTACCCAATTCTGCTGCTGCATAGAATCGGTCCGCGAAACGAAAATCTCCCATGATCTCAAAACCAGAATAACCGTCTTCTAAAGCGGTTCGTAGTGGTTTTGCTAGATCTGCGCCTAAGCGGAGTCCGTATTTGGTCTTTTTAAGCAAGCTATCTGTAGGCTTCTCTGTTGTTTGTGCTTCCGAAGTAGAAAACACACAAAATATGCTAATGCAAAATAGTAAGGTGTGCTTCAGTTTCATCTTCGATGTTTGTTTTCAAAATTATAAATGAAGTGATCCAGAAGGCATCCCCGTCATTTTCTCTGTTAACTCTAAGATTGGCGTATAGTGTGCGAAAGGAACACGCTCTGTTTACATAATCGTCAACGCGGTTATACTCAAAGGTAAGAACATCACTATTTTCATCATCTTCATTCCCAGCGAGTTCAATAAAACGAAAAGAAGACAGATCGCTTCCTGTATTTAGAGGAATCGCGATAGAATCTGTTGCTGCGCTTGAATAATAAACCAATGTAGGATCATCTCCCGTAGTCTCAATTCGTAGGCTATCAACACTTTTTGTCAAGCCTGGGTTCGCTCTGTCTTTAAAATTGATCACTAGTAGTGGCGTTGATGGTGTCTCTTCAGGACAGATGTCATCACGTGTGCAACCAAGGAAAAGGCTCAAAATAAGAGTAAAAATCAACCCTCTTTTTAATAATAGCATAAAAATTTTCTCGTTGCTCATAGTGTTTATCTCCTTTCCAAAAGTACAACATTTTCTACATGATGTGTCTGCGGAAACATATCTACCGCCTGTACTTTTGTGACTTTGTACTGTGAGTCTAATAACGCAAGATCACGTGCTTGTGTTGCGCTGTTGCAACTTACATAAATGATCTTTGGTGCTGAAATTTCTAGGAGTTGTGCTACTACATCGGCATGCATGCCATCTCTAGGAGGATCGGTAATGATCACATCGGGAGTACCATGTGCGTTGATAAAGTCTTGATTAAAGACTTTTTTCATATCGCCAACATAAAACTCGGTATTTTCTATACCGTTAAGCAGCGCATTTTCTTTTGCAGCTTCAATGGCATCGGGAACCGATTCTACTCCAATAACTTTCGCTGCGTTTTTAGCAACAAACTGTGCAATGGTTCCGGTTCCTGTGTAAAGATCAAAAACAACTTCATTGCCTGTAAGACCGGCAAAATCTCTAGTAATTTTATATAATTCGTATGCTTGCTCGCTATTGGTTTGATAAAAGGACTTCGCGTTAATTTTAAACAATAGACCTTCCATAGATTCCATAATATGGTCTTTTCCTGCGTAACAGATCACTTCTTGATCATATAAAGTGTCATTTCCTTTGCTATTAATCACGTATTGAAGCGAGGTAATGTTTGGGAATTCTTCGGAAACCGCATCGAGCAATAGCTTTCTGTTGGTCTCATCTTCGTGATAAAATTGAATTAACACCATTACATCTCCTGTACTTGAGGTGCGTATCATCAAGGTTCTTAAAAATCCTTCCTGCTTGCGTGTATTAAAGAAGGAAAGGCTAAGAGCTTCTGCTTTTGCTTTTACAAAGTCACGAATCTGATTGCTAGGATCACGTTGTAAATGACAAATTTCGAGATCTAAGATCTTATCCCACATACCGGGAATATGAAAACCGAGTGCATTTCTGTCTTCTATGACCTTATCGCTCTTTATTTGGTCTAGTGTGAGCCATTTACTATCGCTAAATGAAAATTCCATTTTGTTTCGATAGTAATATTGCTCTTTAGAACCGAGAATAGGAATGATCGCGGGTAGCTCGATTTTCCCAATTCGTTTTAGATTATTTTCAACTTCTTTTTGTTTATAGAACAATTGATGTTCATAGCCCATATTTTGCCATTTACAACCTCCACAGGTTCCAAAATGAATACATTTGGGTTGTACGCGTTTATCAGAATATTTAGAAACGGAAATAGCAGTTCCTTCGTAATACGCCTTACGCTTTTTATTTGTTTGAACGGTCACAACGTCACCTGGAACTGCATTGTCAATAAAAACAACGCGCCCGTCATCTGCCTTTGCTATAGATTTTCCCTTAGCACCTGCGTCAATGACCTCTAAATCCTCAAGGATGACTCTCTTGGTTTTACTTCTTCCCATAGCCGCAAAAATACTATAATTAGCACGGTTAATATATTGGGTTGGGCATAAAAAATTAGATAATAATTTAGTAATTTGCGCATCTAAGGATGATTTCTCTCCTCCGCTGAATTTTCGAGTCTTCGGAAGAATAAAGGTACAGTAGGAATTTTATAATATTTCACATTAAAATTTTATGTTATGTCTGTAACAAATCAAACCTTGTCGCAACAGGCGATCGATCTAGAAAACAAATATGGAGCTCATAATTATCACCCACTGCCAGTGGTTTTGGCTCGGGGAGAAGGTGTTTACGTTTGGGATGTAGAAGGGAAAAAATACTACGATTTTCTTTCGGCTTATTCGGCTGTAAATCAAGGGCATTGTCATCCTAAGATTGTAGATGCAATGACCAAACAAGCCCAAACTTTATCATTAACATCGCGAGCATTTTATAATGATATGTTGGGGAAGTATGAAAAATTTGCTTCTGAATATTTTAAATTCGATAAGCTTTTACCAATGAATACAGGCGCTGAAGCTGTTGAGACAGCTTTAAAGATCTGTAGAAAGTGGGCGTACGAAAAGAAAGGTATTGATGAAAACCAAGCCGAAATTATTGTCTGTGAGAATAATTTCCACGGAAGAACTACAACCATCATTTCATTTTCAAATGATCCGGTAGCGCGTAAAAACTTTGGTCCGTATACAGCTGGCTTTATAAAAGTTGCTTACGACGATCTTTCAGCACTAGAGGAAGCGCTTCAGAATAAAAACGTTGCGGGCTTTCTTGTAGAGCCAATTCAGGGAGAAGCTGGTGTTTATGTTCCTGCAAACGATTATTTGATCAAGGCAAAAGCGTTGTGTGAAAAGCACAATGTATTGTTTATCGCAGATGAAGTACAAACGGGAATTGCCAGAACAGGACGTTTATTGGCTACTTGTGGCAACTGTTCTTGTGAAAACAAAGATTGTAGTGGAACTCCAGACGTTAAACCAGATATATTAATTCTTGGAAAGGCACTTAGTGGCGGGGCATATCCTGTTTCTGCTGTTTTGGCGAACAATCACATTATGGAAGTAATTAGACCTGGAAACCACGGTTCTACTTTTGGTGGTAATCCTATAGCCGCTGCGGTTGCAATGGCAGCATTGAGTGTGGTAAAGGAAGAGAAATTAGCAAACAATGCAGACAGGCTAGGGGAGCTTTTTAGAAGCGAAATTCAAAAGTATATAGAAACGAGTACCATTGCTAATTTAGTGCGTGGGAAGGGGCTTCTAAACGCCATTGTGATCAATGATGCCGAAGATAGCGATACAGCCTGGAACATCTGTATGAGGTTACGTGACAACGGACTACTTGCAAAACCAACACACGGAAATATTATTCGTTTTGCACCACCCTTGGTAATGACCGAAGAGCAATTGATGGATTGTGTTTCAATTATTACAAAAACATTAAAGGAATTCGAAAAGTAGATCTCCTTTTGTCTAACTATCTAAAAAAGCGGCCCTAAAGCCGCTTTTTTTTATTTTGATAGTTTTATATTTAAAAACTACATTCCGTATTCGCGCATCATTTCTTCATTCATTTGCATGATTCCATCGGCACCTACGGTTGCAAAAAGGTAAATTACATACACCAAATAGACGGCACTAAGAATAGTTCCAATAATGGCTAAAATTTTACCTGTCTTTACATTGCCATAACCCGTATATAATTCTGGGTTGGCCATATATTCTGCAGTTGCCTTTTTAGACAAAACCAAAGCTATAATTCCAAAGATAAGTCCGAGGCCATAACAGCAACAGGTCACTATAGAAATTATACCGAATACAAGAATAAGAGTTGCGTTGGGTAATTTTTGTTGTTCCATATTTAAGATTGGTTGATTAATACATCTTAAATATAGTATAAAATAATGAGATGTAACAATATAGAACGCAGTGGAGTACTACATATATTTGCTCATTTTTATAGCGTAACTCACTACAATAATGGCAATGTTAAGGAAGAGAAGCCCCATTTTGATTTTATAATCGTATTTAAATTTTACAAAGAAATTAAATACGACTAGAGCTAATAGAAGAATAATGGTATAAATGGCGGGATACATCTTAAATGCTGCAACAAATTCGCCTTTAAATAATAAGGCTGCGGCACGTTGGGTGCCACAGCCTAAACATTCTACACCGAAGATTTGCTTATTTGTACATGTAAGCATGTAATCTTCGAGTCCTTCAAGAATCATAGAAGGTTAATTGTTATTGTATACTGTAATTTTATGATCAATAGCGAAGTTGTCTTTAGTCAACATTTTCACTAAATAAACCCCATCGCTTAAGTTTCCAGTTGGGAAAGTAAAGGAATTACTACTACCTAAATTCACTTTGCTTAAAACTAAACGTCCACCCATATCATAAATATTAGCCGAACCTACGTCGTAACCTTCTGGGTTAGCAACTTGCAGTTGACCAATTCGATTGTCTTGGAAGAAATCCATAGAAGCAACCGCTTTTTCTTGTGCTTTTGTACCATCAGATGAATCTGTAGCTTCACGCAAACCTCTAAATACAATATAGAATCTGTTGTCGTAATTACCAGCATCTAAACTTAAGTTGGCTACATTATCACCAGAGATACTTTGATACGTGTTATTAGAACTATCCCAAAGATAAGCAGCAGGGTAGGGTTTATTAACTTCCTCTGATGTCCCTACTTCTAAAGTAGTTTGTTGTCTAATGTTAAAAGCGATAGGCACACGTTTTCCTATCTCATAATTAATTGTTTGAATCACATATAGATCTCTATCAGCATCTTCGCCAATTGGGAAACTAGCATCAGTACCTGAAGCTGGATCTGGATTCTTTCCGTCAAAACCACGATCGAAACCATCGGTAGCTTCATCAGAGAAGGCTAAAACCATATCTCTAAAGTGCGACTCGCCAAACATTGTAAAGATTCTCATATGTGGAATTCTATCGTCTGGTAAGGTTGCAGGATCTGAAGAACCACTACCTGTACTTCCTCCACCTGTTCCGGTAACAGCACCAGAATCACTTAGCGTAGGACCGTTTTCAGCACTCTTAAATACCGAACCATTAGTACCCTCTTTAATATAACGACGGTGTGAATTTTTAATAGAGATACTGTTTGCCGTAACATCACCACCTGAAGTAGCAGCACCAACAACAACAAAACCTTGCCCAATTGGAGCAAAACGTCTGTCGTACATTAATCCAGCATCATCACCTGGTGCTATAGGTAAAGGGTTACCTGCGGCATCATATGCAACAAATGTTGGTAATGTATAGAGTCCAGGATTTGTTCCATTAGGATCACTGCCCATAGGAACCCAAGTTCCAAAACCACCTTTATTGGCTACATATAAATGAGAGTTGATCGAGCGATCTTCATCCCAATATAAAATTTCTGTTATTTCTGAATTGTCTGCATCGTAAAACATACGATTTAGATCTAGGGCCGAAGGATAAGGGTTACCAGTTAGTAACGGACTCCCAACGCCTGTTGGAACAGTAATCGTTCCATTGTGTGGACGACCTCTAAAATCATAATTCTGATTTTGAGCATCCGTATGAATATCACCTCCTGCTGGAGTAACATCAGTACCTTTCATGGTAAAACCATATCCAGCTGGAACATTGTTGTTTGTTCCAATAGCTTGATAACCTGCAGCGGCGGTTTGTTTGTACAACCATCGTCTAGAAATAGTCAATGGAGTAGAACTACCATTATATGCAGAGGTAATACCAGTTGTGTACGAATCAGTATCGTCTGTAATACCATTAACTCTTAAAATCCCGAAGCTTCTATTTCCAGCAGGACCTGAAGCAAAACCTACTGGTGCGCTCCAAAAGTTGTAATCATATGAATCTGAATTACTATCTTGATAAACCGACAAAGTACCATTTCCGATGTTATTAGAAGCCGTTGCTCCCTGAATCAATTGTGAGTCATTTCGTAAATAAACACTTGACTCAAAGTTTCCTGTTGGATTTGGTTGTAAATTCACATCTTGCTCAACAAAGAGTATTTGATCATTTACATAGACATAGGATTCATCGGTGCCGTTCGGTTGAACATAGAGTTGCGCACAAGCGCTGGCTGCAACCATAAATACGGTTGCATTAAGTAGTAGGTTTTTCATAAAGTTACATTTAGTGTACTCATTCCTGGGGAAAATTCGTACATATTACGCGCTAAAATTAATACAATTTTTTGAATTACAGGACTTTTGCCCTAAATAATCGATTAAATGTACTTATTAACGTTGAAATATTTCTACGGAATATGTAATTTCACCACCTAAAATTTAGCTTTTTTATGAAAAAAGGAGATCATGTTGCAGTATTAGATGATGTCATATCTGGAATTGTAACGGCTATGAATAATTCTGAAGTTACTATAGAAACTTCCGATGGTTTTCCTATGACCTTTCCCAAAAATGAGTTGGTTGTAATGAATGACCTTATAGATGATACGGCTTTATTTTCAAGGGATGTTTCCGAAGTAATTTCAGAAAAAACCATAAAAAAGAATCAAAATACCAAACGAGTAAAGCCTAAAGAGCGGATTTTACCGCCTATGGTGGTCGATTTGCACATACATCAGTTGGTTCCTAAATCAAAAGGCTTGTCGAATTATGAAATGTTGAATATTCAAATGGATACCGCAAAGCGGCAACTTGAATTTGCCATCAGTAAACGTATTCAGCGCCTCGTTTTTATACACGGTGTAGGCGAAGGTGTATTGCGGAGCGAATTGGAGTTCTTTTTAAATCGCTATGAAAATATTCAATTCTATGACGCCGACTTTCAGAAATATGGCCGTGGTGCTACCGAAGTATATATTTTTCAGAACAAAACGACTAGTTAAAAATTGGTGTCTCTGTTTCGGTTGTATTCACAATGTTTTCAATAGAACCTAAATCCAGACTCTCCTGAATAATACTTTCATTATCGGTTCTTAACTCTAATCCCGAAATAAATATATTGATCGAACTTTGTAAACTGTAGGAGTGCAATATGTATTCGTCAATAATATCTTCATTAACAATAGTATCGTCTAAGTAATCTGGAATGCCATCACCATTCGTGTCGGTTTGTGTAGGATCTAAACCTCCTTCAGCCTCGTAGCGGGTAAGTATGGTGTCATCATCATCATCTGGGTCTAAATAATCTGGAATGGTGTCTCCGTCAGTGTCTGCAGGCTCATCACCAGATCCTAGCTCTATAATGGTAAGCACATTATCACCATCGTCGTCGGCATCGTAATAATCAGGTATCCCATCCATGTCTGTATCGATATCATCGTCAATAGCTTCTTCAACACCATCAAGATCGTCACGCACCACAATTTTGCCCATAGTAACGGTACCTGAGTTACCAACATACTCAACAGAAACCTGCGGCGACTCTGGCGGAACATTATTACAAAAGTAACTTGCTGTAATATCGCCATTGTACTTTCGGTAGTTGGCAAAATTTGTAGTTCCGTTAAGCACAAAAGTTCTGTTTGCAGGATTTTTAAAGTTTTCTACGGAAGTTTCCAAGCTTAATGAAAGACTCTCATTAGCATCAGTATTGAGCTTAAAAAAGACGTAGTTTTCGGGTCCTCCGCAACTTTGAAGTGTCTGATCTTCAAAATCAAAGGAAGTTACAATGATTTCGCCATCATCACAACTACTAAAAAATACAATACAGCAAAGCACTAAAAGAATTTTATTCATGATCTTTCTTCAGAATTTACGATAACAAAGTAACGCATTTCTTCGGGATGTAAGTATAATTTAATATGTATTTTTGCACCCTATGAAAAAAGTATATTTAGATAGCGCCGCTACCACACAGCTCAGACCTGAAGTGATAAGATGCATTACTGAGGTTTTAAAAACTGAATACGGAAACCCTTCATCTACACATGCTTATGGTAGGTCATCTAAATCATTACTAGAGAATTCACGGAAAGAAATTGCGGCTCATTTTAATGTATCTGCAGCCGAAATAATTTTTACTAGCGGAGGTACGGAGGCTGACAACTTAATTTTAAATAGCTGTGTACGTGACCTTGGGGTCAAACACATTATTTCAAGTAAAATTGAGCATCATGCTGTCTTACACACATTAGATCAATTAAAGGAACAACACGAAATTACGGTAAGTTATGTTCAGATCGATCCATCGGGTCATGTAAATTACGAGCATTTAGAATCCTTATTAAATTCTTCAGAAGACAAAATCCTAGTTTCTCTTATGCATGTCAATAATGAGATAGGAAATAAACTTGATTTATTGAGAGTGGCAAAGCTTTGCAAGCAACACGAAGCACTATTTCATAGCGACACGGTACAATCTATTGGGCATTTCGCTTTAGATCTTTCTACGATACCCGTAGATTTTGCGGTTGCGGCAGCTCATAAGTTTCACGGACCAAAAGGTGCTGGTTTTGCTTTTATTCGAAAGAACACAGGACTTAAACCATTAATTTTTGGAGGCGAACAGGAGCGCGGACTACGAGCTGGAACAGAGCCAGTTTACGCTATTGCAGGCATGGCCGAAGCATTAAGGATGTCGTATCACAATTTAGATAAAGAGCAGGCTTATATCACCGAATTAAAAGATTATTTTAAAAAAGAGCTCGTAAATGCAATTCCGGATATTCATTTTAATGGTTCTTGTGGAGACAACGAGCGAAGCACTTATACCTTGTTGAATGTTTGTTTGCCAATTACTTCGGAAAAGGGCTTATTGCTGTTATTTCAGCTCGACCTTAATGGGATTGCATGTTCTAAAGGAAGCGCTTGCCAGAGTGGGAGCAGCAAAGGATCACATGTTTTAGAGGAATTTCTTTCCACAGAACACAAAAACAGACCGTCTATCCGGTTCTCATTTTCAAGCTTTAATACCAAAGACGAGATTGATTACGTAGTTGAAACGCTTAAAAAGTTTGTTGAAGATGCCCAATAAGCATGCCCTGCTTTAAAATTTCATTGTAGCACGTACGTTGTAAACACGAGGTGTTAAGTAGTTTGGAATGGCATATTGCACTTTCGTGTATACATCACGTACATAAGTGTTAGTGATGGAGTTTTGAACATCAAACATATTGAAAACTTCTGCGCCAATAGATAATTCTTTAAATACCTTTAAAAAACCACTTTCACGTAACTTATCCTCATTGACGATCACATATGACACGCCAATATCGGCTCGTTTGTAATCTGGAAGTCGTGTTTGAAAATCATACGGATCAGCGTAACTAGGAGAACCTCCAGGAAGTCCCGTGTTATACACTAAATTCAAGTACATTTTAAGATCAGGAATTACCTTTACGTAGTCCTGAAAAAGCACACCAAATTTGAGACGTTGATCTGTTGGTCTAAAAATGTAACCACGATCCTCAATGTTTTCTTCTGTTTTAAGATATCCTAAACTTACCCAACTTTCGGTTCCAGGGACAAATTCACCCGCCAGTCGCAGGTCTAGACCATAGGCGTAGGCAATAGCATTATTGGTTGCGCGATAGCGAATACGTACGTTTTCTAACGTATAGGGGTTAACATCGGTTAGGCTTTTGTAGTAAAGTTCACTGTTTAAGGTAAAAGGTCTGTCCCAAAGATCAAAACTATAATCGTTTCCTAAAACAATGTGAACCGATTGTTGCGCCTTTACATTAGGTCGAACAGTTCCGGTAGAATCACGCAATTCTCTATAAAAGGGAGGTTGGTGATACAAACCACCCGAAATACGAAATAGCATATCCATGTCCCAATCTGGCTTTAAGGTAGCTTGAGCACGCGGACTAAAGGTAGTCTGGGTTACACTTTCAATGCCATCTCCGCTCACAGTCCAGTTGTGCGCTCTAACACCGGCGTTTAGCCAAACTTCGTTATTGCCTAAAGAAGTACGGCGACTCCATTGGGCATATCCAGAGATACGATTGATCTGAACATCGTTTTGTGCTCGAATGTCTGTAAAAGGAACAATAGGGGAGTCGAAGGGCTCGTAAGGCTGATTGTTTGAATAATCAACAATGGGTGGCCTAATTGAGAATCCTGCCGAATCAATGATCTCGTACTCCTGAACACGATCACGAATATCTTCCATTGTGTATTTAAGTCCGTATTCAAACGTATTTTCGTCTGCCGTAATATTTCCTTTATGCTCAATATTTACAATAAGGGCATCAAGGTCATTTCTTGCATGAGTAAGCTGTGATCCTATACCTTCGCTAAATTCAACTTCTCCGAGGTTTTCGCTTCCAATATCAGTATTTACTTCTCCCAAACGGTATTGAGCAAGTATATCAAAGTATTCTTGTTCTTGTGTATGATATACAGAACCGATCAATTTTGCGGTAAAATTTTCTGAAACATCATAACTCGCTTTTAAGGCACCAAAATAGGTATCGTAACTGTCTTGTTCTTCCCCTTCATAAAAAACGAGAAGCGCAATAGGATCTGCGAGTGTACCGAAATTTGTTTGACGTGTTAAGGGTTGATAGTCGTATTTATTAATGGCTATATTTCCGAGGAAACCCAATTCAAGCTTATCGTTTACCTTATAGGTCAAATAGGTTTGCGCGTCTGCAAATCTCGGAGTAAAGTTGGTTTCGGTTTGTTTAGCATCTACAAAGAGACTGTTGTCGCGATAGCGTAAACCAACAATTCCGGTAAGTCGGCCATTTTTCGAAATACCTTCCGCAGAAAGACTCGCTCCTAATAAACTAAGATCTGCTGTAGCGCCAAAATCGCTAGGACGGCGATAGGTTATATCTAATACAGACGACAATTTGTCACCGTATTTGGCTTGAAAACCACCTGCCGAAAAATCTACATTTGATGTGAGGTCGCTGTTCACAAAGCTTAAACCTTCTTGTTGGCCACTTCGCACCAAAAATGGGCGATAGACCTCTACTTCGTTTACATACACAAGATTTTCATCGTAATTTCCACCACGAACCGAATATTGTGTACTTAATTCATTGTTTCCGTTAACTCCTGGGAGTGATTTTAGCAAGTTTTCAACCCCTGCATTTGCACCTGGGATCTTACGAATCGCTTCCGGACTAATTGATGTAATACCTTCGACGCGACGGTTTTCTCTTCCTGAGATCACAATGTCTGGCAGTTGCTCAAGATCTGTTTTGAGTTGCGGATTGAACTCGTAATCTTCGTTGGGCGATAAATTCAACTTGATCACCGCATTTTTATGGCTTACGTGACTGTAGGTGAGGGTTACTACCTGATTAGCGGGTATCTCTATGATATAAAATCCATTAAAATCGGTTGTAGTTCCTCCGCCATCAAAGGTTATGTTTACTTGCGGTAGCGGCATGCTATCGTCACTCAAAATGACCCCGCGGACGGTTGCCGTTTGAGCAAAAGCAAATGTGGAAACTAATAGAAGGATGGATAGTAGCGTGAATTGTCTTGTCTTCAAAAGCAAAAATTAAGATTGTTTTCTGAAAAATGTTGCCTCAAATGTAGCACTATTTCCTACATTATCGACTACAATCAGTTTCAAATTATTCTCAGATTCAGTGACGATGTTATCGTCAAAGTCATAGGTTAGAACGTCGGTTTTGTAATTATATTCCGTTAAAATATATTTTCCGTTCAAGGTTGCGCGATAGGTACTAATACCACTAAGGTCGTCTTCTATCTTTAATTTTAGAGTACTATTCTTACTGATCCATTTCCCGTCATTGAAGTTTACAGGTTTAATAGTGGGTGGAGTACTATCTGCCACAAGAATATAGTCGCCAAAAGTACGCACGCGCGCCGACAGCTTGTCGCCTTTACGCTTGGTAGCGTTAAAATAAGGGTCTCCTTTATAGTTTAGTCTGCCAATATACAGTTTGTCTTTATCACTACCTGAATAGTTTGAAGCATCCACAGTTATCGTGATATTTTTATGAATAGGAATGATATCTTCATGAAAATGCAGCGTATCTCCCTTTGCCTCAATATCTAAATAGGTATTTTCATAGAGACTATTTGCCGGAATATATATACCAAATTTTTCTTTTGAAATAGAAGTAGCCTGATCTGCAAAGATATAATCGAGCGTAGGGGTGTCGTTTTTTCGATCTAGGATCTCTTCCGAAGCACCTTCAATAGGAATAGAAATAAGTACTTCATTACCACTATAATCTGTTATGGTAATGGTATAGGTAGAATTGAAACCTTCATCAACAAACACATAGCCATTGTCAACTTCATCTTTAATAATGCTTAACGGGTTATTTGTTTGTCTGAATAATTTTTGAATACGACTTCTATTTTCCTGAAAGTAGCCATAATCGATAAATCGGTTTAGATAACGTGTTTCGTTAAACGAGAACTTTTCAAAACGCACGTCAAAAATAGCATTACCGTTAAAAGCCGATTTAATTTGATATACACCGTTCTTATTTGAAGCACCGTCTTGCTGATCATGTGTTGACACGCCAAAACCAATACGCCCTAATGCTTTTATGTTCTCGGCTTTGTATGAACCGTCTTTTTGAAGGATAAGCCGAAGTTTTACAGGGTTTTGCGACCGATTGACATGTGAGTTTTCATCGATGGGATACGCCATAACAGTATTAACCAACGGTTTTTTAGTGTCATTAATGGCCACACCAAAAAGTAAAGGATTCATGGGTCTTGAAGCAGCATCTCGAATTTCATAATGTAAGTGCGGGCCGCCACTACTACCGCTATTTCCGGTGTATCCAATAAGGTCTCCTTTTTTTACTGAAAGTTGATCTACATCTGGAAATAGTTCAATCTCATAAGTTTCTTTTTCGTATTGCTTCTTTTTTACATACTCCTGAATATATCCCGCGTATTTCTGTAAATGCGCATAAACAGTGCTGTATCCGTTAGGATGGATTATGTACAAGGCTTTTCCGTAGCCATAATGTGCCACTTTAATACGTTTTACATAACCATCGGCTGGAGCGAAAATAGGAAAGCCTTCTTTTCGTTGCGTTTTAATATCAAGTCCGCTATGAAAATGATTACTTCTAAGTTCACCAAAACTTCCAGAGAGAATCAATGGAATATCAAGCGGGTTACTAAAATAGTCGGTTGGGAGTTGATTTTGCCCAATAGCGAATGATGCTGAAAAGAGGACAACAAGGATACATTTCTTCATGAGACAAAAATAGCGAATGGCTATATTAAATGGGGGAGTTGCGGGAATTTATTGTAATTGATATTCAATATTACAAAAAATAATACAAAACAGTTGTCTTATTTGAACTTGAATGTTAACTTTGTAAGTGAAGTATTGAAATACCTAACGAATGAGTCAACTTACAGAACTTGTTGATTCTCTTGAGAATAGAATTAGCAAGCTTTTGCATAAATACGAGAGTGCTAAGCAAACTAATATAAAATTGGAAAGCGAATTAGCTCAATTAAGGTCTAACCAAGACAACTTTGAGATAACGCTAGCCTCTCTTCAGGAAGAATGCAACTCATTGCGGTTAGCCAATTCAATGCTTGGCAGCGACCAACATAAACGAGAAACAAAACTCAAGATAAACGCTCTGGTTCGGGAAATTGATCAGTGTATCACCCAACTTTCCGAATAAACATAATGGCAGAACAATTAAAAATAAAACTTTCTATCGCAGACCGGGTTTACCCGTTAACGATCGATCCATCGCAAGAAGAAGGCCTTAGAAAGGCTACCAAGAAGATTGAGGCGATGATCCAAAGGTTTGAAAAAAATTATGCCGTTCGTGATAAGCAAGATGTATTGGCTATGTGCGCCTTACAATTTGCGGCACAAGTAGAGCAAAAACAAATAGATAATACAAGCGACACGCTAGAAACAGAAGAGAAGCTACAAGCTTTGAATCAGTTGTTACAAAAGCATTTGTCGTAACGTTCTTTTAATAAAAAGGTTACTGCCTACATTAATATTATTTTTGGTAAACTCAACACGAATTCTTTAAAAAGGGTGAGTTAAAGTTGTAAAAGCGAGCCGTCTTCGAGCGGATACTTGACCAGCTTATTAGCCCTAAACTTGTTTTTAAGGAGTTTATTCAAAATCGCTTATTAATGTAGGCTTTTTTTATGCCCAAATTTTTGCCATTCAGAAATTTAGGCACCTATTGAATCTAATTAGTACTAAAAATTAACAATGAATACTTATATCATACTTGTCATAGCAGCAATCGTTGGAATCATCATTGGCTTCGTCATTGCCAAGATTCTAGAGCGAAATAATGCCTCAAAGCTGGTCAAATCTGCAAAAAAGAATGCAGCCAATGTGATCAAAGAAGCCAATAAAGAGGGGGAAGCCATTAAAAAGGATAAAATGCTTCAGGCCAAAGAAAAGTTTATTGAACTTAAATCTGAACACGAAAAAGTGATCATGAACCGAGAGAAAAAGATCTCGGAGGCAGAAAAACGTACTCGGGATAAAGAATCTATCGTTTCCAGTGAACTTGCTCGTACCAAAAAATTGAATCAGGAAGTTGATAATAAAAAGAAAAGCTATGAGGATCGTCTCGAATTTTTAGAGAAAAAGCAGAACGAAGTGGATAAAATGCATCGCAATCAAATAGAGCAACTTGAGGTTATTTCAAGTCTCTCAGCAGAAGATGCTAAAAATCAGCTTATGGAAAGCCTTAAAGAAGAAGCTAAAACATCAGCGATGGCGTTTGTGCAAAATTCTGTGGAAGAGGCTAAAATGACTGCTCAGCAGGAAGCTAAAAAAATTATTATCACGACTATTCAACGAATTGGAACAGAAGAAGCGGTTGAAAACTGTGTTTCTGTATTTAATTTAGAGAGCGATGATGTCAAGGGACGTATTATAGGTAGAGAAGGTAGAAATATTCGCGCCATTGAGGCTGCAACAGGGGTAGAGATCATTGTTGATGATACTCCAGATGCAATTATTCTTTCTTGTTTTGACAGTGTACGTCGCGAGATCGCTAGATTGTCATTACACAAATTAGTAACCGACGGTCGTATTCACCCAGCACGAATCGAGGAAATAGTCAAGAAAACATCTAAACAGATCGAAGAAGAGATCATAGAAGTAGGAAAACGTACCGTGATCGATCTAGGTATTCACGGTTTACAACCTGAATTAATTAAAGCTGTAGGTCGAATGAAGTATCGCTCTTCTTACGGACAAAACCTGCTGCAACACTCACGAGAAGTTGCCAAGCTTTGTGGTGTCATGGCAAGTGAATTAGGTTTAAATGCTAAAATGGCAAAACGCGCCGGATTACTTCACGATATAGGAAAAGTACCTGAATCTGAAACAGAGATCCCACACGCGATCTTAGGAATGCAGTGGGCCGAAAAATATGGTGAAAAACCAGAAGTTTGTAATGCTATTGGAGCTCACCACGACGAAATTGAAATGACGAGCTTACTTTCGCCTATCGTACAGGTATGTGATGCTATAAGCGGAGCAAGACCAGGCGCTAGACGACAAGTGTTAGATTCATACATTCAGCGTTTAAAAGATCTTGAGGATATCGCATTTGGATTTAACGGTGTAAATAAAGCATACGCTATTCAGGCCGGACGAGAATTACGTGTAATGGTAGAAAGTGACAAGGTAAGTGATGATAAAGCTGCGCAATTGTCATTTGAGATCTCACAAAAGATCCAAACCGATATGACCTATCCCGGACAAGTAAAGGTTACCGTAATTCGTGAAACACGAGCAGTGAATATCGCGAAATAACATACTTTTTAAATAGTAAAAACCCTCAAAAACCAATGGTTTCTTGAGGGTTTTCTTTTTTTACTAGTTGCTCGTTTATTCATCATAAATATTGACATAACCTTTTTGTGGCTCTTCAAAGAATTTACCCGTAATAAATCGGTAGCCCTTATCAAGTTCAGCGATAGCTTGCATGTCTTCCTCTTTCAACTCAACATTTGCCGCTTGAAAATTGTCTTTAATATGATCTTTGCTTGTTGACTTCGGAATAACCGCGGTACCGCGTTGCGCATGCCAGTTGATCAATACTTGAGCCGGTGTAGCCCTTCGTTTTTTTGCAATTTCTTTAATCACTTCTATTTCTAATAAATTTGGCTCGTCTTCACCTTTCATATCATGGGTACGATCCCCAGAACCTAAGGGAGAATAGGCGGTCATCTTGATACCTTCGCTATTGCAATAGGCGAGTAGGTCATTTTGTTGTAATAGCGGATGCAGTTCAACTTGATTCATTTCTGGTTTGATACTCGCTTCAGAAACTAAGTTCTTAAGTTTTTCTTTACTGAAATTGGAAACACCAATATGACGTGCATATCCAGAGGTTTTTGCAGTTTCCATTTGTTTCCAAGTTTCTGAAATAGGCGCTTCTTCCAATGAATAATAATCGGATGGCTTTTGAGGAAATCCTACACCGTTTTTAAAAGCTACAGGCCAATGAATAAGATAAAGATCTAAATAGTCTAATTGAAGTTTTTTAAGGCTATCCTGCAATGCTGGTATTACTTGTCCTTCTTTATGCGCATCGTTCCATAATTTGGAAGTGATAAAAACATCTTCCCGAAAGATCTTTCCTTCACTAAACACTTCCTTTAATGCTTCTCCAATTTCAGTTTCATTTCCGTAGACAGCCGCAGTGTCAATATGCCGTACGCCAGCATAGAGTGCTTCTTTAACCGCATTCTTTACTTGGTTACCTTTTGCTTTCCATGTGCCGAGGCCAATTGCATGCATTCGATCTTTATTTTCAAACTCTAGTGTTTTCATAGCTTTTTGTATTTCTCTTCAAATTACAATTTCACTAGCTACTTCCGAAGATAAAAAACGACTTTAGCAAATTTTTAACCGTCCTTATGAGGATGAAATTTATGAATAACCTCTTTGAGATAGGTTTTGTCAATGTGGGTATAAATTTCTGTGGTTGTGATGCTTTCATGACCTAACATTTGCTGTATAGCTCGCAGATCGGCACCGCGTTCTAAAAGATGCGTAGCAAAGGAGTGTCGAAAGGTATGCGGACTCACAGTCTTATGGATTCCTGCTTTTTCGGCGAGTTGCTTTACAATAGTAAAGATCATCGCACGAGTTAAGGCTTTGCCTCGTCGATTGAGATATAAGGTGTCTTTGGCTTCAGGCGCAATAGTTTGATGCCTTCGGACATCATTTTTGTAGATCTCGATATATTTCACGGTATGCTCTCCGATAGGTACAAATCGTTGTTTATCGCCTTTGCCGGTGACTTTTATAAATCCTTCATCAAAAAATAGATCAGAAAGTTTAAGTGTGATCAGTTCCGAAACGCGCAATCCGCAGCCATACAGCGTTTCCAATATCGATCGATTGCGTTCCCCTTGTGGACTACCCAGATCGATCATAGCAACCAATTGATCAATTTCTTCTTCCGAAAGCGTATCTGGCAGTTTTCTGCCTGTTTTCGGACTCTCAATTAGTTCTAATGGGTTGGTTTTTCGATATTCTTCAAAAACCAAATAATTAAAGAAGCCACGCAAGCCAGAAATAAATCTACTCTGCGAGGTAGGGCTGTGCGTTTTTGCCGTAGCATAAATACATTGTTGTATGGTTTCTTCGGAAATAGAAATAGGCGAGCTGTTTATTTCATTCGTTTCCAACCAAAGTAGCAGTTTTTGAAGGTCTAACGAATAATTAATAATGGAATTCTCTGAGAGTCCACGTTCAATACGCAGATAATTTTGGTAGTCTTTAATGGCGTGTTTCCATTGCATAGGCTATAATAGAATAATTATCTCTGAAAAAAAAGGCTCGGTGATGGCGATATTAATTTTTGTTATAACTTTGACCTACAAACGAAAAATAAATAATTATGAAAAAAGTATTCTTAGTATGTATTTTGAGTGTTATGGCTTTTGCAGCCAAAGCACAAAACATCGATCTTGGTATTAAGGCAGGGGTTAACTTCGCAACCATTAGTGATGTAACGGATGCCGAAAGCAAAACAGGTTTTGTAGTAGGTGCTTTTGCTGGCTTTAAACTAGGCGAAAAGTTTGGCATACAGGCTGATCTATTATACTCACAACAAGGAGCTAAGTTTGACGCGGGAGATATCGACTTATCGTACGTGAATGTACCTGTAGTTGCAAAGTATTTTGTTACAGACAAATTCAACATTCAATTAGGACCACAATTTGGTTTTGTTGTAGACGATAATATTTCTAAAGTACTTGGTGATATTGCTGAAGCAGAAAAGACTGATGTTACTGGAGTTGTGGGTGTTGGTTTACACCTTCCATTTGGATTGCGTGCCGATGCGCGTTATAACTTTGGTTTAACTGATATTTTAAAGTCGAATAATTCAGATGTTAATATAACTGAACCAGGTAAAAACTCGGTTATTACCATTGCATTAGGGTATTCTTTCCTATAGATAGAGCTTAAAACACTTAAATAAATGACTCAGAAGTCTTTATAGCACAGTCTATATCGAATTCTGAGTCTTTTTTATTAAGATAAGGTCTAAATATTACACAATAAGTGTTTGCAAAGTATTGATAATTAATCTTTTACGTAAAAAATGAAGAATAGTGCATTTGCCCCATAGGCTTTAATTCGTTTTTTTTAGTATGTTTATACTATAAATTAACAATTTAACTAAACGAAACACATTATGAAAAAACTATTTTTATTCGCTGCCCTGGCAGTATTTGGAATGAGCTCAATGATGGCTCAACTATCCTTTGGTGCAAAGGCCGGTGTGAATCTAGCGTCTCTTAGTGGAGATGATGCTGATGATTCAGATGGACTTACTAGTTTCCATGTTGGAGCTGTTGCCGTTTTTCCGTTGGGAGAGATGATTTCTTTACAACCAGAACTTGTTTATTCGTCTCAAGGCGCATCGTATGACATAGAAGGGATCGATGTAAAAACGAAGGTTGATTACCTAAACATTCCTATTATGGTAGATGTAAATCTTGCTGAAGGATTTAGCCTTCAGGGTGGACCTCAGTTTGGAATCAATATCTCATCAAAAGTTGATTTTGATGGTGAAACAGAAGATATTGATGATACTGAAACCTTAGACATTGGTGTTGGAATAGGGGCACAATACAAATTGCCAATGGGTGTATTTTTCCAAGCGAGATATACAGTTGGTATGACCGAAATCTTTCCAGAATCTGACGCTAAAAACTCTGTAGCTAGTATATCTGTTGGATATATGTTTAACTAGAAATAATTAAATTTTTAATAGAAAAGCGAACCAAATTGGTTCGCTTTTTTTATACCTTATTTTTTGTAAGTTTACTATATGAAAATCATCATCATTAATGGACCCAATATCAATCTGCTTGGCACTCGTGAGCCTGATATTTACGGAGCGGAGACCTTTCAGGATTACTTCGGAAAATTACAATTTAAGTATACCGAAATCGAGTTAACCCACTATCAATCGAATATAGAAGGTGAGCTTATTAATAAGCTTCAGGAAGTTGGTTTCGACTATGATGGTATCATTCTCAATGCAGCGGCATATACGCATACTTCCGTAGGAATAGGGGATGCGGTCAAAGCGATTAAAACTCCTGTGGTTGAAGTGCATATCTCAAATACGCACGCTAGAGAGGATTACCGAAAAGAATCCTTTATTTCGGGCGCCGCTAAAGGTGTAATTTTAGGTTTCGGACTCAAAAGCTACGAGCTGGCCCTGCAAAGTTTTCTCTAACCTATTACATTCATAAAACAAAAAATCCCGCTCATGGCGGGATTTTCTATTTGCTTACTACTTTTTACAAGTGAATTACTTCGCCGTACGCATCTGCAACAGCTTCCATTACAGCCTCACTCATCGTTGGGTGTGGGTGAATGGCTTTAAGTACCTCGTGTCCTGTAGTTTCTAATTTTCTACCTAAAACAGCTTCAGCGATCATATCGGTTACACCAGCGCCAATCATATGACAACCTAACCATTCGCCATACTTGGCATCAAAGATCACTTTTACGAATCCGTCTTTAGCTCCAGCAGCACTTGCTTTCCCTGACGCCGAGAATGGGAATTTACCCACTTTCAGTTCATAACCAGCTTCCTTAGCCTGTTTTTCAGTCATTCCAACACTAGCGATCTCAGGTGTAGCATAGGTACAACCAGGAACATTTCCGTAGTCAATAGCCTCAACATGCATTCCTGCGATCTTTTCAACACACGTAATTCCTTCAGCAGAAGCAACGTGAGCTAGGGCAGGACCCGGTACAATATCACCAATGGCATAGTATCCCGGAATGTTTGTTTGATACCAATCATTCACGATCAATTTACCGCGATCTTGTGCGATACCAACATCTTCAAGACCAATATTTTCTAGATTTGAAATAATACCTACTGCAGAAAGAACGATCTCTGCTTCAATAATTTCTTCACCTTTTTTGGTTTTTACAGTTGCTTTAACTGTTTTTCCAGAGGTGTCAACGCTTTCAACAGAAGCATTTGTCATGACCTTAATCCCAGCTTTCTTAAACGAGCGTTCAAATTGCTTAGAAACGTCTTCGTCTTCTAGCGGAACAAGGTTTGGTAAATATTCAACGATAGTTACCTCAGTACCCATTGCGTTATAAAAATGTGCAAATTCAACACCAATAGCACCACTACCTACAACGATCATAGATTTTGGTTGCTTTTCAAGCGTCATCGCCTCACGATATCCAATGACTTTCTTTCCGTCCTGCGGAAGATTTGGAAGCTCACGCGAACGTGCTCCGGTAGCAATAATGATATGATCTGCCGAATATTCTTTTCCGTCAACGTCTATTTTCTTTCCTGGCTTTAGTTTTCCGAAGCCATTAATAACATCGATTTTATTTTTTTTCAGAAGAAATTGAACTCCTTTGCTCATGCCATCGGCTACACCGCGGCTACGTGCAACAACCTTTGTAAAATCCTTATCGGGATTCTCTAAGGTAAGTCCGTAGTCCTCTGCATGTTTTAAATAGTCAAAAACCTGTGCGCTCTTTAATAAAGCTTTGGTAGGAATACAGCCCCAGTTTAAGCAAACACCGCCTAAACTCTCTTTTTCAATTACTGCTGTTTTCAAACCTAGTTGTGAAGCTCTAATGGCTGCCACGTAGCCTCCTGGACCACTACCTAAAACGATTACGTCGTATTTACTCATGTTGTAAGATTGATTGTAATTTGAGTTAGCGAATTTACAAAAATGTAAACGTATACTGCGAATGAATTATACAAAAAACGCTAAGATTGTGCGTCACAAAAAAATCCCGACCGTTTTTAGGCGATCGGGATTACAAATAATTCCTCTTTTTCTATTGTTTTGGAATAAATTTTAAGGCATCTCCATTAATACAATGCCGCTTGCCAGTAGTTTCACGCGGACCGTCATTAAAGACATGTCCTAAATGACCACCACAGGTAGCGCAATGCTCTTCAGTGCGGGTATATCCTAACTTGTTATCGGTGTCGAAAGCCACATTTCCAACGATCTCACGATCAAAGCTTGGCCAACCTGTTCCGCTGTCAAATTTGTGTTTTCCTTCAAAAAGAGGAGTTTCACAAGCTGCGCAAACAAAGGTGCCTGGCTCATATATTTTATTTAAAGGGCTAGAGAATGGACGTTCAGTACCTTCCTTCCGAAGAACATAAAACTGATCATCGGTAAGTTGTGCCTTCCATTCAGCTTCAGTTTTGGTAATCTTAAAGGTTTCTTTTTCCTTTTTAGCATCTTGCGCAGTTGAATTACAACTTATAAATGCTATACAGATAAAGGCGATAACGAGTTGTTTCATAATTAATCTAATCCTGGGTTAATTTGAGTTGGGTCTACATTTAGATTGTAAAGCAGTTCGTCCATTGTCATTCTAGCATTTGCAAATTCTGCTGGTACAACTACAATTCTAAAAGTTTGGTCGTTTGTAAAAAGACTTCCTAACAGATCTAAATTAAAATTAGCGTCTAAAAACAACCGTACATCCAAAAATGTATGATCAAAATTATAGGTAAGGGTACCTTGATCTACAAAGAACGTTTGCGGAAGCTGACTCCATACGTCAAGACTACCTCCAGCACCATCAGAAACAACATCTTCAAGAAGATACACTAGAATAGCATCACTTTCATAAACTTCAATATTTGACGGGATCGTGATCAAATTGCTGTAATCATTCCCCGGAGTAAAATCGACTGTCACCTCAAAGACTTGACCGAGTATATTAACACCATCGGCTCCTGGAGGGCCTGTATCGCCTTTACAAGATGAAAATAATAGGGTAGAAGTAGCCGCAAGGAATAAAATAAGATGTTTCATAATGTTTTTTTAAGTATGTTTTATAAATCAAAGCAAAAGCCGTTCCATTATTAAAATATTCAGTAATAAGTTATTCATCTTTTTTTGAATTAAAGTCGTGTATTAGAATTTTTGGCTTTGTTTTTGAATACTTAGTCGAAAAGAAGTGGTCATTCTTTGATTTTTAGACTTTTTTAATAGATTTTAAATTTGATAGTTTTATTTTTAGGCTATATTAAACAAACAAAACATGAATTATAAAACAACACTATCCATCATTGCTGTTTCTATTTTTGCGGTGGCATGTACCACCAATCCGTTTACGGGAAAATCGACTTTAGCATTGGTTCCTAACTCGCAGATATTGCCAATGGCATTTCAGCAGTACGATCAGTTTTTATCTGAAAACAAGGTTATCACCGGCACCTCAGATGCACAAATGATCAATAATATTGGACAAAAAATTTCAATTGCTGCCGAACGCTGGTTAACCGCAAACGGCTATGCAGGATACCTAAAAGATTACGCATGGGAATACAACTTGGTTGATGATCCTGCCGTAAATGCATGGTGTATGCCAGGAGGGAAGATCGTTTTTTACACAGGAATCTTACCAATAACGCAAAATGACGCTGGTGTTGCCGCTGTTATGGGGCATGAAGTAGCACACGCTTTGGCAAATCACGGACAACAACGAATGAGCGCGGGACAGATTCAGGCTTTAGGAGCCGTAGCTGGGAACGTAGCCTTAGCGAAGGACCCAAAAAATCAGGCAATTTTTAATCAGTCGTATGGTTTAGCAAGTAACGTTGGTGTTATGTTACCTTTTAGTAGAAATCACGAAAGCGAAGCAGATAAAATTGGACTTACCCTTATGGCGATCGCCGGTTATGACCCAATTGCGGCTGCTGATCTTTGGAGACGTATGAAAGAACAAGCAGGCGGCGCACCACCAGAATTTTTGAGTACGCACCCGTCAAGTGATACTCGTATTAATAATATTACAGCTTGGGCAAACGACGCTAAGGCTGAAGCAAGAAAGTATGGCGTTACCAGTTTTAAAAGACAGTAATAGCTAAAATAATTTAGTACTTTAGTCCCGCCATGTGCGGGACTTTTTTGTTCCGCTTAAAATGCCAATTTATGTCGCAACCACTCGCTAAAGGAAGTAAAAAACTACTCAATGCCTGGGCTTTTTACGATTGGGCCAACTCGGTTTACAGTCTTGTTATAGCTTCGGCTGTGTTTCCAATTTTTTACGGTGCTTTGACCTTGGTAAAAGATGAAAACGGGAAGATTCTCGATGATACCGTTACTTTTTTAGGTATTGATTGGAACAATGATACTTTAATAAGTTATGTAACCGCGGCCGCATTTTTGGCCGTTTCTATTTTGAGTCCGTTGCTCAGCGGTATAGCCGATTACGTAGGTAACAAAAAATCGTTTATGAAGTTTTTTTGCTATTTGGGTGCTGTGAGTTGTATTGGGCTTTATTGGTTTTCGATGGAACATTTGTGGTTTGGGCTTTTATGCTATTTCCTTGCGCTTATTGGCTTTTGGGCGAGTTTGGTTTTTTACAACTCCTATTTACCCGATATCGCATTTCCAGAGCAACAAGATAAAATTAGTGCGAAAGGATATTCTTTAGGATATATTGGAAGTGTGATCCTTTTGCTTCTTTGCCTCGGAATGATCTTAGGATATGAAACTTTCGGTTTTGAAGACGAAGGTTTGCCCACCCGTTTATCATTTGTATTGACAGGGGTGTGGTGGATCGGGTTCAGCCAATATTCATATTATCACCTTCCGAAGGGAAACAAAGCACAAAAAATGACGCGTAATGTGGTGTTTAATGGCTTTAAAGAATTAAAGCAAATTTGGGGTCGAATTAAACTAAACATACCGCTTAAACGATATTTGGGCGCTTTCTTTGTGTATAGTATGGCAGTACAAACCATAATGCTGGTTGCTACTTACTTCGGAATTGAAGAATTAGATTGGGGTGATACGAATGCAACCATGGGACTTATAGTTAGTATTTTATTAATACAATTGGTTGCCGTGTTAGGAGCATTTCTCACATCGCGGTCTTCTGCTCGCTTCGGAAATATAAATACGTTGATCGTTTTAAACATCATCTGGATCGCTATCTGTATTTATGCGTTTACCATCACTTCACCACAACAATTTTATGTCACCGCTGCTGTTGTGGGGCTGGTTATGGGAGGAATTCAGTCGCTTTCGCGTTCAACCTATTCTAAATTTATTCCTGAAGGAGCTGTTGATACTGCATCGTATTTTAGTTTCTATGACGTTTCAGAAAAAATTGGGATCGTTATTGGAATGTTTAGCTACGGATATGTAGCGCAGCTAACGGGAAGTATACGTTATGCTATCTTATTTTTTATTCTATTTTTTATAATAGGTGTTGTTTTACTACTCCGAGTACCAAGAAATACTTAAATATTATACAATTTTTCTTTATGTTTGCGTTTAATACCAAAGCTAATCTACTACCTATGACTAACAAGCTACTCTTTAAAGGTGTTTTATTCACCTTTATGGCTCTTCTTATTTTTTCATGTGACAATGAGCCCTTAGAAGGAGAATTTCCTCAAGACCAGATTCCTTCCCAACTCGATCCAGGTCAGTTTAAAGCAGAAATTGATGGCTCTGACTTCGTTTCAACTACTGGCCAAGCTACTGTAGATCAAAATAATAAATTGATCTTAACGGCTCCAGACGATAGTTCGGGTAATACCATACGACTTACAGCCGAAAATATTGGCGTAGGGACTTTTAATCTTACTTATTCAGAAGGAATTGTAAATAATCTCGGCGAATATATAGAGCAGGGTGATCTTCAAAATCCTTTTGCTTCTGTACAATTATTAGGAGGTTCAGGACAACTACAAATAACAGAATATGACGTGACTGCCCTTACTATTTCAGGGACATTCACTTTTGTAGGAACACGACTAGTACTTGACGGACAAGGAAATCCAGATACAGAGGAAATCAGTATCACTGGTGGGGTATTTAATAAAATTCCTTTTATCCAGATCACCGATGACAACGGTGGTGGTGGTGGTGGTGGAAGTGATCCTATGGATACCTTTGCTGCAGAAATTGATGCTGCGACCTTTGTTGTTGATACGCTAATAGTAGAACGTATTGTTTTGTCAGATATACCTATGATTCGTATCATGGCAAAAGATGCAGAAGGTGCTAAAATTAGAGTTGATGTACCAGAGCAATTGGGCGTTGGAACACATGAGATGGTTTCAATTTCAAATGGTACACAACTTATTGGATTATATAATAGTAATACTGGTGGTGAAAATCTTACATCGAACCCTGGAAGTATAACGATCACAGAGTTCAATACCGTAAGGGGTCAGCTTACAGCAAGTTTTAGTTTTACGGGTACAGATCCTTTTAATCAGGATCCAACAACAGTGGAGGTTACTCAAGGTGAATTCTCGGTAAGCTATGAGCCAGATCCTATGAACCCAAATACACCTTTTACAGCCGAGATCGATGATGTATTTTTTAATCCAGGCTTTAATATTTCTGCGGAAGAAACCATAGTTGAAGGAAATAGCGTTGTTTTGATTACAGCTACTTCTGGAACGGAACGTATTGAAATTCTATTTCCAGCTGTCTTAACAGCCGGAACTTACGGTATGAGTAAAATGATTGCTGATGGTGATGAAATTGTTGGGTTTTATACACCAGAAGTAGGTGTTTCTCCAACTTATACGTCAGATCCAGGAGAGTTAACATTAACTGCCTTTGATCTTACAACTGGAGTATTAGAAGGTACATTTTTCTTTACGGCTTCAGATCCTGAAGGTGTCAATCCAGAAGTATTTGAAATTACTTTAGGAAGTTTCACCATGCTTATTGAATAGCAAAAAACAAGACACATAAAAAAGCCGACTCAATAGTTTTGAGTCGGCTTTTTTAGTTTAGAAAGTTTCGCTTCCGAAGAAAACTTAATTACTAATATCTCCAGAACCTACTACCTTTTTATCTACTTTGGCAGGGTTTCCTTTGTAAGAGATATCTCCAGAACCATTTACACGTGCTTTCAAATTATTGCTAGCATGAACACGGGCATCACCCGAACCAGAAACATAGGCTTCTGTATTTTCTGAAGTTAGTCTATCTCCATCAAAATCGCCGCTACCGCTCACTTTAACTTCTAGGTTTGTAGTTCTACCAGAAATTTCCAGATCTCCAGAACCTGTCACTTTAGCATTAAGGTTACTGGTTTCAACCGCCAAGATGATATCACCAGACCCCGTTACAGTTAATTCTAACTCATTAGCTCTAATAATGTCCTTGCTGTCAATATCACCCGATCCAACCAAGGAAACCTCCGATAAGTCTTGAAAAGGAACGGTTACATGAATTCCCCGCTTAGTTCTAATTGACACATTTTTCTTGGTCTTGATAACTAGGTCGTTTCCTTCCACCATGATCTCTAAATATTCATGAATATTATCATCTGTGGTAACGCTAATATTACCTTCAGTACCGCTTTCAAGATGTACATCCATTGATCCTACCACTTTTACGTTATCGTAATCTGAAGTTTGAATACTTTTGGTAGTAATGTTTCCGTTTCCTATCACTTTTTTGTTGCTCCATTGAGCAGACATCTCTGAAGTTGTAAACCCAAGTAATAAGGTTGCGATGGCTATTCGTAATGTGTTTTTCATTTTTTCTGAATTTTTAAGTGTTTGACATTAAAGCTTTGTAAGGCTAACACCACCGTAGCTAGAGCGTACATTCATGGTGTTTCCTGAGTTTTTATTTCCGTGGTATCCCACATATAATTTTGAACTGTTTTTTTCTGAAGTTGTAGTAAGATTCAAGATCTCTTTACCTTTAAGACTTGCATAGCGAAGTTCAAATTCACAATTGAATGAATATCCACTATCAAAACCAATTTTTACACCTGTATAGTCTGCTATAATGGTTACATCTTTTGCTGTAGAAGTGAGTCTATCAATATGTATTGAGCCATAATCGGTGTTCAAATTTACCTCGCCAGTGACTGTACCTAATCTATTGGTGACATAGTCTCCACGACCTATTACATTATTTGCTTTATCTATGGTCACCTTACCGTAATCACAATTGTAATTAATGTCATTGGCTTCCCCGATCTCAGAACGTGTGTAGTCTGCGATCAACTCAAGATTACCAACCTTTTCGAGTGTAAAGCCGGAATAATCTGCATTTATCTTCCCATTCTTCATAAACTCTATAGTCGATTTGTCTGTATAATCGAAAGACAGATAATTGTTGTTTCCTAATAATTCGCCAATGATCAATTGCCCGTAGTCACAATCAATTCTAGCATCTCCTTTAAGTGTATTAAGACTGATGGTTCCGTAGTCATTATCAAGATCTACACTATTGGTAATGGGCAATTTAATGGTGTAATTAACTTCCATTGAAATATTGTCATTTCCGCTATTCCACCAGCTGTTCCAAGATGATTTAGTTTCACCAAAGCGTGTTTTTGCCGTGACCATTGAGGCGCTCGCTGTAAAATCTATTTTAATTTCATTGAGTTTACTCTGTACTTTTGATTCGTCATTTCCATTCGTTCGTATAGTTACTTCAATAACCGTTCTGCTTTCATTCCAGGTTACAATATCAATGTTTCCATAGCTATTCATTACTGTAAGACCTGCGTCCTTATTTACAGTAAATTCTTTCTTGATCGTTTTTTCCTTGGTATACTTGCCTTTAAATTTACCGTCATTGGCAAAGACCAGAGCGGGAAGGCAAAGCAAAAGGATAAGTGTGTTATAGTGTTGTTTCATTTTGAAATGCTTTAAGTGTTTTAACTTCTTCTAAGGTTGATATTACATTTTGTAAAAGGTCGATCCTGTTTTGAAAATTGGTGATCATTGCATAAATAACGCGTTTGTCATTTCCACTTTCAGATAGATCTCTTTTTAAGCCCTTGTATTCTTTTTCAAGGACTTCCAGTTGAACCAAAGCATCTTTAACCAAAGCTTCGCTTTCCGGAGTATTAAAGCTTTGTAAGGTGCGTAGTTCTTCTTCGATGGTTGATTTAAAAAAGGATTCGGTTTGCTTCATTTCAGGAGAAACACTGGCCAAGCCCGTTGTATTTTCTGTTGTGTTCTGAAAAAAGAAGCCTAGCACAAAGATGGCTGCAATGGAAGCTGCAATCGAAACAGGATACATCCAATTACGGCGCTTTGTGCGTGGCTTCTCAACAATTTGAAGCTTATCTAAAAACCGAGACTGATGCCCCGTAGGTGTTTGATGTACATCAAAATCACCTTCCAAATTTTCAAACAAATTTTCTAATGAATCTTTTTTCATGATGCTTTCTTTAATTTCTTTCGTAAACTTTCTTTTGCGCGGGAAATGAGCGTCCTGCAATTGGCATAACTCACATCCATAATCTCACAGATCTCTTCATAATCATATCCCTCTATCAAGTGAAGCGTAAGTACTTGTCTGTAACTCTCATGAAGCTGTTGCATTTGCCGCATCACTTCCGAAGCTTTTACACTCGCATAGTCATCTTCACTCATTCCGTCTTCCTCAGCAACTTCTTCTCCAAAATTTTCATGGCTGATTGGTACAAATCGCTGTGATTTTTTATACTGTGAAATACTGTTATTTACCACGATACGTTTTAACCAAGCCCCAAAAGTTGCTTCTCCTTTAAATGTTTCTAATTTGCTAAAAGCCGTTATAAATGACTCCTGCATGACATCTTCAGCTTCTGCTGTGTCTTTCACAATTCGAACCGCAACATTATACATCGCGTTTTGATATCGATTATAAACCTCCAATTGCGCTAATTGGTTGCCTTTTCCGCATTGTGTGAGCAATACGTCTATATTTTGCTGTGTTAGTGACACGTACTTTTTGATTGGTTATGATAAAGATACATTGTATCTCACATTGTTACACTTTTCAATTATTTTTTCTGAAACTTTCTTCGGAAGAATCCCGCAAGTCATATAATCTTCGGCATAAATCTTGAAATAAAGTAATTGAGATAGCTTGGGGTTTGTTGATTAACAGCAGCTTTCCGAAGATATCGTAAAAATAAAAAATTGAAAAGCACATCGTGATCGCTTCTGTAAGTGACACAATGTCGTAAACTATTATATGAGCAAAGCAAAAGTTACTTCCATAGACAGTTTGTCACTGCAAGAATTGCGAGACGAGGCAGAATTAATTCCATTAATGACCCGAGAGGATGAAGATGCAATGGATAAAGCCGAACTTCCCGAAATATTACCTATTCTACCTTTAAGGAATACGGTTCTCTTTCCAGGAGTCGTTGTACCCATTACTGCCGGACGCGACAAATCGATTAAACTAATCAATGAAACCAACAATGGTAATAAGACCATTGGTGTGGTTTCACAAAAGGATGAAGATAAAGAAGATCCTACCTTACACGACATCAATACTATTGGTACGGTAGCTAAGATCTTACGAGTACTTAAAATGCCTGATGGTAACACCACGGTGATCATTCAAGGACAAAAACGTTTTGAAGTGGCAGAAGTGCTCACTACAGAACCTTATATGACGGCTACAGTTCGCCCAGTGAATGAAGCAAGACCAGCCGAGCAAAACGAAGAGTTCTTAGCTATAATAGAATCTATCAAAGAACTCGCACTTCGTATTATAAAGGATAGTCCGAATATTCCTTCGGAAGCTGCCTTCGCGATAAAAAATATTGAAAGTCCGTCGTTTTTAATAAACTTCGTATCCTCAAACCTGAATATTTCCGTAGCAGAAAAGCAAACACTTCTTGAGATCAATGATCTAAAAGATCGTGCGCTTGAGACCTTGCGTTATATGAATGTGGAACTTCAGAAATTATCTTTACGCAACGATATTCAGTCTAAAGTACAGGAAGACATCAATCAGCAGCAACGCGAATATTTCTTGCATCAACAAATGAAGACCATTCAAGAAGAATTGGGAGGTTCTAATCAAGAAGCTGAAGTTGAAGAATTACGTGCGCGTGCTAAGAAAAAGAAGTGGAATGAGGAGGTTGAAAAACATTTCAACAAAGAACTCGCCAAGCTACAACGTATGAATCCGCAGGTAGCCGAATTTAGTATCCAGCGTAATTACTTAGACCTTATTCTCGAATTGCCCTGGAATGAATTCAGTAAAGATAAATTTGACCTAAATAGGGCTCGTAAGATCCTAGATCGGGATCATTATGGTCTTGATGATGTCAAAAAACGAATCATTGAATATCTCGCAGTATTAAAACTACGAAATGATATGAAATCGCCTATCCTTTGTTTATACGGACCTCCAGGAGTAGGGAAGACCTCTCTCGGAAAATCAATTGCGGAAGCTTTAGGGCGAAAATATGTGCGCATGTCTTTGGGTGGTTTGCGTGACGAAGCAGAGATTCGTGGACATAGAAAAACATATATTGGCGCGATGCCTGGACGTATCATAAAGAGCCTAAAGAAGGCAGGAACCAGTAATCCGGTGTTTGTATTAGATGAAATTGATAAGCTTTCGGTTGGGAGCCAAGGTGATCCTTCTTCGGCTATGCTGGAAGTGCTTGACCCTGAACAAAATGCTTCTTTTTATGATAATTTCTTAGAACTTGGTTTTGATCTATCTAAAGTGATGTTTATTGCTACTTCCAATAGCTTAAGTACAATTCAACCGGCGTTGCTCGATCGTATGGAGATCATCAATGTTACAGGTTATACGGTAGAAGAAAAAGTAGAGATCGCCAAACGGCATTTACTTCCGAAGCAATTGGAAGAACACGGTATGAAAAAAGATCAGATGCGTATTGCTAAGCCTCAATTGGAAACGATTGTAGAAGGTTATACACGAGAGAGTGGTGTACGTGGACTCGAAAAGCAGATCGCTAAAATGGTACGTTACGGTGCTATGAAGATCGCAATGGAGGAAGACTACGAGCCGAAAGTAACCAATGAATTGATCAGTGAAGTACTTGGAGCGCCACGAATGTTACGTGATAAATACGAAAACAATGATGTAGCAGGAGTTGTTACCGGTCTTGCATGGACACGTGTAGGTGGTGATATTTTGTTTATTGAGTCTGCTTTATCTAAGGGTAAAGGAACGCTCAACATGACAGGAAATCTAGGAAAGGTGATGAAGGAGTCGGCTACCATTGCCATGGAATACATTAAATCGAATGCCGAGATCCTTGGTATTGATCCTGAGATCTTTGAAAAATACAATGTACATATTCACGTTCCCGAAGGTGCTACGCCAAAAGATGGTCCGAGTGCTGGGATAACGATGCTGACTTCCTTAGTTTCACTTTTTACACAACGTAAAGTAAAAAAGAGCATTGCAATGACAGGGGAGATCACTTTACGAGGCAAAGTGTTGCCGGTAGGAGGTATCAAAGAAAAGATCTTGGCTGCAAAACGCGCAAAGATCAAAGAAATACTTTTATGTGAAGATAACCGTCGTGATATTGAAGAAATTAAGCCTGAATATCTCAAAGGTCTTACATTTCACTATGTTAAAGATATGAGCGACGTACTTTCTTTGGCTTTAATGAAAGAAAAAGTAAAAAATGCCAAAAAGCTATAAGTAAAGCGTATTTAAAATTATTTAGATTATTATATGACCCGCTCGATAAAGAGCGGGTCAAATAGTTTATAAAAAGATGTGAGCACTAGAATAACTGTATGGTTCCCTACTCATAGCTTGTTATTATAGTCAAATAACATATTTTTAAACGCTTTAATAATAGGAATTAAAAAGGCCATTTTAACCCAGGCCTTTGAGCGTTCAAAAACTATTAGCTGTATCATTTCTCACTCCGCTGAAAATAAATTAATATTGCATTCGTTTTAAATGAAGCAATCGCAATCGCATACATGAACCTCAAACCGCTATTTTTCTTACTAATTTTTACAGCAGGACATGCAATAGCACAGGTTGGCGGCCGATCTACCTACCAATTTTTAAACCTTGTCAACAACCCAAGGCAGGCTGGTTTGGGTGGAAAAGTAGTCACTAATTACGACTATGATCCTTCACAGGCCTTATTTAATCCAGCATCTATTAATCCTGCGATGGATAATCAACTATCTATGAACTACACCAATTATATTGGTGATGTTAACTACGGAACAGTTGCCTACGCCTATCTCTGGGATAGAAGAACGCAGGTTTTACACACAGGGGTCACCTATGTGAATTACGGTAAATTTGATGGATACGACGAACAAGGAAACGCTACAAGTAGTTTTACTGGTAGTGAAGTTGCGCTATCTGTTGGCCATGCACGAAATATAGCCTTTACTAATTTTCATATCGGGGGAAATCTAAAATTAATATCCTCAACTTTAGAGCAATACTCATCTTTTGGAGTGGCGCTTGACATAGGCGTAATGTATTTTTATGACGACTGGGACCTACATATTACTGGAGTAGCGCGTAACTTAGGAACTCAGATCACTCCATACGACACCAATTATGAAAAATTGCCCTTCGAACTGATTTTTGGAATTTCACAAACTTTAGAGAATATTCCTATTCGCTGGCATATTACCTTAGAGAATATGCAGCGCTGGAATATAGCCTTTGCGAACCCAAACCGCGATGAAATTGACTTAGAAGGAAATAGTACTTCAGAAAAAATAGGCTTTGTTGATAATGCCTTTCGCCATACGATTGTAGGTATTGAAATATTTCCTGAAAGTGGTTTTAATCTTAGATTAGGCTATAATTTACGTCGGGCAGAAGAACTACGTATCCTTGAAAGACGAGCTTTTGCTGGGTTAAGCGCTGGGTTTGCAATAAAATTGAATAAATTGCGGTTTAGTTATACATACGCAAAATTCAGTACCGCAGCTTCTGCAGGATACTTGGGCTTGAATATTGATTTACAATAAATGGGTAAAATTACGATTGCTATTGATGGCTTTTCTTCCACTGGGAAGAGTACTATTGCAAAACAGCTAGCAGATTGGCTTGACTACGTCTATGTCGATACTGGAGCCATGTACCGAGCCATCACTTTATATGCCATGCGTAAAGGTTTTATTTCTGAAACTCATTTTGCTTCGGATAAACTTATCGCCGAACTCCCTAATATTTCTATTTCTTTTGAAAAATCAAATCCTTTAGACAAGGCCGAAGTTGTTCTCAACGGTGAAAATGTTGAAAAAGAGATTAGAACACTTGCGGTTTCCGAATTTGTTAGCCCAGTAGCCACTATTTCAGAAGTGCGTAAAAAACTGGTGGAGCAACAACAACAAATGGGGCAGGGGAAAGGCGTAGTAATGGATGGACGAGACATCGGGACCGTAGTTTTTCCAGATGCCGAACTTAAAATATTTCTAGACGCTTCCGCAGAAAAACGTGCAACACGTCGTTATAATGAGCTTCTGGAACGTGGCGATACCATTACATATGAAGAAGTTTTAGCCAATGTAAAAGAACGAGATCATATTGATTCTACCCGCAAAGACTCGCCTTTACGAAAAGCGAATGACGCTATTGAAATAGATAATAGCGAAATGAATTTGGAAGATCAATTCCATATTATTCTACAGCTTGCAAAAGACCGCATTGCTGGCAGAGTTTAATATTAAACGTAAGCGTTTCCTAGAATTTTCCTACAATTTACTGACATTTAAACTGTTAAATTTGTTTTTAAACGATTTTATATGTTTATTTACCCCATAACTAGCCCCAAATTCCTACGTTTATGAAAATTATGAAACCAATTATTGCCTTGGCAATATTAACTGCGCTCGCGTCTTGTTCTAAGGAAATTTCAAAGAACGACATGAGTTCAAACTTGACTAGTTCGATCATAATTCCTTTAAAAAATCAGACGCCAAACTTTAACTATGACGAGTCAAAATTTGGAATGTACCACGGTGTGATCGCCTCAGGAACCACTTTATCACGAGGAAAAATCTGGATCAACTTAGGGAACGACTCCAGATATACAGCAACCGTTGAGCTTGTGGATGGAACCCGCATTGATCTAGTAACTGCTTACCAGTTTGAAGAAATGGCATTGTCAACAACATTTTTCCAATTTGTAAGTGATAATGCTAGTTTTAGCTTTGACGTAACTGATTATAACTCACCCATAATTTCTGAATTGGAAATTAACAATGAAGCTCATTTTGCCAAGGTGGTAAAAAGCAGAAGTACAAGTATGGCCAGTTCGGTAACTGCAACCTTTACCGAGACCGAAAATCCGTCATATAGCGGAACATGGAATATGATCGCCGATGGAACCATTGTAAACGCAAACGGACTCAATGGTGATGGTATCACATCTTTAATGATCACTATAAATGGTGAAGTTTTTACAGATGCGACCTTCGACCATTTTGACGCATCAGTCTGTTTCGGAATTTCTAACTTAGTTCCAATACTCAATACGCAAGGTATTCCTAACTATATAGTTAGTAGTTACCAAACCACTGAATTCGACAATGGTGTAGCGAAATGGGGCCTAGGATATGATCCCACTACAGACACCTATATGAACTATCGCACTTGTACTACGGCCACGTCAGGCTATTTTAATTGGATAGACGCTCCTGGAAACGTGCGTAATGGTATAATTACAATTGATTAAGAAAAATAAAATTTAGTTAGTAAGAAAGGCAACCTTATTGGTTGCCTTTTCTTTTAATCTACTTTCTGAAATCGAAGGAGCTCATTTCGCTGAGCGTCATAAAAAATTAACTCTAGATTTTTGATAGAATAGGCCGTTGTAGCCTGTAACGCTTGTGTATACTCTGAAGAAAGGTTCATATCGGGACATGCCATTTTTGTTCCGCCCATCATACCAAAACGTATGATCGATTCATCAACATTGATGATCGTTCCGAAGAGATTGTTACAACCGTCGTTACCTCCAAAGCGCTTTTCAGCAATAAAAATTTCTAGCATCGGGCGTTTATTTCTACCTTCAAGCCGTTCGGGAGTAAGCGCTTTACTATTAATTTCCTTTAAAGCCCAAATATCATGTAAGCGCATCGCAGGATCTGCTTTTTTCTCTAGTACTTCAAGCAGTGTATATTTTTTGGTCGATGCATCGACGGGTAGTTTTTTAGCATCCAAGGTTTCAACTTTAACGCGTAGCAGATAGAAATAACCAGTCTGATAGTCAAACCCTTCAATCGGATTGTATAAATTTTCCCAAGCTCCTGTTTGATCTAAATCGCCCGACTGTATTTGTAGACATTGCATAGGAAGCACGCCTTCGCACGCCACTTTAGTGCTATTGACTTTAATGGTATATATTTTTTCGTTCTTATTACAAGAATTTACCAGCGCAAAAAAGCTTAATAGAATTACGAGTGCTTTCATAAAATTGATTTTAAACAAAAATATAAGCAAACTTCCGAAGCAAAAAGAATTTAGCGATACTTTAATAGATTACTGGAAGAAAGATATTTGTGTAAACTATTAATACTGAATCCAAATTCCACCTAGTTCCCCAATTAACTCATTAATTCATTATCTCAGTAATTCCTTATCTCATTAATTCCTTAACTAATTATCTACTGAACCCTTTGAAAATCAAAAGAAAAAGATTAATTTTGCAACCCTTTTAGCGGCAAATCAAGACTAAAAGGATTATTTAAAATCTAAACATAACCCTTCTGTGGGATCGCCGGACGAGTGTCTCTTGTTACATCACAGAATACAAATCGTTGTTATTAAGCTATTAATAAAGCGAAATGGCAATATTATTTAAACATGGCTGACAAAGCAAAAGACGAAGCAGTAAAAGAAAAAAAAGCTGCAAAACCAAGAAAAAAAACGACTGCTGCAAAAGTAGCAGAAGTTGAAGAAGTAGCGGCTGAAGCGACTCCTGTAGTTTTAACTGAGGAGGAAATTGAAGCTAATGAGGCAGCTGCCTTAAAAGAAAGCAATCCAGATAAATATTTGGCAGACTTTAACTGGCACAACTATCAAGAAGGTATTGACCCAATTGATGACGGAAAGTTAGAAGAGTTTGAAAAACTAGTTGCTGAAAATTTTGTTGACACCTTAGATGATGAAGTTGTTGAAGGTGAAGTTATTCACATTTCAGATCGTGATGCCATTATTGACATCAACGCAAAAAGTGAAGGTGTTATTTCTTTAAACGAATTTCGCTACAACCCAGACCTTAAGGTAGGGGACAAAGTAGAAGTATTAATTGACGTACGTGAAGACAGTACAGGTCAGTTGATCCTTTCTCACAGAAAAGCAAGAACAATCAAAGCATGGGATCGTGTAAACGCTGCTCATGATGAAGGTACTATCGTTAATGGTTATGTAAAATGCAGAACTAAAGGTGGTATGATCGTAGACGTATTTGGTATTGAAGCATTCTTACCAGGTTCACAGATCGATGTTAAGCCAATTCGTGATTACGATATCTACGTTGGAAAAACAATGGAATTCAAAGTGGTTAAAATTAACCATGAATTCAAAAACGTTGTGGTTTCTCACAAAGCGCTTATCGAAGCTGATATCGAAGAGCAGAAAAAAGAGATCATTGGCCAGTTAGAAAAAGGACAAGTATTAGAAGGTGTTGTTAAAAACATTACTTCATACGGTGTGTTCGTTGATCTTGGTGGTGTTGATGGTTTGGTACACATTACAGACCTTTCTTGGTCACGTATCAACCACCCGAATGAGATCGTTGAACTTGATCAAAAATTAAACGTTGTAATCCTTGATTTTGATGAGGACAAAACACGTATCCAATTAGGTCTTAAACAATTAAACGCACACCCATGGGATGCCCTAGGTGATGAGTTGAAAGTAGGTGATAAAGTTGAAGGTAAAGTTGTTGTGATCGCAGATTACGGTGCATTTATTGAAGTTGCCGAAGGTGTTGAAGGACTTATCCACGTTAGCGAAATGTCATGGTCTACACACTTACGTAGCGCACAAGATTTTGTAAATGTTGGTGATAAAGTAAATGCTCAAATCCTAACATTAGACCGTGAAGAACGTAAAATGTCATTAGGTATTAAGCAATTAACGCCAGATCCATGGACTGATATTACAACCAAATACCCTGTAGGCTCTAAGCACTCTGGTATTGTTCGTAATTTCACAAACTTTGGTGTATTCGTAGAACTAGAAGAAGGAATCGATGGTCTTATTTATATCAGCGATCTTTCTTGGACCAAGAAGATCAAGCATCCTAGTGAGTTTACCAATATTGGTGACACTCTTGATGTGATCGTGTTAGAATTAGATGTTGACGGACGTAAATTAAGTTTAGGTCACAAACAAACTACAGATAACCCTTGGGATAAATACGAAGACGAATTTGCTGTTGGAACTAAGCACACAGCTGCTATCGATGAGATGGTAGACAAAGGCGCGGTGATCAACTTTAATGATGATATCACAGCATTCGTTCCAAAACGTCACTTAGAAAAAGAAGACGGCACCGATGTGAGCAAAGGTGAAGAAGCAGAATTCCAAATTATTGAATTCAACAAAGAATTCAAGAAAGTGGTTGCTTCACACATGGTGATTCACAAGGAAGAAGAAGCGAAAATTGTTAAAACGCAAGCTAAAAAAGCTGCAAAACAAGCAGACGAAGCAAAACCAACTTTAGGTGATGCCAACTCAGCGCTTCAAGCATTGAAAGACAAAATGGACGGGAAAAGTTAATCCAATTCATTTTATATAATAAGAAGCCCCTTCAGCAATGAAGGGGCTTTTTTTATACTAACTATTTTTCACATAATCGATACTTGAGAACCCATACTCCATATTCCATAGTCCATTCTCCATATTCCAAATTTAACCCCCTGCGTCATCTCTATACCAAGCAACTGCTAATCATTGATCTCTTTTGGGCGTTACCCAGACATTCGCTAGCGCTCGGTCTACGTCGGGCTTTCGGTATTACACGGTAATTTACCTCAATCCCTAACGCGAACTCTCCATAAAAGATACCATAGCAGCCACCGGTAATTACTGTCTATAAAAACAAAGCAGCCTCAAATATCAACTTTTTCAACAAAAACCCTTAAATTTGCTACCTGAATAGTAATTCAGAAATCTTCTATGAGTCAAAAAGTGCTTTTAAACGCAACCGAAGTACATATAGCGCTTCACCGTTTGACTTGTCAATTAATTGAAAATCACGATACTTTTAGCAATACCGTTCTTGTAGGCATTCAGCCACGAGGCGTATTTTTGGCCGAACGCCTTAAAAAGATGCTAGAGCAGGAGTATAAGATCAAAAACGTCCAATTAGGTTACTTAGACATCACTTTTTATCGCGACGACTTTAGACGAAGCGACAAACCCCTTGAAGCCAATAAAACCAACATTAATTTTATGGTTGAAGATAAAAAAGTGGTCTTTATAGACGATGTGCTGTACACTGGGCGTAGTATTCGAAGTGCCTTAACCGCCATTCAATCATTTGGCCGGCCACTGGAAATAGAATTATTAACACTAATTGATAGACGCTTTAGTAGACATCTCCCCATTCAACCCGACTACCGCGGAAGACAAGTAGATGCCATAGGCGACGAAAAAGTAAAGGTTTGCTGGAAAGAAAATGATGGAGAAGATGCAGTTTATTTAATAAATAATTAGCGCATTTAAAGGCGCTAAACTTTAAGTTATATGCAATAGGCAGCTTAAAGTTTAAATCCCAATGCCTATTGCGTTTTTGAACAACAACAAATGAAAGAATTAAGTGTAAACCACTTATTGGGAATAAAATACATTACCGAAGATGATATTCAACTGATCTTCGAAACGGCCGATCATTTTAAAGAAGTGATCAACAGACCGATAAAAAAAGTTCCTTCTTTGCGCGATATTACCATTGCAAACTTATTTTTCGAAAACAGCACGCGAACCAGACTATCGTTCGAACTAGCAGAAAAAAGACTTTCAGCCGATGTAATAAACTTTTCAGCTGCATCCTCCTCGGTTAAAAAAGGAGAGACGCTTATCGATACGGTAAACAATATCCTATCCATGAAAGTTGATATGGTAGTGATGCGGCATCCAAATCCGGGTGCAGGCGTATTCCTGTCGAAACACGTTAATGCAAGTATTGTAAATGCGGGTGATGGTGCGCATGAGCATCCCACTCAAGCTTTATTAGACGCGTACTCCATACGTGAAAGCCTTGGAGATGTGGCAGGAAAAAAGGTGGTTATTGTAGGGGATGTATTACACTCAAGAGTCGCTTTATCCAATATTTTCGCGCTACAAAAGCTTGGAGCATCTGTTAAAGTTTGCGGACCTAAAACACTTATTCCGAAGTATATAGAAAATTTAAATGTTCAGTACGAACCAAGCCTGTATAAAGCACTAGCGTGGTGCGATGTAGCCAATATGTTACGAGTACAAAACGAACGAATGGACATCAGTTATTTTCCATCAACACGCGAATACACACAGCAATATGGGGTAAATAAAGCGCTCTTAGATTCGCTTAAAAAAGAAATTATTATCATGCACCCTGGCCCTATCAATCGCGGTGTGGAAATAACTAGTGATGTTGCCGACAGCAAACAAGCAATTATCTTAGATCAAGTACAGAACGGTGTTGCCGTTCGGATGGCAGTTTTATACTTACTCGCCTCAAAAATTCAACACAATGAAAGTAACTAAAAAAGACACCTATACCATACTTGCCGACGAAAGGGATGATGTGACTCATTTTGCAGCTTTTCTTGAAGGAATTGTGCCCCGAGAATTCGAAACGAGCAACTTGGTCATCGATCTTTTAAAATATACAAATCTCACTTTACCTGAATTATTACATTTTTTAAAATTATCTATGTATCACAGAGCGTCAAAACACTCTTTTGTTATTGTAAACACTGCAATAGATATAGATGACATTCCAATGGAAATGGTTGTTGTTCCTACATTGCAAGAAGCTGGCGATATTGTGGAAATGGAAGAAATAGAACGTGATCTAGGGTTTTGAACATAGTACAAAAACCGCTATAGGTAATTGGCATTATGCCTTATGCAAGGAAAAGCGTAGAGCCTAAAACTTTTGGCTTAGGGCAAATTTTCAAAGATTTTTTTTATGAAACTCACCATTCTAGGTTGTCACTCTGCAACGCCCCGCTGGGACGCAAATCCAACAGCGCAATTGCTAGAAGTGAAAGGGCATATGTTTCTTATTGATTGTGCTGAAGGCACACAGGTACAGCTTCGAAAGTACAAAGTAAAATTCTCTCGAATTAAACACGTCTTTATTTCACATTTACACGGGGATCATTTTTTCGGACTCGTCGGACTTATCTCTACTTTCCGATTACTCGGGAGAGAGGCAGACCTTCATGTTTACGGACCTAAGGGCATTAAAGAAGCTATTACACTTCAATTAAAACTCGGAAAAAGCTGGACCAATTATAATCTCTTTTTTCATGAGCTAGATAGTGATAAACCCCAACTTCTGTTTGATGATGATAAAGTTTCTGTCACAACCATCCCTTTAAACCACAGGGTTTACACCAACGGATTTCTTTTTCTGGAAAAACCCAACGAACGAACACTCAATATTGAAGCGGTTAAAGCTGCCAATGTAAGCATGAGTTATTACAGCAAGATCAAACAAGGTTATGATGTAATTAATGAAGACGGTGTTCTTATAGACAATAAGAGCATTACTATAGATCCGCCAAAACCAAAGAGCTATGCTTTTTGTAGTGACACCGCTTATTTCCCTCAAATTATTCAGCAGATATATGGAGTTACTACACTTTACCATGAAGCCACTTTTTTAGAACAACATCACGATCTTGCTGAAAAAACAAAACACAGTACGGCGAAAGAAGCCGCTATGATCGCAAAGGAAGCGGCTGTTAAGCAGTTGATACTTGGGCATTATTCTGGACGATACCCAAGTACACAGGTCTTTAAAAAGGAGGCACAAACCGTTTTTGACAGAGTGTCTCTTGCGGAAGACGGAAAGATCTTCGAATTATAGCTTAAATTAATAAGTTGTACCGAAGAATTGTCTAATTGTTGTCGTCTAACTTTTTTATAAGATTTTTACCGAATAATCCTTTGAAGCTATTCTAGGTCTGCCAATGAATTTCCAAACGCTTTATGAAAACAATAAAAACCTGGTCTTTAACTTGGCACTTCAATATGTTCAAAACACAGAAGATGCCGAAGAGGTAACGCAAGATGTTTTTATGAAGGTCTATAAAAAGAAAGATACTTTTCAGAAAAGATCAACTGCAACAACATGGATTTACCGTATCACGATCAACACCGCATTAGATTATGTAAAAGCTCGCAACCGCAAGAAGCGTAAAGCCTTTGTCTATGCAGTACGAATGGACGATGAAAGCAAAGGATTTGATATGGGACATTTTGATCATCCGGGAGTTGCACTCGAACAGAAAGAATCAATAGCCGGCATCTTTAAAGGAATCAATGAGCTTTCGGAAAATCAAAAAACCGCAGTTATATTATTGAAAATAGAACAACTCCCTATCTCTGAAGTTGCAGAGATTTTAAATATTAGTGAAAAAGCCACCGAGTCGCTTTTTCAGCGTGCTAAAACAAATTTGAAAAAAATATTACAACAAAACGAAGAAGCTGTATGAAAGTATCGTCAAATAATCAGATGGACAAACAGTTAAACATATTGCAAAATATTACGAGAGTAGAAGCTCCTGCTCATCTTTATCATGCAATCATGGAAAAGGTAAAAGAACAGGATCTAGTTTCTTGGCACTGGGTACGAGGTCTTGCTGCGGCTTTCCTTTGCCTAGTTGCTGTAGAATGTTATGTCTTGTTTAGTGGAACTTCAGTTGAAGAGACCGTTCAAACAGAAGAACTAATGGCTATGACAGATAATTTCTTGTATCATGAATAGATCTAAGTTATATATCGTAATTATTATTGCGCTTTTGATTTCAAACGCAATTCTTATTGGTTTTATGATTTTTCCGAAGGAAAAAAACAGACGGGGAGATAGAACTCATAATGTTAAAGAAAAGATCGTTCAAAAGCTGGAATTGGACGAAAATCAAGTAGCTGCTTTTGAAAAACTTATAGAGAAGCATCGAGAAGATATCAATAAAACGGATGAAGAGATCATGAGGTCTAAACGATTGCTATTTAAGCAATTACAAGAAGATAATCAGCATGCTCCAGATTCGATTCTTCAACAAATAGCCTCATTTCAACAGCAAGCTGAGCGCATTAAGTTTAATCACCTTAAGGAGATCAAGAATTTGTGTACTCCTGAACAACAAGATAATTTTAAAGCCTTAATGGACGAACTCGGGGATATTATCCAAAAGAATCGTCGTAGGAAAAAATAAATTTTCATTTTATTTGGTTAGTTTTTTTTAACGGGTTCAGAAGCATTAGTTTCTGGATCCGTTCTGTTTTCACTTCATTATCAATTTAACCCAAACTTAACGTATGTTGTATTTCCAAGGATGATACAATCTTTGTAACTTGCATATACAATCAAGTAAAGTCATTTACTTCAGTTAAAAAAACAGCTATTGAATAACTTACACGATCATCGAAAATCATACGAAAAGAGCGAACTAACCATAGCAGGCTTGGATCCAAATCCGATGCAACAATTTCACAGTTGGTTTTATGATGTAAAGAATGATGCGGGCCTAGACGAACCTAACGCCATGACATTAACTACCGCGGGAAACGGTTTTCCAAGAGGCCGGGTAGTGCTATTAAAAAAGTACGATGAGTATGGCTTTTATTTTTATTCGAACTACAAAAGTGAGAAGGGGCAAGCTATTTCAGAGAATAACAAGGTTTGTCTTTCATTTTTTTGGCCTTCATTAGAGCGACAGATCATTATTCAAGGGATCGCCGAAAAAACTTCCGAAGAAAACAGCACTAATTACTTCCATTCACGTCCAAAAGGAAGCCAGTTAGGCGCTTTAGTTTCAGATCAAAGCGAACCTATTGAGAGTAGAGAACTTTTACAAGAACGTTTAAAAGCGCTTGAAGAGAAATATGCTAATAAGGAAGTACCAAAACCAAAAAATTGGGGTGGTTACTTGGTAAGACCTATGATTTTTGAATTTTGGCAGGGAAGACCGAATAGATTACATGATCGAATACAATATGTTTGGAAGGATAATGACTGGCAATTAAGACGCGTTCAACCCTAAGAAATCAATCCAAAACCAAAAGAAACAAAATATTTTTAGGAAATAGATTTACACAAACTTAACTATACGAAATGAAAACACTATATATGGTGCGTCACGCAAAATCTTCATGGAAGCATGATGTTATTGATCACGGTCGTCCACTTAAGAAAAGAGGACACAATGATGCCAAGTTAGTTTCGCAAACTATTGCAAGTGAAATAGCAGCACCTCAAAAAATAATTAGTAGCGATGCAGTTAGAGCCCTAACCACTGCGCACTACTTTCAAGATGCTTTTAAGCTCGCTGACGAACACTTTAGCACAGATCATAGTCTATACGACTTCAGTGGGCAAAATGCAATGTCGGTTATTACAAGCTTAAATGACGCTATAGATTGCGTGATGATCGTTGGTCATAATCATGCGTTTACATCAATTGCAAATATGCTAGGAAACAAGTATATTGAAAATGTACCAACCTCTGGATTTATTATGCTTGAATTTGATGAAAATTCGTGGGCAAATGTGACTACTGGGCGTACTGTAAAAACTCTTTTTCCGAAACATCTTAAATAAATGACGCAAGACACCGCTACAACCCCACATACTGAAAACAGATACTATAACCGAGAACTAAGCTGGTTAAAGTTTAATGCGCGCGTCTTACAAGAAGCCGAAGACGAAACGGTTCCGTTAATTGAACGACTTCGGTTTATCGGGATTTTTTCAAACAATTTAGATGAGTACTTCAAAGTTCGATATGCCACGATCAAACGAATTGCTGAGGCAGGTAAAGGCGGAAGAAGCTTTTTAGGAGGTAGTACTGCAAATGTGCTGTTAGATAAAATAACGCAAACAGTTATTAAACAACAGTCAACTAGTTTGCGAATCTTAAGCGCTATTGAAAAAAAATTGGCCAAGCAAGATATCTATATGATCGATGAAACAGAGGTTTCAGAGAGCCAGGGAAAATATATATCAGATTATTTTATTCGGAAGGTGAGCCCGGCATTGGTCACGATCATGATCGGTGAATTAGAACGTTTTCCATCTTTAAAAGACAGTGCTGCCTATTTGGCCGTAAAGATGATCATGTCACAAGATGACGACACCTTCGAAGAAAAGAAAAATTACGCACTCATTGAAATTCCAAAATCGATCGATCGATTTATAGAACTTCCAAAGGATGGGGAAAAACGCTATATCATTATTCTCGACGATCTTATAAGATACTGTCTACATAACTTGTTCAGCATTTTTAAATACACAAGTATTACGGCGCATATGATCAAAATTACACGTGATGCCGAGCTAGATATTGACAGTGATTTAAGTAGAAGTTTTATTGATAAGATCTCCAAAAGTGTTAAAAACAGAAGCGTAGGAGACCCCGTGCGTTTTGTGTATGACAAGAGCATCGATAAAGGTACACTCAAGTATCTTATGAATAAGATGGGAATTGATAATACAGACAGTATTATTCCTGGCGGACGATATCACAACCGAAGAGACTATATGAAATTTCCTAGTCTAGGGCGTACTGATCTTTTATATAAGAAGATCGACGGACTCCCAATTCCGGGTTTAAGCCTTGAAGGAAGCCTTATCGATAAAGTGGCTACCAAAGATTATCTGCTCTATGCCCCATATCAAACGTTTTCATACGTAGTGAAATTTCTAAGAGAAGCAGCCTTAGATCCTAAAGTAAGTGCAATCAAAATTACGATCTATCGTCTTGCGGAAGTTTCTCACATTGCGAGCTCCTTGATAAACGCTGCAAAAAATGGTAAAGAGGTAACTGTTCAAATTGAATTGCAAGCTCGTTTTGACGAAGAAGCCAATATTCAATATGCAGAGCAGATGCAAAGTGAGGGAGTTAAGCTTATTTTTGGCGTTTCCGGACTCAAAGTACACTGTAAGGCCTGTATCATTGAACGTGTAGAAAACAAAAAAATACGGCGATATGCCTTTGTAAGCACGGGAAATTTTAACGAGTTTACGGCAACCATTTACACAGACTATACCTTGTTTACAGCAAATAAGAAAATTTGTAAAGAGATCAACAAAGTATTCGATTTCTTTGAGGTAAACTATAAGATCAAAAAGTACAATCACCTTATTGTATCACCGCATTATACGCGAAATGTGCTTTATTCTTTGATCGAAGCTGAGATTGATAATCACAAAATGGGATTGCCCAGTGGAATTCGCCTAAAGTTAAACAGCTTATCTGATTATGGGATGGTTGACGCACTTTATGAGGCGAGTAGAGCAGGAGTGAAAATTCAGCTTATTATTCGAGGAATTTGTTGCTTAATTCCCGGTGTGGAAGGGATGAGCGAAAATATTGAAGTGATAAGTATTGTCGATAAATTTTTAGAACATCCTCGTTTATATCTCTTCGGAAATAATGGAAACACCAAAGTATACATTTCTTCTGCCGATTTTATGGGCCGTAATCTTGATAATAGAGTTGAAATCTCTTGTCCAATCTACGACCCAGAGATCAAAAAAGAGATCATAGACACGTTTAATATTAGTTGGAGCGATAATGTTAAGGCCCGTGTTATTTCAGAGAAACAAGATAATGCCTATAGAAAGAATAATTTACCAAAAGTTCGTTCGCAATTCAAACTATACGAGTATTACCAAAACAAACTAAAACAATAATTTGTTAAAAATAGATAAATACGGCGCAGTAGATATTGGCTCAAATGCCATTCGACTTCTTATTGCATCAGTCATTGAGCAAGAGGGAAAACCTACAATATTTAAAAAAACATCTTTAGTACGAGTGCCTATTCGATTGGGTTCCGATGTTTTTCTTAATGGTGCCATTTCCGAAGAAAACGAAAAACGAATGTTAGACGCTATGCTTGCGTTTACCTTATTGATAAAAACTCACAACGTAACCAAGTTTAGAGCCTGCGCTACGTCGGCCATGCGGGAAGCTTCCAATGGAATCGCTATCGCCAAACGAGTAAAAAAAGAAACTGGTCTAAACATTGAGATCATTGACGGAAACGATGAAGCTGCTATTATAGCTTCAACCGACCTAACATCACTTATTCAAGACAATAAAGTTTTTCTTTATGTGGATGTTGGAGGTGGAAGTACAGAATTTACAGTTTTTGCGAACGGAAAAACGGTTACCTCACGATCATTCAAGTTAGGAACAGTACGCTTGCTTAAAGATATCGTTGAAAAAGATATGTGGGAAACCGTAAAAGCCTGGATCAAGGAAAACACCTTTTCTTACAACAAAATTGAACTAATTGGTTCTGGTGGAAACATCAATCACGTGTATAAAATGAGCGCGGTAAAGCTTGGTCGCCCGTTAAGTTATTTTTATCTCGCTAATTACTACGAGAATATCCAAAACATGACCTATGAAGAGCGCATAACCGATTTGGGCATGAACCCAGACCGTGCCGATGTGATTGTTCCTGCTATCCGCATTTATTTGTCGGCTATGAAATGGAGCAAAGCAAAAAATGTTTTTGTGCCAAAGATCGGTTTAGCCGATGGGATCATTAAGAGTTTGTACAGCGAAAACGCTGAACTTGTTTAAGCTAGGCATTACAAGGTCTTTAAGCTGTTTGATATTTCGATCATTTCTTGAGTTACTTGATTTACACCTATTACACCTCCAGAAAATCCTGAAGTAGCGCGCAATACTCTAACACCTACTTCTCCGTCACTCAACGTATCAACCATCACTTTAAATTTGAAATATTTTACAAACGCACCAAATAAAATCCGCTTGGTTCGATCACCTTTTTCATAAGTGCCATTGCCTACTTCGCCATCAAGACGTTTATATTTTCTAAACAAGAGAATTTCATCAATTTGCGGCAAAAGAGTTTCTCTTGTAATACTTGAAAAACGCAATGACAGCATCTCTTTGGTAGTTCCGTCGTCTTTTATAAAATGTGACATAATTTCGACCGTTAAGTTAAATATCGTTTAATAATGTTGACCTATGATATGCAATTAGCCATGAATTGTCTCTTGTGTTCCTAAATTCTTCATTACTTCAGCTTCAAATGTCAGTAACTCCTGCCATTTTTCATCCACAACGGCTCTTTCTCCATATTCTCGGGCAAATCTTAAAAACATGGTATAATGATTAGCTTCGCTAACCATTAGCTTATGATAGAATTCAGAGAGTTCTTTGTCTTCCAGCTCTTCACTTAATAAACGGAAACGTTCACAACTTCGGGCCTCTATAAGCGCAGCGTATAATAAGCGATGTACTAATTGTGTGGTTCTGCTTCCTCCTTTGGGAAAAAAGCTTACGATCTGCAGTACATATTCGTCCTTTCTATCGCGACCCATGGTCCAACCACGTTCCAAAATTTTGTCGTGAACCATTTTAAAATGACTGATCTCTTCTTTAACCAATGCCACCATCTCTTGTACGAGCTCACTGTATTCGGGAAAAGAAACTATCAATGAAATAGCAGTTGAAGCTGCTTTTTGCTCACAATAGGCGTGATCGGTCAAAATTTCTTTAATATTTTTTTCTACAATATTTACCCAGCGAGGGTCTGTTGGTAGTTTTAATCCTAGCATGATTATCGTTCAGGGTTATAAATATGTACTTTGTTAGAATCACCTTTAAAAATTTCTCTTACTTTTTTGGTTTGCAAAAAGAAGATCAGTCCGGTTAACGGAAGTGCACACACCAATATAGCAATGATTGCCGATGCTACCAGCCCCTTTGAATCAAAAAACTGACTCCAGGAAATTATTTGAAACCAAAAAACGATGACAATAATAATCAAGATCCCCGAAAACCAAATTAGGAACAATCGCGCCCAGTTTTTGCGCTTTAACAGGTTTACTGCGGAAATAAAATAGATACTCCCCAATACCACAAAAATGAGACATAAAATAGAGTAGTGGCTAATAAAGAAATCAAATAAATTGAGTTTTACCTTTCCCGAAACATAGGTTTCCACTTCTTCGCGAAACCCCAGCAAAGCTCCCAATACAGCCGTCATAGAAGACGCAAAGATCACGAATGCCGAAATAAAAACGATACTCTTTCCTATATTCTTAAGTGTAATACTTTTTAACATGTTTACCTTGTTACGCCGCCCTGTGCCAGCTTATGATACTAGAGGTCTAAGTCAAATTCGGTACGTAATGTATCTATTAACGGATTCTTCTCTTTCATTTTTTCAAACTTTTCACGAGCAGTATAAGCATAACGCTTAACAGCAGTTTCATTTACTTCAATGGAGAGATCAATATCGTAATTTTTTAGGCGTTCTCGCAAATAGCCCAACAATTCGTGTTTTGCCCTTTCAACTTCTACCTTGATCGTATTATTTGGAAATTCTAAATGGATCAGGGTACCCTCTAATTTGGGAACTCCCATGGTTAGATGCGATAAAAGGTTAAATCGCCCTTTCTCCTCAACCAATTTTGTAAAATCATTCCAACCCGCAATCATTTCTTCTTCAGTAAAGGTCTCTTTTGGAAGATTTTTTTGGTCTGGGAGTTTTGCGTTTAGTTCTTTTTTAAGCTCCTGCTTTTTTTGAATACTTTTTAAAGAAAGCGCAGAAACCTTAGACGTGTTTCGTTCCGCTAAAATCTGTGGACGCTCAGCAAGTTGGTCGTCCAATACTATATTTGCTTCTATATTTTCTTCGGAAACCGGAGTGGGTGTGACCTCTGGGGTCACAAGCTCTTGTTTGGCTGTAACTACTTCGGTGGGTTGATTGCTCGGTGCCGAAACATTTTGTTGTATAGCTTTCCCTTCCGACGCAGCTTGGGCTGGAGTCGCATTAGAATCTATTGGTTCTTTAGCAGGGGTCTCGCTCGTTACAGTTTCCGAAGCTGGTATTACAGCATCTACGGTCTCTAACGGACTAATAACTGCATTTTTAAAATGGGAGGGAGGCAAAACAAAACGTTTTCCCTTTAAATTAGCGTTTTTTTTTTCGTCGACCGCCGTAAGAGAAGCCAACTGAAGTAAACAAAGTTCAACCAATAACCTTTGATTTCTACTAGTTTTAAATTTGAGATCACAGCTATTCGCGATCTCAATACCTTCAACCAAGAAAGCGACATCGGTTTTTTGTGATTGTTCAAAATATAAGGTTTTAACCTGCTCGCCAACTTCCAGCAAAGCAATGGTCTCTTGGTTTTTACACACCAACAGATCTCTAAAGTGAGAGGCCAAGCCCATGACAAAATGATGACCGTCAAAGCCTTTGGCTAATATAGTATTATACGCTACTAAAACCTGCGGAATGTTATTTTGCAACAAAAGATCAGTTACTTGAAAATAATAGGTATAATCAAGAACGTTCAAGTTTTCGGTAACGGCCTCACGAGTCATCGTCTTCCCAGAAAAGCTAACCACACGATCAAAAATTGAAAGAGCATCTCTTAGGGCGCCATCTGCTTTTTGAGCGATTACGTGTAGGGCGTCGTCTTCGGCTTCTATGCCTTCAGCTTTAGCTACTTCTGCCAAATGTCCTTTAATGTCCTGAACCGTAATTCTCTTAAAGTCAAAAATTTGACAGCGAGAAAGAATAGTAGGTATTATTTTATGTTTTTCAGTAGTGGCTAAAATAAAAATAGCATGTTTTGGAGGCTCTTCTAGCGTCTTTAAGAATGCGTTAAAGGCAGCAGAAGACAGCATATGGACTTCATCAATAATATACACCTTATAAAATCCTACCTGCGGAGGAATACGAACCTGCGCAATTAGATCGCGAATATCATCAACCGAATTATTAGAAGCCGCGTCTAATTCAAATATATTAAAGGCAAAATCTTCGTCGGTTTGCTCAGTACCATCCTGATTTATCTTTTTAGCTAGAATCCGGGCGCAGGTTGTTTTACCAACACCTCTTGGGCCTGTAAAGAGTAATGCTTGCGCTAAGTGATTGTTTTCTATGGCATTCTCGAGAGTATTGGTTATGGCCTGTTGCCCCACAACATCTTTAAAGATGGCTGGGCGGTACTTTCGAGCTGATACTATAAAATGTTCCATAGGTAGAAAACAAATATAATCATGTACACTAAGTTTGCGAAAAATACCAGCCCTCTTTTTACGCTTTTTATTAACATTAAAGTACCTTTGGCAGCAGCAGGCCGCCTTATCGTCACAGACAGCGTTTCGCTCGTCTGTGGAGGAAAGTCCGGGCACCATAGGGAAGTATAGCGGCTAACGGCCGTCGTCACGTCATTGGCGTGATAGGACAAGTGCAGCAGAAAGGATGTACAGGTAATGCTGTAGTGAAATCAGGTAAACTCTATACGGTGAAATGTCACGTAAACCTGTGCTTGAGGGTTCCCGCCCGATGCAGGAGGGTAGGCAGATAGAATGTATTGGTAACAATGCATCCAGATAAATGATAAGGTATCGAATTCGTTTCGATAACAGAACCCGGCTTATAGGCCTGCTTTTTTTTAAAACTTCAGACAGTAATTTTTCTGCCCATTCAATACATTCGTCCATTTCTTTAAAGATCATAAACACGCCAGGATAGAATTCTCTTTCAAATAAGGCTATTTGATAGGAAGAGTCTGTATGGCAAACTACTCCAATTGCGGCTATTTCTGGCAAACGCATGGTTTTAAATAGTTGCGGATCTACGGTGTAATCATTTTTTCGGTTAGCAATAGAAACAAATGGTTTGTTGCCATAATGCAATTTAAATATCTCAAAAAAAGCTTCTAGATGTGGTGCATTAAACATGACTCCTTCTTTTATAGAAGAAATGGCATAGGTGTCAAACAATTGTATTTCAGCAAACTCAAGGTCAATGGTTTTTGGTTGCATGGGAAGCGGGTGGAGTTTCTTAGGTTGTTATATAGGGATAAATGCTAGGTAAAGTTAACTAAATTTTGGTGGGAAGCTATGCCTTACTGCTAAAAAACCTTACGTACTGCCACTTAATTATACTTACAAAACGGGTGTAGAACACTGTAGGAAAGCGATGTAACTACCTAAAAAAACTAAAAACCGAACCCCCATATTTTCTGGAATTCTCAAAGCGAAGCACCTTAGAAAGATCTGTGTGCTTTGAATGTTCAATAACCACCAATCCATCCGTAGCAACACGCTCATTATTGAATAGGTTTTGAACGAGTATATCTAGTTCGGCAGCTTCTATATCATACGGGGGATCCGCAAAAATTACATCAAAGGGTGCCCCACGCATAGTGGCATACTTAAAGACATCAGCTTTTACAGTGTTGATAGGGAACTCTAACTGCTCTGCAGTCTGGTTAATGTACTTTATACATCCGAAATGGGAATCAACGGCCATGATCTGTTTACAACCTCTAGAAGCAAACTCGTACGATATGTTACCTGTTCCGGCAAATAGATCCAACAAAGAAACCTCTGAAAACTCGATCTGATTGTTCAAAATATTGAAAAGTGCTTCCTTAGACATGTCTGTCGTAGGACGAACAGGTAAATTCTTTGGAGCGGTAAGGCGTCTGCCTTTGTGAGTACCCGAGATAATTCGCATTAGAGCGTGCTTTTTAAAATGAGATGTTCGTGTGCTTTTGCATCTTCAGCAAAGCGAATTCCAGAAAAATTAAACGTATGAAAAGAAATATTCCGAATATATCTATAACAAATTTCATATAAAGGATCGTTATTTTGAATTGAGCCACTTAAAACGGTATCTATGGCATCTGGATTACAATGAAGTTGCTCTAAACTAAATAACACATAGTAGATAAAATCTTCTGGTGTTTTAAAAGTATAGCTATTACACAATTGCAAGACTCCTTCGTCTAGCACCAACATATCAAATTCTTCTTTACGCACATGAATAAAGGCTTTTTTACCCTGAACATGTCTTTCTGTGTCAAGAATAGTTTTAAGCAGGATACTCGCGCTGTGAAAGTATTGAAAACTGCCATACTGATCAAAAAAGTAATTATTTATGTTTACAAAGGGTACGTATACAACCACCATTTGGTGATTATCCACTTCATCGTGAGCAATAAAATCGTTTGCCAATATTTTGGCATTGAACTTTAAATAATCACTGGGTCTTGAATCATCAAAAAGGCTAGATGGCACCACAGTATACATATTGGTGGCGTATATGATGACAACTTCAGAAAAATCTTTTTGAAGTTCTTCTTCCCGGGCTAATAGCTGTTGAATTTCGAATAAAAGTTCTTCTGGGGTATAATTCCGGTCAAAGACTTTTTCAGTAAAATAAAGGGTATCCTTAGTATCTGTATGTGATACTAAAAAAGAAAGTCCGGTCAATGAAACTTGAACGGACAGTCTTTTATATTCGTTTGATCTATTTTTATTGATTGTCTGGAGAGTCATAGCTTTTTGGCCAGTTACCACTCGTATCTACATCTTCCATAGAACCAACTTTAATATATTTTCCATTAACCCCGTCAACAGAAACAACTTGTTTCTCTTGAGTTAGTAGGTCTTTATCTAAATCACCCAAGACAACATCCTTAGATACTCTAGCTTCAAATACTGAATAAACTGTTTTATTCTTTTCCAGTTTACCAGATCTCATTTCAAATTTAGCTCCTTTTGCTTCCTCTATAGGAACATTCATCATGGTCTTATAACGATCTGTTCCAGCGTATAATGAATCTTTTAGTGGAGTGAAACGCAGGGTATCAACAATAACGGCCTCTGTGATATATCCACCAGTCTGAGGATCTAAACCGTAAGCTTTATTCTTCTCTACGTCCGCATAGAATGTATCACGACGAGATGTAATGGCAAATTCTGCAGTATCTACAAAACGAACCAAACTTTCAAAATCTCCAGCAAAACCACCTACAATTTCCTGATGAGCCAATTGAGCGGCTTTAATATCTTTTAAATTTTTAATAATTTTAGCGTAACGAGCTTCCTTAATCTCATTAAACTTGATAGGCCCTGAAATAGAGTTCCAAAGTTTCCATCCTAAGAAAATGATAAGGATCCAAAGTACAATCTGCAATACAATTTTCATTACGTGAAGTTTATTTAGTGTATAATTCTAAAATTAGGTATATGACAAATCTACAATTTTTTTTTGTTCGTAAAAGTATAATCCGAAAAAATCCTAGCTATATTTAACCGCTAAAGTTTCACACGCCCCCTTATGGATGTTTCTCACTTTTATAGCCTACTCAAAGGCGATTTTCCGCATGTTCTAACCACAAAGCAGGACATAACCCTGCAATTGCTCGCTTCTTTTGTGCTAAGCGAAAAAAAAAATGACCTGTTTTTACTCAAAGGATATGCCGGTACAGGTAAAACTACTATTACAGGAACACTCGTAAAAAACCTTTGGAAAGCGCAACGTTCTTTCTCGCTATTGGCCCCCACAGGTCGCGCGGCTAAAGTGATTAGCAACTACAGCGGAAAAGAAGCTCACACCATTCATAAAAAGATCTACTTTCCGAAGGCAAAAAAAGGAGGAGGAATTTCATTTACACTCCAACCAAACAAGTCGCGAAATAAAATTTTTATTGTTGATGAGGCCTCTATGATCCCAGATATCAACACCGACGCAAAACTATTTGAAAATGGTTCCCTGCTAGATGACCTTATGCAATATGTCTACTCTGGGCACAATTGCAAACTCATGCTTATAGGGGATACTGCACAGCTGCCACCCATTAAATTAGATATTAGCCCCGCATTAGACAAACGTCTTTTAGAAAGTCATTATAACAAAGAAGTAATTGCAATTGAACTAGATGAAGTGGTGCGCCAGCAACAAGACAGTGGAATTCTAGTTAATGCCACCAAACTCCGCGAACAATTAGATTCTGGTTTTTACGATACTTTTTCTTTTTCTTCGGAAGCCTTTGATGATGTGATTCGCCCAGCAGACGGGATGGAGATCATGGATGCGATAACCGATAGCTATAGCGAATCTGGCGATGATGATGCCGTTTTTATCGTCCGCTCCAACAAACGTGCTAACCTATACAATCAAAACATCAGAAGTAGAGTGCTTTATCAAGAAGCCGAATTGGCTCCCGGTGACCGACTCATGGTCGTAAAAAATAACTACCATTGGGTTTCGGCCGAAAGTGAGGCGGGTTTTATCGCCAATGGTGATATTGTTGAAGTCTTAGAGATCTTTAGAATGGTTGAATTATACGGTTTCCGCTTTGCGGAAGTTCGTGTACAAATGGCAGATTATCCACGGATGAAAGCCTTTGAAACGGTTCTACTTTTAGATACGCTGTCTTCCGAAACACCATCCTTATCTTATGACGACTCCAATAAGCTTTATCAAGCCGTAATGGAAGATTATGCGCATGAGAAGTCAAAATATAAAAAGTTCCTTTCTGTAAAGAAAAATCGCTATTTCAATGCGCTACAAGTGAAATTCTCTTACGCAATTACTTGTCATAAGAGTCAGGGAGGCCAATGGAACACTGTATTTGTTGAACAGCCGTATTTACCAAACGGCATTGATAAAGATTATTTAAGATGGCTATATACGGCCATAACGCGCGCCAAAGAAAAGTTATATCTCATTGGATTTAAAGACTCCTTTTTTGTAGATTCGTAAGACATGGATTACGCAGAGATCATTATAAGTATATGTTTAGGAGTAGGGCTTGCCGCCGCTGTTGGCTTTAGAGTTTTTCTACCCTTACTCGTGCTCAGTTTGGCGGGATACTATGATGTAATTCCGCTCAACGAAAGCTGGGAGTGGGCGGGAAGCCTTACCGCAGTTGTTGTTATGGCAATTGCCACACTAATCGAGCTCTTTGGTTATTATATTCCTTGGGTAGATAATATATTAGATAGTATTGCCATTCCATTGGCAACTGTTGCAGGAACTGCTGTCATGGTTGCGACTGTTTCAGATTTAAGCCCTGTTGTTACCTGGGCACTTGCAATCATTGCTGGGGGAGGAACGGCAACCGCAATTAAGGGAAATGCTTCGGCTTTACGCCTTACTTCTTCTACCACTACAGGTGGATTAGCCAACCCAGTAGTTGCCACGGTAGAAACAGGAACTTCGGTCGTAATGTCAATAGCGTCCATATTTTTACCTGTACTCGCCTTTATCTTTGTGCTTGCTATTTTCTTCGGAATTTTTAAATTTTATAAAAAGCTTCGGAAAAAGAAGCCGCCAAGTGTATAATCTTATTATTTTTGGCACACTAACTTCAGAAAAACCACAACATTGAAAATAATAGCTATGATTCCTGCGCGTTACGGCGCATCTCGTTTTCCGGGGAAATTAATGCAAGATCTCGGCGGAAAGCCCGTGATTGTTCGCACCTATGAGGCTGCAAAAGCAACAAACTTATTCGACGAAGTATATGTGGTAACAGATAGTGCTATCATTTTTTCTGAAATTGAACTCTACGGCGGAAAGGCCATTATGAGCGTTAAGGAACACGACTGCGGAAGCGATCGTATTGCCGAAGCCGTTGAAAACATGGATGTTGACATTGTTGTCAATGTGCAAGGCGACGAACCTTTTACCAGTAAAGAAGGCCTAGAACAAGTATTAAAGGTCTTTAATGAACCCGATGCAGATAAAATTGATCTGGCTTCTTTAATGACTGAGATCCACGACTGGAAAGAAATTAGTGACCCTAACTGTGTAAAGGTTATCGTTGACAAAGACAGCTTTGCCATGTACTTTTCTCGTTCGCCAATACCATACCCAAGAGATAAGAACGCCGCCGTACAATACTACAAACACAAAGGAATTTACGCGTTTAGAAAACAAGCTTTAATGGATTTTTACCGCCTACCAATGCGTACCATGGAAGCTGCTGAAAAAATTGAATGTATTCGCTATCTCGAATACGGTAAAAATATTAAAATGGCGATTTCCAATACGCAGGGAATCGAGATCGATACTCCAGAAGACCTTATGAGAGCAAACAAAGTGCTAAAGGAAGAAAAGAAAGAAACCGTAAATAATAAATACCGAAATTTCCCTATGGTTCCCAAAGTAGTGTTTGGCCAGGGAAGTTTTGATCAGTTATCCTCAATACTAGCGCCGCAACGTAAAGACAAAGCGCCATTTATATTCTTAATAGATGATGTCTTTAAAGAAGACAAAGCATTTATGGATCGAATTAACTTGAGGTTTAATGACAAATTGATCTTTATTTCTGCGGAAGAAGAGCCCAAAACAATTCAAGTAGATCAGATCGTTAAAGATATTAAAGCCGAGTTTACCTATAAACCTTCTGGTATCATTGGTATTGGTGGCGGAACTGTACTCGATATGGCTAAGGCCGTCTCTATTATGTTGAACAACAAGGGTAGTGCAGCCGACTATCAAGGTTGGGATCTTGTAAAGAACAAGGCAGTCTATCACGTAGGAATCCCAACCATTTCTGGGACTGGCGCCGAAGTTTCCAGAACAACCGTACTTTCAGGACCCGTTAAGAAACTTGGTATAAATAGTGATTTTACACCTTTCGATCAAGTAATTTTAGATCCAGAACTTACAATAGGCGTTCCTAAAAATCAGTGGTTTTATACAGGAATGGATTGCTTTATTCATTGTGTAGAATCTCTTAATGGAACCTTCTTAAACGCTTTTAGTCAAAGCTATGGCGAAAAAGCATATGATCTTTGTCATGAGATCTTTGTTGAAGGAAATATCGATGAGGCAGAAGCCCGCGGAAAATTAATGATGGCATCTTGGCATGGAGGTATGAGCATTGCATACTCTCAAGTGGGCGTAGCCCACGCTATGAGCTATGGTCTCTCCTATGTTCTTGGTACAAAACACGGGATCGGGAACTGTATCGTTTTTGACCACTTGGAAGAGTTTTACCCCAATGATGTTGTATTGTTTAAAGAAATGGTAAAAAAACATGAGATCACAATTCCGAAGGGACTTTGTGCTAATCTTTCAGAAGAACAAATTAACACCATGATCGATATTGCCCTTAGCCTAGTTCCTCTTTGGGAGAATGCTTTAGGTGATGATTGGGAAAACATTATGACCCGCGAACGATTAAAGGAATTATATTTAAAGATGTAAGTTATTGCTTACTCAAACGCAAGTATGGGTTTCTCAAAATGGTTATTTACAAAAGTCTTAGGGTGGAAGATCGTTGGTGATTTTGCTCCCCAGATAAAGAAATCGGTTATCATTGCGGTTCCTCATACTAGTTGGCACGACTTCTATATTGGCGTATTTACGCGACGAATTACAAAGGTTCAAATCAATTGGGTTGGCAAAAAAGAGTTGTTTAAGTGGCCGTTTGGTTGGTATTTTAGATGGATGGGTGGCGCTCCCTTAGATCGTACGTCGGGTCAAAATAAAGTAGAGGCTATTGCTAAGGTTTTTGATAGTAAAGATGAATTTAGACTAACCTTAGCTCCCGAAGGCACTCGAAAAAAGGTAGACACATGGAAAACAGGTTTTTATTATATCGCTATGGCCGTTGGCGTGCCTATCATTCCCGTTGCTTTCGACTACCGTACTAAAACAGTACGTATTCATCCTCCATTTTATCCTACAGGAGACCTTGAAGCCGATTTAAAAGTGCTTCGGAAACTCTACAAAGGCGTCGTAGGTAAGGTGCCACAATATTCTTAAAAAATTGCAGCATAGGAAGTGCCATTGCTTTTTTGTATTTTTAAGAAAAATCCAAGCTATGCTCAAAATTGCACTCCCACTTGCCCTAATTATATCAAGTTTCGTATTTGGTCAAACCCCATGCGAAAATAATATGGCAGGATCTTTCCCATGCAGTGGATATGATTTAATATCGCAAATCCCCTTGTCTGTTATGAATTCGGTAAAAGCCAATGATTCCTGGGGCTGGACCGATTCACAAGATGGGAAAGAGTACGCGATCATTTGTTTGAACGAAGCAACATCATTTATAGATATCAGCGATCCGTTAAATCCAATTTATTTAGGGCAGCTACCGGGAAATGGCGTTCAGCAAACCACATGGAGAGATGCAAAAACATACAGCGACCATGTTTTTATTGTTAGCGAGGACGACGGACACGGTATGCAAGTTTTCGATCTCACGCGCTTACGAAATGTATCCAATCCGCCGCAAATCTTTACTACCGATGCGCTTTATACTGGCTTCGGAAGTGCTCATAACATTGCGATCAATGAAGACACAGGCTTTGCCTACGTTTTAGGCTCCGATGTTCTTAACGGAGGTCCGCATTTTATTAACATTCAAGACCCTATAAACCCAGTAGGAGTAGGCGATTATACCGCCGACGGCTATTCTCATGATGCACATATAGTAAGCTACAATGGTCCAGATGCCGACTATATTGGGCGTGAGATTCTCTTCGGAAGTAATGAAACTGAAATTGTTATTGAAGATGTAACCGATAAAGCGAACCCTATAACCATAGCAACCATTGGGTATTCAAACATAAATTACACACACCAAGGCTGGTTAACCGAAGATCAGCGATATTTTATTATGGGTGATGAAACTGATGAAATAAATATTGGTATTCCTTCCAGAACCATCGTTTTCGATTTTAATGATCTCGACAATCCCGTACAGCATTTCGAATATTCTGGCCCATCAGACGCTACAGATCACAACGGCTACGTAAAAGGAGACAAGTTCTATTTGGCCAATAATGCCGCAGGCTTACGGGTTCTTGATATTTCAAATATTGCAGGTGGAAGTATGACCGAAATAGGTCATTTTGATACATACCCAACAGACAATAATGCTGGGTTTAATGGATCTTGGAGTATTTATCCGTATTTCGAGAGCGGACATATAGTTATAAGCGATAGAGTGGAAGGTTTCCTATTAGTGAAGCCCAAAGAATTGGGTGTTTCAGATGACCTGAATAAAGTTAATTTTACTGTGTTGCCCAATCCAACTAGAGGCGCTGTACGCATATCAAATTCAGAAGAATTAATTGACGAAATAACGATCTCCGACCTGCTAGGAAAACAAGTTTTTACCAAAAGATTTTTGGGTGAATCTTCCGTAGAAATCAATATGAAGAACTACACTAATGGAATTTACATAATAACTGTAAATAAGACAACTAGCTATAAAATGGTAAAGCAATAGTTTAAATAAAAAAGCGCTGATATATTTATTATACCAGCGCTTTTTTTTGATGCTATGATTATTATTCTTCGGCAGTTTCTTCCATGGTGTGATATACGTTCTGTACATCATCATCTTCTTCCAATTTTTCAAGAAGTTTTTCAACATCTGCTACTTCCTCAGGAGATAATTTTTTAGTAACCTGTGGTATACGCTCAAATCCAGATGATAGGATCTCAATTTTGTTTTCTTCCAAATAAGACTGAATAGCACCAAAACTCTCAAATGGCGCATAGATCAACACACCATCTTCATCTTCGAAAATCTCTTCAACACCATGATCGATAAGTTCTAATTCAAGTTCCTCAAGCTCAAGTCCTTCGCCATTCACACGAAAATTACAAGTGTGATCAAACATAAAAACCACCGAACCAGAAGTACCCAAGCTACCATCTGTTTTATTGAAATAGGAACGTACATTGGCAACGGTACGAGTATTATTATCGGTTGCAGTTTCAATTAAAACAGCAATTCCGTGTTGTGCATAACCTTCAAAAAGGACCTCTTTATAATCACCCTGACTTTTATCACTGGCACGCTTAATTGCGCGCTCAACGTTGTCTTTGGGCATGTTAACGGCCTTAGCGTTTTGAATCACCGCACGTAATCGCGAATTGGAATCAGGATCGGGACCTCCTTCTTTTACCGCCATAACGATATCTTTACCAATACGTGTAAATGCTTTCGACATAGCCGACCAGCGTTTCATTTTTCTTGCTTTTCTAAATTCGAAAGCTCTTCCCATAATTCAATGCTATTTAATTAGGACCTTCCGAAGAAAGCCACTGTATATTCTCTTTAATGCGAGCCAAATATAAAAAAATCAAAGTTTCAAATCTCAAAAAATTGATATTGAATTTATTTCAGTTTAAATATTCTATATCTCCTTGCAGTTAGATTATTGACCGATAAGTTCTTCGATGACCCTCGCCAACTCGAAGTCTTTGTCGGTAACGCCACCCGCGTCGTGTGTTGAAAGAAAGATCTCTAGATCACCGTAAACATTGGTCCACTCTGGGTGATGGTTCATGCTTTCAGCTTCAAAGGCAATTCGTGTCATGGCAGAAAAGGCCTCCTTAAAGTTTTTAAATTCAAAACTTGTATGAATAGCATCTTCGTGAAAATGCCAACCTTCAAGGTCTTGTAGTTTATCGTTTACTTCAGCTTCTGTATACTTTTTCATAAGGCGTTTTTTAAGGTAGTTATTTCATCTTTTAAGGTACAGCTTTCAATGACTTCTGAAACTGTAATCTCATAGTTTTTTGGCAATGTATTATACTGCGGAAGAATAGCTAAATAACTATCCTCATTACGCTGATACACCCGTTGAAAGACCGGAGTTTCGTCTCCTAGGTTTTCTGAAATTTCTTTAAAAAGATCTTCGTGATGCACCATATCAGTGCTCGCCAAGTGGAAAACACCATCTAACAACTGATTGATTATATAATGAACTTGCTGTGCGATCTTATCGACAGTAGTAATACTTATTATCAAGTTTGGATACACTTCAAAGGCCGCTTGATGCTTCATAGCTTGCCGTAATTGCATGATTCGGGGAGAATTAACCCCTAACACCATGGGTAGTCGCAAAATTGCTAATTGGGCAGGTATGTGTTCTTTCAGCATTTTTTCTACTGAAAGTTTAAACTTACCATATTCACTTTCTGCTAAGGGTTTGTCAGTTTCATAGGAGGGAAGCTCAAACTTTCCATCAAACACATTCACACTAGATAAATATAACAACCTACAGTGATGATGTGTTTTTACATACTTCGCCATTGCTTTGTGGGCGTGAAATTGATCCTTATAATCACCTCGTAGCGCACTAATAATAACTGTTGGTTGTACTATTGATAGGATCTCGGTAATGTCGTCTTTAGCTACATCATACTTTCTAAAAACGTGATTTTCAGCATAAAAAGAATTATCACTAAAATAAGTCCCATAGATCTCAAAGTACGAATTGAGCTCTTTATAGAGAACATTCCCAATGAAGCCACTAGCACCTAAAATTAGTATCGTATCTTTTTGTTTGATCACAGGGTATATAACGCTCTAAAAAATAGAAGATTTTGTTTGTGTTGTAAATTGCTCCAAAGCGAGCATCCCAAGAAAAGAATTTCCTTTAGGATTAAGTCCGGGTGACCAGGTTGTAATAATAAAATCGTTAGGCATTAAAGCCACAATACCTCCGCCAACACCACTTTTACCTGGCAATCCCACTTCAAAGGCAAATTCGCCAGCTTCGTCATAAAAGCCGCAGGTAAGCATAATAGCATTTATTCTCTTTGCTTGTTTTGGAGTTAAACAATCTCTGTTTTGCAAACAGACTCCTTTATTAGCCAGCGGATAAAAAGCATTGGTGAGTTGTTGGCAGTTCATAGCGATCGAACATTGATGAAAGTAGAAATCTAAAACTTCTTCTACTGGGTTGTTTAGGTTTCCGAAGGACTTCAATAAATTAGCAATGGCGTAATTCTTAAAACCTGTCGCCTTTTCTGAAGCCGCTACCTTTTCATCAAACATAATCGTTTGGTCGTTGGCAAGATCCCGAACATATTGTAAAAAATCATGCTTAGGATCCTTTAATATGGAAACCAGACAATCTGCAATAACAATGGCGCCACTGTTTATTAAAGGATTTCGCGGAATTCCCTCTTCCCGCTCCAATAAGGATATATGATTGAAGGGATTGCCAGAGGGTTCAACATCTACACGTTTCCAGAGATCGTTCCCTACATTTGAAAATGCAAGAGCCAGCGAAAAGACCTTTGAAATACTCTGAATTGAAAAACGTGTAGAAATATCGCCTATGGCGTAGTTCTCTCCGTGAATACAATTTAAATAGATGCCAAAATTGTTTTTATCAACATTGGCTAATTCTGGGATGTACGAAGCCACTTCACCCGTGTTTTGCACCAAGAGAAGATCTGCGTGAATATCCTGTAAGATTTTTTGATAGTTGCTCATGCGCTATTCCCCTTTATAGAAAGGGAGCTTTACAACAGTTGCAGGAACAGCATTTTTTCTAATTTGGATATGAATTTGAGTTCCTGGATCTTTAAATATGCTTGGCACATAGCCTAGTCCAATACCTTTCCCAACAGACGGCGCCATGGTACCGCTTGTTACGCGACCGATCTTTTTACCGCTGCCATCGACAATATCATAGCCTTGACGTGGAATTCCGCGATCATTAAGTTCAAAAGCAATTAATCGGTTTTCAGCGCCGTGTTCTTTTTCTTTTTTAAGGTTTTCAGAATTGGTAAAGTCTTTTGTAAATTTAGTAACCCAGCCCAAACCAGCTTCAATAGGAGAAGTAGTATCGTCAATATCATTTCCGTAGAGACAGTAACCCATCTCCAAACGTAGTGTATCACGAGCGGCAAGACCAATAGGTTTAATTCCGTAATCGGCTCCAGCCTCCATAACTTTGTTCCAAACTTGTTCTACTTCCGAATTCTTACAATAAATTTCGAAACCACCACTTCCAGTATAACCAGTTGCGCTTATGATAACGTTGTCAATTCCTGCAAAATCTGACACTTTAAAGGTATAAAATCGTATCGCCGAAAGATCTTCCGAAGTCAGTGACTGCATAGCTTCAACAGCTTTAGGACCTTGAATTGCCAATAGTGAATAGTTTTCAGAGATATCGCGCATTTCAGCACCAACATCGTTTTTACTTTCGATCCAAGCCCAGTCTTTGGTAATATTTGACGCATTCACCACTAAAAGCCATTTTTCCGCCTCTATTCGATATACAATAAGGTCATCTACAATTCCGCCATCATCATTCGGCAAATAGCTATACTGTGCTTGTCCGTCAACCAATTTAGATGCGTCATTACTTGTTACCTTTTGAATCAAAGCCAAGGCGTTGGGGCCTAAGATCAAAAATTCTCCCATATGTGATACATCAAAAACACCCACACTTTTCCTAACCGTTTCGTGCTCAGCATTAACTCCTTCGTAAGAAACCGGCATGTTATAACCAGCAAATGGAACCATTTTCGCCCCTAGGGCATTATGAACGTGTGATAAGGCAGTGTCTTTCATAGTATTTTCCGTAGCACGGAAGCTTTTAATTAAACATGATTTTAGATGCACAAAGGTACTATTATATCAAAAGCTTCCGAAAAAATGATCGTTGTTTTTATTATTCCTTCGGAAGCAGGTCCTGAAACAATACCATTCTAAACGAACCTAATTTGTATCTTTACGCAGTAATCATTTAATTATTCGTTTTTTTCAACCAATCATTAAAATCGCCCTCCATTGAAGATATTTTCTACCCAACAGCTCTACGAAGCAGACCGCACTACTGAAGAAAAACAACAAATTAGCTCGATCGATCTGATGGAACGAGCAGGAATTCAAATTTTTGGTTGGCTGCATCAAAAAATGAACGGAGCACAAGTACCTATTCATATTTTTTGTGGAATTGGCAATAATGGTGGCGACGGACTCGTAGTGGGGCGTCTGCTTATTGAGCATGGTTACAACGTACATGTATATATAGCAAACTTTACCGATAAGCGTTCTAAATGTTTTTTGATCAATTATGATCGAATTAAGAACACAACCAAGAATTGGCCTATTTTAATGACTTCGGCAGCAGATTTTCCTGAGATCAATCCAGAAGACATCATTATTGACGCCTTGTTTGGTATTGGTCTAAACCGTCCCGCCGAAGGTTGGGTCAAAGACTTGATTCTCTATATTAACAAGGAAAAAGCGTTTACGCTTTCTATCGATCTACCAAGCGGATTGTTTGCTAATTCACCAACAACCGACTTTGAAGCGATCGTAAAAGCAAATCATACGCTTGCATTTCAAACCCCAAAACTTGCCTTTTTTCTTCCAGAAACTGGCAAATACGTACCTTATTTTGAAGTTTTAGATATTGGCTTGGACCCCGAATACATAGCTAAAACACCACCTTTGGCACAATTAATTGGGAAAACTGAAGCCCAACAATTTTATCGGCCGCGTAAAAAATACGATCACAAGGGGACCTATGGCCACGCACTTATTGTGGCAGGAAGCTACGGAAAAATGGGCGCAGCCATACTTTCAGCGAAGGCTGCATTACGTGTGGGTGCAGGTATGGTGAGTGTTTTTACTTCGGAAGCAGGCTATAACATCCTACAAACCGCGTTACCGGAAGCCATGGTGATCACTGATAAGGAAGACGATATGATCACAGATATCGATTTTGACATAGAGCCGTCGGTTATCGGAATTGGTATGGGAATTGGAACCGCTTCCGAAACTGTTTCGGCTTTAAAAAAATTATTAAAAACTGTAAAAACGCCTTTATTATTAGACGCAGATGCACTCTATATCCTTTCGAAACACAACGACCTTTTAGAGTTTCTTCCGAAGCAATCTGTACTCACACCACATCCTGGCGAGTTAAAACGCTTATTGGGTGATTGGGAAAATGACTACGACAAGTTAGAGAAAGCGAAAGCATTTTCAGAAAAATACGAAGCTGTTCTTGTACTCAAAGGGGCAAATACCATTGTTGTCTTCGGAAAACAGCTTTACATTAATACTTCAGGGAATCCCGGAATGGCTACCGCAGGAAGTGGTGACGTACTCTCTGGTATGATCTCAGGGCTGTTATCACAAGGATACGACCCATTGCTTGCGTCGGTTTTTGGGGTTTATCTTCATGGCAGTGCAGGCGATGTAGTAGTGCAACAAATAGGTCTTGAAGCCTTGATCGCAGGTGATATTGTTGATGCTATTGGAGATGCTTATTTCGAATTATTCGCCAAACCAGCAGTAGAACAACCTCAATAAAAAACCCGCCAAAATGAAATTTCATCATGGCGGGCCTTTTAAATCAGTTATAGCTATCTTAGATCAACTCGTCTAGCATTTTACGCAATTCTGGATCTGATGGTCTGGGAGCATCAGAAGAAACGATATTACCTTGTGGATCGATCAATATAAAACGAGGAATGCCATTGATACCGTAATCGGTTATAAATTTCGATTTCCAAGCGCTATCAGCCAAGAGCTGAATACCGCCCAATTCTTTTTCCGGGATCATTTTCTTCCATTTTTCGTGATCGCGTTCTTCATCGATCGAGATACTTACAAATTCAATATTTTTATTGTGATAGTCGGCTTCAACTTGTTTTAGTGATGGGATCTCTTTAATACAGGGTCCGCACCAGGTAGCCCAAACATCGATATAGACGAATTTTCCCTTGAGGTCTTCAAGGCTTGTTGTTCCGCCTTTAAAATTTTGGTAAGCAAAAGTAGGAGAGGGCTTCCCTTTTGTAAGTGTAGCGAGCATCTCATAACGTTTGGTGATTGCCTCTAAGTTCTTTGGATCGGGATTACTTTCTTTATAGATGGTATATGCCATATCAAGACTTTCATCGGCTTTTAATCCGTAACGCAATGATTGTTGCATCACTTGATCTTTTGCATAGCCATCGGGTAAAGTGCTGTCTGCCAATTTTAAATAAGCTACAGTACTATTTTGCGTAGTGTCCTTAGTGGCTAATCGAGCGAAATGAGTACTAATCATTCGTTGATATCCTGTAGAATTTCGAAAAGCCGTAGTGTCACTATAATTTACTCCCTTTAAACCATCGTAAAATCCTTGAGAAACAGTGAAATCAGCATTTTTCGTAAGATACTTATGGTATTCAGGATACATCTCCATATTTGCTGTATGTGTGTATTGAAGTTCTTTTTCCTCGCAATCAACAAACGATTTGTTTGTAATATTTGCATTTTTAAGCAAATCTTGTAGCCCGTTATTCAAGGTTTCCACTTTTTCAATGAAAGTAGCTTCATCAGAGCTAAAGACATCTTCAAAATCGGCATTTTGTTCATCGTAAAGATATTTTGCTGCGAGATAATTATTTTCCGCACTGAGATCTCCCGTAAAACTTAAAGTTTCATCAAATTCCATGGCATCCAGATCAACATGTAAATTTTTTCCTTTTTCAAGATAAACTGTTGCACGTTCTCTATTTATAAAGAGTTCATAATAACCATCGGTTGGAATTGCAATGGTGTCGGTAAAGACTCCTCCCACGGCAATGGGAACTTCTTTACTAAAATCATGTCCGCGTAACACAGCTTTCTCGGCAACACTATTTTTCAAATTAGCACTTAGAACAGTGTATTCTGCCTTTTTTTCTTCGGTTGCACACGAAGCTAAAACCGCTACTACAAGGACATATAATATTTTTTTCATGGGTCAATTTTTAAGGAATTAAAGGTACTATGATTATTATGTGATAACGTTAAAATTTTTACAAAAGATGCATAGCGGCTACTATTTTTAGTGCTTCCAACTATTCGGTCGAAGAAGACGCTTTCAATTCACAGAACTTTCAATTTTTTATTGGTATTTTTGAAGAATAACCACAATATCTCATGCAGGAAACTCATTATATTAGTTCTGAGATCCTTGACCTTAAAACGATCAAAGATTGCTTAGAAATGAATAAACTATTGGCCCTTTCCGAAGAAGCCATCCTCAATATTAATAAGTCGCACAACTATCTTTCAGAAAAAGTGATCACCAATGTTTCGCCTATTTATGGTATAAACACAGGGTTTGGATCACTTTGTAATGTTAAAATATCAAACGAAAATCTTTCCAAGTTGCAGGAAAACTTGGTGATGTCGCATGCTTGTGGCACTGGTGAGTTCGTTCCAAAACCTATTATAAAACTGATGCTTTTGTTAAAAATACAGTCGCTCAGTTATGGTTATAGCGGAGTCCAACTGGAGACTGTGCAACGTCTTATTGATTTTTATAATAATAATATTTTGCCTGTAGTGTACAATCAAGGTAGTTTAGGAGCTTCTGGCGACTTGGCACCATTGGCGCATTTATCACTACCACTTCTAGGGAAAGGCGAGGTATTTATTGAGGATACCATATTTTCTTCGGAAGAAATCCTTAAAAAATACAATTGGGAGCCAATCGTGTTAAAAGCTAAAGAAGGTTTGGCTTTACTCAATGGAACTCAATTTATGAGTGCTTACGGAATTTATATTTTGATCAAAAGCCATAAGCTTTCGTATATGGCCGATTTTATTGGGTCACTATCTATTGATGCTTTTGACTGTAATATGAGTCCGTATGATCCCCTCGTGCATTTGGTGCGACCTCACCGCGGGCAAGTTAAAACGGCCGAGCGCATTGTGGAATTTCTTGAGGGTAGTGAATTAGGGGCTTCAGAAAAGAAAAATGTTCAGGATCCCTATTCTTTCCGATGTATTCCACAAGTACACGGTGCTAGTAAAGACACTATTATTTTTGTTTCTAAAACGTTTAAAACCGAAATTAATTCGGTTACCGACAATCCGAATATTTTTGTTGCTGAAGACAAGATCATTTCGGGTGGAAACTTTCACGGGCAACCTCTTGCTTTGGGTTTAGATTATTTGGGTATCGCTTTATCTGAGTTGGGTAATATTAGTGAACGAAGAACCTATCAGTTGGTATCCGGACTTCGGGACCTTCCGGCGTTTTTAGTAAACAATTCTGGCCTTAATAGTGGTTTTATGATTCCACAGTACACCGCTGCAAGCATTGTAAGCCAGAATAAACAACTTGCTACGCCAGCTTCAGTTGATTCTATTGTTTCGTCAAATGGGCAAGAAGATCATGTGAGTATGGGTGCTAATGCGGCAACCAAATGTTTGCGTATAGTTGAAAACATTGAGACCATACTAGCCATCGAATTATTAAACGCGTCTCAAGCAATGGAATTCAGAAGACCAAAAAAGACTTCTCCCTTATTGGAAGCTTTGCTTGAAAGTTTTAGAAAAGTTGTACCTTTTGTAGCGGAAGATCGCCTTTTAGCAAATGATATTCACGCTTCAATTGCTTTTATACAGAGTTTTAGTATTGATGACGAGCTACTTTTTAATTAAAACAGAGCTATGAGATCACTATTTGTTATTTTCAGTATTTCCTTGTGTAGTTTCTCGCTATTTGGTCAAGACTATAAACCTATGCTTAGTGACGGTAACGAATGGCAATTCTTAACCTGTTTTCAAGGAAATTGCGCGGTTATTGATCTTTATTTTACCGACGGAGATACGCTTGTAAATAATAAAACACATAAAATTTTAGATGGTTATCATTACATTTCACGTTCGTTTTTATTACGAGAGGTTGTTGAAGATAAACAAGTCTTTTTAACAACCATTGTTAACGGTGTGATGCGCGAGTATTTATTATATGACTTTTCTTTGAGTGTAGGTGATGAGATGGATATGAAGAATCCGTATTCGCCTTTTCCAGAAGATGGCGGAATGTTTACACTAACCGATATTGTAGAGCTACCCCTAGAAAACGGAGAACTTTATAAACACTATTACTTTTCACCATCTCCCGGGAATACACAAAGCGATTGGCGCGCTGTTTGGATTGAAGGCGTTGGCTCGCTCTCTTTGGTAACTGCTCCTGGTGGAGAACCAAACTACGATGAAGTAGGGGCAGTAACATGTTCTTTTGCCAATGGAGAACACATTTACGCTAATTATGAGCGCATTAGTGGATGCGATGAGCAGTTAGACGTTGCTATGAACTCACCGAGCTCTCCCATAGATTATGTCGTAGAGAAGTATTCAATTGATTTTAAAAATGTATCGGACGTAGAGGAAATTAGTATCTACGATCTACATGGCAGATTAGTTTCTTCGGAAGAAAATGATCATCAAGAACGGTTTAGCATGCCCACAGCACACTTAAAAAAGGATATGTATATAATAATTGCGCGTGATACTTTTCAGCAAAAAACAATCTTTAAAGTCATTCTTCATTAACGAGCGCAGTGAACACAACTAATGGCACAAGGCATTAATAGTATTCGTCCGAGTGGAATCTCCTTATTACATTTTATACACATACCAAAATCTACATCATCCAGTTTGGTCAATGCAATTTTTAGGTTATTCAATTTTAGAGAAGCCTTTTTAAGTGCAGATTCATTTACAGAACGGTTATTAATAGCGTCCATACGAGAAACTCTACCAATGGCATTTTCTGGGGCAATGGGTTTAGAGAGCTCTTTGTATTTTTCGACTAAGTTTGCGGTAGTTAAAATTTCCGCTTCGATCCTCGCCTTTATTTCGACTTTGTTATCCATACATTATTTAGACAATTCCTTAAGAATAGTATTTGCCCATTGTATGGCGTCGCCTAATGTTTCAAAAATTTCAAAGGGTTTATTGTAGAATTGTTTTTCAAACTTAGCTCCATCGCGTTGCATTTCTGAACTTGCAACAACTGCAAAAGCTGATAGATTTTTAATTTTTACTGTTCCTAAATAGGTAAGGGGATTAACCGCATAAGAATTGACCCGATTGGTTATGTATACCAAAGGAGTCTCTGCAAAGTGTTTTTGAATAACTTCTTCTAATACTTGATTGTGTTCTGGTTCTACCGATTCACCTTCACGAATCTGATTGATTAGAAACTCGTCAAAAACAAATAACTCGCTGATGCCAATATCGTAATAATGAAACATTCCCATAGTTCGGTTTGTATTAAAGCGGGGAATATTAAAAATACAGGATTTTATTCAATTATTAAAAGATAGCTTCATGAATTAGAAGGTACAAAGCAAAAAGGCTACGATTCCGTAGCCTTTTTTTGTTTTTTGATCTTGATAGTGAGTTCATTCGTTTTCTCATCGAGATCCATTGTGATAGTATCTCCTTCTTGTAGATTCGAATTGATGATCTCTTCAGCAAGTGCATCTTCAATATACTTCTGAATAGCCCGCTTTAATGGTCTAGCACCGTAATCTTTATCAAAACCTTTATCGGCGATATAGTCTTTTGCTTTATCTGAAAGTTTTAGGGTATAACCTAAATCGGTAATTCGAGCAAAAAGCTTTTCGAGTTCAATATCAATGATTTTATGAATATCGTCACGATCTAGTGTATTAAAGACCATAACATCATCAACACGGTTCAAAAATTCTGGAGCAAAAGCTTTCTTTAAGGCATTTTCAATAATTCCTTTTGAAGTAGCGTCTGCCTGACTTGTTTTTGCTGAAGTTCCAAATCCAACTCCTTGTCCGAAATCCTTCAATTTACGCGCACCAATATTGGAGGTCATAATAATGATCGTATTTCTAAAATCTATCTTTCTGCCAAGGCTATCGGTGATATGCCCGTCATCTAAAACCTGTAAAAGAATATTAAACACATCGGGATGTGCTTTTTCTATCTCATCCAGCAGTACTACAGAGTAAGGCTTACGTCTAATTTTTTCAGTTAGCTGACCACCTTCTTCATAGCCTACGTATCCAGGAGGTGCACCTACTAATCTCGAAATAGCAAATTTCTCCATATACTCACTCATATCGATACGGATCAGCGCATTTTCAGAATCAAATAGCTCACGTGCCAGCACTTTTGCTAATTGCGTTTTACCAACACCTGTTTGTCCTAAGAAAATAAACGATCCGATCGGTTTATTCGGATCTTTAAGCCCGGCCCGATTTCGTTGAATTGCCTTTACAACTTTAGAAACAGCTTCATCTTGACCAATAACTTTTCCTTTGATCAGCTCTGGTAATTCGGCTAGCTTGTTACTTTCGGTTTGCGCAATACGATTTACGGGAACTCCCGTCATCATTGATATTACTTCGGCAACATTGTCTTCACTTACCACTTCTTTATGGAGCTTTGATTCGGTTTCCCAAGCTTCTTGCGCAACTGCAAGTTCCTTTTCTAGGTTCTTTTCATCATCGCGTAATTTTGCAGCTTCTTCGTATTTCTGCTTCTTTACAACACTATTTTTTAATTCACGCACATCTTCCAGCTGTCCTTCAAGTTCTAATATCCTTTCGGGAACGTTAATATTGGTGATATGAACGCGCGAACCTGCTTCGTCTAGAGCATCAATGGCTTTATCTGGAAGGAAGCGCTCGGTCATATACCTATTGGTAAGCTTAACACAAGCTTCGATTGCTTCGTCGGTATAGCTCACATTGTGATGTGCTTCATATTTATCTTTGATATTCTGAAGGATCTCAATAGTTTCTTCTACAGAAGTTGGCTCAACGAGTACCTTCTGAAAACGTCTTTCAAGCGCTCCGTCTTTTTCTATATACTGTCTGTATTCATCCAGAGTAGTAGCACCTATACATTGAATTTCACCACGCGCTAAGGCAGGTTTAAACATGTTTGAAGCGTCTAATGAACCAGTGGCGCCACCAGCACCAACAATAGTATGGATCTCATCAATAAAGAGAATAATATCATCGTTTTTTTCTAGTTCATTCATTACCGCTTTCATGCGCTCTTCAAATTGCCCACGATACTTTGTACCGGCAACAAGGCTCGCTAAATCGAGGGTAACTACTCGTTTATCGTATAAAATCCTAGAGACCTTACGTTGAATGATTCGCAGTGCGAGTCCTTCAGCAATAGCTGATTTACCAACACCGGGCTCACCAATGAGCAAGGGGTTATTCTTTTTTCTTCTACTTAAGATCTGAGAAACACGCTGAATTTCTTTTTCGCGTCCTACTACTGGATCCAGTTTACCTTCTTCGGCCATAACGGTAAGGTCACGTCCGAAGTTATCTAAAACTGGAGTCTTAGATTTTTTATTCGTTTTACCTGAGGCACCCGAAAAAAGATTGTCTTTATTTTCTTCTTCGGAAGCTGCCGAATCGTCATCCCCAGGGAATGACTCAGCACTAGGTGTGTCTATATAATCGTCGTCGTTTGCAATCATAAGTTTAAATTGGTCCTTAACACCGTCATAATCTACTTTCATCTTATTGAGCAATTTGGTAGTGGGGTCGTTCTCATTCCGAAGAATACACAACAATAAATGTGCTGTGTTGATCGACGAACTTTGAAACAACTTAGCTTCCAAAAAGGTCGTTTTTAATGCACGTTCTGCCTGACGCGTAAGGTGTAGGTTCTTTTTATCATTTGAAGCCGTTCCAGAACTTGGATTGGCCGGGCTTAGTATTTCTACTTTTCTACGTAAGTGGTTAAGATCAATATCAAGTGCATTCAAGATCGTGACCGCTTTACCACTACCATCACGAAGCAACCCTAACATCAAGTGTTCGGTTCCTATAAAATCGTGACCTAATCGTAAGGCCTCTTCCTTGCTGTATGCAATTACATCTTTAACTCTGGGGGAAAAATTATCATCCATATAGTTTGATTCCTGTAGGTCTAAATTAAACAATTTTATACTGAATAAGGCAAAAACTATACCCCATTGTGACGCAACCGAGTAAAAGGACAAAAAAAGTATTGAAAATCAAAGCCTCAAGCCTTATAGTTATTAAGATTCAATTATAAAATATTGTTAATAAATTAGTGGATAACAGCATGCTATTAAAAGGTCAAAACCTTCAAAAAAATGTATCTTGCTTCATTAGTTTTATAATGACAATAAAAGTATTTATTTTATGACTGAAGGTGAAAAAGTAATCCCTATCAACATTGAAGATGAAATGAAATCGGCATACATCGATTATTCGATGTCGGTTATTGTTTCCCGTGCACTTCCGGACGTTCGTGACGGTTTAAAACCAGTACACCGAAGAGTTTTATTCGGTATGCACGAGCTCGGAATTAGAGCCACAGGAGCCCATAAAAAATCAGCGAGAATCGTAGGTGAGGTTCTCGGTAAGTATCACCCACACGGTGATACTTCAGTATATGATGCCATGGTACGTATGGCACAACATTGGAGTCTGCGCTATTTACTTGTAGATGGTCAAGGGAACTTCGGTTCTGTTGATGGTGACAGTCCGGCAGCAATGCGTTATACGGAAGCCCGTATGCAGAAGATCTCGGAAGACATGTTGGCAGACATCGACAAAGAAACTGTTGATCATCAGTTAAATTTTGATGATACCCTTCACGAACCAACCGTATTACCAACACGGGTTCCCGGTTTACTTATTAATGGAGCCTCAGGGATTGCAGTGGGGATGGCCACCAATATGCCACCACACAACTTAACGGAAGTAGTTGACGGAACCATCGCTTATATCGAAAACAACGATATTGAGATCGATGAGCTTATGCAGTATGTAAAAGCACCCGATTTTCCTACTGGCGGCGTAATCTACGGCTATGATGGAGTAAAGGAAGCCTTTCATACAGGTCGCGGACGTGTGGTTATGCGTGCGAAAGCTTCTTTTGAAGAAGTAAATGGTCGAGAGTGTATCATCGTTCATGAAATTCCATATCAGGTGAATAAAGCCGATATGATCAAAAAAACGGCCGATCTTGTAAATGATAAGAAAATTGAAGGTATTGCAAACATTCGTGATGAAAGTGATCGTAACGGAATGCGCATTGTATACATTCTGAAACGTGACGCTATTCCAAATATCGTTTTAAATACCTTATATAAATATACAGCACTTCAGTCGAGCTTTAGCGTGAATAATATTGCGCTTGTTAAAGGAAGACCACAAATGCTCAATTTAAAGCAACTCATTAAGTATTTTGTTGAGCACCGTCATGAAGTAGTTGTTCGTAGAACCGAATATCTTCTTCGGAAAGCAAAAGAACGCGCCCATATCTTAGAAGGTTTGATCATTGCTTCCGATAATATTGACGAGGTAATTCGTCTTATTAGAGCCTCTGCCAATGCAGACGAAGCTAGAGAAGCACTTGTTAAAGCGTTTGACCTTTCTGAGATACAAGCAAAAGCCATCGTAGAAATGCGACTGCGCCAATTAACCGGTCTGGAGCAAGACAAGTTGCGTTCAGAATACGAAGAGTTAATGAAAACGATCGCAGACTACGAAGACATTCTTGCTAGCAAGGAACGTAGAATGGCTATTATTAAGGAAGAACTTGAAGAAATTAGAGCAAAATACGGAGATGAGCGTCGCTCAACGATCGAATATGCTGGTGGTGATGTAAGTATAACCGATCTTATCCCAGATGAGCAGGTTGTTATTACTATTTCACATGCGGGTTATATTAAGCGTACTTCACTTACCGAATACAAAACCCAAAATAGAGGTGGAGTAGGGCAAAAAGCTTCTGCAACACGGAATGAAGATTTCCTTGAGCATTTATTTGTTGGTACCAATCACCAATATATGCTTTTCTTTACTCAAAAAGGTAAATGTTTCTGGATGCGAGTATTTGAAATTCCAGAAGGAAGTAAATCATCTAAAGGTCGCGCTATTCAAAACTTGATCAATATCGAGCCTGATGATAAGGTTAAAGCCTTTATCTGTACACAAGATCTAAAAGATGAAGATTACATCAATAGTAATTATGTGATCATGGCTACCAAAAAGGGACAGGTTAAAAAAACACCTTTAGAACAATATTCTCGTCCAAGAACTAACGGTATCAATGCCATTACTATTCGTGAAGATGACGAATTATTAGAAGCTAAACTTACCACCGGAAACAGTCAGGTGATGCTGGCAGTAAAAAGTGGAAAGGCCATACGATTTGAAGAAAGCAAAACACGTCCGATGGGTAGAAACGCTTCGGGAGTTCGCGGTATTACTTTAGCCGATGAAAATGATGAAGTAATAGGAATGATCGCTGTTGAAGATCAAGAATCAAATATCTTAGTTGTTTCAGAAAATGGCTACGGAAAACGCTCAGACCTTGATGATTACCGCATCACAAATAGAGGCGGAAAAGGTGTTAAAACCATTAACGTAACTGAAAAAACCGGTAATTTAGTCGCTATAAAGAATGTAACCGATCAAGATGATCTGATGATCATCAATAAATCTGGAATCGCCATACGTATGGCCGTTGCTGATCTACGAGTAATGGGTCGAGCTACTCAAGGTGTTCGTCTTATCAAAGTACGAGGAGAAGATAGCATTGCAGCCGTTGCCAAAGTGATGAGTGAAGATGAAGAGGTGATCCTCGATGAAGATGGTAATCCAATCGTTGAATCAACCGAGAGTACAGAATCTGAAGATCATGGCACGTCTCTTGATAATGATGACACCGAAACGCAAACAGAAGAATAATTAAAACCATTACAATGAAAAAACAATTAGTAATAGCAGGAGCGATGTTACTTTCAATCGTAGGCTTCGCGCAAAAAAAGGAAATTAAAAAAGCCGAAAAAGCACTTACCTCTGGTAATGCTACGGAGGCCATTTCTCTTCTCAATCAGGCAGAAGGACTTATAGCCGCAGCCGACGGAACTATCCAAGCGCAGTATTATGTAGTAAAAGCTGAAGCCCTGCTTAAAAATGCGGGAGACGATCTTAGCAAATTAAAAATGGTGGCAGATGTTATTGGTAAAGCTCGTGGTGTCAAAGAATCAAGCAAATTTGAAGCTCGACTAGCCGATGTAGCTCAAAACACGAAAGCCGCTTTAGTAAATAGTGCGATCAAAGATCAAAACACTAAAAACTATACCGCTGCATCCGAAAAATTGCATGCCAGTTATATGATGAGCAAAGCCGACACAGCCTATTTATACTATGCTGCAGGTAATGCGGTTAATGCTAAAGATTATGATAAAGCAAAGCAATATTACAAAGAACTTGTTGATTTAGGATTTACTGGTCAGAAAGATGAATATGTTGCTACTAATAAAGAAACTGGTGAAGTAGAAGCTTTTGGAAATGCTACCGAGCGTGACCTTATGGTGCAGAGCGGAAGTTATATAAAGCCAGAAATTCGTAAAACGGAATCTCTATCGGGTGACATTCTAAAGAACCTTACGCTTATTTACATTGAGCAAGGTCAAGAGGATGAAGCGATGAAAGTGATGAAAAGTGCGCGTGATCAAAATCCTACAGATGCAACCTTAATTCGTTCTGAAGCTGAAATGGTATACCGTATGGGAGATCTTGACCGCTACAATCAATTAATGAGTGAACTAGTAGCAACAGACCCGCAAAACCCTGAATTGTACTTTAACTTAGGTGTGGCTAGTGCCGAATTGAAAAATTACGAAAAGGCAGAACAGTATTACGATAAAGCCATAAGTTTAGATCCTAATTACGCATCAGCATTGATCAATATGTCAGTTTTAAAACTTGCTAAGGAAAAAGAGATCGTTGATGAAATGAACAATCTAGGAAATTCGCGTGCAGATAATGCGCGCTATGACGAACTAAAGGGAATTAGAAAAGCTCTTTATATGGAAGCCATGCCTTATTTAGAGAAGGCTGCTGGCTTGCGCCCAGACAACATTGAAATCCTGAGAACCTTGATGAATATTTATACACAAGTAGGCGACGATGTTAAATTTAAAGCAATAAAGGCCAGGGTACAGACGATGGAAGGTGGTCAATAGCTTTTATCCTTCGAAACAAAAAATCCCGATAGTGTGTTACTAACGGGATTTTTTGTTTTCAGAAACATAGCATTTGAAAACCGTCATTTTGGTTGAAACAGTATTATTCCTTTAGTAAAGACATAACTTGTCTCGCAGTTCCATTTTCCAGAACAACAAAATATATTTTCTCATTCAAACTAAATGCCTCTAAGTTAAACTGTTTTACATGAGACCCTTTTACTAATAATTCTTCCAAAAGCTTAGCTTCCAATTGACCATTACTATTGAAAACAGTGATTTTAGTTATTGACTCTGAATCTTCTACTTTGAATTTAATTTCTAGTAAGCCTCTACTTGGATTAGGTGATAGAACCATTGCTAAGTCTGAATCTTTCATTTCATTTAGATCTAATAGTGTCTTATTAGTTGTTCCAAAATCTGTAGTAAATTCCATGTGATAATCAGGCCATGCTCCAAATTGATAGATAAAAGGATGATTTCTTATGGCTGTATATACGCGATATGTAGCACCATTTCTCAAAGTTCCATTTACCTTATAGGGAGTCAAATCTAATGTTCTAGACTTTTGACCAGGCGTATAAATAATATTCGTTGGATCGTTAACATTAGCAATCCAAAATATATACTTCCAATCATAAGGTAATCCAACATTGGGTATCGTGGCCGGTATCCAATTTGCAGAGAGTGTCAAATTATTATTAGTGATAATTGTTCCCGATGCTGGAGAAACTACTTTTATATATTTTTTTTTCAACTTGAAATCATCATATATGGTTAAATCGTCCCAGTAAATTTCGATACGTTCATCTAACATGGTATTTGATGGATTAAAAAAGTTAACGACACGTTCGTGAACATAAAGATCAATAGGATCCAAATGAGTGAGACCGTCTGGTGTTGATGCACCAGGGTAATGTGTTGCAATAGTCAAATCATGAACTAAAGAACCATTAAGCTTAATTCGAAATTTTCCTTGACCTACGTCTCCTTCTTTAAAATAAAACTCTACAGTGTTCCAATCTCCAATCGGAATTTCATGTAGGGAATCTATATAAGTTGCACTATGCGCACCAGTCATTCGGTCAATGACGTATACTGTAAAATTCAATGTAGGGTTGATGCCAGAATTGTTTCTTTCCTGAATGACGAGATTAATTTGATAATGATCATTCGCATTAGACCAAGTTGCATCATTATTGAATTGAGCAAAAGTAATATCTCCACCTTCTAACTCATAACTAGAATCATCTAGAATGTCTTGAAAAGCATCGGGTAAATAGAATTTAACTGAATACCTCAATTCTTCAAAACCAGTTCCGTCCAAATTCCAGTTTTCAATATTGTTGTTCGTCCATGAAGGCTGAACCCTAGCGGTATAGAAAGATCCTCTATCCATATAAGCTTCATTAACCCATGTATATAAAACAGAATTGATTGAATTCTCTGGATCTGTTACTATTTGCGCATTACGCTGCGTAGCCTTTCCACCAACGATAGGGCATCCAAATCCATTATGACCTATACCAAATCCAGTAAAGTTACCTAAATCTGGATCTTTAATTATTTCTGTACCCCAATCACTTCTATAAGGTGATGTTGGCTCATCCCCACTAATCAAAGTATGATTGTAATTTGGATTGATAGGGCTAAAAGGAGAGCACTCTGCTGCTACTCCTTGAGTCAAAACCGTGTTTTCAAACCCATTTTGAAACCATATCCCCATACCTTCGTAATCATTTTTTGTAAGTAATTGTGTGAAAGCTAAATTCGAGCTTAAAGTCAATGCTATGACCATTATTGTTTTTTTCATAATAAATAATCTTAGTTAATAAAATGGTGAACTTAAATTTGATCCTGCTTATTGATTTAAGATGGATTAAATAAAAGAGAGAAATTGTCTACGGTAAAAAAGCGTGAGGATGAGCTTTTAATTGCTTAAAGCTACTAAAAAAACCTGATGTTTTATGCTATACGTTTAATAACACGTAATTTGTGGGTATGAGCGCGTTTTTCATAATTGAAGATCCCACTGTGATCTAAACGGTCAATTCTTACTTTTCCATGCGCATGAATGATATAGTTATCTTCCATGATAATTCCAACATGGGTAATTTGACCTTCTGCATTATCGAAGAAAGCCAGGTCTCCTGGTTCGCTCTCTTCAATAAAACTCAATGCCTCTCCCTGGGTTGCTTGCTGACTGGCATCACGCTGTAAAGTGTATCCGTTAAGCTTGTATACCATTTGAGTAAAACCACTACAATCAATGCCAAAAGGTGTTTTACCACCCCAAAAATAGGGTACATTAAGATAGAGTAGGGCTGTGTTTATAAGCTGCTCCTTCGGAAGTTTTCCCGAGATCGCCTTTCCTTCAAATACATGATTTAAAACAGAACATGAAGATACATTCGCTCCCATCGGAATGGTTATTAATTGTTCCTCTTCCGTAGCTATAAAGTCAACAAGATCGGTACTTAACTGCACTGTAGTACTTTTAAGCAAATGATATTCTTCTTCAGAAATAAATTCAAACTGCTTATTATCGATCCAACCTTCATATTTATCAAAACCCAAACGAATCCGACTCCAGTTCTTTCGCTCTTCAAGCACTTTCATATACTCCCCATAGAGCACCTGCGTCACCATTTCACTAGTGTCTGCAGGCTCGAGGCGCAAAGGAACAATGCTCATTGGGCAAATACCGTATTTCATTTTTTGATGTGTTTGAAAGGTTTAGTTTCTTTCAATCACCATCGCAGAAGCTCCGCCACCACCATTACAGATCGCTGCAGCGCCAATTTTTGCGTCGTTTTGCTCAAGTATATTTAATAAGGTAATTACAATACGTACACCGCTACAACCCAGTGGGTGTCCTAAAGAAACAGCACCACCATTAACGTTAGTATTTTTATCTGTGAGGCCTAGGATCTTCATATTAGCAAGTCCAACAACCGCAAAAGCCTCGTTAAATTCAAAATAATCAACATCTTCCTGAGAAATACCGGCCTTAGCCAATGCCTTGGGAAGCGCTTTTGATGGGGCCGTAGTAAACCATTCTGGCTCGTGAGCAGCATCTGCATATCCAGTAATCGTAGCGAGAACTTTAAGACCCAATTCTTTCGCCTTTTCTTCACTCATCATGATCACAGCACCAGCACCATCATTGATAGTTGAAGCGTTCGCTGCTGTAACTGTTCCATCTTTTGAAAAAGCCGCACGCAAACTCGGGATTTTATCCATCCGCACATTCTTAAATTCTTCATCCTCACTAACAACAACAGGTTCTCCGCGACGTTGTGGCACTGAAACAGGAACTACCTCGTTATCAAATTTACCTTCACTCCATGCTTTTGCTGATCTTTCGTACGACTGAATAGCAAAAACATCTTGGTCCTCACGTGAAAATTCATATTTAGCCGCACAAGCATCTGCACAAACACCCATAGCATTTTGGTCATATGCATCTACCAAACCATCTTTCTGCATTCCATCAATGAGAGTAGCCGGACCAAATTTTGTACCGTTGCGCATATGTAAGTAATGTGGAATATTGCTCATGCTTTCCATTCCTCCCGCAACAACAATATCTGCATCTCCTAGCGCAATGGCTTGGGCTGCATTCATCATCGCTTTCATTCCAGAAGCACACACTTTATTAACCGTAGTACAAGGTACCGTATTAGGAATACCAGCACCTAGCGCTGCCTGACGAGCAGGCGCTTGGCCTACACCAGCTTGCACCACATTTCCCATAAAAACTTCCTGAACTAATGAGGGGTCAAGATTGATCTTATCTAAGGCTCCTTTAATGGCTGTACTTCCTAATTGGGTTGCAGAAACAGAAGAAAGACTTCCCATAAAACTTCCAATAGGGGTTCGGGCCGCAGCGACAATAACAACTTTTTTGCTCATAGAATATGTGATTTTCGGTTATAAAAAGTGGTGCAAATTTACATATTTATAATCATATTATCAATCTTTACTTCTATAGCTTTTGGGATTAGTCAAAGGTTATTAATACCTTTACTACTACAATAGTATCTATGAAAAACCTATTTGCAATTCTTGCGAAAAACCAATCGATCATCTACAAGGTCTTTCTGTTTATAAGTGCCACATTTTTAATTATTTACCTTCTCCCAAAGGGCGGGCAATTCAAGTATAATTTTCAAAAAGGAAAGCCTTGGCAATACGAAAACTTATATGCACCATTTAGTTTTACCATTAAAAAGAGCCCAGAAACGCTTGAAAAAGAACTGGAAGAGATAAAAGCCAATGCCATACCGTATTTTGATTATGATGAGAACGAGGCAAACGACAGCAAAGCACGCTTTACCGACCTCTTAAAGAATGCTTATGTAGATAGTCTTTTTGTTTTTTCTGAAAGTAAATTCAAACGACTTGGGACTTCAATCTTGGACGATATATATAAAAATGGCGTTTCTGAAAATATTTATCCATATGCAGATGATCAGCTAGTCTATTTAAAATCTGGTAATGAGATCACTGAGATCAGCTACGGACAATTTTTTAAAAAGGACGCGCTTCCAAAGAAAATAGAAAGAACAATTTCTGCCGAAGTAGCAGAGAATGACGTCCTTTTACTGGAAAAACTTCTTAAACGAGCCGTAAATGGCAATGTTGTTCTCAACAGTAAGCTAACCGAGTCATCTCTCGAAAGTCAGATAAAATCGATCAATCCCAACCGCGGGATCATTGAAAAAGGCGGCCGAATCGTTGCTAAGGGGGAGGTAGTAGAAGGGGAGACCTATCAAGTTTTAGAATCTCTCAAATCTGAATACGAATCGCAGGTTTGGAGCAAATCAAATTATCTCTGGCTTATCATTGGCTATTCGCTGCTAGTGATGTTGGTCTTTTTAATGCTCTTTTTATTCCTGAAAAAGTACCGCCCCGAAATTTTTAACAACAACACCAAGGTGACCTTTATCTTCTTCAATATTTTCCTGATGGTGTTTCTTACAACCATGGTGGTGAAATTTGATGCCAAGTACGTCTATCTCGTTCCATTATGCATTTTACCGCTCATCTTGAAAGCGTTCTTTGATCCGCGACTAGGTTTATTTGTTCATGTACTAACCGTACTGTTATTAGGTTTTATCGTACCCAATAGTTTTGAATTTATGTTTTTACAGACCATTGCGGGTATTGTAACAATTCTAACCGTTTCTGAATTGTATAAACGTGCAAACCTATTTATTTCTGTAGGACAGATCACAGGTATTTATATCATAGGCTACTTCGCCTTTTTCTTAATTCAAGAAGGAAACATTCAAGCCATTGGCTGGCAACATTTTGGCTACTTCGTTGGTTGCGGATTATTTACACTATTTGCACACCCGTTGATCTATTTTTATGAAAAGATATTCGGACTCGTATCGGATGTATCTTTGTTAGAGCTTACTGATACCAACTCAAAATTACTTAAAGAGCTATCAAATAAGGCTCCAGGTACTTTTCATCATTCGCTGAATGTCGCCAATTTGGCCGAAGCTGCGGCCAATGAAATAGGTGCAAACGCTATGCTTGTACGTGTGGGTGCCCTTTACCACGATATTGGTAAAATGACAAATCCTACTATGTTTACTGAAAATCAAGTGAATTCGGTCAATTCTCATAACGAATTAGACCCCAAGGAAAGTGCCCGCATCATTGTTGGCCACGTACTTGATGGGATCGAAATTGCTCGTAAGAACAATATCCCTGATCGTGTAATAGACTTTATACGAACCCACCACGGAACTAGCGTGGTCTATTACTTTTATAAAAAAGAATTAGAACAACAGGGGGAAGCAGACAAAGCCGATTTCCAATATCCGGGACCTATACCATTTTCAAAAGAAACGGCAATTTTAATGATGGCAGACAGTACGGAAGCCGCTAGTAAAAGCTTAAAAAACCCAACATCTACCAAGATCGATGCCTTTGTTGAAAAGATCATTGACGGTCAAATGGAGCAAGGGCAATTTCTCAATGCAAATATTACCTTTAAAGAAATACAAACCATTAAGAAAGTACTAAAACGAAAATTAAATAACATCTACCACTTACGCGTAGAATACCCAGAATAACTATGGAATACGATAATAAAAGAGGTGGAGACGCACCAATAGCTTGCGATTTAGTGGAAGGCAAAAAATACAGATGGTGTACCTGCGGCCACAGTGAAAATCAGCCGTTTTGTGATGGTAAACACAATGCCAATAACGGTTCCCCAAATATGCTTTTTGAAGCTACAGAAACAAAGACGGCCTATTTGTGTACCTGCAAACAAACGAAGAATCCTCCGTTCTGCGATGGGTCGCATACGTCTTAATTAATGAAATCACGAGCGAGACGCTCGCGCCAGCGATGGGAAATTGAAAAAGCAGATACCTCTTGGAATAAACTTTTTGAAACTTTAAAACTATAGATTATGGAATTACTAATTAAGGTCTTTAAAATTGTGTGCTGGACACCTTATTTTTATATTATACTTTTTTACTCGTATGTTTTAAGAGCTTCTATTTCCTTAGGTCATGTACCTTCTTATAACAATCCTGATCCAAGTATTCTTGACTTTGTTTATCATCATAAATTAATTTCAATAACTTTTGACATAAGTTTTTATGGATCATTATTAGGTTCTATAATTCTACTTTTATTGTTAATTTTAAGAAAAATAAAAACATTACGTACGAGCTTAGTTATCTTTTTAGTTGGTGTTATTATTATTTTATTTAATTTATTCATTGACCCATTTTTTGAGTGGTATGTAGACTAATAAGTTTAAATCCCCCGCTAGCGCTAGTGTCTTATACAACAATAGGACAAACCACAATAGATCCTGCTCGTATTTGATACAAAATATTTTATACGAACCAAACTTTCGGTTTTTCCTGCTTTCGGGCATGGGTTGAGGCCCCCGCTGGCGCGAGCGTCTCGCTCGTGCTTTACACAACAGTGGCATTAAAAACATTCTCTTTTTTCCTACCTTAGCTTGAATGAGTAGAAAGTACCCCCCGCTAGCGCGAGCGTCTCGCTCGTGCTAAATCAAACGAACCACAGTAGCACTCTATTCTGTTCAGTATACACATTATTAACAAAAAATAATATTCGCAATTCATGAATTGAAACCGCTACTATTAGAAACCTGAATTTAGTTTATGTAGCTTTAATTTATGAGTAGAAAATACAAGTTCCATAATCCTAGTGCGGCCTATTTTGTGTCTTTTGCTGCCGTAAACTGGATTGATGTATTTACGAGAGAAGCCTATTCAAAAATTATCATTGACAGTCTTACATACTGTCGCGAAAATAAAAATAGTGCGCTATTTGCTTATTGTATTATGCCTAGCCACATCCATCTATTATTTCGGTCTGATGATGAAAATCCATCTGGGTTTATGAGAGACTTTAAAGGATTTACTTCAAAAACAATATTGAATGCCATTGAACAAAACCCACAAGAAAGCAGAAGAGAATGGTTGCTATTACATTTTGCCAGCGCTGCCAAGAAAAACAGCAATGCCAAGCAGTACCAATTTTGGCAACAAAATAATAACCCTATTGAACTATGGAGCACTCCAGTAATAAAGCAGAAATTTGATTATATCCACAATAATCCAGTCGCAGCCGGGTTTGTAGTAGAACCGTGGGACTGGAAGTACAGCAGTGCAAGAAATTATGCAGAACTAGATGCTATGATGGAAATTGATGATATCGGGTTTTTAGGTTAGAGCTGCTATATAAGGATCATTATAGCACGAGCGAGACGCTCGCGCCAGCGATTGAAAATATTTAGGAAATAATAGTGAAGGTGCAACAGGAAAAGCAATAGTTATAGATAATGAAGCTGATTTTAAAGAAGGAATGGATCATGATGAATTATTAGAATCAGGTAACGGTACTGAACTCGATAAATATAGTGAAGGCATAGATATTACTGACAAAACTTGGGCAGAAATTGAGAAAGCAGGTGGTAAAAAAATGACTCCATCAGTCATAAATAATAGTGAAGGTATTTCATATGCCAAGCCTGAAGAAGGTGATGTACCATTAGAAATAGGATCTAATAAAAGCTTATACGCAGATATAGATGGTTTGGCAACGATCAAATATAAAAATGCAGTATTTAAAGTTGTAACTGGAACTAATAACATTGTTGTGGATTCTGACGGGTCAGTTAACGCAGCTAAACATCCTATCGCCGTTGACGGTTGGATAGCAAAAAATTCTTGGTTCTATAGAAACGGAGGTCTTTTTAGAACTCCTCCACTCAATAATGGTGATTGGGACAAACTATATAAAGCAGCAAGTAAAATCGGCAAAAAGATTTTATAATTATGAAAAACTATATCCTATACTTTGTATTTCTTATAATGCCTAATATTGAGCACTTAGCGAGATTATTTTTTCACTTAAAAAAAGAAGAGAATTTTTGGATAGAATCTACATTAAGCGCGATACATTCTAGTGGTATTATCTTATTTTTTGAATTATTGGTTTTTATTTTCTTAATTTATACTATTATTAAAATAGTAAAAAAAAGAAATGGAAAGTCTAAAATAGTTTTGGTTATTACACTTTTTCTTGTAGGTCAAATTTTATTTTATTTAGGATGGGTTTCACCGCTTTACGATTATTTATTAGATAGAGGTATATATGCATTTTCTATTTTATAAAAATTCCCGTCACCAGAGCGAGCTGCCTGTACCGTTCTTCAAACGGTAGGCTCGTGTCTATCACAACAGTGGTATTAAAACAATAGTTATTTTACTAACATGCTTGATTAGTAAAATTAATTTCAAAGATGGTCAAAATATCCTCCCGCTAGCGCGAGCGTCTCGCTCGTGACTTCCATAACACTAAAGCCTGCTAGCGGAGCCTCTAGGCTTATACGTGACGAAAAAAAGGGTTTCGATGAGCTGATGACAATCTTTAGTTTTCCTGCTTTCGGGCAGGCCCGCCCGAACGTATCTTTTCGGTACGGGCAGGGATAGTAGTGAAAATCCTGCCGACGGCAGATTGTAGCGGATAGCCCGGTCCAGACCAAACGAAGTGCGTTGTCTGGAGCCCGCCAAAAAAAAACACCCTACAGCATAAACCGTAGGATGTCCTTGGGGAATCAACTAGGTAGCTATAGCTAGTTGACCTTTACTAAAGAAATTGTTGATGTTCCCGAGCCAATACCTCCTGCTATTTGTGGAACAGGCGTAGAGCCACCCCACGTCATAAGATATCTAAATTGCACCGTATCACCTGAATTAAGCGATAAGTGGAAGTTTGATGGAAATGTTTGAGCGTAGCTGGTACTGACCAATGCACCATTTTGAAGATTGGTTTGATCTGCAATGGCTCCATTGACATAAACGCGAAAGATCATGATCATATCAGTGGCTGGCGACGCGCTAAAAAGAATAGAAATATTTGATATCATCTGGTAAATTCCATCTTCGGGAACAGTATAGGTTCCTGTTCCTGGCACATAAGCACCTCCACCAACATTAAATAATTCTGTATCAAACGTAAAGGTATTGATCGTAGGAAAACTTGCGTAGCTTGTAATACTCGTACTATTTATTAATTTTAAAGCTACTGTGTTGCTGCTTCCACCATTTTGCCAACTTACCGCCCCTAAACCATCGGTTTGCAATACTTGCCCTGCGGTTCCATCAGACGAAGGTAATGCATAGCCACCGCTTCCTGGAACGTTAACCTGCATGGCGCCATTGACACGTAAAAGGTCTGCGGCAAAGTCTCCCCAAAGCAACGGATTGGACGTATTGGAATTATCAATAAAGAGCTGATTGTTATAGTTTAAACCGCTTCCTGCAAGATATCCTATCGCTACATTTCCAAAGTTGGTGCTTAAACTCGCGGGTCTTCCAGCATTATGACCAATGTATACATTATTGCTTCCGTTAATATTTGCTCCGGCTCCAGATCCTAGTACCGTATTGTCATTCCCTACCACATTATGCAACATAGCTCCATGTCCTACAGCCGTATTTCCTGCGCCCGTCGTGTTGCCTCCTAAGGCGTATCTTCCGAAGGCATTATTAAAGAACCCTGTGGTGTTATTCTGAAGCGTTTGCGAGCCAACACCCACATTTTGAGCGCCCGTTGTATTGGCATACAGGGATGAAAAGCCAATAGCAATATTATCACTTGCCGAAGAATTTGTAAATAAACTGCGAAAACCGATCGCTATATTTCCGTTGGCAGTATTATTAAATAGGGTTTCGGTTCCAATACCGATATTAGAAAAACCTGAGATATTACTCTCTTGAGATTGATATCCAATGGCGATATTATCGTCTCCGGTTATACTAGAGGCTAACGCCTCAAACCCGATGCCAACACTCTGATTATCGGCTTGATCATCGTTTAATCCCGCATTTATTCCTAAGAAAATAGAAGAACCGTTGTTACTACCATCGTTGTCGCTTCTACCGTCACTTAATTCATTGATTGCTTTTGCGCCACCCAAAACAAGCCAGGTAGTCGTGTTTTGATCCCAATAATAAAACCCACGGCTCACCGCGCCAGCTCCCGTGGCATAGATCATCATGCCGTCCTGAGCTGCAGTTGGAGTAGTAGCTGGAAAATCATCAATACGGGGAATCAAGATGCCGTCTGTATTTAAGGGGGCTGCTACATTTGTTGCCGAAATGTCTAGAGTGGCTTGTGGATTTGTATTGCCAACACCAACTTGAGCAAAAAGGGTTGTTGCAGTAAAAAGCATGCATAGTACAAAAATTGTTTTCATATCCTTATGATTTATGTATTTGAATAGTTTTGATCACCTTGTCTTTTTGGACAAAATGAAAGCTGTATGATCCACATTTTAGGTGGTCAATGTTCAAATAAATCTCTGGGGTCAACGGATCTATTTCACCAACATATGCTGCTTTTGGCTTTGTCATAGGTTTTACTGAAATAATCGAAAAAAGGATGAAATAACTTCTACAAATCAAAAGTATGAGATTCGTAGAAAGGGGTGTATCAATATTGTAACACGCTAACAATCAAATGTAACATGACGTCAATTTTGGTCACTTGCGTACTCTGCAGGTGTTTTGTTGTAGACTTCTTTAAAACACTTGGTAAAATAGGAGGGCGTATTAAAGCCAACGCTATAGGCAACTTCGGAAATAGTCATTCCCGAATTTTCTAGCAGTGGAAGCGAAGCCTTTAAACGCTCTATTCTTATAAATTCGGATGTGCTCAAATTGGTAAGTGCCTTTAACTTACGATGCAGCTGCATACGACTCATCCCCAAGGCATCAGAAAAGGTCTCACTTTTAAACTCGGGGTCGGTAATATGTTTATCGATAACTTGCTGAAGTTGTTCTAAGAACTGTTCGTCATATGAGGTAAAGGCGATCTCTTTCGGACTTAAATACAGATGCTGACTGTATTTTTTCCGAAGTTCTAATCGGGATAGCAATTTATTAGTCACCTTTTGTTTCAGTATTTCAGCATTAAATGGCTTGGTGATATAATCGTCGGCTTTACTTTGTAGGCCTTCTAAAATAGCAGTATCGCCAATCTTTGCTGTGAGTAAAAAGATAGGAATATGACTCGTTCTTGTATCCTTTTTTAGCTCATTACACATTTCAACACCATCTTTCACAGGCATCATCACATCACTAATAATTAGGTCTGGAATGTGTTCAATGGCCATTTTAACAGCCTCCAATCCATTTACAGCCTCTAGGATGGTTGCATTTTCTGAAAAAAGTGAAACTATGTATTTTCTGATCTCCAAATTGTCCTCTACAATAAGAAGAACTGGTATTTCTTCAGAGTTTATCTCAAAGATCTCTGGAGTGGGAGCAGTCACAAAGTCGTATTCATTTTTTTTGGGAACGACCAAATTAGCATTATACTTTTCTTTGGCAATGGGTAAAATAGCGGTAAACACAATAGTCTTAGCCGATTTTCGAGTTGCTTCAATGCTTCCCTTTGAAAGTGTCACTAGCTCTTTGATCAATGCCAGTCCTACGCCAACGCCCTGCGTATTTTTATCGGCCTGAAAAAAGCGAACGAACAGTTTTTCCATGTCTTTGGAAGAAAGCGTTTGATTATCATTTTCTACTTCAATATGAAGATAGTCGTGTCTTTTTTCCGCAGTAAACACAATCGCTGAATTTTCTGGCGCATATTTTACTGCATTCGACAATAAATTAGAGACAACTTTTTCAAGCACGTCTTTGTCGTACCACGCATTGTTGATCGCATCTAAGCGACTAATTATATCGATTCCTTTTTCCTTGGCCTGTAAGGTAAAGGCTTCTAATATTTGTGTAATTTGAGGCGTGAGGTCTTGCTGTGTCACATGCAAGGAAACCGAACCTTCTTCCAGTTTTGAGAGATCGAGAAGTTGATTGACCAATCGCAACATACGCTGTGAACTTCCTTCTATAACCTGAAGAGCCTTCTTGTCATTAGTGGTTAATCCGCTTTTACTAATAAGTTGTTGTACGGGGCCAGAAATAAGCGTTAAAGGGGTTCTAAATTCATGTGAGATATTGGTGTATAATTTTGATTTAAGTTCATCTAGCTTCTTTAAACGTTCTGTCTCTTCATGTTCTAGACGTAATTGCAACTGCATTTGCCAACGAGACTTTAGATAATGATAGACCACAAATATTGCAGTAAGCGCTAGCAGAACGTATATAATCTTTGCCCAAATATTGAAATACCAGGGCGCTTTTATTGTAAATGAATAGGTGGCAGGGATATCGCTCCAAACTTCATCATAATTACTAGAAACAACTTTAAATGTATAGTCACCAGGTGGAAGTTTTGCATAATGCGCAAAATTTGTTGTGGTAGCTTTCGACCAAACATTATCGTAATTTTCTAAAAGATATTTATAGTTGTTGCGTTCTGGTTGCGAGAAATGGAGACCAGCAAAGGTGAATGAAATATTATTTTGATTATAGGAATAGGAGGCATTTTGTATTAAAGGAAAGGTTTCATTAAAGATTTCTAATCCGGTAATATCTGTTTTGGGCTTAGAAGTATTAAAATGAATGTTTTTTGGCTGAAACCAATTCATCCCTTTTAAGCCTCCAAAATATAAGGTTCCGTCTTGATCTTTGAAATGGGCTCCTGTATTAAACTCAAAAGACTGCAGACCGTCGTACATATCATAATTGACTACCGTTGGCTTCATTTGTTGATCAATAGAAAATTTAGAGAGTCCGCGATTAGAGCTAAGCCAAAAATTGCCAGAGTCATCGGGCAGAATACCATAGATCACATTATTTGGCAGTCCGTCGGAAGTTGTAAAGTGGTGAATTTCTTCCGAAGCCACATCAAAAGCATACAGCCCTTGCCCGTTGGTACCGATCCAAAGTAACCCAGACTCATAATACAGCGATTTAATGTTTTGGAAAGGCTTTTGATCGAAACGCTCAAAGGTTTCCGAAGCGATTGAAAAACGATTAATTCCGTTTGCCTCGGTGGCGATCCATAATTCACCAGGCTCACCGTCTATGATCGCACGTATGGTGTTACTAGAAATACTTTTTGGATCTTCGCTTGTTTGAAACTGTTTGAGGCTGCCTACTTCCGTATTAAACGCTATAAGACCATCATCTCCCGTACCCAACCAAATTTGCTCATTCTGATCTTTGTGAATGGTCCAAATAGTACTTGCTTCTAAAGCAGGCTTTGTAGTGGGATTATAATTGGTAATCTTACCATTTTTGAGCATGCTAAGACCAACATCTTGAAATCCCATATACAACACGTGCTTATCGCTTAAAAGGCTCATGATCCTATTCGACGGAATTTTATAGGGTGGAGCTGCATCCTCTGTATAGGCGCTATATTTCCCTTGTGCAGGTGTATAAGCTGTAAGTCCTTTTCCTGAAGTACCGATCCAAATGGTGTGATCATCGGTTACGGTAATAGCTCTTACCACGTCAATATTGGCAAAACTGGGCGTTTGGTAATTGGTGAGAACATTGAATTTATTGAGATTTTCATCAAAATAGCTTAACCCCGCGCCGTCGGTTCCAAGCCAGATAGTTCCTGTATAGTCTTGATATATACAGAGAATGTCGTTATAGTGAATGGCCGTTGGATTGAGAGATTCTGGTGTAAAATGAACAATTTCTTCTGAAGAAAAATCAAGCAAATAAGCACCATCTCCGTAGGTGCCAACCCACAAACGATCTTTGCTATCAACCAATAAGCTTTCAATATTGAGATCTGCAGGAAGGCTTTTTGAACTGCCAAACCCAAGAAATGGCTCTAAATAATCATCTTGTTCTGTTTTTTTAAAGAGCCCATGACCAAAACTCCCCACCCACAAAGTTTGATCTTCGGTAGTTGCAATACTACTAAAGTTGATTAACGAGTTTGTCTTTTTAGGAGCAATAGACGTATAAAGTGGTGTGTTTGGAGGAAAGAGATATACGTCTTCGGAAGTGGCGACTACTGTATTTCCGTTGTATTCTGAAATAGCATAGACATCTTTTCGAATATCTTTGCTATGAAAAACTTGTAGTGTATCGGACGCCTCAATCTTGTAGAGCCCATTTCCGAAGGTACCGATCCACATCTTATCATAAGAATCCCGAAAAATACTTCCTGCGTTGATAAATTCAGGAATTACAGTAAATGCATTGTTGGTTCTATCTAGCTTTTGGAGTATTCCATTAATTGTTATAATGTAGATCTCATTATTTTTATCAACGAAGACTTTACCTAATCTACTATAAGTATCACGTGTAATATCTTCAAAAAAGGCTTGATATTGAATAAATTGCTTTCCGTCATATTTATTGAGCCCATCCTGAGTTGCAAACCATAAATAGCCCGTACTGTCTTGTTCAATACTAACCACACTATTCTGTGAGAGTCCGTCATTGACCGAAAGATGATTAAAGGAGATCTGTCTTTGTTGCTGGGCGAACGAAGCTAGCGTTGCAATAAAGATCGAAAGGGTGATATATTTTTTCATTGACAGTAGCAAAAAACACTAAAGTTAAGAAAAAGGAGGGAAGTGCTGTTCTTTTTTTCTTTTCCTTCAAACCTTAAAAGCAAAGCTTGCGATTTTAAAAGGATTACTTCGTGATCCTGAGTAGGCTCCCGCTTGAAAATGAAAAGTCCATCACGCTTATCGCGTGATTCTTTTTTTCCCTTCAGACCTTTAAAACCAAAGCTTGCTATTTTAAAAGGATTACTTCGTGATCCTGAGTAGGTTCCCGCCTGAAAATGAAAAGTCCATCACGCTTGTCGCGTGATTCTTTTTTCCTCTTCAAACCTTAAAAACCAAGCTTGCGATTTTAAAAGGATTAGCTACGCTGATCCTGATTGGGCCCCCGCATGAAAATGAAAAGTCCATCACGCTTGTCGCGTGATTCTTTTTTCCCCTTCAGACCTTAAAAACCAAGCTTGCTATTTTAAAAAGATTACTTCGTGATCCTGAGTAGGTTCCCGCTTGAAAATGAAAAGTCCATCACGCTTGTCGCGTGATTCTTTTTTTTCCTTCAGACCTTAAAAACCAAAGCTTGCTATTTTAAAAGGATTACTTCGTGATCCTGAGTAGACTCCCGCTTGAAAATGAAAAGTCTATCACGCTTGTCGCGTGATTCTTTTTTTGTTTTCCTCCGAAACACTAAGACTGCGTCTTCGTTTCTCTGGAAAACAAAAAAGTCTGCACATTTGTGCAGACTTTTCGAGTTAAGTGAGCCCGACAGGATTCGAACCTGTGACCGCCTCCTTAGAAGGGAGGTGCTCTATCCAGCTGAGCTACGAGCCCGTAGTTATAATTTAAACCTGTTTTGACAACTACGAAATCAAAACATGTAAACAAAAAAACCGAACTCACGTTCGGTTTTTGTCGGGGTGGCAGGATTCGAACCTGCGACCTCCTGCTCCCAAAGCAGGCGCGATGACCGGGCTACGCTACACCCCGAAAATTCTGTTTGACAAAAGTAAAACAAATTTTCTTTTAAATGCGTTGAAAGGTAATTTATCAACACTTTTGCGGAGAGACCGGGACTCGAACCCGGGCAGCACTTACGCGCTGACAGATTAGCAATCTGCTCCGTTACCACTCCGGCACCTCTCCAATATTTTATGAACGTGTTCTTCTAAAATGCGAGTGCAAATGTATGTCTTCAATCCTTATAACGCAAACAAATTATAGGCTTTTTTATCGCTTTTTTGCAGAGTAAAGAATTTCAACCCTTTAGCTTTTCGTTTTAAGCCTTTTTACACAGCAATACAATCTTGTTATCTTCCAAGTCGGTGGTAAAAAACAGATATTGGTCGCCACCTTCCTTTAATTTCCATTTTTTTCGCAGTTCTGCAACTGACATTGGGAAATTTCTAGTACTCACATGAATTCTCCCTGACAAACCCAGCTGCTTTATCGCTTTTTTTGAATAGGGCAGTTGCTGTTCTATTTTAAATCTTCTGCCTGGAAATTCGATTAAGGTGTTACTTGTATACAAATGACTATTTATATGTAGTTTGCCTAAATCGAATACCTTTGATACCTGCTGAAATGCCCCACTTTTCATGATAGCCGCATTTGGTTCATACAAATAAGATAATGGCAGGCTATAAGAGGCTTCCGTGGTATCATTCCAATCAAAATCAAATAATTGCAGCCCATCCTTGGTGTGATTTACAGTTTTGATAAGTAAATTATCGCCTCCGTCTTTTTTTATTAACCAAATCAATTCTTTGACTTCGTTATCAATAGCAACAATGTGTATTTCAAAGACATGAGACAATTCACTCAATCCCACAGAAATATCTAACATGGGAGAAGTTTTTAGCATCAAAGTATCACAATGCAATAAAAGCTTGTCTAATTGCTCAGGAATGTTTGGTGCGCAATCTGACAAAAAGAAAACTTTACCTTTTGAGGCATGTCTTCGCGAGGGATCGACATAGATCACATCAAAATGTTGTTGCATGGCATACTTGAGTCCGTTGCCAGCAATCACTTCTATATTGTTTGCTTTTAGCTGTTTAAAATTGTGTTCTGCAATTGCAGAAAGCGAAGTGTTTTCTTCACAATGCACAACCCTGTCAATCTGATTAGAAAAATAATAGCTATCTACACCAAAACCTCCTGTAATATCAATAAGTGATTTGGCTCGAACAAGCGCTGTTTTATATTTGGCTGTAATTTCGGAAGAGGTTTGTTCAATATTGAGTTTTGGCGGATAATAGATCCCTTCCGAAGAAAACCAAAGTGGCAACTTTTTTTCGGCTTTTCGCCTACTTTCAATTTGCTGAATGACGTCTTTAGTTGTGACTCCTTCAAAGGAAGTTCCGCGTAGTGCTAAGGTAGATATTGATTCAGAAAAATTTATTATAAATTCCTGAATTTTAGGCTTTAATATATTATTATTGAAAGTGATACTACAAGTTTTTAGTAAGACGTTTAACAATTTTGTATTCAGATAAAAATTCTTTAGCGATCACTTTTACGGCGGTATATGTGGGTACAGCTAGAATCATTCCTGGAATTCCAAATAGATAACCTCCAACCAAAATGGCTATAAATATTTCTAATGGATGCGAGCGCACACTCTTTCCGAATATGACGGGTTGGGTGATCAAATTGTCAAATAGTTGAGCAAGACAATAACCAATAAATACATAGATTAGAACGGGGAGAAGTTCTGACGAAAAGTCGGCTGCCAAATTATTGGAAATAACAATAAGCAGCATCAGTCCGCCAGCGATCAACGGTCCTAAATAAGGAACTATGTTTAAAAAAGCACATATAAGTGCAATAGCTATGGCATTTTCGATTCCAAAGACCAGTAACAGCACAGAATAAAACAAGGTGAGAATTAAGATTTGAAACAAGAGTCCGCGGAAATACCTCGAAAGAAGCAGTTTAGTCTTATTTAGTACAAGTATAAATCGTTTTTCGCGTCCGGGCTTTGCAAAAGCGGTAACCACCATAGGAATCATCTTGTCATCCTTTAATAGAAAAAAGGAAATAAACAAGACAGCAAAAAGTCCAATAACCGTTGCAGCAATACTTCCGAAGAAAATATCAATAAAATCGGGAATGGCTTCCATATTAAAATTAGAAACAAATTGTGTTCGCTTTATTGCCTCAAATAAGTTAATCTTTTCTACCCCGAGGTAGTCTGAAGCCTGCATACTCAACTCATTCAGATCACTCTTAACCAATTCAAAATCGATCTCTGCTATATTTTTACTCTGCTCTACAATGATAGGAACAAAGATCCAAAAGAGCATTCCTATCGTTGCAATCACCATAGATAGAGTGGTAAGTGCTGCTAATGTTCTTGAGAATTTAAGTTTGTCCTTTAAAAATACCATTATTGGCCTCCCAATTAAAGAAACTACCGCGGCAATTCCTATATAAAGGATAAGTGCCTGTATTTGATACAAAAACCAACACAGCATAAGCACGCCCACTATAACAGCGACGGCTTTTAAAATACCTAGAGCAATTGCTTTTGATTCTTTTTTCACGTAGTAAATATAGTATAATAGCTAGTTATCAATATTAATATTTTCACAATCATTTCGCCTATAATATTATAATAAAGGGACGTTAAATTAACCTTAAACTCAAGCAAACAACAAGTGAGTAACAAGTTGATTTTGTATCTTGAAAAGAAAAAACAAATTATGATTGTTAAAGACCCAGAAAACGAAACGGAAGAATATCTTTTACAGGACAACAAAAAAACACGTGTTGGCGCAGGTTTTATTATAATCGTTTTAATTGTATTGATTGCCGCGGTTATTGGTACCTATTATTTTATAGGTTTCCCAGAATAAAAACTACAGAGTTAGTGCATACAAGGCAATGGCAGTTGCTTGAATGACATTCATACTGCTATTGCGTCCGAACATTTCAATATGTACTGCGGGTGTTAAAGCTAATACTTCTGCTGAAATTCCACGGCGTTCGTTACCAATGACCAAAACGAGGCCCGCATCAGTTTCGGTTGTAAATGTATTGATAGGAATGCTATCACTAGTGATCTCGAGAGCTACAACTTGACAGCCTTTTTGCTTAAATTGGTTGATTTCTTGCATTATATCTTCGGAAGAACGATACGGTATAGAAGCAATGGTATTACGCGCTGTGCGCTTTAATCGGTTGCTGGATACATCAATGGTTGCATTACAGAAAATGATCTCTTTTATTCCGAAGGCATCTCCCAAACGAAACAAAGCTCCAATATTTGCCGGACTACCGAGTCCGTCACAAATAATAGTAATCTCCTTTCTCCTTTCTGAAAACGGCGTAGAGCGATGCGTGTGCTGCTCATTCATTTTTTTAGCCTTCTTGTTAGAACCGCTTTATTAAATTGGCTCGCTTTTTTTTGCGCCTCAAAGTAGATCCATATAGGTAAAGACACTGTTATTACTGCTATAAAACCGAAATAGAAGACCAACAAGGTAAGAACAATAGCTAGGGCAATACATAACCAAAGCACATATTTGGCAGGCTCAGCGTGAAGCCGATTTAAATGTTTCTTTTCGAACGTACCACAGTGGTCACAGTTTCTGGCAATTTCATCAGATCCAAGTTCACGTTCTAGATCAAATCTATTAGTTGTTTTGGTTTTAATATAGTTGTCTTTTTTACAAGAAGAACAATAATAACTTATAATCATAAGGCTAATTTTCAAAAACGTAGGTTACAATATTGGCTCCCATACGCAAAGCTTTAAGGCGTACTTCTTGTGGATCATTATGAACTTCGGGATCTTCCCAGCCATCTCCCAGATCACTTTCAAATGTGTACAATAGCACCAAACGGTCTTCATTGTAGAAGCCAAAGGCCTGTGGTCTGGCATTTTCGTGCTCGTGGATCTTAGGCAAGCCTTGTGGAAACGCGAATTTGTGATTAAAAATAGGATGATTTCCAGGTAATTCCTTTAGCTGTTTTTCTGGAAATATTTTAATGAGTTCTTTTCGAATGTATTCATCCATACCATAATTGTCATCAATATGCAAAAAACCACCACTTAGTAGATAGGTTCGAATGTTTTCTGCTTCTTCCGAAGTAAAAAAAACATTTCCGTGACCGGTCATATGAATAAACGGGTAATCAAAGAGATCTATACTCTCTGGTGTTACCGTTGCCGTTTTTTCATTTATTGTTGTATTTGCTTGTTCGTTGCAAAACTTCGCTAAATTGGATAGGGCAGTAGGATTGCTATACCAATCGCCGCCGCCGCCATATTGCAGCACAGCAATTTCTTGACCAAAAGAATTGGCCTTTAGAAAAAAAAGAAAAATTAAAAATAGGATTGAGCGCATACTGTTTCAAAAATACAAAACAGAATATACAACCTAGTACTTTAGACTAAATTTTATTAAAAATGCCACGACCAAGCTCATGTGTGAAATCCAACCAATCTGCTTCGATTGCGATGGCATGTTTTGTGGTGTGTACTAACTCTAAACTAAATGCTTCTACAGAATCTATCGCATCAATAACTTCAATATTATTGGTAATAGAATCGACTGAAGACGTTATAGTTCTTCCGTATTTAAGGGCTGAAATAGACATAAAATGGGGTTCAATGATAACAATTTGGGGTTCATTGGGGAATGATAAGACAAAACTATAGAATACAAACGACAAATAGACACTTGAAATGTTAAATTATGGTTATTTAGCCGATAATTAACTCTTATTTTCGATGAAATGCACCTTTTTACCTATTAGCAACGCTATAATACGTATTTATCCGACTAAAATAACGGACTAGTATAAGTCTTCGTTTACAAAAGCAACGCTATGACATGCAACAATTGCCGCTGTTTCGGTTCGTAGTCGGCTATCGCCTAAACTAATGGGTTTATAACCAAGATGTAGCGCCTTTTTTATTTCTGAAGCGGAAAAATCTCCTTCAGGTCCTATTAAAATTAAAACCGATTCTTTCGGTTTGAGGACCGATTTTAAAGATTGTTTTTGATCATCCTCGCAATGCGCGATATAACTTTGTTGTTGCGGATTTACTTCCGAAGATAAAAAAGTATTTAAGGAAATAGCTGGGTTTAATACGGGTAAATAGGCTTTAATCGACTGCTTCATGGCGCTAATAATGATCTTTTCATAACGTTCTGGTCTAATGACTTTGCGTTCGCTGTGATCACAGATAATTGGTGTAATTTCACTTACGCCTATTTCAGTGGCTTTTTCGAGAAACCATTCATAGCGATCATTTAACTTTGTGGGAGCAACGGCTAAATGTAAATGATAATGTAGTTGCGGCTGCAATTCAGAAGATATTATTTCCGCCACACATTGTTTAGGACTCACTAAAACAAGACGAGCCTTAAAAAAATAACCCTGACCATTCGTTAAGTCTAATAAATCACCCTCATGTTTACGCAATACTTTGCCAATATGCCGACTCTCTTCTTTATCAAAAAGCACTTGTTTGTCGGTTGGGGCTATATTTTTATTATAAAATAGATTCAAAATAATGAATTAGTGAGTTAATGGATTAATTTTGGAGTATCGTCTGCTTTATTTAAAGTTTCATTCGGGCTTTAGCAACAACATCATTTTCTGCAAACAGTTTTTCTTTAAATTTTAATTCGCCTACCATCGCGATCATTGCGGCATTATCGGTACAATATTCAAATTTTGGGATATGAGATTTCCAGCCATATCGTTTTTCGGCATCTTTTAAAGCAGCTCTAATTCCGCTATTTGCCGAAACACCGCCTCCTATGGCAATTTCCTTGATACCGGTTGCTTTTACCGCGTTTTTTAGTTTATCAATTAAATAAGATACAATAGTGTATTGCAAACTTGCACAGATATCTTCCAGGTTCTCTTTGACAAAATCGGGATTTTTTTCGGTTTCACGTTGTACAAAATATAGCACTGCTGTTTTTAAGCCACTAAAACTGAAATCCATTGGTTTTACTTTGGGCTTTGTAAAAGGAAATCTCTTCGGGTCACCTTTCTGGGCATATTTATCAATCAACGGACCTCCAGGATAGGGGAGTCCGAGTATTTTTGCCGATTTATCAAAAGCTTCCCCAACAGCATCATCAATTGTTTCTCCAATAATTTCCATATCAAAAAAGTGATTCACCTTTACAATTTGAGTATGCCCTCCACTAATTGTGAGTGCAAGAAATGGAAAGTTAGGAGCTGTTTGTCCTTCGGCTTTAATAAAATGAGCCAAAATATGTGCTTGCATGTGGTTTACAGCGATCAATGGAATACCCAATCCCATAGCCAAAGACTTTGAAAATGAGGCTCCTACAAGCAACGATCCCATTAATCCTGGACCCCTTGTAAAAGCTATGGCACTTAGCTGTTTTTTATCGATATTTGCCTTGAGCAACGCTTGATGAATTACCGGAACTATGTTTTGCTGATGCGCACGAGAAGCCAACTCGGGGACAACTCCGCCGTATTCTTCATGAATTGATTGTGTTGCAACAACATTAGAAAGTACAACACCGTTGTTGATTACGGCTGCCGCTGTGTCGTCACAGGATGATTCAATTCCAAGGATATAACAATTAGTTTTGTTCACGGTAAAATAGGCATATTAATTGGTAGTAAAATTAAAACATTAAAAGCGTATCAAAAAATTAAGAAAAATAATAGTTCGAACCTTCGCAATCATCGTCTTGCTGCTTGTGCTTATGGTTATTATTCTTTCTATTCCGAAGGTACAAACATACATTGCTACAAAGGTAACAACCGATCTAAACGAAACCTACGGAACCGACATCAATATTGAACGTTTAGGTCTCAATTGGAAGGGTGAAGTTGATATTAGAGAGATCTATATTGAAGACCATCATCAAGATACTCTTATTTATGCCGAGCAACTTCAAACTAACATTCTAAGCTTTAGAAATTTAATTGCTGGTGATCTTGGTTTTGGAAATATCGACCTAAGCCACGCTAAACTTTATGTTAAGACATATAAAGGAGAGGAAGATGATAATTTGAACATTTTTGCCGAAAAATTTAATACAGGCGAACCAAGTGGTAATGTTTTTTCTCTCTTCGGAAATGATCTTCGCTTAACCGATAGCCATGTTCGCATTTCTGATGAAAATCAAGAAGACCCCATTTTAGTAGAGCTTACAGACGTAAATCTTCAGGCAGACGACTTTAAGATCACAGGTCCTGATGTAGAAGCTCAATTGGAAGAATTCAGTACAAAAACCGACTTCGGCTTTGATATAAAAAACCTAAAAGGAGGCATTTTATATACACTTGAAAAGTTAGAATTAAGTGACATCACCTTAGAAACTGAAGCTTCAACCATTAATGGAACCGTTATATTGAATCACGGAGCCACTGGCTTTGGTGATTTTAACAATACTGTTGAGATCATAGCCGATCTAAAAAACACGCAAATAGCCACAAATGACCTCAATACCTTATATAATGAATTTGGACCGGATCAGATCATTTCAGTTGATGGTAATTTTAAAGGAACTTTAAACAATTTTGATTTTGAAAACGTCATCCTGAATACGGGTGATTCGCGTATTACAGGAGATTTCACCTTTATAAACTTATTAGACAAAGAAAAGCTTTACGATATCCAGCTTAAAAATCACAACATCAATACCAGCTATTACGAGCTGCGTAGATTTATGCCGCGTGTGCTCGGTAATATCTTACCTGAACAAATAAAACCTCTTGGAACAGTCACTTTTGTAGGTACTACGCGTATCAACGGACCAGAATTAACAACGAACACTGTTTTAAGAAGTGCTATTGGAAATGTAACAGCCAATGCAAAACTGGGTAATCTCGACGATATTGAAAATGCCTACTACGAAGGAAACATTAAACTTGATCAGTTTAACCTAGGAAAGATAGTAGGCACTACTTCTCTGGGAAAAACAACAGCCGATCTTAATTTAAAAGGCCGCGGTTTTACTCAAAACACAGTAAATACAGAGGTTAATGGCTCTATCACTGTTTTTAACTTTGAAGGCTACAATTATCAAAAAATAAAGGTTTCAGGTAACCTCCGAAATCCATTATTTAATGGTAATTTAACCATAGATGACCCCAATTTAAAGCTCGATTTTACTGGTTTGATCGACGCTTCAAAACAGTTTAATCAATACGATTTTGAGGCAAATGTTGAATATGCCGAACTAAACAAATTAAACTTGTTTAAACGAGACAGCGTATCTGTTTTCTCTGGTAAGGTCATTATGGATATGGACGGAACGAGCATAGATGATGCCGTAGGGACAATTAAATTTAATAATACATTTTATCAAAATGAAGCAGACGATTTTTTCTTTGCTGATTTCTTAATTTTGTCGTCTTTTGAAAATGAACTTCGAACCATAGAAATTAAATCTCCAGATATCATCAATGGTAAGATCTCTGGAAATTTTTTGATAGAGGATATTCCAAATTTGTTTCAGAACGGTATTGGAAGTATTTACACAAATTATATTCCTTCGGAAGTAACTACCAATCAGTTTATCGACTATAACTTCACTGTTTACAATAAGGTTGTGGACCTCTTTGTTCCAGACCTGCAACTGGGTGAAAACACTCAGATCAAAGGTTCCGTTTCTTCAGATGAATCAAAATTCAAACTAGACTTTCGCTCTCCTGAAATATTACTTTTTAAAAATTACTTAGGAAAGGTGAATGTGCAGGTAGATAATAACAACCCGCTCTATAATACGTATGTTTCTGTAGATTCAATTTATACGGGTGTATATGAAGTTGTAGATTTCAGTTTGATCAATAAAACACTTCATGACACACTGTATATTCGATCTGAATTTAAAGGAGGGACGCGCAAAGAAGATCTTTTCAACTTGTCGCTCTATCACACGATTAATCAAAATGGGAAGTCGGTAGTAGGTGTTAAAAAATCTGATATTACCTATAAGGACAAGGTTTGGTATATCAATGAAAACAACAATCAACAAAACAAGGTCGTTTTTGATGACAAATTTAAGAGCATTCGTATCGATTCGCTAGTGTTAAGCCATGAAAATGAGCTCATTCAATTAGCAGGAGCACTTTCCGATTCCACTTATAAAAATGTAAAAGTTCGATTTAAAGACGTAAATCTGGGCAATATTACCCCGTATGTAGATAGCTTGCGACTTACTGGAAATATTAACGGAAGTTTAGACCTGCTTCAAAAAAACGGCCTTTATTATCCAAATGCGGCTTTGTTTGTAGATGAAGTGATCATTAATGAAGTTCCTTTTGGAGATCTTGATATTAAAGTGCGCGGTAATAGCGATCTAACGAAATACGATATTAACACAACACTGACCAATAAAGATATTAAATCTATTAACGCAGTTGGTAAAATTGATGTTTCCCCTAAAAATCCAACCATTGATCTAAATGTAGATCTTAATGAATTCAACATGCAAGCGTTTAGTCCGTTTGGCGGTGACGTGATCACAGATATTCGAGGCTTTATAACAGGCTCCGCAAAGGTTTCGGGAGACTATAGATCTCCAGATATTAAAGGGCGTTTTGACCTTCAGAATAGCGGCTTAAAGGTTCCCTATCTGAATACAGATTTCAATTTAAACGATGGAACGCAATTGGTTGTTACCAAAGATAAAATTGCCGTTCTAAAAACCACTATTACTGATACTAAATATGACACTGAAGGTACATTTGAAGGTTTTGCAACGCATAAAAATTTTGGCGACTGGGAACTCGATCTGGCCATAGAGACCGATCGTTTATTAGTGCTCGATACTCCGCCTGAAGAAGATGCTTTATACTACGGAACTGCCTTTATTAGTGGTACCGCCAATATTGCAGGACCTATAGATGAACTCGTCGTTGATGTTGTTGCTACCACCGAAAGAGGTACCACATTTAAAATTCCGATTAGCGACACCGAATCTATTGGTGATGATTCCTTTATTCACTTTTTATCTCCGGAAGAAAAACGCGCGCGTATTAGTGGAGAACAGGTTGTAACAGAAGAGATCAAAGGATTATCGCTAAATTTTGAACTCGATATTAACGAAAATGCCGAAGTGGAAGTAGTGGTTGATCAAGTGAATAATTCAACACTTACAGGACGCGGAGCTGGAATTTTGCTTTTGGAGATCAATACATTGGGGAAATTTAGAATGTGGGGTGACTTTTTGGTGATTGAAGGAATATATGATTTTAGGTATGGCGGACTCATACAAAGAAAGATAGCAGTGGAATCTGGGGGAAGTATTGTGTGGGAAGGTAGTCCAGAACGAGCCATTCTCAACTTAAGCGCTGTTTACAAAACAGAAGCAAATCCGTCGATCTTACTAGACAACCCATCATTTAACAGGGATATCCCAGTAAATGTCTATGTTGATCTTACAGGCGAACTGATTCAGCCAGACCTTAAGTTTAGAGTCGATTTTCCGCGGGTAAGTTCTATTGTAAAGAGTGAGTTAGATTTTAAACTTCAAAACGAAGAAGAACGACAAAAACAAGCTTTATTCCTGGTTGCTAATAACTCCTTTGTAAATGATAACTATGAAGGAGCTGGTACTTTTGGAAGCAGTTTACTTGCCGATCGTGTTTCGGGTCTCGTAAATCAACTCTTCGCCGATGAAGATAATAAGTTTAAGGTAGGTTTAGATTACCAAACGGGGAGTAAATCACCCAATCAAGAGACCTCAGATAGGGTAGGGATCACTTTTTCAACAAAAGTTAGCGAACGTGTTCTTATCAACGGAAAAGTGGGAGTACCTGTTGGCGGAGCGAGCGAATCTGCTATTGCCGGCGACCTAGAAGTGCAATGGCTGATCAATGAAGACGGAAGTCTGCGGATGAAATTCTTCAATAGACAGGGAGATATTCAATTTATTGGAGAAGATCAAATCTTTGAACAAGGAGCAGGGGTTTCATATTCGGTAGATTTTGATACCATGAAAGAATTAATGCAGCGCTTATTCAATAAGAAGCTAACCCGTGCCAAAGAGGAAGAAATTCCTGTGCTGCCAGATGATAATAGTTTCCCGGTAAATTTTAACAAGGACGGCGTAAAACAAGACGATGACAATTAGAGGTACGTTTATTTGTACTTCCTGAGCAAACAAAGGAACCGTTTTATGAGTTACAAAGCCGCGATCATTGAGATCTCCACATTTACATATTTAGGTAAATTGGCTACTTCTACCGTTTCTCTTGCTGGAGCTGTAGCCTCATCAAAATAGGTACTGTAAACCTTATTGATAGCAGCGAAATCTTCCATATCTGCAATAAAAATAGATGTTTTAAGCACGTTTTCGAAAGTCATACCTGCTTCAGAAAGGACTGCTTTTAAGTTTTTCATCACTTGTTCGGTTTCTTCGGAAACAGTTCCGTTTATCAACTCACTAGTTGCAGGATCAATAGCGATCTGGCCGGAAGTAAATAACATATTTCCCTTTAATACAGCCTGACTATATGCTCCGATTGGTGCAGGCGCTTTTGATGTATTGATGATCTTTTTTGACATAATTTTCAGAAATATAAATTGTTATAAGCCTTGATCTGGCTCTCTTCGTTTATCATACTTGATATCGCTTAACACAGACGATTTAATTCCGACGTAAAAATACCAGGATGTATTAAACGCTCCAATTGGCGTCCAGTTAAAAGACATTTTCCAGCTTTCCAGATCCCGTTGAAAACGAAATTGTGTTGACGTGATCCCTTTTTGTTTAAAATCATAACCCGACGACATCCCAACGGTCCAACGCGGTGAGAGCTCTAAGTTAGAGCTAAACATAAGCGACTGCGATGATATTTCATTTTGTCGCCTGCTGTTCTCATAAGTTATAGTGTAGGCCAGTCGAAGTGTCCATGGAATATCATAGTCGTACCAATTACGGGTTCTAACTTCTTTATCATCATCTTCCTTGTAAATATCACCATCGTCAATATTGGTTGCTTCCCCAAAAAGATCGTCTTTTCGTCCTCCATTCCTAAAAGTTTCATCGTCAGATTCGCCGCCTTTTCCTTCAAAATCTTTACTTGAAAAACTATAGTTAACACTTACGTTAGCCCGTTCAAAACGAAATAAACTTCCGCCATTTTCAATGTTGAAAACATCAATGCGTTGGTTGCTATTGTCTAAGGCGTAAGGATCTAAAGTTCCGCTAAAATTAAAATCTAATTTAGGCACTATGGGAATGCTTCCTGTAAATTGCAACGGACTCCATTGCAATGAATCACCTGCGAGATTATAGGCTGTTCTAAAGTTTAAATTGTTTAATAAAGTAACATTCTTTGCCTCGGTCGCGGTGGTGTCTTTGTCGCGTACTTTGGCTTCAAAGGTATTACTCAGCGCCATAGATATACTACTAGAAAATGTACGCCCAGGAGCACCAAATAAGCTATTTTCAAAGCGTGAATACTGAATTAACTCATCACTCACATCTGGGTCTGCAGCTTGTGCTGCTGGAATCGTATAGGAATCGTAAAACTCATCAAAAGCTGGATTAACACTGTAACCTACCGAAGGCCGAACCACATGACGTATCTTTTGGATCTTTTTATCATCACCAAAATTAAAAATACCGTAGAGGGTAGTTCCTAGACTTGTTGAAAAATTATAGGTTCTATAGGCATCAAATCCACTAATTGTATCTGTAACAACACCGCCAGTACCGCCGTCGAGAGTTTCGTCATATTCTCTGCTGATGGTCTTTCCAACCCAAGTTTCTTGATAGGTTGTTCCTGCGGAAGCGCTTAAATAATTAAAGATCTTAAAGTTGGTTGTAACCGGAATGGTGTGCCTCGCGCCAATTTCAGCAGCTCGGAACATTTCAGGCTTAAAAAATAAGGAATCCTGAATGGTAAACTGATTTCTAGCACTTACATCGTATTGAAAGTTGATATTCTCTATAATTCCTTTCTTAACACCGTCTTTAGGGGCAAACGGAAAGATCCTAGAAACACTTGCATTAATATTAGGCAAAGACATGGTTATTTGCTCTGTATTGGTGTTTTGGGTGTGCGTTCCTGCGATCGTAAAATTTACTGAAGGCTCTCCATCAAAGGTCTTTGAATAGGAAACTGACGAATTAAGTGTGTTTACCAAAGCACTTGCGTTGTTGGTTTGGTTAACCGACTGCCTAAAATAGGTGCTACTTCCTAGATTCACAGAGGCTGCAAAACGCGAACTGGGATTCGATTTTGGGTCTTGATTATGGCTCCATCGAATATTGTAAACAGAACTTTGCTCAAAATTTGGAAAGCCGCGTTCACTAGTAAGAAGGCTTTCATAACGCAAACTTACATTTCCACTAAAACGATAACGCGCGGCGTATGCAGATTCTGCTCTAAGTCCATAACTACCATTGGTGTAATAATCGCCCAAGAGGGTTAAATCTAAATAATCATTGATCGCAAAATAATAACCCCCATTTTGAAAAAAGAAACCGCGATTACTATTCTCACCTATAGTAGGAATAATAAAGCCGGAGGTGCGATCTTCAGTTAACGGGAAAAACGCAAACGGGAGCCCAATAGGAGTTGGCACATCGGCTATATACATATTGGTAAGACCTGTAACGATCTTCTTTTTAGGAACAAATTTCGCTTTTCGTGTATAGAAATAATATTCAGGGTCATCAATATTCGTTGAAGTAGTAAATTTTACATTCCGAAGAAAAACAACCGAATCATTAATTTTTTTTGTGACTTCAGCTATTACCTTAAACCCGTTTTGCTCTGTACGTGAGTTATACACAAGCGCTTTTTCAGTTTTTTGATTAAAGCGAATTGAATCGGGTCTTACTTCATTAGCACCTTGCACAAAAACAGGAGACTGGCTATAAACGCCCATACTGTCTATTCCCTTGGCGTAAACCTCATTCTTTTCATTGTCTATAATGATCAATCCTGCGTCAATACGTACATCGCCGTAAATTACATAGGCCTTGTTGTATAAATATACCTTGTTTTCCTTTCGATCGAGGTACACATAGTCTTCTCCGTAATAATCAACAATATTATCAAGCACTTCTGGCGCTAGCTTTACCGTATCCTTTTTTACCGTATCGGTGATTTTTTCATTCTTTTCTGAAAGAATTTGGTCGAAAGAAACATTTTTGATTTCCGTAGTATCAACAGCGGGCAGGTCTACTTCATTTTTTGGCGGAATATCTTGTGAATACACTAGGCTGCTGCTTATTAACAAGCAGATGGTGATAACTAAGTAAGATTGTTTTAATGTCTGCAATGTCCCGAACCTAATAATTTGTAGTTTTGGCTTAGTTTTTGAAAGTCCAAAAGTAAGCATATTTTTTATGCCATATTTTTAAAATATCAAATTTCAACCTACGTTATACCTGTTATGACAACGAATAAAAAATTACTTTTCTTACTACCCGTTTGTATCTTTTTACTTTCGGCTTTTACTATTGGCCAAAATGATACCACAAAACCCTTTATAGTCGTACTCGATGCTGGGCATGGTGGTAAAGACTCAGGAAACCGAGGTAATGGCTTCTACGAGAAAGACATTGTTTTAGACGTGACGTTACAAGTTGGTAAGCTTTTAGAGAAACATCCAGACATCAAAGTTGTATATACGCGAAAAACCGATGTTTTTATCGAACTGTATGACCGAGGGCCTATTGCCAATAAAATTGATGCTGACATCTTTGTATCAATACATTGCGATTCACACAATACGCAAGCATATGGTGCAGGGACCTTTGTAATGGGTGTCGATAAATCTGGTAAAAACTTAGAAACTGCCAAGAAAGAAAATGAAGTGATCTTTTTAGAAGATAATTACGAAGAAAAATATGCTGGCTTTGATCCTACGTCGCCTGAATCACTTATCGGACTCACTTTAATACAGGAAGAATACCTTGATCAAAGTATTATGCTGGCTGGTCTTATCCAAAATAATATGGTCAATAACCTAAAACGTAAAGATCGCAGTGTACGTTCGGCGCCCTTCTGGGTGTTACACAGTTCGTATATGCCAAGCGTACTGATTGAATTAGGATTTCTTACCAATAATAGTGAGGGGCCATATATCAACTCAAAAAAAGGCAGAAAAGAATTAGCACAGGAAATTGCAAAGGGCATCATTACTTATAAAGAGAACATTTCATTGGCTACTGAAGATGCGCAAAACCCAGTGATCACGGAAGCTGAAATAGAAAATGCCATAAATACCACTGAAGAAAAGATCTACGAAGGCATTACATTTAAAGTGCAATTGGCAGCGAGTAGTAAAAAACTGGATCCCAAGCCTCAAAATTTTAAAGGTTTAAAAGAAATTAGCCGCGATACCGAAAACAAGCTGTATAAATATTTCTACGGAAGTACCAATGATTACAATAAAATTCAATTGATGAAGACCTTCGCACAAGAGAAAGGGTACAGCTCAGCTTTCATTGTAGCTTATAAGGATGGTAAAAAGTTAAATCTTTCGAAAGTGTTGCAATCAGGCAATAATTAATGTCTCTATTCACTATATTTATTGTTAAATTTGACATTATAAAAAAAGGAGCCTTTTGAGACTTACTAAAGAAGTAAAAACCGGAATTCTTGCCATTGGAGCGATCTTATTGTTCATTTTTGGGTATAACTACTTAAAAGGCACTAATCTCTTAGAAAAACATAGAACTTTCTACGTTAAATATTCAAATGTTGAAGGTTTAGCCAAAGCGGCACCCGTAACCATCAATGGTTTAAAAGTTGGTAAAGTTCAGGATATAAAATTTATTGGTAATAGTGGTGGCCTCGTCGTAGAGTTCACCGTTGAAAATGATTTTGAATTTTCAAAAAACAGCCTTGTCCGTATATACAGCAGTGGATTAATAGGCGGAAAATCGGTTGGTATCTTTCCCGAATACGATGTAAAAAACATTGCAAAAACTGGAGATACACTACGTGGCGAAATTGAACAAGGTATGCTTGACGCAGTTACAGCACGTTTGGGCCCATTAGAAGCCAAGGTCAATAATACACTTGCCACGGTTGACACCTTGTTGCTGAGTATGACAGCTGTAATTGATGAAGAAGCACGTAAAGATCTACAACGAGCCCTTAAAAATATTGCAGATGCCTCGGCGTCATTCAAAGGAATTACTCGCAAAACTGATGTGCTACTTGGGGATAATCAAGAAAAATTAAACCGAACCTTCGACAACCTAGATGTCACTTCTCAAAATTTTGCACGCCTGTCCGATTCACTAGCTCAAATTGACACTGGAAAAATGGTAGCGCAGATAGAAGACGCTACTAAAAACCTGAATGCTATTATGGCAGGGATTGAAAACGGTGAAGGAAGCATTGGAAAATTACTTAAAGACGAAGCGATGTACGAGAATTTAGAGGGAGCTTCTCGTCAACTCGAAGAATTATTACAGGATCTTAAATTGAACCCGAAACGCTATGTGCATTTTTCGCTCTTTGGAAAACGAGACAAAGGCTATAAAGAACCTGAGGATCCTAATAAATAAGGCATGCAATATCTACCAAACATAATTTTTCTTGTAGCCCTTGCCGCAGGTATTGGCTACTTTACAAAAAATATTCGAAAGGTTATCCGAAATATCAAGCTCGGAAAACCAGTTGATGCAACAGACCATAAGGGTGAACGCATGGGTAATGTGTTTCGCATTGCGTTAGGACAGTCAAAAATGGTCGTGAGACCCGTTGCTGGCTTTCTACACATTATTGTCTATGTAGGTTTTATCGTGATCAATATTGAAGTAGTTGAGATCATTATCGACGGACTCTTCGGAACGCACCGTATCTTTTCATCTTTGGGCGTGGTGTACAACGTCCTTATTGGAACCTTTGAAATTCTCGCATTACTTGTTCTCATAGGTGTTATCATCTTTTGGACACGAAGAAATATTCAGAAAATAAAAAGATTTTGGTCAAAGGAAATGACCGGTTGGCCAAAGAAGGATGGTAATTTCATTCTTTATTTCGAAATGGTACTCATGGTATTGTTTCTTACTATGAACGCAGCCGACCTACAACTTCAAAATTTGGGTGCAGCTCATTATACCGTAGCAGGTTCGTTTCCTGTTAGTCAGTATATCGCACCTTTGTTTTCTGGTCTTTCCGAAGCAACCCTTATCATTATTGAGCGTAGCGCATGGTGGATTCATATTTTGGGTATTCTCGTTTTCTTAAATTATTTATACTTTTCGAAACACCTTCATATCATGTTGGCTTTTCCCAATGTTTACTTCGGAAAATTAACACCTAAAGGCCAGTTTAAAAATAATGATGCGGTTACTGCGGAAGTAAAAATGATGATGGACCCAAATGTAGATCCATTCGCAGCGCCACCAGAAGGTGCCGAAGCTCCCGCAAAATTTGGAGCGAGTGATGTTATAGACTTAACACAAATTCAACTCCTTAACGCCTATACGTGTACCGAGTGTGGTAGATGTACCAGCGAATGTCCAGCCAATCAAACGGGTAAAAAATTATCCCCGCGCAAGATCATGATGGACACACGGGATCGTTTAGAAGAAATTGGTAAGAATATAGATAAAAACGGAACGTTTAAACCCGACGGGAAGCAATTGCTTGACGATTATATTTCACGCGAGGAGCTTTGGGCATGTACAACTTGTAACGCCTGTGTTGAAGCTTGTCCTGTGAGCATTGATCCGCTGTCCATTATTATGGATATGAGACAATATCTCGTCATGGAACAATCGGCAGCCCCAAATGAATTAAATGTTACCATGACCAATATCGAAAACAATGGAGCACCCTGGCCATTTAACCAAATGGATAGATTAAACTGGAAGAACGAAGCATAATGAAAAAAGAGGACGTAGAAGAATTATTACATAAAAAGGTAGAGGAAGGATCTCATGTGAGTCCTATTTTACCAAAAGGAATTAAAAATTACCTTATTGACATTGACGGAACCATCACTGAAGACGTCCCAAATGAGGAACCAGAACGCATGGCAACTTGCGAGCCATTTCCGGATGCCTTAAAAACCCTGAACAAATGGTATGATGACGGTCATATTATCTGTTTTTTTACATCACGTACCGAAGCACATAGAGAAGTAACCGAAACTTGGTTAAACAAACACGGTTTTAAATATCACTCTATGCTTATGGGAAAACCTCGTGGAGGAAACTATCATTGGGTCGATAATCACCTTGTAAAGGCAACTCGCTACAAAGGGAAATTTACCGATCTAGTAGATAAAAAAGTGACGATTCAAGTCTTTAAAGATTAAATATTCAATATGAGTGAAGCGATAAAAGTACCAACGATGGCCGAGTATATGGCGCAAGGAAAACAACCCGAAGTATTGTTTTGGGTGGGTTGCGCTGGTAGTTTTGATGATCGCGCAAAAAAGATCACCAAAGCTTTTGTTAAACTACTCAACAATGCCGGTGTTGATTTTGCTGTGCTAGGAACTGAAGAAAGTTGCACTGGAGATCCTGCAAAGCGTGCTGGAAACGAATTTTTGTTTCAAATGCAGGCTGTGCCGAATATTGAAGTGCTTAATGGCTACGGAATAAAAAAAGTAGTAACTGCTTGTCCGCATTGCTTTAACACCATCAAAAATGAATATCCAGAATTAGGAGGGAATTACGAAGTATTACACCATACCCAATTCTTAAAAGATCTTTTAAATGAAGGCCGACTCAAAGTAGAAGGTGGTAAATTTAAAGGTAAACGTATCACGTTTCACGATCCATGCTATTTAGGTAGAGCTAACAATGAATACGAAGCACCTCGTGATCTGCTTCGGAAACTAGAAGTGGAACTCGTTGAGATGAAACGCTGCAAGACCCGTGGTTTATGCTGCGGTGCTGGTGGAGCGCAAATGTTTAAGGAACCTGAGCCAGGAAACAAAGACATCAATGTAGAGCGTACCGAAGAAGCCTTAGAAATACAACCCAAGATCATTGCTGCTGGTTGTCCTTTTTGCAATACCATGCTTACAGATGGCGTAAAAGCTAAACATGCCGAAGAATCGGTAGAAGTTTTAGATATTGCTGAGATGATCGCTTCTGCACAAGACCTATAAGCAGCATAGCATTTTTAACCTCATTTTCAATTAAAACATATGCTCACCGAATTTAAAGACCTACCCAATGATTCAAGAATTTGGATCTATCAAGCGAACAGAAAATTAACAGATACCGAGGTCACTACAATTGAAGCAAAAATGTCTGAGTTTCTGACGGAATGGACAGCGCATGGCGCTGATCTGGAGGCAGGATTTGAATTAAAATACAATCGCTTTATCATAATTGGTCTTAATCAACAAAATGCTTCGGCTTCTGGCTGTAGTATCGATGCTTCTGTACGCTTTATTCAAACCCTTGAAAAAGAAATGGATATTGATCTACTTGACAAGATGAATGTGACCTACTACAACGGAGAACATATTGCACATAAGTCTCTTACAGATTTTAGAAAGATGGCTAAGGCACGTTCGGTTTCTCCAAATACCATTGTTTTCAACAACTTAGTGAATACCAAAGCTGAATATTTAGAGAATTGGGAAGTGCCTGCTAAAGAAAGCTGGCACAGCCGATTTCTAGCATAGTTTTTGTAACTTATCATACATGAAAAAGACGCTTGCCTCCGCCATATTTTTAATATGCCATATCGCCATTTTTGCCCAACAGCAGAATCCGCTGATCGATACCAAGGATTTTCCGAACCAGCAAAAATGGGTCGATAGTGTCTATGGAAATATGTCGCTTCAGGAAAAGGTAGGGCAACTTTTTATGGTCGACGTATTTTCAAGTGACCCTAAATCTAAAACCGATAAGATCAATAAACTTATCGAAGAACAATACATTGGAGGTGTGATCTTTTCAAAAGGAGGTCCGCAACGCCAAGCCAAATTAAACAACGAGTTTCAAGCTAAAGCAAAAGTTCCTTTAATGATCGCAATGGATGCCGAGTGGGGCTTAGCCATGCGTCTCGATTCCACCTATGCCTATCCGTGGAATATGACTTTGGGTGCAATTACAGACAATAACGTGGTTGAACGCGTAGCAAAACGAATTGGCGAACATTGCAAACGCTTAGGCGTTCATATCAATTTTGCCCCTGTGGTTGATATAAATACTAATCCAGACAATCCCATTATTGGAAATCGTTCCTTTGGAGAAGATAAAGAAAATGTAACAGAAAAGGCCTTGGCATTTATGAAAGGAATGCAGCAAGCCGGTATTATGGCTAACGCAAAGCATTTTCCTGGGCATGGAGATACCGATACCGATTCTCATAAATCCCTGCCAACGATCAACTTTACAAAAGAACGCATAGACAGCATCGAACTGTATCCGTATAAAAGATTGATTAGAGAGGGGTTAAGCAGTGTGATGGTTGCACACTTAAATGTTCCTTCTTTGGAAGACCAACTTGATCTTCCGTCATCACTGTCAAAGACGATCGTAACCGAAATGCTCAAAGGAGAACTCGGCTTTAACGGATTGATCTTTACTGATGCCCTCAATATGAAGGGTGCTTCCAATTTTAAAAGTCCTGGAGAGATCGATCTGGCTGCGTTTTTAGCTGGAAATGACGTATTGCTCATTTCCGAAGATATTCCGAAGGCACATGCCTTAATAGTGAATGCATATCGTGAGCAGATAATTTCTGAAGAACGCCTAGCACATTCAGTTAAGAAAATATTGTACGCCAAATACAAACTTGGTCTTAACGCGTATACACCGGTTAACACCAATTACCTCGGTGAAGAGCTTAACTCGGTTATTGATGATGTTCTTATGGAAGAGGTGATGGAAAAAGCCTTGACCGTGGTTAAGAACAAAGACGCCATATTGCCTATTAAGGATTTAAAAGAAAAAAAGATCGCTTATGTTAACTTTGGAGATGATTCGGGGACACCTTTTCTCGAACAGATGCGTAAATATGCCAAGGTTGATTGGGTAAAAGCAACTAGTCTGGATAGTTATATTACAAAGTTAAAAAACTATAATTATGTGGTTGTTGGTTTTCATAAATCGAACGACAATCCGTGGAAAGATTATAAACTCACTGAAAAGGAATTGGTTTGGCTGTATGAAATTGCCCGAACCAATACGGTCATCTTAGATGTATTCGCCAGACCGTATGCCTTGCTAGACCTAAAAACGACGGCCAATTTTGAAGGGGTGATCGTTTCTTACCAAAACAGTGTAATTTCTCAGGAACTTTCGGCTCAACTGATCTTTGGAGCCCGGGAAGCGACAGGAAGACTTCCAGTTTCGTTGGGCGAAGATTTCCCTCTCAACACACATTTTGAAACTAAAAGTTTAAAACGTTTACAGTACGGAACACCCGAGTCGGTTGGCGTGAATAGCTATAAGCTAAACAAAATTGATTCGCTTGCCAAAGTGGGGTTGTACGCCGGAATGATGCCTGGAGCTCAAATTTTGGTTGCTAGAAAGGGGAAAGTTATCTATAGCAAAAACTTCGGTTATCATACGCAATCCAGAAAAAACTCGGTTAAAGACAATGATCTCTATGATGTAGCTTCACTCACAAAGATCTTAGCGTCACTTCCTATGGTAATGGGGCTTTATGACAGAGACCTTATCAGTATGAACACAAAACTCTCGGAGATGCTTCCAGAGTTTAAAAATTCAAATAAAAAAAATATCACGTTACAACGTATGTTAACTCATACGGCTAGACTTAAAGCCTGGATTCCATTTTATGCTCATACAATAGATTCGGTTACCAAAAAACCAAATAGTAAATACTATGCAACTACCAAAAATGGTGACTTTAAGATCCAAGTTGCGAATGATCTGTATATGCGTTCAGATTATATAGATACCATTTATAAGGAAATCAGAGAGAGTGATCTTCGCGATAGGGCTGGTTATAAGTATAGTGACCTTCCGTATTATCTTATTAAAAAATATCTAGAAGATTTCTACGGAACGTCTATGGAAACCATTGTACAGCGCAATCTATATGAATCGCTCGGTGCAAATTATACTACTTATTTGCCTCTTGAAAAATTTCAGAAGGTAGATATTGTGCCAACTGAAGAAGACAACTATTTTAGAATGCAAAAAGTACATGGCTATGTGCATGATCAAGGTGCTGCTATGCTTGGCGGCGTGAGCGGTCATGCCGGACTTTTTAGCAATGCAAACGATATTGCAAAGATCATGCAGTTGTATCTAAACAAAGGATTTTATGGAGGTGAACGCTTCTTTAAACCCGAAACTATTGATGCGTTCAATAAATGTTATTACTGTGAAAATAATATTCGGCGAGGCGTTGGTTTCGACAAGCCTCAATTGGGCGAATCTGGTCCTACTTGTGGCTGTGTGTCTATGACCAGTTTTGGACATAGCGGATTTACAGGTACTTTTACTTGGGCCGATCCTGAAGAAGAAATTGTTTACGTATTTTTATCTAATAGAACCTACCCAGATGCTAATAACCGGAGTTTAATAGGAAGCGACCTTCGTAGTAAAATACAGGAAGCCATCTATGAAGCTATCGATAGAGAAATTGATAATACCAGCCTATGAAAATCGCAATAGTTTGTTACCCAACTTTTGGCGGAAGCGGTGTTGTCGCTACAGAACTCGGCATCGCACTTGCTGAACGCGGACATGAAATTCATTTTGTGACCTATAAACAGCCAGTTCGCCTAGAGTTACTTTCAAGGAATATTCACTTCCACGAAGTATCGGTTCCAGATTACCCATTGTTCCATTATCAACCATACGAATTAGCACTTTCTAGCAAACTAGTTGACACAATTAAATTGCACGATATCGAACTCCTTCACGTGCATTATGCCATTCCGCATGCATATGCAGGGTATATGGCAAAAAAGATGCTACAAGAAGAGGGTATTTACGTTCCAATGGTTACTACATTACACGGAACCGACATCACCCTTGTTGGAAGTCACCCGTTTTACAAACCCGCAGTAACATTTAGTATAAATAATAGTGATATCGTGACCTCTGTTTCTGCAAGTTTAAAGCACGACACACTTCGCCTGTTTGATATTACCAATGAAATTCACGTTGTCCCCAACTTTATAGATTCAAAAGGCATAAACACCTCATTCACTGATTGTCAGCGTGATCTTATGGCTTCGGAAAACGAACGCATCATTACGCATGTGAGTAATTTACGCCCAGTTAAAAGGGTACGTGATGTAATTGAGATCTTCGATAAAATTCAGAAGGAAATTCCAGCCAAACTATTAATAGTAGGCGAGGGGCCAGAACGTGAGCCCTGCGAATTACTTTGCAAATTGAAAGGAATTTCAGATAAGGTGATGTTTTTAGGTAATAGCAACGAAGTAGATAAAATACTTTGTTTTAGCGATTTATTTTTGCTTCCTTCGGAAAAGGAAAGCTTTGGACTCGCCGCACTTGAGGCTATGTCTAACAGTGTTCCTGTTATTTCAACAAATACGGGTGGTTTACCAGAAGTGAATATTCAAGGCGTTAGCGGCTACTTGAGTGATATAGGAAATATCGACGAAATGGCTCGCAATGCGATCTCTATTTTAAAAGATGACGAAACACTCGCTACTTTTAAGAAACAAGCAAAAAACGCAGCACAACAGTTTGATACGTCCAATATCGTTCCGCTATACGAACACGTTTATGAATTAGCCATGTCAACCCTTTAATAACATACCATGAAATCACTTATACTCTTATTATTATTCGTAGCTGGTTGTGGATCCTCTAATGTTTCCGAAGAAAAAGAAAAGCCAGTTGATCTTCAAGATGAAGTAGATATTCCATTTACGGTACTTTATGGTGATAGTAGCGGAAATTTTATGGAACGGGAGATGATCGCGTTTAATGATGTAAAAGCTTTCGAAAATGCTTTGGCTACTGTAAACAAAACACGTAAACCAGGATTGATGGCTCCCGAAATTGATTTTTCGAAATATTCTGTGGCACTTTTAACCATGGGGCAGCAAACAACAGGAGGATATTCGATCAAAGTAGAAAGGGTAGAACTAACCGACCGTAACATTATTGTCTATTACAGTGAAAGCTTTCCTGACCCGCGATCACCAGTTACCATGGCGTTAACGAGCCCTTGGACCATGATTCAGTTTAAAAACGATAAGATGCCGGTCATTTTTGTTCCAGTTCTCAATTAGTAGTTTCTTTCAATAAACTCCATGGCATTTCCGTGTAAGATACGCTCAACGATAGTTTGGGCAGTAATTCTATTATAATCGTGTAGTGTAGCTTGATTCTTCTTTAAATAATCTTCGGCATATACTTTAAGTTCTCTTCCCATATCACGAATATTTTCGGCGGTCCACAACCCTTTAATTGGATTTACAATACCATCAAAATCACTACCTATAGCTTGTAAACCCCAACAAAATAACCCATTGGCATTTAACACTTCAGCAATGTGTTCTACTTGGCGCCAAACGAGTAATGATTTTTTCCTGATCTGTTTTCGTTTATTCGGAAAATAGATCTTTGATGTATTGATCGCTTCTTTACTTCCTATACGGCGCTCATCTAGTTGGAGACCGAACAATCCATTGCTCTTTGCCATGCGTACGATCTCATCATCATAAAAGTTGATATCGATGTCACTAAAAGAACGAGCCCTATCGGGATAATCTGTTTTATCCCACTGTACGATCGAGCGTTTCCCGTTGCAGGCACCATGGCTTGCAATTACTGGTATCCTTTCATTTGCATAGTTAGTCTCAAGCAGCTTATAATACGCTTTCCTAGCGGTTGTACTCATATGCTTTATGTCTAATGGAATACGATTCCCCTCTGTATTGTCTAATAACAATTTAATGACCTCCTGACCTAGCGAAGTGATGCCTGTGTTCATCTCACGTTCTTGATTTTCCTTTAACGCACCTATACTAATACTGCGGGCATGACCACATAACTCGTTATAAAAATGATGCGCAAATGTCAAAAAGATAGGGCGGTGCTCCCAATTCTTTACTTTTTTTACATTAGCGATAACCTCAACAGGATCGCCTGTATTCCTATCCATTTGCAGACCTGTATTAAACGAATGTCCACCCTCTATGGAAATGATAATATTAATGATCTTTCGCTTATCTGTATCCTTTTGAAGATTTTGTTGAATTTCAGAATAACTACTTACCAGACGATATGTATATGTGACCCCGTTTATCACCTGCGCCATATTGTCTAATTCTTTATAAAATTGAAGTTCATCAATAAGATCTTGGAAATAATCATCGTGATTTCGAACATAATCTATGCGACTCTGGCTCACACTGGCTGCCAAATTTACAAGCAGATCTGTAATTCCTTTGATCCCAAGCAGGCGTTTTGTTAGGAAGTGCTTTTCAAAAGGGTAGAGGCTTATAATCACCACTTGTGTCTTTGCTTTTGCCAAAGCAGTCAAGTCTGTTTGGGTAAACTTGGTAAGTGTGATCATTCGGTTTACAAAACGTTCTAGAAAGTTTGGCGGACTATAATGCCAGATCGAGTTTTTTCTTCCGGCATTTAAAATGTTCTGTTTTGGAGGATCATACTTAAAACTTTTGCTATACGGTTTGAGTGACGGATGACAATGAATATCTACGTAATGCGTTTCCATAAACGGTTATTTGGTTGGTTGTCACAAAGTTGCAATAAATTAAGCAGAACGGAAATAGGATTTTTCCTATAAAAATTAAAAGCAAACACCCCGTTCCTTTAATAAGAAACGGGGTGCCTACGAACATATATTTTTTAACCTAGAACTGGTAGCGTATCCCTAAGGCGATATCAAACTCTACGTCATCGCTGTAATCTCCAAAACCAAACTCTGGTCTAAAATCAAGCGATAGAATTAGCGGAATATCAAAATCGTATTCGATCCCAATATCACCTGCCGCAAAAGCATAGGTCTCATTGTCAAAATCTTTACCAAATACATCATCATCAAAATTAACTTGTACCAAACCCCCACCGGCTCCAACATACCAGTTAAAATTACCATCTAGGTTCCAAACCCATTGATACAAACCAGTAAGTTTAATGGCGGTCACATCACTTCTGCTACGCCATCCTAGACCAAACTCTAAACGATTATTATCTCCAAGACCTCGCTGATAGTTGATCTCTGTCCCGAGTCCGTCACTATCACCAAGACGAATACCGATCGCGTTTTCTGAAATGTTTTGTGCTTCTGTAGTAAACATAAGCCCCAATAATGCAATACTTAAAAATAGGATCTTTTTCATTTTTGTTTGTTTTTGTTTCATTGTTAACAACGATAAAATTAACATAATAGGATACCATAGGCTGTTAAAATGCTGCTAAAGTATTTCAGCAAAGGGCATGGTGATACTAGCTTAGTTTTCTACTTTTACAAAACAAGCCATGCAACATTCTCTCAAACAATTTAAGTCGGTTTTTGAAGGTGATTTTCATTATGATGATCTCCACAAGACTTTGTATGCTACAGATGCATCTGTGTATCGAAAGATGCCGTTAGCCGTTGCATTTCCTAAGAACAGTAAGGCGATCAAACAACTGATCGCTTTTGCTTTAGAACATAAAACATCTTTAGTTCCACGTACAGCAGGCACCTCACTGGCCGGCCAATGCGTAGGTGAAGGGATAGTGGTTGATGTGTCAAAATATTTTACAGAAATTCTCTCTGTAGACGCTAAAAACCGTACCGTTACCGTGCAGCCAGGTGTCATAAGAGATGAACTGAATGCATTTCTTCTGCCTTATGGTTTATTCTTTGGTCCCAATACTTCAACCTCAAACCGCTGTATGATAGGCGGGATGGTTGGGAACAACTCTAGCGGAACAACTTCGATACAATATGGAGTTACACGCGACAAAGTACTAAGGATGAATACGATTCTTTCAGATGGTTCGGATGCTGTTTTTTCTGAAATTTCTTCGGAAGTATTTTATCAAAAGGCGAAACTAACCACGCTAGAGGGGCAAATTTATAAAACCATTCTCGCTGAACTTGCTTCGGAAGAAGCTCAAAACGAAATTATAAGTCAGTTTCCAAAACCCGAAATACATCGCAGAAACACAGGCTACGCCGTTGATGCGTTGCTATCTTCCGAAGTATTTGGAGGCAATAAACCGTTTAACTTGTGTAAATTGTTAGCAGGAAGCGAAGGGACACTTGCGTTTACAACAGAGGTCACTCTACAGCTGGATGTGCTTCCTCCAATGCATGAAAGTATGGTGGTTGCTCACTACCAAACGCTTACCAATTGTCTCCAGGACGTAAACGCCGTTATGGAACACGATCTCTTTAGTTGCGAGATGATCGATGACACCATTTTAAATTGCACAAAGAACAACGCCAAATATGAACCTTATCGGTTTTTTGTTGAAGGCGAACCTAAGGCGCTGCTATTGTTAGAGTTACGATCCAACTCCCCTAAAGATCTGGAAAAACAGACTGCTTTCCTTCTAAATACATTGAAAGAAAGTAAGATGTCATATCATACACCAGTGCTTAAGGGTGCCGAAATTACCATGGCCATGGATCTTAGAAAAGCCGGATTGGGCCTGTTAGGAAATATGGTAGGTGATAAAAAAGCAGTGGCATGTATTGAAGATACTGCTGTTGCTTTGGTTGATCTTCCTGATTATATAAAGGAATTTACCGCATTAATGGATCGTTATAAGCAAGATGCCGTGTATTACGCCCATGCTGGCGCAGGAGAACTTCATTTACGACCAATTCTCAATTTAAAGGAAAAAGAGGGAGTTGAATATTTTAGAAAGATCACCACCGATGTAGCGCATCTCACCAAAAAATACCATGGTTCTTTTTCAGGGGAGCATGGCGATGGTATCGTGCGAGCCGAATTTCTACCTTTTTTAATTGGAGAGACTAATTACCAATGTTTAAGACGAATTAAAGCTGCCTTCGACTCAAATAACATCTTTAATCCAGGGAAGATCGTCGATGCCTATAAAATGGACGAATCTTTGCGATATCAGCCAGAGCACAAGGAACGTGAATTAGAAACGCTACTTAATTTTAGTGACTCACAAGGAATCTTACGACTTGCCGAAAAGTGTAACGGTAGTGGCGATTGTCGGAAATCAGCCGAAGCCTCAGGAACTATGTGCCCTAGCTATCAGGCAACCAAAAATGAAAAAGATACCACACGTGCTCGAGCAAACATGCTTCGCGAAGTGCTCACTAATAATACGGCCACCAATGCATTCGATTCAAAAGATCTCAAAGAAGTATTGAGTTTGTGCCTGAGCTGTAAAGCCTGTGCCACCGAATGCCCGAGTAATGTAGATATTGCCACAGCCAAAGCTGAATTTTTATACCAATATCGCAAATCACATGGAACATCGCGAGCAGATAAATTCTTCGGAAAAAGCAGCTATTACAATCAGTGGGCTGCCAAGTTTCCTAATTTGTCAAATGCACTGTTTCAAAATAAAATAAGTTCAAAATGGATCAAATCGTTTAGCGGAGTTGCGCGCGAAAGAACGCTTCCAAGTATTTCAACAAAAAGTTTTAATAAACATACTCAAAATTCTATAAATCAGTTTAATAAAATTAAAAAAGTAGTTTTATTTATAGATGAATTTAGTAAACATTTGGAAACGCATATTGCACAAGACACCTATGATCTTTTAACTGCTTTACATTATGAAGTACAAGTTGTAGATCACTTAGATAGTGCCCGCGCATTATTGTCAAAGGGATTTTTAAAAGAAGCTAAGAAAACTGCCAACACCAATATTCTATTTGTTGCTGAAATGATCTCTGAAGAGGTTCCGTTGCTTGGCATCGAACCTTCCGCCATACTCGGATTTCGGGATGAATACCTTCGGTTGGCAGACGATGTAGATACAGCTAAACGGATCGCGGCCCAAACATTTTTGATCGAAGAATTTTTAGCTTCGGAAATTTCCGAAGGAAACATTACGAGCGCCCAATTTACTTCCGAAGAAAAAAACATTAAGATCCATGTACATTGTCACCAAAAAGCATTGAGTAATCAAAAAGTGACCTTTGATGTGCTCAACCTTCCAAAGAACTACAAACCAACCTTAATTACTTCGGGATGCTGTGGGATGGCTGGTAGTTTTGGTTATGAAAAGGAGCATTACGATGTAAGTATGAAAATAGGGGAGTTAAGACTTTTTCCCGCCGTACGAAAAGCACCTAAAGAAACGATCATTGCTGCTAATGGAACTAGCTGTAGACATCAAATAAAAGATGGAACGACCCAAGAGGCGCTCCATCCAGTAACTATTTTAAAAAATGCATTGCTTTAGTTAGCAACATAAGTATCTAAAGTTGCCGTAGCCACCTGTGAATCTGATGCAGGGAATGGAAGATCAATTCCAAATGCACTTAAATCTTCTAACTCGTAATTTATTGACACCGTTGAAAGTGTGAGACCAACACGCTGCTCATACATATTGTTTGCTACAAGCACATCTTGCGAGGTCAAAATTGGCACAGGGATCACAAAGCCACCAACTTCTATCTGAGCTGTGATCTCTAAATTAAGAACGATCTCCGTTTCGGGATAGTAGGTTGCAACACCGTTAACCAAATCACCAATCTCAAGAGATTTATGCCTTGTGGTTACAATATAGGTGATCTCCAAAGGAATTTGTTCTACTGTTTCTTCCAGAATACCAGTTGTTGTACTAAGAACAGTATTAGCAGTGTCTACATTATAATCATATAAAATCATATCTGAGAAGGGGATCACAATGTTAGGAAAACCATCAACGGGAGCGCCTATAGATCCGCTAACTTTTAGTTGCGTTTCATTGCTTGCCAACGTGCTTCCTTCAAAAAGGCTTACCATAAAGCCGTTTGCTGGCTGTGTTGCATCCATTTGCGCGGTGGTATCACTGTTTGCCATGCTGGTACTACTAACATATAATGAATCGCGGGTTGTGCCTGCTTGATCCACATTATTATAGGTCCAATAGTTACCATCAACAAGCGGAAATGAGAGCCCAACAGCATCAACATCATCACCACCAGCGTCATCATCACTGCTACAGGCGGTTAGCAAAAGACTTGTTAAAGCCAAAAAGAAAAAAGAACGAATCTTCATAAGGTCTATATTTTAAGCTACAGTGTATTTTCTGAAGCAATTTTGACAAATATACACAAAACTATAAGTACTGATTTCACTATTTAAAATGATACTCCCATGCAATTCAGAAGGTATTTCTAGCCTCTAAAAAATAATTTAATCATTTTCCATGTAGTGATAAACCCTTGACATTTAACAGGTTAAAAACTAGCACAATTCAGTTAAAAACATGTTACTTCCTCATTAGCAGCACTTTAACTTTGTAATTAACAAGATGAGATATTATAGTGCAAATTATAGTCGTTTGCCTTCTACAACCCTAGAGCGCTATCATTTGAACACATAAACTCTTTCGTAAAAACCAATACTAATATCAGGGCTTTCCATAAAAGCAACTGCATTACGGACTGTACCTGTTTAACACTGAGAACTCATGGATGCACACACACAACCAGAAAAGAACCCAAAAGATAAAAATCTGCGTATTTTTATTCGTGAAGGAAAACCAATTGTTGAAGAACCAAAAGAATTTATCGCGGTACTTTTTACAAAAGACAAAAAATTCCTTGAACGCGCTATTGTAAAAAACGATGAAGTCGTTTTTGATTCGGAAATTTGCGAGAAAGATGCTTTTAAATTGCTCTTAGCTCCAAATAGAAAAGAAGTTAGGAAAGAGCAAAATTACGAAGTTCTTCAAACGAGACATAAGGCGTACGACCCTGTTGTCAACATCAATGCAGAAGGGCAATTTGAGATCTTACCTATCCCAGACCTATTTATCGACTTTTGGTTTATCAGAAAATGCCGCGTAAAAGGAAATGTGTCAAAATACTTCGACATTAGTGGCTATAACGCAAAAAAAGGACTTTGTAAAACACGAGTTCACATTTGTGAAGTTGATCGATTATTCTGGATTCTTCCAAGGATCCCTGACCATATTATCACTAAGATTCCAGATTTAATAATACGCCCCGAAATTCCATTTCCTGTTCCTGTAGAAAAAATTCCAAACATACCTCCATTCCCAGATCCTAATGGGCCACGGGCAGATCTAAATATTGATCAGATCTTTCAGGCCACAAGTTTTGAGCCTCCAAAACTACAAGAAGCAACAGATAAGATCTCTGAAAGCTATCTAAAGGAAAACAGACAAGCAATACAAGGAAATCAATCGGTGATGCAATTGCTTCAATCGAGCAATACAGCAAATATCAGACAAGCCGTTCTGAATAATTTCCAATTATTTCACCCCATTTTTTGCATCACACCTTGGCTCTGGCCATATTTCTACAAGTGTGATGAGATCAAGGTGGTTTATACAGATGACAATGGAGATTTTGATACAGAAATAATCTATAATCTTTTTGGCGATAAACCTGATCTTTACTTTTGGGTAGAAGCATTTATAGATAATCAATGGGAAACCGTTTACAAACCATCACTACCATGTAATATCTATTGGAATTATACCTGTGCCCAACAAGTAAATGTTATCGTTACAGACCCCAGAGTTCAATGGGACTGTACCGAAGACCTTACCGGAAAAGTAATTTGGGTCAAAACGATCAATTCCGGTACGAGTGTATCACATATAGAGCAAAGGGATGTAACTGGAGCACTAATTCAAGGACATTCATTAAAAAGACAAGGACTCACAGATAAATTTGAAACTGTGGGTAATTACCGTAGACCTTTTGGTAGCGGACTCTCATTTAAAGTTCAATTTAGTGATGCCGTACGGAGTGACCGCTATTCATACTATCGCTGGTCGTACCGTAAAGTAAAGCACGGAGACCTGTCCTTGGCTTATGGCGCACCAATTCCAATCAATAATCCAGCTCACAAAAGATATTCATTCACTTTTGAAGGAACAGACGGTTTTACTCATATCGACTATAATTACGCAAAATTAGGACCGTTAGAAGAAGCAGGAAAAGTAGGTTTATATCATATTCCAACGGTTTCACCAGCGCAAGCACCATTTTTAGCGCCAGAAACTGACGCTGGTTGGCAATCGCGAGACACTTGGACCATTGGATTCGATTCACATTTGGAAGGTGACGGTCTCTATGAGTTTACACTCGAACTTTTTGACAGCAATGGAAATTTGGTTGAAGATGTGCCGAACGAACTATTTCAAGTTCCGCATTACGACACCTTTGCACCATCTGTTTTAGCTCAAAGCGACAATTTAAGAAGCAGCGGACTAGGAAAATGTAATGCCTTTAAAATGCTTATGCGAATTGACAATAGTGAATGCAGTGCCTTGATTTCAAAAATTAAAGTAGACGGGGTAGAAAAAAATCCAACATGCTGTGGCTTTGTACCGTACAAGCCAACTTCCAATATCGAGATCAAATTTAGAGCGTATCACCCGCACAACTTTGCCGATTTGTCGTTTGTTATTCAAAAAGGTACGTGTAGTGACGGCGGTCAGTCTGGCAAAACCAATGCGCGAGGTATGGTCATTGGCGATGCAATTACCAATGATGGAGTAGGTTATTCAAGAAATAGTTTTAGCGAATATTCAAGAACCTTTACACCTGCTGATCTTTTGGGTATTTGTACTTCGGAAGGGAAAGCAGCATTTGCAGAGCATCTCTATGTGAATGCCCTGGCGGTTAATGGGAATACAGAGGTCAATCAATACGATGCTTCCAAATTAGCTGCTTTTGCCTTGGAACCTGAATAGAAGCAAAGATCACAACTTTATTAAACCAAAAAAGAGAGCCTAGGCTCTCTTTTTTATTGCCGCTTAATGTTTAATAGTACGATGTTGAAATGTCCGTGCTACTTTTCTTTCAATATTCCGCTGTAAGATTTACATTTGTTAAAAAGCACATTATGGCTGGCAATTCCTTCGGAAACATCTTTAACTTAACAACATTTGGTGAATCACACGGTGAAGCTATTGGCGGCATCATTGATGGTTGTCCCGCTGGACTTCCGATAGACCTGAAAGCAATTGAAGTAGAAATGCAGCGCCGAATGCCTGGACAATCGGCTATTGTAACTCAGCGAAAAGAACCAGACACAGTACAGTTTCTTTCTGGAATTTTTGAAGGAACTACTACGGGAACTCCTATTGGTTTCCTAATTCAAAACACCAACCAGAAATCGAACGACTATTCACATATCAAAGATACCTACCGCCCCTCACATGCAGATTACACCTATGATAAAAAATACGGTATCCGAGACTATAGAGGAGGAGGACGCTCTTCTGCAAGAGAAACTGCCTGTAGAGTAGTAGCAGGAGCGATCGCAAAACAACTTATCAAAGACGTTGTCATTACCGCATATGTATCTAGCGTTGGGAATTTGCGATTAGAAACAGCTTTTTCGAAATTAGATTTTTCTGAAATAGAAAAGAATCCTGTTCGTACTGCCGATCCTATTATGGCAAAAAAAATGGAAGCATACATAAAAGATATTCGCAAACAAGGAGATACTGTTGGCGGAACCATAACCTGCGTTATTGAAAATGTTCCTATTGGCCTTGGAGAACCTGTATTCGACAAACTTCATGCACAATTAGGTAAAGCTATGCTATCAATAAACGCTGTAAAAGGCTTTGAATATGGTAGCGGGTTTGAAGGGACTCGTCTTAAAGGAAGTGAGCATAATGATCTCTTTAATACAGATGGAAGCACCCAAACCAATCATAGTGGCGGAATTCAAGGGGGCATTAGCAACGGAGAAACCATTTACTTTAATGTTGCATTTAAACCCGTTGCTACTATTATGCAAAGTCAACAAACACTTACAAAAGAGGGCAAAATGACCGAAATGCAAGGTAAAGGTAGACATGATCCTTGTGTTGTACCTCGCGCTGTTCCTATTGTTGAAGCAATGGCAGCCTTAGTTATAGCCGATTTTTGGCTATTAAACAAAGTGTCAAAATTAGCTTAATGGCACAGGCGTATTTCATGAATGCCGACAAATAAGTCGAAAATTATTCGTGTAATCGTATCAAAAAAAATATCTTGTGGCAATGTATTTCAGCACTACATTTTACATAATCATTAAATCTTGCTTAAAAGACATATGAAAAAACTCGCATTACACTGGCAAATTTTATTAGGAATGGCTCTTGGGGTGATATTCGCCCTTGTTATGACCAATTTTGAATGGGGTGCCGACTTTATTGAAGATTGGATCAAACCCTTTGGAACCATTTTTATTAATGCATTGAAGTTAATTGCTATTCCGTTGATTCTTGCGGCCTTGATCAAAGGTATAACAGACCTTAAGGATATATCGAGTTTATCTAAAATGGGGCTTCGAACTATTGTTACCTATGTTGTCACCACAGTGATCGCCGTAAGTATTGGTCTTATGGTTGTGAGTGTTGTTCAACCTGGGAATAGCATCAATGAAGACACTAGATCTGAATTGGTTGAAGCATATGGAGGCGATGCTGCTATGAAAAAGCAGGCATCCGATAAGCAGAAAGATGCTGGCCCATTACAAGCGCTTATTGATCTGGTTCCCGACAATATTTTTAAATCGGCTGCCAGCAATGGAAATATGTTACAAGTTATTTTCTTTGCCGTTTTCTTCGGAATAGGATTGATCCTTATCCCCGAAGAAAAATCAAAAACAGTAAAAGACTTCTTTGATGGGGTTAATGAGGTTATCCTGAAAATGGTTGATCTTATTATGTTGGCTGCTCCTTTTGGCGTTTTTGCCTTATTAGCAGCATTGGTGGTTGAAGCACCTAGTACCGACCTGTTTGCGGCCTTGGCGATGTACGCTATATCTGTAGTTGGAGGGCTCTTATTAATGATTGGTGTTTATCTTTTAGCAGTATGGCTATTTACTAAAAGATCTCCCTTGTCATTTCTGAACGGAATTGGTCCAGCTCAACTTTTGGCTTTTTCTACAAGTTCGAGTGCAGCAACTTTGCCTGTAACAATGGAACGTACTATAGAGCATCTAGGTGTAGAGGAGGAGGTTGCTAGTTTTGTACTCCCTATTGGCGCAACTATTAATATGGACGGAACTAGCTTATATCAAGCTGTTGCAGCGGTTTTTATCGCCCAAGCCTTTGGTATGGATCTGTCCTTTGGAACACAGATGGGAATTATAGCCACCGCAACCCTAGCATCTATTGGTTCAGCTGCGGTACCAGGCGCTGGAATGGTAATGCTTGTAGGAGTTTTAGCTTATGCTGGAATCCCTGAGGCAGGATTGGCACTAATTTTTGCGGTAGATCGCCCCTTGGACATGTGTAGAACTGTTGTAAATGTTACTGGTGACGCCACTGTTTCTATGCTCGTTGCTAAATCACAAAACAAGCTCGGTGAACCCAAGGTCAAAGAATGGGACGATAATTATAAAAAATAAGCCCAGAATTTCAGTAAGTACAACACTTACGTAATCTTAAATATCTGATCTAAATATAGATTGCATTATTGCAATCCGGATGAACACATACCTACTTGAAGGCTATGACTAAAAACTCATAGTATGAAAACAATTTATTTAGCTTTTTCAGCACTTTGCATGTATTCCTTTGTTTCTGCGCAAGTAGGAATAGGAACAACCAACCCAAGTGCTGCATCGAACTTAGAAGTAAGTGGCTCTACGAATGGAGTCGCTCCTTACAGAGGTTTTATGCCTCCACGTGTTGACACCCCTGCAGAACGCGACCTAATTGCTACAACATCTACGGATGCTGGACTTATGATATTTGTTCGTAGTACAGGATGTCTACAACTATGGGATGGAGACAGCTGGGAAGATCTCGATTGCTACACCGTTCCACCTGTACCAACTCAACCTTGGATCAATGAGATCCATTATGAGAATACCGGTCCCGATGTAAGTGAAGGTGTTGAAATTGCAGGTCCGGCCGGAATAGACCTTAGTATTTATCAAGTGATCTTATACAATGGAAGTGGTGGTGCCTCTTATGCCAATATTGGACTTTCAGGTGTCATTGATGATGAAGGCTCAGGTTATGGAGCGCTTTGGTTTCCTGAAGCAGACATCCAAAATGGATCTCCAGATGGCATGGCACTATACAATACCGTAACAAGTACAGTTGTACAATTTTTAAGTTACGAAGGTGATTTTACAGCAACAAATAGTGTAGCCAATGGAAGTACTTCAGTTGACATTGGCGAGTCTGAACCAGGATCTACCCCCATAGGACAATCACTTCAACTCACGGGAAGTGGTAATCGTTATTCCGACTTCTCTTGGAATCCACCAGCAGCGTCTTCCGAAGGAAGTCTTAATATAGGTCAGATCATATTGTAGATTTTTAACCAACAAAAAAAATCTTCGTAAAAACTATATAGGTTTAGTACGAAGATTTTAAATTTATTTACAATATCGTTCCGAAGAGAAACTAGCCTTGCTTTTGTATTTCTACGGAATGAGGATATGGAATTTCAATGCCAGCTGCATCCAACGCATTCTTAGCCCGCTCAAGAGTTTCAAAATACACATCCCAATAATGCTCTGTTAAGCATGCCGGACGAACGGCAAAATCTACCGAACTATCTCCAAGCCCAGAGACTTCAACCATAGGAGCTGGGTCTTTTAAAACTTTATCTTGTGACGTAAGCACTTCCATGAGTACTTCTTTGGTTCGTTTAATATCGGCATCATAACTCACTCCAATTGTGTGAAATACCTTTAAAACACCATGTTCTGAGTAATTGGTAATGTTACCGTTAGAAAGCGCCCCGTTTGGCATGATTACCAATTTATTCTGTGGCGTTGTGATCTTTGTTGTAAAAAGATCTATGTCGGTTACCGTTCCTAATTCACCTTGCCCTTCTATAAGATCACCTATTTTGAATGGCTTAAAGATCATGATCAAAACACCACCTGCAAAATTTGATAATGAACCTTGTAATGCCAAACCTAACGCAAGACCGGCAGCAGCAATGATGGCTGCAAAGGAAGTTGTTTCAACACCTAAATTACCTAAGATAGCGAGAACTAAAAGTATGCGTAACATCCAGCCAAGCATATTTCCAAGGAAATTCTGCAGACTGATGTCATAATTTTTCTTGGCCATCACATGATTTACGCCTCTGATTATCTTCTTAATAACCCATGACCCAATGACCCAAATAAGTATGGCTCCCAAAATTTTTGGCCCGTAGTCAACTAAAAAATCAATGCCTCTTTCAATCCATTTTTCTATTTCCATCTTACAATACTTTAGTAATTAATAATTAAGTGCTAATTTAGTCATAGCTAACTATTTCAAGTCGTCCTTAAACGAGTAAAGGAGGTTGTTTATAGAAAACACACTAATCGAAAAACCATCAAAAAATGAACGTTTGTTTTATTATGTATCCTTGGGATGAAATGGATCCTGAAAATGATTCTACCTTGGCAATGATCCATGAATTTGCAAAAAGAGGTCATGGTCTTGCCATCACTACGCCTGCAAATCTTACCATCCGAGATAGTGTAGCCTTTGCCTTCTGTAGATGCTTGAAACGCACTGAAAAACTATCTAGCAACCTAAAGTCATTCCACGGAAAATCTCAATTTTATGACGAAATGCTACCGCTAGCTGGTTTTGATGTGATCATTCTACGAAGCAATCCACCACTAGATATGATCATGCTTAATTTCTTAGACAGTGTTAAGGACGACGTGTTTATTATGAACGATTTAGACGGAATACGCCGCGCAAATAATAAATTGTATACGGCAGTTTTTGAAGATGAGAACAATGAGATCCTTCCGCGAACACATGTAACCAAAAACAAAGAATATTTAAAGAAGACCATCAAAGAAGGTCCTGACAAGATGATCTTGAAGCCGCTCAATGGATTTGGTGGTTCAGGTGTGATCTTGATCGAAAAACGAGCAATGCTCAGTATTAATTCTCTTTTAGATTTCTATATTGATAATGCCGATGGCACTTCCAATTATGTAATCCTGCAAGATTATATTCCTGGCGCAGATCAAGGAGACGTTCGTATACTAATGCTTAACGGTCAACCTATTGGTGCCATGAAGCGCGTGCCAGGTGATGAAGACCATCGTTCTAATGTAAGCGCTGGTGGTTCTGTTGAAAAGCACACTCTTACAAAACAAGAAAAGGAACTCTGTAGACGTATTGGACCGAAACTCGTCAAAGACGGACTCTATTTTGTGGGTATTGATGTGATCAACGGAATGTTGGTTGAAGTGAATGTGATGTCTCCTGGAGGAATCACCTATATGAATAAAGTCTATAAAACTCGTATCCAAGAAAAGATCATCGATTTTGTAGAAGATATGGTTGAAGAACGCGTTACTGCCTTTGAACGTAAACAAAAACTGAGAAAGCATGTTAAAGATGCCTAGCCCGTATTAAAAGGGAATTTAACAAAGAAGTACTATTATGACCCTTAAACTTCCTGTTTCAGAAATCATTCAGAAAATAAATAACGAAGACACCTTTGAAGCAGTAGCCGAAGACTACTCGTTTACCATAAAGATCGAAGAATATGTGCCCTATGTCTGCGGCGCAGTTCACGACGGACATCAATTCCGAAGAGAGCTTTGGGAAAATTGTCTTCACACAGAGTACGATCGATGGTTTGAGGAAGATCCCTGTACCAAAGAGTTTGTCAAAACACATCCAATTGTTATCGCGGGCTGTGACAGTAGATTTGAATACGATTTAAATAGAGACCCTGAAAATGCAGTCTATGAAGATGCTTGGGGTAAAAAACTTTGGAAAACACCCTTAGAACCAAGTAAACATAAAAGAAGTTTAGATAAACACGCAGCATTCTATCGTGTAGTACACGCGCTCATCAAAAAACTTGAGGAAAAATTTGGTGTGTTGGTGGTGTATGATATGCATAGTTATAACTGGCGGCGGTGGGATAGAGAAGTCCCTGTCATTAACTTGGGAACCTCAAACGTAGATAATGATCGCTTCGGAACTATGATCGAAATATGGAGACAATCGCTTTCAGAGTTAGTTTTACCCAACGGACTTATATCAACTTCAAAAATCAATGATACTTTTCAAGGAAATGGTTATTTCCTAAAATTTATCACCAAAAACTTCCAAAATACCTTAGTTTTGGCGACAGAATTCAAGAAAATCTATTGTGACGAATTAAATCAGACACTCTTTCCTGAAGTGATCGATGCTATTGAAAAACAGCTTCAAACACGACTTAAAGAACACGCTTATTCGTTCTACAAAAACCATAAAACTCAATGATGGCTACCCCAGAGGCAATCAAAAATTTACACCCTAATTTATTTCAAGTTGATAATAATTTGAATCGTTTGGTTCAAAAAATTGAACTTCTCAATTATATCAACCCTATCAATATTGAGAGAGAAAAGCGCAACTTCTTCTCTTCCAAATACAATGAAAATCCAAAATTTCATTATCGCAAAATTGATTTTAATCCGCATAAACTACAACAAGCACTCTTTTCACAGGATATAGATGCTATTAGAGATGACGAATCGAGAGCTTTTTATAGAGACGTTATTTACGACTATTCCAGTTTAGTACAATGTATCGAAAACATCGGGAAGGACCGGAAATTTTACTATAACGCTCTGAAATCGTTTGGAACACCAAAAGAGAAAGATGTAGAGAATGCTCGCTTTATTCTTCATTTTGCAGATGAGGATTTCGACAAGGAGATGCTTCCTGTTTATTCTGCGGAAGAAGCTGCCGAATACTTTTCGGAGTTTACAAAACGATATTCTTTTGAGTTTAATATTCGTTTTTCAACCAAGATCTCGGCTGCAGCGATGGTTCAGAATAATACCCAAACTCTTATTCTAAAGAAAAATCATAAGTACAGCGCCAACCAATTAAAAGTATTGGCTAATCACGAAATTGGAGTTCATTTGGTAACAACATTCAATGGATTGCAACAGCCTTTGAAAATTTTTCACAACGGTTTTCCGAAGAACGTAGAAACCCAAGAAGGACTCGCAGTATTTAGCGAATACATGAGTGGGTGTCTAACTTTACACAGACTTAAAGAACTGGCTTACAGAGTTATTGCTACCGATAGCTTAATTAAAGGCTTTAACTTTTGTGACACCTTCGATCTTCTTCACAATCAGTATAAATTGAACCGTGAAGAAGCCTATAATATTTCATTACGCGCACATCGTGGAGGTGGGTTTACCAAAGATTACAAATATCTAACGGGACTTAAAAAGGTTTATGATCACTATCATGAGGGAAAAGATCTAAAGCCTTTATTGGCAGGAAAAGTTTCGCTTGATTATATTGAATTGGTTAATAAATGGCAAAAGGAAGGACTGGCAACCGAAATATCATATCAGAACAACGCCTTTGAAACTAATAACAACAACAACGAGAAACTGAATTTTATTCTTCAGAATTTAAAATAAATCTATGCCAAAGTCTATTGTTCTCTTCCTCTTTGGCCTTCTTATTTTTCTTTGTGGTTTTGCTCAAATTCAAGTAACAGACACCAATAGCCATGAGGCATTCGCCGAAAGTCTAACGAAATCTAAAGATCTTAAATACCAAGAGATCGTTAAGCGTTACAATGATTATTTACAAGATCATCCCGATGATATCGCCGTTCGTATTTCGAAATGTAAGTTTATAGGTTCTGCCTTTTACGACGATTATGAAGGTTATGACACCAATTGGGAGGCTACCGATGCCTGCCGAGACGCGCTGCTTGAAGCTTACCCTACAAATCCCAACGTACTAATTTACAAATTGGATGAACTCTATGGAGATGAAAAAGTAGCGCTGCTCGAAACAGCCATTCTGCTTCATGAGGAAGACAACGAGCTTTGGTCCGACAAAAATACAGCAAGCCTATTTGAGATGTATGCGTATGAATATCAGGATCTCGAAAATACAAAGGCCCTGCTTTATGCAAATAAAGCGGAGTTACATGACAGCTTGTTAGACCTTTCCTTACTTAAAGCTCGTATACAGCTCAATCTAAACGATCCTAAAAAAGCCAAAGACATCTTAGTTGAAAAATTAGAGGTAGATAGCCCCGTATGGCAATTAAGTCAGAAGGCAGAACTCTTGATCGAACTTGAAGAGTTTGATCGAGCTATGACGCTATACGATCGAATTAAGACTCAGGATTCGTCATATATAGAGAACACAAGTTTATATACCATCATGATAGGAGGGAATAAGCCTGAGTTAGCCAGAAAATATTTGGTAGCAGATACAATTGGTGAATGGACAAAAGCCGCTAGTTTGCAGCGGTTACTAGAACACGACATGAGCTACGGAACTACCGAAACAGCTTTAATTAGTTATAAACGAATGCAGGAGGTGAGCTATTATGACGATTTCTTCGGAATTAAGCGTTTAAAAATTTTTCTAAAAGATCCGCTTGGAGGGTTTTCAAGCATCGGACTCTCACACTTCTTTTTCTTAGGACTGTTAATGATCGTTTTAATGATCGTTCCTTATCTCTGGGTAGTGCCTGTTTATGCAATTGGGCGTTATTTCAACCAAAACTATGAGTTTACCCAATACTGGAATTTAAAACACTTTTGGTTTATAAGCATTGGTTATATGCTAGTTCAGGTATTAATGATCTTGGTTTTTTACTACCAAGATTATATGAATTACCTGTTCGATGTAACAGGTAGTTATTATTTGGAAGAAACAGAGGACTTGACCCAACCCAATGAAATGATCTTCTTTTCGGCAGCCATGCTGATCACGACCTTAATTTTTCTAAACAAAAGACGCTTAAAGTACGTTTTTGGTTCACGTTGGTCTATTGGTAAGATCATTGGAGCTAGTGTGCTTTTCTTTATTTTTAATATCGTAGTCTTACGGATCTTAGGCTCTTTTATTGACATTACTGATGCAGTAACCTACTTTGAGGCCTTATCAATTAAAGAAGAGATAGGTTTACTAATTACTGAAAAAGGCTTTTGGGTAACGGCACTCATCATCGCTGTTTTAGCTCCTATTTACGAAGAGATCATTTTTCGGGGAATCATTCTCAATAGTGTGAGCCGCTATATGGGCTTTATTCCGGCTAATATCATGCAAGCTACTTTATTTGGGGCCATTCACTTTAATTTAGCCCTGTTTCCGTTCTATTTTATCTTCGGAATAGTTACGGGCTATGTGACTAAAAGAAGCGAAGGATTACTGGCTGGAATTGGTTTTCATATGCTAAACAATTTTATTGTCGTTGCCGTCCTATATTACGCTACTCAGGTACTTGCTACCTTTCCAAACTAAAAAAGGACACCGAAGTGTCCTTTGATTTTACAAATTGATCTGTTTTCCTTTGGGATATTTTACCACATAGGTAAACTGCTTTTTACTGCTGGCATTTGAAGGCAACGCCAGGTTCCATTGAAGCACACCCGTCTTTACGTTATAATTTGCATCGCCCTCTTCCATATCATCTATTTTGATCTCTTTATTTTCTGAAATAGGAATACGGTCTTCCAAACGCAACGTAACAGGAGTTTTCTTATTGTTTTTTACTTCTATTTTATACCCTTTAGCTATAATTCGGTTTCCGCCGAAAAAAGATTTACTCTTAAAGTTATCGATCTTCTCACGTTTTACAACAACACTGGGATCAACACCCAGAGATACATTGAGACTATCGGCGGTTGCAAACGGATCAAGCTGCGTTTTTCCCGCATAATTTCCTTCAAAATAGATATTTGCTTCGCCCTGTAAGAGATCGTATTGCTCCCAATCTTTAATGGTTGCCGTTAAAAACACGTTCTCATTAAGTTCTGGCGCCGCATAATGCTGATAAGTCGCCGGCAAGGCAAACTTGTCAATTTCAACCACGGTGATCTCTGCATTTGAGTTGATGGTGTATTTTTTGTCAATTTCAAATCGAACAGCAGTAAGACCTGTTTCTTTACTCACACCAGCGCTCCCTGTTTTTCCTTTTGTGGCAATAAGCATAACTCCATTCACCCCTCTCGATCCATATATAGAGGTAGCCGAAGCTCCTTTTAATACACTAACACTAGAAATATCATCGGGATTAAGTTTATTAAAATTGTATTCAGAACCAGGAATACCGTCAATAACATATAATAAATCAGAAGTGCTATTTGAAGACATTCCTCTTATTCTAACTGTGCTATTAGCGCCAGAGAAACCACTTGAATTAAGAATTTGCACACCAGCAGCTTTCCCCGCTAATAATCGGTTTACATCTAAAGGATCGCGCGAACCTCTGGCTCTTGAAGAACCCGTCACAACAACCTCCTGCAACACCGCTTGATCTTCATTTAAAGACACATTCATTAAAGAAGAATGAATAGGCATTTGTGTGCTTTCAAACCCAACATAACTATAAACAAGTTCTCTTCCGCCGTTTACATGTAGCGTATAATTACCTTCAAAATCGGTTTGTGTTCCATTACTTGTGCCTTGTTCAATGACATTAACACCTGGCAACGGAACGCCCGAGTCATCGAGAACGGTCCCACTTACGGTACGAATGGTTGGGTTATACTTATAGCTCATATTTTTAACAGCATATTGGGGTTGGCGTCTTCCGTAGGTAAAATTTAAATACTTCGGAAGCAGTTCTGGTTTGGTATTATCTGTATTAGGATCACCTGTCGACAGCACTAACTGAACATCGTTCCAGTCGGTTCCGCTTTGCTGATAAATATTCGCTTTATAAGACAAATCGATAGGCGAGGACGTATTGCTCGCTCTCAGGTCATAAAAAGGAAACCAACCCGCATTATTTATCTTGTATTTGATCTTCAATGTAAGTGAAGTAGCTACTGGCGCATCAATCTTTACCGAGATCTCACCGCGTTTTTCTTGTTTTGTATCGGCTAATTTGGCAAGCTCATTTCCGTAGTCCCGAAACTGCTCATTGATCGTTACGATCTCTAAACGGAGTTCAAAAATTTCATTTTTGATCTCTGTAACACGCTGACGGTAGTAGGTTGCCGTCTCTTTTACCTTCTGAAGAGACAAATCGGTTGCATCGCTATTGATGCGTTGGTTTTTCTGAAGTAGTTTTAGTTCTTCTTCAAAACCATAGATCGTATTTTCTAAGGACGCCTTTTTCATTTCTAGCGCGTCTATAGTAGCTTCTATGGCCTTGTATTCTTCTGAAAGCACTTTCTTGTCTAAATAATCAATATTAAATTTTAAAGCAAGTATGGACGCCTTTTCAAGTCCGGAGATCTGAATGCTACTCTCCTCAATGTCTGGCGACAGATTATCAAAAAGCAGCTCATTAGCCCCAGGAATCACCATGACCGTGGCGGTTCGCTCAATAGAGGCACCTTCAAGATATACGGTGACCCGTTCAATTTTTGACGGTTTTGGCTTGACGTTTTCAGCAAAAAGAAACGCTGGAACAAGGAGTAGGAGTAGGAGTATTTTTTTCATGATGGTTGTGTTTAAATTCATCATAAAACTACTTCCGAAGTATATTATACGAAACAACCAATGAGTCAACCCAAGCTTTCAATTAGTAAAGGCGAGGTATGAAGTAGACTAGACTTTCAGAAACAAAAAAAGTAAGCCTTTCGACTTACCATTTTCAGTGTATTTTGTGTTTCTGAATGATATATTAAAGAAACTTTGCTTTTAATTCGGGTGTTGGAATCATACAACTTTCTCGTTGTCCATACCATTTATAGCGATTTTTGGCAATATAATCGTATACCCAATTCCGAAGAAACCTAGGAACGATCATAAAGCCGTAGAGTAGTGGCCATGCGCCAGAAAGACTTCGCGCAGCGCGTAAGGCGGCAGACGATTTTACATAGGCTTTGTCATTGTCTATCAAGATAATTGAATCGGTTTGCGCCGGGTCTATATTGAATTTTGCGATAAGTTGTTGACCAACCTCACTTTGAAGGGCAGCAAAGCGAAATGCATCCTTTTTATCACGCTTGATCACAAAGGTCACAGAGCTATTACAAAGATTGCAAACGCCATCAAAAAGAATTATTTTTTTATCTGTGTTCATAATTTGTTCCTGCCTGTGATGTTAAACCTTCTCTAATGCATCAACACTTACTTGCGTAGTAAAAATACCATAATTTACAACAGCTCTATTTTTTTCTAAGCTATCAATAGTACCAATAGATTTTCCATCGATCATACGCACGCGATCGCCCAATTTTAAGGTCACCTTCGGTTTTGGCGGCGGTGCCTTTTTGGCCTCTTCCTTTTCTTTCTTTTTGCGTTCGCGGATCACTTCTACCTTTTGCTCGACTTCCTTCTGTGTGATACGCTCTTTTGCCTTGACCTGTTGCTTCTGCTTGGGCGTAACCTTTTTACGTTTACTGTTTTCAATCATCACCAGTTTAAGCAGTTCATCTAATAGCGGTTTCTTCTTTTTATTATTGAAATAACGATCGGCAAGCGCATCTAATTTTTTCCCTAGGCTAATGTGCTTCATGTTCGCGTCATAAAGCTCTTGGTAGTTCTCTAATTTCTCTTGAACCCTAGCGTTCACTTCCTCCAACTGTTTGCTTTCTTGCTGCGCTTTTTTTGCTGAAGTTTCTAGCGTTTCACTCGTTTTCCGAAGTTTAGAACGTTCCTTTTGCAAATTAGCGATGGTCTTGTCAAAACGTATTTTACCCCGTTCTATCTTCTTTTTAGAGCGATTGATCAAGCTATAGGGGATTCCGTTTTTCTGAGCCACTTCAAAAGTAAATGAACTACCTGCTTCCCCTAAATGCAACTTGTAGAGCGGTTCAAGACTTTTGCTATCAAATAACATATTTGCATTGATCGCATGCGGTAATTCATTTGCCAGTAATTTCAGATTGGCATAATGTGTTGTAATAATTCCGAAGGCCTCACGCTCATAAAACACCTCTAAAAAGGTTTCAGCCAAAGCTCCACCTAATTCGGGATCACTACCTGTTCCAAATTCATCGATCAGGAAAAGTGTTTTTTCGTTACATTTCCGAAGAAAATGATTCATTTTTTTTAAACGATAACTATAGGTACTTAAGTGGTTTTCAATCGACTGATTATCACCAATATCTGTTAAGATTCGTTGAAAATAACAGACTTCACTTTTAGGGTCAACTGGCAATAGCATTCCACTTTGTAGCATCACTTGCAGCAAGCCCACTGTCTTGAGCGTAATACTCTTTCCACCAGCATTGGGTCCGGAAATAACGATAATGCGTTTTTCGTGCTCTAAGCCTATACTCTGCGGAAATGTCTTCTCTCTGCGTTTCTTGTTAGCTAACAATAATAGCGGATGATACGCATCGATCAGAAAAAACTGTCTTTCTTTTGAAATATTGGGAAGCACACCATTAATAGCTACGCTATAACGTGCTTTGGCATAAATCGTGTCAATATCTATTAAATACCTTTGGTAGGCAGCAAGTAGCTCCCTATATGGTCTTACAAACTCCGTAAGTGATTTTAGAATACGCTTGATCTCTTCCTGCTCCTCATACACCAAATTACTTAACTCGTTGGTAAATTCTAAGGTTTCCTGAGGTTCAATATATGCAATGCTTCCTGTTTTTGACTGCCCTAAAACCGCGCCTCGGATCTTTTTTCTATGCATCGCCTTAACCGCAAGCACTCTACGGTTGTCTACAATGGTTTCTCTTATTTCATCCAAATAATCTGCCTGAATGTACCGACTTAAAGCTTTGTTGAATGACGAATTAATTTGCCCTTTAACCACATTTAAACGTCGTCTAATAGCGGCAAGTTCGGGCGAAGCATCATTTTTGATCTCGCCATATTTATCAAAAATACTTCGAATTTCTTCGGAAATGACCGGGACATAATCTTCCGTTGCGCTAAAGTCACTCATATAACTATAGAACTCTTCAAATTTTTTAAAGAACTTTAATAGTATTTGCGTCGTTTCTGCTACCGATAGGATCTTTCGGAAACCGAAGGCTTCAAGGCGACTATTTTCAATATCTAAGAGCCGTAATTCTTGAAATATCGGCTCAAACCCGTGGTTTGGGATAGGACTATCACTTCCAAAAGATGCCGAAAATTCTTTGACACGATGTAATTCGGGTTCAATATCTTCGATATCCTTAAAAGGTTTGATCTCCAAAACCTGTTGATTACCAGGTTCGGTGATACAGTACTCAGATATTTGGTTTAAAACCGTAGGAAACTCAAGATCCTCTAATGTTTTTTTGTCAATGCCAGTCATATTGTATTCCGCTATAGCGAAAATCTCTTTCGTAATTGCTTATTTTTAATGACTACAAAAATACACATAATGAACGTAAACATTGAAGCTAGTTGGAAGCAAGTTTTGGCCGAAGAATTTGAAAAACCTTATTTTAAATCGTTAGCTGCCTTTGTAAGATCTGAATACTCCCAAACAACCTGTTATCCACCAGCTCCCGAGATTTTTGCAGCCTTTAACCATACACCTTTTAAAGAGGTGAAAGTGGTTATAATAGGGCAGGACCCATATCACGGACAAGGACAGGCCAATGGTTTGTGTTTTTCAGTGGCAGATGGTATCACGCATCCGCCTTCGCTTCAAAATATCTTTAAAGAACTAAAAACTGATGTTGACAAAGAGATTCCCAACAGCGGGAATTTAACCAGCTGGGCAGATCAAGGGGTGTTATTATTGAACGCTACCCTAACCGTGAGAGCGCACCAAGCCGGAAGTCATCAAGGAAAAGGGTGGGAGGTATTTACAGATCATGTGATCGAGAAAATTTCCGAAGAAAGAGAAGATATTGTATTTCTGCTTTGGGGTGGGTTTGCAAAGAAAAAAGGCAAAAAAATAGATGCCAAAAAGCATCATATTCTATTGAGTGGTCATCCGTCGCCTTTAAGCGCAAACAGAGGGTATTGGTTTGGAAATAAACATTTTAGCAAGACGAATGCTTACTTAAAGGAAAAAGGAAAGAAACCAATTAACTGGTAACTGGTTTACTTAAGAAACGGAGTGGTTTTACTACTACTCGTCTTCCGGAAAATCGGTTTCTGTGGCGTCGTTACAGCTAAATTCTAAAAGCAGAAAATTAATTGCTAGTAAGGCCCCAAGAATGATTAAAAAAGTTGTCATAATCTACTTACTTTACTCTAGTAAGATGTCAACATTGCCTTTGGGTTGCGCAATAACGTTAAAAAAAGTTAAAAATTTTTACTACAAAAGACTAAGATGTTAGTATTGAGCTTATTGGAACTGATTTTTCTATCAATTCTAATTGAACTAATTTTTCTTGAACCCTATTTACCTCGTCTTCACTAAGTTGTTCTTGGCTCCATTCGGTAAGAGAAAGCCATTTTTGAACATCCTCCAGTTTTTGTCCGTAGCGCTTTGAGATCATGGTATCGATGGCTGGAATATCCTTAAATTCTGCCGTTGTTCTATTTATTATCTCTAAGATCTTTTCTACACTTTCACGATCGTTTTCCCACACTTCATCGCGAACAGCAATAACAAAGCACGGCCAGGGTGTTGGACAAACCCCTACAAGATCTAACGGGCCTTCATCGACGAAGGGTTTTGTTGTAAACTTTTCCCACATAAAATAATCTCCTTTCCCCTCTGGGAGACCGTCGAGAGCACCTTGTAAGTTCTTTATCACTTCGAAATCAAGGTCTTTTTCAATATCCCAACCTTCATTTTCGGCATTGACATAAGCCATTAAGTGCGACCCAGATCCATATCTGCTAATAGCAGCTTTTGTTCCTTTTAGGTCTGAAACCGTTTCATAATCGGTGTTTTTTGCTACGTGGATTCCCCATAGCAACGGACTCTTAACAAAAACTTGAACAATCTTACTTGGGTTTCCCAAGACAATATCGCGAATGATGCCTTCGGTGAGTATAACAGCCATATCGATACTTCCATCGCGTAAGGCTTTGCACATTTGTCCGGTTCCGCCACTAAAATCTTCCCATCGCAAATTGATATTCTCTTCGTGATATTCTTTATTCCGAAGTGTTAGATACCACGGCAGGTTAAAATGTTCTGGCACACCGCCAATTTTGAAATTTTTCATGTTGTTACTAAAATATTGAGGGTATGAATGATCAACCTTTCTATAACTTTTTCGGGATGTTCGCTAAAGGTACCATTGGGCCTATTAGCGAGAATCGCATTCAATGAGATCGCTCTATGACCAAATAAGGTGGCCAAGCCATAAATTCCTGCGGTTTCCATTTCTAAGTTTGTAATGCGACTGCCTTGATATAAAAACTGTTGTAATTTATCATTTAAAGTGTCATCGGCTAGGGCTAGTCGTAATTGCCGTCCTTGTGGACCGTAAAAACCAACATTAGTCGCTGTAACGCCGTGAAACATGATTTCAGAAGTAAAAATAGCCATAAGTGCTTTATCTGCCGCTACCACATAGGGAGCCGATTTCTCCTTACTCCATTGGGTTTGATTTACGAATGCTTCGGAAAAAGATCGGTCTAAAAAATCAGTATTTGCGTAGAAATGCAGCAAACTATCAAACCCGATAGCCTTTTCAGATATCAAAAACGAATCGATCGGTATCTCTGGTTGAATAGCTCCACTTGTACCAACTCGGATAATATCAAGCTGTGTGTGTTCTTTTTTGATCGTTTTCGTCTTAAAATCGATATTAACAAGTGCGTCGAGCTCATTAAATACAATATCAATATTATCGGTGCCAATACCTGTAGAAATAACGGTTATTCGCTTTCCTTTATAAGAACCGGTCTGCGTCTTAAACTCGCGTTTTTGGACTTCAAATTCAATAGAATCAAAATGCTTCGTGACTTCTGAAACCCGATCTGGATCGCCTACGGTGATTATGGTATGTGCGATATCTCCCGGCTTTAAATGCAGGTGATAAACACTTCCGTCAGGATTTAAGATAAATTCAGATTCTTTAAGCTTCATGAACAGCTTCCAATTGTTGGGTATTTGCGTTGTAAAAGTAGTCGTATTTTAAAGCACCTCCAAACATCGTGTTATCTTTCAATTGATCGTAGGCATTTCCCGTGTCACTCAATAGCGCTTCTCCCTGTGTATTGAGGGTGAGAGATAATAATTCGGTAAAAAACGGTCGCATTCGAGCTATGATAGTTATCCATTGTAGATCGCCAAAGCCATAAAACTGTTGATTTTTAAGTAAATAATGGCATACTTGCTTTTCGGAAACAAATTCGTTTTCGTGAATAGCCTGTAGCACCATACGTTCAAGTTTATTGATGCCTGTGGATCTCTTCGGAAAACGCTGGAAATGAGCCTCTATACATGAATTTAAGTAGGGAAGTTTCTTTGTATTAAAGTTGATGTTTTTCAAGGCAGTATGATCTTCCGAAGTATAAACATCCCAAAAAGAAACCAAAGCTTTGATCTCAAGTGGAGTTAACAAGATACGTTGCTCTGAAGCTTCAAGGATCTGCGTATTACTCAATTCTGCCAGTCCGTAGTATTTTTCAGAATCATCAATAGTTCCACTACAGATCAAGTAGAGTGGGGTTGTAGTTGTTCTTTTAGATAAAAAATAAACGGCTGCGGCAAGATTTACATGACAAAACAGGTCGTATTCAAACCATAAAAAAACGCCGTTATAGTGTTCTATATTAAGATTATAGAAGCTGTCTGCAAATGCATTATAATTAACTCCTGTGCGTGTTTCCGAAGTAAAATTGCGCAAGAATGATGCGCGCTGATAATTAAATGGCTCTGAAAAAATAAGTTCTGTAGCAGGTCCTTCGCAAAGAATTTCCCGCCATGTCATGATCGTTCCAGGAAGATTAAGACTTTCTAATCGGGATGTAAACGCATCGCCATTGGTTATGTGTAGTAGTTTATCCACCAACCCGTTTGGTTTTAAACCCTTTGTCTTGCAGGAATTTCATGATTCGATCGCGGTAATCGCCTTGAATAATGATCTGCTCGTTTTTAAAGCTTCCTCCAACACTAAGCATTTGTTTGATCTCTTTTGCAAGCTGCTTAAAATCGCTGTCGGCTCCTGTATACCCCTCAATAATAGTGATGGGCTTTCCTTTTCGCTTTTCATATTTACAGATCAGCGGATCATCCTGTAACCAGAGGGTTTTCTTAGGCTCTTCCTGATTTTCTTCGGAAGGCTCATGATCTGGGAACAGGTTTTTTAATTGGTCTTGTAAATCCATTGTATAAACTTAGTTGCTTTATATTTTAATCAATTTCGACTAAATACCGTGCCTTGGGCCCGTAATGTCTTTCAAATTTATCGTTAAAAAAAGGAATCCCAATAGGAAAGATCAACACCAACAAAAAGTAGGGAATCTTTTCAAAAAAGATAGTTTCTTTTTCTTTTCTGGCGAACAAGGCTTTTAATACGCGCGACGTAAAATAACTGCAATACAGGAAACAAATTGGTAAGGTGATGAGATAGGCCGCAATTAAAAAACCGATGGAAGCCACAAACCAGCCGTCGGGATCTGGTTTGATTGTCGCTAATAACAAAGGATAGGAAAAAATGACGGTACTCAGTATCATAAAGACAAACCCATTCCAAAATAGTATTCTGTACCAAAGCGATTTCAACGGTTTTGGTGTTACATACTCGCTGTTAACTCTTACTGAAATCACATATTGCCAACATGCATAAACAAACGCAAGCGCGAAGAAAGGGTAAAGCATAAAAACGAAAACAGTAACCTGTTTTTCGTGATTTACCATAATTCCGGCATAAAGCAGTTGAAGTAAAAACCCCATTGCCGGAAGGATGAGCACCAAAAAAATGATCCAGCCCCAGCCAATCTTCAAAACTTTGTTAATGCCAGTGCGTCTCAAAGTTTCTGCGTTATTTCTTGATCAATCCTATTTCAACCAATCGTTGATGTAAAAATTCACCTGCAGTGATGTCTTCAAATGATTTTGGGTGGTCTTTATCAACACATTCTGGCATACAACTAAGATCCATATCGCCCCGAGGGTGCATAAAGAAAGGGATCGAGTAACGAGGCATATGCCATTGTTCGCGTGGTGGATTTACAACGCGATGTATGGTAGAGCGCAATTTGTTGTTGGTATGGCGCTCAAGCATATCTCCCACATTGATCACTAATTCGTCTTCCTCTGGAATAGCATCAATCCATTCACCATCTTTCCGAAGCACTTGTAAACCGCCTGTAGATGCCCCCATAAGCAATGTGATCAAATTAATATCACCATGCGCACCTGCTCGAACAGCACCTTTAGGCTCAGATGTGATAGGTGGGTAGTGAATTGGACGCAAAATACTATTTCCATTAGCTGCCCAATGATCAAAATAAAACTCGTCCACGCCAATATATAATGCCAAGGCGCGAAGCACATAAACACCTGTCTTCTCTAACATACGGTAGGCTTCCATCCCTGTTTTATTAAAATCAGGAAGCTCTTTAACTTGTACATTTTTTGGATATTCTTCAGGAAGATCAGCATCTGCCGCAGGTTCTTGTCCGAAATGCCAAAACTCCTTTAAATCACCTTCTTTCTTGCCTTTGGCGTGCTCTTTTCCGAAGCTAACATAGCCACGCTGCCCACCAAGGCCTTCGATTTCGTACGACTTCTTTGTCTCGATAGGTAATTTAAAAAATGCTTTCACTTCTTTATAAAGATCAGCCACCAGATCATCACTTAAAAAGTGATTCTTTAGTGATACGAAACCAATCTCTTCATAGGCTGATCCAATTTCATTGACAAATTTCTCTTTCCGTTTTGGATCTTCACTTAGAAAATCGGCCAGATCTACACTCGGGATATTATTCATACTGTTCGTGTTTATAGTACAAAGATACCAAAATCCCGTGGTATTTCCGAAGTGAAAAAAATCGTTTTAAAAGCACTGCTACGACGTATTTTTTCTACATTTGATCTTATCAAAACAATAGGATGAAATCGCAAACTGCAACCATTTCACATTTTACTTACGATCGCTCGCAGATCGACAACGAAACACTCATTACCCTATATAGATCAATGCTTAAGCCGCGTCTTATCGAAGAGAAGATGCTTATTCTATTGCGCCAAGGCAAGGTCTCTAAATGGTTTAGTGGCATTGGACAGGAAGCCATCTCGGTTGGGATTACAAGCGTTTTAACGAAAGAGGAGTATATTTTACCGATGCACCGTAATCTCGGGGTATTTACCACACGGGAGATTCCGTTATATCGCTTATTCTCGCAATGGCAAGGAAAAGCCAACGGATTTACAAAAGGTAGAGATCGTAGTTTTCACTTCGGAACACAAGAATTCAACATTGTTGGGATGATCTCGCATCTCGGACCACAATTTGGCGTAGCCGACGGAATTGCTTTAGCCAATCTCTTAAAAGATAATAAGCAGGTATGTGCCGTGTTTACAGGTGAAGGCGGAACAAGTGAAGGTGACATTCACGAGGCACTCAATGTGGCTTCTGTTTGGAAACTTCCCGTGCTTTTTTGTATTGAAAATAATGGATACGGACTCTCAACACCAACCACAGAACAGTATAATTGCGAAAATCTAGCCGATAGAGGCATTGGTTACGGAATGGAGTCTCATATCATTGACGGAAATAATATCTTAGAAGTTTACAGCAAAGTAAAGACCCTCACAGAAGATATGAGAATCAACCCGAGACCTGTTTTGCTTGAGTTTAAAACATTTAGAATGCGCGGGCATGAAGAGGCGAGTGGTACCAAATATGTGCCAACCGAACTTATTGAGGCTTGGGAAGCAAAAGATCCATTGGTAAATTTTGAAACTTTTTTAACTTCGGAAGGAATTCTTTCCGAAGAAATGATCGCAAATTTTACAACCGAATTTAAAGCCGAGATCGATGAAAATCTCGACATCGCTTTTAATGAGCCCACCATTACATCCGATTTAACTACTGAATTAAATGACGTATTCCAACAATCATCAATTCAAGAAGTTAAACCGAATAACAATACAGAAGAACTTCGTTTGATCGATGCCATTTCGCAAGGATTAAAGCAAAGTATGGAGCGTCATGACAATACGGTGATCATGGGGCAAGATATAGCCGAATACGGTGGTGTTTTTAAAATAACAGAGGGTTTTTTGGACGCCTTCGGAAAAGAGCGTGTGCGCAATACACCTATTTGTGAAAGCGCGATTGTTTCAGCGGCTATGGGACTTTCTATAAGCGGTTATAAGGCTATTATGGAGATGCAATTTGCAGATTTTGCAACCTCAGGATTTAACCCAATTATTAACTATTTGGCAAAGTCGCATTATCGTTGGAATCAGAATGCCGATGTGGTTGTTCGTATGCCGTGTGGTGCGGGTGTTGGCGCCGGCCCCTTTCACAGTCAGACGAACGAAGCGTGGTTTACACATACACCTGGATTAAAAGTTATATACCCGGCGTTTCCGCATGATGCTAAAGGCTTGATAGCTGCGGCCATTGAAGATCCTAATCCTGTCCTTTTCTTTGAGCACAAGGCTTTATACAGAAGTATTAGACAGGAAGTTCCAACAGATTATTACACTTTACCAATAGGGAAGGCGAGTTTATTAAAGGAAGGTGATGATATTACTATTATTACTTATGGCGCGGGAGTGCATTGGGCTTTGGACACATTAGCGACACTAAGTGAGGTTTCGGCAGATTTGTTAGACCTACGAACTCTAGCTCCTTTAGATACGGAAGCTATATACACTTCGGTACGTAAAACCGGGAAAGTGATCATCCTTCAGGAAGACTCCATGTTTGGTGGAATGGCAAGTGATATTTCAGCTTTGATCTCTGAGCATTGTTTTGAAAAACTAGATGCTCCTATTAAACGTGTGGCTAGTTTAGAAACGCCGATCCCGTTCGCCGAAGCATTAGAAAGACAATACCTTCCGAAGGATAAATTTAAGGACGAACTTTTAGCATTGATAGCTTATTAAAACTTTAACATTTGTCGTTAAACTTTAGACAAACCCCATTGTCTAAGGGTTCACAACAACTATCTTAGTACCACTAATCATTAAAAACTCTATATTATGGTACGTTGGATCATCATTTTTTTAGTAATCGCATTAGTTGCGGCAATCTTTGGATTTGGAGGCATCGCTGAAGGTGCAACCGATATCGCGCAGATAATTTTTTATATCTTTATTGTACTTCTGGTACTGTCTTTGTTATCGAGACTATTCAGAAAATAATTTTAATTTCAACCTAACATTAACAAATAAACACAAACATGAAAAAAGTACTTCTATTAGTTGTATTGGCAGCTACCGTGCTAGCGTGCGGAACGCCCAAAACGGTTATCGAGTCAAAAAAGGTGATCAAAGGCTATTGGTCTTTAGACAACATCTCTTACAGTGAATCTGGTAATTTTAACGTAACTATCTTTAATGACACCTCAAAAGAGTGTTTTGAAGGTACTACTTGGCGATTTATTCCCAATAACAATTCCGGAACGTATACAGTAGACAACAACGCATGCCCAACGGGCGACAGAAACTTTATCTTTTCTATAGTAGAAGAGAGCAAAGGTGCTGGTGTGTATGATTTTTTACTAAAACCAACCATGAAACAAGGGAAACCTGATAAAGATAATGCTGTTGGCTTTAGAGTGAATTTAGCACAGTTAAGTGACACCAGTATGCGCTGGCAACAAACGGTTATGCTTGAAGGTAAGCCATTTAAAATTAATATGAACTTTTCAAAAATAGAAGAATAATATGAAGACTCTTGTAAAAAGAATTTCGATCGTAGCCTTTGCAATGGCTATCCTTGTAAGTTTCACTAATTGTGAGGCTACAAAAAATGCAAATAACAAACAAAAAGGTGCCGTAATTGGTGCTACTGGTGGTGCTATTCTTGGTGCGATCTTAGGAAACAATGTCGGTAAAGGTGGTAACGGAGAAGTTGGCGCTGTACTTGGTGGTGTTGTAGGTGGCGCAGCGGGTGTGATCATTGGAAATAAAATGGATAAACAAGCTCAAAAGATCGAGCAGGAGATCCCAGGAGCTCAGGTAGAGCGTGTTGACGACGGTATTGTTGTAACTTTTGATGAGAATAGTGGTGTTTACTTTGATACTGCTAAATACAACATCAATAGTGCGTCTCAATCAACTTTAGACAAACTAACTGGCGTATTACAAGAATATCCTGATACTGACGTCCTTGTTATTGGACATACAGACAGTGTAGGTTCAGATGAATCTAATATGTTGCTTTCACAGCGTAGAGCGCAAGCGGTTACAACATATTTCACCACTACAAAAGGTCTTTCTGCTAACCGTTTCACAACGAACTGGTATGGTGAGCAAACACCTGTAGGTGATAATGCTACTGCTGAAGGTAGAGCACAAAATCGTCGCGTAAACGTTGTTATCGTTCCTAACGAAAAGATGAAAAATGATGCCGAAAAACAAGCTGGCAACTAATTTCATAAATTAATAATGAATCCCGCTCAATAGTTAATATTGCAGCGGGATTTTTTTTTCTTATTACTTTTGAGCTACTTGAATTATGCCTGAAAAAAAATACGATATTATTATCATTGGGGGCGGACTTGCGGGACTTTGTTGCGCACTTCATCTCGCTGATCATGCACGTATTTTATTGATAGAGAAACAACCCTATCCACATCATAAGGTTTGTGGCGAATATGTGTCTAATGAAGTTTTACCCTATCTTAAACACCTTGGTGTAGATCCAATGGTAGCAGGTGCTCAGGCTATTTCAAAATTTGAGATCAGTACTAAAAAGGGATCGGTAATTCACACCAAGCTTCCGTTGGGCGGCTTCGGAATAAGTCGGTATACTTTAGACAATCTGCTCTTCGAAGCCGCCCGCCCTCAGGTAGATTTTTGCTTCGGAACAGCCACTGCAATTTCTCAAGAAAATGACATAGCCAAAGTAACAACACAAGATAAACAGCTGTTTTACGGAAATATAACTGTAGGTGCCTTCGGAAAACGCTCTAACCTCGATATGGCGTTAAACCGACAGTTCACCAAACAAAAATCGTCTTGGCTAGCAGTTAAAGCACATTACAATTATGATCTCCCTAATGATACTGTAAGCCTACACAACTTTGAAGGAGGCTACTGTGGCTTATCACAAATTGAAACAGGTGCTGTTAACGCTTGCTATTTAACTAGCTATGATTCTTTTAAACGCTTCGGAAATATTGAGGAATTCCAAAATAACGTACTTTCAAAAAACAAACACCTAAAACATTTTTTTAATCAGGCTGTTCCGCGTTTTGAAAAACCTTTAACCATCAGTCAGATCTCCTTTGATCAAAAAAGATCTGTTCTAAATCATATATTTATGCTTGGTGATAGCGCCGGACTCATACATCCGCTCTGCGGAAACGGTATGGCAATGGCCATTCATAGTGCTAAATTATTTTCTGAAGGATACATAGCTTTTATATCGGGATCTATAAAAAGTCAAAAAGACCTTGAGCATTGGTATGAACAAACATGGAATGATACATTTGCAAAACGACTAAAGACAGGGCGAACTATTCAAAAGTTATTATTAAATCCTACCTTAACACATCTTGGGTTAATGGTAGCAAAAACATTTCCTTCTGTAGTTCCTAAAATTATAAAACAAACCCACGGTACAGCCATCCTATGATCACTTTTTCAACAACAAAACGATCAGAGCAATCTGAGATCATGGACAACTTCGATCTTAATGGCGAAGAGATGAAACTGCTGCTCACCGACCTTAAAGTGGTCAATTCATTGTTAGGAGGTACTTCAATTACGTTAGACGGAATCAAAAAACTATTACAAGACATTCCGAAGAGCCAAACAATTACAATTCTCGATATTGGCTGTGGTGATGGCGAATTGCTTCGGAAATGTGCTAACTTCGGAAAAAAACTAGGATATACCTTCAAATTGATAGGCGTCGACGCCAACGCACACATATTGGAAGAAGCAGCCGTACGTTCTTCAGAATATAACAATATCACTTTCAAACTAATCGATGTCTTTTCCGAAGAAAAGAGTCTTCCGAAGGCAGACATCATTCTGTGTACATTATTTCTTCATCATTTTAAAAATTCTGCTATTGTAAATTTATTGCAACGAGCAGCAAATGTGGCAAAAGTTGGAGTAGTGGTAAACGACTTACAACGAAGCGCATGGGCATTTAACCTCTTTAAACTCTTTAGTTCTGTATTTATTAAAACAAAAGTAGCTCGACACGACGGACTCGTCTCTATTGCACGTGGCTTTACAAAAGAAGAATTGCAGCAAATGACCAAAAAAATTAAAGGTTGTACAAGTACCGTACATTGGAAATGGGCATTCCGTTACCAATGGATACTAAAGAAAAACCATCCCTGATGTTCTATAGATTTCAAGTATCTTAGTTAAACATAAAAAATTCATTCTATTCAATACATGAGCGTAAAAATCACGGCTGTTGCCAAACAATTACCAAAATATACACGAACCACCGCCGAAATTCTCCCGTACGTGAATGCCTGGCTTGAAGGTCAGGAGCCCCGTTTTAAACGAAAAGTACTCAAGATCTTTGAAGGTGCTGGTGTTGACAGACGTTTCTCTATTATGGATGCACACGAAGTTTTTATGAAAAGTAGCTTTGAGGAGCGAAACGATATTTATGTACGTGAAATACGTAACTTAGGAAGAGAAGCTCTAATTAAAGCACTTGACAAGGCCCAATGGAAGCCCACCGATATTGATTTTATCATCACCGTGAGCTGCACAGGGATCATGATTCCGTCTGTGGATGCTTATTTGATCAATGATCTAAACATGCGGCAAGATGTAGTTCGCCTGCCAGTTACCGAAATGGGCTGCGCAGCAGGTGTAAGTGGTATTATCTATGCAAAGAACTTTTTAAAAGCAAATCCGGGGAAACGCGCCGCCGTCATTGCGCTTGAATCACCAACCGCTACCTTTCAGTTGAATGATTATTCTATGGTAAATATTGTAAGTGCCGCTATTTTCGGGGATGGTGCAGCCTGCGTATTATTGTCCTCTAACGACTTAGATGCAGGTCCAAAAATACTTGACGAGGCAATGTATCACTTTTACGATGCAACGACCATGATGGGCTTTAAACTAGTAAATACTGGGCTCCAGATGATATTAGACAAAGAAGTCCCTGAAAAGATCTCAAAACACTTTCCAGATATTATTTACCCGTTTTTAGAAAAAAATGGTAAAACAATTGACGATGTAGATCATCTTATCTTTCATCCCGGAGGTAAAAAAATTGTACAAACCGTTGAAGAGCTTTTCGGAAGCATGGGGAAAAGCATTGACGATACAAAGGAAACACTTAGGCTATACGGAAATATGAGCAGCGCTACTGTGCTCTACGTTCTCGAACGATTTATGGACAAAAAGCCTGCAGCCGGGTCCATCGGACTCATGCTGAGTTTCGGACCAGGTTTTTCAGCACAACGCGTACTATTAGAATTTTAAACGTATGACAGAAGAATTTAAAGATCAATGGGCCGTTATTTTGGGCGGTAGTAGCGGACTCGGACTCGCAAGTGCACAGAAACTTGCGCAGCATGGGATGAATATCTGCATTATACATCGCGATCGGAAGAGTAATCTTCCGGCATTTGAAGACGCCGTAAACAAAATTCAACACACTGGGGTTCAGGTAGTGGCGTTTAATAAAGATGCACTTCTCGCGGAAACACGTCAAACAATTATTGATTTTTTACCTAAAAAACGTGTCAAATTACTCTTACACAGTGTAGCAAAAGGCAGCTTAAAACCTATGAATAAGTCGGAAAAAGCCTTAACGAAAGCGGATCTCGATATTACGTTGCACGCCATGGCAACAAGCTGGTATGAATGGGCATCTCACTTTTTAAAAGAAGATCTTTTTACTGAAAATGCCAGATCTATTGCTTTTACAAGTGAAGGCAGTACAAAGGTTTGGCCAGGATACGGAGCCGTTTCAGCAGCAAAGGCGACTCTAGAATCTTTAATGCGCTCTATGGCAGTTGCATTTGCTCCCTATAGCATGACAACCAACTGCATTCAGGCAGGCGCTACCGAAACACCTTCGTTTTTAATGATCCCAGGGAGTGACAAACTTGCAGATATGGCAAAAAACAGAAACCCATTTAATAAACTCACACAACCTGAAGATGTTGCTAATAGTGTGTATTTGCTTTGTAAAGACGAAGCGAATTGGATCAATGGAACGATCTTAAAAGTTGATGGAGGCGAAAGTTTACGCTAATGGCATACTACAATTACATACTCGACGCATTACCATACACAACACCTTTCCTCTTTGTTGACGAACTGATTTCAGTTTCTGAAGAAGGCGCATCTGGTGTATATACATTTAAAAAAGACGAACATTTTTATCAGGGGCATTTTAAAGACAATCCAATCACACCGGGCGTCATCTTAACCGAATGTATGGCTCAGATTGGCGTGGTTTGCCTCGGAATCCACTTGTTAAGCACACAGAAAATTCAGCTTAAAAACAAAGCAATAGCCTTGAGCAATACAAATATTGACTTCTTAGGACCTGTATTTCCTGGCGAAACAGTGACCGTTCGCTCTGAAAAGGAATATTTTAGATTTGGGAAATTAAAGTGTAAAGTAAGTATGCGCAATGCGAATAATGAATTGGTTTGCAAAGGAACAATTAGTGGTATGATGGCATAAGTGTTTGGTGATGGAATATGGAGAAATATAGACTTAACTATGAGCGATAAATACTTTGAACTGTCAACTTTAAACTTCTAAATCCATGAAAAAAAGAGTCGTTATAACCGGGCTTGGCGTTGTTGCTCCAAATGGAGTAGGGCTTACTGCTTTTACGGAAGCCATCAAAAATGGCGTTTCGGGAATTGCACATTACCCCAATCTTGAGGCTTTAAACTTCTCTTGCCAATTGGGTGGAATTCCGTCTATTTCCGAAGAAAAAAAACGCGACTACTTTACCGAATTACAACTTCGAAACTTTAACAGCAGCGGTATTCTTTACGGTGTCATGGCTGGTATGGACGCCCTAAAGGATGCTGAGATCGAAACCCAAGGCGACAACCCTAATTGGAATTTCGGTATTATCTTCGGAACAGGCACCAGCGGTGTTGAAAAGTTTCGCGAGGCCATTTATAAATTAGATGAAGGTAATGTACGCAGACTCGGTAGCACCACGGTAATACAAACCATGGCTAGTGGTATTAGCGCGTATTTGGGTGGTATGAGTGGGGCAGCCAATATGGTAACAACTAATTCATCAGCATGCGCTACAGGAACCGAAGCCATTTTAATGGGTTATGAACGTATTGCGGCCGGCAAGGCTACGCAAATGCTCTGCGGAAGCACGAGTGACGACGGACCCTATGTTTGGGGTGGTTTTGACGCCATGAAAGTCACAACTTACAAACACAACAATGATCCCACACAGGCCTCACGCCCTATGAGTGCCACGGCCAGTGGTTTTGTACCGGGTAGTGGAGCAGGAGCCCTACTTCTTGAATCTTTGGAAAGTGCCGAAAAAAGAGGCGCTAAAATTTATGCTGAAGTCTTAGGTGGCGCTGTAAATAGCGGCGGACAAAGAGGGGGAGGTAGTATGACCGCACCAAATAGCGAAGCAGTGCAAAGATGTATTGCAGAAGCCTTACTGGATGCTGAGGTGAATGCTTCGGAAATAGATTATATCAACGGACATTTAACCGCCACCGTAAAAGATCCAGACGAGATCGCCAACTGGTGTGCTGCTTTGGGCCGAAGTGGAGCCAACTTTCCTTATATCAATTCGCTAAAAAGTATGGTGGGTCATTGCTTAGCAGCTAGTGGTAGTATTGAAGCGGTTTCGGCAGTATTGCAATTGTACAAAGGATTTGTGTTTCCGAATGTAAACTGCGACGATCTTCATCCAGAGATCGCTCAAATGATTGATGAAAAGTCACTTCCGAAGAAATACAAAGAAGTTCAACTAAAAACAGTAGCAAAAGCTAGTTTTGGTTTTGGGGATGTAAACGCGTGTGTTATCTTTAGAAAAAAATAAGCAATGACTTCCGAAGAAATTTATGCCAAAATTTTACCTATTGTAAAAGCCTATCTCCCCGAAGATGTATCTGAAGACGCCATTAATCCAGATAGCGACCTAACTCGCGAGCTTAATATTAATTCTGCCCATCTAGTAGATGTGGTTTTAGATGTAGAAGATGCTTTTGATGTAGAATTTGCAAATGAAGACATGGAATCATTACGTACCTTAAATGACGCAATAGCAATTATTCAGAGAAAATTATCAGTCTAGATGTTCCATATAGAATTTCAAAAAAAAAATCCGCAGATCCTTGCCGTTAAACTTACGGTTATGGGCGAACGTCATGTAAGAAGCGGTCATCCCTGGATCTTTTCAGAAAGTATAGAAAAGATCAATAAGGAAGGAAATGCTGGCGATATCGCGATCATTTTTAGTCATACCAAAAATAAACCTTTAGGGGTTGGGCTTTACGATCCAGATTCTCCTATTCGGATCAAAATGTTGCATCACGGAAGCGGTGCGAAACTCAATACCGAATTCTTTACTGAAAAAATTGCAAGAGCGTTCGCTCTACGTACCGAATTATTAGAAACAGAAACCAATAGCTATCGGCTGCTTTTTGGTGAAAATGATGGCTTTCCCGGCTTTATAGCCGATGTTTATGCCAATGTGCTTGTTGTTAAACTGTATTCAGCGATCTGGTTTCCCTATTTAGAAATGATACTATCACCTCTTTTAGAAATTTCAGGTTGTAATACGCTGGTATTGCGATTAAGTAGGAATCTACAACAACTAAGCACTCATGATTTTAAGGACGGACAGGTGCTTTTTGGTACGCTAGCAAACGAAGAAGTACATTTTGTGGAGCACGGCGTAAATTTTTCTGCCAATGTTATTAAAGGCCATAAAACGGGATACTTCCTCGACCATCGAGCCAACAGAAAAAGAGTAGGGGAACTTTCAAAAGGAAAAACCGTGTTAGATGTGTTTAGCTACGCTGGAGGTTTCTCTGTACATGCTTTGGCTCATGGTGCAAAAGAAGTTAGTAGTTTAGACATCAGCAAGCAAGCTTTAGAAATTGCTTTGGCCAATGGAAAACTCAATACATTTTCAGGAACACATAGAACGATCGTTGGTGATGCCTTTACGGAAATGCAACGTCTTGTGCATCTTGGCGAAGTATTTGACGTAGTTGTAATTGATCCGCCAAGTTTTGCCAAAAGTAAAAAGGAGATCGCAGTCGCCAAGAAAAAGTATTTTCAGTTAGCACAATTAGGCGAAAAGTTAACCGCTAAAAAGGGACTGTTAGTACTGGCTTCATGTAGTTCGCGTGTTTCTGCTTCCGAATTTTACGCTATCAATAAAGAAGCGCTTCATTCACAGACACGGCATTCAAAGTGCATTGAAAAAACGGGGCATGATATAGATCATCCTGTGTCATTTCCTGAAGGAGCCTACTTAAAATGTGGCTATTACCAGTTCTTGTCGTAAATACCCATTTCAGAATTACGGTCATAAAAAAACCTCCGATTTCTCGAAGGTTCTTTGTTATCTAATTCTTTTTATTTATTCAATAAAACTCTCACCCTTGGTTTTGTTTTCTGTGGTGGGTTCTTCGGTATACATTGTTTTTTCCAAACCAGCTGAATCAACCCCAAAGAAACGCAGTACTTCCGAAGCATTATCAATTTGTCTGGTTCGGTTACCATTAATGGCAATAGGATGCGAAAGTACTTTGTCGTTATGTTGTAAGATCTTTAACCAATCATCGGTACTAAATTCAGACGTATCTTCTACGTCAACTAAGCGTTTATCAATTAGATCGCCAACTTTACATCCCATTTTCTCGGCAAGCTCCGCCCATTCGGTATCTGCCACTTTTGTTTTGGCAATATCAATGGCGAGTAATTTGTCTTCCATTGCTTGCGCATAAGCTAGTACATGCGTCCCAACACGGGTGTTACTGCTATAAATTAAAGTGAATTGTCTATTAACTCTGGCGAGTACTCCCATGTGGTTCTGGTAAATTAGTGAGTTTGCATTTTATCTTTTTTCTTCTGAAGCTGAACTTTTACTTCATTGGTTGCCTTTGCAATGGCAGATTCAAAAGAATCGGTATTTGATTCAGCAAAAATGGTACTTCCGGGGACATTGATGCGTACACCCGAGATAAATCCTGTTTGAGGGCTACTCGTTTTTTCTCTTTTAAAGTAGACGTCTGCCGCCACCATAAAGTCGTATTTATTTTCAAGTTTGTTTATTTTTTCAGTTGCAAGTCCTTCTAAACGCTGACTAGCAGACACATCGTGATATTCAAAGTTGATATTCATAGTTTTAAGTTTTAAATCTATTTTAAAGATACGATACCTTCAAAAGCATCCCAAATTTTTAGTAGTTTTTTGGCAAACTATTGGTCATTTATTGTTTCTTCTGAAATTGGGATCGTTAAGGAGGCAATTATTCCGGCTACCAAAGAAACAGCAATGACGGCTAAAGACAACCATTCTGGGATCTCTACATGATGTGAAATAAGCATTTTTACACCTACATAACTTAAAATTGCGACTAAACTATAATTGATATAGCGAAACTTCTGCAGCATCCGGGAGATCAGGAAATACATAGATCGTAATCCAAGGATAGCAAGAATGTTGGAACTGAAAACGATAAATGGGTCGGAGGTGATAGCAAGTATAGCAGGAATGCTGTCAAGCGCAAAGAGAATATCGGTGAGCTCAATTATTAGTAAGGCAACAAACAAAGGAGTTGCCGCCCGAATTCCCATTCTTTTAATAAAAAAGTGTTCTCCTTCAATAGATTTGGTAACAGGAAACAATTTACGGATGAAACGATATAATTTAGACGTTTTGGGATCGAATTTGGTGCCAGATGAGGTCGCCATTTTAAAAGCAGTATACAACAAGAATACTCCAAATACATAGATGACCCAATCAAACTTATTGATCAGTACCACACCAAAAACGATCATTATGGCGCGAAATACAATAGCTCCCAGAATTCCCCAAAAGAGAACGCGATGTTGGTATTGCGCTGGTATTCCGAAGGAAGAAAAAATCACCGCGATCACAAACACATTGTCTATGCTTAGAGATAGCTCGATAAGATATCCTGTAATATATTTTAAAACAGCTTGATTGGCAGTTAAATTGGTTGGATTCGCAATGCTACCATTGCTATACAAGAAGTAGATGACTCCTGAAAAGGCGAAAGCCAATAAGACCCAAATGCTTGTCCAAATCGCCGCTTCTTTCGTTTGAACTACATGTGCTTTCTTATTAATGACGAACAGATCGAGTGCCAATAGCACGAGAACGCAAGCAATAAAAATTACCCAAATCATATCTGCTTTTTTACACAAATGTATGTGGTAAGCAAAACTAAAAGTGATAGCAAAATGTTAATTTCTGCAAAAAGCGTTAAATCTTTTTTAATTCGATTAAAAGGGTTCAAGATGCTTCGTAACTTATGAGAAAAATGACACTATGAAAGAACAGCCTTTATTGCAAGCATACAATATGAACGGTCTTTTGCTACCCAATAGAGTAGTAATGGCTCCCATGACTCGCAGTCGCGCAAAAAACAGTTCCAACGCACCTACAGAAGATCTTCAAGCTCGGTATTATACACAGCGAGCTACGGCCGGTCTTATCATTACCGAAGGTTCTCAAGTCTCTAAGCGTGCCGTAGGTTATATCTACACTCCCGGTATTCACAGCGCAGAACAAATTGAAGGTTGGAAGAAAGTAACACAATCGGTACACGAGGCTGGAGGAAGAATTTTTATTCAGTTATGGCATGTGGGACGTATTTCACATCCCGATTTTCACAATGGCGAAGCGCCTTGGGCTCCTTCAGCTATTAATCCAAATGCACAGGTGTTTACTCCTGAAGGCCAGAAGAATACGGTTAAACCAAAAGCCATGTCTTTGGAAGATATTGAAACAACGAAACAAGAGTTTGTACAAGCAGCTAAGAACGCGGTGGAAGCTGGCTTTGATGGCGTAGAGATCCATTCATCGAACGGTTATCTATTTCATCAGTTCTTTAGCAGTTTCAGTAATAATCGCACTGATGATTACGGCGGAAGTATTGAAAACCGCGCACGTTTCTTCTTTGAAGTATTGGATGCTATGAGTGAAGTGATTCCGCAGCAGAAGATAGGAGCGCGATTTAATCCGTCGCTTCATGGGATCTTCGGAATGGAAGTAACCGAAGACACCATCCCGACCTTCGATCATATCATTAAAAAGTTAAATGATGACTACGATCTCGCCTATATCCATTTATCGGAACCCTTTACCGATGTTTCTGATGTTCCTTATGCTGAAACTGAAATAGCTAAACGCTATCGGCCTATGTATAAAGGAACTTTGATGATCAATTCTGGTTTTGACCAAAAGTCAGGAAATAAAGTAATTGCCGATGGTTACGCCGATCTGGTTGCCTTCGGAAAATTATATATCTCAAACCCGGATCTGGTAGGGCGTTTCCGTGAAGATGTGGCAACTTCAGATTGGGACAAAGATACATTCTATACACAAGGGAAGGAAGGCTATATAGACTACGAGGCAAAAACACGAGATCTAATTCCTACTGCAAAATAAGCTAGAGCAACTATTTTTTCAGAAATTATAAAAAACACGTAATTACGAGAAGCAAAAGCTGAATTGAGCAGAAGTGCCATAACCCATCAGTGCTATTCCCGCTGTTAATCTTCTTGCTATTCTGTTAAAAGTTCACTAATTATGATTTTAATTGCGTTAAAATTAAAATCTATTCGTAAAAAAGAACTAGCTTTATCTTCCTGATTTTTAAAAACTTGCATATGGAAACCGAAAAAACAAAACGTCATGCCGACTTCCAAGATTCTTACCGACGATCTTCTAACTTTAGAAGTGTGGTAAAAAAAGAGCGATTGGAAATTTCGGAAAGTGGGGAAGTGATCCTTAAAAACACCTCCGAATAACCTAAACCCATCAACGTAAAAAAGGCAGTATCTTTAGTAAGACACTGCCTTTTTATTTTTATTGATCGCAAGATCTACTTGCCCGATTTTCTAACAATGCTGGTTTCTCCAATAACAATTCCTTTATCTACATCTGGATTTCCTTTGTAGACAATAGTAGCCTCGCCAAAGGAGGTTATTTTTAGTCTGTCTGCTACATTTAATTGAAATGTCCCGCTACCATAAGCCGTTAACTTTGTCTCTTTACTTTCAACATTTTGTGTGTTGACGGTGGTTTCGCCATAAGCCGTGATCTTTTGTTTTCCGACATCACCTCTTAAAATTTCTAAATTGCTTTCACCATATAAGGTGGCTTGCAACGATCTTAGGCTTACATTATTCATGACCACCTCAGACTCTCCAAATATTTTAAGGCGAAGACTTTCTGTATCAATGGTGCTTTCAAAAAGAAACTTTTCCTCCCCACGTAGATCTAGATCATTTATATTTTTATAGGTAACCGTAAGAACGGCAACTGTACCCTTATAAATAGGATTGCTACGTGTGTAATGTTCTGTTTTTTCCTTTTTATTTTTTGTTGTGATACGCGCATCCTTTAAAAATAGGCTTAGGGTGTTGTTTTTAACTTCCAGATTGAATTTCTCCATAGGTTCTGTGATCGATTCAACCACTACAGACTCCTTATCGCCCTGTTTAAAGGTCACAGATATATGCGGACTAACAACAACCGAATCAAAGCCGGAAACGTGAAAGCTTTTGGTTTGAGCGAAGGCAAAATTTGTAATTAAAAAGAAACTGAACAATGAAACTCTAATAGCATTTTGTAACATGATATGTTGTTTTGGTGAAGTTTTGTTTTTATAAAGATAGTCGGTTTCTAAAATTGTTACACTTGCTGCTTTTTTATTTAAAAATGTATCTGGCAATGACATATATCTTTCCGAAATATTGAATGTTTATTACTGCGGAAAGAGCTAAGAGCTTCACAAACAGAGATCGCGTTAACCCCTGTGACTCTTCTTAAACAGTTTTGGATCTGTAAAATTTCAGAAAAACTAAAACGATCAATGAGAGTCCGGCGCAGGCAGCAAAGCCCATAAATAGGGGAAGGGCGGTGTCTTTGATAAAACTTCCGATAAAAATACTGATGGGAACCGACATTAAGGTGGAAATCAAACCAGTGATGGCTGCGGCGATTCCGGCGATATGCCCAACGGGCTCCATGGCTATAGCGCGAAGATTTCCGAACATAAAGCCAAGCGAAAAGAAGATGATACCAAAAAAGGCTAAGATCACCGTGATATCTGGGTTTGGAGCGCCATAGAAGATGATCACATAGGTGACGGGAATAATAAAAAATGCTAGGAGGGAAGCGGTGATCAGGTTTTTCATACCAAAGCGCATCACAAAATTTGCGTTTAATAAAATTGCGAGTCCGATAGAAAATGCGAGTCCGGCGAAAATAAAAGGAAACGCATCTGCGAGTCCGAATTGCTGCTGAAAAATTTGCTGGGCGCTACTGAGGTAAACGAGGAAAGAACCCGTTACAAAGCCCGTAATGATGGTGTACCCAATGGTTGTTTGGTATTTGATCAACTCACGAAAACCATCGCTAAAAAGGTGTTTAGTCCAAGGAATTCGGTTGGCGTCGGTGAGGGTTTCGGGTTGTCGTTTCCAAAACCAGAAAGCGACCACTAGGCTGATGCCCATTTGTACGTAGAAAATAGCTTGCCAATTAAAATGATCGAGCAGAAATTTTCCTAAAAGTGGCGCGATGATGGGTACAAGGAGGAAAACGACTGTTACAAACGACATGATACGCGCCATATAATCACCGCGATACATATCCCGAATAATAGCAATGGCAATAGTGCGCGGCGCTGAGAGTCCGACACCCTGCAGTACGCGTCCGAGTAACATGATCTCCAGATTGGGTGCAAAAACACAGAGAAAACTAGCCGCGAGAAACACGGCAAAACCAGCGTATACCGTGGGTTTTCTACCTTTGCTGTCTGATACGGGGCCAAAGATCAACGGACCAACACCGAGCCCGAGAAAGATCATAATAATTAGGAGTTTGTTGTCTTCTACATCTGCTGTACCCACGGCGAGACCGATGATGTCTAGTGCTGGCAGAATGGCGTCTATCGCCAGAGCAACCACCGACATGAGGAATGCCATAAGGATGACAAATTCGGTTTGTGAATTGGGTTTTGCAATAGTAGGTTGAGACATGAGTGCAAAAATACTACTATTGGTTTAATGAGAGAATGAATTAATGAGGGAATGAGGGAATGAATTAATGAGTTAATAAGTAAATCGGGGTCTATGCACAACTTTCAACTTTTTACTTTTAGCTTTAAGCTTAAATTTTTCAACTAAAGTTCGTATCTTATTCAGAAAGAAAAATTAAATACTGTGTTATGAAAAAATTAATGATCCTTTTTATTGTGGGTGGTGTTTTGGCTGGGTGTCAGAGTACTAAGGTTATTGATCCTCAAGTTCAAAATTTACTGGCTGGAGGGAGTTTTGAGATCGTACAAGATTATGCGAATCCGTTGGTGAGCAGTGGATTGAATCAAGTAGCAAATTCGGGACTTTTACCGCCAGGCGATCAGGCGAGCAGCATTAGTTTGTTTGGTACAGACAACTATATTCGCGTTATAAATGACAGTGTTGCTGTAGATCTGCCGTATTTTGGAACACGCCGTGCGGGAAATGTGGTGGGCACGAACTCGGGGATTAGCTATCGCGGTGTTCCAGCTGATCTTGTTATAGAGTCGAACGAAGCAAAGAAAACCACACGCATCACATTTACCGGTCGTGGCCAGGGTGAAAATTTTGGTTTTAGTATTACGGTACAGCCCAATGGGAATTCATTTACGCAGGTAAATAGTATGACCCGAACAGCCATTTCGTATGACGGACATATAGGTGTGATCAAAGCATTAAAGAAAGAGTGAGTTTAAATAGACGTGCTGTGTATTTGCTGCTTTAGAAAATCATTACTGATTTTGGGTGAAGCGTTGAGCGTATAACTACACAAAACAAAAAGATAACTACAGCTTATAAAAGAAGGAGTTAGCAGCACCTTCTTAAATATTCTATTTTACATAATATAAATTATAGAACATTTATAACAAATAAGCGAAAAGGTGTTTATAATGTATTATTTGCTGATCTCTTCTATGCATTCCTCTCGCCAATATATGATTTTGTTAGTTTGGTTAAAGAGTATTTTGTGGCTCGTCGGATGCAGGAAAAACCAAGGCTGCACAAACCCTTGGAAACAACCCGCCCGAACGTGCCGTTCGGTACGGGCGGGTTTACGGCTCAGTCGCAATATTTTAAGAAGATTATGTTAGTCTTAAAAAGTAAATTTCATTGATAAGTAGCTTATACTCGGTGCATTCCTCTCGTTTGTGCCTCACTCGTCGGATGCAAGATTGTTTTACCAAAGTTTTCTGAGGCCGTTTTGCCAACGCCTCATCTGGGTAAAAATCTATTTTATTGCTCAATCAATAATTCATCAGTTATTTTAATAAGTTCTATTATTTTACTTTCATCATAAACTTCTGGATGAGCTTTCGAAAATTCTCCTTTAAGATTTCCCTTATCATTATCAAAATACTTACCTGAATCATTTTTATGTGCTTCAGAAATTGCTAAATCATATAATATATTAACTCCTTTTTCTGCTGGCGACCAATGCTGACCATATGCTTCTTTTGCCATTTTGGTATTTAAGAGTGAACCAGGATTTACTGCAATAGTAGTAACGTTAGGATGTTGTTTTGCAAAGTTAAAAGACCACATTGTTAAAGCTAATTTACTTTGCGCATAAGCTTCATTCTCATTTACAGTAGCATCTCCTGTTAAAACACCTTTTCTAACTGTAGATTGTGCTGCAGAACTTAAATTGATAATTCTTGGTGCTTTTGAATTTTTAATATTTAAAAGAATAGCATTTGTCAAAATAAAAGGTGCCAAATAGTTTACGGCTATTCTAATATCTAATCCATCTTTTGTTTTATCTATAGAACTTTTTAATATGCCTGCGTTGTTGATTAATATATCAATTGTTGGAATGTCATTTTTTATTTGTTCAGCTAGTTTTTTAACTGCTTTTAAATCTGAGAAATCTGCTACAAGGCCTTTAATTTTTTGGTTATTTGATGTTGTTTTAATTTCTGAAACAACTGTATTTACTTTAGTCTCATTTCTTCCGTGAACGTAAATTGTATGGCCTTCCTTTGCCAATTTTAAAGCAGTTAATTTCCCTATTCCGTCTGTACTTCCTGTAATTATAATTGTTTTACTCATGATTAATTTATTTGTTTTGATTGTCACTTTGAGCACAGTAGAAAAGTTGTTTTGTTTCTCGACTGTACTCTAAAGGACAACTGTATAAGTGATAGATACTAATATTTTGTAATTTACCTAAATATTAAATCTAAACCGAACTGAATTGTTTAAGTTTTAACTAAAGAATTTCGAGTCTTTTAAAATGGTGCAAAGCTATCTTTTGGACTTTCTGGTATACTCCAACGTTCGCGAGCTGTTGCATTTTCTGTTATGACAACATTAGATGATGAATTATTACCATAACTGTTTGCACCACCTCTTGGAATCTGCATACGGTCTCCGTATAACCATACTACCAAATTACTACGCTGTCCAGTTGTGATAGGATGTGTTGCATGTGGTACGTTTCCGGTATGAATTATTGCTTTACCTGGTTCAAAAATAGTTTGAACAACTTTTCCTGTGGTTTTGTCATGAAAATCAACTTGTGAACCTGTAAATTTTTCCTCTGGCAAGTTAATATTTATATTTAAGGTAGCAGCAGAAGCATCTGTGTGCGCATGCAAATCCTTATCTTTATCTGGATTGTACTGAATAGAAAAACCAAATGTTTGATTGTCGTAACCATAAGTACCAAGTAATAAACGAGCAATTGGACGCATGTAACGATTCATGATATCGTTATAAAATGCTTGAAAATTTGGTGCAGCAAGATGTCCTTCTGAACGTGGATCAAGCATCATTCCATAACGATTTAGTTGAATACCATAAGGTGCACGTTTAGGAATTTGCGAATTAACTGCTGCTTCTAGATACTCACGAAAATCTGCTAAACGTTCGAGATCAAAAAACTGTGCAGCATAAACACCTGGAATAATTTCTTCCCATAAATCTGCAACTTCATTTTCTTTTTCTGGGTTTTCCCATGCCTCGTTAATAGCTTTACGTAAACGCGGGTCTAGCAAAGTTTCGTCCGGAACTAGTAAATCGTCTTTGTTTTCTATTTCCCATTCTACCCAAGCAGCTTCTAACAATTTTCGGTTTTCATTCCAAAATTGTGCAACTGATGGATCGCGTCTTAATGATAATTCTCTTGATGGTACTTCTAAAGCACGAGCTTCAGCAAGTGCATTTGTATGTTCTATTGTTTTCATAATTATATGTTTTAAGTATAGCTACTGCTATTGTATTTTTTATCTATAACAAAATTACGCACAACCGGCTGTTCTGCTTTGGTAGTAAAAATGGTGGTTTTAGTAAAAAACAAGGTTTTGCTATGATTTAAATGAAAAATGCCTCTAAAAAAAGGCATTTAACACTATAATCAACCATAAGGATACATTGCAAATCCCTATTGTTTTTAGTTCTCAACTACTATTTTACCAATAGCTTTTCCGCTTTGTAAATGTGCGTAAGCATCACCAACTTCTTCTAAGGAAAACTTGTTTTCATCTACTATTGGCGTTAAATGTCCTTCATTAGAAATTTCAGCTAAACGCTCTAAAATAGTACCGTGTTCCTCTCTTTTAAAATTGTACAACATTGGTATTAGCATAAATACCACGTGTAATGATGCTCCTTTAAAGTGCAATGGCGTTAAGTCTAACTCACACAATGACACCGTAGTAGAAATATGCCCATTTAAGGCAACAGCTTCAATAGAATTGGTCAGGTTTGCACCACCAACGGTATCAAAAACCACATCAAAACCACCATCGGTATGTTTTACAGTATAATCGGCTACTTTTTCAGTTTTAAAATCGATAAAAGTTGCGCCAAATTTTTCAACAATAGCTTTTTGATTATCACCAGTACCTGTAGCAAAAACTTCTGCTCCAAAATACTTTGCCAACTGCACCGCTAAGTGACCAACACCACCAGAACCACCGTGTACCAATACTTTCTGACCTGCTTTTACGCCTGCTCTTGTTAAACCTTCGTAAGCTGTAATAGCTACTAATGGTAAAGCTGCAGTTTCGCGCATTGGTAAGCCTTTTGGTTTGTGCGCTACAAGGTTGCTATCCGCTACAATATATTCAGTTAGGGTTCCTGGTAATTCGGATAATCCGCCAGCGCAACCGTATACTTCATCGCCTACATTAAAACCTTCTACGCCATCGCCAACCGATTCTATAGTTCCTGAGAAATCCATACCTAATAAGGCTGGTGTAGCTGGTGATAATGGTAAATCGGTTCCCATATTCTTAATCATAGTGTCAATTGTATTTACACTAGATGCCGCTATTTTTACCAATACGTGATTTGCCTTTACTGTTGGTTTTTCTATTTCTGATACTTCGAAATTTCCGTTTTCTCCGTAGTTATTTATAAGCATTGCTTTCATATCTAATCTTCTTTTATTTTTCGTTAATCGTTAATCGTTAATCGTTAATTGTGGTTTGTTTTTCGTTGTCCGCTACACGCTTCGCGTTCTATGCAAAAACTGAAAAGCGATTGGCGTAAAGCGTATTGCGAAAGGCGCTTAGCGTTATTAATTTACTTCTTGAATATCCATTAACATAGACTCCCAATTCTTTTGATTGTCATGGTCAAATTGCGCTCCATTTTCATCAGCAATTGTAAAACGCTTAATAGCAGGTGTTTTACTGGTTGCTTGAAATAACTGGTAAGCTTCTTCCTTTAAAGCGTCTTTAATTGGTAAATCGATAGAGGCATAAACTGCACGTTTGCAAGCTTCAATAGATTCTGCTGGGAATTTAGAAATACGTTCTGCTAAAGCATCCACGTAAGGTCCAATCTCGTCAGCATCTAAAGCTTTATTGATCGTTCCGAATTTTTCAGCTTCGTCTGCATCCCAATCTCTTGCTCCCAAAATGATTTCTAAAGCTTTACCAAGTCCTGCTTGTCTTGCCATACGAGAAGCTCCACCACCACATGGTAAAATACCCATACCTACTTCCATTTGCATAAATTTTGCTTTCCCTCTAGCAGCAAAACGCATGTCTAATGCTAATGCCATTTCGTGTCCACCACCACGCGCAAAACCTTCAATTTTTGCTATCGTTGCTTGTGGTACGTTGCTTAATCTTTCTAGTACTGATTGTAGATCTAATAATTGTACTTCGTTTCTTGGTACAGCCTCTTGAGACATATCTCTTAATAAGTTAGTATCATAATGACAAACCCAATAACCAGGATTTGATGATTCAAATACTACAACTTTTACGCTTCTGTCTCGTTCTAATCGTAATGCTAAACTGCTTAAATCTGCTAGCATTTCTTGTCCTTGTACATTTACAGGTCCGAAATTGATATCTACTGTTAAAATTCCACCGTTTTGTTTTGCTGTAAATGTTTGAAAATTCTTGTAATCCATAATGTCTCTTTTTAAATTATTAATTGTTGTGTTTTAATTACACTACAAATTTAGATGAGACACCAAGGTTTAATTTGGTATAAAACAATGTGGTATTAGTAAAAAATAAGGTTTTAGTAAAAAATTAGGCTAATGCTGCTCTAAAAGCACTTAAACTTGTGCCTTTATAAGTTTGAAACGTCTTGTTTAAATGGCTAGAATCTGTAAATCCAAGTTCGATTGCAATTTCAGAATATTGCAAATCTGTATATTTTAGTCTGGTTTCAACTAGCTTCAATTTGTAATTAATGATGTACTTTTTTAAAGACACATCTGTATGCTTTTTAAAATACTCACTAATATAATTATCTGCCATATGAAACTCCTCTGCCAAACTTTTAGTAGATAACAATTCAGCATTATAAATATTTGAATGAATATAATTTATGATTTGCTGAATTTTTGAAGATTTTACCTCTTTTATGTTTTCTACATTTATATACTGAATATTTCTAGCTATTAAATGAAGAATTACAGATAATGAATTTTGAATAATAAAAATATCATTAGATTGTTTGTTAAGGTATTCCGTTGCTACCATATTAACCAAGGAAACCAAATGTGTTTTATCATTAGTAGATTCAAATTGCATTTCGCGAAGCTCATGACTTTCACTATTTAAGATTCCTTCAATTTTACGAAACCAATTATTTACGGGAAGCATTTTGTTTTGTGAAGATGTATTTCTAAAAAAGCTCTTTAAAAACTTTATAGCAGTTACAGTTGTTCCTGCTTCAGCTTGTATAATATAAATGTCATCTGGAATAAATACGAAAATACTATTTGCTGAATAAGGTACAGTTTTACCATTTATTTTTATGGTTCCGTTGCCTTTTTCGATATAAACAATTTCGAAAAACCGAATAGTAGTGTATTTACAAAACGTGAAGAATGTTTCGTCTTTATACTTCTGAATTACGATATTTTCGATAATGGTTCTTGGCAAATGATTAGTGTATTAAAGAAACGTAAAATAGTAAATTTATATTAATATAACCATTCCACACACATCACGCTTCCCTCCTATGTCTTCGTATAAAAAGTGTTTACTCGCTCTCTTATATTTGAGAAAGAGGTGCTCGTGAATCTCCAAAGTCGATTTCATTCACATTTTAAAAGAAATTTTAGATAAGAAAACTTTTGAAAGAAATAAGCTATTATCATTTGCTTTGTCTCAAAGCAAAGCTACATAACGCAGAACATTATAGAGCCTTTATAACAAATAAGCGAATACGCCAGTATTTTACATAATTACAGATATGGTTGCCTTTAGGCCTATATCGTCATTAATTATGTAAAAGCTTATTTGTACTACGATTATCGTGACTTTGGTCCTATAAGGTTTGCGTATTCTGGACAATTGTGCTGGAAACCTTTTTTAAGCGATTCTCGGCTACTCTTAAAGGTGTTTATAATGTATTATTTACTGATCTCTTCTATACATTCCTCTTGCTAATATATGATTTTGTTAGTTTGGTTAAAGAGTATTTTGTGGCTCGTCGGATGCAAGATTGTTTTACCAAATCGAGCGTGCGAGATTCACGATTCCTATTTATTAGAATATAATCTTACGAGTAAAATTCTCTTAGGCAGTTTTCAATTTGATATTAAAACTCTGGCAAAACAACATCTTTAATTTTAGCAATAGCTTCATTTACGGGCGTTTCAGATTTTCTAAGGTTTATTGCCATATGGTTGACTCCCACATTTTCATATGCTTTTAAATATTCTGTAAGATGATTAATCCCTACTGTACCACCAAAACGCTGTGGTTTAAAAGTAGCATTATCATTTGAGTCTAAGTTTAAATGTATGGCAGAAATATAAGGTTTAGATGCTTGATTTTCATCATACAATGCATTACACCAATATTTTCTGTTTTCCAAAGTTTCCACCACCGGTCTTGGGTAATTGAACCAAGCTTGCGCGTTTTTGGCTATCCAATTAATACTTTGCCCTGAATGACCAGCTACAACAAGTGGAATACTTACATTTGGTTTTGGATATACTTCTATCCCATTAGTTAAAAAATCATACTTAGATTTTAAATCGCTGTTTGTTTTCCAAGCTTCTTTAATGATGTCTAGATTGTTTCTAAAGATTTCAGGTCTTTTTTTATAATCGATATTATACATTGGGAACTCTACAGGTCTGTCTCCCAAACCTAAGCCTAACAAAAGTCTGCCATTGCTTAAATTTTCTATGGTAGCAGTAGCTTTCGCTAGCTTTATTGGCTGTTGCAACGGCAATACAATGGCAGCAGTACCCAACAAAATATTCTTAGTTACTGCCGATAAATAGCCTAAATATGGTAAAGTGTCAAATAATTGTGCACCATCGCCAAAATTAGGGTCGTAAACGGGGACATCTCGCACCCATAAAGCTGCAAACCCTGCTTCATCAATTTGTTTTGCCAATGCTAAATGGTTAGAAATATCAGGTACGCCAAAAGGTCTGTTATCTTCCAAGCGTTTGCGGTTACCTTCTGATGACCAATCATTATCTAAGGGGAACTCTATACCCAGTGTCATTTTACCTGGTTTGTATAGTTTATCAAATGGATTCATAGTGTTTTTATTAAATTCATCAGGCATCCCTAAAGGACACCTGATGCATTATAGGATTAAGCATTCCAGATACTATCTGCCGTGTATGGTCCATTTTCAACTTCCCAAAATTTGCCATCTATAAAGCGGTGTCCCTTGTCTAAATCCTTCAGCAATACCATATCTTTTTCTGTAAGCGTATAGTTTAAAGTCTCGAAATTCTGAAGCAATCTTGCTTCATTAATAGATTTAGGAATGACCGCAACACCTCGCTGAATGGTATACGCCAATGCTACTTGCGCAGGCGACATATTTCTTGCGTTGGCAATGTTTTTTATCGTGTCATTATCCAACAAGCGAAGTGTGGTGTTTTCATCTACAAGCGAGCCTAAAGGTGCGTAAGCGGTTAGCAGAATATCGTTTTGTATACAAAATGATTTTAATTTTTCTTGCTGTAAAAATGGATGTATTTCAACCTGATTCAACTCTGGTTTATGAACTGCTGTTGCCATTATTTCTTTAAGCTGATTTTCATTGAAGTTACTTACGCCAATATGCTTTGTAAGACCTTGCTCTATAGCTGCTTCCATCCCTTTCCAAGTATTGGTTAATGGCACTTCTGAAAGGGGAATGAAGTCGGAAGCATTTTCTGGCATTTCAGTTCCTATTTTTAGAGCTACTGGCCAGTGGATAAGATACAGGTCTAGATAATCTAGTTGTAAATCTTTTAAGGTTTGATTCAATGCAGGAACTACATTCTCTTCACCGTGGGAAGCATTCCAAAGTTTTGAAGTCACCCATAAATCTTCTCTTGTAACCAAACCTTGTTGTATCGCTTCGGCAATAGCATTACCTACTTCTTTTTCGTTTCCGTAAGCCGCAGCACAATCTATATGTCTGTATCCCATTTTAATAGCGGAAAGTACAGCATTGTATACTTCATTTGGTTCAGAACGAAACGTTCCTAAACCTAAAATTGGCATTTCGTCGTTATTTCTAAATTTTAATGCAGTCATTATTTATATTTTTTCTTTTTTGAATACAACTAGGGTCAACAAGAATCCCACAATCACTAGGATACCACCTACCCAAGGTGTGGCTTCAATACCCAGATCTGATTCTACAACCATTCCGCCTACATAAGCTCCAATGGCAATACCTACGTTAAATGCTGCGATGTTTAATGCAGATGCTACATCTTCGGTTCCTGGCAGGTATTTTTCAGCCATTTTTACTACATATAACTGTAATGCAGGTACGTTTGAAAACGCTAGGATTCCCATAAAAAACAAGGTTACTATGGCAAAAATCTGACTAGAGGCTGTGAAGTATAAAACAAACAATACTATTGCTTGCAACGCAAACATTACCAATAATGCTTTTCCTGGTTTGTTATTAGACACTTTACCGCCAATAACATTTCCTATGGCTATGGCAATACCATAAATTAAAAGAAATACACTAGTCATATCCGAAGAGAAACCAGTCACTTCTTCCAATAATGGCGTTAAATAAGTAAAGGTGACAAACGTACCACCATAACCAAAAGCGGTTATTGCTAACACTAATAAAATAGACGGATTCTTAATCACTTTTAATTGGTCAATAAGACGTAATGGAGCCGATTGTTTGATGTTTTTGGGAACCAACGCTAAACTAGCTATTGCACCTACTAATCCTAAAAGGGCAACACCAATAAAGGTTGCTCTCCATCCAAAATTCTGACCGATGTATGTTCCTAAAGGCACACCGGTTACAATAGCTACAGTAAGACCTGCAAACATTATAGAAATTGCAGTTGCTCTTTTATCTTTTGGCACCAAACTAGCCGCAATGGTAGATCCGATAGAGAAAAATACACCGTGCGCAAAACCTGTTACCACTCTTGATAATAGCAACAACTCAAAACTTGGTGCAATTGCTGCTAATCCGTTACCAATTATAAATAGTAACATAATGCCCATTAGTAATTGTTTTCTAGGAATTTTACCTGTTAATGCAGTTAGTATGGGTGCACCAATAGCAACACCAATGGCATATAAACTAACTAATAATCCTGCTGATGTTAATGATGTGCCTAGGTCACTTGCAACTGTAGATAATAAACCTACAATTACAAATTCCGTTGTTCCTATAGCAAATGCACTTATGGTCAATGCCCATAATGCGGCTGGCAGACTCTTCTTTTTGGCTACCGAAGTATCTCTATGTATTGTAGATGTTTCCATAATTTCTAATCGTTTTTTGTTATTTAATTGCGACAGGGTTTATTTGTACTTGCGTAGAGCCTTCATATAAAGGATGACCTAAAACAAAAAGGAATTCCCAAGCTTTATCTTCTACCAATTCATCTACAAGAATATTTTCTAATACTTGTACACCGTATTCGGTTGCCATCATTTGATTCACAGGGAAAGAAAGTGCACTGTTTTCGTGTGGTACCGCTTCAAAAGACCAGTTGTCTGCACCTGCTGCTACAATTCCTTTTTTACCCAAGTAATGCGCAGCTTCCGTACCAATTCCAGGTCCGCCAGCTAGGTAACGTTTGTCATCTTTACCCATTAATTTGGTCCATCCTGTGTAAAACAAAACCACGTCTCCTTTACGAATTTCAATGCCTTGTTTTTTGGCTACTTTTTCAATGTCTTCTACTGTAAAAACAGTGCCTTCTTTTACAATATCTTGATTGTAATATGAGCGCATATCTAATACAACACCTCTAGTTACAATTGGAGGTAGTTTTTCTAGCCCTAATTTTTTCACACCAGAAACGGTTAAAAAATCTTCTACTTTATGACCGTTATAATGCACATTATCTCTACCGTAATGTGCCAATCCGTTTATTTGAGACCCAACACCTGTCCAACCAATTAACTGGTCATCTACGTAAGTGAATTTGTTAGAACCTGCAGCAGCAGTTTCTGGTTGTAAAGTTTCAATATGAAAGTATCTATGACGGAAGGCAGCTGTTTGTGCGTTTACCACCATTCCTAAACGGTAAACTTTTCCTTTTTTTACTAATTTAACAGCATCTAAAACCGTTTCTTCATTCAAAAGGTTTAATGCGCCAATTTCGTCATCTGCTCCATAAGGTGATATTGGTACTTGTTGTGCGTTTGTAGTTAAAGCAGTAAAAAGTGTAGCTGCTAATGCAATTGTTTTTAATGTATTTACTATTGTTTTCATTTTAATATATTTTTAAATTTCTTATACAAATTTCCGATTAAAGTGAGGGTTGTGCGAGGATGTATATCACCATTTTAAAGTGATGTATGTCACTTTTAATAATGTTCATACATCACTTGTTTTTTTAGAGATACTTACTCTTCAATCTTCATTTTTAACACCAAGTAAGGCGGTTTACTGGAATCTTTCCCTTCATTTAACAAGGGTAGATTATGAAGTTGATTTGCTACTATATACAGGTAGTTTCCGTGTATGGCAACACCATCGGGCCAAGACAAGTCTTTTTTAGATTGCGCAATGTTTTTCATTCCAGAAGGCGTACTTTCTACAATGGCTGAATTTTCAACATCAGTGACATAAACTTTTCCGTTTGCACCTACTTTAAATCCGTCAGATTTTGGTTTGTTCGCATAAAACTCGATGTACTTATTCAGGTCGCTATCTTGTTTACTTTCATCCGCTAATACAGCAGCTGAAATACGGTAAATTTTAGTGTTACCCATTGCACCATAGTAGATGTAGTTGTTTTCATCGTCTATAGAAATTGGGTTTAAAGGATATCTTGGCTGAATGGTAGTACCGTCTTTTCTTTTGTGAGATACTAATCTTCCGTGAATTTTCACTGGTTCATCAGCGGACAAAAATGAAGTATTCCCTTCCAAAACACGTCTTATAAAACCCGTTTCTAAGTTAATCACGACAAAAGCAGGTGCAATTGGTGGATTTAAAGCATCGGTCATATCGGCAATTACAGCAGTGTTGTTTTTTACATCAATTACAAAATCCTGTAAAAAAGGTTTTGTTGACAATACCGTATTTGGAATAGGAAAAACCTTTGTTACATTTCCGGTCACCAAATCAAAACCCACCAATTTTGGAGCCTGATTTTGCTTTACATTACCCATATCCAACACCCAAAGAATTCCGTTAGCATCGGCTTGAATTCCGATAGTTGAATTGATACCTTTTATACTTCCGTTTTCTGATTTTACGATCCATTCTTTATCGCCAAACGGAATGGCTTCTCCATTAGGTAAAATTTCTTTTACCATATATTTTGAAGCACTTAAGGCACTCATTGTTACAAATATTCTTCCGTCATTGGACACGGTAATATTACCTGGTCTTGATTCGGGAAATGTTGCTATTGTTTCTAATTGTGCTTGTGCTAATAGTGTAAAATTCATTACAAATGCGAGCAAGACTGTTTTTATAATTGTTATTGTTTTCATCATTATTGTTTTTAAAAAGTGAATATGATTTGATTAGTTGCCTAAAAATTTCTTTTGGGTTGATGGGTCTATCCAGATAACATCGCTTGGGTCTCTGGCAATGGCATCAAAAACGAGCACGTCTAACGGACCTTCTAAAATTTTTCCGTTTCCGTGTGCTGTGCCTTTACCCCAGAATAATAGGTCGCCTTTCCCTGCAACAACAGGTCCTTTGTCAGCTACATAAAATTCTGCTTTGCCATTTAAAATGTAGAGGTAGGCATCAGATTTAGCGTGGTAATGCATAGGTACTTCATCATACAACCTAAAGATTCTTACACCTGCGTGTTCACGGTCTAATAATCTGATGTCTTTAATGATTCCGTTGTGACTTTTAGGGAGTAGGTTTACGTATTCCTCAATATTGATAATACCGTAAGAGTTACCCATTAACGGTCTTTTGTCTTCTTGCGCATAGGAATTAAAACCTATGGCAATTACTGTAAATAATAGTAAAAGTGTTCTTGTAGTTTTCATAGTACATTGTATTTAATTGTTCGATACAAAATTCTATGAAAACCAAAGGGTGTGCGAGGACATACATCACGGATTTTTTGTGATGTACATCAATTTTGAAAAGTGATTTAAATCACTCTTAGCTGTTAAAACGACTTAAAGTCTCTCTGGATACGCCTAAATAAGAAGCGATTAATTTTTTAGGAACGCGCTGTATTAATTTCGGAAGTTTATTTAAAAGGTATTCATACTTACTTTCTGCGGTCATTGTAAGTAAAGAAAGGATTCTTTGTTGTAGATTTATATAACCGTGATTGGATTTAATTCTGAAAAAGTTGCCGACAGCAGGTACTTCAAAGCAAATCTTTTCTCTGTTCTCGAGGGATAAACAGAAAAATTCGGAATCTTCAAGACAATCCACAAAAATGGTTCCCGGTTCTTGATGTTGAAAAGCGCAATGGTCACTCACCCAATAGTCTTCCATTGCAAATTGAAGAATATGTTCTTTGCCTTTTTGGTCTATGGAATACGCTTTTACCAAGCCTTTGATAATCCAATATTCAAAAGCTACAGGTTGCCCAACTTGGATTAAAAATTGGTGCTTTTTCAAGCTTTTATATTCAAAGTGTGATTTTACAAAGTCCCACTCATCATCAGTTAAAGAAACTATTTCTTCAAAATGTTGTCTTAGCAACAGCAACTTATCCTCCATAAAGTAAAAATACTTCTCTTTAATCAATATGCAAATAAAAATAATAACGCTTTTAAATGATTATAAATATTTAAAATAGAGGTGGTTGAGCATTTACGAATATTAAAATAATACTACTGCAAATAGTTTTTCACATTCAAATAATCAACCAAGGGCTTATATTAATTTTAAACAGTCACGTAATTAAATTTTCATTCCATACACATTACGCTTCCCTCCTATGTCTTCGTATAAAAAATAGTTTTACTCCAACCTTTAATATTGTTTTGTGAAGGGATAATTCTTACAACAAACACTTTGGCAAAAAAAAGCCCGTGTTTAACACGGGCTACTAATATATGTAGGGTTTACTAATTCGCTAGATTGTGGTTGTTTGATTAGAAGAACGGTTGCAAATGCTTAATATCAAAGCTATCCAACTACAACAGAAGATCAATACAGCGTTACGCTCTTTAGTCTTCTAATTTTTCTTGTGCTATTGCTACTTTAGAATCTTTACCGAGAAAGGTATTAATATGCGTCAGCTTTTTAGCAAAGTCTTCATTATCGGGCTGTGCCTTTACAATACTTTTTATATAAGGAAGTACTTCAGCATATAGATCGACACGTTTTTTCTTTAATTTTTCATATTGTTTATTATCTGCTTCAGACATTCCCAAAGTATTCATTTCGTCATTTATCGCTTTATCTTGTTCTAAAAGCAATACAGACAGATTTATTTTGGCATTTATGTGAGCAGGATCTATTTTCAACGTTTTTTTATAAAATTTCTCTGCCCGCTCCAAGTCGTTGTTTTCGGCACTGCTTATGGCAAAATTATAATATAGATTTGGATCATTTGGAGTCTCTTTAATAAGCTGATCAACCACAGCATTGTATTTTTCATGCGCCTCTAGTTGTTTGTAAAGATGAGAAACCAGGTTTAGAAGGATAGTATTTTTTGGTGTTTTAGCCACTACGTTGTCAATGATAGCCACAGCTTCTGTATTTTTTCCAAGAGGAATAGCTGCCACCGTGATACCTCGCAACATTTCAGGGAGATTGCCAATGGTTGTAATAATTTCAGGATTTTTATACGAACCTTCTGCTACCGCTTCATCTCGTGCCTCCTTCGTGGCGAATGCCTCTTTTTTCTTAGATCTCACGTTGGTAGCTACATATTGCGACTTAACATTGGTGTATCCCAGTTGGAATAACTTACTATATGCCTGAAAAGCATCATTATGCTCCTCTGCCAATAAATGAGATCTGGCAGCTTTAATTAGATGTCTGTTATCCTGCGAAGACTGATAGGCCGTTTTGTATAGCATAGCGGCTCTTGAATAATTTTTTGCCTTAAACTCGCTCGCGGCAATAGCTGCGGAAGAACCTTTAATTTTTAAATTAATTTGTGAAATTCTCTCCTGAAGTGCTGAAGTTATCTCATAACGATCGGCAAGGTTTAGGGATTGAGAAATTAACTCTATCTGTTTTGCGTCTAATTGCTGTTCAGCAAGTCTCATTTCGGCTTCAACAACATAATATTCTGCCCTTGTTCTATCATCTGCGGCAGCAAAAATTCTTTTTGCCTGACTTAAATAAGAAGCGGCACTCGACAAGTTGCCTGCTCTTACCTCCTGTTGGGCTTTTCTAATTTCTTTTTTTTGTGCTTTAAGTCCGGGGATCGCCAATAGCAATATTGCTATAATTGTAATTTGTTTCATAGGGGATTTCTTTAAAATTTAACCTCTAGTGTATTCAATGGAAGCAATTTAGAAAAAAAATATTTATTTGTACGGTTTTTCCGACTAAAATATACTTTTTAACCATGTTATTTACCTTTTATCGGCTTTTTATAGTCGTTTTGATGAAATTTGTGAAGGAAAATAGGTGTAAAATGTAGCGAGATTAGATCCACTCCGTATACGTCTGCTCTATCCCCTATTCTAGTAAATAGGAAATAATGAATCAAGAAGAACTTTGTCTATCGGAAAATCTTTTTTAAAAGGAAAAGACCGTAGCGCGCTCGTTTTTTTCCAAAACAATAAAAAGTGTGACAGACGTCCCGCTTGGCACAATCTATTTTAATTGCTAATTTGGATTAAACCAAAAGTCAAGTGTTACTTCTTTGGGACCTTCATCTTTTTCCGAAGATTGATCTGGTCTTGAGCCGCCTTTACCCTTTCCTTTAGGACGACCGTCTCCACCACCAGAACCGCCTGGTTGCCCGCCACCGCCCATACTTATACTCGGTCTTTTTTCTTTACTATCTCTTTCCCTCTGTGCGCTAACCACGCCTATAGATAGTTTTGAAAGATCAATAGTTTTATCAGAAATCATTGTTTTGGGCATCTTAAGTTTATAATGTAGTTGGTCGTCTTCCACGGAATATGCTATGACAATGCCCAAATTATTAAGATCTAAATGAAATTCCTCCACAAAATCAAAGTTCGTATATCGTGCCATTCTTGGAAGCTCATCCAACATAACCAGCATATTGGGTCCCTTTTGAGCTTGGGTTTCAAGATTACCATTGCTTCCATTATTTCTCCCCGCTTGTCTCGGTGCTGACACTATTTCCGAAGGATATTGAACAGATACATTCTTTTTCTTCTTTCCTTTTACATCAAAATAAACATAGAAACCACGATGTAACATTGAAAGCATGGTGGATTTATCATCTGTACTCAGCTCTACATAGATGTTTTCGGCATCCATAGAACTACTATAAATCACCTGGTCTTTAATGTATTCTTTGGGAGATTGCGCGTAACTATTTAGCGCTGTAAAAAACACAACTATACAAAACGATATACTACTTCTATTTAGATTGAATCTCATTATCTTTTCTTGAATTAGTTAGGATACAAGACAAACCTAAGCAATAATTATAGCCTCTTTTTGTACTTTCAGTGAATGGAGGTTTCCTTACAGTGAATAAGGGATCCTGATCAATAATAAACCTTATACCCACTAGCACAGATTAGGAAAATCAACCCAAATTGGCGTTAAACATTCTAAAGACCCACCACATTAGCCTAACTTTATGGTCAAATTGGATTTTCGCTTGAAAGAAAAACTCAAACAACTAGAATTATTTTTAAAAAGCACCAGCTTTGACCGTGGCATTCGTATTGGGGTTGGAATCGCTGTGCCTTTTGCCCTACTGTATTTTTTAGGGTATTCTGAATATGCTCCCGCTGTTGTGGTAGGTACTTTCTTAAATGCTCCCGGTGACATCCCAGGAAGCATAAAACGTAAGGTCAATGCTATTTTAGTGAGTATTTTGTTAACAATGGTCATCACAACCATAATCCTATTTTCAAAACCTTTTTTACCCTTATTGTTAGTAGTACTTACAGTGATATCGTTTGCAGTATCGCTGATCTCGGTCTATGGATTTAGAGCCTCTTTGGTATCCTTTTCTGGCTTGCTGTCAATGGTATTAGCTTTTGCTATTCAGAAAGAAACACCACATGAGATCTTGGTGCAGGTAGGTTTAATGGGTGTTGGCGGACTCTGGTATTTGTTGATTTCCCTTGTTTTTCAAAAATTGGCGCCTCAAAAAGACCAAAACCAGTTATTGTCGGATACATTACTTCTTATTGGTGACTATTTAAAATTACGCGCCAAATTATTAACCAAGAAAACCAAGCGTGATGAGATCTTAAAACAGACCTTTGTTCTCCAAAATCAGATCAACGAAAAACACGAAACCCTACGAGAAACATTGCTTGTTGAACGTAAACGTTCTGGACGCTCGCGTTATGAAGAAAAGCAACTCCTTATTTTCCTTTCAACTATCAATATCTTCGAATTGATAGAGGCAAAACATTTAGACTATGCCACTATTGATAGGGTCTTTAACGAGCGAAAAGAATTTCTGGAAGCTTCCAAAAAGCTCAACAAGGTCATGGGCGATCATCTCATTCGTTTGTCTGAACTACTGATTCAAAACGAAAAACTACCAAACAAAAATATACTGTTGGATGCATTGTCTAAAGCCAATGAGTCTATTACAAAATATATCGATGCTGTAGGCTTGCCTGAAGCTCGTGAAGGAGCATTGGTGTTAAAAAACTTGTACGATTATCAGGAATTATTACTTCAAGAGATCAGGGCTATTAGGCGTGTCATGGCGAATGTCAAAGACGCATCCAAAGTATCTTTAAAACGACAAGATTCGAGTCAGTTTTTAACGCTACAGGAATACAGGTTGAATGTTCTTATTCAAAATTTAAGTTTTGATTCTAAGATATTTCGACATGCCTTACGCCTTACCATTGCACTTGTGTTCGCCTATGTGCTGGGTATCATTTTTGAGATTCAGAATACTTATTGGATCCTGCTAACCATCATTGTTATCATGCGCCCAAGCTATGGTCTTACCAGAGAGCGTTCAAAAGATAGAATTATAGGCACTCTTATAGGTGCCGCAATAGCCGTAGGTATTGTGTTGATCACTCAAAATGTGGTGATCTATTCAATATTGGCGTTTGTTTCATTGATACTAGCCTTTTCCTTGATACAGCGAAATTATAAGTCGGCTGCCGTTTTGATCACCATTAGTGTAGTCTTCGTGTATTCCCTGATCAATCCTGATGCCTTTGAAGTGATTCAATATCGTATCATCGATACCGTTGTTGGAGCCGCTATTGCCGTGGTCGCCAATTATTTGCTCTTCCCAAGTTGGGAAGCCGACAATCTTAAGGAAGTACTGTTGAATACTTTAAAAATAAACCAAAATTATCTTTTGGCAACACAGACATTATATCAAGATACGTCAACATTCAGACTTTCTTACAATGTGGCAAGGAAAGAAGCTTTTCTAGCTATTAGTAACTTAAATGCGGCCTTTCAGCGATTGACCCAAGACCCAAGATCGAAACAGAAAGAATTTCAGCTTATCTATGAAATTGTAACGCTCAATCAGACCATGATCTCGGCGATTGCCTCAATAGGAAATTTTGTGATCAATCATAAAACGACGCCAGCTTCCGAAGAGTTTAATTTACTTGTTCAGAGAATTACTAATACACTGCAGATCGCAATAGATCTTTTAGAACATACAGAACAGAACAAAAAAGTCGATGAAGAAACGATCGAAAATGCAGAAGAAAAATTATTGAGCAAATACCAGCAGCTTTCAAATTTGCGTGATGAGAATATCAGGAAAGGAAACACCGAAATAGACACGGAGACACTCCATGGGCTGCAAGAAGCCTATTTGATCGCCAATCATATGAGTTGGTTAAAATCTCTTTCAGAAAGTCTTCTGAAGGCAACAGAAAGCTATCAAGCCACACTTAATGATGAGCCACTGTAAGTTTGATCGCTTTTATACTTCCCTCCTACGCTTTATACTGAACTAATTAGACTATGGCAGCTAGATCGTATGTGATAAAATTTGTTCAACTACTTTAGCAATCATTTTTGTTAAATAACAGATCGTCAAATAGGATTTCGTCTAATTCATTGAAAGGTGTTTTCTCTACAGATATCTTTTCTAGTACTACTTTAAATTGCTTTTTTGTATCCGGACTTATCCAGTTTCCGTTTAAAGTGTTATTGTCTTCTTCTAAGAATAAAACCCCGGAGAAACCGTCTTCAACCATACAGTACTTCCTTTTTTCTGTATCAGAAGTAGCATCCAAAAGGATCCATTTATCCTGATTATCACATTTATACATGGCATTTAAAATTGTTAGGTTTCCTCCGCAGGGATGTTCTTGCTCATTTAAATACAACCATATTTTAATTGTTCCATTTAATGTGCCTTTATAAAAGACTCTTCTAACGGAATCGGAATTCTCATTGATAATTTCTTCGACATTAGGCTCAAAACTGCTTATTTCCATTTTCGCGATCAAGTCGGAAGTTTTAATTGGTGTGTTTTTATCATTACAGGATAAAAATAAGAGTACGGTTACTATAAAAAGGTTGTTCATGCTTCTTGTTTATTATTTATCTAAGCTATAAAATATTTTTCTTCTTCTTTTCCTTTGGAATAGTCTATTTAGCAACACGAAGGCGTCGTATCATTGAGTCAACAGCAACTCCTTTATCTGTGTCCCAATGTCCATTATATTCACTAATGGTAAAGTTCTTCAGTATATTTGCTATCAATTAATTTTTACGGTTTGACGCACTTCATATATTCTCTTAACCTTTATTGTCGTGATTATTTATTGTTTTTACCGACATAAATTAATTATTGGATCTATTTTTACTACAGATCCATTTGTAAAGTGACTCAAATTTCCAACGTAATTTACAGTGTCATTAATACAATATTTTAAATCGAATGATGCGATCTGGTACGTTTGGTAATTTGCTAATAACTCACTACTAAAACCCCCAGGATCTTCCTCGTTATTAATAAAATGAGCTGTTCCGGCTTCTCCAAAGGGATTAGATCCCCAACCATTATAATATTCATAAAAACGTATTGAGTAACCTAGTTCAGATATTGATCTTTCCGAATTTAGAAGTTTAAATTTTTCCTCCTTACCAAGAAACTGATCGTTCATTTTCTGGACAACCATAGTTTTTATGATCTCACTTAAGGAGTCTTTGTTCTTAATTGGATTTTTTACAAGATATAGGTTCGGATACACTTTGGATTGTACAAACTCCATTTTCTTAAAAAAGACAGTATTAATAAGTATAGCCAACAAGCAAGCCCCTACTAAAGACATCGTCCCAATGCTTCGGGTTTTGCTTTTTACGATCCATTTGATCACTCTGTACAGGAAGTACAACAATGAAATGATCAGGATTGATAGAAACACTATAATTATTATTTCCATTCGTGTTTTAATTTCTGCCTTCTATTATTTGCGACACTATAAGATCTGGTGTGTTTTATATCCTATTGCTTTCTGCAAAATAATGTTATGCATCATAGTTAATCTCTAGTTCGTAGTAGGTTTTTGTTGTCAAGTTAATTTTAATTGAATAGTAGCAATTCCCTCCATCTTCTACGAGGACTAATGTTGATTTCCAGTCTTTCACCCCGCGCTCTTCGCAAAAGAAATTGATCCAAACCTCTTTTTGACCGATGTTGTTTATTATTGGAACGTATTGTCTTTTATAACCTTCTAAGCTTAATTCATAAGCTGTTTTTGCAATTGGGTTATTTGGATTCGCCTGGTTGTACTTTTGTAATTCTTCTCTTTGTTTATCATTATTGTTTTTAATTGCAATTTTTAAGATTTTATCTATGTCAACTAACTCTGATTGAGAGAGTTTTGCTGGTTTTGCATTTTTAAATGTCCAATACCAATTAGATTGGTACGGAAGTATTACATAAATCTGAATATAACAAATTGAAGTCCGATTCGTCATTTATCCCAAGAATCTCCTCGTAGGCGCCATTAGGAGCTGCTTTACTTCCTTTAAGGCCGTCATATTCTGGAAAATAGTAATAGTTTGTAGCTCCTAATGCGATGTCAAACTCTAATAAAGATAATAAGCTATTTTCCTTGACCTTTTTAGGTGCCTTACCACTATGGTAAATTACGCTAATTGTATCGTCAATTACGTTGCCTTGCAGTTTTTTTAGGACTCGATAGTTGGCCATTAGGACATCATTTCCTTCTTCTATCTTAATGAATCTAGCTACCACTTTAATGGTGTCTTGATTTTTTGTTTCTGAAGTTAGATGGGCTGTAAATTCTTCCCTGGCGTCTAAACTCAAATCAAGAGTTGCAAAATAATCTGATATAATTTTTCTTTTGGTTGAATTGATTTTTTCGGGAGTCATCCGATAATTAGACCCCTCATACCCTCTTCTCGTATTAAAATAAAAACTTCCTATTTCTTTTTTGTAAGAAAACAAGTTGTGAATGGTGTAATCTGTGTTGTATTCATGCGTTGTATTTTCATCTATTCCATTTCCGTATTTAAAAAAGGTCAATGACCATTTTACATTTTTATTTTTCAGTAGAAAAGAATCTTTTTTTAGGTAGGCAAGCACAAAACTGTCTATTTTTATTTTGTGTTGCTCGTTATTAATATCGAAATTTTTTACGACAAAAAAAATCACTTCTTGCTTTAGCAAACCATCCATGGCTTCTTAGCGTATCTGAAGTGAATTGTATCTTATTAGGTTCTAAATAATATATTTTAAACGAGGTATCTTTTTCCTCTTTCTTGCAAGCGAACGGTACGCAAACAAATAAAACCATTACGAGTATGATAGCTCTTCTCATGCTTATGAGTTAAACAAAAAATAGTCTGACAGGAACAAATATATTTGTTCTCCAATAAACGCAATAATTACCGTTACAATCATTAGAATAAAGCGTGTTTTATTGAAAGAAAAGGGATGTTGTTCCTTTTGTTTTCTCGTTATGAAATAATTTATTGTAAAAAAGAGGATTGTTGCTACCAATGTAGCAATCGAACCAGCAATTACTATGTAAAAATCGGCTAGCCAGTAATATCCTCCTTTAAAAATTTCAACATATAAATATCTCCCAACTTCATTGATGATAAAGATCAAAACAATCCATAAAAAAACATTTATAACTTTCTTCATGGTTTTATTTATAGATGGTAAACATACATCTTACTTCATTACAGTACGTTTTTTTAATTCGAATTTAAATTAGTTAACCGTCTAAATATATACGGCGCCACTATTCGCTACTGAATTATCTCCTTGATTACCGTTTATACCGGTTGAATTACTCGCCTCTTAAATAGTTACAAATAGGGTTAATAAAATAAGCAGGGTTTTTTCATGATATATAATTTATAGCTTCATGGGTTAGCACATTTATTATTTTTAATAGTCCATTTTTATAAAATCTCCCTCTAGCGTATAATAAAAACTAAAGGACGTCCCGCCATTTTCTGGTTCTAGTTTTATGGCATATTCTGTTTCAGCTAGAGATCCGTTCTTCGGAAATTTTATAAAAGCCAGAGATAGCGCTGGGTTTTCAATATTCTTTTCAGCAGTTAATTGTTTCATAGATTTTTCAACTAATTCTCCCAATTTTGAAAGACTGATTTTTTCATCTAATTGAAACATAAAATCTGATGCTTTGCTACCTTCTGGAACTTCCAAGGTAATTTCAGAATTTTGTTTCCACGTACCTTGATTCAAGTCCCATTCTCCCATTTTCATAGATTCTGGAGCATCTGTCACTGTAGTACTTACTATATTTCCAATAGACTGAACATTGATAATTGTTAAATCTGTATAGTAAGCATCCGTTCCAAATTTGTCTTTTATCTCATTTTCTATCGCTCCAAACCCTTCCTTATTAGCTCCTTGTTTACTGGTTGAGTCTCCGCAAGATATGAATGTTATCATTGCGGTAATCAGGGTCAATTTTAATATTTTCATATAAATGTTTTTTAGTTAATTAGGTTTAATCTTCGTCTTCTTCTCTTCCGAAGAAAATAAACAGGGCGCCTCCACCAATTATTAATAGAATTCTAATGATCCACCCTGCAGTACTGCCCCAGATATCGATCCAAGCCAGTAATCTGAGGTTGTAATTAAAAATGGAGAGTACAATAGACATGATGCCAATTGCTGCAAGTAGCAATCCTCCTTTGCCAAATTTTGATGTGATGTTTTCCATACTATTTATCTTTAATAAAGACGAAATATATGGGGTACTTAGGAAGAAAAAAATAGGGAACTTATTTCCGTGGCTTCAGAATAAATAAGCGTGATACTTGATGAAATAACCGTAAACGAAAAGTATATTAAATTATACGAAATGTAGCTTTAATGGAGTCTTTCAGCATTTGCTCCACTGTAGAAAAGTAGTAAGAAAAGAATCCTTTTTTCGGGAGGATACAGGGATCTTCTTTCCATTTTTTAAGTGAATTACACCCGATTTGTCATATTTGTCTATAAACTTTAGGTTTACCATAAACGACTGATGTGGTCGCGTGAAATTTGCTGTAGAAAGACGTTCTTCAAACTCTTTCAAGGTTTTTGAAACTACATACTTTTTACCTTCACTACAGTAAAATGAGGTATACCCTTTGTCTGATTCACAAAACATTAATTCGTTTAGATCGATTACTTGAAAACTATCGTGAAGAGACAGTAGAATATTATTGCCCTCATGGTTCCAAAGTTGCTTTACGGTATGTATTCGTTGTTTTTGTTCTGCAATTGGTAGTGCGGTAACTTTTTTTATGGCAATTCTCAATTCTTCTATATCAACAGGCTTTAAAAGATAATCTACCGCGCCCATTTTTAAAGCTTTAAGAGCGTATTCCTCATAAGCAGTAATAAAGATAACTTTAAAGGCTAAATGCTCAACCTGTTCTAAAAAGTCAAAAGCATTTCCGTCAGAAAGATTAATATCCAAAAAGATCAATTCAGGTTTGCAAGCATTTGCCACAACAACAGCATCTTTTACAGACTCACATTCGCCCACCACCTCTATTTCAGCATCTATTAGCTGTAATAAGTTGCGTAACCCCTTTCTAATATAAGCCTTGTCTTCTACGATGATCGATTTCATAATGCTGGATTCATTTTATATGGAATTAATAAGGTAACCCTTGTACCTTGCTCATTGTATTTTTGACGGTCTTCAATGGTGATAGAACCTTTCATTTTAAAATCTTTCGATAAAATTTGCAACCGCTCGGAAGTGATGGTTGTTGATAACGACTTTTTATCGCCTCGTTTATTATCTATTTGAGTGCCAATCCCTACTCCATTATCTGCAATGGTACAGATCAACTTTTTACCTATGTATTTTAAGTGAATCGATATCTTTCGATTTTCTTGTTGATTGCTAAACGCGTGTTCTATGGCATTTTCAACAAACGGCTGAATAAGCATGGGTGGGACCTCAAATAGTGAAATATCAATAGTTTCATCTACTGAAACAGTATAATTATAGGCCTCATTTTCTAAATTCTGAAGAGCCAAGTAGTTTTCTATTGCGGCTAATTCTTGCGAAAGTGCAACCGTTTTATCTCTTGAGTTTTCTAAAATGATCCGAAGTAATTTTGAAAATTTTGAAAGATAAGAAACAGATTTTTTTTCTTCTTTATTTAAAATCATCCCTTGTAATACCGAAAGCGAATTAAATATAAAGTGAGGCGTCATTTGCGAGCGCAAAAGCTTTTGCTCCATGACAATATTTTGTGTTTGGGATTTAATATTCCTGAATTTCAGATAAAAAATCATGCCTCCCAATAATATGGACACAAGTAGAATTCCGATAATCGCCCAAAGATAATTACGCTTTGATTTTTCTAAATCTTTACTAGTTGCAGTTACCGTTTTTGTAAGCTTGAGTTCTCTAATATTTGCAGAGTCTAATGCTTGCTGGTATTTATACTCGGCCTCAAGTTTTGCAAATTTCTCAATATTCTGTTTATTAAAGAGTGTGTCATTATAGATTTTTGCAAGTTTATTATTCTCTAGTGCCTTTTTATAATTACCAGTTAATTCATATAACTTGGCCAGTAAGTTATATGAGTCACGCTGAAAACCTAAGGCTTCAAGTTTATTAGCAAGGTTATTGCATTTTTGTGCATTTATTAAAGCATCTTTATACTTTTTTTGCAAGTAATAAGATTCTGCTAGTAATTTATATGTATAACATAAGCCAAATTGATCACCTAATTCCATATTTATTTTTATGGCTTCTTTATAATTATCAATAGCCTTAGTGTGATCTTCGAGCCGCATATACACACCCCCAATATAAGTTAAATAACGCGCTTGACTGTCTCTATCATTTATTGCCTTACTAATCTTAATCGCTTCATTATAGTGCAAAAGGGCATTTGGATAATCTTCTTTTCCAAAATATACAAGTCCTAAATTCCCCAATCCTTTCGCTACATTTCTTTGAGTCCCAATTTTTTTTTGAATCGCTAATGCTCTATTATAATGCGTTAGTGCCTGATCATAATTATTAGAAATATCATAGATGATACCAATATTGTTAAGGGCTTTAGCAATGCCTATGGTGTCTTTTATTTCTTCAGATATTTTTAAAGACTTATTGTAATACTCTAAAGCAGTAGGGTATTTACCTTTCTTTAAATAGACACTTCCAATATTCAAGTTGCAACTTGAAATCTCCAACGTATTGTTATATTTTATATTGATGGCTAGCGCTTTATCATAATAAGTATTGGCTTGATCATAATTACCCATATCTAAATAATTGTAACCTATAAACTTTACGGGCAAAGCAGTTTCAGTCTCAACTCCATACTTATTACTAACTTCTATTGATTTTTTTAAGTTAATGATGGAGTTATTAAATTCTCCAGAATAATGTAATGCATAGCCTATGGCAGCATAACACTTTGCAATTCCTTCCCAATTATTCAATTCTTCGTAAACTAATAATGCCTTATTATATTGAGCAATAGCTTCTGGATAATTGGATTGCTCCTGTTGCGTTTTCCCTTTTAAATATAAACTTCTTGCTTTACCTTTATTAAAATTTATGGAATCTGCAATAGCAAAAGCTTGGTCTATATATTCTGCTGCTTTATCAATATTTTTTCTATAATATAAATAAGCTAAACGATCAAGATTATTGACTCTTGTGGTGTCCTTATGTTTATTAATAGTCAGTTCATTCTCTAAACTATCTATTGCTTTCTCTTGCGAATAAGTAAGCGTCTGTGATGACAGCGAAAAGATTAAAACTAAAATTGATATTTTGATATTTTCCATCAAGCTTAATTGCTATGCAACTTTAACACAATTTATCTTATACGGAATTACTAATGTCACCACTGTTCCTTGTTCCCTATATATTTGCCTATCCTCTATCATTACAGAACTTTCCATTTTAAAATCTTTAGATAATATTTTTAAACGTTCAGAAGTAATAGCAGTCGATAGAGATTTTTTATCGCTTCGCTTATTATCTATCTGAGCGCCAATCCCAACACCATTATCTGCAATGGTACAGATCAACTTTTTATCTACAAATTTTAAGTGAATCATTATATTTCTGTCTTCTTGTTGATTACTAAACGCATGCTCTATAGCATTTTCAACAAATGGCTGAATTAGCATGGGTGGGACCTCAAATAGCGAAATATCAATAGTTTCATCTACTGAAACCGTATAATTATAGGCCTCATTTTCTAAATTCTGAAGAGCCAAGTAGTTTTCTATTGCGGCTAATTCTTGAGCGAGTAGCACCATTTTGTCTCTTGAATTTTCCAAAATAATCCGCAGTAGTTTTGAAAATTTCGACAGATATAAAACAGATTTTTTTTCCTCTTTATTTAAGATCATTCCTTGTAATACCGAAAGCGAATTAAATATAAAATGCGGCGTCATTTGCGATCGTAAGAGCTTTTGTTCAATCACTATATTTTGCGTTTCAGATTTAATATTCCTAAATTTTAAATAGAAAATAATACCTCCTAAAAGTATCGTAACCAGAAGAAAGCCAATTATTGATAATAAAAAATTCCGTTGTGATTTTTTTAAATCTTGAGAAGTATCCTTTACTGTTTTGGTAAGCTTTAATTCTCTAATACTCGCTGAATCCAGTTGCTGCTTATACTTGTATTCATATTCTAATTGCGTCATCTTTTCAATATTTTCTTTATTGAAAAGGCTATCATTTAAGATCTTGAACTGTCGATGACTAGATAATGCTTTTTTAAATTCTCCTCTTACTTCATAAATTTTAGAAAGTGTATTATTGACTTCTTTTTGCTCTGCGAGCATCTCCAGTTTATCAACAATTTGCTTGCCTTCTATGGCGTGTTGTAATGCTTTCGGATACTCTTTAAGCATAAAATATGCTTCTGCTAAATTGATGTTGGAATATCCAATATTACGTTTATCGCCAAGAGATAAACCTAAATTTAGAGAGGATTCAAAATTCTTTAAAGCCAATTTGGGCTGTTGCAACAAAAGATGCACTTTTCCTATATTATTATTACACGTAGCCAGCGTTTCTTTGGCATCAATTTCTTGAGCTATGATTAAGCCTTCGGTAAAATATTCTAAAGCTTTTGGATACTCTTTAGAAGCTGTAAACACATCGCCAATGTTGATTAACGCTTTGGCTATTCCCTCTTTTTCTTCTAATTCTTTATAAAGTTGTAAGGATTCGTCAAAATAAGAATAGGCCTTTTCATGCTGACCTAATTTAGAATATAGTACACCTATATTTTGAGTAGTCATGGCTATATCGTCCCTATTATCATCTTCTCTAAAACTTACTAAGATCTTATTATAATACTCTAAAGCCTCTGTATAACGACCCTGTATGGTAAAAATTACAGCAATATTGTTTATGGCAGATTCTGTCCTTTTACCTAATCCTAATTGTTCATATATAGCAATTGATTTTTTATAAAAAGTAACAGCTTCATCTAGATCTCCTTTTGAATAATAAGTGATCCCTATATTATTTAACATATCAGCTTGATCTCTACGATTACCTCCTTCTTTAGCAACCTCTAGAGCCTTATTAAAATAGTCTAAGCTTTTATTAGGGTCATTTTGATAGCTAGATATCATTCCTAACGTATTGTAAACAGCAATTATATCTTTATGCTTATAGTTCTCTTCTTTCTTATATAATTCAAGTGATTTAAGAGCATCCTCTAAAGCTTCTGGGTACTCTGATTTTGAAACATGTATTTTACTAAAAATCAAAATACTTTTAGCTAAACCTTCTCCATAGCCTAGCTCTTTAGCCAAATTATTTGCTTCGATAGATTTTTCTTCGGCTCTAGAAATATCATTCCTACGATAATTATATGCTAATGTATTTAGTAAATCTACACGTGTTGTATCTCTTTGCGTATGAATAGATAATTCTTTTTTAAGACTATCTATTGTACGACTCTGTGATAAGACAATTGTCGAAAATAACAAGAAGAGGATTAAAATAAGAAACGATGTATGGGTGATTTTCATATTAAAAACAGACGTATTTTAAGCTAAATAACAATATAATTCTGAATAGTAAGATTATCTTAAACATTTATACCCCATTCTGAATAAAGATTACACAGTTTTAAACTATTTGGCCGATATAGAAACATGGTTAAAACCAATAATTAACCGCAAGCTTTATAACTAAAAAGCCTACGGTTAATAAAATTGGTAGTAATAGAGTGACTCCTCGAACAAATACGTGCCTCAGGAGTAATCTATTTTGCAAACCTTTTAACTAGTCCGCCAGTATCAAAAGTAAGTGCTATTACATAAACTCCACTAGACAAGTTACTTATAGTAATTAAATTTTCAACACCATTTTTCACCATAGCTCCTGAAATATTAAATACCTGATAGCTCTGTAGTTTTGAAGCACCATTTGTAATGATCTGTAACATTTCCGAAGTATTTAGTATCGTTACCTCTTCTGATAGCGTTACATCAGAAATACTTAATAGTGGATCTGTAACAGATTTGAAATCTGTCCACAAAGCACCAGCATTTGTTACATAAGCATCATACGTTCCTCCAGGTATAAATAAATCTATATTAGCACGGTCATCGCCAAAAGTATCAGTAGCGTTTCCAGTAGTTGTTATTGTTGGAGGTATTATGGCTTCTGAAGTAACGGTAGTAAGAAGATTGTCGCTAAAAGCACTAGCTCCAATAGTAATAACATTTTCTGGTATGGTAATACTTGTTAATTGATTCCCTAGAAAAGCGCTTATTCCTATGCTTGTTGCGGCATCTGGAATAGTGAAACTTGTTAAACTATTATTAGTAAACAAGTTGTTACCTATTGTTGTAAGGGTATTAGGTACTGTTGCGCTAGTGAGTGTATTATTTTCAAATGCACTATCTCCCAGACTAGTTACACTATCTGGAATCACAATACTACTAAGGTTATTAATAGCAAAAGCACCTTGACCAATACTTGTAACACCATTAGGAATTGAAATACTTGATAGTGCATTGTCTACAAAAGCTTGCTGACCAATGTTTGTAATACTACTCGCTAGCGTTACATCTGTTAAGTTTTTACTTGCAAAAGCAAAGTCACTAATTTCAGTTACATCATAGGTAATCATTCCATTCATTTTTGTAGCAGGAATGTCAACCATAACACCACCGGCGGTATCATAATCTATAGCAGAAACTGAAGCGTTTGTACTAAGTTCATAGGTGATAAAATCGCTTATAAAGGTATCTCCCACTTGAAAATCTTCTGTAACCGTATTAAATCCTGTCCATAAAGCACCAGTATCTGTAACGTATGAGCCCAATGTGTTGGCTGGTATTGTTAAATCTATACCGCTGCGGTCTATATTAAAAGTATCATCTGTTCCAGTGGTGATAGTTGGAGGTGCAATAGCTAATGAAGTAACACTGTTTAATGGGTTATTGTTAAACGCAGCATCACCAATGCTCAAAACACTAGCTGGAATTGTAATACTTGTAAGCTGATTAAACCTGAAAGCACCAACACCAATACTTGTTACATTATTAGGAATAGTAACACTCGTTAATTCATTATCATTAAAAGCAGCCTGACCAATACTAGTTACACTATTTGGAATCACAATACTGCTAAGATTGTTTGAGAAAAAAGCAGCATTTGAAATGCTTGTTATAGCATTAGAAATAATAGCAGTAGTCAATATGTTATCAGCAAACGAAAGAGTGCCCATACTTGTAACACTATCTGGAATAGTAACACTTGTTAAGCCCTTTTGATAAAAAGCAGAATTTCCAATACTAGTAACACTATATGTTACACCATTATAAGTTACGCTGGCAGGTATGTCAACAATAGATCCTCCAGCAGGGTCATAATCTATGGTTTCAACCGTATTATTTATAATAGATGTAATTTCATACGAGATAAAATTACTTACAAAGTTTACATTTTCTGTAACGCTATTAAAACTAGTCCATAATGCTCCAGGGTCTGTTACGTAAGGTGCTGTAGTACCAATGGGTATTATTAAATCAATACCGCTACGGTTATTAAAAGTATCCGTTGATAGCCCTGTAGTAGTTATGGTTGGTGGCGTTGTTGCTTCTGAGACAACACTTGTTAAAGTATTGGCGTTAAAAGCACCATCACCAATGCTCGTAACACTACTAGGAATAGTAACCGTTGTTAATTGATTAGATCTAAAAGCATTTGCTCCTATGGTTTGAATACTATTACCTAATGTGACACTACTCAACTGATTGATAAAAAAAGCATCATCGCCAATGCTCGTAACATTATCAGGAATAATAATACTTGTTATTTGGTTTTGAAGAAAGGCACTATTACCAATAGTTATAAGACTATTAGGTAAAGTTAAGGTTGCTAATTGATTAGAATTAAATGCATTTGTTCCAATACTCTGAACGCTATTACCAATAGTGACACTTGTCATTAGATTATTTAAAAAAGCACTGTCACCAATGCTTAACACACTATTGGGAATAATAGCACTTGTCAATTGATTTTGAAGAAAAGCAGTATTACCAATACTTGTAACCCCATTAGGAATTGTTATAGTTGTCAATTGGTTAGAGCCGAAAGCATAATTACCTATAATTGTAACATTATTAGGAATTGTGAGGCTCGTTAGTTGGTTTACAGCAAAAGCACCAGTACTAATACTCGTCATGCTATTAGAAAGTGTGAGACTACTTATCTGATTGTTTTGAAAAGCTGAATTCCCAATATCCGTAACGCTGTTAGGAATAATAACACTTGTTAATTGATTATTTGCAAAAACTTCAGAACCAATAGTCGTTAGGCTATTAGGAAAAGTAATACCCGTTAATTGATTCCCTAAAAAAGCTTCATTACCAATACCTATAATACTATTAGGAATAATTACACTAGTTAATTGCTTGTTTCCAAAAGAACCAGCCCCTATTTCTGTAACATTATAAGTTGTGCCTCCATTAAGTACTGTAGCTGGAATAGTAACAACAGTACCACCAGCAGCATTATAATCAAAAGTTTTCACTGTAGTAGGAGAAGTTACTTGATACGTAATAAAATTTTCTGTAAACTGTTGCGAATACCCTATTCCTGTTATAAATAAGGTAATTAAAATTAGTAGTGCTTTTTTCATAATTACTGGGGTTTTTAAGATTAAAAAACCGAAAGTAGATTTATTAAACACATCAAGAAATAGGGAATCTTTTTTTGAAGGAGTATAACCAATAAGCGTGGTGATTGATTTTATATTCGTCTCTGTCCAATTCTAAACTATAGTAGTATTTCTGAACTAGCGAGCTTAAAAAGCTAGATATATAAGGCATATTATTTAGTGTAAAATATGCTTTAACAATTTTAGGTACAAATTCGATTCCTGTATTGACATTAATTGCCTAATTATGGAGCATCTGCTAAAACGGTTCATTTAAAAATTGGTTGGGATACGACTATTGCGGAGTTTGCAATTACACGAAAATAGATAGAACTATTATTTATTGTTTTATTACATGGCGTTTCCGTAGGATAGCTAGTATCTTTGTCTGATATATTTTACATACTATTCACAACCTTACTATGCCTTTTAAAAAACTACATCCTCGTCTGCAAGAGAAGTTAGTATCTCAAGAAATAACAACGCCTACTCCTTTACAGCGTAGCAGCATTCCTGTAATAAAAAGTGGAGCCAACGCATACATCACAGCACCAGAAGGAAGTGGAAAAACAACGACGCTTATACTTACAACCTTGCAAAAGCTAAAGTTTGAGGCCGTTGGAAATGCCCCGAGAGCGGTGGTTCTTGTAGAAAATAAGGAAAAAGCTTTAGCTATGTATGATGCTTTTTTTGAATTTACAAAGCACACGCCACTACGGGTGTATGTAGGTCACGAACAACTTCATATTGATGTTCAGAAATCTGAAATATTTATGGGTGTGGATATTCTAATTACGACACCAAAGTCAATGAACAAGCTATTTTTAATGGAAGGCGTAAGTATCTCTCAATTAAAGATTTTTAGTATTGACGACGCCGAATTTTTGCTTCAACAATCCGCATATGCTGCCTTAATGTCGATTACGCAGAGCATTAAAAAATGTCAGTATGTTATCTATTCAGAAAAAACGCATCCAAAATTAAACCGTTTTGAGTCCTACTTTATGGAATATTCTAAAAAGATCACTGTGTAGGTATATTCTTTAAGTGATACGAAAATTTAAAAGCTAGATGATACCTAAACTACATTATATATCTCAAGGAAACTCTCCCGCAGTCCATTTGGAAAATATTCAGAAAGCGTGTAATGCCGGCGCAGAGCTAGTTCAATTACGGTTAAAGGATATTTCAGAAAAGAAACTCTTAAAGTATGCCTTAGAAGCTAGAGAGATCACTTCTCATTTTCAAACTAGATTAATAATAAACGATCATTATAAATTAGCAAAAGAAGTAAAAGCAGACGGTGTTCATTTAGGAAAAACAGATGCTAGTCCTACGATAGTTAGAAAGCATTTATACACCTGGCAACTCATTGGTGCCACAGCAAATACCTTACAAGACTGCGAAGAATCAATACGTAAGGAAGTCGATTATATTAGTTTAGGACCTTTTAGATTTACAGAAACCAAAGACCATCTACCTCCGGTCTTAGGCTTAAACGGCTACACCGCCATTTTAGATGTCTTAAAAACCGAAACTCCTATTCTAGGTGTTGGAGGAATCACTACGGAAGATGTTACTGCTATATTGAAAACAGGTATTTCAGGAATTGCGGTTTCCGAAGCTATTACGCGCAACTTTAATAGTATCAAAACATTTAATCAGTTATTAAACGCATCGTCAACTGCAGAGCAACGATATACATTCGACTAAAGCACTAATACCTCGTAAAATTACGACTAGCAGTAATTTTAGCAAAAGATCATGCTACCAATCTATAGGGAAATAATCTTTTAAAAATTTACCACACCAATGCTTTCCTGTGTTAATACCATCAATTAAAGGATCCATGACCCTCGCAGCGCCATCAACAATATCTAAAGGTGGCTGAAAATCATGAATTTCTACTTTCCTTTTAGACAATTCGGCAGGGTCTTCATCTGTTACCCAACCTGTATCTACCGCGTTCATATAAATACCAGACTTGGCAAATGTTGCTGCAGACGTATGTGTAAGCATATTTAGGGCTGCTTTTGCCATATTTGTATGCGGATGTCTATCTTCTTTTTTAAAGCGATGAAACTTCCCTTCCATCGCCGATACATTTATAATATGCTTTTTACCTGTATTTTCCTTCATCATTAAATTAGACAAACGATTACAGAGTACAAAGGGCGCTACGGCATTTACTAATTGTACTTCAACCATTTCAGTTGTTTCAATTTCGCCCAATTTTAAGCGCCAACTATTGGTTTTTCTTAAATCGACTTGCTGTAGATCGGCATCCAACTTTCCTTCCGGGAATACTTCGGCTGTTTGCAGTGAATTGTCAAAACTATACGGAATTTGCGATAAGGCAGCAGAATTTCGTAATCCAATTCCCGGTTCTGGTCCGTGCCAGGTTACTGGGAGCACATTATTTTTATTCGTTTTTGATGTCCCTATGCTTAAACTCGATAACTCTTGTAAGCAATCAATATGGTCTTTCAATAATGGTTGTGCTAATTTAGGAAGTTGGTCTACAGGTAATTTTTCGTTCTCCATTAAATGAAAATAAAAGCCTGAAGGTCTTCTTACGGTTTGTGCCGCATTATTTATCAAAATATCAAGTCGATCGTATTTTTGTTCAATATAATTACAGAAAATTTCTACACTTGGTATATGGCGTAAATCGAGCCCGTGAATATGCAAACGGTGGCTCCATTGGTTATAATCATCTTCTTTAGAAAAGCGAATAGCAGAATCGGCAGGAAAACGAGTTGTAGCGACTACAGTAGCACCCGAGCGCAACAGCATTAATGTTATGTGGTATCCAATTTTTAATCTAGAACCTGTGATGACCGCTACCTGACCTTTTAGATCAGTGGTTTGAAAACGTTTAGCGTAGTTTAGATCGCCACATGCGGTACACATGGTATCATAAAAATGATGCAATTTTGTATATACCGTTTTACAAACGTAGCAATTTCTAGGAGATTCTAATTCTGGTGTTTCCTCTGGTATGGATGCTGCAGCAAGTAACTTTGGTGCAATAAATAGGGCTGCTTCACGTGCAGACCGAATTCCGGTTGTTTTTCTCGCGTGAGTGTCTTTGGCGATCATCTTGCGTTTTGCCGCCTTTTTAGCATCTTTTCTTCTACGTTGAAATTCGTCACGATGCGGTCTAGAAAGCATTCCGGAAGCTTTTAATAATGCTGTTCTCTTTTCTTCTGAAAGCTCAAACATTTGGTTTGTATCTGAAACCAGCTGCTCCAATACTGAAATACATTTATCTATTTCTTCAGGTGAGACAATTCGCGTAGCATCTTTGATGTTTTGATCTTCAAGCATATAGCAATAACGGTTATACAGGAAATATTATCTAAATAATTTTGGCGAAGATACCACTACCGTTTTCAGAAAAAAGCAAAATGTAAGTGTAATTGTATCTCTTCGTTGACGCTATGATATTAGTCTTTGATTTTCTTTAGTCTATTAAACTTATCTCTTATTTCTTTAAGACACAAATTATGAATACTCCCCGCATGCGTATGTTTTTTGGTCGTATCGGGCACATAAGTTCCGTTTTCAACCTTGGCTCCAATTTCTCTATATGCATCTCTATAGGCAATACCATTTTCTACCAAGGTATTCATATTGTCCACGGTAAATAGAAATTTGTATTTATCATCATTTGGATCTACTGGTTTGACGATGATTTGTTTGATCGCGAATTCAAAAATCTCCAAAATGTCCTTCACATCTTCAAAGGCAACGATCATTTTCTCCTTTAATAGTTGAAATTCTCTGTGATAGCCACTGGGTAAATTGTTAGTTATTAAGATCATCTCCGTCTGCAAGGCCTGAATTTTATTGCACTTCCCCCGAATCAATTCAAACACATCCGGATTCTTCTTATGTGGCATGATGCTACTTCCTGTTGTTAATTCATCCGGAAAGGATATAAAATCGAAATTCTGACACATATAGAGGCAAATATCCATCGAGAATCTTGCGAGGGTGTTACAAAGTCCGCCTAAGGCTGCAGCAATAGTCCTTTCACTTTTTCCTCTGCTCATTTGGGCTGCAACCACATTGTATTTCATAGTTGCAAAATGTAAGGATTGTGTTGTAAAAGTTCTGTCTATTGGAAAAGAACTGCCATAACCCGCAGCTGAGCCTAACGGATTTTGATCTACCACTTTATATGCCGCTTCCAACAAGTAAACATCATCGATCAATACTTCTGCATATGCCGAAAACCATAATCCAAATGATGAGGGCATGGCAACTTGAAGATGCGTATACCCTGGTAACAGCTCATTTTTATGAACTTCGGCTAAATCTAATAATGTCTCGAACAAGGTATGTGTTTGTTTGATCACTTCGGAAATGTTCTCTTTGTAATAGAGATGTAAAGCCACTAAAACCTGATCATTTCTTGATCTTGCTGTATGAATTTTCTTCCCAACTTCACCCAATTTTTGTGTCAGTTCAAACTCAATTTTAGAATGTACATCTTCGAAATCTGCTTCAATAACAAACGTATTATTTTCGATCTGTACTTGTAAATCTTGCAGTCCGTTGATCAATTGATCTACTTCTTCCGAAGTAATAATTCCTACGCTATGCAACATTTTAGCATGTGCCAAGGAAGCTTCTACGTCGTATTTTGCAATATACATATCTACTTCCCGATCGTTTCCTACGGTAAATTGCTCTATTTTTTTGTCAATACTTACGCCTTTATCCCAAAGTTTCATAGTTGTATTTTTTGATGTTGTTTTCTTCTGGAATATTTAAATGATCACATCATTTAACAATGCGATATAAATTTGAATTCCATCTTCGATCTCTTGTAAATAAATGAATTCGTCTGCTGTATGGGAGCGAGTGCTATCACCTGGTCCTAATTTTAAAGACGGACAGCCCAATACAGTTTGATCTGAAATTGTTGGAGAACCATAGGTTTCTCTCCCTAAAGAGATTCCGGCTTGCACCAATTCATGTTCTAGAGGAATTGACGATGAATTCAGTTTAATTCCTCTAGGTATGATGCGATCGCAAGGCGCTTCCTTTTGTAAGATTTCAACGATCTCCTGATTTGAATACTTGTCGTTTACTCGCACATCCACAACCAGTTTCACGTCACTTGGAACAGCATTGTGTTGTTTTCCTGCATTGATTTGAGTAATGGTCATTTTAACACTGCCCAACACATCCGATTTCTTCTGAAATTGATAGACTTCGAACCACTTTAAAACATCGATGCAATTGTAAATAGCATTATCGTTATTTGGGTGTGCTGCATGACTCGGCGTTCCCGTTACTACCGCATCAAAAACCACTAAACCTTTTTCTGCAATAGCTAAATTCATTAAGGTTGGTTCCCCAACAATGGCCACATCAATTGTAGGAATAATAGACAACATCGCTGCTAACCCATTAGTGCCACTCGTTTCTTCTTCCGCAGAAGCAACAAATACTAAATTGTATTTTAAGTTTTTATGTTCAAAAAAATAGGTAAACACAGCTAGTAACGAAACCAGACATCCACCAGCATCATTGCTGCCTAATCCGTAAAGTTTTCCTGATTCAACGATAGCCTTAAAAGGATCATTGGTATAACCGTTATTAGGCTTAACCGTATCGTGATGCGAGTTTAAAAGTAAGCTCGGTTTGTTTTTATCGAACTGTTTATTTACAGCCCAAACGTTGTTTATATGGCGATCAAATGGAATGTTTCTCGCTAGAAACCATTTTTCTAACAAAAGTGCGGTTTTATCTTCTTCTGAAGAAAACGACGGCGTTTCTATCAAGTTTTTTAGCAACGTAATCGCGTCAAGCGTTAATTGTTGGATTGTTTTCATTTTTGGATGGTTGTGTATTTTATATTCATGTTATAGAGCATTTCAGGCTTTCCAATACATACTTTATCTACATTTTGTTGAATGGCACGGAAGCAATTATTCAGTTTTGGCAGCATGCCGTCTGCAATAATGTTTCGGTTTATTAATTCCTGATAATTTTGCTTATTGATATTTTCAATAACCGATTCATCATCATTCACGTTCAACAAAACCCCCTTCTTTTCGAAGCAATAGTATAATTCTGTACAGTATTCCTTAGCAAAACCGATAGCCAATTCTGAAGCAATCGTATCTGCATTTGTGTTGAGTAATTGTCCGTTACCATCATGTGTGATCGCACAAAACACAGGAGTCACATTAGTATGGAGCAAGGTTTCCAAAATTGCTGTATTTACGCTAACTACGTCTCCAGCAAATCCATAGTTGATCTCATTAACAGGTCTTTTAACCGAGGTGATGGTATTTCCATCAGCTCCAGTAAATCCAATGGCATTACAGGCATTCGACTGTAATTGTGCTATAATATTTTTATTGATTTCACCCGCATATACCATCGTAATGATCTTTAAAGTGGCCGCATCTGTTTTTCTTCTTCCATCGACCATTTCAATGCTCACATTCATCTTCTCGGCTATTTTAGTCGCTAATTTTCCGCCGCCATGAACTAAGATCTTAGGTCCTTTAATTTCAGAAAATACACTTAAAAAAGCTGCTAAGGCTTTCTTGTCATCGATTATCTCCCCTCCTATTTTTATTACTTTTAGAGTCTTCATAGGGCGAGGTTTTCAAGAATTTTTTTTAGTACTATTTGCGCAGCGAATGTTCTGTTATTTGCCTGATCCATTACAATCGATTGATCACCATCCAATACGGCATCTTCCACCACAACATTTCTTCTTACGGGCAAACAATGCATAAACTTTGCATCTCCCAGTTTTTCTTTTGTCATCATCCACTGGGGGTCTTCTGAGGTAACCTTTCCGTAATCATTATAATTGCTCCAATTTTTTACGTAAACAAAATCTGCATCTTTTAAGGCTTCTTTTTGATCGTAACTAATAGGAATATCTTTTGTGACCTCCTTATTCAACTCATACCCTTTTGGGTGCGTAATTAAAAAATCAACATCTAATACCTGCATCATTTGTACAAATGAATTTGCAACTGCGTGAGGAAGTGCTTTGGGATGTGGAGCCCAAGACAAGACCACTTTAGGTGTTTTTTTGGTCTTTAGGTCTGTAATGGTCATGGCATCGGCTAAAGCTTGTAAAGGATGCGCTGTGGCACTTTCCATACTTACAATGGGAACGGTGGCGTATCTCAGAAAGCTATTGAGCACAAATTCCGATTCATCTTTGGTTTTATCTGTTAGTGCTGGAAAAGCTCTAATCGCAATTATATCTGCATACTGCGATATAACCTGGGCTGCTTCTTTTACGTGCTCTGAAGCACTTAAATTCATGATGCTTCCGTCTGCAAACTCTAGTTGCCATGCGTCATTTACATTCAATACCATTACCTGCATTCCTAAGTTTTTTGCCGCCTTTTCGGTGCTTAGTCGTGTTCTTAAACTCGAATTGAAAAATAACATGATTAAGGTTTTATGACGACCTAAGCTTTCAAATTGAAAGGGCTCTTCTTTTAATTGAAGTGCTTCTGAAATCATTTCCGAAATGCTTTCTATATCTTTTATGTGTGTATATTTTTTCATCCTACTTCCTTCTTTAAAGCTTTAAAAAATTGATCGATATGTTGCTTCTTTACTGTTAATGGCGGAAGAATTCGCAATATATTTGGATTCTTTGCGCTACCCGTAAATATGTGGTGGGTGTAGAGCAGGTTTTTTCTCAATGTTGAAACGGGAAAATCAAATACCAACCCAAGCATTAATCCTCTTCCTTTTACTTTTACGATCTTCGGAAGTTCCGCAGCTTTCTCAATAAAATATGCTGCCATCGCGGTTGCATTTTGCATTAATTTTTCTTCTTTCAGCACTTTTAAAACGGTTGAACACGCGACACATGCTAAATGATTTCCACCGAAGGTAGTTCCGAGTACCCCGTAAGAGGCTTTTATTTTAGGGTGAATTAGAATTCCTCCCACAGGAAATCCATTTCCCATTCCTTTTGCCATTGAAATAATATGTGGTGTAATCTTATGTTTCTGAAAAGCAAAAAATTCGCCTGTTCTTCCAAAACCAGATTGTACTTCATCAACAATAAACACGGCATCGTATTTAGCGCATAATAGTTCTAAACCCTTATAAAAATCTGTGGTATTTTCATCCAATCCACCAACTCCCTGAATACATTCTATAATAACCGCACAAACATCTCCTTTTTGCAATGCGGTTTCTACCGAAGCTAGATCGCCTAAATTAAAAAAATCAACTTCGTGTTGTGCGTTGACAGGAGCTACAATTTTGGTATTGTCGGTTGCTGCCACGGTCGCCGATGTCCGTCCATGAAAAGAATTGGTAAATGCAATTACCTTTTTCTTATTCGTATAAAAAGAAGCTAATTTCAATGCATTTTCATTGGCTTCTGCACCTGAGTTACATAAAAACAATTGATAATCTACACAATTAGACTGTAGTGCTAATTCCTTTGCTAAAGCAATTTGCAACGGATTCTGAACCGAATTGCTATAAAAACCTAATTTGCTAAGTTGATCATACATGTTTTTTACATACGCGGGATGTGAGTGCCCTATAGAAATAACGGCATGACCCCCATATAGATCTAAATATTCGGTTCCGCCATTATCATATACATAGACATCTTTCGCACGAACAGGCGTAACATCGAATAGTGGATATACATTAAATAAATTCATAGTTTTTCAGTCTAAAAAAAGTTGGCTTTTAAATTCAATCCTTCATCTTCCGCAAAACCAAACATCAAATTCATATTTTGAACTGCTTGTCCGGAGGCCCCTTTCAACAAGTTGTCAATGATGCTCGTAACCAAAAGCCTATTTTTGTACTTATGCAGATGAAGCAAGCATTTGTTGGTGTTAACCACTTGCTTTAGGTGGATTTCTTCTTCGGAAATGTGAACAAATGCAGCATCGTTATAGCACGCTTCGTATATTTCTTTCGCTTCCTCTAAAGTCCCCTCGTAATTGGTATATGCTGTAGCAAAAATTCCTCTCGAAAAATCTCCTCTATTTGGTATGAATACAATTTCACTATCGTAATCGTTTTGTAAAATCTTTACTGATTCATTTATTTCCCCTAAATGCTGATGTACAAATGGTTTATAATAGGAAAAGTTATTATCTCTATATGTAAAATGGGTGGTTGACGTGAGGCTTACTCCGGCGCCAGTTGCCCCTGTTACTGCGTTAACATGAACGTCTCTGGTCAATAAATCTGACTTTGCCAAGGGTAAAACAGCCAATTGAATAGCCGTTGCAAAACAGCCCGGATTTGCAATATGATTTGCCTTTTGTATGGCCTCTTTTTGAAATTCTGGCAAGCCGTATACAAATTTTTTGTTTTGGTACTTACTATCTTTTTCTAGTCTAAAATCATTTCCCAGATCGATAATTTTAGTAGCATCTGAAAATGAATTGCGTTCCAGAAATCTTTTCGCATTTCCGTGGCCAACACATAAAAACACTACATCAACATTCGAATTAACTGTATCTGTAAATTGCTGATCGGTGGTGCCTACAAGATCCTGATGAACCTCACTAAACTTATTTCCTGCGTTTGAAGTACTGTAAACAAAATTGATCTCAACATTTGGGTGATGCACCAACAATCTGATCAATTCCCCGGCTGTATAACCCGCTCCTCCTATTATTCCTGCTTGTATCATTCCTGTGAATTTATTTGCTGATATATTTTGTTTTGATTTCCGAGGATCTTAATAAAGCCTTTAGCATCATCTGCTGTCCATCCTAAATTTTCTTCACCATAGCTGCCAAATTTCGGATTCATTAGATCATGTTTTGAATCAATTCCATCTAAACTAAAATGATATGGTCTTAAAGTTAAATACACGTCTCCCGAAACATGAGCCTGACTGCTATCTAAAAAAGCTTCAGTATCTCTCATTGCGGGATCTAAATACTGCCCTTCGTGTAAATGCATTCCGTAGAAACTAGACAAATATTCCTTATGCTGCAGTTGCCACTTGCTTAAAGTATGCTTCTCTAATAAATGATGAGCTTTGATTATAAGAAGTGCCGCAGCTGCCTCAAAACCAACTCTTCCCTTGATACCAACAATAGTATCGCCCACATGAATATCTCTGCCAATGGCGTAAGCCGAAGCCAGCTCATTTAGTTTTTGAATATTTTTTTCTGGGGAATCAATGATGGCATTCAACGCAACAAATTCTCCTTTGGCAAACGTTAGCACCACCTTCTCTTCTCCTTGCTTTTCTAATTGAGAAGGATAGGCAAATTCTGGTAAGGCTTTGTTGGATGTAAGCGTTTCTTCTCCTCCAACGCTGGTTCCCCACAACCCTTTATTTACCGAATACTTTGCCTTGTCCCATGACATGTCAATACCATTCTCTCTCAAATATTTTATTTCTTCTTGTCTCGATAGCTGCTCATCTCTAATGAGCGAAATGATCTCAATTTCTGGAGCAATTGTTTGAAAGATCATATCAAATCGCACCTGGTCATTACCTGCACCCGTGCTTCCGTGTGCGATATATTGCGCGCCTATACTTTTGGCATAGTTCGCAATTTCTATAGCCTGAATAATTCTTTCGCCACTCACAGATAGTGGATAAGTATTATTTTTTAGCACATTTCCGAAGATCAAATACTTAATTACTTTTTTGTAAAAAGTACTTATAGCGTCCAGGTTTTTATAAGTTGAAACACCCATCTTATAGGCATTAGCTTCAATTTCTTTAATTTCAACAGCTGTAAATCCGCCGGTATTGACACTAACAGCATGGACATTATAACCCGCTTTAGATAAACGAACAGCACAATATGAGGTGTCTAAACCTCCGCTGTATGCAATGACTAATTTTTTCATTTTTTATCTTTTTTTAGAAACATGCTTTCTTTGATACTTTTTAACCTTTGAAAAACGGCTTCCTTGATTTTTACTTTTTTGTAATTATTGTTCGTCGATGGATCGTATAACATTCCGGTACACAGGCACATTTGCTGTTTTGTTCGTTGCAAAACATCATAGTTTTGACAGGTTTGACAGCCATTCCAAAAGGTTTGATCATCTGTGAGTTCTGAAAATGTAACGGGTTTATATCCCAGGTCACTATTGAGCTTCATTACAGCCAAACCTGTTGTGATTGAAAATACCTTCGCATTAGGAAACTTTGTTCTGGAGTGCTCAAACACCTTTGCTTTTATTTTTTTAGCGAGGCCTTGATTTCTAAATTTCGGATTTACGATCAAGCCAGAATTTGCAACGAATTTTCCATGACTCCAAGATTCTATATAACAGAAGCCTGCAAACTCATTACCTTCAAGAGCGATGACAGCATTCCCGTTTTCCATTTTAGTAATAATATACTCTGGCGTTCTTTGGGCAATTCCGGTACCTCTAATTTTGGCAGATTCTGTTATGGTCTCAGAGATAATTTTTGCGTAAATACAATGTGATTTATCAGCAATAACAATTTTCATTGTTTTTGATATTAAATGATTTATAAAAAGTGTATTTGGTGGAAAGAAGAACCGGACTCACCTAAGTTCAAGAGTTTATATAGCGCCCAAAAGGCGACGGCGAAAAAGAGGGCGTATACAGCGTACAGCAGTTATGTTATTCGAGAGAATAACAAGGGAGATTATTGATATGAAATTGGATTTGTGCAAGAAATAAAAAATATAAATGACGTATAACAGAAGGGGTTCTTTACTTAGCGTCTACAGCGAAAGCGAACCATTGTACTTAAAGCAGTACTACGTATTATATTTTTTGAGATATTCACATTACAATATTATGATATTTTTTATTGCAATTCATGATTTTTTTTAAGTTTTATAAAATTTCTGAAAATATTCACTTCAAATTCATAGTGTATGTGCTCCATTAAAAAAAAATACTTAGAGCGTCAATAAACATAAAGAACATGGCGTTAAGAGCTTCTCTTTTCTCTAAAACAGGCAAAAATGATGTGGTGTTAAGAACCGTAAGATTATAAAACAATAGAGTTGAATTAAAAGAATCTTTCTTGAAGAAGAAGGTTTTATTCATTAACGAAGTGCCGTGGATCTTGATTCACGGCACTTTTATATATCAATGACACAATTTTCTTATTATTCGATGACCACAGGATTAACAGGTGCAGGATTCCTGGGATTTGGATTTCCACCAATTGGATTTGGAGCTACTGCTTCGGCTTCTTCACATAAAACAAATGCGATCTCATCACTTAATATATTAACGCTTAACATTCTTTTGGTATCGAGAATTCCGAAGATATTGACAAATGATACGATCCCATTGGCAATGGCTTGCTCGATCCCCGCTTTCTTAGATTCCATCACCATAGGCAAGACAGAATTCATCGCTTTTGAAACAATTCCTGTACAACCAGCCGTCAAAATATGTTCTCCCGCACTATAGTCAAAGTCGGAATCGATATCCACATGAACATCTAAAAAAGATTCTGACTCATTGTGATCTATAGAAAGAAATACTTTTAGCTTTACATCCAAGTCGGCATCAAAGAAATTCGGCGTATTGATCTCAAACGGAAATGACACTTTAATAACATTTGGAATATCTTCAAAAACCGTTTTAACTTCATAATAACCACGATCAACATTGTCTGGCCCTACGGGTTTTTTTCTCTTCTGTAAACCCTTTGTTTCTCTCATAAATCGGTCGAACTCTGAGATCGCAAAGCTGTTAAAAGCATCTTTCGTCAAACTAATGATCACACAATCGGTATCATCTACGTTCATTAGCAGTTTCTGACTTATAGTCTGACCACTTCCATTGCCTCTTGGCTCTGCCGTAATTACGTAATAAAGTTTTTTTAGGGGTCTGTGTATTACACTACCATTCGCGGCCAAATCGGCATCTACAGGCGTAGAATCTCCCATAATTTTAAGTCGGAATCGATAATCGGCCATGTTTATTGTATTGTCAATCGCCACGATAGACCATGAAATGGTTACTTCTTGGAAAGGTCGCACTTCATTTGTAGACAATTCGAACGTTTCAACATTAAAAAGTTCAGACATACTTGTTGTGGGTGGCTGTGGAAAACCGCCCCCACCGTCGATTACTATGTTGTTGTTGTTTATTCTACCCGGACTCACATTGATTCTCATAACATTTTTTATTATATATTAGGCAATAAAGGTAGTATGAGAGTTGTCTAAACTTAGTAAGGGTTCACTCCTTTCTGAAGGAGTTTTAACTTATTATATATCAGGTTTTTACCTAAATTAGTTAGTTGGAAACGAAAGAAGTTTCTAATAGTTAGCTTCGTTAGTAGAGACACTAGTGTAGAACCTCAATGTGGTAGGTACAACTATGACGTTATTGATCTTCCATTTTATTTAACGCTTGTTTTATGGCTTCACTATCCCATTGATTGTCAAAATCAACAATACCGCGTTTAAAATCTTGATCCAATAATTTTTCTTGCTCTTCAATTTCTTTTCGAGCCTTAAAAATATAGTTGTCATCACGTTTAGACTCCTTTGCTAATCGTCTTAAGCTTTCTTCGTCGTATTTAATAAAATTTTGAACCTGCCTATTCAGCGTATATTTTCTGAAACCCATTTTACTCAATACATCTTTCGCAAGACTTAACGAAGTATCCAGCGATTCGCGATAAATATTTTCAATTCCCAAATTTAATAGATCATAGGCCTCGTATCTGTTCTTCGCGCGAATCATAAGTTCTACATGTGGATATTTTTCTTTTATTAGCTTCGCAATTTCTTTGGTTACACTTGGATTGTCAATCGCGCATATTACTATTTTGGATTCGGCGATCCCAGCAGATTCTAATAAATCCATACGAGTAGCGTCACCATAATACACTTCAAAGCCCATTTTCCGAAGAAAATCAACGCGGTTCGAATCTTGATCTAAAATGGTAGCCTCTACTCCGTGCGATCGTAGAAAACGTCCTACAGTGCTTCCAAAATGGCCAAAACCTATCAATATTATTTTTTGAGATTTCGCTATATGGTCCATAGGTCGTTTTACATATTCTTTTGTACCGACCCTCGGTAATAGCAGGCGCTCGTTCAGCAGGCTAAGAATGGGTGTAAGCGACATAGAAAGTGCTGTTATCACTAGCATCATGTCCATTTCATCCTGCTCCAGGATGTTTAAATTAAAAGCAAATGCAAGTAATATGAATGCGAATTCACCAATTTGTGCAAGGCCAAAGGTGAGCAGTAACTTTTGATCTAATTTTAATTTAAAAACTCGGCCGGTCAGAAACAAAACGATGGCTTTTATGATGATAATTGCCAATAAAATGCCTCCAATGGTGAACGGGCTCTTGGCAATTACTATAAAATTAATGGATGCGCCAACAGCCATAAAAAACAAGCCAAGAAGTAAGTTTTTGAAGGGTTCCAGTGTGCTTTCTAACTCATGCTTAAATTCGCTATTTGATAGCACGACTCCGCCTAGGAACGCTCCCAATGCTGGGCTTAAACCAACAAATTCCATTAAAAATGAAATGCCAAAAACAATTAAAAACGCAGCTGCTATTAATAGTTCTCTCACTCCTACTTTGGCTACTTTCCGAAGCATGGGCACAATGAAATAACGCCCTAGTACGATAATCAAAACGACCGATAAAATAATGGCTGACGTTTGTAAACCAAAGGGTAGGTTGTCTAATAAGTTGGTATGCTTTTCACTATCTTCTATGCTAGTTGTTCCATCTGAATTTGACAATAGCGGAATCAATCCGAGCATAAAAATAACAATGATATCTTGAAATAATAAGATTGAAAATGACGACGTCCCGAAAGTGGTATCCATCAAACCTTTTTCTTTGATGGTTTGTAATGCGATCGCGGTAGATGACAGTGCTACAGCCATAGCGATGACCAAAGCCACCTTCCAATCAAATCCTAATGCTATGAACAGCAGATATGTTAGTATCATGGTTCCCCCTACCTGAACACTTCCCATACCAATAATGGTCTTTCGCATGTTCCAAAAGTTCTTCGGGTCAATTTCCAAACCAATTAAAAACAGCATCATTACGACGCCAAATTCAGCAAAATGAAGGATATCATCTCCTTCTTCTCCAATAAAACCCAAGACATACGGACCAATGATTACACCAGCCAATAGATAGCCTAGTACAGAACTTAAGCCGAGTCGCTTTGCGATAGAAACACAAATTATCGCTCCAGCAAGGAAAATTATTGCTTCAAAGAGTAAACTTCCCGTCATTAGTTACGCTTTTAGTTGTGGTATATCATTTAAAAATGAGTAGCCGCTAAAATCACTGCGGTTCATTCCATTTTGGACTAGATCTAATAATTGATCGTATTGTTTCGCGTAGCTAAGTAAGTCCTCATCCAACAAATTGTGTGTCCCCATAACGGCGAAAGGTGGAAAATAGGTCATTCCACACAAGTTGGCTGTTTGTTCAAAAGGGCGTAAAAATTGATTCACTGTAAAACTGTTCGACCCTTCAGAACAATAAACATCTCTAGATCCGCCCGTAGTAATTACGTTAAAGCAGATTTTTGATCGTAGCGCATTCCCATTCGGCCCATAGGCCCAACCAAACTCTAAAACTAGGTCGATCCACTGTTTCATGATGGGCGGACAACTATACCAATAAAAGGGATGATGCCATATAATGACATCGTGTTGACTTACCAATTCTTTTTCTTTGCTAACATCAATATGGAAATCTGGATAGCGTTCATATAAATCATGAAATGTGATACCTTCCTTATCCTTTATCTGATCTACAAGAACCGCATTGGCTCGTGATTTCTCATATTTTGGATGTGAAAACAGAATTAAAATTTTTTTCATGATACGCTGTGTATTAAACTAAATTCTGTCGAATATTCTTCGTTTAAATTTACCAAAAGGTCTAGGAAAGTAAACTAAAGGAAATTTTAATTCCTTCTATAATCATACCGGTTCCAATGATGGCTATGATCAATCCCATAATTTTTCCAATGACCGAGATAACGTTATTTCCTACAATTTTGACAATCAGATTACTTAATCTAAAGGTAAAATAGGTGATTAAACTCATTGACCCAAAAATAGCGATTACTAAGAACATTTGTAACGGAGCTGCATTAGATACGAAGTTCATAGCAGTAACAATGGTTCCAGGTCCTGCCAGAATAGGAATGGCTAGTGGTGAAACAGCAATATTTTCATCGATATTGACATGTTTTATACTTTTCATATTGGATTGTTTTGACTGTAACATTTCAAAACCAATAAAAAATATCAAAACACCACCTGTAATTTTAAACGCTGGAATACTAATATTAAAAAGCTCAAAAATATACTTCCCTAAGAGAATAAAAATGGTGACAATGATAAATGCTATGATATTTGCTCTTTTATTAATATCAGCTTTGGTTTTTTCGTCTGCGCCCTGAGTCATAGACACAAAAACAGTCATATTGGAGATAGGGTTGGTAATGGCGAAAAAGCCTGTAAATACTGTAATTGAAAAGGTTATTAGGTTGTCCATCGTTGGCAAAATTTAAATCTCGAAAGAACTTGAATTACGCCTATATTTCCAAGTAATTATGATTTTTTTAGGACGACTTATTTCACGTTCTAACATTAAAAATTTTCAGGACAATCAGAAAATGGAGCGAATAACATTTATGGTTGATCCGCTATTTTATCACTTTACCAAATGCTCGGTTAGACGTAGTAATTTTTCAATTTTAACAACATCGTAAGCATCTGGATGCGCTGGTGAAAAATAGCCTTTTTCTTCCCCTTTATCATTATCGAAATACTTCCCCGAATCGTTTATGTAATCATCAAACAACGCCAAGTCTACCAAAATAGTAACTCTGGTATTTGGTTTGTGCAGTAGTAAGCTGGACGCTTATAACCAGTTTACTAGGATATGGTCAAGTTTGGTTTAATAAAAAAAGCACGCTCCTTAAACAATGTAATGAAGCAATTTATCCTTTTTATATACTGCATCAAACCGTCATAATTATAGTAGGGTATTGCATTATTCAATTGGATATGAGTATTGCTTCAAAAATTATAATCTTGCTTTTACCTCAATTCCTATAATTATACTTATTTATAGAGTATTTATTTACCCTTTCAAAATACCAAGAGTATTATTCGGAATGAAGAAAAAAGAGCGTTCTTGATAATTATTGTGACAGCCATTTTTTAAACTTGCCTAACTTTTCGATCGCTACAGATATTTGCTCATCTGCTGTATTTGGTTCTAAATGCAACATAATTTTAGACTTTGAAGCGTAGTACATTTTTGAAATTGAATTTCTATTAACGATATATTTTCTATTTATGCGGTAAAAATGGGAAGGATTAAGTAGTTCTTCCAGTTTTTTAAGAGAGTAATCTATAGGAATATTCTTGTTGCTTCTATTCTTTATAAATGTTAGTTTGTCTTCAGCATAAAAATAGGCAACATCTTCTATTTCAACTGTCTGAAGAGTTGTATTCATTTTTACAAGAAATCGTTTTTTATAGACATCAGCAGGGTGATAGAAAATCTGATTGTAGTCTGGAGTTTCTTGATTATAATATTTTCTGAATTTGTCCAAACTGCGCTGTAATAACTGTTTTGGTATGGGTTTCAGTAAATAATCGATGCTATTTTGTTCAAAAGCTTTAATGGCATATTCTGAATATGCGGTGGTAAATATTATTTTAGACTGAATATCGTTTACGAGGTTAAATATTTCAAACGAATTATCGTCAGATAAATTGATGTCCAGAAATATCAAATCGGGTTTATTTTCTGAAAGGTATGCGACAGATTCCTTTACCGAAGACAGAATTTTTTTTATATGAATTCCTTCATCTAACTCTAGAATCATCTTTTGCAGTTTGATGGCTGCAATGTCTTCATCTTCTATTATAATAGCATTAATCATAAACTTGGCTTTATCAACGGTATTCTAACCACATAGGTATTATCTATTATTTCAAAAGTTGGTATTCTATCGTGTATTAGCTCGTATTGCTTCCTTAAATTATTATTCCCAATGCCTAAAGATGTATTTAATTTAGACTCTTTTCTGGGTTGGTAATTATTTTTAACAACCACATCATCATTTTCGGTATAAACTTCAATTACCAATGGGCTTGTTTTCTCTGCGATGTTATGCTTAATTGCATTTTCAACCAGCAACTCCAGTGTCATGGGAGGTAACAAATAAATTAACTGGCTTGATGTAATATTATAAGTAATTTGTATACTCTCCCGAAAACGAATTCTCTGTAATTCCATATAGGATTTAATGAGGTGAATTTCACTATTTAAGGATACAACCAATTCTTCGCTATGATCTAAATTATAGCGGTACACATTGGATAGCTCTTGTAAAAAATGTTCTGCTTTTTCAACATCTATGGTCATTAAGCTATATAAACTATTAAAACTATTGAATAGGAAATGAGGATTTAACTGGTTTTTTAAGGAATGATATTTCGCTATGGTTCTTTCATTTTCAATTTCATTTAACCGCAAGGTAAATTCTTGCTTTTCGGCTTCAGACTCAAAGAAGGCTTCCAACATATATACAAAAAGAACTATGCAAAATACAGCTGTAAAAATAGCCCAAAAGAATACGCCTGTTATAGAAACATCCCTTTCCCCTGGGGACGCGACCTCAGCAATAGTCGCTGCAACATATGAAAAAACAAATGACTTAAAAAGAATAAAACAAAGCCATACCCACCTATAATAATTGTTCTTTTTTAGGCGAGGACTATTCAGAAAAGGCAATTTTACCAAATAAAAACGCAAATAATAAATACTCCATGTAAAAGCCAGTATAATACATATGTAGGGAAAATACTTTATTGGGTCAAGCGGTGTTTCATCTGCAGCATCCTTTAAAAAGTTTACCACTAGCACTAGCGTAGCTATTAAAAGGTAAAAAAAGGATCGTTTTCTATTCATTTGGATACATTTTCTATTCTTCCACGACCACCGAACCTTCTTCTACATCTACCGAGTAGAAATAGCCTACTGCTCTATTACTTGGGGTGGTTAGGTTAATCACATTACTTCGAATGGTTGCTGGGGGAGGATTCCCACCAAAACCTCCTGAACTACCTGTTTGAGTAAAAAGTTCGAAAAGATAGTCAAAATATTTTTCTGAAATACCTAATTGTTGCCCCGTTGCTAATTCTCCTGGCTCAAAAGCTATTTCCCTGTTAAGGGTTACTCCCGAGCGCATTTGCCCATCAAAAAACTCATCGGAAGTTATTAAATTGAATGAATTTCCTCCATCGGGAATGATAAAATACTCCCCATCTTTTACGACTCTGTAATAATAATAATTTTCAATGTCTGCTGGATCCTGAGAGTCGAATTTTATAAAATAACCACCTGTAAAGAAAATAGTTTCTTCTTCAAATTCAGTATAAAAATTGGTGAATTTAGGCGCTTCATTTAACGGGTCTGCTCCTTCATACGTTTCTCCGTTCCATTCAATAGTAATCGTGTATGTTTTATCTAGCGCGGGCATCATTGAATTGGCATAATACCCATCTCCCTGATGACTAAAAACCCACGTCTCTGCTCCATCAGTTATAGATACAGTTGCATCTGTAACTGGCGGATTGGGTTCATTAGATAAAAAATTAATCGTAGTAGTTAGCCTTATTTGTTGTGTTGCCAATGGACTTGTTATATTTCGTTCTAAACCACCATTTATTACCAATTTTGGGGTCGATTCGGCTATGGTAATATCATCAGTAACATCGGTCTCACAGGAAATTGTAAGGATGCTAATACACAAGAATACGATAAGCTTATATTGTTTTGTGATTGTTTTCATATAGTTTGGTATTAAAATTTGAATTCATAGGTAATAGATGGTACAATTCCTAGAAAAGAGAATTTACTTGCTTCGGTTTGTCCTGTTGGTACATCTATATTGTTCATTTCTTCTGTACGTTCTCTAAAAAAGATGGTCGATGCATTTTTTCTATTATATACATTTCCAAGACTAAATATCCAGGTGCCATTCTTTCCTTCTTTAGGATTTAATGTGGCTGAAAGGTCCAAGCGATGAAAAGCGGGCAACCTATCACCATTTCTACCATCATAGTCGGCAACAATCAAACCGTTTTGTTCAAATTTACCTGTAGGATAGGTCACTGGTTTTCCTGAACCATACACAAAGTTTCCTCCAAAATCCCAGCGATTATTAAATTTATAGATTCCTGTAAGACTTAACTCATGAGTCTGATCGTTATTGGAAGGATAATATTCGTTATTATTAATTCCTATCACTTTTCTTTCAGAACGAGCTAAGGTATAACTTAACCAACCCGTCAATTTTCCTACATTTTTATTAAACTGAAGCTCTAACCCATAGGCACGTCCATTTCCTTGCACAACTTGTGTTTCAATATTTTCCTGAAACAGCAAATCTGCACCATCTACAAAATCGGTTATATTTCTTAAATCTTTGTAATACGCTTCTACGCTGAAGTCGTAGTCATTGTTTTTTAATGTTTTAAACAAGCCTACTGCATATTGATCTGACGATTGTGGTTTCAGGTACGGTCCACTAGGCGCCCAGATATCCAAAGGAGTTGCCGAAGTGGTATTTGAAATTAAATGTAGGTATTGATAGTTTCTATTATAACTTGCTTTTAGTGAAGTTGTTTCATTCAACAAATATCTAAGTGAAGCGCGCGGCTCAAAATTATTGAAGCTTTCAATAACATCTCCCGATTCATAACTAGTTTCTCCAATCGTTTCATTTTCATCAAACAAATCTAACGTTGAATTGTACGTAAGGGGAGATCCATTTGTATAGGTTGCGATATTTTCTTTACCAATACGCTGAAAATTAGACCAGCGAAGACCATAATGTAAACTTAATTTATCGGATATTTTAGTTTCGAAATCCAGATACGGTGCAGTTTCAATAGCAAATTTTTCCTGAAACTTTTCTGCTGTAGTAGAAGAATTATTAATTGGTGCAATCTCTCCAGGATTAAAATTATAGTATGTAAAATCTACTCCTGAGGTTAAGGTATTTCCTGGACTTACATACCAACTCAATCTAGGTTTTAAATTGTAGTTAAGAATACTAGATTTCCAGCTAAATTCAGACCCAGACGTAAGTAGTTCTACTTCGTAATCGTAATCGCTATAAATTGCTGAAGTTTGAAAAAACAGTTTATCGCTTAATTGGCTTGTCCATCGTAAGGTAGCAGATGTATTTCCATAAGTATTTCCAAACACGTCTTCTATAGCAAACCTATCTTGACCCAAATAGCCTGAAAGATATAAGCGATTGGTATCGTTAAGGTTGTAATTCATTTTTAAATTCATATCATAGAAATACAGTTTTGTATCTTCTAGGTCTTCGGAAAGTGGTGCGAAAACATCTATATACGAACGTCTTCCTGCTATAAGGTAACTTCCATTTCCTTCTTCATTATCGCCTTTGTTTATAGGTCCTTGTAATAAGGCTCTACTTGATATAAGCCCAATTCCTAATTCGCCTTTAAACTCTTTTAAATTTCCTTCTCTTTGTCTAATATCCAAAACGGAAGACAAGCGCCCCCCGTATAAGGATGGAATTCCTCCTTTATATAGTTTTACATCTTTAATCGCATCTGCATTAAATACTGAAAAAAAACCTAATAAATGCGACGCATTATAAATTGTTGCTTCATCTAAAAGAACTAAATTTTGGTCTGTAGAGCCTCCTCGCACATTAAAACCTGACGATCCTTCATTCACACTTGAAACACCAGGCAATAGCTGAATAGATTTCAAAATATCTACTTCTCCCATTCCCGTGGGTAACTTCTTCATTGTCTCAGCTTTTACGGTAGATACGCTCATTTCGGTAGATTCTAATCCCCTACTCGCTTTGGTCGTGGTAATAACTACTTCGCCTATGGAGGCAATATCTTCTTCTACTTCAAAATCTAATTTTATATTCTTGTCCAATACAATTTCTTTGGTAAAGCTCTTATATCCTAACGAAGAAAAAGCTACAGTATACGTTCCTTTTTTTAGAGTTATAGAGTAAAATCCATACTCATTGGTAACCGTTCCCGTGGTTGGTCCCAAAATTACATTTGCTCCCCATAAACTTTCTCCAGACATGGCATCTTTTAGATATCCACTTAGTGTGAATGTTTCTTGTGCTACGGAAATAGTCATAAACAGCAGTCCGAATACAATACTTACATATAATTTCATTAACTATTCTTTTTTAATTACGCGTCAAAACTATCGTGTTAGCGGGTGCATTGTGTGGAGAATATGATAAGACTTGATTTTTTCCGATAAACCAATAGAAATTGGTAATAATACGTGTTACGCAAAAAGATTTTTAAGTTTCTTTTGTAATGAAAAGGAATACCCACAAAATAAATATGTACTATTTTGTATAGTGGCATATTTATTAGAAAACAATTTTTACTGTATTTAAATATTAAGAATATTCTTTTTAATTATTAGTTTTTAGTTCAGCTACCGATTCAAAAAGCGTAGTAATGATATGTTGTTGATGCGCTAGCGTAACTTCTCTAAAGTGTTGTAACAAATCCTAACTTGTTGTATAATTTTTGGTGGTGGCTTTTACGGTACCATCTATTATATTCCAGGCTTCAAGAAACCGCTTTATCGCCAGGTTGGCCTTGTCTTCTCCTATGGTTTGCTGAAGGGTATACATAGCAAGTGTGCCTTTTACATAATATACATACGCTTCATTCTCCACAAGTGCCAAAAGAAAGTTCTACATGTGCTTCTTTACGTTTTCCATCAGTATACTTTTCTAATTGCATTTCTAAAAATTGCCGTACTTTTTCTTCGGAATACTTTTCTTTAATTACCATAAGCGCCGCATATTGAGATAGTGTTTCTAAAATGAAATGCCTTCCCTGAACATTTGCAGCTTCTACTTGCATCCCAAACCATTGATGCGCGACCTCGTGCGCCGTAATGAAATAAACCATATCTACATCTTTTTCATCATCAATATCCAGTACAAAACCGATAGACTCTGAAAATGGAATCGTAGCTGGAAACGATTGCGCAATGGGGAAAAATTGTCGCTGATGAAAAAGGGGAAATCATTGAATAAATTCATTCCTTAAATCTTCCATATATATTAAATAAGGAAAATCTGCTTGTTATAAGGACATCGTAATTTTCTCTAAAACTATAACAGCAAATTACCGTTAACGTATTACCATCCTCTGGAATGAAGTCTGTTAATATAGAACCCAAAACTCATTTCCTTCAGTTGCATCTCAAAATAATAAACCTTTGTTAAAAAAAGAATGAACGTTCATTTTTATGATATCTTTGTTTGAGAATTAAGATTTATGGCCAAACTTCAAAAAAGTATCGACAAACGGAACGCCCTTATCAAGGCGACCATTGAGCTGGTGAATAACAATGGTTTTCACGCTACTCCTATGAGTAAAATCGCCAAAATGGCGAATGTTTCGCCCGCAACCATATATCTCTATTTTGAAAACAAACAAGATCTTGTAAACAAAACGTATATCGAGGTAAAAACCGCCTATACTTCATATGCTTTTGCTACTTATAACGAAACTATGGCGGTTAAAGAAGGTTTTGAAGTAATATGGAAGCGCATAGCCGATTTTAAGCTGAAAGACCGTGATAACGCCATGTTTCTGGCTCAATGTGATAATACCCCTATGATTGACGATCATAGTCGAGAAGTAGGAATTAAACACCTGCAACCCCTACTCGATCTATGGGCGCGCGGTAAAAAAGAAGGTATTATTAAACCCTTATCAGATTACCTATTATATGCCTACGCGATCAATCCATTATCTTTTTTAATGATGTCTGATAATCGTGGAGCCTTTAAACTCGACAAAACACATATAGAAGAAGCTTTTCAAGCTGCCTGGAGCAGCATTAAAGCGTAATAACAAATTATATAAACTAAAAGAACTATGGAATTACTAGATAAATTAAACTGGAGATATGCTGCCAAAGCGATGAATGGTGAAAAAATTGCTGAAGACAAGGTTGAAAGAATTTTAGAAGCAGCACGACTGGCACCAACGTCAAGCGGATTACAACCTTTTGAGATCATAGTAATTAAAAATCAGGAGGTCAAAGAAAAAATTAAACCAGTGGCTTGGAACCAATCGGTAATCACAGATTGCTCGCACCTTCTGGTTTTTGCCGCTTGGGACACTTATACGGCAGAGCGAATTAATTATATGTTCGATTTGACCAACGAGATCCGCGGATTTAAAAACGAAGGCTGGGAAAATTATCGCCAGATGCTATTGAACTCCTATCCTCAAAAAGATGCGGAAGAAAACTTTAATCACGCGGCAAAACAAGCCTATATCGCATTTTCTCAAGCTATTGCCGCCGCTGCTTTTGAAGGCGTAGATGCAACTCCTATTGAAGGTTTCGACCCAGTTGCAGTTGACGAAATTTTAGGGCTGCGAGAAAAAGGACTACGAAGTGCCGTGCTATTGCCATTAGGTTATAGACAAGTAGATGAAGATTGGTTGGTAAATCTAGTAAAGGTTAGAAAACCAATGGAAGATTTAGTAACTGTAATAGAATAAGAAATTATGAAAACAAAGACCATTGTATTAAAAAATAGACCTGAAGGAAAACCTTCACTTTCAGATTTCGAATTTGTTTCTGAAGAAAAAGATTTGAATATCAATGAGGGTGAAATACTATTAGAAGCTACTTATGTTTCTGTAGATCCGTATTTACGAGGAAGAATGAGCGACGCTAAATCATACGTCCCTCCTTTTGAACTAAACAAACCCATTCAGTCTGGCGTCATAGCAAAAGTGATCGATTCTAAAAATGAAAAATTTGAAGTAGGCGACTTTGTTTCTGGCATGTTAAGTTGGAAAACGAAACAGATCTCTACAGGCGAAGGACTTTTAAAAGTGGATGCTACAAAAGCGCCTTTGAGCGCTTATTTGGGAATCTTAGGAATGACCGGATTAACGGCCTATTCGGGTTTAACCCAAATAGGAAAACCTAAAGCAGGAGAAACTTTAGTTGTTTCCGGCGCTGCTGGTGCCGTTGGAAGTGTGGTTGGACAAATTGGAAAAATTCTCGGACTAACAGTCGTGGGAATTGCAGGAACAGACGAAAAAATTGAAATGCTTAAAAACAAATTCGGTTTTGACGCTGGCATTAACTACAATACGAGTAAAGATATTAGAGCAGACATCGCAAAAGCAGCGCCTAATGGGGTTGACATCTATTTTGATAATGTAGGCGGTCCCATTTCTGATGCTGTTTTATTCAATATTAATAGACTTGCCAGAATTATTGTCTGCGGCGCCATCTCAGTTTACAACAACACAGAAACTCCTAAAAGTATCAGCGTGCAACCATTCCTTGTAAAAAACAGCGCTTTAATGCAAGGCTTTATTGTTTCTAACTATGCAGACAAATTTCCAGAAGCAATGAAGCATTTGTCAACTTGGTTAGCTGAAGACAAACTAACCTATACAGAAACGATCGTAGATGGTTTTGATAACATTCCAAGTGCTTTTATCGATTTATTCGAAGGTAAAAACAAAGGAAAAATGATTGTTAGCATTTAAAAACAAACTAAAAAAAGAAAAAGAAGATGAACAATTTTGAATTTAAAAATCCGACTAAAATTATTTTTGGAAAGGATACCATAGAAAAATTAACTGATGAAATTCCTTCAGATGCCAAAGTATTATTGTTATACGGTGGAGGGAGTATCAAGAAAAACGGAATATACGATCAGGTAAAAACAGCCTTAGCAAACGTATCGGTCATTGAATTTGGCGGTATTCCTGCTAATCCCGAATACGCCGTTTTAATGAAGGCTTTAGAAATCATTAAAACAGAGAACATAACCTATTTATTGGCTGTGGGTGGCGGTTCCGTAATTGATGGTACCAAATTTTTATCGGCTGCAGCTTTATTCACAGGATCTACGCCTTGGGATATTTTAACCGATAATATTAAAACTGAAAAAGGCTTACCCTTTGGTACCGTGCTAACATTACCCGCAACAGGTTCTGAAATGAATTCGGGAGCGGTAATTACAAGAAAGGAAACTGGTGAGAAGCTAGCAATGGGCGGACCAGGTTTGTTTCCTGAGTTTTCAATATTAGATCCACAGGTCATCACTTCTATTCCAGAACGTCAACTAGCCAATGGAATTACAGACGCTTTTACACATGTATTAGAGCAATATATGACCTATCCAATTGGAGCTTTATTACAAGATCGCTTTGCTGAAAGTATTCTGCAAACACTTATTGAGGTTGCACCAAAAGTATTAAGAGACCCTACCGATTATAAAGCAGCATCCAATTTTATGTGGAGTTGTACCATGGCTTTAAACGGACTGATACAAAAAGGAGTTCCAACCGATTGGGCTGTTCACGCTATGGGTCATGAACTTACCGCTTTATTCGGAATTGATCACGCCCGTACCCTAGCCGTTATTGCTCCGAGTCACTACAAATTTAACTTCGAAGCTAAAAAAGAAAAATTAGCCCAATACGCAGAACGAGTTTGGGGTATTACTGAAGGAAGTACAGACGATAAAGCGTACGCGGCGATCGAAAAAACAGAAGCTTTTTTCCATGAGTTAGGAATTGATACAAAGCTATCCGATTACACCAAAGAGTATGAAGGAACTGCCGAAAAAATATCGAAACGGTTTACTGATCGTGGTTGGTTAGGATTAGGTGAACATCAGTCATTGTCACCAGATAAAGTTGAAAAAATTGTAAAAATGGCATATTAATTTAGACATATGAAAATACTACAAACATTAGCCATAGCGCTTACCATTATTACAGCTTCTAGTTGTAAGGAATCAAAAAATGAAACACCTTCAGAAAGCATTTCCGAAGAAAACACAGAAATTAAAAAAGAAAAAGAAATGAAAATATTATTTGTTTTAACGTCACATGATCAATTAGGCGATACAGGAGAAAAAACAGGGTTTTGGGTAGAAGAATTTGCAAATCCGTATTATACATTATTAGATAAAGGAGCGCATATCACTATTGCTACACCCAAAGGAGGACCTGCTCCCATTGATCCAAGAAGTGACTCGCCAGACGCTGCTACCGAAGCAACAAAACGCTTTGATAAAGATGCCGAAGCAAAAGAAAGAATCGCAAATACCAAAGTATTATCAGACATGAATCCAGATGATTTTGATGCGGTATTTTATCCAGGCGGACATGGCCCTTTATGGGATCTAGCCAATGATCCAACTTCAATTGCGTTAATAGAGAAATTTAATATGCAAGAAAAGCCGATTGCCTTTGTATGTCATGCTCCTGCTGCCTTAAAAAGCGTTAAAAATAATGACGGAACCCTTTTAGTACAAGGTAAAAGAGTAACTGGATTTACTAATACTGAAGAAGCTGCTGTACAATTAACAGATATTGTTCCTTTTTTAGTTGAAGATATGTTGCGCGCAAATGGTGGGATCTATTCTAAAAAAGACGACTGGGAAGCCTATGCGATTCAAGACGGAAATTTAATTACAGGACAAAACCCTGCTTCCTCTGAATTGGTTGCTGAAAAATTATACGAAAGTTTGAAGTAGTTTAAATCAAACTATTGAAAAAAGGTTGTCTGTAATGGACAACCTTTTTTGTTTTAAGTAACATTGTAAAACCATAGTTTTAAGAAAAACATTGAAAAAATGGTCTATAGTCTATGCGAACTATTTTATGTGTTACACACTAAAATTCGTAAAGAAATTGGAGACAACAGCTACTATTCTATATGCATTTAATGCAATCATTTAATAATAATTCTACTAAATTCTTAATCAAAACAGAAAAAAAGTACCTTATATTTGGCATGAATTTAATATATTTAAAAAATCCCCGTTTTAAAAAACAACAGATCAAGCATAACTAGCTTATAATGAGTAGTTAAGGTAATTTTCCATGTTTAATCATGATTATTTTATCGTTCATCCCTGAGTTATTTGAGTAAAATCTAAAACAAACAAACCTTAATTTAGTAAATTATAATCCCAAATGATTGAACAAAGCCCCTACTTAATCAAGACATATTCTATTTTCATAAAACATGTTTTATTTGCTGAAACATATTAGTTAATTGATGTTTTATGAAGGACCTCACTAAATCTATTAAACAGAGGTATTTATTATTTATAATTACTATTATAATAATAATTGTTTCGGGTTTAATTATTATCCAAAAAAATGTTAATGCTCAAAAACAGACTGCTTTATTGATTAATAAAGCATCTGAACAATGTATGCTAAGCGAGAGCATTACTGGTTTGGTATTTTCTTTTGATAATAACATAAATCAAACCATAAATCCAGACTCAATAAGCTCCTTAAAAACACTTGTTGAAGAGTTTGAAAACTCACATAATTATCTCTACTCAATAAACAAGAAAAATGGCGATAATAATACCTTAGACTCTTTGCTTAAAATCAGTGAGACATATTTAAAAACAATTGTAACTTCTAGTAAATACATCATAGATAATCCTCATTCAGACTTAATTAGAAAAGATGTAAACATTATCGCAGAAACGGAATCGCCTTATTTCTTGACTATGCAGGCTGCAGTCCTAGAATATCAAAAAGCTGCCGAAAAAAATATTGACGCTTTAAGAAGTACCGCCTACTTACTTGCCATAATAGCTGCAATCATATTAATAGGTCAATTTTTATTTATTCTAGTACCAGCATTAAAGCAGCTCTTTAAAAAAAGTAATGCCCTCTTATTGTCTAATAATGAATTAGCTATTTCCGAAAGCAAATTAACGTCGAGCATGTTAGAGCTTAAAAAGCTCAAAACCGATTTAGAAACCAAAGAAGCTCACAACAGAATTTTTATTGAGCAAGCACCTACAGCGATTGCAATGCTTGATAATAATATGTGCTATATAGCTGTTTCGCAGCGATGGATAACTGACTATAAAATGGAAGGACAAGAAATTATTGGTCGTTCTCACTATGATCTCTTTCCTGAAATAGGCGATGACTGGAAAGAAAATCATCAAAAATGCCTGAAAGGAGCAATAGATGTCTGTGACGAAGCCCCTTTTGAACGTGATGATGGATCGGTTCAATGGATCTACTGGGATGTACGGCCCTGGTATATCTCAGAAGACAATATTGGCGGACTTTTAATGCACACTGGTGACATAACACATATCAAAGAAAAAGAGGAAGAAAAGAAACGCATTGAAGAAATTTTATATAAAACAAATGAAGTAGCACGAATAGGCACTTGGGAGCTTGATCTAGTAAAAAATAAAGTTTTTTGGAGCAAAATAGTTTGCGATATACATGAAGTACCCGAAGGATATTTGCCCAATTTAGAAACTGGCATTAATTTTTATAAGGAAGGAAAAAGTAGAGAGACGATCAAAAAAGCTGTTCAAGAAGCCATAGATCACGGTACCGCTTATGATGTGGAAGTAGAGCTTATTACTGCAAAAGGTGCCGAAATTTGGACCCGCGCTATTGGACAAGCCGAAATGGAAGAAGGAAAATGTACGCGACTTTTTGGAGTGTTTCAAGATATTGATAAGATGAAACGTTCTCAATTGGCTTTAGATAAAGCACATTCAGAATTACAAGCAATCTTTAATTCTGGGCCAATCGCATTAGTTTCGACCGATAATAATGGTATAATCAATCATTTTAATTATGGTGCAGAACTTTTATTAGGTTATTCCGCTGCGGAAATGATCGGACTAAAAGCTCCTGAGTGTTATCATATTGAAGAAGAACTAGACAAATTCAGAATTGACATCGCAGCCATGTATGATGCAGATCCGAAGGGGTTTGATCCTTATTCGGCATTATCAAAAAACAATCAACATGATACTCGTGAGTGGACGTATCGACGAAAAGATGGTTCTACCTTTCCTGTACAGTTAACTTTAACTGCCATTAAAAATGAAGTAGGTGAGAAAATAGGCTTTTTAGGAGTTTCTTTTGATATCACAGAAAGGAAAAAGACTAAAGATGAGCTATTAAAGAAAAATCAACTATTAAATTTTGCCGAGGAGATTTCTATGATGGGGAATTGGCAATGGGATTTAACTACCAATAAACTAAAATGGTCTACCAATCTTTATAAAATTTTTGATGTCAAAGAAAATACAGATTTAACTATTGACACCTACTTTGATTTCGTACACCCAGAAGATAAAGTTAGAATAAATAAGAATGTACAAGAGTCTATTAATGGCAAATTGTTAAACGATATAATCCATCGTATCAAGCTAAAAGACGGTACTATAAAAACGATACGTCTATTAGCAGTAGTTAGTCCCGATAGCGACGGGAAGATTTCTGAGATTGTTGGTACCTGCCAAGATATTACCCAACAACAAATGGCAGAAAATAAATTTAGAGGTCTTTTAGAATCGGCCCCTGATGCCATGGTAATTGTGAATGAAAGAAGAGAGATTCAACTTATAAACAAACAAGCAGAAAAATTATTTGGATATTCCGCAGAAGAATTAGTCGGAGAGCAAGTAGACATTCTCATTCCAGAGCGATTCAACAATACCGACCTCAAAATTAAAGTAATAAATGACGCAAAGGAATCTGTTGGATTGAATAAAAACGGAAAAGAAATTCCAGTACAAATTAGTTTTAGCCCATTACAAACCGAAGAAGGTTTATTAGTATCTGCGGCAATACGTGATATTACAACACAAAAATTAGCTGAGACCGAATTACTACGGAAAAATCAGCTATTAAATTTTGCCGAAGAGATTACGCTAATGGGAAATTGGCAATGGAATATTGTTGCTGATGAAGTTCGATGGTCTCATAATCTATACAATATCTTCAATCTAGATAAGGAGATAGATGATTTAAGTTTCGATACATATTTTAGTTTTGTTCATCCCGATGACAAAGACCTTGTTACCGAACATTTTACTAATGCCACTGAGGGCAAGGGATTTGAAAACTTTGCACATCGCATTATAACTAATGGCAAAACTAAAACTATTCAGCTTTTAGGGGAGGTCTTTACCAATGATAAAGGAGAAGTAATAGAAATGATTGGTACTTGCCAAGATGTAACGGAGCAAAAAATGGCGGAAAATAAATTTAGAGGGCTGCTAGAATCTGCTCCAGATGCCATGGTAATTGTAAATGATAAAGGAAAAATTCAATTAATAAATAAGCAAGCCGAAAAACTATTTGGTTATACCGCGGTGGAATTGTTAGAAAAATCTGTTGAAACTCTTATTCCAAAACGCTATACTGGTAATCATAAAGGACATCGGTCAGGCTTTTTTGCCAATCCTAAGGTTAGGGCTATGGGTGTTGGACAAGAAAAAGAATTATTCGGTATAAATAAAGACGGAAAAGAAATTCCAATCCAAATAAGCCTAAGTCCACTTCGAACAGAAGAAGGCTTATTGGTTTCGGCAGCAATACGAGATATTACAGATCAAAAAATCGCGCAAAATAAAATTATCCAAGCAAAGGAAAAATTAGAAGTTTTAACACACCATCTTTCTGGACAAAATGAGCAATTGGCTAATTTTGCTCATATTACTTCTCACAACTTACGTTCCCCCGTAAGTAATTTAAATGCCCTTCTTCATTTGTATAAACTTTCAGAAAGCGAAGAGGAACGAAAACTACTATTTGATAAATTCGAGGTGGTTATTGGTCACTTAACCTCTACTTTAAATACTTTAATTGAAGCCTTAAAAACTAAAAAAGAAGGAGCAAAATCGCTTGAATTAATGGATTTTGAAGAAGTTTTAAGTAAAACAAAAGAAATCATTACAGGTCAAATCATTAAAACAAATGCAATAATAACGAGTGATTTCTCAAAAATTCCTAAAATTGAATATCATAAAACCTATTTAGAAAGTATTTTTCTTAACTTAGTAACGAATGCTTTAAAATATCGATCCCCTAATCGAAATCCAGAATTACATATTAAAACAGAATATGTAGGTGATAGAATTAAGCTTACATTTCAAGACAATGGATTAGGTATCGACCTAAAAAAGAATGGTCATAAATTATTTGGCTTGTACAAAACGTTTCATAGACATCCCGAAGCCAAAGGTGTGGGATTGTATTTAACCAAGATTCAAATAGAAACCATGGGAGGAACTATCACTGCGATTAGTGAAGAAGATAAGGGTTCTACTTTTATAATAATTTTTTAATTTGAAATTCATGAAAAATCAATATAACATCTGTGTGATTGACGATGATAGTATTTATCAATACACTATTTCAAAAACAATTAAGGCACATGACTTAGCCAAAGAAATCATGGTTTTTTCTGACGGAGAAGAAGCTTTAGATTTTCTTATTAGAAACCTTGATCATAGCGAAAACCTCCCTGATATCATATTATTGGATATTAATATGCCAATAATGGATGGTTTTCAATTTATGGAAGAGTACATAAAAATCAAACCTAGAGTTGGAAAGAAGATCCTTATTTATATGGTATCGTCATCAGTAGATGGTAAAGATATAGATAGAGCCAAAAGAATTTCTGAAATATCAGATTATATTATTAAACCTATTAAACCAGGAGAGTTGATCTCGATAGTTAGCTCATTTCAGGACAATAAAAATTAGATCGACTGCTTTCCAAGATTATTCTAATTTTGTAATTCTAACCTTTCGCTTTTTAAGGCGTGAGTTATTGGTTCTCGCAATAACACTCTCCACCCTATCGCGAGGTACTGCTACAAAAGCACAGTCTTGCTTAAGTTCAATTACCCCTACTTCATCACCAGCCAAATTCCCTTGTTTAATAAGTAGCCCCGCAATATCTCCTTTTGATATCTTATCTTTTCGACCACCTGAAATATACAGCGTCGCCCATTCAGGTTGAATTTTTGTCGATTTCTTCTGAAATTTTAAAATTTCCGAAGTAGTAATAAAATCAGGTGTTCTTTCTTTCTCCCATTGCAACACATATGCTGTTCCCGCTGCATTCATTCGAGCGGTTCTACCGTTGCGATGTGTGAATTCTTCAGCTTTAAAGGGCAATTGATAGTGTATAATAAAATTTAATTCCGGAATATCGAGTCCGCGTGCCGCTAAATCTGTAGCAATAATAATTTGGTGTGTTCCGTTTCTAAATTTGATGAGGGCGCGTTCTCGATCGATCTGCTCTAAACCACCGTAAAATAAGCCATGTGGAATATTATTTTCTTCTAGAAAAGAGCTCACAAACTGAATTGTATCTTTATAATTACAAAAGATGATCCCTGGTTGATTTCCAATATGATGAATAAGATCCACCAAGGTTTGCAACTTGTCTTTTTCTGGCGAAACCACCTTCTTAATAGCCAAATTAGAGGTTTTGGTTCCTAAGTGATCTATAATCAAAGGGTTTTGAACCTGAGCAAAACTAGGAATTTCTATTCCTTGTGTAGCCGACGTTAAGACTCTTTTCTCAATATTTGGGAGATAGGATATAATTTCGCGCATTTCGCCTTCAAAACCGATCTCTAAAGATTTATCAAACTCATCTAGCACAAGTGTCGTAATATCTTCTACGGAAAAAGTTTCGCGCCTTAAATGTTCAGCAATACGACCGGGTGTTCCAATAAGAATAGCCGGTGTATGTACTAAGTCAACTTTGTCTTTTGAAAAAGGTCTTCCGCCATATACCGCATTAGCCTTAAAACCAGTACCCATTTCTCTAATAACTTGCTCTATCTGTATGGCTAGTTCACGTGAAGGAACTAAAATAAGTAGCTGTACATTGTCGCAATTAACATCCAAAGCCTTGAGGGTAGGCAATAAAAAAGCAACGGTTTTACCCGTTCCTGTAGGTGATAACAAAACGGTGTTTTCGGTAGAAGAGATTGCCAGAAGTGCTTCTTCCTGCATCGGATTCAAGGTCTCGATCCCTAATTTTGCTAAAATATCTTTTTGTGATTTTAATGTATTTGCCATCCTGATTCTACTTCTTTTTAGGCTTCTTCTTTTTTGTCGTTGCTACCTTCTCAGATATGATACTTTGGTCTAAGTGATCTGCTAAGATCTTTTCGATCAATTCATCCTTAGTGAGGTGATGAAAGATAGTTTTGACATTTGTTTTGCATTCTTCGGAAATAGCTCTATTTGGCTTCGTTTTAAAAATTTTTCGCGCCCATAAGATTGCGTTATTCTCTTCTATCGCTACCGCATTTGCTTTGGGCATTTCAGAAAAAGTAATTCCCAATTCATTTTCTAGATCCGGAAGATCAGCTACTTCATCCTCTTGGATCACACTCAAGGAAAGTCCTTTTGCTCCTGCTCGCGCCGTCCGCCCACTTCTGTGCACGTAAGCATCGTAAGTATCAGGCAAATGGTACTGCACTACATATTCTATCTCTTTTACATCAATACCTCGAGCGGCAAGATCAGTTGCGACTAAGATATTGATATTTCCTTCGCGAAACTGTCCCATCACGCGGTCTCGAATGCCCTGGGTTAAGCTACCGTGTAAGGCTCCTGAAGAGAACTTATTTATAGCGAGATTCTTTGCGAGTTTATTGACCGCAGCTTTTGTTTTACAAAAAATAATTCCACGTTGTCCAGCTTTGGTGTTTAAAAAATGCATTAACACCTCTAATTTTTCAATAGGTTCTACTACAACGTATTGGTGATCAATTCCTTGATGCCCAATGGTAGCCATATCTGCTTCGATATGCACAACATGCTTTGATAAATAATTCTGAACAAGCTGCTTGATCGTACCAGGCATGGTAGCTGTAAAAAGAAAGGTTCTTCTAGTTTTAGGAAGTTCTTTAACGATAATATCTAATCCTTCCTTTAAAATGGAAATCATTTCATCTGCTTCATCAAGAACCAAATATTTCGTTTTTGTAATATCTATGGCTTTGCGTTGCAAAAGATCAATAAGTCGTCCTGGCGTGGCAACAATGATATGCGTATCCTCTTTTAACCGCTCAATTTGAGGTTTTATAGGAATTCCACCGCAAATAGAAGCAATCGAGATTTCAGGTTTATGTACTGCGAAATCACTTAAATTTTTAAAAATTTGTTGTCCGAGTTCCCTCGTTGGAGCTAAAACAACCACCTGAATATCCGTGTTTTCTGAATCAACCAATTGCAATAATGGAAGTCCGAAAGCCGCAGTTTTACCTGTACCTGTCTTTGCCAATGCCACTACATCCTCTTTTTGGTTTAAAACCACAGGGATCACTTTCTCCTGAATGGATGTAGGCGTTGTGATATTTGCTGCTTTTAATGCTTTTATCAAAAAAGCTGCTATGTCAAGATCCTTAAAAGTAGTATTCATAGTACATTAATTTAGTATTGCTCCATAATATGCAAAAGTAAGGCTTCTGTTAAGCTTCCTGAAGAGTCCGTTTGGTCTTTCGGTACGTATACTTAGGATAAATGGTGCGCTTTGCAAAACGATTGAGGTTGCCGGCATTAACCATTTTGATATAAACAGGCTTAGTCACGCCGAAATATTCATAGGTGCTTCCGTCGGTAAAAGTGATCTCAAGTAATAATCCTTTGTGCTGGTAATCTGCAATAGCAGCATTTGCAATGGTTTCTTTGTAGTGTGGAAGGTTTTTTTCTTTGGTTTCGGGGGCCATACTCACCAAAAAATGATAGCCGTCAATTATTTTTCGGCTTTGTATTTCTGCTTCTTCCTGAAGCGAGTCCCCTTCTTGGAATTTATCTGGATGCCACTCTTTGACCAAGTCGCGGTAGCTTTTTTTAAGTAGTTTAAGATCAATTTCTTTCTCTACTCCAAATAGTTTTTTATACTCGTGTATTCGCTTCATAATCAGGACTTTTATTTTGGCGCGAAACTACCTCTTTTTAATGGATATCTTCTGAAAATTAGGCAATAAAAAAGTCCGTCAATAATGACGGACTCTCCTTAAAAAATATAGGTGTATATGTTTAGCTTAACTTTACGTTAACCGCGTTTAATCCTTTATTTCCTTCTTGTAGGTCAAATGTAACCTCATCGCCTTCTCTGATCTCATCGATCAATCCAGAAATGTGTACGAAGTGATCTTTTTCAACTCCTTCTTCAGTGATGAATCCAAAACCTTTAGTGTCGTTGAAAAATTTTACTGTTCCTTTACTCATTTTACTATAATTTAATTTATTAATACTTATTACTAGGCAAAGATGGTGCCATTAATTTACATTATAAGCTTTTATCTTCTTTATTATTCTTTTATTTACTAATTCCCGTTCGCTTAGTGGGCTACAAGGCTATCGTGCTCTGTTTTTTTGAACTACCTTTATAGTCAAATTTCCCTAATTTACTGACAATTGCAACAACCAAAAAAAGAAAAAGAGTCAAAAAACCCTATTAAAAAGTGGTTTCAGTCCTTTGTTTCCTTAAAATATCTTCCTCGATTTTTTAGATTAGTTTATAAAAGTAGCCCTAAACTCTTTATTGCCAATTTAATTTTAAGGTTGTTGAGCTCTATTTTTCCCGTGCTACTATTATGGGTAGGGAAAGAGATCATTGATGAGATCATCGCGCTGACTAAAGTTCCGGTAAATGATTATACATTATTATTTCAACTTATTGGTCTCGAAATTGGTTTGGTCATTTTAAATGATATCTCCGGAAGGCTCATCTCACTAACTGACACATTAATAGGAACACGCTACGGAAATACCTCCTCTATTGATCTCATACAAAAAACTGCCCGGGTTGAGATCTCAGATCTGGAGGACTCCGAATTTTACGATAAACTAGAACGTGCGCGTAGACAAACAACCAACCGAGTAACACTACTATCAACTGTGCTTTCGCAGGTGCAAGACCTCATCACCATCGTAACCTTAGTTTCAGCATTGCTTTACTTCTACCCTATTTTGATTATTCTGGTGGTCCTCTCGGTGATCCCTTCGTTTATCAATGAGATGAAATTCAGTAAAGAAAATTATAAGCTGCAAAGTAGAATGACCCCCGAACGACGTGAATTAGATTATATGCGCTTGCTTGGAGCGAGTGATGTCACCGCTAAGGAAATCAAACTATTTGGTTTAGCCGATTTTATAAGTGATAGTTTTTCTCGGATAGCCGACAAGTTTTATGATGAAAATAAAAAGCTGGCAGTAAAACGAACCTATTTGGGAGCCATATTTCACATCATAAGTGATCTAGCATACTATGGCGCCTATGTATTTATTGCAATAAAAGCCGCTGTTGTAATCATTACAATTGGAGAACTTACTTTTCTAGCGGGGTCTTTCAATAGGCTGCGAAAGCAAATTGAAGCCATATTTTCACGCTTTACACAGATTAATGAAAACGCGCTGTACCTTAAAGATTACTTCGAGTTTATCGATATGGAATTCCATCATACGAGTGATTTTGAAATATATCCACTTCCGAAGGATATTAAAGAAGGTTTTGAATTTGTAAACGTTTCATTTCACTACCCGAAAAGTACGCAAGCCGTTTTTAGTAATATTTCATTCAAACTCAAGAAAGGAGAAAAATTAGCACTCGTAGGTAAAAATGGTTCAGGAAAAACAACTCTAATAAAAATTCTACTTCGGTTCTATGAGCCTTCCGAAGGTAAAATTCTGCTCGATGGTGTTGATATTCGGCATTATGATAAAGCACAATACCAACAGATGTTTGGAGCGATCTTCCAGGATTTTGTTCGCTACTATCTTACAGCCAAAATAAATATAGCTGTTGGTAATATAGAGGACAAACAAAACCTAGAAAAGATAAAGGATGCAGCCTCACTGAGTTTGGCAGATAGTGTTATTGATACCCTTGAAAAAGGCTATGAGCAAGAACTCGGAAAACGTTTTAGATCTGGAACCGAATTATCGGGCGGTCAATGGCAAAAAATTGCGCTTGCCAGAGCTTATATGTCGAAAGCGCCCGTGATCATACTCGACGAACCTACTTCAGCCCTAGATGCCGAAGCTGAATACGATGTTTTTCAACGTTTTATGGGCCTTACGGAAGGAAAAACAAGCATTATTATCTCTCACCGGTTTTCGACGGTGCGTATGGCCGACAGGATATTGGTATTGGAAAAAGGAAAGATCTTAGAACGCGGTAGTCATGAAGAGTTGATGGAAAACAAACAATTGTACTATAAACTGTTCGATTTACAAGCCGAGGGCTACCGGCAATAACAATTCGCAGTGTTTCTCATTATTGAAACCGTTAATGATAATCAATTTGTAAGATTTCAATTTTTCGAATCTCATCGCCTAGTTTGAAATCAATAAAGTCGCCTACCTTACCCCCTGTGATCGAGCGAGCAATAGGTGCTACAAAAGCAATTTTCTTTTGCGCAACATCAGCCTCATCGACGCCCACAATCTGGAATGTTTGTAACAGATTATTCATCTTTAACTGTACTGTAGCACCAAACCTAATTTCATTTGACGCCTGACTTTTAAGCTCTAAGATACGCGCTGAGGCAATACGCTCTTGTAGTAAATTTAACTTTCCATTCAATAACGCTAGATCCCTGCGACGCTGTTGCTCTTCAGTTACAGATAGGTTGGCCATCGCCAATTCGAGGCTCTTTCGCTCGTTTAGCAATTGTTCCATTCCTACAGGTGTGACATAATTAGTTACACCGTCAGGCAAAGCCGCCCTTGGTGGAATTATGGGTGCTTCTTCTTGATCATCTTCTTTTACAAATCCCCTACTCATTTTTAAAATTTTCTAATAATTATGTATTCTGAAAGAACCATTACTTGTACCTCAATCTATTTTACTTACTCAAGTGTTATCTTTTCTATTTCCAACGAGAAAGATTCTTTGGTTTTGTTTCCTATAAGGATCGCAATTTCCTCCATCAATTCACCACTATAGTTTGGCATCTTTAATTTAACCCCTCGAAAGCTAGGATAGCATGTAGCAAGTGAAATCTCGATCGTTTCCCAATCTCCCGCTGTTTGAAAGGCTTGGATGTAAGAATATTGTTGAGAGCGGTCTTCTTTTATTCTGAATTGATACGATTTACCATCTCCTTTTAACTTTAATTTGACTTTCGTATAATCTGAAACATTTATAGATTCAAAATTATGACGGATCGACGAAAAGCCACCGTTATTCTCAGTTCGTACGGTGCCAGTATATAGTGCATTTCCTGAATCATTTTTCCGTAATGCGCCTTGGGAGAGTCCGCCCATAACACCATCATCGACAACAAACCAATTTTCGGTTCCTATTTGATTCTGAAAATCGCAAATAACGAGAGGGTCTTCTTGAGACATAAAAAGTAGTACTAAAAAGGTGGATAAAATAAATTTCATAATAAGGTTGAGAGAAAATTACAAAGGACTAAACAAAATAATCCTATCATTAACTTAATCTTATCATTTCAACATTGCTAGAGCAACTCACAAGCGATATATGTAGTGTAAAACACAAGCTCTTTTCTATGAGAAGCGCATTTTTGACACTTCTTTTACATTTATTTGACAGTTAAAAGCCAGAACTAGCCTATTATTACCGAAGTATCTATATTAAAATATACCGAACATGATTATAAAACGCCCAAATACCATTACACTTTTATACATAACGCTACTTATCTCAACCGCAGCGCTATGTCAAGACCTAAAGGATCTGTCTATTTTAGCGGCAGATGCGTCCTATGGAAAGGAGATTATTAAACTTCCTGTCGATTGGGCTCCTAATATGAACATAGAAGGTTTTGAAGAATTACGATTCTCACCCGGTTGGAATGACCTTGAGAGTCCGCAGTTTTGGTCGTACGTACTTGCTTGGGACATAAAAAGTACAAGTGCACTTTCTGCTTCGGAAATCGAACAAAACCTAGAACAGTATTTTGACGGTCTTATGAAGCCTAACCATTGGGCTACCGCCTTTCCCGAACCCGTAGTGGTTCTATTTCCTTCCGAAGATAAAAACACCAAGCAACAGTTTAAAGGGCGCATGAAGTATTTTGATGGTTTCCATACCGGAAAAATGATAACTACCTATATTTTGGCAGAACAAACCTTTTGCGCGACAACGCAACGTGCGATTGTTGTTTTCCGCATTTCGCCCAAAACTATAGACCATGAGGTTTGGAAAGAACTAGCAACTATTCAGAAAAAACCGAATAGCTGCAATTCTAATTAAAAACATTGATAGTAAGCACTACCAGATCTTGATACGCTCTTCTTCGCTTCTGTAATTCACTTCTCCCGGCTGAACGTCAAAAGCCTCATAAAAGGGTGTAAAGTTCATCAACGGACCGTTAACACGCCAAACGGGTGGTGAATGTGGGTCTGTAGCAACATAGTTTCGTAAATAGGCATCCCGCGTTTTAACACGCCAGATACGCGCTATAGATAGAAAAAAACGTTGATCGGGCGTATAACCGCCAATTTTAGTGGTGTCCTTACCTTGTTCAGTCATTTTAAAAGCATCGTATGCAATCGCAATTCCGCCATTATCGGCTGTATTTTCTCCTACTGTCAAAGCGCCTTTTAAATGAACACTATCCAATACGGTAAAACCGCTATATTGATCAATGATCTGTTGAGTTTTCGCCTTGAATTTGGTATAATCTTCTTCCGTCCACCAATTGGTTACATTTCCGTTTTTATCATATTGAGCGCCTTGATCATCAAAAGCGTGAGTAAATTCATGACCAATCACCATTCCAATACCTCCATAATTCACGGCATCATCGGCATACAGATCAAAATACGGCGATTGTAGAATTCCCGCGGGGAATACAATTTCGTTTAACGACGGATTGTAATAGGCAGTCACCGTAGAAGGTGTTGTATGCCATTCATCTCTATTGGGCGCTTTGTTTAGCTGAGCTAATTCATACTGGTATTCGCTCTTCCTTAAAGCAACAACATTTTCAAAAAACTGATCTCTATCAATGCTTACGTCGTATTCTCTCCAAACATCGGGATACCCTATCTTTTTACTAATAGCAAACAACTTCTCTTTCGCTTTTACCTTGGTACTATCACTCATCCAATCCAAACGCTCAATACGCTTTTCTAAGGTTTTCTGAAAGTTGTTAACCAATGATAACGCACGTTTTTTAGCATCTTCATTAAAGTAACGCTTTACATACAATTGACCTAAAGCAAAACCGATCTGCCCATCCACACGTCGCACCATAAGCTTGGCTCGTGGCTGTTGCACGGATTGACCCGACAAAACTTTTGAATAGGCAAAAGAAGCATCTTGAAAAGGCTTGCTTAATATATCATCATGTGTACTTATGGAATGTGCTTTTAAATATAGTTTCCAATCCTCCAATGGAACGGAAGCTAGCATGGTATTCAATTTTTCATAATACGCTGGTTGGCGTACATCTACTGAATCTGCCTGCATTCCCAACTGCTGCAACATCGTTGACCAACCTATATTCTTCTGACTTTTATTCAGATCTGAAATAGCCATTTTGTGGTAGTTCTCCGTGATCACTCTACGCTCAATGCGAGTTTTGTGCGATTCGGCTAGTTTTTTTTCGATCTCATATACAATGTCGGCTTGTTTTTTTGCTTCGGAAGCGCCTGTCAACTCAAACAAGCTAGTGAGATAGGTTTTATATGCGTCCTGAATTTCAGCTACTGATGGATCCGTTCCGAAGTAATAATCACGATCGGGTAAGCCCAAACCTGTCTGAGAAAAATGTAAGATATTGATACTGCTGTTCTGCTGATCTGGAGAAATATACGGACTGATCATAGAGCGGTCTCCCGACATCAGCTGCGTTGCTACAAACTCCATCAACGAAGGAATATCACCAATAGCATCGATTCTATCTAAGATAGGCTGAATAGGTGTCATTCCACGTTCGTTTATTTTTAATGTATCCATTCCCGAAGCATAGAAATCGCCTACTTGCTGTTCAATACTCCCTTTTGGATGTTGCTCTGCAGAAACCTCTTCGAGAATGTTTTGCAGTAATTTTTGTTGTGGAATATTCAGAAAACGATATGCCCCTACGCCTATTTGATCTTCTTCAATAACTGCGTTGTCATACCATTCCTTATTTACATGGTGGTAGAAATCGTCACCAGGTTTGATTGATGGGTCAATACCATCAAAAACGACGGGTTCATGCTTTGCAATGTCTTTGGTTTCATTGGATGTTTGTTCGTTTTTGCACGAAATCAATACAAATGTCAGTAACAAAAGGAAAACGATTTTTTTCATAAGATGGGTTGTTGTTTTCTCAAAGATATTGAATTATAAGAAAGTATGTAGAAACCAAGGGGATCAAAATATGCAAAGAGCAAAAATCACAAGCGGCCTGTCCGCTCTAACTTAAATGCACTGGAAGCTTCGGTGAGCGTCTTTAATTCAACATTTACTCATTAATTCATTTAGAGCATTAGATCATTAAACCAATAACTATCCCTCCACTTCCAATTTATAACCAACACCATGTACATTGGTAAGTTTGATAGCATCGTCTTCTTGTAGTTTCTTCCGAAGTTTAGAAATGTAGGTGTCTAGACTTCTTCCTACAATAACACCATTATCCTCCCAAACCTGCTTAGTAAGTTCTTCGCGGGTTACAAGCTGATTTGGTTTGGCTACAAAGATGGCGAGCAACTCACATTCCTTTCTTGAAAGCGGAATATCTATAGCTTGTTTTACCAATTTATTCTGTTCAGGATAAAATCGAAAGCTCCCCAATACAGTAGCATCACTATCCTTTTCTTTGGAATGATACGCACTATATCTACTATAAAATACAAAAGCGAGAAACGCCAAAACAAGCATTACCAACACATAAAAGAGGATCGACTGTGCTTTGCTTACTGGCTTCGCTCCAAAAATCACCTTGATGATATAGCAATTTTCTGGTACAAGCCTACCGCCACAGGGAATGATGTTTTTTTCAGTTTGACCAGACATTTCATAACTATAAGCTACTTCCCCATCATGACATTGAATGACTTCTATAAGATAATCTTGAGGAAGTTCTGCCTGTTTAAATATGGTACTTGTGGAAACATTCAAAGAAGTTGGATCGAATGCCAATGGTTTTTCAAATGTGAGTTCAAAAGTGTTTTCCGCTTTTTGTATAACGGGCAACACCAACGACGTAGAATCTTTATTAGACAATAACAATTCATTTCCCACGGCCCGTAAAGCAACTTTTACGCGCTGAGTATCTAAGGTCGCTTCCTTTTCAGAAGTACAAGAAAACGTTATTAGCAATAAGAACACAACGCATATTACTGATATACATCGTTTAATTTCCTTTTTCATAAGTACAAATAACACGCAATTTGGTGAGATTTTACAGCTGTTGACACTTCTTTTACATTCTTTTGACACTTTTGGTAGTCTGCAAATCTAGTTTTACATCAAAAATAAAACATATGCAACATTTACTTATTACATGGATCCTTTTTATCAGTTTAACGGCTTTTGGTCAGAATCAAGAAATTCATCAACTAGATACCGAAAAGAGCACAATTAAATGGAAAGGCACCTATGCGTTTCAATTTAGTGAACACCAAGGCACGGTACAATTTCAAGACGGAAGATTGATCGTTGTTGACGACGCTATTATTGGCGGTGATTTTGTTATTGACATGACCACGATATCAAATGAAGACTACCTTCAAGGCATCGGACCGGTAGAACATTTACGTAACGCCGACTTTTTTAATGTACCGAAATTCCCCCAAGCACAATTGGTAATTACTTCGGTCGAGTATTTTCCAAATGAAAACATACATAAAATGCTAGCCGATCTTACTATTAAAGGAATAACAAAACCAATAGAATTTTGGGCCACTGCTGATGGTGTAAAGAAAACACTAGAAACCAAATTCAAGATCGATCGTACCCAATGGGGCATTACGCATAATAACAAACTGAAGAATCATTCTATTTCAGACGCGATCGAATTTTACGTTACCTTACAATTTTAATTAGCTGGATCATGAAAACTTTCCTTCTTACAATAAGTTCATTACTGTGTTTCTTGATGCTTACAGCGCAGCATAATGAAGAATATTTACTCCTCGAAGCCGATTCGTTATGGTCTAAAGAAACCTTCGATATTCCCACGCGGTTTGCTCCTGAAATGACTTTGGAAGGGTTTGAAGACGCCCGATTTCCTCCCAAGTGGGGAAAACCCGAAAGTGAAGCGTTTTGGTCGTATGTTTTTGCTTGGTCCGTTTCCGAAGAAAACCAAATCCCTATTAAAGATCTTGAACACAACCTAACAAGTTACTTTGACGGACTCATGAATATTCCGAAAGACACTATCATTGCTTCCAAACTCCCTACAACTGCTTTATTGGTTGAAAAATCCCGTACAAAAGACAAGATCGTTTATCATGGAAAAGTAAGGACTTTCGATAACTTTAGTGCTCAAAAAATGATGACCTTATATCTGTTAGCCGAGCAATATCTATGTGCATCTACAAAACGAAACATCATCGTCTTTCGGTTTTCACCCAAAGCGTTTGATCATTCCATCTGGCAAAAACTGAACACGATTTCCTTACTTAAAGGTGTTTGTGCACCAGAATAGTGCCATGACCCCAAGTTTTAGTATAAACAATTAAATCATTATTCCATTAAATCACTAATCCAGCTCATTTCCGTAGATATCTAGCTCAATAACAGGCTTCCCTAGTTTTTTTACTTCGGAAAATTGTGTGGTTTTGTCACCTACTACTAGGTAGATCATATCTTTTTCAGCAATGTACTGATCAATAACGCTTTTAAAATCTGCTAAGGTCATATTCATCAACAGGCGTTGCTCCTGATCGACATAATCTAAAGGTTTGTTGTATTTGCTAATATTACTTAGCATGTTCAACTTAGCGCCAAAAGATTCAAAGGCTCTGGTGTTTGCTTTGACCACTTTATTTTTGGTTAATTCCACGTCGGCTTCCGTAAAATCAGCACCGTAGTTGGTTACCATTTCTTCAATGATCTCTAAGGATGGTAAGGTTGCATTCGATCGTACGCTAGACGCAATTCTAAAAGGCGCTACATCCGTTCTATTAGGCACACCCGAAGAAGCCCCATAGGTATATCCTTTTTCAATTCGCAAGGTTTGAAATAATCGGCCACTAGAACCACCCCCTAAAATTTCATTGGCGTAATCTAGCTTCTTACTATCAGGATCTTCAGCCGATAAAGCGAGCTTTCCGATATATAAAACTGATTGCTTAGCGTCCGGAACATCAATAAAATAAAGGTTTCCAGCGATGTCTTGCTGCGGAATCGTGTTCTTCGGAATGCTGACATCACTGCCTTGCCACTTTTCAGAAAGACTTTCTAAACTACTTTTTACTCGCTTCGGGCTCACATCTCCAACGACATGAAAACTTGCCAAGGCGGGTGATAAATTATTATAATACGCTTTGACATCGTCTAGGCTAATGTTCTTTGTAGTTTCAATAGTTCCATTGTTTGGCACGCCATACGGGTGCTCTTTTCCGTAGAGCAACTGATTAAAATTAATGGACGCAATAGCATTCGGGTTCGCTTCTCTGCCTTTTAACGCTGTTTGTAATTCTTGCTGTAATCGCTCAAATTCCGTTGCATCCCATCGAGGCTGCAACAGCATCTCTTCAACAAACGCGATCGTTTTTTCAAAATTTCGCGACAGACAACTACCACTGATATAAAATTCTTCGGTGCCTGCATTCACTGAAATACTTGAACCTAACAAACCGATCGCCTCTTCCAATTCGGCTGCAGTTTTGGTCGCAGTGCCTTCATTCATCAAATCGGCCGTTAACCCAGCTAATCCTGCTTTTCCACTTGGATCTAGTAAATGTCCGCCTTTAAAAGTAAGTTCAAAATTAACTAGCGGAAGTTCATTGGTCTCAATTCCGTAGAGTGCAACTTTGTTCTTAAGTTCTCCAGTCCAAACTTCTGGCACTTTTAACAGTGGTGCAGCTCTAAAAGGAGGTTCAGAACGATCAAATTTAGAAGGCGTTTTATCATAAACAGCTTCAGCGCCCTGCCCTACTTCTTCGCTGGCCGCCATTTGTCCAACCTCTTCGATCCAAACACTCGCTTCTTTTGCATTCGCAACAGCAAGCTCAGCGCTATCCTTAGGTACAACGCTGGTCATTACGTAGTTTTTATTTTTGATGTATTTGTTATACACGCGCATCACATCGTCTCGAGTCATGTTTTGAATGATCTTGGTATCTTTGATCGTTTGTTCAGGATCGCCTGCAAATTCATTGTCCCGTACCAGTTGAAACGCTTTGTTTAACACAGTGGCCACGCCATAATAGACTTGTGTTTCAAGTTCGGCTTTAATTCGTTCTAACTCATTATCTGTAAAACCATTGGTTTCAAAATCTGTAAAACCTTCATTTATTGCTTGCTGAACATCATCAAGATCAACACCTTCATTGGCCCGCACTCGAATCACAAATTCGCCTGCGAGCTCATTACTACTTTGATAAGTTCTCACATTGGGAGCCAATTTCTTTTCCTCTACGATCTTTTTATACAAAGCAGATTTTTTACTGCCGCTCATTAACTGTCCCAACACTTGTAGTGCATACGAGTCGTTATTGTAGTTTTCAACGGTTGGAAAAACCATGCGAAGTTCGGGTAACTTGGCAAAGTTATCTTTAAAATACAGTGATTTGGTTTCAGATAGGGTAACCGGCATAGGCGGAAGTTTCGCCACATCTGGACCACTCGGAATCTCACCAAACCATTTTTTTACGAGTTCTTTAGTTTCAGCAATATCAATATCTCCAGCAATTACCAAAGAAGCATTAGATGCTCCATAATATTGATTATAAAATTCTTTTACGTCCTCAAGCGTTGCTGCCTGTAAATCGGGCAAAGCTCCAATTACGGTCCAGCTATAAGGATGACCTTCAGGATAAAGATTTTTTCTGATGATTTCGTCGGTATACCCATATGGCGCATTATCAACACGCTGACGCTTCTCGTTTTTTACTACTTGCTTTTCACGCTCTAATGCTTCTTTAGTCACTGTATTCAGCATATAACCGAAACGGTCACTATCAATCCATAAGATCTTTTCGAAAGCATCGGTTGGCACAACTTCGTAATAAATAGTACCATCGCTCCAAGTACCCCCGTTTCTACTACCTCCCCATTCTGGGATCATTTTTCGGTTGGCCCCCACGGGAACATTTTCGCTGTCATTAAACGACATATGCTCAAAAAAGTGTGCGAAACCAGTTTTTCCAGGCTTTTCGCGATTCGAACCTACATGCATTACGGTTGCGACTGCTACTATGGGATCACTTTTATCTACATGCAAAATAACCTCTAAACCGTTATCGAGTTTAAATTTTTCGTAATCTAACTTGAATTCGGTTTCGGTGGTTTTCATATTTTCTTCGGAAGGTGATTCACAAGAACTGCAAAACACAAGCAACAGGATTGCTATTGTAAAAAAAAGAGGTTTCATAATACTTAATGAGTTTGATTATTAGTAGTTTAAGATTGTAAGATAACTATAATTTTAAGCGAATTATTTCAAAAAAACATACAGTTTTCGATTTTTCCATCATAATTGTGACCACCAAGCACTGTTTGGTTTTGGTAATTGGTCTAGCACAATTGGTTCGCCTATCACAGGTGTAACTAACGGAAGCCCTAATGCTTCGGCTTTTTTTGTAACTCGCTCAATTGGATCTGTCCAGCTATGCAAAGCTAATTTAAATCCGCCCCAATGTATAGGCATGATCGCCTTGGCTTTAAGATCAAGACCGGCTTGTGCGGTCTCTTCAGGCATCATATGAATATCAGCCCATAATTCATTGTATTGTCCGCATTCCAGCATTGCAAAGTCAAACGGACCGTATTTTTCGCCAATCGCGGTAAAGTGATCGTCATAACCGCTGTCGCCACTAAAAAAAATGCGTTCTTTTTCTGAAGTGATTACCCATGAACTCCAAAGCGTACTTTGCGCACCGCCAAATTTTCTTCCCGAAAAATGCTGAGCTGGTGTGCAGGCAAATTGAAGTCTATCAAATTGGACTTCCTCCCACCAATCAAGTTCGGTGATCTTTTCCTGCGGAATACCCCACGCCAAGAGATGAACGCCAACACCAAGTGGTACAAAATAATGGTTTACCTTACCTTTTAGTTTGTTGATAGATTCATAATCTAAGTGATCATAGTGATCGTGTGAAATAATCACTGCATCAATATTTGGTAGCTTTTCAATATCAATGGGCATTTCTTTATTAAATCGACTGCCACCTAGCCATGGATGTGGCGCTGCTACATCACCAAACATGGGATCTATCAAGATATTTTTTCCTTCCATTTGGAGTAAAAATGCCGAATGGCCAAACCAAATAAGTCGGGTGTCTTGGGTATAATCTGAAACCGCTGCCGAATCGATCTTCTGTACTTTTAAATCATTTTCTGGTCGCCCTTTAGGAACTTTGGTGGTAAAAAACGTGTAGGCCAAGGAAACGGTCTTTGAAAAACCCAAGTCTTTTGGAACGTCTTTTTTATTTACAAATTTGCCCTCTTTAAAGTTATTCGACTTAGCGTAGTCTTTTTTTAGTGATTCTGAAACATCTCCACCAAAACTGGGATAGAAATTTACAAAAAGAAAATAAGCAATAACTAGGAGTCCGAGGATCGCCAAGAGCGTTATTAACATGCGTTTGAGGTATTTTTTTAATGTTTTCAAGAGTCCGAAATTACAACAAAACCCATCAAAAAACGAATTACCAATGTTTTTGGCATTTCACAGGGTTTGAGTAGATTTTCAGCTTGTGTACGATAATAATTAAAGCTAATAAAATCGGTATCCCCCAAGGCCTCTGCATAGACCTTTATACTTCTCCCGCCATTAAAGTCTGTACGAGTCAAGCCGTAACGTTTTCCGAGGTAACGACCTTCCGAATATCCTAACGGCAATTTCAAAATGGCAGAATGTAAAAGATCTGAATTCATTAAAAATTTGGTTGTTTTCTTCGGAAAAGTATATCGCGACTCCAAGACCCTTCCGAAGAAAAAAACACCTTTATTCAAATGGCAAGGTGCTTTTTATTGTTACTTCAATTTGTCGGCGTGCAGTTGCCGAAGTTTTGCTAATTTCGGATCAATCACCACTCTGCAGTAGCCTTGTTCGCTGTTATTCGCGTAATAATCTTGGTGTTCCTGCTCCGCCTTATAAAACGTCTGCACAGGGCTGATCTCGGTCACGATGGGTTGTTTAAAATATGGGCTCATCTCATTTAAAACAGTCTGGGCCATTTGTTTTTGAGCTTCATTGTGATAGTAGATCACCGAACGATATTGCGTGCCAGCATCAGCTCCTTGGCGATTAAGTGTTGTTGGATCATGCGTCGTCATAAAAATGATCAACAGATCTTTATAGCTCACTATGGAAGGGTTAAAAGTGACCTGAACCACTTCAGCGTGGCCAGTAAGGCCCGAGCAGATCTCGCGATAGGTTGGTTTGCCAGGAACCGTTCCGCCTGTATATCCTGAAATTACTTCGGTTACGCCTTTTACTTCAGCAAAAACCGCTTCGGTACACCAAAAGCAACCACCACCAACAATCATTGTGTCAAGATTATTTTCTTCCATTAGTTTTCTTTCTTTACAGTTTGTATGGTCATTGATTCAGAATTAATACAATAGCGCAAACCGCTAGGTTCTGGTCCGTCTGGAAAAATATGACCTAAATGTGCATCGCAAGTGTTACAAAGTACCTCAACACGTACCATTCCAAAGGAAACATCTTTTACATATTTAATTGCATTTTCTTGAATGGGCTGCGTAAAACTGGGCCATCCACTGCTCGAACTGAATTTAATGGTAGAATCAAACAAGGGAGTACCACAACATACACAATTGTAGATGCCATCATCATAAATGCTACAAAGAGCGCCACTATGAGGAGCTTCGGTACCTTTATGACGTGTTATTCTATATTGTTCGGGTGTTAATTGACGTTGCCATTCGGCGTCTGTTTTTTCAACGCGGCGGTCTGGTTTTGGGTTTCCGTTAACCGTAAAGTCGATAATATTTTTCCAAGTAAGCATATGTAAATTCGTTTCCTCTATTTATTAGACTAAGATAGCTAAAAGCGTAGCGAAACTGTTTAAAGGTTTCGCACATTAACGCCATTTTAGCATCTGACAATGATGAGTTTTGTTCAGTATTAGACCGACAAAGCATCACATACTTACAGGCAAATTTCCCAAGGAAAACACAAAATATTTTGTAGACTGTCTTAAATACTTAAAGATTTATTAAAGTTCTCTGACAGTACATAAATTGGCTCGTGATTTGCTATATATCTATCATAATAACAATTAAACTTAAACAATCATGAACAACAAAGGAAAAGGTATTTTGGCACTTATAGGATTAGCAGGTGGAGCTTTCGCATATTGGAAGTATAGAAACATGAGTCAAGAGGAAAAAGATGCTATGAAAGCAAAACTTAATAAGACAGGTGATAAGATCAAAGAATCTGTTGCAGACGTAGAGATGACAATCTCAGAGAAATACGATCAACTTAAAAACAGCGCGAAAAAACACGCAAAAGACATCGCTAGCTAATAACTATAGTTAGGAGTAGTAAAAATCCCGCCAAAAGCGGGATTTTTTTTTGTTTCATTTACAGCGTCAATAAGTTTTCACCTTATAAGTGATTAGTTTTTCATTATCGGCAAACGTATCAACGAAGGGAATTTGCTTGAATGATGTACGCTATTTTGGGCAACAACACTTTCAGATTCATTGTAATTATCTCCTCCTGTGTTGAGATTTCGCGCGAAACGCGGAAAATTACTACTAGAGATCTCAATGCGGATACGATGTCCCTTTTCGAAATAATTACTCGTTGACATAGGTGTAAGATCTACTTTGTAAACCTCTCCTTTTTTCATAAATACTTCTTTGTCGTAGCCCTCTCTGTATCGCACACGTTGAATCGTCTCGTCTAAATTGTACGCTCTTCCATCAGGATATACATCGATAAGCTTAATGGTAAAATCGGTGTCTTTCGCATCTGAAGAAACATACAGCGTCGATTCTATAAATCCGCTTATTTCCGTGCCTTCTTCAAGAACATCTGTCGTATAAACTAGAATATCATTCCGTGTTTCCATTTGTTGTTGATCGAAAGAACCTCCCTCAACTGCGTTTCCGGTGCAACAAACATTACCACCATGCGATGGTACCGGATTCATGGGATCATATGTAAAGGTGTCTGGATTATCTTTGGAGGGCTTATTCTTTGTTAATTTTCCATTTCCGAAGAAACTATTGGCACTCCCTTTACTGTCTAAATAATACGTTGTCATTTCGGTATCCTTGGGTGGCCATTCGTCTGCCGACTGCCACTTGTTGCTTCCCATGGTATAATATTGAACGCGTGGTGTTGTTTCTTTAAAGTTATTTTTTTGGTCTTTAAGCCAAAGGTCAAACCACATATAGATCTGTTCCTCATAGTTTAAGCGCGCATCACCAACACTGCGTTCTCCAACGATCGTATTTTCTGTTGCCCGAGTGTATCCACAATGTAAGGTAGGCGCAATGACGAGATACTGGTTATCACGAAGTTCTTGGGTCTTTGCATTCGTACGAACATGATTAAATAATGCTAGATTCGGACTAATAGAAACATCATACCAGGATGCGAACCAGAAGCTCGGAACTCCAAAATCCATTGTATCGTGATAGAGTCCGCCTTCAAACCACTCCTTATCGTTAGGTTTGCGTTTTACCATTTTATCAAAGATCTCTCTTTTCCCATGCATGTTTTGTAGCATATCGCTAATAGGAAGATGCTTCATGGCCTCAGCCATATCAATTTCTGGATTTTCGGGTGCTAGGTCATAAAAGCGACTGATCCGAATAAGGTCTTCTTGGGTTGCTCCTTTCGGAATACGAGGCTTAAATTTATCGTGTTCAACGCTATATAACCAAGAAAAGAATAACAATTGCTCAGCACCTCCCCGATACCAGTTACCCTGTTCGTAGTAGTCACCAACAACACCAACGCCAGCACCATACCCTTGTGGAACCATTGCAGCGTGCGAGGGATGATCTAGAGCGGCAACGGCCATTTGCCATTCGGCGGTAGACGAACAACCTAATGTTCCAATTTTACCATTTGACCATGATTGATCTTTCATCCAAGTAAAGGCGTCGTATCCGTCGGTTAACGGAACACCTAAAATATCCCATTCTCCTTCCGAATAGTATCGTCCGCGTTCATTTTGAACAACATACGCATAGCCTCGTTTTACGGCTTCATAGGCTCGTTCAGCGGTACGGGTTCTTTGTTCTCCATCTCCCCATGTATTAAAATTATACGGTGTTCGCGAAAAAATGATGGGTACTTTACCGCTAGTCTTAGGTCTGTAGATATCGGTTGCAAGACGAACCCCGTCGCGCATAGGCATCATAACTTTTTGATCAACAATCGCGATTTCTTCGAGTTGTGAAATAATGTCGGCTTGTGCGTAGATAAAACTCGTCGACAAAAGGAATAATAAGAGTGAAAAGTAATTTTTAACTGTTTTCATAGGAAACTGCTTAGTTAATTGGTCTTTAAAGGTACTTATAATTTGTGTTTATTGAGTAGAGCGCTTTCTAATATCTTTTACTTCCGAAGAAAAAGCACTCCCACAAAGGCAACAATTGAAATCATTAAATTTTAAGTTTTTTCCTACAAAATCAAATTAAAAAAATAGTTGAAGTGTCTACTTTTTTGATAAAACACATATACAGGTGAACTTAGAATTAAACTATAAGACAAGACTTTTTTAGTTTAATATTTCCCCGGAAGGAGAAAATTCGACGTCTTTGTTTTTACCTTTTTGTTTGAATTCAACATCAAAGAATAATCCTTTAGTGGCGTGTTCTACACGCTCCACTTCGGTAATTTCATAATCACCATACTCCTTTTTTATACGATCTTGGATTACTTTAGGCAGTTCTTTAACATCAATACTACTTTCGGTTTCGATCCATTCCCCTGATGGCGCAAAATCTGCGCGATATTTAATTCCTTCGATCTTAAAATTAGATTCGTAGTTTCCATGGGCATCTAGATGCCAATCGGGATCATTTTCACCGGGATATAGATTTTTAAAAGTTTCTTTTACTGCGGAAGGCGTTTCGGTCTGTGTGCCTTCTTGGCAACTTCCGAAGTAAAAAGAAAATAAAAGAATGATACTTACTACTAGTGATTTCATAACGTTAATTTGTAATAATATATGACCTTCCGAAGACAAACTCAGCCAAAAAAGTCTTAAAAAAACGTCAAGAAATTCTTAGAAGGCTTCGCTCCTTTGATATAGGGGCAAGACTTTCTATAATTTCCAATTGTATTTAAATAAAAAGGGGGAAATTTTATTGATATATAAAAGAATGACGCAATAGGATTACGCTCTACTCCCTCACTTTGATATCACTGATGTTAACAGGGTTTGCTTTATCACAACGGTTTGGCATACGCAGAGGATGAAATGTAAACCATACTTTCTGACCGTTATTTTGAAATAGCGGATCTAAATTTTGTGGATCATACATGAGACTGGCATCCTTTTCCATAAGAATAGTATAGGCACAATCGCCCTCCTTATCTGAATAGACAATTATCCCTTGACTATATCCCGCTTTCATCATACTATCTATCAATTTAGACTCCACCTTTGCCGTTTCTTCGGCCATCTTTTCTTTACTTTTCGAAGAAGAACAGGCAACTGTCGTGAACACCACAACTATTAATAGGAAGTATTTAATTATAGTCATAAGTCTATTTTTATGTTTAAGTTAATTCAAAAATACCATGTTTTATTCGTTTACACTAAGCTGAGGTTCAAAAAGTTAAAAACATGGCATTTCGGGCAATATTGACAACTAAGTTTTATCAAAAAGATATAAAATACTATATTTAGCACCACAAAACATCTTGACTAACCAAAACCGTCTCGCCCTATAAATTCACGAAATTATGAAAAAAATTACTTTACTTCTTGCGCTTATTATAGCAAACGTTGCTATTGCTCAAGAAAACCGAACCTATGATGGTGTAGGGAATAATGTTGCCAATCCTGAATGGGGTTCTGCGCCCACCAACTTTAGAAATTATACAACAAACGGCTTCGCCGACCAAATAAGTAGTCCAGGAGGTGAGTTTCGTGAAAACCCGAGAGTTATTAGCAATGCTATTTCGAGTCAGACTGAATTTCTTGCAAATGAACTAGGCCTAAGCGATTTTGTTTGGGGTTGGGGTCAGTTTATTGATCATGATATCAATTTAAATGATGATGAACCTTCCGAAATAAACGATATCCCAGTACCAGCCTGCGAACCACTTTTTGATCCGGCCTGCACAGGAACAGCAACTATACGCATGTTTCGCTCTATCTCCGATCCTACTTCAGGAAGCGATATATCAAACCCTAGACGCCATGTAAATGAAATAACCAGTTTTATTGATGGCTCCGGTGTCTATGGAAGCACTCAAGAACGGGCTGATTGGTTGCGCAGTAATATAGATGGAAAGTTAAAAGTTTCTGCTGATGGTCTCCTTCCTTGGAATACGATTGATGGAGAATTTGATAGCGCCATTGACCCAAGTGCTCCTTTTATGGTCTTGGATGGTTTTCCCCTACCCGATAAATTTTTTGTTGGTGGTGATGTACGTATCAATGAGCAACCAGGTCTAATGGCATTCCACAACCTAATGGTAAGAGAGCATAATTGGCAATGTGATCAATTAAAAGCCGCACATCCAGGCTGGACTGACGAGGAATTGTATCAGAGAGCTCGTAAGATCGTTGGTGGAATCATTCAAGCCGTCACCTACGAAGAGTTTTTACCAAGTATTGGCGTTATTTTAGACACGTATACTGGATATAATTCGGCTGTAGAGCCCAATATACTCAATACTTTTTCAGCTGCCGCTTATCGCTTTGGCCATACGATGATCAACGGAAGATTAGTTCGCTATGAAGAAGACGGAAGCGATTGGTCTTTTGGAGCAGTTGATCTACGCGATGGTTTCTTTAATCCTCTAATATTAAAAGATGAAGGTGGTGTTGAACCTTTTTTTAGAGGTTTAGCCGCACAAGAACACCAGTTTGTAGATCCGATGATCATGGACGATATTCGAAATTTTCTATTTGGCCCTCCAGGAGCCGGTGGAATTGATCTTCTTTCTGTGAATTTGGCTCGAGCGCGTGAACGTGGTCTCCCCGATTACAACACCATTCGCGGTGACTTGTTTCTTACACCACATAATGATTTTACTGATCTAACATCAGACGCCGACTTAAGAGCGCGATTACAAACGGTTTATAGCGATATTAATGATGTGGATCCGTGGATTGGTTTTATGAGTGAAGATCACCTGCCCAATGCACTTATGGGAGAAGGGTTAAATACCATCCTCAATATGCAGTTTGGTTTTTTAAGAGATGGTGACCGATATTATTACGAAAACGATCCTGCCCTATCTGCCGACGATATTGCAATGATCAAAAACACTAAGCTTTCTGAAGTTATCTTACGAAACACTAGCATTGAAACCTTACAAGAAAATGTCTTTATAGCTGTACCTCGGGATCAACTTGCCGTGGAGTTATTTCCATTTCCGGAGATTCGCAATATAAAATTGACAGCCTACCCGAACCCAGTTCAGAAGTACTTTAATTTGGTTATAGACACCTCAAGACCCTCAAGCGCAACATTAAGTATTTGGGATGTTTCTGGAATTTTGGTAAGCGAAGAAAAAGTTACACTTAACAAAGGACGTAACGAACTGAACTTTGAACTAAGCGATAAATTAGCAAGCGGTTTGTACGTCATTAGCCTAAAATCTGATAATGGCAACGGACAATTAAAACTGATCAAACAAAAGTAAAATTGCTGTAAACACAAAAAAAAAGCCACTTTATATTAAAGTGGCTTTTTTATACAAGTTCGTCTTCTAAAAATGAAATGTTATCATTAACGATCTGATTTTTGCTTTCTTTTTCCTTTAAAATTGCGCTTCGGAACTTTCTTTAACTCTTCAAGAGTCAGATAACCGTCCTCATCAGTATCAATTTTACCGAAATTCTTGCTTAAAGGTCCTTTTGCCTCATCCTTAGAAAGTTTTGCGTCCTTATTGGCATCTAACTTTTCCATGATCTTTTCAGGTGAAGGTTGATTTCCCTTGCGTTTTCCATGGCCTCTACCTTTTTTATCACGTTTAGGTATTGCTTTTAACTCTTCCATAGAAAGTGAACCATCTTGGTTGGCATCGATCTTAGCAAAGTGTTTTTTTAAAGGTCCTTTTGCCTCATCTTCTGTAAGCATTGCATCTTTATTCGCATCCATCTTCTCCATGATCTTTTCGGGAGTAGGTCGCTCTTTGTTTTCCATTTTTCTAGTTTCCTGACTAATTCCACTTTGACTAAAGAAGAAAGTTAATAATCCGAAAGCTATAGTCTTAATATACATTTGTTTTTTCATAGCAATAAATTTTAATGTTATACTAATTAGACTACGTTTATTTGGTTTTCCTTCGGAAATAAAAGAAAAGCTAAGGATAATACACTCAGACTACGTGTTTTTCAGAAATAAAAAAAGCCCGTATATACAGGCCCTTTTATGATTATTCAAAAATTTTACTATCGTAAAACAGCCCGCAGCGTTTGAGTAGTTCCTTCGGCTTTTAATCGAATAAAGTAAATACCGCTAGCCAATTTTGCGCCCTGCTCGTTTGTACCATCCCAAGTAAGTTCTTGTTTGTTGGATACCACATCATCGAGCAATTTATTAACTCGCTTTCCAAGAACGTCGTATACTTCTACAGTTGTTTTCGTTTGTCGTTTTAAAGTAAAGGAAATTGTTGTTTGGTCGTTAAATGGATTGGGGACAATACTAAGTGCATTCTTTGTGTCATAGACATCATCAATATTTAAAATACCTTCTGGCGAAATTCTAGTATAGTAAACGTCTTGTCCGCCAGTAAACGTTCCGCACCATGCTACATGTGCAAAATCATTATCGCTTTTCATATCAAAATAATCCCCCATTTTTTGCTGAACAGGATAGCCAATATTTGGGTCAAATGCTTCGGAAATAGGCGTATTTGGTGACCATGTGGTTCCTTGATCTTCAGAAAACGAATAATATAAACGCGATAAAAATGTGCCTGGGTTATCACGAGTATCTAACCAAATGACATCTATACGTCCGTTGGGTGCAACAGCCATTGTTCCAAACCATTGATAATTGGTCGTTCCGCTGTCTGTATTGATTCTAACAGGTGATTCAAAAGTACTCCCGCCATCGGTGCTGCGTGCAAACATAACATCGGCTGGATCACTATTTGACAAACGCGCGACAGTAGACAGTACATATACATTATCTTGTCCGGGACCACTTGAAATATCAACATCAACCCAGCTTTGACCAAGCAAACCAGATGGATTGATGGGTTCAAAATAGCTAGGGTTCCCATCGAGATCAACAAAATTAACCGAGTCAAAAGTAACGGGCGTACTCATAGCATCTTTTGCCGTAGTTGATTTAACCACAGCAAAACCTGTAGCATTAATAAAACCAACCACATATAAATCACCGTTTCGATCAACTGCTAATGTACCCCACGCAGGATCTCCATCAACAAGTACGCAATCTTCAAAACTATCAGCTGTATCGGTTGAGCGGGTGAAATTTCCGTCATTAGAACACGTAGTAAAGTTGCTACTCCAATACGAATAATTATTTCCAGAACCAATAGAGTTGGAACGATCTATACGCATCCACTGTTTATCTCCACCATTGGCCGCAACAGGCGGGCTCCATACAACGCCGCCGTCTTCAATAGCCCATACATCGCATGGGAAGCCGCTTTGCAAACTGTTATAGTAGAAATTTCCATCTTTATCAAAATCTAACACAGGATCTGAGCGAAAGTTACCAGGATCTAAAACGCCTGGAAATGTAAAGCTTGTCCCATCCGTGGTATATCCGTAGCCAGCTTGTCTAAAGTCACTACCAATGTCATCAAACTGTCGCCAGCCAACCACAATGCGGTCTAAATTGGTAGGATCAACGGCCAATGAGGGTTCGTTAGCCGCATCATTTAATATGTTATCACCGTTTGCGTCAATATTTACTTGTCTTGTATAAAAATTAATTCCGCTCGCATTATATGCAGGACCTTTCGGCATGCTAGCACGATCTACAGGAATATAAGGATCATTAATGACCTCATTGTGTACTTGTTGAAATTGTTCGTCGGTAAGGCCTTGTGAGTACAAGTTAAACGGCAGAAGCAATCCTAAGACAAAGAAATAAAGTAGACATCTCATAACAGTCAGATATTTAGGTGGTTGAATTTTAAAATTTCACCTAAATGTACAATTTATATGACAGTTTTGAGTAAATGCCGATAAGAAGCAGCAGAAAACTTCTTTGTTCAAACGAAATCTTCGAAGTAGTTCGCAAGAAAAACTTATGATTACTTTCGTTTATTACGTTTGTTGTAATTCTTGTCGCCTTTCGTCTTCGGTTTTTTATATTTTTTAGCGATCTTATATTGGTAAGATCCACCTTGATTGGTCTTTTGATTTTTCTCACTCTTTTCGTGAAAACTAGGCCCCGGAACGTCTTCGGCCGTTTGTTTATGAGGATTATCTGGTTCAAAGACCTTAGGTTGCTCTTCGGGTGTAAGGCGTTTGGAATGTTCCACTTCCGAAGGAAATTCTCTCAACGGAATTTTATAATTCATAAGGCCTTCAATCGCTTCTTTTAGAGGCGTTTCAAATTCGGTATAAAAAAGGATAGAGGTTCCTTCTGCCTCTGCCCGTCCGGTTCTACCAATGCGGTGCATGTAATTTTCAGGATATTTTGGCGTATCAAAGTTGATCACATGGGTAATTAAGTCTAAATCCATACCGCGCGCCATCACATCAGTTGCAATCAAGATCCTATTCTTTCCTTCGTTAAACTGGTTGATTGAACGCAATCTGTAATTTTGTGATTTGTTGGAGTGTATTACACATGCTTCGGAACCATAAAATTCGTCGACTACTTCAAAGAGACGGTCGGCACTACGCTTATTAGACACGAACACCAAGACTTTGGTGAATTCGTCTGTATTCCGAAGTAAATGAACTAATAAATTCGCTTTTGTATAAAAATTGGTAACCTCGTAGGCCTGCTGCGAAATATTTTCTAAAGGTGTTCCACTAACAGCTACTGCGATTTTCTCTGGCACCGTAAAAAAATCATTAATAAGTGCCTCGACATCATCGGTCATGGTTGCAGAAAACATGATGTTTTGTCGTTTTTTTGGCAGAAGATCAAAAATGTTTGTAAGTTGAAAACGGAAACCCAGATCAAGCATGACATCAACTTCGTCAATAACTAGTTTCTTAATTGATTTTAGCTGAAGTGTACGACTCACAGCAAGATCATACAAGCGTCCCGGAGTAGCTACTACGATGTCACAGCCTTGGGCTACTTCTTTCTTTTGGGTATTAATATTTGTTCCTCCATAGACACCAATAGTTCGCACTGAGAGATATTTAGCAAATTTTTCGATCTCTTCAACAACCTGAACAACTAATTCACGGGTAGGAACCAACACTAATACGCGTGGATCATCTTGTTTTGAAAACTTTAGATCTTGTAATATAGGAAGCATATACCCCAGGGTCTTACCTGTTCCTGTTTGCGCTATTCCCACAACGTCTTTACCCGCTCGAACTACAGAAAAAGCCCGCTCTTGAATAGGCGTTGGAGATTCAAAGCCAAGATCGTCTATTCCGTACTGAAGTTGTTTGTTTAAGTTAAGGTCCTTAAAGGTTTGCATAAAGAAATTTTGGCAAAGGTACGTCAACTATTGGGTATAAAGCGAATGTGTCTAAAAAGTATAATATATTATGTACATTTACGGTTTTAAAAATTTCCTCGTATGATTAAGAATATACTTCTCGCAGTTGTCCTATTAGCTACAACTAACACCGTTTTTTCACAAGAAAAAGAGATCAAAATTGAAGAAGAACGTGTGGCAAATCGCCTCATGCTCTACGCTGTTAATGAAAACCTAGTCGATCTTGACGTTATGTTAGAGGTTGAAGGTACTGGTTTTAGACAGAGTAAATCAAAACCTCGTATGGTTCGCGTACCAGCGACATCAAAAGTACACATGCTTAATTTGATGGTCAATAAAAAACAACAACCTGTTTATACTGCAAAGATCACTGCAAACGACAGCTTGTCTAGACGCGCATTACGTAAACCTTTTGATCTTGTAAAAATTGACCCTAAGAAGCCTCTTACTGTTTATCTTACACGTAATTGCGTTACTTGTGATACCATTGTGGCTAGCTTAAATGCGAGTCCGTATCGCTATACATTACACGATCTTGTAGAAAAACCTGAAATAGAAAAGCAGTTAGCTGGATCATTTGTTGGTACAGGAACTACAATTGAAGAATTAACAAATCCTGTTTTCAGCATTCAAGGAAGTATCTACGGAAATATATCTGACTACGATACTTTATTAGAAAAACTAAACGAATAGCCCTCTGCATCCAAACAACATACATAAAGAAGGATATGATTTTTCGGCATTAACGAAACATCATCCCGAACTCGAACCCTTTGTTTTTATAAACGAACACGATAGAGAGTCTATTGATTTTGCTGATCCTGAGGCTGTTTTACACCTTAATAAAGCGCTGCTTAAGCGCCATTATCATGTAAACGACTGGAATATTCCGGCACATTATCTCTGTCCACCAATACCTGGCCGCGCCGAGTATATTCACCATCTAGCAGATATTATTGCTGAAACTGGAAAATCGGAAAACATACGCGGACTCGATATTGGAGTAGGCGCCAATTGTATTTACCCTATTTTAGGAAGTCAGATCTATCGCTGGAATATGGTGGGAGCCGATATTGATGACAACGCAATTGCTGCTGCACAAGCCAATGCACGTGCTACCGAGGGTACTGCAAAGCGTGTTGAGATCAGGCATCAGCCAAACAATGCCAATATATTTGAAGGGATTATAAAAAGTGGTGAATACTTTCATTTTACCATGTGTAATCCTCCATTTCATACTTCCGAAGAAGAAGCGACTAAAGGAACACTTCGGAAATTACGTAATCTTGACGATGATGATGCGCCGTATAAAACAAAGAAAGAAATTGTTTTAAATTTTGGCGGACAAGCGAACGAATTATGGTGTAATGGTGGCGAAGCGCTCTTTATTAAACGTATGATCAAACAAAGTGCTTCTTTTAAAACACAAGTTGGCTTCTTCTCTACCCTTGTTTCTAAGAAAGAAAATCTCAATAAGATCTACAAACAGCTTGACAAGTTAAAAGCGACACATAAGACCGTTATTATGAATCACGGAAATAAAAAGATCCGATTTGTCTATTGGTCTTTTAACAAAGATCAGTCTTCGGGAGGATAGCCGTGAATATCTTCAAAAAGCGTGTCAAAATTCTCTCGTAAATAAGCACGAAGTTTTAAACGGTAATCGTCTTTTAACCACGACACAAAATTGTGGGTGCTCTTACTAATGCATTTGGTGTATTTGTTAATACGAAAGTCAATATCGTCTCCTAACATCTTTGCTAGTCCTAAGGCATCGTAAACGTCTTCACTATTCTCAACACACATTTTGGCGTGATGATGTATGGAACGCTCTAAAACAACCTTTGACGACTCACCACTCTTGATAGAATCTACATAGGTCTTTTTAATATCGAAATGAACATCCTCAGACTTGGCAAATTCTTCCCGAAGTTCATCCGGCATGGTATAGGCAAAGTTGTCTTCAATATCTTCATCATCCAGAATGTTCTCGAGGTACATATTGGGTGACTTAAAGATACGTTGCCAATCTAGATCTGCTCCCCAAGGTCCGAAACGATGAAAATTATTTCCTAGATCAATTACTTTAAAAGTAGATTTATTATTGAGAACACGAGACCCACGACCAATCATTTGATAGTATAGGGTAAGTGATTTTGTGGCACGATTGAGAATGATAGACTCTACAGTGGGTTCATCAAAACCTGTAGTTAAAATACTCACGGAAGTTAGAATAGCATCTGGAGTATCTTTAAACCATTTTAAGATCGCTTTTCTTTGTTTTTTTGTTGCAGTATTATCTAAATGGGCAACGGGATAACCTGCGTGTTTAAAGGCGTCATATACATATAAAGATGTATTGATACCATTGTTAAAGATCAGTGTTTTCTTTCCTTTACAGCGCTCTTCATACGCTTGTAACAGCTTACTCAACATGTCACTTCCGGTATAGAGATCTTCAGATGACTGCACGGTATAGTCTCCGTTGGCTCCCACAACTAAGGAAGTTAACCCTACATTATATGAATACATCTCGGCCCGCGATAAAAAGCCGTTTTCAATAAGAGATTCAATAGATTCTCCTGTAATAAGTTCATCGTAGTTGTTGCTCATTGGCAACTTGATATTTGAACTTAAAGGTGTTGCGGTAACTCCTAAAATAAATGCTTTTTCAAAAAACTTAAACAGTTTTGTGAAGGAGTTGTAATGCGCTTCATCAATAATTACAAGTCCGACGTCACTAATATCTAGCTTATCTTCCTGAAGTCTGTTGTTTAAAGTTTCAACCATTGCAACAAAGCAACTGTATTCACCTTGATCTTCTAGGTTTGCTGTGCTGTTTACCACCTTATTTTTAACACCAAACTCAGTAAGCATGGTAGATGTTTGCTTACACAGCTCAATGCGGTGTGTCATCACAAGCACTTTTTTCTTGTGGTTTTTTAAATACTGTCTAACGATCTCAGAAAAAATAACCGTCTTTCCCCCACCAGTTGGTAGTTGATACAGTAAATGATAATCTTCAGCTGCATCATCGAAGGCAGTGAAAATTTTATCAATCGCACCTTTTTGGTAGCTGTAGAGGTCTTTTCCTGTTTTTTCTTCGTCTAAATCGATCTGATTTTTACCCATGTAGTTTTTTACTTTGCAAGGTTGCAAAAGTACGGTCTTTTCAGGGTATTTTAAGCATATCCAAAAAAAAATTTAATCAAATAATTCAAGGATTTTTTCTTTGTGAAAGATCTATGAATGATTTTAAAGTGTCTCGCTGCGCTTGCCGGAAATCAGGATGGTACTGAAGTCTTCTGCCTTGCGATAGCGCATGCACTTCTGTTTCACCTTGAAATAACATTTTTGTTCCTGTAAGTGAGAGCGTTGTGATCAATTGTGGATTGCTTCTTTTATAGGCAATTTTTCGTTCCGTTCTTATAAACTGAAGTGGCACGCTAAACAATTCATTCAAACTGATCTTTTTATTGCTTATGCTATTTTTTTCATCGGTGATACTATGAATAGAATCAACTACAAATCGGCAATCTTCAGCAACGGGTTTTAACTGAAAAGCTAATTCCGACTTTGCATTAATGAAATTGATCTCAATATTGTTTGTCATACTTCCGAAGTAAACATATTCAAAATCGGAGACAAAAATATATTTTTGGTATAATGAGTCGTTAAAAACACCGTTATCTTCTTTTAAACTTTTATCACTTCGGGAGGTAAAATAAATGATACGTTCTGGATCATTATTTGACTGAAAAGCATATAATTCTTCTACCACTTGAATGTCGTCATTCGCCTGCACATCGGTTGCTGTACAAGGCGTATCACAAAGAAAAAAGCGTTTGTTACCATAGGTGTTGCGCGTTTCACATAGTCTAAAAACATAGCCCGTATATTCGTCTAAGCGAACCGTTTCCTGCATACTTTTTTTGTAATTACTTCCGCAGGAAGCTACCAAAGCACTTGCAATGACAAGAATATAAATAAAACTGTTTCGCATCATTTTGAGTTGTTAAATTCAGATCCTCCCCCTAGGGCAAATCTCCAACTATAGTAATAATCGGGATGGTACGGAAAATCGGTCGAGTCGTGTATAAAATCCTGAATATCAATTGCATTGATGTCGTATACTGTTGCATAGGCATTATAAGCTTGTCGAAAGCTCCGCATTCTGGCGGTCCACTGCTGCTGATTAAAACCGAAAGCATCTCCATTTTTATATGGTATATGATCTAGTTGCAATTTATCGGCTGCATCAACCGCATACTGCTGCCATCCTGTAAACTTATGAAAGCTCAACTCCAAGGCGTTCACATGATAATCGGCATCTAAATGCACGCTAAGCAGCATGCCACCTGTATAATAGCGGTCTTCTTTGTCCCCCAAAAAGCTTAAAATTGGTCCGCCGTCATTGTAATATGCAAGTTGGACATAGCGCGCGACATTCAGATTGAAAAACCCAATGGTTTGTGAGGCGCGATTTTTATCGGGATTCATTAACCAATTCGAACCTAAAGAAATTGAATAGTCGAAGGTATTCTGTAATGGATTTGCTGTAAAATCTGAAAAGTGATGCAAAGGTACCAAACGTTTCTCTATGCGATCTATAACAATTTCATTGTGGTATCCCGCTGTGAGCGTAGCATTTGCAAAGAAATCGAAAAACGCGGTACGATAATAATTTGTATTCAAATTACTTCCAAGCATACCTTTATTATAGAAAAGTACACCAATATGTGCGGTTGGAAGCACGCCAAAGTCATGGTTGGCTATAGGTACATATTGCGCAATACCCGCCGTGGCGCTAATTCGAAATTTGAGACCGTGTTTAACTTGATACTCCCCAACCAGATTTACGCCAGCTCCCAAACGAAGATCGTCTAAAGTGCTTTGCGTCTGCGAGGTTGATTCGAAAATGCCCACAACCAACATCGCAATAACAATATATACGGTATATCTCATTCTTAACGTGTAAAATTTCCGAAGTGAGGCAGTTTCAAAAAATATAAGTAACGGGGAATGAAGTAACTAAGGTATCGTTTTTTTTCTGAAAACAACTTGGCTCTCAACAAAATTACTGCGAATTCAAACTTTATTTAAATTGTATCTTTACTGAAGAAACCAACCAAGAACCATTATGAGAACTAAACCAATTGCACTATTTACAGTTATTTTAACCTTTTTAGCTTGTAATGAAATGCCGAAAGCAGAAGATCAAGCCATGACCGAAGAACAACTCATTGCAAAGGCCAGTGCCATTCATGAACGTGTAATTACACTCGATACACATTGCGACATCAACACTAAGAATTTTACCGATTCTATCAATTACACTCAAGAACTTGAAAACCAAGTAACCTTGCCAAAAATGAAGGCTGGTGGTCTCGATGTAGCCTGGTTCATTGTTTATACCGGACAAGATTCGTTAACTGATAAAGGCTTTGCGAAAGCATACCAAACGGCTAAATCAAAATTTGATGCTATTGATAGGCTAGTAAATGAATACGCGCCTAGCGAAATTGAACTTGCTACATCAAGTGCCGATGTAAAACGTATCACCAAAGCAGGAAAGAAAGTTGCAATGATAGGCATCGAAAACGGCTATCCTATTGGAAATGATGTGGGTCGCGTTGCAGAGTTTTACGACTTGGGAGGTCGTTATATGTCGCTTGCGCATAATGGTCATAGTCAGTTAAGCGATAGTAATACAGGCGAAGCAGATAGCATTTGGTTGCATAATGGCTTAAGTGATCTAGGCAAGGAAGTTATAAAAGAAATGAATCGGGTTGGGATGATGATCGATGTTTCGCATCCTTCCAAAGAGGCCATGCGGCAAATGATAGAACTGAGCGAAGCTCCTATTATTGCGTCTCACTCGTCGGCCCGAGCATTATGCGATAACAGTAGAAATCTAGATGACGAGCAATTGCAGTGGATGAAGGAAAATGGAGGAGTTGTTCAAACGGTAGCCTTTAGCAGTTACTTAAATACAGAAAAGTTTGAAAAACGTGTTGGAATTGAAGTTGAAGTAGCCAAAAAGATCGCAGATTCGATGGGCGTGCGCTGGTTGGATCGCAGTGAAGTATTTACCGTATCAAACGATGAACGAGAAACGTATTTTGATTTCTTGGGCAAAATGGTTCCTATTAGAAAAAGGATGTTGGCTAAAATGAACAACCTCCCTCCCGCTGTTGATGTTGCTGATTTTGTGGATCATATTGACTATTTGGTTAAAAAAATAGGCATCGAGCACGTGGGAATAAGTAGCGATTTTGATGGTGGTGGTGGAATTACAGGTTGGAGTGATGCTTCGGAAACGATGAATGTTACCGTCGAATTGGTACGCAGAGGTTATACTGAAAATGAAATTTCCATGCTTTGGAGTGGTAATTTGCTTCGTGTTTTGGATGAAGTGACTGAAGTAGCTGAAAATATTCAGAAAAAAGCATAAAATTTTTTAAGCACTTAAAAATTTAACGATTAGCGGCTTCAAAAGGCCGTATACCCTATTAACACTGAGCTTACACTGCCCACAACGATCATTGATCGCTGTGGGTTTTTTAATTGCATACTGCCTAAATTGTTAAAAAAGCGTTAAAATAGTACTTTGCATTACATAGTACTGTAACAAAATTACAAGTATCACGTCTATTAGATATAACCACAAAACATTAGAAATTATGAGAACTTTAGATAACAATCAAATTACAAGCCAATTTCCAACTTCAAAAAGCTATGCTTGGAATCAGAAAAGACGTTATAGATAAGAACGTCATAGTAAACTAACCTTTAAATTATAGCATCATGAGAACATTAGATAACAATCAAATCACAAGCCAATTTCCAACTTCAAAAAGTTATGCTTGGAATCAAAAAAGACGTTATAGATAAGAGCGTCATCCTATTATCAACCTTTAAAATATAGCATCATGAGAACTTTAGATAACAATCAGATCACAAGCCAATTTCCAACATCAAAAAGCTATGCTTGGAACCAAAAAAGACGTTACAGATAACACGTATCATTAAATCAACCCCTAAACTAACAACTATGAAACCCGTACAGCAATATTCAGGAAGCTTAAGAAGAGTTATGAAGCGTCAACAACTACACGCTATAAAAGCTGTACGTTGTTATTCGGAAGAGACAAAGCCTCGAACAGGCTTTTCAAAATATGCGTTTTAACGCAGCATCAATCAAAAATCGAACAGTTACCAACCAAAAAAGAGTGTTTGTCAATAGACAAGCACTTTTTTTATTCTCCTTTTTTTGGAGCCCTAGGTGGCATGGGGCCACGAAGATGAATGATAAGTCCGTTTAAAAAATTTCGAAGAAATTGATCCCCACATTCCATAAATTTGGGATGGTCTGGATTTCGGTACAAAGCACCTATTTCACTTTTGGTCACGTTAAAATCGACCAACTTGCAAATCTTTACAATGTCTTCGTCACGTAGTTTATGTGCTACGCGCAGTTTTTTCATGATATCGTTATTGGTAAGTGCAGCCATAATTAAACGAACATTTCTTTAAATTTGATATCCAAAGCCTTTTGTATTTCATGTACACGTTGAATCTCGCTAGGTAATACCAAGGCTATAGATTCTCCTGTTTCTCCTGCCCTAGCCGTTCTTCCACTTCGATGTGTATAATATTCTAACTGCTCAGGCAATTGATGATGTATAACGAAAGCTAAATTATGTACATCAATACCGCGCGCAGAAACATCGGTTGAGATCAATATTTGCAAACTCTTATTCTTAAACGCGCGCATTACTTTATCGCGTTCTTTTTGTTGCATATCGCCTTCTAAAGCAGCTACCGAAAAACCTTCTTCGGTCAACTCGGCCGTTAGAGCTTGTGTTCCTAGTTTAGTTCTGCAAAAAATAATACCTCTCTTTTCCCCCATTTGATCGAGCAAGCCTGCAATAACATTAACCTTATTCTTAATGCTAGTACTAATATAATGGTGGCTTATGTTTGCGTTTACAAGCAGGTTTTTATTCACCGAAACCTGTTTCGCATTAGCATCCATATAGGTTTGCACAATAGCTCGTATCTCCTTAGGCATAGTGGCCGAAAACAACCACGTATTCTTTTGAGTTCCCGTTTTTGCTAAAATAGTTGTAAGATCATGTTGAAACCCCATACTTAGCATCTCGTCGGCTTCGTCGAGAATAACAGTTTTAATGTTTCTCAAGTCAATAACTTTACGGTCAAGCAGATCAACAAGACGGCCAGGTGTTGCAACCACAATATGTGTTGTTCTACGTAGACGTGCTATTTGAATATCAATTTTCTCACCGCCGTAAACACCTTCAGCAAAAATTTTACTTTCAGCATATTTTGTAAACTTAAAAAGTTGTTTCTGAATTTGCTGTACTAACTCCCTGGTGGGAGCTAGAATGAGCACTTGAACGCTATTTTTTGTGGGATCAATTTGTTGTAAAGCGGGTAACCCGAAGGCTGCCGTTTTTCCAGTACCTGTTTGTGCCAGTCCAATAAAATCGGTTGGAGATGCAAGCAAAACTGGTATGGTACTTTGTTGTACTTCTGTAGGTATTTTAATTCCTAGTTCCTTGAGGCCTTTGATAAGATCAGTGCGTACCCCAAGTTCCTTAAATGTAGTCATTATTGGTCTTAAACTTTTTTCACTTTTACAGCATTCATTCCTTTTTGTCCTCTTTCCAATTCATACTGCACGCGATTACCTTCTACAATTTCTTGAAGGGTACCACTTACATGGACAAAATAACGCTCTTTGTTTTCAGCATCAATAATAAAACCAAATCCTTTAGAACTATCAAAGAAATCAACAGTACCTTCACGTACCGGATCTTCTTCTTCTCCTTCTTCTTTGGGAGGAATTCCCAATACGATATCCTCAGCTTCAATCTCAACCTTCAGTGACGGATCTGGTGGCGTATCCACCAAGTGACCATTATGGTCAACGTATACAAACATATTGTCTTGATCAATACCTTTTTCGGCATTGGCCTTACGCTCTTCGCGCTTTTTACGTTTCTCTTCCTGCTTCTTTAAGCGCTTCTTTTCTCGTTCTTTTTTTCCGTAGGTCTCTTGTGATCCTGCCATGTACTTTTATCGTGTTTTAGATTATAACCGCAAAGGTACTGTTTATATAGGTTCATTCCATATTATTTCAAAGCTTTTCTTAACGTTATTCCATTTTTTTGCAACAATTCTCTTTACTTTTGCCGAAATTACTTCGGAAGTTTCCCTCGGGAATTCAATTTTTTAATGAATCATCAATATTTTAAGATATATAAACCCTACGGCTATCTCAGCCAGTTCATTACAAATGACGCCAAAGCAAAGAAGAAACGCTTTCTAGGAGAGCTCTATCCTTTTCCTGAGGGTACTATGGCAGTAGGACGTTTAGATGAAGCAAGTGAGGGGCTACTGCTTCTTACAACCAACGGAGCCTTTAGCTATCATATAAATAAAGGGCATGTTGAAAAGGAATACTACGTTCAAGTTGACGGGATTATTTCAGAAGAAGCTATTAAACAGTTAGAAAGAGGCGTTGAAATAGGGATTAATGGAGACAAATACACTACAAAGCCCAGCAAGGCAAGACAAATCCAAATTCCTGCGCTCCCTCCTACCAAGCAGCGAATTCGCGATGATCGTCATGGTCCTACTTCATGGCTTTCAATCATAATTACCGAAGGAAAATTTAGGCAGGTTCGCAAAATGACCGCGGCTGTTGGCTTTCCTACATTGCGATTGGTGAGATATCGCGTAGACCATTTTACCATTGACATGATGAAAAGTGGCGAGGTCATTAATATTACTTCTGAAGTGACTAACGGTCTTTCGGACTGATATGTCCGTACTTTTTAAATTGTTTTGCTACTTCTAAAAGATCTTTAGGAGCAAATACTCGTTCCGAAGAAACCGGATGTTTTACCAAATGTCTTAAAGGTCGAATTGGCCTTGGTGCAAAGCCGCCACCGCAATTCGGACAAACATTTTGAAAAACAGTTGTTGTGCATGATTTACAATAGGTACATTCAAAAGTACAGATCATCGCATCTGTAGCGTTATAAGGCAGGTCCTTGTTGCAATGTTCGCAGTTGGGTCTTATTTCTAGCATACTGAAAGATAGCGCAATTCGATAAATTAGTCGCTAGATTCTAAAGAAAAAAATGCATTTACGGGCTTACTAAAGACTTCAGATAATTTTAATGCTAACACTGTTGAGGGCACATATCTGTTGGCTTCGATCGAATTAATCGTTTGACGAGAAACCCCTATCTGCTGGGCGAGATCTTCCTGGGTTAAGCCGAGGATGGCACGTTCTACTTTGAGTGTATTCTTCATTATTCTCGCTTTTTAACAAAATGAAAAAACATTAAATAAACGATAAGCATAAACCAAAGTATTTGAAAATCGCCAAGATCCTCAACCGCTGCTTTTTCGGGTTTAATTAGAAGTGCAACAAAATAAGTTATTAAAGGTTGAAACAGCACATATAACACTGCCGCCAAAAAAGTAAAGGAAAAGGCCTGACCTCTCATTTTTTGAATACGCTCATCCTCTATTTCCTCTTTTGAAATGACAACGATAAAAAGAAAAACCAAAGAAACTTTCTTTAGTATATTTTTGAGAATCTCTAGATCTCCATCAAAAAACTTTGTACTTAGTAGTATGGCAAATACTACGGCAAACCCAATCCAACCATAACGCTTCCATTTATTGGATAATCTGAAATTCATTAAACGGTTTGCCCCTCTGCGTTCACAGTCTTGTATCGATTTTAAATTCATCTTCGGAAAATTTAATTATACATAAATTTGGAAAGTATAATTTCCATAATGACAAATATACTTTACATTTTAGATAAAACTGTATATTCCGAAGAAAAAAATAAAATTATTCTTTAATGATAATAATAGTGGCTTTATAGCCTGTGAGAAGATTCCATTTCTTGGCCGAGACAAGTTGTCCGTTTTCGTCATAAATATGAAGCTCAGCTGTATTTGGCCCAGAACTACCCTGGTTAAGAGCTAAAAAATCTACTTCATTAATGCCTGGTTGCAACGGAATATCGAGTCCGTTGAACGATCCCGTCAATACAATATCGGAACGAACCACGTCTTTATTAACATATACTCGAATTCGATCTCCATCAACATATTCATGGTCTCGGTAGACCACATTCACTTTAGATGCTCTTACTCGAACCTCCCCCAACGCTTGATCTTCTCCCAAGGGAGTAATATTGGTCTTGTCTTTTGTAAAAGCTCGTGGCGCCTTATTTGTTGTATAATCCATCAGTCCATCGCCTTTGGTGATATCTAATTTTTTAGGCTTGTTAAGGCCTAAATCACTATCGATAGCAGATTGTACAGGGTCTTTTGGCTCGCGCAAGCTAGGAATTTTAAACGCCGGAAGCTCGTAACCCGTTGGAGTTTCCACCTCGGTATCTTTATACTCAAACTCTACAGTTTCAGTATTGGTGTCCAACTGCGCATGGGCAGAAACAATGGTTGTCACACAAATAATAAGGAAAAATAGCTTTTTCATGCAGTTATATTCTAAATAGTACGAAGCAATAATTAAACCAAAGACGATAATTATCTAAAACTATTTCGGTTTTCGAGAATTTCTCCAAATAAAGTATAAAATTACACAAATGATTGGAAGAACCACGTAAATAATAATATCGGCTGGATTTGAAAAATCTATTGGCGTATTGTCGTCAGGGTTAGGGAGATCTGTTGGAAGTTGCATCATTTCTTTTTTGATGAAAAGATAAAAAAGGTTTTTAAAACATCATTATTATTAACATATACTGTTAAGAATTTGGATTTGTCCTATTTAGATGTTATTATACTGTGTTATAAATATAAAAACCAAACTTCATATATGAGACAACTCAAAATTACCAAGCAGGTTACCAATAGAGAAACCAAATCGCTTAATAGCTATTTGCAAGATGTGAGTAAGATCGATTTGATAACCGCTGAGGAGGAAGTTGAGTTAGCACAGAAAATTCGCGACGGAGACCAAAATGCATTAAATAAATTGACACGTGCCAATTTACGCTTTGTGATTTCTGTAGCTAAACAATACCAAAATCAAGGATTAAGCCTGCCAGACCTTATAAATGAAGGAAATGTTGGACTAGTAAAAGCCGCCAAGCGTTTTGATGAAACCCGTGGATTTAAGTTTATTTCATACGCGGTATGGTGGATCAGACAATCTATTTTGCAAGCCATTGCAGAACAATCTAGAGTAGTTCGTTTACCATTAAATAAAATTGGAGACATTAATAAGGTTAAAAAGGCGTCTATTCATCTTGAACAATTACATGAGCGTAAGGCAACTGCAGAGGAAATCGCAAATGAATTAGGAATTTCTATAAGAAACGTAAAATCTTCCATGAAAAATGTTTCTAAGAGTTTGTCTATGGACGCACCTTTTCAGGAGGGCGAAAATGACAATAATCTTTATGATGTTTTAAGTAGCGATAAGAGTCCGAGACCAGACAATGAACTTATGCAAGAATCGCTTAAAATTGAAATTAACCGTGCATTAGAGACTCTTTCAAGTCGTGAAGCCGACGTTGTACGACTTAACTTCGGTTTAAATGGTGAAACTGCATTAACACTTGCCGAAATTGGTAGTACGTTCGAGTTAAGTCGGGAACGTGTTAGACAAATTCGGGAAAAAGCTATTCGTCGTCTTAAACACGAATCGAAAAGTCATATTCTAATGAACTATTTAGGATAGGATCAACTTACAGAATGTTGTAAAAACCGCGAGAATTAAGGTCTCGCGGTCTTTTTTTGTCCGTTTTTTCAAAAAAATAAGTGAACAACGTACTTCTTCAAGCTTTTAGTATATGCAGGTGTTTTTTTAACATTCCATCACTTTTCTAAGGCTCATTTAACAAAACAATAGGTTTTTGTAAGCACTTTATTAGCCTTATACCTACGTATATTTGACCCAAACCTAAAACATACAATATGAAAAATGTAACAAGAGCACTCCCCATGCTGGCACTTATGATCTTAACTGTATCATGTGTCTCGAAAAAAAAGTACGTTGAACTTGAAAATCAGTACAACGATACTCGTTCCAACCTCGCTAAAACACAATTTGAAAAAGAAGAGATCGAGGCGAAATACGCTAAAATTGAAGAACGCGTAGCTAACTACAATGCCAAGATACAATCGTTATCATCTTCAAATTCAAGCCTTCAAGAGTTGAGCGATAGCCGACTTCAAATGTATGGAAATGTTGCTGTTTCCAACAAAGACAAAGAGCAAATGAAGAAAGCTTTAGCTAATGTAAATCAAGCTGAATTAGCACAGGCTAAAACGTTGCAGGATTCAATGAACCTGATCGTTTCTTATAATCTGAAAAAGAATCTTGACAACAGCTTAATTGCCGACGGTGAAGAAGATGATATCAAAATTGACATCAACGAAACGGTTGTTATGATTACGATCTCAGATAAGATGTTATTTAAATCGGGTAGCTATAAAGTAAATCCGAAAGCTAATAAATTGCTAGAGCGCCTCGCTAATGTTATCAATAGTGAGCCAGCCTTAGAAGTTATGGTAGAAGGTCATACCGATGCACAAACCGTAAAACCTGGTGCGTATATTAAAGACAACTGGGAATTAAGCGTTGAACGTGCAACCGCAGTAATTAGAACATTACAAGAAGATTATGGCGTAGCCCCAGAAAAATTAATTGCTGCAGGAAGAAGTAGCTATCACCCCTTAACCGAAAATGACACTAAGGAAGGTAGAGCCGCCAACCGAAGAACAAGAATTGTTATTTTACCAAATCTAGACAAATTCTTAGCGCTTTTATCGGCTAACTAAAGAACATAAAGTTTATAAAAAAAGCGGCACTTTTGGGTGCTGCTTTTTTTTTGAGCATATCTCATAATATTAAAGTACTTTTATAGAAACCCTTGGTCCCCCAATCTTGAAGGTAGAAGATTCAAAATACAAGCAGCTTTATCAAAAGAAACTTTCTTTTGACTTCGGAAATTTTTATATATTCGATCATTATGTGATCGGTGAAATATTTGAAGATGCACATTATAATTGGGAGCTTGCCGAAAAAGCTATTGAAGCTGTATACGACTTTTACGGAACACGAAGCATTAAGGTCTCGTACATCTCTAACCGGGTTCATTCCTACTCTATAAACGCGCAAGATTGGCTGCGGTTTTTTCAAGATCGACACCATCTAAACGCCTTCGCCATTGTTGCTTACGACAAATTAAGAATAATGAATGTGGTGCTCGAAAAGATCTTCTTCCACAGTAGAATTAAGAAGTTTCACTCCTTAGATGATGCCGTGGCTTGGATAAAAACTATTCAGACTCATACTGAGCGCAAACAGGATGCTTAGCATATAATTTTTCACTTATAATTTTTAGGAGCACAAACTAATACGCTCCTATTTTTTTGCTTTAGCTGGTCGCACCTCAATTTTACTAGGTAAAGTACGTGGGTGCATGGTTAGCAGATCTAAAACCAATTTTCCAATATCCTCTGGCTGAATCTTCCAATCATCTTGCTCGCTAGGTTCGTTCCCATTAAAATGGGTTGATACACTTCCAGGCATAATAGTACTCACTTTTACACCTTTGTCTCTAACATCAAGCATCGCGGCCTGAGTAAAACCAGTTAAGCCAAACTTACTTGCATTATAAGCTGTACCGCCACTAAAGAAGTTCGTCCCGGCCAAACTCGAGATACTAATATAATATCCTTCTGTTTTAACCAATTGCTCTAAAGTTGCTTTAAATGTATAAAAAGCGCCACTTAAATTAGTGTCAATGGTTTCTTGCCATTGCTCTATTGTCAAGTCTTCAAGACTTGCAAAGTGTCCTACTCCTGCATTTGCGATCACAAAATCGATCTTGCCAAAACTTGCTACAGTTTCTGCAACGGCTTTCTTTTGACTTTCAAAATCGCGCACATCGGCAACTACCCCTTTGATGCTACCAAGAGCACCTAGTGTTTGTTTCAAATGCGCAACTCCTTCTGACACACTCTCCTCACTCCTTCCGGTAATCGCCACATTTACACCGTTTTGTAAAAGAATTTCAGCAATTCCATATCCTATTCCTTTTGTACCACCCGTTATAAAAGCAACTTTTCCTTTGATCGATCTCATATTTTTGATTTTTTATAAAAGTACAAAGTCATAAAAGATTAGTTTATTAATAAATCCTTAATTTTAACGACTTATGAAATTCCTTATTCTCCTATATACACTTCTGTTCTTTTTCCCTTTTTCTTCGGAAGCGCAACCGAATCAGTTGGTTGATATGGCTAACATTTCTGAAGCATTCGACTATGAGATTAGATACGCTACGGCAGAAAATTTTATAGGCGAAGTGCTATACGATTGCCCCAAATGCCTTTTACAACCCGATGTAGCCGAAGCCATCATCAAGGCCAATCAATATTTTTGTGAACGTGGTTACAAAATAAAATTTTATGATTGTTATCGGCCGTTAGACGTTCAGAAAAAAATGTGGGCAAAGGTTCCGCGCCCTACCTATGTTGCCAATCCGTATGGCAAAGGTTCTATACACAATAAAGGCGCCGCCATCGATATGACCTTAGTAACTTTGGAGGGCTGTTATGTTGAAATGGGAAGCGATTATGATTACTTCGGAAGAGAAGCACATATAGACAACTATAACTTTTCTTCGGAAATTCTCGAAAACCGAAAACTACTCTTTAACGGCATGCGCAAACATGGTTTTCAAACGGTACGTACCGAATGGTGGCACTTTAGCTTCCGAAGAAATGGTGGATACCCTACCCTCAACGAACCACTTCCTTGCGATTAATTTGAATCTCTTTCGTTATTCATCATAGTTACGGCAACGGGAATGTCACTTGAACCTCCATAAAGCTTAAGCTCCGTGATATCACCTGGCATAATAAACTCAGCTTTAATAAATGCTTCTTTGACCAATTTGATGATTATTCCTCTTGTTTGACGTGAAGCTCTTCTGTAATCTTCGGTATGGATCCAAAAGAAAACTTTAAGATTTACAGTACTTGGCGCTAATTCATTTTCGATCACAAAGTTTTCATGGGTCTCATTATGTACAACCGACTTATGGTTATTTAAAATATCCATAATAATTTCTTTGGCATGATCAATATTATCTTCATAGCCAATTCCGACTACAAATTCGACTCTAAAAAAGCCATCGGCTGTATAATTTTCAACGGGTTTTGTCAATACATCACTGTTGGGAATAAAAATATCTCGCCCATCACTCGTTTTTATGTGTGTATAGCGAAAATTTAAAGCACGAACTTTTCCGAAGTGTGGATCGATCATAATCGTGTCATTAATATTAAATGGCCTATTGAAAGCCAAAATAATTCCTGCTAAAAAATTCTTTCCGATATCCTGAAAAGCAAAACCCAAAACGATTGCGGCGCCTCCAGCAGCGGTCAAAATACCCGTAGCAACACCGTCAAGTCCAGCTACATTAAGCGCCAGCATTACTGCGATAAGAATAAGTATTAGCTTAATAGCCTGTGCCAAAAAGCGCGCCATCAAAGGATCCTCAGCTTTTTTCAGAATTCTTTTCTTATAGATATTGGTAATAACTTGGGCAATCAAGACGCCCAAGATCACCACAAAGATTCCCAAGGCAATTCGTGGTAGAATCGCTAAAAACTTGTCGTAATAAATTTCAGCAGATTTAATAATGGTTTCTTGAGCGGTAGGTTCTTGCATGAATATATATTTGTACTAAAGATACTATTCTTGACCTTTTAGAACCTGTTTAACTCACCTAAATTATTCTTAAAATTGTCATAGCGAGCATAGTTCCTGTATCTTTGCAAAAAATCAATAGACGTGAAAAAATCAGTCAAAACTTTTAAGGTAATTAGCACGCTTGAGGCTATTTCATTTTTGTTATTGCTAGGTATTGCGATGCCGTTAAAATATATCTGGGATCTCCCGCAAATGGTACAATTATTAGGAATGGCGCACGGTGTCTTGTTTTTATTGTATGTTGCTGGAGCGTTCTATATGCAGCGCATATTAGGTTGGTCTAATCTTGTATTATTTATTGCTTTAGCGTGTTCACTATTACCTTTTGGCCCTTTTTATGTGGAGAAAAAATATCTTAATGAGTAGAGAAAATCTATCATTTTACTTTAACTGGATCAAAGATGCTTTTGTCGAGGAAGGAATGAATGCGCAGTTAGCATCAGTGATAAACATGATCATTGTTTCTATCGTGATCATTGCTATCATTACGATACTAGATATTGTTGTGCGCAAATTTATTATTCAGTTATTTAAGGCCTTAAGTAATAAAACGAAAAGCACCTTTGACGATTATTTGGTTAAAAGTAATTTTCCACGTTATGTAGCGCATGTAGTGCCTGTTGTTGTCTTGTGGTATGTTACTCCTATTATCTTTTCAGAATATCCGTATCTGTTTAAGGCTATTCACGCGATTCTCAGCTTATATCTAGTTATTCTCGGAATATTCATTTTCCGAAGTATTTTACGCACCGCTCGTAATTTTTCTCAAACCAAGGAAAAGTACCACGATAAACCTTTAGAAAGTTATGTTCAGGTATTAATGATCTTTGCATGGGGTGTTGGTATTTTTCTGATCATCAACCTCCTTACAGACTTCAACATCAAAAGTTTGGCCACTTTAGGTGCTGCTTCAGCGGTTTTACTGCTAATTTTTAAAGACACCATCTTGGGCTTTGTTGCCAGTGTGCAAGTTTCAGTGAATGATATTGTACGAATTGGCGACTGGATCACCTTTAGCAAATACGGCGCAGATGGCTATGTAACAGAGATCAATCTAGCGACCGTTCGTATTCAGAATTTCGACAATACATTTACAACTATACCTACCTATAACTTGATCGCCGACTCTTTTCAAAACTGGCGAGGCATGCAAGAATCTGAAGGAAGACGCATTAAACGCTCTATCTTTATAAAGCAGTCTACGGTTAAATTTTTAACTTCGGAAGATCGAGAGCGACTCCAAAAAATACAGCTAGTCGCACCCTATATTGAGCATCGTGAAAAGGAAGTTGCTAAATTTAATCGAATCACGGAAGTTGATAAAAGTGAATTGATCAATGGTCGCAACCAGACAAACTTGGGTGTTTTCCGAAATTATGCTGAAGGGTATATAGTGGAGAACGAATTAATTAATAAGGATCTTTTTTTAATGGTACGCCACTTAGCACCTACAGACAAAGGCATTCCTATTGAGATCTTTTGTTTTACCTACGACAAGAGCTGGGAGAATTACGAACGTATTCAAGCTGATATCTTTGATCATCTCCTCGCAGCAGTCCCCTATTTTGATTTAGAACTTTTTGAAAGTCCGTCAGGTAGTGATTTTGATAAGATCGCCCTTCAAGACAAACGCTAGTTTTTCGGTAAAAATATTCCAAGGCACGTCTTAAAATAGCGTATTTGGATTGTCTAAATGCGGAATATGTAAGTTCGTACCAAAGCGTTCGTTTGCTTTCTTGATAAAGTGAGCCGACAATAAAGGGGATGCTTTTTCAATATTTTGATGTACAAAGAAGTAGATATTCTGAAGTCCTTGTTCTATCCAAATCTCTAAACGATCTACCCAGTCGTCGAGGCGCGTATAATCGCTTTCGTGATTAGCTCCATTATAGCGAATAAAGGCAGTATCGGTAGTGAGTCGCATATGAAGTAGATCTCTTCTCCCCGCCGAATCAACAATACTATTTGTCACATCGTACTGTTCCAAAATATCATAGAGTTCATTGGCAACAACGGGATCGTTAAACCAATCGGTATGACGAAATTCAATGGCGATCCGAATATCTTTAGGGATCGCTTCAAAACATGGAACCAAACGATCCATATTTTTTGGACCAAAATTATTGTGTAACTGAACAAAAGGCATCTCGAGCTTCTCCTTTAAATTGGAAGCGTTTAAAATATATTCGTTGAGATAGGTTTCAAAGTCATTGAGACGTTTCCAATGCGTCACGCCTTGAAATACCTTCGGAAAGAAGCGAAAATTTGGTGGTGTTTTCTCATACCAACTCGCAAAGGTTTCCGCAGGAAAAATTCGATAAAACGTGGCATTTAGCTCAATACTATTAAACTGCGTGGCATAATAAACCAATTCATCCTTAGTGCCTCGCGGATAAAAGCCTTTTAGATCAGCCCGATTCCATTTTGCACATCCCACATACAGTTTTGGTGTTTTTACTGGCGAATAGTTTGATATTGTTTTTTTGGTTCCTTCGTGATCTGGCGGTAAAGTAAAATCAATTTCTCCTGGATTATCAACGCTTCCAAATTTCATATCTCTAATTTTAAGGTAAATATACAATCTATTAAAATGTTAAATTCAGAAAAAAAGTAACATCCTTGTAACAATATAACGTTGTCAACGTCTTATTTTTACGTAAAACAATTAACACATTATAAAATGAAAATACTTAAAACATTATTCATTGCACTTTTATTTGTCGCTGTAACACCATTAACAGCACAAACTGCTGACGAAATTATTGCAAATTATTTCGAAAATACTGGAGGAATGGATGCTTGGGGAGCCTTAGAAGGAGTTAAAATTTCGGGTTCGGTAAATGCTCAAGGAATGGATATTCCGGTAGATATTTATCAGTTGAAAGACGGCAAACAATTGGTTAAAATTAACTTGCAAGGACAAGACATGACACAGGTCGCGTTTGATGGTGAAACCATGTGGACAACCAACTTTATGACCATGCAACCAGAGAAATCTGATTCTGAAACGACCGAAAACATGAAAAAGCAAATGGGCGATTTCCCATCTCCTTTCTTTAACTATAAGGATAAGGGGTTCACTGTTGAAATGCTTGGAAAAGAAACCAAAGAAGGAACTGAAACCTTTAAGCTTAAACTAACTCAAAAACCACTTATGGTTGACGGGATCGAGCAGCCAAATGTTTCATTCCACTATTTTGACACCGAAAACTTTGTACCTATTGCTAGTGAATCTGAAATTCCATCAGGTCCTATGAAAGGTCAAATGAGCACAAACACTATGAGTGACTATCAAGAAGTTGACGGACTCTATTTTCCTTTCGATATGGGAATGATGGGACAAAACTTGGTGATAAAAGAGATCACCTTGAACCCTGAAGTTGACATGGCTTTATTTAAATTTCCTGAAGCTACTGTTGAAGGTTCAAAAAATTAACACTTTTTATTCCAAACAAAAATCCCTGCTCGTTCGGGGATTTTTTTTACCCGCTTTTGAGATCTTATAAAAGCAAGTTGAAGCTAACCACTTTTTATTCTGAAATTAAACCAAAAAACAATGAAAAAATTACTTTTAACTCTACTTGCAGTGGCGCTTTTACCTTTGACCGCCAATGCACAAGAAATCGCTCTAAAGGGAAAAGAACTTTTTGGCGACATGAAAGCTCGCCATATTGGTCCAGCGCTTATGAGCGGAAGGATCAATGATCTTGAAAATCACCCAACTAACGCAAGGATCATCTATACCGGAACAGCTGGAGGTGGCGTTTGGAAATCGAATGATGGCGGAGCTACCTTTAACCCTATCTTCGACGAACACGTTCAATCTATTGGTGTAGTGAAACTAGACCCAAAAGATCCAGATAATGTAATTTGGGTGGGTACAGGCGAAACTTGGACCCGTAATTCGGTTTCTGTTGGTGACGGGCTCTATAAATCGGTTGACGGCGGTTCCAACTGGAAAGAAATTCCAGGTTTCGAAAAAAGTGAACGCATCGCTTCTATAGCGATCAACCCAAATAATACTGATGAAGTATATGTTGGAGTTTTGGGCGCGTTGTGGAGTGATAGCGAAGATCGCGGTGTTTATAAAACAACCGATGGCGGAAAAACATGGAACAAAATTCTTTATGTGAGTCCGTCAACAGGTGCAGCCGACGTGATCATGGACCCAAAAAATCCAAATGTGCTATATGCGTCTATGTGGGAATTCAGACGTACCGGTTGGGGTTTTAACTCAGGCGGATTAAACAGTGCTTTGTATAAATCTACCAATGGTGGAACTAGCTGGAATAAGATCCATAATGGCTTTCCATCTGGAAAATTAGGACGTATCGCAATAGCAATGGCGCCTAGTGATAGCAATATTCTTTATTCGGTTTTGGAAACAGAAGAGCCCTCAAAAAATGGCCTTTGGAAATCAACTAATGCGGGTCAGAGTTGGGAACATCTTAATAATGATTTTGGTTTGGTGGTACGACCATTTTATTTCTCCAGAATAACGGTAGATCCTAAAGACCCAAATATTATTGTAAAGGGAGGTTTAAGCGGATCGATTAGTCGTGACGGAGGAAAGACCTTTAAAGACCTCGGAAATATGCACAGTGATATTCATGATATCACTTTCGACATAAAAAACAGCGATATCATCTATTCTGGAACCGATGGTGGTGTATATCGCTCATGGAATGGTGGTACAACCTTCGAAATTGTGGAGAATTTACCTTTATCGCAATTCTACCATATAAGTGTAGATGATGCTGAGCCTTACAACGTGTATGGCGGCTTACAAGACAATGGATCTTGGTATGGTCCCTCCTCTTCTCCAGGAGGCGTGGAAGCTCGCGATTGGAACAGTGTTGGATATGGCGACGGTTTCCGTGTGCTAAAACATCCAACGAAAAATATTATTTATTCTGAAATGCAAGGCGCCGACAATGTGTGGCGTTATGATGTTGAAAAGAATAAAACGAAAACCATTCAACCGCTTCCGAAGAAAGGTGACGCCGACCTACGTTTTAATTGGAATGCTCCCATGGCAGTAAGCAATCATGTGCCTGATCGTTTTTATATGGGAAGTCAATTTGTACACCGCTCTGATGATATGGGCGATAACTGGACGATCATTTCACCAGATCTAACAACCAATGATAAAGCCAAACAAGACCAGTCTGCTTCTGGTGGATTGTCTGTAGATAACAGTGGCGCAGAAAATCATACCACCATTTTTACCATTGCCGAATCACCTTTAGATAAAGATATTCTTTGGGTAGGAACCGATGATGGTAATGTTCAGGTAACCACCAATGGCGGAAAAAGTTGGACGAATGTAACTGCTAATTTAACGGGTGTTCCGAAGAACACATGGGTATATCACATTGAAGCAAGTATTCACGGGAAAGGAACCGCATACGCTGTTTTTGACGGTCATAGCACGGGTGATATGAAACCGTACGCGCTTAAGACGACAGACTTCGGAAAAACTTGGAAATCAATTATCTCTAAAGATATTGACGTTCGTGCGTTTGTACGGAACATTCAGGAAGATTATGTAAATGAAGATCTGTTGTTCTTAGGAACTGAATTCGGACTTTATGTTACAATTGATGGTGGTGACAACTGGTCACATTTTACAAACAACATGCCTCCTGTGGCAGTACATTTTATCGACCTTCAGAAGAAAACAAACGATATCGTTATGGGAACACACGGAAGAGGTGTTATCATCATTGATGATATTAGCCCGCTGCGAGAACTAGATCAGAATATTTTAGCAAAAGACGTTCATTTCTTTAAAAATAAACCATTTACGATGGTTGAAGAAAGTGGATTTTCAGGAAACTTTGGTGCTGAAACACAGTTTGTTGGTCAAAACAAAAGTACCGCTGGACGCATTGTATATTATTTAAAGAAACGACATACTTTTGGAAAGATGACTATGGAAGTTCAAGATATGAACGGAAATAAAATTACATCCTTATCTCCTGGAAAATCGAAAGGGATCAATGTCGTTAATTATAGTTTTAATACAACCAACCCGAAGATGGCGGCGGCGAAAACGCTGTCTTTTGGCGGATTTACATCGCCACGGATACCTGCTGGTAAATATAAAATCGTACTTACCAAAGGGAAAGACAGATATGAACATATCATTGAAACCAAATATGATGATTCTGCCATAACCACTTTGGCAGAACGCAAAGAGCAGGAAGCTTTTACCAAAGAATTGTATGATATGGTTGAAGAATTAGCCTATTTGGTGCATCAAATTGATGAAACTCAAAAAACAGCAAAAGCCACTATTGATGCAGGTGGTAAGGGCGTAAAAGAAGCCCAAAAAGCCTGGGATGCTTTAGAAGCTCTTCGGAAGGATCTCGTGATCACTACAGGTGATAACTATGTTGCTTCTGCCGAACCAGAACTTCGCGAACGAATGGGTGACCTCTATGCGAATGTTGCTGGAAGTTATGATAGAGTTTCGGGCGCTCACAAGTTAAACTATGAATTAATTTCTTCAGAATTTAATACAGAGAAAGAACGATTTAAAAATATCATGAATAAAGAAGTTGCAAAATTCACCAAAACACTCGAAAAGAATAGTATGGAATTACCTAAAATTCAAACGAAAGAAGAATTTTTAAGTAAAGAGTAATTCACAATGTAATTTTATTTAGAATCCAGACAGGTGTCAAACTTGTCTGGATTTTTTTTTATTTCTGAATATAAACGGTCTTTCGGTTTAAAAATTCCCGAATACCATGCTTACTGAGCTCTCTCCCATAGCCGCTTTCCTTGACACCTCCAAAAGGCAACCTTGGATCACTCTTTACCAACTCGTTGATAAAAACTGCTCCCTCGTCAAAGCGATATGCCATCTTTTCGGCAGCCTCGATATCCTTCGTAAAGATCGATACTCCGAGTCCGAATCTAGAATTATTCGACAATGCAATGGCTTCATCAGCATTTTTGAACGTAGTCACAGAAAGTGCCGGTCCGAAAGTTTCTTCTTTAAAGACGGTCATTTTTGGTGTAACACCGGTTAGCACAGTAGGCTCAAAATAAGCTCCTTGTCGCTTACCTCCTATCTCCATCTTCGCACCTTGCTCCACGGATGCGTTAACCTGCGCCTCGAGCTCTTTTGCCAGATCCTTTCTCGCCATAGTGCCAATGTATGTGCCTTTATCCATAGGATCTCCGCTTTTAAGTTCGCGTACCTTCATTAATAATTTTTCTATAAACTCTTCGGAAATTTTCTCGTCTATCAAAAGTCTTTTTCCCGCAATACAACTCTGACCTGTATTTTGAAAGCGCGCTTGTACACAGATATCAACAGTTTTATCCATGTCGCAATCTGCCATAACAATAAGTGCATTGTTTCCACCCAACTCTAAAACCGATTTTTTGATCTTTCTCCCAGCAGTGGCAGCAACAGCAGAGCCCGCCGGCCCACTCCCAGTAAGCGTTACCGCTTTTATAATAGGATCTTCAATGATAGCTTCTATCGCTTCACTACCCACTAATAAGGTGGTAAAACAATGATCAGGAAATCCCGCTCGCTGAAAGACCTTTTCAATATTTAATGCACTTCCAAAGACGTTAGAAGCGTGCTTTAATACACCAATATTGCCAGCCATTAAAGCTGGAGCCGCAAAACGAAAAACCTGCCAAAATGGGTAATTCCAAGGCATTACCGCTAGCACTACACCCATGGGCTCGTAACTTGTATAACTTTTATAAGCATCTGTTTTGATCGTTTCATTGGCTACTTGCTCTTTGGCTTCATTTGCGTAGTATTCACATACCCAGGCGCATTTTTCTACTTCTGCGATCGATTGACTAATGGGTTTTCCAATTTCCAAAGTCATCATTTCAGCATATTCTTGCTTATTCTTTTTCAGTTCGGAAGCTGCTGCGAGCATAAGCTTCTTTCTTTCAGCAAAAGAAGTCTCTCGCCACGAGTAAAACCGTTTATCGGCTTGCTGGAGTATAGACGAAATATCTTTCTTGGTATGCTTTTTATAGCTCGCTATTTTTTCTTCGGAATACGGATTTACCGAGTGAACCTGTGTCATGATTTTTCTTTTAAAAGTACGTAAAGCCTTGTAAACAGGTAGTTCGATTAAGATGATTTTAACGTGAATACTGTTAATAGTGCTGTGTATAACTTCGGAAGAAGCGAGCTTATTAGCCTTTAAGATTGGACTATCTTTATTAAAACCCAAAAGATATGGACACCAGAGACAGGGCTTTGTTAGCCCTACGACCCGAAATTCCTTCAGCCAAAGTAACATCCGGAATGTCTTCCGAAGAATCCTTTCAAAACAACACAATTAGACCTGTAGTTAAACTTCAAAGCGAATTACTAGTCGCCGTATTCATCAATTACATCAAGAAACATAAAAATGTTTTTTATGATCTATCTATCGATAAACGGTTAGATTACATTGAAAATGCTATTCATAAAGACATGAAATTTCGAAATTCCCTAAAAGGAATTATCATGGGACAATTTACTGTTGAGGAATACAATCTATATACAGAGAACTCTTCAGCATTAAACAAACGCATGATGAACATTGTTAAGGAAAGATTAAAAAGCAGTGTTCAACTATTTGATTTGGTCGCCTTAAATTAGCATAATTTAACACCCTAAAATGCTAATTAGCTATTGGCCAGCACCCTTTAAATAAAGGGAGTGTTAAAGATTTGCTCAAGCATAGTTAATCTTGTCCTAATTCGGATTAAGCCGCATTTTTTATCATTCTAAGTTGCTAATTTTGGTGTATAAATCAAAAAAAAAACAACTTATGAAAAAATTATTATTACTGACAGCTTTATGTGCTGCACCATTATTATCACAGGCTCAAGATACCGATATATCTTCTGCGGAAACAGCTTATAATAAATGGTCTATTGAATTAGGTGGTGGTTTACAAAAACCTTCAGGTTCTTTTGCTGATGGTTATTTCACCAAAGGCGCGAGTCCGTTTCAAGGATCATTAGGAGTTCGTTATATGATGAATGAGAAATTTGGTGTGAGAACTACTTTTGGTTATAATAGCTTGACTGAAGATGACGGAAGCCTTCCTTTTGAAGCAACATACATTCGTGGTACATTAGAAGGTGTTGTTAACGTAGGAAATGTTTTAGGTTTTTCAGATTGGACCAATACATTTGGCCTATTGTTTCACGGTGGTGCGGGGTATTCAAACCTTAACCATAAAACGCCTGCAGGTAATGATGAATCGGATCATTTAATGAACGTTGCAGCTGGTTTGACACCACAAATTAGACTTTCAGATCGTGTAGCATTTAATGTAGACATCACACTACTTGGGAATGTTGGTTTCGATAAAACTTGGGATGGAACTCAAGCGATTCAGAGAAACTCAAGACAAATTGATGATGGACTCCTATACAATGTTTCTGCAGGTTTCAATATTTACTTAGGAAAAAATGCAAAACATGCCGATTGGTATAGTGAGAAGAACGTTGTTAAATCAAAATTAGAAGAACTTGAAGAGCGTTTGGCTAAAGTTGAGACCGATATGATCGATTCTGACATGGATGGTGTTCCAGATTATTTAGACCGCGAGCCTAATACTCCTTCTGGTGTAGCCGTAGACACTAAAGGATACGCAACCGATAAGAATGAAAATGGTATTCCTGATGAATTGGAGCCTTCTTTAGACAACAGATACGTAAACGAATCTGATTACATAGTTGGAGGTGGTAAAGGTTTAGGAGTAAAAGAACTTATTGAAAATGGTTATGTGAATGTATATTTCAAATTTAATAGTACACAGCCAGAAACTTATTCTTTAAGTGCGATCAACTTCCTAAAAACGTATATGAAGGAAAACCCATCGGCTCAAGCCGAACTCATTGGTTTTGCTGATGAAATTGGCAATGAGGCCTATAACGTGCAGCTTTCTGAAAAAAGAGCTAAACGTGTTTATGATATCTTAATTGCTTCAGGTGTTGATGCCAGCCGATTATCATTTACAGGAAATGGTGAAGATGCTTCTGTTGACAAATCGTCATCGGCTGCAAGACAGTTGGTGCGTAGAGTAACGTTTAGATTGAAGTAATTTTCAATCTATTTTTTATTAAGTGTTTATTAAGGCCCTTTTGATTATATCGAAAGGGCTTTTCTAATTTACAAGGTTGAAACACCATTGAGGTCGGTAGTGAGCACCTCACTCATATAATCGAAAAACGGACGCAGTAGTTCAAAATGTCTAACCACCTTTTCAACAAAATCATCCTGTAATACTTCCTCATCCGTAAAACGATGGGTCACGATATAACTTTTAAGTCGGATTAAGTCAATATTTACATCGTCTTTACTAAACCCTTTAGGTGCTGTTTTAACAGCGTTCTCTTGATTAAAACCATCAAAGGCCTTTTTAAATTCTTTTTCGCTTAGTATTTGACGTATTTCGGCCGTATCCATCTCAAACTCTTTCCGAATTCGCAACAGATCGGCTGGCTCCGGATTAAAAAACCCACCTGCCATCATACTATTTCCCGGTTCCAAACGTAAATAATACCCGCCACGTCGATGCGCTCCTGCCCTACTGAAACTCACACTTCTGTGGACGTTGTAAGGCGTTTTATCTTTACTAAAACGAATATCTCGATTGATCCTAAAAATTTTTGTCTTGGCGATCTCATCTGTCTTGTTTAGGCCCATTTCTATTTCAGTATAAACCTTTTTTAAGCTCTTTTCACCCGCCAGATAGGTTTTTTTGTTTTCCTGCATCCAATCGCGGTGATTGTTCTCTTTTAGCTTGTTTAGAAATTCAAAAACAGATGTCGGTATAGCCATGATGTTGATTTATTAATGATATAATGAATTGATGATTGCATGATTAATTTCTCAGCTACCTAAAACTACAAAACTTCGTATGATTTATTTTAATTCTCCTTTGCAGTTTCTTCGTCTAGCACTACTTCGTTAAGTAGGAGTCCGCTGGCCTGAGCAATATGTTCTAGCTTAATTTCGTTGGTTGGATCTAAAGTTCTTCGGAAAAAATCCATATCCATCTTACCTTGACCTATATCGAATAAAGCGCCCATCATCAACCTAATTTGATGTCTTTTAAAGCCTTTCCCACGCACTTTAAACACATAACTTTCCGATGGAAAAAAATTAGCGGTATAAAAGGTGTTTTCTGAAATTTCAGAAACGTCAATCGTTCCTATTGTTTGCGTTTCAGGATTGGGTTTATAAGCATACGTTCTAAAATCATGTGTGCCTTCAAATAATTTAGCAGCTTCCTTCATAAGCGCAATGTCAAGGTCTTCGAGGCAATTAGCCATTAAGGGAGCGGCAAATGGATGTTGCTTACTTCCGAAGGAAAACAAATACAGATACTCCTTTGCAATTGGAGCATCAATGATATTGAAATCTTTTGTTACTTCGGAAATCGCTATCGCTCTGATATCGGGCGGTAAATTTTTGTTGAATTCGGGTAGAAAGTTTTTTACTTCCAGCGGGGCTCCGTCTAAAAAAAGCTCAAAATAAGCTTGATTTGCAGAAACCTTTGCATCAGTTCTGCCTGAAGCTAAGATCTTAAATTTTTTGTGATCGAGCACATAAGCAAGTGTTCTTGAGATCATTCGCTCAACGGTGAGGACACCTGGCTGCTTTTGCCAGCCGTGATAACGAAAGCCTAAATACTGAATATGAACTAAATAGAAATGACGCTTCAAAAACATGCCACCAAAAATAATGTATATTTACTTGATAACCTTAAACCTAAAAAGTATGAATTCGCAACACAAACCCAAAACCAGCTTTTGGATCATCGCCGTTTTTGCGCTGTTATGGAACCTCTTTGGGGTATTTCAACTGCTCGGTGCTACGATCTGGGCCGATAAACTCGCTGAAAGCTACCCAGCAGAACTTCTTAGTTTGATGAATGAATTGCCTTCATGGTATTATATTGTATTCGCGATAGCCGTAGGTGCTGGAGTTCTAGGGTCACTCCTATTATTGCTACGAAAAAAACTAGCCATGCCCGTTTTCGGTATTTCCCTAATTGCCTTACTGATTCAGATGGGATACTGGTTATTTGCAACAAACGTTATTGAAGTTTCCGGACCACTAGACGCCATGCTGATGCCGGTCATCGTGATCGCTTTTGGTATTTTTATCTATTATTATAGCAAAGGAGCCGCTCAAAAAGGTTGGTTACAGTAAGCGATATTTAAAAAAAGTAAAATGACGTCGGGCTTGTCTCGACGTCATTTTTTATATTCGTATTTAAAGTTGAGCCTTGAATATTTCTTACCCATTCGATCCAAAATTAAAGCATCATATTATTATCGCCCTCGCCCTCGCGCTGTGGATCTTTGTATTTCTTTTTGCCACCGAGCCACTTGACATCAATGAATTAAATACTTCTGAAAAATTGATGTTCTTACCTGTTTATGGACTAGTTGGAGCAATTGCTTATTTACTCCAAATGCCTTTTCAACGCTGGTTATATAACCGTAATAAGCATTGGTTGTTAACTCATGAGCTGATTTTCTTCGGAACTTTTATTCTGTTTGGCGGGATCATTGCTCGTCTTGTTTATCTAAACCTTATTGTTCCTAACGAGCCCAATCCGTATACCCTTACTTACTTTATTGGCAGCCTTTATCTTCCCACAATGTTAACCATTTTGCCTATCGTGGTTGCTGGACGATGGGCCTTCGGAAAATATAAAAACAAAAAAATGGAAGATCAAAAGATCGAAATTGAAGGGGAAGGTACCTACGAAGGACTTCGCTTACTATGGAATGATCTTATTTCGGTTAAAGCCGACGACAATTATATTGAAGTTTCATTTCTAGATGGCCCTGTTTTAAAGAAACAACTTATTCGGAATAAGCTCTCAGTAATTTCCGAAGCATTCCCCGAACTCTTACGAACACATCGTTCTTTTCTTATAAATCCGTATCATTTTCGGCAATGGAAAACACAAGCAGGTAAACCATTTATGACTTTGAGCAATGGAATTGAGGTGCCTGTTTCCAAAACATATACACAACAGGTCAAAGATCGGCTACAACTCGCCACAAAATAGGTGTATTTCGCCCCAAACCACTGTATATATTGGTCCCGTTGGTTTTTCTGAAGTAGGTTTGCTCCAGAAGAAATCACTAAAACCAATACCATGAAAACACTATTTATTCTATTTGCGGCTACCTTTTTTACTACGCTTTCACTTTACTCTCAAGCTGAAGGTCAAAAAGAACTCTACATTATTGGCGCTATGCATGGCGTTCCAAAAATTGTAAAGAACAGCTACAAACCGATGCTTAAAAAAGCATTGAAATATGATCCTCAGGCCATTTATGTGGAAGCTCCCATGCCAAATGACACAATAAGCTGGGAATACCTTAAAAAGGGTTGGTCTAAAGGCTATCAACGTTTTTATGCGCTTTCAGATAGTTTGCGATCGTCATTCGACTTTGATACAAATACCTTTAATACGTTATTAAAAAATGACTTCGCTTCCATGTCTCCAGCCGATCTAGACTATTTGATCTCTTCTTTTGGTTATCTACGCGATAACGCAAACCATGAATTCTATACCTACATCAAAAAATATGGTGTTGATGGTTCTAAAGTCCCTACACGCTATGAGGACGGCGATCTAACGGCAAAATTAGCCCTAGCACAAGGAATTAAACGACTCCAAGGGGTAGATGATCAGCAAACAAACAAAGAATTTCACGACGCATGGAATGCCTGTTTAAAAGTAGCACAGCCAACTGGTGATAATGCGATTAACCAAAAAATGAACAAAAAACAATACAACAAAGCAATACTACCGAGCATCTTAGGAAACCTAGGGAGCTATGTGAATTCTAAAAAATCATTAGAACGTCTACATAAAAGTGCTTCCTTTAGGTTTACGCAGAATGATCTGCCAGAATGCCTAGAAGGAACGCGTTATTTTGATGAGCGCAATGAACGCATCGCCAAAAATACGGCTCAAAAGATCATGAACAGCGATGCACAAAAGAGCGTCCTGATCATTGGTGCAGCTCACGTGATAGGGTTAGTGGAAGAATTCAGAAAGAATTATCCAAATATTCGTATCAAGTTAATGGACGACAGTATTTAGTCTTCGTACTAAATTATTTGTGTCTAGAACGCAAGGTTTTCTCTACATCACGTAGGTGAAAACCTTTTGCTTGTAGTAAGATCATAAAGTGGAATAAAAGATCGGCGCTCTCATTTAAAAAAGCGAGATCGTTGTTATCCTTGGCTTCTATGACAACTTCTACAGCCTCCTCTCCTACTTTTTGAGCAACTTTATTGATGCCTTTTCGAAATAATGATGCAACATACGAATCAGCATTTTCCTTATTATCCTTACGATCTTCGATCACATCTTCTAATTTAGATAAAAACCCGAATGACGGTGCATTTCGTTTCCCCCAGCAGGTATCGGTTCCTTTATGACAGGTGGGGCCTTGCGGATTTACACGAACGAGCAACGCATCTTGATCGCAATCTACTTCCAAAGAGACCAAATTCAGAACGTTGTCGCTCTCCTCTCCTTTGGTCCAAAGGCGCTCTTTTGACCGACTAAAAAATGTTACTTTTTCAGTCTCAAGTGTTTGTTTTACCGCCGCTTCGTTCATATAGCCCAGCATTAACACATTTTGGGTGATAGCATCTTGAACGATCGCAGGAACGAGTCCATCTTGGTATTTTTCAAAATTAATTTTCATAGTACTTGGTTTAAATTCGCACAGGAATTCCCTGTATTTTTAATTCATTTTTTAATGTAGCAATGGCTATTTCTTTAAAATGAAAAACACTGGCAGCCAAAGCCGCATCAGCCTTTCCATCAAGGAACACTGCTGTAAAATCTTCTATTTTGCCTGCACCTCCAGAGGCAATCACAGGAATATTTACTGTTTCCGTAAGTATTGCCAAAGCCTCATTTGCAAATCCATTTTTAGCGCCGTCATGATCCATTGAAGTGAATAAAATCTCGCCTGCACCCCGTTCTTCCACCTCTTTGGCCCATTCAAATAGCGTATAGGTACTACGAGTTTTTCCTCCTCTTACAAAAACTATCCACTCTCCGTTTATAAGTTTGGCATCAATAGCCACCACGATGCACTGTGACCCAAAAGCTTCTGCTAGTTCGTTGATCAATTTTGGCCTTTTTACTGCTGAAGAATTTACCGCTATTTTATCGGCGCCATTTTTTAGCAATATGGAAACATCTGATACAGAAGAAATTCCACCTCCAACAGTAAATGGAATATCGATAGCTTCAGAGACTTCCAAAACTAACTTAGACAAGGTTTTCCTACCTTCTTCCGTAGCAGAAATATCTAGAAAAACCAGCTCGTCGGCTCCATTTTTCGCATAAAAAGAGGCCAAGGCTACGGGATCGCCTGCATCTCGTAAATTTTCAAAATGAACCCCTTTTACGGTTCTACCGTCCTTGATATCGAGACAAGGAATAATTCGTTTAGCTAGCATTAAGAATAAATTTTTCAAGTTGTTTTAAAGAAATACGGTTTTCATAGATCGCCTTGCCAATAATTGTTCCTTCGCAGCCCAACGAAGCCAATTTTGGTAACTCAGCAAAAGTTGAAATCCCGCCCGAAGCAATCAATTTGATATTTTTTGTTTTAGAGAGAATTCGTTCGTAAAGGGTAAAAGATGGACCTTCTAGCATTCCATCTTTACTGATGTCGGTACAGATCACGTATTCAATTCCTTCGTGCACATATTGATTAATAAAGGGAATGAGATCTTCTTGACCTACTTCGGTCCAACCACTCACAGCAATTTTTTCGTTCAATGCATCGGCGCCTAGAATGATCTTTTTACTTCCGAAGCGATCCAACCAACGTAAAAACATTTCACGATCCTTAACGGCGATACTGCCGCCAGTTATCTGGCTCGCCCCGCTTTCAAAAGCAATACGAACATCTTCATCTTGTTTTAATCCGCCGCCGAAATCAACTTTTAGCTTAGTTTTTGATGCGATCTGCTCTAAGATAGCATGATTGACAATTTGCTTACTTTTTGCTCCATCTAGATCGACCACATGAACATATTTCATACCATGCGCCTCAAACATTTTGGCTACCTCTAACGGATTCTCATTGTAAACTTTCTTGGTGTTATAATCACCTTTTGAAAGTCGAACACATTTTCCATCGATAATATCAATTGCTGGTATTATTCTCATATTATAGCTTTAAAAAGTTTTGAAGTAGTATAGATCCTGCTGCACTACTTTTTTCGGGATGAAATTGAACGCCGTAGAAATTATTTTTTTGCAAAGCCGAACTGTAGCGCAACTGATAGTTTGTGCTTGCAATGGTATCTTCACAAAGCGGAGCATAGAAACTGTGCACGAAATACATAAATTCGCCTTCTTTGATTCCTTCAAACAGTTGTGAGCGTAATGGTTTTAAGGTATTCCAGCCCATTTGCGGTACTTTTACTTCCGAAGAAAACTTAATGACGTCAACATCAAAAATTCCTAAACCTTTGGTTTCGCCTTCTTCGGAATAATTACAGAGCAGATGCATCCCGAGACAAATGCCTAAAACAGGCTGTTTTAACTGCGGAATAAGCGTGTCGAGGTTGGTAGCTTTTAACTTCCGCATTGCACTAGCTGCTTCACCAACGCCCGGAAAAATAACCTTATCTGCCGAAGTAATTTCGTTAGCATTACTGCTCAACACGGCTTGAAAACCCAAGCGTTCAATAGCGAATTGAATGCTTTTAATATTTCCCGCACCATAATCAATAATTACGATCTTCATTATAACATTCCTTTGGTAGTTGGTAAAATCATTTTCTCAGTATCGCGCTTCACTGCAGCCTTTATCGCCTTAGCAAATGCTTTGAAAATTGACTCGATCTTGTGATGTTCATTAGTTCCTTCAGCTTTAATATTGAGATTGGCTTTGGCACCGTCGCTAAAGGATTTAAAAAAGTGAAAGAACATTTCAGTAGGCATTTTACCGATCATTTCACGATTGAATGTAGCGTCCCAAACAAGCCAGTTCCTGCCTCCAAAATCGATCGCAACCTGTGCTAGGCAGTCGTCCATGGGTAAACAGAAACCATAACGTTCAATACCTAGTTTATTTCCCAACGCTGCTGCAAACACTTCACCTAAGGCAATCGCAGTGTCTTCAATGGTGTGGTGTTCATCGACTTCTAAGTCGCCGGTAACATTTATGGTCAAGTCCATGTTACCATGACGTGCTAACTGATCTAACATATGATCAAAAAAGGCAATGCCCGTATCAATTTCACTTTGTCCGGTACCATCAAGATTTAGTTGAATTGAAATATCAGTTTCATTAGTTTTACGGACTAACGTGGCAACTCGACTTTTTAACTTTAGAAATTCATAGATCTGTTGCCAATCGTTTGTTTCCTTAACGATCACGGCATTGAGTTCTTCTCGCTTTACCGTAATTTCATTTGTTCCTAGGTGGGTTTCATCATTGATAAAAATGCCTTTAGCTCCCAAATTTTTGGCTAGTTCCATATCTGTGAGGCGATCGCCAATGACGAAAGAATTTTCCAGATCATAGGCTGGTTCAAAATACTTTTTCAGCAAGCCTGTCCCAGGTTTTCGTGTATCAGCATTTTCATGTGGGAACGTTTTATCTAAATAAACTTCAGAAAAAACAACCCCTTCATGTTCAAACGATTTCATGATAAAGTTATGCACCGGCCAAAAGGTGTCTTCTGGAAAGGCCTCGGTGCCTAGACCATCTTGATTGGTGATCATCACCAACTCATAATCTAGTTCATTTGCGATCTTTCCTAAGTAAGTAAAGGCTTTTGGATAAAAGATCATCTTTTCAAAAGCATCGATCTGCTCGTCGGCTGTTTCTTTGATAATGGTTCCATCGCGATCAATAAAAAGTACTTTTTTCATGAATTTAGATTTTTTAGTGTTTTAATGAGTTGGTTGTTTTCTTTGGAAGTTCCCACTGTGATCCGTAATGTATTTTGGCAAAGTGGTTGATTACTTCGGTTACGTACTACAATATGGTTTTTAATGAGTTGTTGATACCGTCTCTTTGCATCATCAACCCGAATGAGTAAAAAGTTGGTGTTGGAAGGATATATTTTTTTGACAAATCCCAAAGATTCAAGCGATACTATAAGGCGAGAACGTTCCGAAAGGATTTTTGAAACTTCATCGGCAACCCCTTCGAGTTTTTGCAATCTCGCTACGGCCTGTTGTTGTGTCAATTCGTTTACGTTATAAGGAGGTTTTATTTTGTTCAGTACTGCAATAATTTCTTCCGAAGCAAAACAAATTCCCATTCGTATTCCCGCCATACCATAGGCTTTAGAGAGTGTTTGTGTCACCACGAGATTTGGATATTGCGTGAGTTGATCAATCCAACTTCCGTTCGTGGCAAAGTCGATATACGCTTCATCTATGACTACCAAACCATTAAATTTATTGAGTAATTGTTTTATTTTTTCTTCGGAAAATAGATTTCCTGTAGGATTATTTGGTGAACAGAGAAACAGCAGCTTAGAATGCTCATCCTGGGCTTTAAGTATTTTATCGATATCGGGCTCAAATTCATTTGTAAGCTGTACTTCACGATTCTCTACATTATTGATGTCTGCTAAAACCTTGTACATTCCATAAGTAGGCGGTAATGTGATGCAATTATCGACTGCAGGCTCACAAAATGCGCGGAATAAAAGATCGAGTATTTCGTCACTCCCATTACCAAGCAATATTTGTTTCTCCTGTACCTTTTTTTGTATTGAAAGGAGCTGTTTTACGTTTTTCTGTTGCGGATCGGGATAGCGGTTTACGCTAGTTTCAAAAGGGTTTTCATTGGCATCCAAAAAGATCATATCAGACGAATTCCCTTGAAATTCGTCACGTGCCGAGCTATACGGTTTTAATTTGGCGACATTTTGCCGAACCAAAGAAATTAAATTAAAGTTGAGTTTTTCCATCTCTGATAGCTTTTAGGCGCAGGGTCACTGCATTTTTATGAGCATCTAAGCCTTCGGCGGCAGCCATAAGTTCAATGGCATTACCAATTTTTTCCAAACCGGGCTGTGTTACTTTTTGGAAGGTGATTGCTTTTAAAAAGCTATCTAAATTCACACCACTATATTGTTTGGCAAAACCATTTGTAGGCAGTGTATGATTGGTCCCTGAGGCATAATCCCCTGCGCTTTCAGGTGTATAATTACCGATAAACACGGAGCCCGCATTTTGAATATTATCTACAAAGTAATTTGTGTCTTTAGATACTACTATAAAATGTTCTGGCGCATATTGATTGATAAAATGTAAACTCCTTTCCTTGTCGGAAAATTTTATAAAACGTGCATTTTCAAGCGCTTTTTGAGCGATGGTTTTCCTTGATAAACCTCTTACTTGTGCTGTGATCTCGCCTTGTACCTGTGTTATGATTTCTTCGGAAGTTGAAACCAAAACCACCTGGCTATCGGCGCCGTGCTCTGCCTGACTCAAAAGATCGGCTGCAACGAATTGAGGAACCGCAGTTTCGTCTGCAAAAACAAGCAATTCACTAGGTCCTGCTGGCATATCGATCGCTAAACCGTAATCGAGAGCCTTTTGCTTGGCTGCCGTCACAAATTGATTTCCTGGACCGAATAATTTATATACCGATGGAATTGTTTCAGTTCCGAAGGTCATAGCAGCAATAGCTTGAATTCCGCCAACCTTATATAATTTGGTAACACCACATAACATTGCTGTATATAAGATCTCGGGCGCTATTTCTCCCTGTGTATTGGGTGGCGTGCAAAGAATAATTTCAGCACAACCTGCAATTTTGGCTGGTATTGCTAACATCAACACCGTTGAAAATAAAGGTGCAGTGCCGCCTGGAATATATAATCCAACTTTTGATATAGGTCGTTTTTCTTGCCAACAGAAGACACCTTCTGTGGTTTCTACTTCAATTTTAGGACGCTGCTGAGCGCTGTGAAATTTATAGATATTCTCTTTAGCAAGGGCAATAGCATCTTTTAAGTTTTGGGGTATTTTCTGAAATGCGAGATCTATTTCTGCTTGAGAAACCTTTAAATTATCGATTGAAACCCCATCAAACTCTTTAGTGTATTTTTTTAATGCACCGTCTCCTTGCTCTTGTACATTTCGGAACACATCATTGACAATGGAATTTAGCGTCGTGGTGTCCTGTGAAGGTCGTTTTGTAAGGCTAGGCCATTTCTTTGGTAATGGATTGAAGATTGTCTGCATAAGCTTATTATAAAACCATTTTTTCAATTGGACTTACCAAAATACCTTCGGCACCCGCTTGTTTTAATTTGTCGATCACATCCCAAAAAACGTCTTGATTCACAACTGAATGAACACTACTCCATCCCGCATCGGCCAGTGGAAGCACTGTTGGACTCCGCATTCCGGGAAGGAGTGAAAAAATCTCATCAAGCTTTTCATTAGGCGCGTTAAGCAGGACATAGCGAGAATTTCGACCTTTAAGAACAGATTGTATTCGGAATTGGAATTTGTCTAAAATGCTCTGAATTTCTTTGGAAATAGAAGGAGAAACGGCCAATACGGCTTCACTTTGCATAATTACTTCTACCTCTTTTAAATTATTCTTAAACAAGGTGCTTCCGCTACTAACAATATCGCAGATTGCATCTGCAAGTCCGATATTAGGTGCAATTTCAACACTTCCATTAATTATGTGTAAATCTGCTTTGAGTTTGTTTTGCATAAAATACCATTGCGTGGTATTTGGATATGAGGTGGCTATTCGTTTGTTTGCTAAATCTGAAATTCCTTTATAGGCTACATTTTTCGGAACAGCCAGAGAAACTCGACATTTAGAAAATCCAAGCTTTTGCATTATGGTTATGTCGCTTGCTTTTTCAAAAAGAATATTTTCACCTAGGATGGCACAATCAACTACCCCGTCTTGAAGGTATTGCGGAATATCACCATTCCGAAGATAGTATACCTCCATTGGAAAATTTGAAGCATTGGCCTTTAATTGATCTCTTCCGTTGTCAATAGAGATTCCGCAGTCTTTAAACAAACGCAATGATTCATCGTGTAACCGACCTGATTTTTGAATAGCAATTTTTAATTTTTTCATAATTTGATTTTTAGGCATAAAAAAAACCCGCTTGATTGCTCAAACGGGTTTTGATATAGTTTATAATATACAACTATCAAAGCACCTCGCTGGAGCGAAGGAGTTCAATGTGATGATGTACATTTTTTGTTCTCATGTCTTGGTACAAAGAAAGTGAAAAAAAATAATACATCTTAAAAAATCATGTTAATTTAACTCTTGTCTTACACGATAATTTTATTAGATTTGTCTACTATCCCCACATAAATCGTAACGTGTTAGTTTACAGCGGATTTTTGTTTAATGAAAAATTTTTTTACAGCATTAATGGTCTTTCTAGTCTGGTCTTTTTTTGGACTTTGGCTTTATTCTTGGTTAGACCCATCTACTAAAAATATAACTGCACAAATTGAAAGTACAAATTCTGATTCAACCAATTTGAGTAGTGAACCAGAGGTTCAGAGAAAGCAAGAAAAGGAAGCTACATTTAAAAACGAACTAATTATAGATAGTACCTTGGTTTCAGAAACGAAGCCTACCATAATAAATATTGAAGAGCACGGCTTAAAGGCGATCACAGAAGATGGAGATCTTGTTTTTCATTATAAAGATGGAATTGAAATTTCGAAAAACTCTAGGCGTTTAAATGTTTCAAGCAAATTATCTGGGTTTTCAGATGAAATATATAATCATCTAATTCGAAATCCAGATAAGGAAGTGCATGTAATTTCGTTATATAGTGTAAACGAAAATAACGAATCACCTAATTTGGGTATTCAAAGAGGAAAGGAAGTAAAAAGGCTATTGCAAAAAGCTGGAGTTCCTTCAGAAAAAATAGTTGTAAAATCGGTTATTCAAGATATTGATTTTGAACCTAATAACATAGCTAACAATACTTTTAGTTTTGCTTTTAGACGTCTTGACCAGTCTAGAATTGATTCAATTGTTCCCGAAATACCAGACGCTATTGTAGTTTATCCTGGTTTTCAAGGTGCTCGAATTATTGAAAATTCTAATCTAAAGAATCTTGTGGAGCAAATACAAGTTGCAATGAACCAGAATCCAAATATTTCTATTGAAATAATTGGTCATACCGATAATATTGGAGCTGCTTCAGAGAATTACAAATTAGGCTTAGATTTTGCACGTCAGGTTCGTTGGTATTTAATTTCGAAGGGAGTCATTGACGAAGAAAATATTAAGGCAATCTCAAAAGGAGAATCTGAAAGTATCGATACAAATAACACAAAACGTGGCCGTGAGGCAAATCAACGAATAGAAGTCGTTTTTTATTAAATATGCAGGAATTCACAGAGTTTATTAATCAGTTACCCAATATGGCCGGTATTTTTATGCTGATGCTAAGTACCTTCCTTATCGGTTATTTTTCGTCTTTGTGGATGCAAAAAGACGCCTCTCGCAAATTAATCAATCGATTAAAAGGCGAAGTAAACGCCTTGAAGACCAGACCACATGTGAACGATATCGAAACTATTTTTACTGAAATTAAACCGAAAATTGTCGCAGTTGTTAAAGAAACGCAAGAAGCTATTCAAGATAAGGCCGTAGTTGCTGAAAGAAACGCTGCAAAGGTTAGTAATAGCATTATTACATATAATAAGCAAAAACCAGCTTTAAATTATGACAGCTTCGGAATAGCTATAAGATCGGAACGCGATGATCTCACAAAGATCAATGGTATTGGCCCATATATTGAAGAAAAATTAAATGAGATCGACATTTATACTTTTAAACAATTAAGTAATTTAAAAGAATCTGATATACGTGTGGTAACCGAGCTGATCGACTTTTTCCCTGGTCGTATTGAACGCGATGATTGGGTGGGTCAAGCCAGAGCCCTTATTCAAGTGAATTAACCTTACAACTTCCATATGACACTTAAAACCCTTGATTGGATCCTAATTATTTCCTTTTTTGTTATTTTCTTAATCATTGGTTTGGTGGTTGCAAAAAAATCTGGAAAAGACACCAAAGAGTTTTTCCTTTCTGGACGCAATATGCCATGGTGGCTCCTAGGTATTTCTATGGTGGCTACCACTTTCTCTGCAGATACACCCAATCTTGTTACAGACATTGTGCGACAGGATGGCGTGTCGGGAAACTGGGTATGGTGGGCATTTTTAATTACAGGAATGCTTACAGTATTTGTATATGCAAAGCTTTGGCGTCGCTCTAAAGTCTTAACCGATCTCCAGTTTTACGAGTTGCGGTACAGCGGGAAGGAAGCTGCATTCCTACGAGGCTTTCGAGCCTTGTATTTAGGTGTTTTTTTTAATGTAATGATCATGGCCACCGTTTGTCTGGCCGCGATCAAGATTGGAGGAATCATGTTTGATCTAGCTCCTTGGGAATGCGTACTCTACGCCTCACTAGTGACAGTGGCTTATAGTTCGTTTGGCGGGCTGCGTGGTGTGATCTTTACAGATTTTTTACAGTTTATAGTTGCTATGGTTGGTTCTATATGGGCGGCCATTTACATCGTAAATATGAAAGAAATTGGAGGTCTTAATGCCCTTCTTACTCACCCAAACGTTGCCGATAAATTAAATTTTCTTCCCGATTTCAGCGACACAAAATCGCTCGTTGTTCTTTTAATAGTACCAATAGCCGTTCAATGGTGGAGTGTTTGGTACCCTGGGGCGGAACCTGGAGGAGGCGGATATATTGCTCAACGTATGCTTTCGGCTAAAGATGAAAAAAATGCCATTGGCGCAACCCTACTCTTTAATATAGCACATTACGCGCTTCGACCATGGCCATGGATTATTATAGCTTTAGCCTCTTTGGTTTTATATCCAAATTTATCAGATATTGGGGCTGAATTCCCAAATGCAGTTATAGGTCATGATCTCGGATATTCTGCCATGCTTACAAAATTACCTCCGGGACTATTAGGTATTGTGATTGCATCATTGATCGCTGCATTTATGAGTACTATTTCAACCCATTTAAATTGGGGATCTTCTTATATCGCCTTAGATTTCTATAAGCGTTTTTTAAAGCCAGCCGCGTCAGAAAAAGAACTCGTAGCCGTTGGACGTATATCTACGGTACTATTGATGGTATTTGCAGCTGTGATCGCACTCTTTCTCAGTAACGCCAAAAGTGCTTTTGAGATATTGTTACAAATTGGTGCCGGAACAGGTTCTATTTTTATTCTTCGATGGTTTTGGTGGCGTGTTAACGCCTATAGCGAAATTACCGGTATGATTGTCTCCTTTTTCTTAGCGCTCTTTTTTGAGTTTGTAGACTTAGGACTCGAGGGCCATGAAAAACTGATCTATGGTGTCTTAATTACCACAGCAAGCTGGATCATTGTGACTTTGGTCACTCGACCGACCGACACACAAACTTTAGCAAAATTCTATAATCAAGTTACTCCTTACGGTCGCGGCTGGTCTCCTTTTAAAAAGATTGCAAGAGATCAAAATATTCCGTTAGAAAAAACTAACGATGTATTTACAATTGATTTGGCGTCCATGCTCTTAGGGATTGTTTTTGTCTATACATCTCTTTTTGCAACTGGATATTTTATCTATGGAAATGTGCTAGGTGCTGTTATCTTAATATCGATTGCCATAATAAGCGCCTTAGTCATTTTTAAACTATGGAAGTATAAATCTAAGAAAGCCAATTAATTAATTGCTAATAGGTAAAAAAAAAGACCGTTTCGGGAAAATCCGAAACGGTCTTTTTTTATTACAATAAAACGTTTAATTATCTCCTAAGATCAGTGGCAAACCACTTTCACCGCCACCAATAACAATAACCTTTGTATTAGGTGATTCGGCTAATTTTAAAGTAGCATCGATTCCTTTATCTTGTAAAATCTTATCGGTTAAGGACGCGCTTAAAATTCTGTTCGATTCTGCTTTACCCTCGGCTTCAATTATTACTTTTTCTGCTTCTTTTGCAGCTGTAACTAATCTAAACTCATATTCTAATGATTCCTGCTCTTGTTTTAACTTACGCTCAATTGCGTCTTTGATCGTATTTGGAAGTGTTACATCACGTACTAATACTTCATTTAATTGTACATATTGGTTATCCAAGATCTTTTTAGTTTCCTCAAAGATCTCATCCTGAATAGCATCACGCTTACTCGAGTATAATTGCTCTGGAGTATATCGTCCTACCACACTACGCGCTGCACTGCGAATAGACGGCATAATAACACGTTCTAAATAATTTTCACCTAAAGATTGATGTAGATTTCCTAATTGATCATAAACTGGCTCGTACCAAGCCGAAGCATCGATCTGGATCTCCAAACCGTTAGAAGATAGCACCTTCATTTTTTCAAACAATTCTTGCTGACGAACTTCGTAGATGATGACCTTATTCCAAGGAGCAACTAGGTGAAATCCTTCGCCAAGTGGCGGTCCATCGGTGACAACACCATTATCAAATGTTTTATACAGTACGCCCGCTTCCCCTGATCCAATCGTTACAGCCGATTTTGCCACCACTATGATGAGCAAAATTGCTATGATGATTACGGGGATTCCAATTTTTGGTAATTTTTCCATGTGTTATTCTTTTTTATTTTAAATTAAATAAGTCCGTTATATTTTCTGATAAACCATTCCGAAGCTAATACGAGAACGATCAAGGCAAGCAAATACTGCCAATCGATTAAAGGTACCACTTTTTGTTCGCTTTTTTGAATTGATTGATAGCGTTGATCACTTACCAGCGAATCAATTAAATTCTGCAGCTCTGAAGTATAAAAAGCTTTCCCCTGTGTATTAGTCGCCAAACGATTCAATTTAGTTACGTTAGCATTTAAAAATTGTTGTTCAACATTAAAGTCGAGAATAGTAAAACTACCACTTCGTGCAACTGCTTCATTTTGAACAGATACCGTATAAGTATATTCACCAGCGGGAAGACTGTTTAGATCAACTTCATAAAAATTATTTTTCAGCAGCAATGGAAAAACGGTTTGAGAATCATCGGCCGAATTAACAACGTTGATATTCAATGAAGCTCTATTGTCAAAGACATAATTTTGATCAAAATACTGAGCAGAGATTTTTATGGGGTTGTTATTGTAATAAAATGTCTCATTACTTACCTCCAGCCTACTTCGACGCTTATTTGAAGCCAGATATTGCACAAGTTTTCCTATAAAATCATCGAATGCAATAAAGTCCTTATTCGCCACAAACGACTGTGCTCGCCATTTCCAAAGGCCTTCGCCATCCCATAATGCATCACGCTTCCCATTTAACTCCATGGTTGTAAGCATTGGACTGTCTGTAATAAAATTTTGGATCGATTGCTCTAATAATACCTCATGCGGAATGTTAACCGAAAGGTCACCGAACAGTGTTTTAAGCGGAGGAAGATCATCAAAACCTATATCTTCAATGGCAAACGTCCCGTAGTTTAGATTCAATGTTCCTGAAACCTCTTCAGATTGGCCCGAAGCTGTTTTTTGATAATTGGTCTGTACCCTATTCAAAAAGTTCCAATCAGTTTGAAGCCCCGTTAGTACCAACGTGTTTTTTTTAAGCTTTTCTACTTCGGAAAATATTGCGGAAAAACTTCGGTCTGGTTGATACAAAATCACTAATTGACTTTCGTTCAATTCTGAAATTGCTTCGCTTGATTTTTTCACCGAAAAACGTCGCTGCTCGTTACTAGTGATCGCCTTTTTTAAAGCTCCTAAGTCTGGATGAATGATCTTGCTTACCACAAGAACATTTGTCGCTTGGTCAATAACCTCAACAGCAAATCGCTTGGTATTATTTACTTTATTTTTTTCACGCTCTAAAGGTGTTAATTGTGCTGTATAACGCTGTAAGCCTACACTTGACGCTGGGAGAGTAAATGCTAGTGTTTTTGTATTTTCCTTTTCTGAAAAAGATACATTTTGTCTAAATATGACAGCGCTGCCTTGAGTCACCACAAATTGCGAGTCAGCCTCACCAACGCCGCTATATACGAGAATTACTTCAACAGGAAATTGATTCTTTAAAAAAGCGTACCTATTAGTATTAAGTTGTTCTATTTTTAGGTCGGTATAGTGAATAGAATCGCCTAAAATTAATGGATATATCTGGTTTTTAAGGATAGATCCTGTAAATTCATAATCACTCCCTAAAGTTTGATTTCCATCTGAAATTAGCAATGTAGGTGCGGTTTGATCTTTGTAAAGATCATGTACCGAGGTCAAAGCTTTAGTGATATTGGTGTTTTTTTCTAAAAAGGATAAACTATCTAGCTGATCGAAATCACTTCCGAAGCGAAAAAAGGAAATATCAAACTTGTTATTCAAAACTTCATTGGTTTGAAGCTCGTCTATCATACTTAAGACAGTTGCCGTTTGATCCAATTCTTTGATAGAACTGCTATTATCAACTAAAACTGGTAATTTAGGTTTTACAATCGTATAACTTTCACTTTTAAATTTCGGATTGATCAGGAGCAATAAAATAGCAAACAAACTTATAAATCGCAGTGCACCAAAAAGCCAGCGAAGATTGCCTTTATACTTTGGCTTATAACCATACATAAAGACAGCCAACCCAAGCGAAACACAGGCGGCAATGACAATATATAAAATGGTTTCTGGAGACATTAAAAATACGATTTACAATGTACGAGTTTGAATGGGGTGTATAAAAACGCCTTCGACATTCTAAAATCGTCTGGCTTAATTACGTAAGCATTCCGCCGTCTACATTTAGTACCTGACCCGTTACATATGAAGACAACTCCGATCCTAAAAATACACACATATTTGCGATATCTTCAGGAGATCCTCCACGTTTTAACGGGATGGCATCACGCCATGACTGCACGGTTTGTTCATCTAATTTGCCTGTCATTTCAGTTTCAATAAAACCAGGAGCAACGGCATTACAGCGAATATTTCGTGAGCCCAATTCTAAGGCAACCGATTTAGTAAAGCCTAAAATACCTGCTTTTGAAGCCGCATAATTTGTTTGGCCAGCATTTCCTTTGATTCCAACCACAGAGCTCATATTTATAATAGAGCCTTTGCGTTGCTTTAACATGGCGCGTTGAACCGCTTTAGTCATATTAAAAACCGATTTAAGATTGACCTCAATAACCGTATCAAAATCGGCTTCAGAAATACGCATCAAAAGGTTGTCTTTAGTGATTCCTGCGTTATTGATTAGAATATCAATACTGCCAAATTCTTTTAGTACGTCTTCGGCTAGTTGTTGTGCCTGATCATAACTCGCTGCATCACTTTTATAAGCTTTTACTTTAATGCCATCTTTGGAAAGTTCGTTAGCTAGTGCTTCGGCGGCTTCGGCAGAAGAATTGTAAGTAAAGGCAACATTTGCGCCGTGTTTCACATACGTTTCAACAATACCTTTTCCAATACCGCGGCTTCCTCCGGTGATAATTGCAGTTTTTCCTTCGAGTAATTTCATATAATTTGTTTTTGATGCGTTTATCAAATATAAAAAAAGCCCTGCTAAATAAACAGGGCTTTTGTCTTAATATTTCCTTCTGAAGTTATCCAAGAACCTCAGCTACTTTCTTTCCTATTTCAGCGGGTGAATTCACAACATGAATACCACATTCGCGCATGATCTTTTTCTTAGCTTGGGCAGTATCGTCACTTCCGCCAACGATAGCTCCTGCATGACCCATTGTGCGACCTGCTGGTGCGGTTTCACCTGCTATAAAACCAATGACTGGTTTCTTGCTACCACTATTTTTGTACCATAACGCAGCGTCGGCTTCTAGTTGTCCACCAATCTCACCGATCATCACTACTGCCTCTGTTTCACTGTCATTGATCAACATTTCAACAGCTTCTTTGGTTGTAGTTCCAATGATGGGATCTCCACCAATACCAATAGCTGTGGTAATTCCAAGACCTTGTTTCACCACCTGATCTGCCGCTTCATAAGTAAGTGTACCAGATTTTGAAACGATTCCAACAGTTCCTTTTTTAAATACAAATCCGGGCATGATCCCAACTTTTGCTTCACCTGGCGTAATTACACCTGGGCAGTTAGGGCCTACCAAACGACAATCTCTATCTTTAATATAATCGGCTGCTTTGATCATATCTGCAACAGGAATCCCTTCTGTGATCGTTATAATAACTTTAATACCTGCATCTGCAGCTTCCATGATCGCATCTGCAGCAAAAGCTGGTGGCACAAAAATAATGGTAGTATCAGCACCAACTTGTTTTACAGCTTCTTCTACTGTATTAAAAACAGGTCTATCTAAGTGAGTTTGTCCGCCCTTACCTGGAGTAACACCTCCAACAACATTGGTTCCATACTCGATCATTTGACCGGCGTGAAAGGTACCTTCACTTCCTGTAAAACCCTGTACAATTATTTTTGAATCTTTATTGACTAATACGCTCATGTGTATTGCTTATTTATTTTGAATGATTTCTGAAATGTTTGCCTTTAAAAGCCATGCAAAGATACTTTTTTAGACTTGTTTACAAAAAGAATTTAGACTTTAACCCTGTGATAGGATTTTTGTGTGTCATCCTTGTCTGTAGCAGGCTGGCTTATTTGATATCCACGGTATAATTTTCCGTCCTTTACCTCCCATATCACAATAAAATGGGCAATTCCGAGCTCTTCATCAGGATTTTCGATGGTTTTTACGTAATACTTATAACGCATGGTAACGTGGCCATCATCTTCTAAAAGATGACTTACTTCAATTCGTGTATCGGCATACGTTCGTCTAATTTCAGTAAAGAAATTTGCAATGTCATCAAAATGCATGATCGTTAACCCATCAGCACTATTCCATATAAGAACCAAATCTTTATGAAAATATTGATCCAAGGCAAGATCATCCCCTAAAAGGTCTGTCTTATAAAAGTTTTTAACGATCTCTTTAGCGGTCATACTCATTATAGTTTGTCTAGTTTGTCAATTATATCAGGGATAAGGCGAATAGATGCCAATTCTTTATATTTTTTTCTGAAATCATCTGCCGGAGTGCCAAAATATGATTTATGTCCGTCGAGCGACTTGCTCACACCACTTTGCGCAGAAATTACGGCTTTTTCACCAATGGTTACTCCACTAGTAATGCCAACCTGCCCCCAGATAGTTACAAAATCTTCAATAACCACGCATCCTGCAATGCCCACTTGGGAAGCTATTAAACAACGCTTACCTATCACAGTATCGTGCCCTACATGTACCTGATTATCTAGTTTAGTGCCTTCTCCTATAGTTGTGGCTGCCGAAACACCCTTATCGATTGTACACAAGGCGCCTATGTCAACGTTATCTTCAATTATCACCTGGCCTCCACTAAGCAATTTGTCGAATTTTTCAGGACGGTTTTTATAATAGAAAGCATCGCTTCCCAGTACACTGCCTGAATGGATCGTTACATTGTTACCTATAACTGTATTATCATAGATACATACATTAGAATGTATCACACAATCATCACCGATAATCACATTATTACCAATAAAAGTATTGGGTTGAATGACCGTATGTGTACCAATTTTGGCGGAGTCGGCAATAACGGCGCGCGCAGGTTCAAACGGACGGAAATGCTGTGTTAATTTATTAAAATCGCGAAAGGGGTCATCTGAAATCAAAAGGGCTTTCCCTATAGGACAAACAACTTCCTTATTTATAAGGATGATAGTTGCCGCCGACTGCAACGCCTTATCGTAATATTTGGGATGATCAACAAAGACAATGTCTCCAGCGGTCACCACATGAATCTCGTTCATACCCAATACCTGAAAATGCGCATCACCAATATAATCGCAATTAATGATACGTGCAACATCTTCTAAATTTTGAGGTATTTGAAATTTCATTTGATCTATTTATTCTTTGATACGTTCTTGATACTGACCTTTCTCCGTATCGATCTTTATTTTGTCTCCTTCATTAATAAATAAAGGTACATTAACCTCAGCTCCGGTTTCAACTTTTGCTGGTTTCGTTGCATTGGTTGCTGTGTTTCCTTTAACCCCAGGTTCGGTTGAAGTAACTTCCAAAATCACATGAGCCGGCATTTCAACAGATAAAGGTGCATTGTCTTCGGTGTTGATGATAACCGTTACAACTTCGCCTTCTTTCATAAGTTCTGGAGTATCTAATGCTTCTTTTAACAAACGGATCTGTGAGTAGTCTTCAGTATTCATAAAGTGATAAAATTCACCTTCGTTGTACAAATATTGAAACTTATGGGTTTCAACACGAACGTCGTCTATTTTATGGCCTGCAGAAAATGTATTGTCGATCACCTTTCCACTGGTAACACTCTTTAATTTTGTTCTTACAAATGCAGGTCCTTTCCCTGGTTTTACATGCAAAAACTCTATGATTTTATATATATCGTTATTGTACTTGATGCACAATCCTTTTCTAATATCTGAACTTGTAGCCATATGATTGTCCGCTATAGCGGGTAATTAATTAGTATTAAATTAGTTGGAACTGAAATATCCTTTCATGATACCACGTTTCGAATTTTTTATAAACTGAAGGATCTCATCACGCTCTGGTGTTGCTTCCATCTCGGCTTCGATGATTTCGGCCGCCTGACTATTATTATAATTTTTTTGATAAAGAATTCTGTATATGTTCTGAATTTCTCTGATTTTTTCGGGAGAGAACCCTCTACGACGTAAACCAATAGAATTTATTCCTACATATGAAAGAGGCTCTCTTGCTGCTTTTACAAAAGGCGGAACATCTTTTCGAACTAACGAACCTCCTGTTACAAAAGCGTGATTTCCGATCATACAAAACTGATGTACGGCAGTCATTCCTGCTAAGATAACGTAATCTCCAATGGTGATGTGTCCTGCCAAGGTGCTATTATTTGAAAATATACAATAGTCTCCAACAAAGCAATCATGTGCAATATGACAATACGCCATAATAAGGCAGTTTTTACCGATCACAGTCTTACCGCGATCTACCGTTCCGCGGTTAACAGTTACATATTCACGTATCGTTGTATTATCGCCTATCTCGGCTGTTGTTTCTTCGTCTTGAAATTTTAGATCTTGAGGTATAGCTGAAATTACTGCCCCTGGAAAAATATTACAATTCTTCCCAATGCGTGCACCTTCCATGATGGTAACGTTTGAGCCAATCCATGTGCCCTCACCTATCACCACATTATTATGTATGGTTGTAAACGGTTCTATAACAACATTTTTAGCAATTTTTGCGCCCGGGTGGACGTAAGCAAGTGGTTGGTTCATTTATACGTTTTTAGTTTTAACAATTTGCGCCATTAACTCGGCTTCCGTGACCAATTTGTTCCCAACATACGCATTTCCCTGCATATGTACAATGCCACGACGTATAGGTGTAATCAATTCTAGATTAAAAATTAAGGTGTCACCTGGATTTACTTGTTTTTTAAATTTTACATTATTGATCTTCATAAAGAAGGTCAGGTAGTTTTCTGGATCTGGAACCGTGCTTAAGGCAAGTATTCCTCCTGTTTGCGCCATTGCCTCTACTATAAGCACTCCCGGCATTACCGGAGCTCCTGGAAAATGTCCTACAAAGAAAGGTTCGTTCATGGTAACATTCTTTAAACCAACCACATGCGAATCACTTAATTCTAAAATCTTATCAACCAAAAGAAAAGGTGGCCTATGTGGCAACATTTCCATGATGGCATTAACGTCTTTTACAGGTTCTTTATTTAAATCGAACGTAGGAACTTTGTTCCTATTCTCTATTTTTATCAACTTAGACAGCTTTTTTGCAAACTGGGTGTTAATATAATGTCCCGGTTTATTAGCTATGACCTTTCCGCGAATACGTGTACCTATAAGCGCAAGATCACCTATTACATCTAAAAGCTTATGGCGGGCTGCTTCATTAGGATGATGCAACGTAAGGTTATCTAAAATTCCATTTGGTTTTACCGAAATTTTATCCTTTCCAAAGGCATCACGAAGTTTTTCCATGGTTTTAGGCGACAACTCCTTATCTACATAAACTATAGCGTTGTTAAGATCACCTCCTTTAATAAGGCCGTGTTCCAAAAGCATTTCTATCTCATGTAGAAAGCTAAACGTACGTGCTGCTGAAATTTCATTTTTAAAGTCTGATATATGCTTTAAGGTCGCATTTTGCGTGCCCAAAACTTTTGTTCCGAAGTCAACCATAGTAGTAACTTGGTATTCGTCGGAAGGAATAATAGTAATTTCACTTCCAGACTCTTCGTCTATATAGTTTATGACCTCCTTTACAATATATTCTTCCCGCGCAGCGTCTTGTTCTACAATTCCGGCTTTTTCTATAGCTTCCACAAAAAACTTTGAAGACCCGTCCATGATAGGCGGTTCGGAAGCATTGAGTTCCATGATACAATTATCGATCTCCATACCTACTAAAGCTGCTAAAACATGTTCGGAAGTCTGTATTCTAACCCCTAATTTTTCTAGATTGGTACCTCGTTGTGTATTAACAACATAATTGGCATCTGCCTCTATCACAGGTTGGCCTTCTAGATCAACGCGAACAAATGTGTAGCCGTGATTTTCTGGGGCTGGTTTAAAAGTAAGGGTGACTTCCTTTCCTGTATGCAATCCCACACCCGTTAACGAAACTTCATTCTTGATGGTGCGTTGTTTTGTTGGTTGATCACTCATGGTTTGCATTTTTTTCTAAGGTGTTAAATCGTTTCATAATATCTGGAAGATTTTTAAAATGAACATAGCTCTTATTATAGTCGCCATAATTGAATGCTGGAGAACCTTGTAAGGTTTCATTGTCTTTTAAATTGCGTCCAATACCACTTTGGGCTTGTATACGCACATTGTCTCCTATGATAAGATGCCCAACGATTCCTACTTGCCCGCCAATCATACAGTTCTTCCCTATCTTGGTCGAACCTGCAATTCCGGTTTGAGCGGCAATAACAGTATTTTCGCCAATCTCGACATTATGTGCGATTTGAATCTGATTATCTAGTTTCACTCCTCGACGAATTACAGTTGACCCAAGGGTTGCTCTATCAATGGTGGTTCCTGCTCCTATATCAACATAATCTTCGATGATCACATTACCAATTTGCGGAACTTTTTTGTATTCTCCTTTTTCATTTGGTGTAAAACCAAAACCATCTGCGCCCACAATACAACCGCTATGAATTACACAGTGATTGCCAATTACAGATTCAGAATAGATCTTTGCTCCTGCAAAAACAACACTGTGATCACCAATTGTAACATTATCTCCTATATATGCATTTGGAAAAATTTTGACATTCGCTCCTATAGTAACATTATCCCCAACGTACGAAAATGCACCCAAATAAATATTCTCACCATAGGTTGCGCTCTCTGAAATAAAATTGGGTTGTTCAATGCCTGTTTTATTCATCTTCACTTGATTGTAATATTCAAGCAATTTTGAAAAAGCCTTATATGCATTCTCAACGCGTATTAAGGTCGTTTTTATAGAATGTTCTGGCACAAAGTCTTGGTCCACAATCGTTATGGACGCGTTGGTGTCATAAATATAGTGAGTGTATTTAGGATTTGCTAAGAAGGTAAGGCTTCCAGCGGTACCTTCTTCAATTTTTGAAAGTTTTGAGACTTCAACAGATTCGTCTCCATCTACTTCTCCTTCGAGTATACCTGCGATTTGGGCTGCCGTAAATTTCATTATATAGGTTTGTTATTTAACACCAAGCGCCTTCTTCCGCAGTGGGAGACCGAATAATGACACATTAAAAAATTCTGGTGCTTAGCTTGCATTCTTGCAAAAATAAAAAAAAAGGATTAGTAATTCGGTTTCGGATAGCAGAGATAATGTTTTACTACTTTTTTTGACAGCGCTTTTAGATTTAACTGGTCGCTCGCCTTAGCTACATCAACAACTTTTCCATTTTTCATTAATAAATTTATCGTATCACTATCCATTCGATATGCCTGGTTGGATATTTCACCATGGAATACAAAATAAGATGCTTCATGTGCGGTAAGGTTGTGTTGATCTCCAAACTTTTCAAGTAATGTGGCCATATAATCTGCCTTGGGTGCTTTTTTCTTCAATTTTACTTTTAAAAGATCCCTATTCAAAATCATTAGAGATAACTTCCGAAGTACAAAATCTGAATGCTCTACCCAGGTTTTCATTCCCGCCAAAACGTCGGCATCATCGAGTCTGGCAAAGGTGTTTAATTCAGAAGAACCAAAATTCTCAACAGTCACTGGTGTTTTCAGAAAAAAAGACAAAGCAGGTGGCGCAGGCACGACTTTCCCTTCGTGAACGAGTTCTTTCGCTCTTTTTAACACGCGAAGTAAAAGTTGTTCGGCCACAATACCTGTTTTATGTAAATATACCTGCCAATACATGAGTCTACGTGCAATAATGAATTTTTCAACGCTATAGATCCCTTTTTCCTCAACCACCAACCCATCGTCATAGACGTTGAGCATTGCTATTAATCTTTCTGAATTTACAGCACCTTCACTTACACCTGTATAGAAGCTATCTCGTCTTAGATAGTCCAGTCGATCCATGTCTAACTGACTTGAAATAAGCTGATGAAGGAATTTTCGGTCATATTGATCCTTAAAGATTGTGATCGCAAGCGTTAATCTGTTGTTAAATTCTTCGTTTAAAGCTTCCATAAACAGCAAGGAAATGTGCTCGTGAGACACATTGTCTATGATACTATTTTCAAGGGCATGTGAGAATGGACCATGTCCTATATCGTGCAGCAGAATTGCAACTTGAAGTGCTTCAGATTCTTCTTCGGAAATATCAACACCTTTAAAACTAAGCGTTTGAATAGCTTTTTGCATCAAAAACAGGGCTCCTAACGCGTGATGAAAACGCGTATGATGTGCTCCTGGATATACGAGATACGACATCCCCATTTGCGATATTCGTCGAAGGCGCTGAAAGTATTCATGTTCGATTAACTCGAAGATGAGCGTACTTTTAATGGTAATAAAACCATAGATTGGGTCGTTTATAATCTTGAGCTTATTTCTCAATTTCAAAGTTTAACTTTTAATTAGTACTTAAAAAAGTGTTTTGAAGTGCTTCGGAATTAATTTTGAGGTAAGTCTATTAAAAAATTAATTATAAATACTTACAGAACAAATATACATATATGAGCGAGATAAAAGTACTTTGGGTCGATGACGAGATTGATTTACTGAAACCACACATTATATTTCTTGAAAACAAAAATTACCAAGTAACTACTGCTCAGAGTGGTACCGAAGCTTTGGAGGAGCTTAAGGTGCAGAATTTCGACATTGTTTTTCTAGATGAGAACATGCCTGGACTTACTGGCTTGGAAACCTTAGCTGAAATAAAAGAAAAAGATGCAAGTCTTCCGGTGGTTATGATCACCAAAAGTGAAGAGGAATATATAATGGAGGAAGCTATTGGTTCAAAGATAGCCGACTATCTTATAAAGCCTGTCAATCCGAATCAAATCTTGCTCAGTTTAAAAAAGAACTTAGACCACAGCCGTTTGATCTCAGAAAAAACCACATCAAATTATCAGCAAGAGTTCAGAAAGATCGCCATGGACATGTCTATGATCAATACGTATGAGGGCTGGGCTGATCTTTATCAAAAATTGGTTTATTGGGAATTAGAACTAGAAAATATTGAAGATACGGGTATGTTTGATATTCTAGAATCTCAAAAAACCGAAGCGAATACACAGTTTTGTAAATTTATTGACAAAAATTATCCTAGTTGGTTTGATAGTAATCGCGATGATGCGCCTACTATGTCGCACACCTTATTTCGCGACAAGATTGCTCCTGAGATCGGCAAAGATCAACCTACTTTACTAGTGGTGGTCGATAATTTGCGGTACGACCAATGGAAAGCTTTTGAACCATTCGTCCTGAATACCTATAAGAAAGTAAAAGAAGAAATGTTTTGCAGTATTTTACCCACTGCAACCCAATATGCTAGAAATGCTATCTTTTCTGGACTTATGCCTAGTGATATGGAAAAATTACATCCTGATTATTGGCTTAATGATACTGAAGAAGGTGGAAAGAACATGTATGAAGACAAATTCTTAGAAGCTCAGTTAAAGCGTTTAGGAATAGATGTCAATTGGAGTTATCATAAAATTTCTAGTTTAAAACAAGGGAAACGCTTAGCAGAAAGCTTTAAAAGCCACAAAGACGAAGATCTAACAGTCGTTGTTTATAATTTCGTGGATATGTTATCACATTCAAAAACCGAGATGGAGGTGATCAAAGAGCTTGCTTCGAATGATAAGAGCTATCGAAGTTTAACTCAGAGCTGGTTTAAAAATTCACCTTTGATGGATGTGATCCAACAAGCAGCACAGTTAGGTTTTAAATTAATTATAACTACAGATCACGGAACAATAAACGTAAAGAACCCATCTAAAGTCATAGGTGATAAAAACACAAGCTTAAACCTGCGATATAAGACAGGGAGAAGTTTGACTTATGAGGAACGAGACGTGTTAGCCGCAAAAGATCCAAAGACGATTCATCTACCTTCTATTAATATGAGTAGCTCCTTTATATTTGCAAAAGGCGACTTATTCTTTGCTTATCCAAACAATTACAACCATTATGTAGGCTATTACAGAAACACCTACCAGCATGGCGGAGTCTCTTTAGAAGAAATGATCATTCCTTTTGCAATACTTAATCCTAAGTAGAAGTTTTTTGTAAGTTTTTTCTGTATATTGCGCACTTAATCGAATATATTGGTTTATTAACTATGCCTTTTTATATATTCGCTCGACTCGATTATGAAGGTAACATATACTTTATCTGATTTAAACACTGTTGCAGGCTCTATTTTATCTGAGGCTAAGACAAAGACGCTCCTTTTTTATGGAGATATGGGTATTGGAAAAACTACCTTGATAAAGGAATTAGCAAAAACATTAGGAGTTCAAGATACTATTAGCAGTCCAACATTCTCGATTGTAAACGAGTATGATTTAAAAAATGATAAATTATATCATTTTGATTTTTATAGACTAGATCATGAAGATGAGGCTATGGATTTTGGAGTTGAGGAATATTTTTATTCTGGACATTGGAATTTTGTAGAATGGCCAGAGAAAATTAAAAATTTATTACCGAAAGAATCGACTACGATAAAATTAACAAAAAACAAAGATGGAAGTAGAACTTTAAATATAACGCCAGTGAATTAAATTGCTCGATAAACATACCTAATCCCTTGTACTTATTAGTGTTTGCCCCAAATTGCACATATTCTTAGGACAGTTTTTTATTGTGAAAAATAAAACTAACTAAGATACGTATAACATAGTTTTCATACTTGTGTTTTTTTGGTCTAGTATTGTAATATAAACCTCACAAAACATATATTATGAAACTAAAAAAGTACTTATTTATCGCAGCAATTTTCGGAGCAACCCTATTTGTATCGTGTACCCCAGAAAGCATCGAAGATGAACAAACCGAACAACAAGTGGACAAGACCCTCAAACCACTACAAAACGGGTAGTAAACCCCTATTTGTAGGCGGTGTAATTGTTCTATTAATAGCGCTTACACCTATTTTATTTTATTTATATGAGAGTTTCCCGAATACACAAATTTGGGAAACTTCTCTATTTACATTAGAAACTAGTTTTCCAGACTGGTATTCTTTTGCCTGGTACTTCACCGGCAAAGCTATTCCATTAATGCTTTTGTTGATTTGGTTTTTTACTTGTAAACATTGGTGGCACTGGATCATTCTAGTCCCAATAGCGATGTATTCGTTTCAACTATGGGGAGTTTTAAATGAAAGTAACAACTTAGATTCGTTAGAATTATATTATGTTTTACCTCTTATGCTTATACTAGTTCCTTTTGTGTATTTAATTAGAGCTAAACTTTTTGCTCAAGTACGAGGAGGAGACTTGAAATCGTTCGAAGAAGAATTAACCACAAAACGAAGCATTTGGCAACAACTTAAAGATTTATTTCGATAGCTAATTCACAAACATTAAATTAAAATTATTTATGTAACTTGGTTGTATCAACTCAACCATCATGTCTCAACCCAAATCCCCGTTTACAGCTGCTCAACTTCTTCCTCAAGAAGAAATGCTAGAAATCACTAAGCAAAGAGGTGAACTTTTTATTGGGATTCCTAAGGAAATCTACTTTCAAGAAAAACGTATCTGCCTTACCCCCGATGCTGTAGCCGCTATAATTGCAAACGGGCATAGAGTACTTCTTGAACATGGTGCAGGAATTGAAGCTGGTTTTTCAGATAAAGATTATAGTGAAGCTGGAGCAGAACTGACCTCAAACACCAAAAAAGTTTTTGAATGTCCTATGATTTTAAAAGTAGAACCCCCTACTCTTGATGAATTAGAGATGATCAAACCCAAAACAGTGGTAATCTCTGCTTTACAACTAAAAACACGACAGAAATCTTATTTTCAAGCGCTATATAAAAAAAAGATTACTGCCTTAGCTTTTGAATTCATTAAAGATGAAGATCACAGCTATCCTGCCGTAAAAGCACTAAGTGAAATTGCAGGAACGGCTTCTGTTCTGATTGCTGCGGAACTGATGGTTAACGCTAAAAAAGGCAACGGTTTACTTTTTGGCAACATTAGTGGCGTGCCACCTGTAGAAGTAGTGGTGATAGGGGCAGGTACTGTAGGTCAGTTTGCGGTACGCTCTGCATTGGGTCTAGGCGCCAATGTTAAGGTCTTTGATAGCTCCATAACCAAATTAAGGAAGCTTCAAACAAATGTTGGGAGAACGCTATACACATCTACCATTCAACCTAAAAACTTATTAAAAGCGCTCAGAAGATGTGATGTTGCCATAGGTGCAGTTCGGGGAGGTAATCGATCTCCTGTACTGATCACGGAAGACATGGTATGCAAAATGAAAAAAGGCGCTGTTATTATAGATGTAAGTGTAGACATGGGTGGATGTTTTGAAACTACAGAAACAACGAGTCATGATCACCCTACACAGATTAAGCACGATGTAATTCATTATGGTGTGCCAAATATTCCAGCGCGCTATCCTAAAACTGCCTCAATTTCAATCAGCAATATTTTTACGCCATATTTACTTCAAATAGCAGAATCTGGAGGTTTAGAACAAGCCATTCGTTTTGATGCTGGTTTAAAAAATGGGTTGTATTTTTACCGTGGAATACTGACAAACAAATCGGTTGCAGATTGGTTTGATTTGTCTTATAGTGATATAAACCTTTTGATTTTTTAGATGAAATTAGCATATCGTTTTGCCTATTATTTAGGCGGATTTACCATTGGACTAATCATATTATTCTTTTTCCTTGGAGGAAAGAAAACTAGCTGTGACTATGGGCCTAATGCAAGAGTTTTGAAAAACATACGTGTAAAAAAGCGTAATTTTTCTCCTGAAACCTTAGCTTTCCTCAGAGAAAACTCAATGGATACTTCCGTAATTTCTAAAGCATTGCGACATGGAGACGTCGACTTTTCAAAAAGTGACCCAGGATTAGATTCATGTAAACAATACACAATCAACACACAAACTGGAGATCAACATATGCAAATGCTGATCGAAAATTGCGATTCAATTGCTACCATTCTTAAATTAACGCATTCTAATTAGTCCTTCCCTGTTCTCTTTCTAACTGCTTAAGATAATAAGTAGGCTTAATCCCATGTCTTTTATAAAAAGCTCGAGTAAAGGATTCTGCCGTTTTAAAACCACATTCTTGAGCTATCGCTTTTAAGGAGTATTTCCGTAATTGCCTCTGTTCTTTTAAGGCTGTTGCCGCATACTCTGCCCTTAGATTATTTAAATATTGGGGGAAATTCGTGTCTTTTTTTAAATTCACTACGCGTGAAAGATATTTTGGATTGGTGCCAAAAGATTTTGCTAAATTGTGCAAATTGATATCGTTTCTTAAAAATCTTTCTTTGTTTTCAAATTTCTCTAAATTTTTTAAAATATCACGTATGGTACTGTCCGGTATACTACTCCTCTGGAAACTATAGCCAAGCGATTTCGTTTTTGACAATTTTTTTTTAGTGTCAAAGAGAGCTAAATACCTCTTTTTATACACTCTTTGCATGATAATAAAATAAAATAATCCAATAGTGAGTATACCCCCAATTATCAAATACATAAGAATTTTTAAATCAGACTTGTCGTTTTGAGCTTTAAGTTTATGGATTAAATTTTCTTTCTCTTTTATTAAAAGAGGTGTTTCAAACTGGGAAATTATATTAGATTCAAAATACTGATAGTTTGTTTTAAAAATACTATCAGCATTAATCATTTTTGCTAAAATATCAATTTGTTTTTGCTCGCTTCCTTGTTGACTCTGATAATAGGATAATAGCTTTTCATACACCTCTCTATCTGAGGGAATGATCGATGGTTTTTTCAAATCAATTAGTGAATCTGTTTTCTCTAAAATCTTTACACCTTCAATCAATCGTTGTTTTTCTATCAAGGACGATCCTTCAATTCGATATATGATTATTTGATTATTCATATTAAAATTCGAAAAACGAGTCTTTAGCGACTTAATAAGTTTGAGTACCTCTGAAAATTTTTTTTCTTCATAAGCGATTTCCACCTCTAATGTTGAAGAGATGGTTTTATAATACTCCTTTTCTTGACCATCATAAGCTTCTATCGCATTCTTCATCTTTTTTAAATAATACTGTGCGGAATCAATTTTCTTCAATTCAAGATAACAAGATGCAAATGTTTGATAAGATGATATTAATACTTCTTTATAAAATACATCAACCCTAGGTGTGGCCTCATTTCTCATCGAAAACAGCAGATTTTTCTTAAATTCCGATGTGGTAACTAATTCGTGTCTTTGAACCTGTAAATTGAGGGCTCTCTTAGGATTCCCCCAAATCCTGTAATTATTTGTCAAGTGATGCAACAAATATTCTTGCTGAATAAGATTATTGTTTTCCTGCGCAAATTTATATGCCTTAAAGTCATATTGAGTCGATTCAACTAGATTACCAATCTTTTCGTAAATATGTGCTTTCATAAGATACCCTAACCCAGGATAGGTTACATGCTCTAGGTCTTTTGTCAAGGCAATGATACTATCAGCATACACCAAGTTCTTTTTTGGGTGAAAAATACGAGCCAAACGGTCATAGCCTCGAGCCATTTTAATTGTATCACGCTGTGTCTTGGCTCGTTCTAGATAAACCATTGCAACTCTTTCTGCTTTGGTTGAGTCTTCGCTTACTTCATTAAAGTATTCCAACAATGATTCATCCTCCATTTGTTGGAGATCGATTAATGATTTTTCCTGTCCAAAGCTAATATGCAGAAAGCCTAGAAAAAATAAAAGAAGGGCCCTTTTCATGATAATCCGTTTCTAATCTAAAGTTATAAAAAAAGGAAACGCAAACATGATTTTAGCAGTGAGTAGACTAAAAAAGACAACAATACCTTATAATTTTATGAAAATGAACTAGTTACCAATAACTTGATATGCCACTATTCATGAATTAAGACTTATAAAACATGAATGGCTAGTACCTTCACTTGCAATATGCTGAAATTATTAAAACATTTGTGAAATAGAATTCCTCAGAATCAACTTCATGCTTTTCATATTTATTAACGTGGGGAGTTAAGCAGAAAAGTCTTGGAGTTGATTCTTTTTTATTAGCTATTATTATTCCTTATCTAAATAAATTCCTCCACTATCCGCTTCAAGGAATATCCCGTATCTTTATAAGTGTCATATTCTAAATTAATTCAATTATGCGCACAAAAATCATATTTACACTATTAATAGCCTCTATTTCATTATGTTTTTCACAGACCACCACTATTTTATGGGACTGCTCTCTTTCTATGAAAAAAAGAGATATTAATAAAGATTTTCAATTCCTAGAACGTTATTTTCAGCAAAACAAAAATACCTCCGTCACTATCGTTAAATTTCAAACTGGGATTATTAATAAATCTTCAATCCCAGTTACGGACGGAAATTGGATCGGACTCAAATCTGAACTGGAAAATACAATATACGACGGCGCAACCTCTTACAAAGGTCTGCCTGCGGTTGCACAAGGAAACATATTATTATTTACTGACGGTAATGATCAGTGTAGTAGTGATGATCCATATTTTAATGGCGACCTAACGGTTATAAATAGTTCTACAGATTATGACACAAAAAAATTACTTGTATTATCAACACTTAATAAGGGGCGACTTTTAAATATCGCTCCATTGACCAATAACTTATCACTTGAATACACCGGTCAGATTGTTAATAAAAGTAATTATAGAGGTGACGCTCAAATATCCCTTAATGGTAAAAAAATAGCATCTATTTCAAATAATGATGGGCGTTTTAAGATTAATGCCAAGGCCGGAGACACGCTAGCTATTCAGGCAAAAGGGACCAAATCTGTCGTTATGGAACTTGGGGAAGATCGCTTGCTTAACATTGTTCTGGATAGCGATGGGGAACGGCTAAATGAGGTTCTGATAGAAACAAAAAAGGAAGCTCCTATTCTTAAAAACGATAAAATGACTGCATACGGTCCAACAAATCCTGATGCATTAGGTTATAGTGTGGCTTCCATAGACGATGAAGAAATTTCCGAAATTACAACAACGCTCTCTCAAGCTGCCCGTGGCAAACTTGTAAGCCTTGAATATGGATCTGGACAAGATATAAGTCAATCGGTAATTAGAGGGCTCACAACGTTTCAAGGCAACAATTATGCTCTGGTTGTGGTTGATGGAGTTGCCTTAAAACAATCTAATTCAAGTAGACCTTCTAGTAGTTTTAACAATAACATTCAATCAACAGATTTTATTGACCCAAATAATATTGCCGACATCACAGTACTTAAAGGGCTTGCCGCGACAAATCTATACGGGGCTCAAGGATCGAACGGAGTGATTCTTATCACAACAAAATTAGCTGAGCAAAATTTAAATGCTAAAAAAGATACTTCCAAAGAAAACACTGCGCTTCTTAAAAATAATATCTACGAAGGCACAGCAAAGCTAAACCGAGTTTCTATAAAGAAAGCGTATATACAAGCAATGACCCAAACTAATAACAGTAACGAGGCCTATAAAAAGTATTTAAGCTTAAGAGAATTTAATGCCTCGCCCGCTTTCTATCTGGATACTGCCGAATTCTTTTCAAATAGCAATCCCAAACTTGCTTCGCAAATTGCTTCTAATATTCTTGAAGTATATAGCGACAGCCACGAAGCATTACAGGCCCTTTTAATGTTGTCGAACGACTGGAATGACACTTCCCTCGCTCTGGATACCGCCAACCTCCTCTTAGAGCGATTTCCAAATCAAATTCAATCCTATTTAGACGTGGCGATTGCGAATAGGAAATCGGGGAATTACCAGATTGCTTTAGATATGCTTTATAAGATGAGTTCAGGCACTATTAATACACAACTCGATTTTTCTGGTTTAAGCAAAATCATCGATAATGAACTGAAATTTATGATTCTAAAACATCGCGATCAAGTTAAATCACATCGTATAGGGACTAAATACTTTAAGGAAACAAAATACGACGCACGCTTAACATTTACCTGGAACGATACCGACGCTAATTTTGATCTAAAGTTTATTAATCCGAAGAAACGTTTTTTTAACTGGGAACATTCTCTTCATACTGATCCTGAACGAATTAATTCAGAAAAAACAAATGGATATAGTAAAGAAGAATTTTTATTGATTGATGCCGAAAAAGGCCCTTGGCTCATAAATGTGATCTATAATGGAAATACTCGTGCCAAAGATTTACCTGTTTATATAAGCTGTACCGTAGATTATAACTTCGGAAAACCTGAACAACGTACTGAAGAACACCTACTCAAACTAGAACAAATTGGTGAAGAAACAACGATGCTGAACGTTCTTATTAAGTAACCTAAATTTTTCTTCGTTCTTTTTCCTTTTTTAATAGGGTAAGTTCTCTACTTGTTTGTCCGGCTACCGAAGTGTTTTCTTCGGCTCTTCTTATCAAATAAGGCATCACATCTTTTACAGGACCAAAGGGTATATACTTCGCAACATTATATCCCTCTGCAGCTAGATTGTAACTAATATGATCACTCATTCCATATAACTGACCAAACCAAACTCGAGAATCATTGCGCATAATCCCTTTAGCATCCATAATTTCCATGCCCAAATAACTACTCGATTCGTTATGAGTTCCTAAGAAAAGTGAAATATCATCTAAGTTATCCAAAATATATTTCATCACCGTGTTGAAATTATCATCGGTTTCTTGTTTGCTTTTACAAATGGGAGAAGTATATCCTTTATCTTCTGCTCGGTCATTCTCTTTCTCCATATATGCACCCCGAACTACCTTAAATCCAAGCTTATACCCCTTTTCTTTTGCTATACGATGCTGATCCTTTAAATAGTCTAAACGATCCCAGCGATAGCATTGCAGTGTATTAAATACTATTGGTTTTTCTTTATTGTATTTTTCCATCATTTCTTGACAGAGATCATCAGCCGCTCCTTGTATCCAACTCTCTTCCCCATCAACTAATAAAGAAATATCACAGTCGGAAGCAACTTTACAAACCGCATCATATCGTTTTACAATACGCTCCCACTCTGCTTCTTCCGTTTCTGATAAGGTAATCTTCTCATTAACCTTTTGCCAAATTTTAAAACGTCCAAATCCGGTAGGTTTAAAAACCGAAAAAGGCATCGCATCTTTATGTTCTGCAAAACGAGTGAGCTCAATAACTTTTTCAGAAGTAAAGTCGAATTGCCGCTCATCCTCCTTCCCCTCCACCGAATAATCTAAAACTGAATACACCGAAGCGCCCCTTAGACTATCTACGGTTTGCATGCAGTCTTTTTCATTAACCCCGCCACAAAAATGATCAAACACGGTAGATCTAATTAATCCTTCTACCGGTAAATGCAAATTCAAAGCAAATTTCGTCGCAGCCGTCCCAATGCGAACCAGCGGTTCTTTCGAGATCATTTTAAATAGAAAATAGGCCCGTTCCAGTTCTGAATCCGTTTTTAGTTTAAATGCGGTTTCGGTATTATCAAAAAGCGAATTGTTTATCATAGTGGGTAAATAGTGTGACAAATATAGTTAGATTTGACTTTCAAACGGAAAAATAAAAAGAAGTCTACATGAAAAGTATTATCAAGGATAGTGGATCGGTTTTTGGCAGCAGCCTAGGCTGGCAAGCTCTAAAAAATACCATTGATAAGCTAAAGCCTTCATCAATATTTATTTTAACTGATGAAAACACGCGAAAACATTGTCTCTCGGTTTTTATTGAAAAAAGCGAAATTTCAAATGCTTATTCTATATTAGAAATGCCCGCTGGCGAGGCATTTAAGACAATAGAAAGCTGTGTCTCTCTATGGAATCAGCTTTCGGAACTTGGCGCAGATCGTGCCAGTATTCTTATTAATCTTGGTGGTGGAGTTGTGACTGATCTTGGTGGTTTTGTTGCAGCTACATTTAGACGAGGCATCTCTTTTATTAATATCCCAACATCTTTATTAGCGATGGTTGATGCTTCTGTTGGGGGAAAGAACGGTGTAGATCTAGGAGTCCTGAAAAATCAAATTGGGACTATTCGTTCTGCGGAATGCGTGATCGTAGATACTGAATTTCTAAAAACACTTCCCGAACAAGAAATAAAATCGGGTATGGCCGAAATGTTTAAGCACGGTCTTATTGCTTCGGAAGACTACTGGAACCGTATGCAGCTCTTTTCAGCAGAGAAAACAGCTGAAGCTTTTGAACTCATCTGGGAATCTATTAGTATTAAAAACGATATTGTCACCAAAGACCCTTTGGAAAAAAACCTTCGGAAGAGCTTAAACTACGGACATACACTAGGGCACGCTATTGAATCTTACTGTTTAGAAAATTTCAATAAGCCTTCCCTATTGCACGGTGAAGCTATCGCAATAGGCATGATCTTAGCAACCTATATTTCTTCAGAAATGCTCAATTTTCCGAAGACGAAACGCAACAATATTACAGAAGTCTTACTACGCTATTTTATAAAACGGTCATTTTCCGAAGCCGATATAAAAGAGATTATTGCACTCCTTGCTTTTGATAAAAAAAATAGTCATGGGGTGATCTACTTTGTATTACTTGAGGAAATTGGTCACATCAAAACAAATCAGGAAGTTTCTGACAACCTTATATACAGCGCATTTGCCTACTACCAAAATTTTTAATTTTTTCTTGAGACTGTTATTCTTTTTTTAGTAGTTTAGTTTCAGAAACCATCAACCCCAAACCCAATGAAACGTGTTATTGTAGATTTTAAAAAACTAACTCCCGAAATTTTATCGATGTTGGTTGAAAAGTATCCAGACGGTTATGATGACGACGCAGTGATTTCCTTTAGAAATGCTGCAAATGAATTAGTTGAAGCGGTTGAAGTACGCACCGATGAAACAATCTATTTAGTCAAAGTAAGTTCAAAATTAGAAAATTCCATGGCCAATTTTGACGAAGACGATTACGACGATGTAAACTATTCGGAGCCCATAAGTGAAATGCCGGACAAAAAAAGTCTTGAAGAAGAAGAATAAAAAAAGAGGCCAATTGGCCTCTTTTTTTAACGGAAAAAATCATTTTATGCATGTTGTAACTCATGCTTACCTTCCTTAATCTCCTCAATCAATTTAGCATTAAATGCCGGTAGATCATTAGGATTTCTACTTGTAACGAAACCTTCATCAACAACAACTTCGCTATCCTCCCATTCTGCTCCAGCATTTACCAGATCGTCTTTAATAGAGGCAAATGAGGTCATTTTTCTACCTTTTACAACATCCGCAGAAATTAATGTCCATGGTGCATGACAAATAGCTGCAACGGGTTTCTTTTCTTTAAAGAAATCGCGAACAAACATTAAGGCCTCTTCATTCCTTCTTAACTTATCTGGGTTAATGACACCACCTGGTAGCATTAAGGCATTATATTGTTTTGAATTTACTTGATCCAAGGTTTTATCAACCTCGTATTCTTTGCTCCAATTTCCATCAGACCATGATTTAATTGTCCCAGCCGATTCACTTACGATGTCAACTATAAAACCTTCCTTTTCCATCGCCTCTTTTGGTGATTTCAATTCTGATTCTTCAAATCCGTTTGTAGCTAAAATGGCTATTCTCTTTTTCATTTTTTATAGTTTTTAATTAATACTTGTTTTACCCAAAGATAACTACAAACCCTTGCAGACACAAGGATAGCATGCTAAGGTTATATTAAAGTATGTTAAGAATATGAAAAGTAATAGGTCACATTTCAATAGTGTAAAGAAGCAAAACACTATTAAAAAAAACCGCGAAGATTTATAAAAGGATACTAAAATTAAAAATACCGTTCATTTAATATATTGATATGATGAATTTCATGACCACCACAAATGTAGAGTGCTGCGCGCACCGACAACGGGCTCTCATTTGCAAAACCCATCTTAGAGAAAACAGAAGGCGAACACCCAGCTACAAAGGCAAGCGTAGCAAGTCTAACTGCGCTATATTCCTCAACAAGATTCTCCATTGATCGTTCATTCGCAAATCCGTTTGATACAAACTCATCCTGATCAAAACCCTCTAGTACTACTCCATCTGCACGTGAAAATTGCAGGGCTCGATACACAAATACGCGCTCTGTATCAATAATGTGAAGCAAAACTTCTTTCGGGGTCCATTTTCCTGCGGCATAACGATACTCATGGATTTCCGCAGGAATCCCGCTAAAGTATGCCTTTGTCTTCCGTAAGCCCTGCTCCAAGACATCCAGGATAGGCTTTTCTTGAACCGAATCAATGTATCGTTTGTAATAAGAATTGTATTCGTTTGCCGGAACCATAATATCTTTCAAATAAAAATATAAAAAAACCCCTCGTTACACACGAAGGGCTTAACAAATTTTCAATTATTTTATTGAATATTTTTAAAGATAGAGTGCATTAACCTCTTTTTATCATTAATACTCTCTTCCAAAGAGATCATGGTTTCAGTTCTCGTAACTCCCTCAATATCATCAATTCTATAAATGATGTCCTTAGCATGGCTGGTATTCTTTGCACGAATCTTGCAAAAAATATTAAATTTTCCTGTGGTCACGTGGGCTACAGTTACATACGGGATTTCATTAATTCGCTCTAGAACGAATTGCGTTTGTGAAGTCTTATTGAGGAAAATACCCACATAGGCTATAAAAGAATACCCAAGTTTTTTGTAATCTAATCGTAAAGAGGATCCAGTAATTATACCCGCCTCTTCCATCTTCTTAACACGTACATGAACCGTTCCCGCCGATATGCCTAATTTCTTAGCAATATCAGTAAAAGGAGTCCGGGTATTCTCAATTAACATATCGAGAATTTTGTGATCAGTATCGTCTATTTTAAATTTTGCCATGGGATTTTAATTGAAGGCACAAATGTAAGGAGTTTGTCAGCAAAAAGAAATCTTAAAATGGAAAAATTGTAAGTGAATTATCTGATTCCCTAGTAATTGTTGTAATTTCTTCACCAACTTGGACAATTTGCTGAGAATTTATCAAAACTTTATGACCGTCAAGCTGGCGCTCTTGATGACCAAAATAAGCGCTATAATCGCCTATCCCCTCCAATACAGGAATAAATTTAATAGTGTCATTCTCTAATTTTTCCTCATACTGAATGGCAATATCGCAAGCTTCATCTTCACAATCTGATAGCGTGCCAGATGACGAATATGAAGGTGATACTCTCACATTACGTATAATGAGATCTTTAAAATTAACTTTGTTTTGCGGGATGCTTTTATAATCATCAACATTAAATTTCTTTTTCAAAGCAGTAGAAAAGCCAAATAACTGCAACAATGCATAAAAGATATATTCTCGCGTTTTTTCTCGTTGATAATCGCCTTGCGCATGCCCTGCTTCAAATAAAATAGTTGGAACACCAGCCATTTGAAAGGTATCCCCAACACAATTAGCATTAAAGCTATCATCATATCGCCCCACTTGCCCTGGTATAAACATTTGCAAAATACTATTCATATTAAGAATGTGCTTCATGGCCGCTACCCGACTGCTAGTAAGGCTTCGTTGGCTATCTGCCGCAGGTGCAAGAAATGAAACCGTCGCAGGTAATCCCGAGTCAAATCCATAAATTGTGCGTTGATCGTGCAAATTAAGGCACAACTGTGGTTGTAGGTTTTTAAAAACATCGTGTAGAACCCTACTTTCACTTTGCGTCAATGCTTGAGCATCCCTATTTAGATCAACACCATTACTATTAACACGTGTATATGCTTCGGCTCCGTCTGGATTCAACATAGGAATGACGTAAAAAGAATATGAAGAGAGAAAATGGTCTATTTCTCTTCGGAAATAATCTTTCTGTACACAAAACTTTAAAAAATCAAAAATTGCTTTGGTGGTGGTCGATTCATTTCCGTGCATTTGTGACCAAGCTAAAACAACTTTTTTACCTGTACCTAATCGGAACATTGGGATCTGTTTTCCCAATTCTGAACCTCCAACAATTGAAAATTCAACATCTATATTTTCGTCTTTTAACAGAGGAAGAAGCATCTCTAAGGTGATGTAACGCCCCGTCAAACGAGCTTCAAAAAAGTGTGAATATTGCTGAAATATCTGCATAGTGAATCTAGTAAAAAAACAAAGATAAACAATGCTTTGTTTACAAAAGTAAACACTAAAAAACACTCGAAACACTTAATTTTTCCAAAAAATGTTACTTGTGTAACCAAATAATGGTCGAATTTTTACTAAAACTAATTATATGTAATTAACTATTTTTATTTCAGCAGTTTAGATATATTTAAGTGTAGTTTTAGTTTACAGTATCAAAACATTTATAGCTATAAATTTGCGGTATATACAGCAATAAATTACATTTGTAACGCGTTATCTTCAAAATTGCAACGTTACAATGGTAAACAGCTTAGATTTTACAAAAAGACTTGAAAAAATCATGGATTTCTACGGTCTTTCTGCAACTGCTTTTTCAGAAGCGATCAGCTTTAACCGCTCCACTATTTCACATCTTTTATCGGGAAGAAATAAACCGAGTTTGGAGTTTGTCATGAAAGTCGTTCAGCATTTTCCTGAGGTAGAATTATATTGGCTACTCAACGGCAAGGGCTCCTTCCCTGTTCAAAAGGAAGCTAACATATCAACACCCGCTTCACCAAATAGCATTACCGAAGAAAAATCGAAGGCCATCCATCCAAAGAATACCCATTCAATAGCTACTTCCGAAGATAAACCAGCAGCCAAATCCATTGACCGCATCGTCATTTTTTATACAGACGGCACTTTTAAGGAATATCGCCCGTAGGTTTCAGTAAAAATTCAGAAATTCGCATAAATTATACACGAATGCGATTTACCTTACTATTTCTTTTATCTCTCCTGTGCTCATCTTGCTACAATGCCGAACGCAATTGTTCCAATTTTAAAACAGGAACCTTTGAATTTGAAGCACTTGTGGGAACCGAAATCACCAAAACTACCTTTGTTAGAAATGATTCGGTAGAAATTGACTATTTTAGAGGAAGAGCAGATACGTCAAGTATACGCTGGATCAACGATTGCGAGTATATTGTAAAAAAACAAAATCCAAAAAATCGCGCAGAAGAGAAAGCTATTCACATGAAAATATTAACCACAAACGGCGACACTTACTTGTTTGAATACAATGTTGTTGGACAAACCCGCAAGGAAAGAGGTACCGCAATAAAAGTGAGTGGAGATAAATAAATGAAACCAATAAAAAGAACCAATTAACCGTACCAATGTTTGAAATCTTAACCTCTCCAGATGCCCTTGTAGCACTACTAACGCTTACATTTCTTGAAATTGTACTTGGTGTTGATAACATCATATTTATTTCCCTTGCAGCGAGTAAACTTCCAAAAGAACACCAAAAAAAAGCTACCAATATCGGTCTTTTCTTGGCAATGATCATACGAATCATCTTATTGTTCGGGATCTCATGGCTCGTCGCTATGGAAGCTCCTTTTTGGCACATTAACCTTCCATGGATAAAAGCAGGGATTAGCGGACAAGGCCTTATTCTCATTGCTGGAGGACTCTTTTTACTCTACAAAAGCACCAGTGAAATTCACGAAAAAGTAGAAGATCACGGTCATGATGAACGCGAAGTGAAGAAAGCAAGAAAGACAACACTTACTAAGGCTATTATCCAAATTTGCCTTATTAACATTGTATTTTCATTCGATTCTATATTAACAGCCGTGGGAATGACCAATGGTATTAGCGACAACCCAACCGATGCTCTTATCATTATGGTCATTGCTGTTGTTGTTTCTGTTATTATCATGATGATTTTCGCCAATCCCGTTGGGAAATTTGTAACTAAGCACCCCACAGTGCAGCTACTCGGACTCTCATTTTTGATTCTTATTGGTTTTATGCTTATTGCAGAAGGCGCCCACTTGTCTCACCTTGAGATCTTTGGCGCAGGTGTAGGCGTGATTCCTAAAGGCTACTTATACTTTACCATCGCATTTTCACTTTTTATTGAATTTGTCAATATGAAGTATCGCAAACGCACATCCAGCATCGTCTCCGACATTCCTGAAGAAGATGAAGACGAAACCACCGAACTTTAAAAAAATAAAACAAATGAGCAACTCAAGCACACATTGGTCAAAGAACGAATTACAAGCATATATTCTTTTGTATTGCGCAAATGCCAATTTTACTGAAAGCCCTGAAGAAATAGCATTGATCAAATCTAAAGTTGACGCCAAAAACTATAAAGAAATTCACAAGGAATTTGACAATGACAATGATTATCAGAGCATTGAAAAAATTATTGATGCTGTAGACCGATTAAATCTTTCAGATAAGCAAATCGATAAGATGATCATGGAAATCAAGGAACTCTTTATGGCCGATGGTGATTTTGATGCTGCCGAAAAAGCCCTATTCTCAGGTCTTAAGCACATTTTAAAGTAAAAAACGCCCTAAATGCCCTATCATATCGTTCTTATGGAACCTGAAATACCCAACAATACGGGCAATATTGGACGCCTTAGTCTCGCTTCTGGTTGTCACCTACATCTCGTAAAGCCATTCGGTTTCGAGCTGAACGATAGCCGCGTAAAGCGTGCAGGGCTAGACTACTGGAAGCACGTCTCGCTTACCGTTTATGAAAATAGCTCCGAGTTTTTTCAGAAACACAGCGAAAAGAACCTAATTTTCTTATCGAGCCATGGCACAAAAACCTATTGGGACATCCCATTTGAGGATGAACAGTTTTTTATCTTCGGAAAAGAATCTATCGGACTTCCAACAGAACTACTTGAGACACACAAAGAAAACGTTTACCATATTCCAATAGCTAGTGATCATATAAGAAGCCTGAATCTCGCCAATGCCGTAAGCGTTGTGGTTTACGAAGGCATGCGAAATAACGCAATACAAAAATGAAGCAGAAAGACACCCTTAGCGAAGAAGAGTATTGGACACAGCGATATCAAGATTCAAAAACAGGATGGGACATCGGAGAGGCCTCTACGCCTCTTTTAACCTATTTTGAGCAACTTTCAGATAAGTCAATAGCAATTCTTATTCCAGGGGCTGGAAATGCCTACGAAGCGGCTTATTTGCATAAAAATGGATTTACAAATGTGCATATTCTTGATATTTCCGAAGTACCACTAAGTGAATTTGAAGCACGCTATCCGGATTTTCCGAAGGAACACATACATCATCAAGATTTTTTTAAACACAAAGGCTCTTATGACCTGATCATCGAGCAAACGTTCTTTTGTTCATTTGTTCCTACAACTATGAACCGGGTTAAATACGCTACAAAAATTGCATCCCTATTATCGGCCAAAGGAAAATTAGTAGGTGTATGGTTTGATATCCCGCTTACGGACGATATGGAAAAGCGTCCGTTTGGCGGAACAAAGAAGGAATACGAAGGATATTTGAGTCCGTATTTTGAAACAAAAAGCTTCGAGCCTTGCTTTAATTCAATTGCGTCACGTCAAGGAAATGAGCTGTTTGGAATATTTCAAAAGAAAGAGACCGCAAAACATATAGCCAATGATCCACTACACGGAATAACACTAAAAATGATGGTTGAGCAATTAGTAGCAACTTACGGCTGGTCTGGTCTTGGTCAAATGATTAGTATTCGATCATTTCAGGAAAATCCATCGATAAAATCAAGTCTTACTTTTCTTCGGAAGACACCCTGGGCGAGAGAAAAAGTTGAAGGTCTTTACGCAAAAACGCTAAGAAAAGGCTTATTGAAGAAGTAGTTCTCTAAAATAGTCGCGCCTTACAGTCACTGTGATTTGGCTATTTTTGCTTCCGAAGCATTTCATTCTGTTCTTCCATTAATTTTTCAATATTTGAAAGAAGCTCAATATTTTTGGGTGTTTCCACCTCCTTATTTTTAGGATCTTCCGATTTTCGTTTAAATCGGTTGATAAACTTGATGACAACAAAAATGGTAAGTGCGATGATCAGAAAGTCGATCAGGGCCTCTATAAGTTCACCATACCCAATTGCGACCTCCTCCACACCTTCTTTGGCGTCGCGTAAAATATATTTTCTATTAGCTAAATTAACATCATCGGTAAGCAAGGATAAAGGCGGCACATAACCACCTTTTTAACCAAAACATTAACCACTGCATTAAATGCTGTACCAATGATAATACCAACGGCCATGTCGATCATGTTGCCTTTAACAGCAAAATCCTTAAATTCTTGGATAAAACTTTTCATGAGAGAAAAGGAATTAGAAGTAACACTTTCAATGAAATTGGCCTATAAAGGCATTCCGAATTGATTAAGTGTTTGTAGACAGCGAGCACCTGTACAACTGTAGGTCAACTCTTCCCATTTGGTGCCTTCAATTCCATGCAACACTATATTTGCTGCATTCTTTTTAATCGTAAAAAGGAAGCCTTTTTCTGCGTTAGACTCACTATTATGCTTACTGATAGTTGTTTTCCCTGTTGCATCAATGGCTTGATCAACTCCAAAGTCTTTCTTTTTTATAGTAAGTTCTTCCCAGGCGCATCCTTCTTTACAGCTAAGTTTAACTTCTTTATCTGAAGTCTCAATAACAACCACAAAATCCTGCAGCTCAGTATCTATGCTGTTTTGCGCAATAGAAGTCGAAAAAACGAGGAATGCGATTGCAATTCCGAAGTAACTAAAAACAGTATTTTTCATTCTTGCAGTATTTGATTTTTAATGTTTTAAATCTACTAAAAATTCGACAAATAAAGTCATCACGACTCTAAATTGTCTTGATTATTAACCAATGGCGAAAGACTGAGTGTTTTTTTCTTATACTGAAACACAACTTCTTTAAAATTATTTGCCCGAATTTTCTCTATTTCCTCTTCGGAAATATCAAAGCTAATTCTACTCATATAACGCTGATAAACCTTTGAGTATTCAGACTCTACTTCTTGTGTATCTGAAGGCAATTTAATCTCTGAATCACCTTTAAACTCTAATCTAACCCCGCTTTTGGTCTTTAAGTTCATCGTGCTTAAAATAAGCGTTTCGAGAAATAGGTATCCATTGAGCTCCTCCACTCCTCCAAAAATGATACATTCTGGCGACTCAGCGATCTTATCTGCCTGTATCTGATCGATCATGGCAAGGGCCTCCTCGCTGTTCGCTGTTGGCGCTGCATTTCCAAATAACTTTTTAATAAAACTCATCTCTCTTCTTTAAAACAGTGTATATCCAAACTTCACAGACAGATTTGAATAATCTGATGAATAGTTGACGAAGTTACTTAGGATATTCCGATCTGTTGCATATTGCAATTCAATACTGTACTTGTCAGCATATTTATATCCAAAACCAAATAATAGATTTGTCCGTGATTCAATTTCCAGGATGCTACTCAAAACGGTATTGTTAAATTCTTCATAGTTTAAAGATGAGTCAAAACTTAGGTCATAGACCACGTATGACACATTTACAAATAATTTTGAACGATCCCCTAAGAACATATAATGTCTTAACCCTACAGGAAACTCTATGGATTTATACTCAACACTCACCGGTCCCCGCCCAGAAATACCCTCAGACTTAAAGGCCTGATATGTAGGCTCTATAATTACCGACCATTTGTTTTTATTAAAGCCCATGATAAACTCAGCCTCAACCCCAAAAGTAAAAGAAGTTTGGTCATCAAATGATACGTCAAGCCAAGAACGTAGGTCATTTTCAACAGTCAAGGACGAAAATCTCACACCCGGACGTAGCGTCAAATTGAACAAATCTTGTTTTCCTTTATCTGTATAATCCTTATAATCATTGTTAACACAGGTGTTATACTTTATAAAGAATTTCACTAAGTCACTCGTTTGATATGACACGTCTTCGATATTCTTCATGTTTATAGCTTTGCACGGAAACGCATTGTACAATTGCTGCCTAAAACGATTATTTTCAGCTATCAGCCCGTCTTTATTTAAATAACGCTTAAATATAAGTGGTTCAACGTCTTCCAGTTTATTTTGGTAAAAAAACCGGTTCAAATTTCCGTCTTCATAACCATAGAGAATAGCCTCCCCTGAAACTAACACCTTTAAAAAAACTGTTTCCTCTTGAAATTGAGCAACTCGGGTATTGCTTAAATTTTGCACATTACCACTTGAACGCTCCATTTGAACAGTTTCACGCACATATTTTAACACACTCCCAATGCTAAATTCCTTTACACTTTTAATAGTGCCAATTTTTACTTCTGAATCCTCACTGAGTTTATATTCAAATTGTGACGGATTGTTTTTCCAGTCCATATTAAGAATAAGACATGGCACCTTTTCATTCGCGTTGGTTATAAAAAAACCAGACTCGTAATTGATTTGTGCATTTGCCGCTAGCGTAAAGGCCACAAAAAGGCAGCTAAATAGAATTTTTTTGATCATTTTTTTAGTGTAAAATTAAAATAGAGAAGCTTGCCCATCTTCACCAACTGGCGGTTCCTCTTCATCGCCTGATGATGTTTTAGTTGATTTTTCTTTTTCTTCGGAAGATTTTTTTTCTTCGGAATCTTCTTTGGTTGTTGCAAGCTGTTCTTCGTCAACAACATCTATTTGTTCAGCTGGAACGGGTTCGGGTGCTTCATATGGCAAGGGTGAAAGCGCATTGATCTCCAGCACCTTGTCTTTGGTCAACTGATTTCCCATGGCCGAAATTCCTTTGATCGAGATAAATTCTTCAAGATCAACTTCCCAATTCTCCTGCCGGTCTTGTCCGCGTTTTTTTCCGAAGACAACCTCAGCTACAGGTCGATAGTCTGTAAATACCTGTTCTAAATGCGATTTAGGATGATCTGTGATGATCAGTTCGTCTTTCTCAGGGTTATCAACAAGGAATCTCTTTACGTAAAACAATTCCTTTTCACCTTCCCAATAAATTGCCGAAATAGGCTTTTTAGGCTCCCATTTTTCCATGACGATAAGATCTTCATCAAAATGCATGGTAATTTCCGGAATCACGGTTTTAATAAGTCCGCGCTGATTAATAAGTAGCAATCTGTCATCTGGTCGAAATTCGCCAATCAACTCACCCCTATTATCTAAATTAAGACGCTGCACAGTATCATCAAACCAAATTTTTCGAGGTTTTAAAGTAGAAAGCCCTTTTTCTTTTAGTTCGATACGTTTTACAGCATACTTGGTTACGATATTTCCTTTGGAAGCACGCCCTTTGACCAAAATATCTGAAAAATCTAGATCGAACTTCAGCTTTTTAATACTTCCGCTTTGACGAAGTAAAACAGTCACTACCTCGGCTTCCCCATTTGGATTGGCCGTAAAATACAACACGCTAGATCCTTTACTTCCATTGGTAAGGTCATATTCTCGATCGCGAGTCATAGAGGTCACAGCAAAACGCTTTACATACGTGGCTCCACGCGCTCCGTCTTTGTAGATCATGTTATAGATCGTTCGCTTATCTTTTTTCTTAAAGACTGCCACGTACAAAATATTCTTACCGATAAAGGTTTTAGAGTCGACTTTAGTCACCATCATTTTTCCTTCCGCAGTAAAAACAATGATATCATCAATATCACTACAATCGGTTACATATTCATCGCGTCGTAAACTGGTTCCTACAAAACCTTCTTCTCTGTTGACATAAAGTTTGGTGTTTCGAATCACAACTTTAGTCGCTTCAATATCATCAAATACTTTGATCTCTGCTTTCCGCTCTTTTCCAGCTCCGTATTCTTTTTTCAATCGCTGAAAATAAGCGATAGAATAATCGATCAAGGTATTCAAGTGATGCTTTATCTCAGCAATACTATCTTCCAATGAATCAATCTTTTGTTGTGCTTTGTCAATATCAAATTTTGAAATACGCTTGATCCGAATTTCAGTAAGTCTCACAATATCATCTTCTGTAACCGCGCGCTTTAAATGTGCCGTATGCGGCTTCAATCCTTTATCGATCGCAGCGATCACACCTTCCCAAGTTTCTTCCTCTTCGATGTCGCGATAGATACGGTTTTCAATAAAAATTCGCTCTAACGACAAGTAATGCCATTGATTTTCGAGTTCTTCTAATTGAATTTCGAGTTCGCTCTTTAAAAGTTCCACTGTACGATCTGTTGAACGACGTAACATTTCGGTAACACCCACAAAAAGCGGCTTGTTATCCTCAATTACACAACCGAGGGGCGAAATCGAGCTTTCACAGTTCGTAAAGGCGTATAGCGCATCAATTGTCTTATCTGGAGAGATTCCGGCAGGTAGATGAATCATAATCTCCACATCGGCAGCGGTATTATCTTCTATCTTCTTGATCTTGATCTTTCCTTTGTCATTTGCTTTGAGGATAGAATCAATAAGCGATGATGTGTTTGTTCCGAAGGGAATCTCACGAATCACCAAGGTGTTTTTATCATGCTGCAGGATCCTTGCTCTACTTCGAATCTTCCCGCCTCGTAAACCATCATTATAATCTGTTACATCTACCATTCCGCCTGTCGGAAAATCTGGATATATGGTAAATCGTTTGCCTTGTAGGTGTTTTATAGAAGCATCGATAAGCTCTATAAAATTATGCGGCATTATTTTAGTTGAAAGTCCAACCGCGATCCCCTCTGCCCCTTGCGCGAGCAGCATAGGAAACATTACAGGAAGGTTAATGGGTTCCTTCCGACGACCGTCATAAGAAGCCTGCCACTCAGTGATCTTAGGGTTATAAACAACATCTAAAGCGAATTTAGACAAGCGAGCTTCAATATATCGCGAAGCTGCTGCGCGGTCACCTGTAAGAATATTTCCCCAGTTTCCTTGAGTATCAATAAGAAGATCTTTCTGCCCAATTTGAACCATGGCATCAGCGATACTTGCATCTCCGTGCGGATGGTACTGCATGGTATGCCCAACAATGTTTGCTACTTTGTTGTAGCGCCCATCGTCTAGATCCTTCATGGAGTGCATGATACGACGCTGTACAGGCTTAAAGCCATCTTCGATGGCGGGAACCGCACGTTCTAAAATTACGTAGCTAGCATAGTCTAAAAACCAGTCGCGATACATCCCCGTGACTTTGGTGATGGTATCTCCCGAGGTATCTTCGTTCTCCCCTAGATAGTCTGGTGTTACGTTTTCTTCTTCGTTAGTTTGTTCCTCGTTCATGTTAAATTATACTGTCTTTGATGTCATGATTATGAAAATGAATCATTAAAAAATCGATCCAACGGTGCCTCACAATCATACCTCCACCTTATCTAGCTCTACTTTCAAATTATTGATAATAAATTGTTGTCTGTCGGGTGTATTTTTGCCCATATAAAAAGACAACAACTCTTCTATGCTCATCGCCTTGTCTAGCATAACTGGATCAAGACGAATATCTTCTCCTATAAAATGCACAAACTCATCGGGTGAGATCTCCCCAAGCCCCTTAAATCGTGTGATCTCGGGTTTTGGTTTTAATTTCTCCAGCGCTTCTTTTCGTTCATCTTCGGAATAGCAATAGATCGTTTCTTTTTTATTCCGAACACGAAACAAAGGCGTTTGCAAAATATACAGATGCCCTTCCTTGATCAATTCAGGAAAAAATTGAAGAAAAAAGGTAATTAACAGCAACCGAATGTGCATTCCATCAACATCAGCATCGGTAGCGATCACGATGTTGTTGTATCGCAAGTCTTCCATCGATTCTTCAATATTCAAAGCCGCTTGCAAGAGATTGAATTCTTCATTCTCGTATACGATCTTTTTTGAGAGTCCGTAGCTATTTAAAGGCTTTCCTTTTAAACTAAAAACGGCTTGCGTATTAACATCACGACTCTTGGTAATACTTCCACTTGCCGAATCTCCCTCCGTAATAAACAGTGTCGATTCTAAATTGCGCTCTTTTTTGGTGTCGCCTAAGTGAATCCGGCAATCACGTAGTTTTTTGTTGTGCAGATTGGCTTTCTTCGCCCGGTCTTTTGCCAGCTTACGAATACCACTCAATTCTTTCCGTTCCCGCTCTGCCTGCATGATCTTACGTTGCATGGCTTCAGCGACATTCGGATTTTTATGTAAATAGTTATCTAATTGTGTTTTTACAAAGTCATTGATATAGGTTCGCACCGTAGGCAATTCGCCGCCCATATCGGTTGAACCGAGCTTGGTTTTCGTCTGGCTCTCAAATACGGGCTCCATCACTTTGATACTGATGGCCGCAACGATCGACTTACGTACGTCACTGGCTTCGTAATTTTTTCCGTAGAATTCGCGAATCGTTTTTACCAAACTCTCTCGGAAAGCCGCTAAATGCGTTCCTCCTTGGGTTGTATTTTGACCGTTTACAAAGCTGTGATATTCTTCGCTGTACTGGGTTTTGCTGTGTGTAATGGCAACTTCAATATCCTCGCCACGCATGTGGATCACGGGATAAACCATATCTTCTTGTGACATGGTATCTTCGAGCAGATCTTTAAGTCCGTTTTCAGAAACAAACTTCTCTCCGTTAAAATCGATCGTCAATCCCGGATTGAGATAGACATAATTCCGAAGCATCTTTTCAACATACTCGTTGCGATACTTATAATTTTTAAAAATACTTTCGTCTGGAATAAAAGAAACCTTGGTTCCTTTGCGCCTTGTAGTTTCCTCGATAGCAGCATCATCAACCAGCTCCCCGAGTTGAAATTCGGCACGCTTAGTTTGTCCATCGCGAACCGACTCTACTTTAAAATGCGCAGATAGAGCATTTACCGCCTTGGTTCCAACACCGTTGAGTCCAACAGACTTTTTAAAAGCACGACTATCGTACTTTCCTCCAGTGTTCATTTTAGAAACCACGTCAACAACCTTCCCTAAGGGAATGCCCCGACCGTAATCTCGCACTTTAACCTCTTTGTCTTTAATACGGATCTCAATGGTCTTACCCGCACCCATAACAAATTCATCGATACAGTTGTCGATCACTTCTTTTAACAAAATATAGATACCATCATCAGGCGACGACCCATCACCTAATTTTCCAATATACATACCAGGACGCATACGAATATGCTCCTTCCAATCGAGCGATCGTATATTATCTTCGGTATATTTAGTTTCACTCATAAATCACGCGGAATAAGCGTTAAATATAGGGTTTCACCATAAAATGCGAAACCGCTTTGACGGAAAGTAATTAACAATTCAAGTATTAAATTGTTAGTAATTTTAATAGTTTTCGCATTTCACTTTTAGGTTATTCTGAAGTACTTCGGAAATAGCTAGGTTTAGCCAAAGATTTCTCAAAACTCAACTAACGAAACGTTAAAACCTATGTTGTTGATCAAAGAGCCAAGTATATTCGATTTATGAAAAAAATACTCCTATCATCTCTCATACTAGCAATAACCATGCTAACACACGCGCAAAAAAGTGAATCTCCCTATGTCTGGGATTGGACTGCCGATGGGATTTGGACAGGCGCGGCATTGGCCACCACAACTGGCGGATTTATACTTATTCAAAATAAAAAAAGAATTTCTGAAGCAGAACTCACTACCATTCTTGCAGATCAAGAAAATATTAATGCTTTAGATAAATGGGGTGCCGGAAATTATTCTGAAAGCGCAAATAAGTTGAGTGACATTCCTTTTTTCCTTTCTTTTATAACGCCAGGAGTTCTATTTTTTGATGACGAAACCAATGATCATACAGGCCAAATTTTGGGTCTATACCTAGAAAGTCTTGCTACAACAGCAAGTATGTATACGCTCTCGGCTGGTTTAATTAATCGCAGCAGACCGTATGTATACAGTGACGAGGCCGATATGAGTCGTCGCCTTAGCAGCAGTGGACAACGGTCTTTCTACTCCGGACATGTAGCTGCAACAGCGACTGCAACCTTTTTCGTAGCAAAGGTGTACAACGATTTTAATCCTGATTCGCCTGCACTTCCTTATATTTGGGTTGGCGCGGCAGTATTACCCGCAGGTGTGGCTTATTTTAGATTGGAGGCCGGCCAGCATTTTCTAACAGATGTTATATTGGGTTATGGCCTCGGGGCAGCGGTAGGATATTTTGTTCCCGAACTTCACAAAAGAAAGAATAGCAAACTTTCAATAGCACCTGCTAGCGGCACCAGCTTTACAGGAGATATTTATAATGGTATGGCCTTCCGACTTACCTTTTAAAATATCTTCGGAATAATAACTGCCTTTATTAAGCGGAAACATGGAAGAAGAACGAAAAATACGGATCGCTGCATCTTTTCCTGAAAATTTTGCAACTGCCATATTAGACATAACACTAGCAAAATCTGAGTTTGCTCCATTTTTTGCAGGTGTCTATGCGAAAAGTACAGACGAAAAGTGGAATATCTTTGTGATCGAAGAATATATGTATTGGGCCCGAAGTTGGACAGACCACTGTATTTATAAAGTTCGTTATGAGAAGAACGGCTCCGACTTTAAATTGAGTACACTTCAGGTTTCACGAAAATCTTCAGAATACAAAAGTCAAAATTTAGATCATGACGTAATGATCTTTAAACGGATGCTCACGTTTTACTTAAAAAATTAAATCGATTTAAACATTAAAACGGAAATGCATCACGTCGCCATCTTGAACAACATACTCTTTACCTTCTACAGCTAGCTTCCCAGCTTCACGTACTTTAGCTTCACTTCCGTATTGAACAAAGTCTTCATATTTAATCACTTCAGCACGAATAAAACCTTTTTCAAAGTCGGTATGAATCACACCTGCCGCTTGTGGTCCGGTTGCTCCTACTGGAATGGTCCATGCACGAACTTCCTTTACTCCCGCAGTAAAATAAGTTTGTAAATTCAGTAATTTATAAGCGCCGCGAATTAATTTTGCAGAGCCGGGCTCTTGTAATCCGATATCTTCAAGAAACATCTGACGTTCTTCAAAACTTTCTAATTCTGTGATATCAGCTTCTGTACCTACTGCTAAAATGATCACTTCTGCATTTTCATCTTTTACCGCCTCTTTTATCTTATCAACATAAGCATTCCCCGAAGCAGCTGCACCTTCATCTACATTACAGACGTACATCACTGGTTTATCGGTAATAAACTGCATCTGGTTTATAAACTCTTCTCGTTCTGAAGCGGTAAGTTCGATGGCACGAACAGAAATTCCAGCTTCTAAACCTGCTTTTACTTTTAATAAGGCCGCTTCTTCTTTTTGAGCCTCTTTGTTCCCGGTTCTCGCTGCGCGCTTTACCTTTTCCAGTTTTTTGTCGGCTGTTTCAAGGTCTTTTAATTGTAGTTCAATATCGATCGTTTCTTTATCGCGAACCGGATCAACACTACCATCAACATGTACAATATTGTCATTATCAAAACAACGCAATACGTGTAATATGGCGTCAGTCTCTCTGATATTTCCTAAAAATTGATTTCCTAAACCTTCGCCTTTACTCGCGCCTTTTACCAAACCTGCGATATCTACAATTTCAACCGTAGCTGGCAATACTCTTTCCGGATTTACCAATTCCTCCAACTTCACCAAACGGCTATCGGGAACATTTACAACACCAATATTAGGTTCTATAGTACAGAATGGAAAATTCGCACTTTGAGCCTTGGCGTTAGACAAACAATTAAATAAAGTTGATTTCCCCACATTTGGCAATCCTACAATACCTGCTTTCATACTTCAGAAGTTTAGAAACTATGACGCGTACACGTCTATTTTTAAAGTTGCAAATATACGTATCGAACTAACATAGATGTATACTTACACCCTTGTTTTTTATAGAAAACATTGTGAAAAGTTTTTGTCGGTTTTCACAGATACTTAACAGCTTGTGTTGTAGGTTTACGTACAAATCTAAAAACACCAAATATGAAACCATTCGCATTAATGTTTGCAGTACTTTTTGCTTTTACCGGTATTGCTAACGCCCAAGAAAACACGGGAATTAAAAAAGAAACTGTTACCAAAAGAGTAACCACTAGAGATACTAAAGTTGAAACTAAAGTGATCAATGAAATCGATGAGGAAAAATCGGTGCTTGTGATTGAAGGAAATGACAAAAAAGAGCAAAATTCAACCATGGTCACTAAAAAAGAAGACAAAGTTGAGGTTGTATCAGATGTTGTTGACGTAGATGCTAAAAATGCTGCTTTACAGGCAGAGATCGCCGCTAAGAAAAAAGCTGAACTAGAAGCTTCTATTGCAGCAGAAAAAGCGAAAGCAGAAAAAGAACGTATGATTTTGGAGCAAAATAAAGCCAAAATGCAGAAAGAACTTGAAGCGCGCCGCGCCGCTTTAGAGAGTCGTCCAAAAGGCATGTCGAAGTTGAGTAAGAAAGACAACTAGAAAAAGAAAATGCTATAAATTGAAAATCCTACCAGAAATGGTGGGATTTTTTTATTCTAAAACTTCGGAAACTGCTTGACGGTATTCCTTAAATTCGATCAAGTTGTTGTGCCCGCCTCCTTCGATAGTTATCAATTGACATTGATTCTTTGGAAGCACCTCTGAAAGGCTTACTCCAGAGTCATAAGAAACTACACCATCACTTGTTCCGTGGAAAATGGTAACCGGACATTTTACCTCTTTTAAATACAGGTAACTTTCAAATTTATATTTCAGCAAATAACGAACGGGAAGTATTGGAAAACGGCGTTTTGCAATGTCCAAAATGCTGTAATAAGGTGTTTCAAGCAGAAGTTGCTTTGGTTTGTTTATTGATGCCAAATACGTTGCCACTCCTGTTCCCAAGGATCTTCCGTAGAGTGTTATTCTATCGTCGCTATATTGTTTCTGAAGGTATTGATAACACAATTGCGCATCGTCGTAAAACGCTTGTTCCGAAAGGGCTCCAGTACTTTTACCGTAGGTTCTATAATCTAATACAAACACATCGTATTGAAACTGGGTGAAATCCCCTGCTATTTCTCCCCAACGAGACAAATCGCCAGCATTTCCGTGGAAATACAAGATGACCCCTTTAGGATCGTCTACTTTAAAATGAAGCGCGTTGAGTTTCGCGCCATCTTCCGAGGTTAAAAAAACTTCCTTAAAGGGCTGCGCAAAGCTGTATTCGAAATCCTGAGGTAATTCCGTAGGTAAAAAAAGTAGCTTCTCTTGTAATAAATAGGCCATACCTGTAATAAATATATAGATAAACGCTACAAATAGCGCAGTTTTCTTAAGGTTCCACATGTTATTTTCGGTAAGAATGTTTTACGCCTATGCTAGTTGTGGAAAGATCGATCGTTTTTTTCTCGCGATCAATAATATCTGTCAATACCTCATGATATGAAGCAAATGTATTCATATTTTTATGTCCGCCTCCTATAATAGGATGCAACTTGGTTTGTTCAGCACGGATCTGCGCCAACTTTACACTACTTTTAAAGGGGATTAATGTATCTTTTGTTCCATGAATAATATGGATGGGGCAATTCACATATTTAAGCCATTTAAAGGTAGGCATAGGATACCGTAGAATAATAGACAAGGGCATAAATGGCATATAGCGACCCGTTACATGTTTGAGACTATAATATGGAGCGTCGAGAATAAGCATTTTCGGATTGTTCATTGAGGCGAGTTTAGTGGCAAAGCCTGAGCCTAGTGATCTTCCGTAAAGAATGATGTATTTTTCTGAAACTTGCTCTCGAATTTTATTATAGATATACTGTATATCGTGTTTGATAGCTTTCTGCGAGCGTTTTCCAGTACTTTTTCCGAAGCCACGATAATCGACCATGATCACATCGTACTGATTCCGTGTAAAATCGACCGCAAACTTACCCCAACCTTTAATACTTTTACTATTTCCTTTTAGATATAACACCACCCCTAACGGATTTTCAGTCCTAAAATGGAGTCCGTTGATAATCGCGCCATCTCTAGTTTCGAGATTGTATTCTTCAACCACCTGATTTTCATATTCAAACTGAAATTCCTTCGGAAGCTTTTCGGGCTTAAATAAAAAGAATTCCTGCAGGTAATACAATAGTATACTAATAACGATATAGATCGCTATCAACCAGATTGCTATATGTAACCAGTATGGCATTCCTCTAAAGTACAAAATATAAAGATTGTAAAAACTATGATGAATTTACCTCTACGACTTCCCAAATTGTTCCGAATTAAGAAAATTTATGATAAATGTTGTTAAACAGACCAAACTTTAAGTCATTAATAACAAGCTGTTTAGATTGATTAACAAGCAGTCTAGGTATCTTTGAATTGAATAATGATAACTCTTAAAATCAATATTATGAAAATGATGAAAAATGCACTTGTCGTTTTTGCACTAGCCGCAATGACCACAGGATTCGCACAGAAAAATGTAAATGAAAAAGAAGAAAAAGTTATTACAAAAACTTCTGTAACCGACAACACAGGTAAAACTACTTCTATTAAAGAGGTAACAAAGGAAGAAAAAAATGCTATTGCGGTAAATAAGCGTATAGATGCAACAAATTTTACCACCTATACTACCCCAACGCAGGTAGATACGAATGTTTCATACACTAATGAAGGAAAAACGTATCGTTTTGCGGAAGAGCCGAATGGTTACGGACTTATGACGTCAACAGAAGATAATAAGGCAATGAAATATGCAACACTTCGCCCGATGTCGCAAAAAGGATATTATTTCTTCAATGTAGACGGCGTGAGTTCAATCAGTTATTACAACGACAATGGCGATTTCGTTGTGGAAACATATAATGACGAAACTGATGAAGTAACAGTAACAACCTATTTTCTCGATAAAGAAGATCGAAAGAAAATGGTTAAAAAAATGAAGGCCAATAAAATGACACCTAAGAAATAACCATTTGTCTGCTACTTAGTAGCCCTCGGATACTGAGACACCCTCCAGAGAGGTCGTTTAACCGACTTAGGAGGGTGTTTTCTTTTTATAAATTTGTGATCGTTATTTATGGTGCATAAAAGCTTGCTTACCAAGAAGCACCTCTTCGCTTTCAACGTGATCTTCATCAGGAACACAGCAGTCAACCGGACAAACCGCTGCACATTGTGGCTCATCATGGAATCCCTTGCACTCAGTACATTTATCTGCAACTATATAGTAAATCTCATCACTTACAGGCTCCTGAGTCTCACTAGCATCAACCGCTTTCCCATTAGGTAAAACTACCTGTCCTTCTAGATCAGTTCCGTCTGCATATCGCCAGTCGTCTGCTCCTTCGTAAATTGCAGTATTTGGACATTCTGGTTCACATGCACCACAGTTAATACATTCGTCGGTTATAATTATTGCCATCGGGGTTTTCTTTTTCTAACTTTGCACAAATTTAATGCCTAGAAGGGGTAACTCCAAAAAATTATGCATTTAGAGGAAAGAATTAACGCTTTTGTCAGTTTAGGAGAGTTTTTAGGGCAGTTTGCTTCGGAAACGCCAACAAAAAATGACCATGTGTCTTATAATGACACCTTTTATGAACCATTTTTAAATGTGTTGTCGCAAGCAAAACATCATAACAGTTGGTTTATAGATGACAATCTCGCTTTTGCTTGTAAAAGCTGGGCTGAGGCACTTTCCGAAGAAAACATCAAACAATGGATTTCAAATTATGAAATTCCCGAAAATCAAACCCCTAAAACAATAGCTGTCATTATGGCTGGAAACGTACCCTTGGTTGGTTTTCACGACTTTATTTCAGTGTTGCTTTCTGGACATATCGTAAAGGCAAAATTATCGTCCAATGACAATCTACTACTTCCCTTTCTTGCGAAATACCTTATTGCTGTTGCACCCGCTTTTGAAGATCGAATTTCCTTTAGCAAAGATCAACTGAAAGATTTTGACGCTGTTATTGCTACCGGAAGCAACAATACCGCTCGGTACTTCGATTATTACTTCGGAAAATACCCACACATCATTCGTAAGAACAGAAATTCAGTGGCTGTGATCACTGGAAAGGAAACGCCCGAGCAAATGGAAGCTTTGGCAGATGATGTTTTTAGGTACTTCGGACTCGGTTGTAGAAATGTGTCAAAAGTATACCTTCCGAAGGAATACGATTTAGATCACTTTTTTAACGGAATATTCTCGTGGAAGCACGTCATTAACAATCATAAATACATCAATAATTACGACTATAACAAAGCGGTTTATCTAATGAGCAACGTTAAACTCTTAGATAATGAATTCCTTTTATTAAAAGAAGACGAAGGTTTTTCGTCGCCAATTTCGGTTGTCTTTTACGAGAACTACGACTCTATTGAGAGCCTTGCTACGACCCTTTCCGAAGAAAAAGAAAATATACAATGTATCGTTTCTGAAGCTGGTATTGATGGTCAAATTCCCTTCGGAACAGCCCAATCCCCAGCACTTTGGGATTACGCAGATGGCGTAGACACCCTAACGTTCTTGCTTAACCTTTAACTCGTTAGCCATATAAAGCAGGTTTTCCGTTTCAATTGAAAGGTGAATAAGCTGTTGACATCCTCTGAATAAATTATAGTGAACTTAACAAGATTTGCTCGGATATTTTACATCTTTGCTCTTTGAAACTTCCGAAACATGAAAAAACACAATTTTAGCGCAGGACCTTGCGTTTTACCGCAATCCGTTTTACAAAAGGCAGCCGATGCAGTCATCAATTTTGACAATCTCGACTTATCACTAATTGAGATCTCCCACCGAAGCAAAAACTTTGTTGATGTGATGGACAATGCTCGGGCGTTGGCTTTAGAGCACTTAGGACTTCAGAATAAAGGCTATACCGCTCTTTTCCTGCAAGGAGGCGCAAGTCTCGAATTTTTAATGGTCGCTTATAATCTACTCGAAAAGAAAGCTGCATACCTAAATACAGGAACCTGGAGTGATAAGGCCATTAAAGAAGCAAAGCATTTTGGTGAGATCGTTGAGGTGGCATCTTCCAAAGAAAGCAATTTTAACTATATACCGAAGGGATACACAGTACCAAACGATGTAGATTATTTTCATTGTACTAGTAACAATACCATCTTCGGAACACAAATGCAAACATTCCCAGAAGTCAATGTGCCACTCATCTGCGACATGAGTAGTGATATTTTTTCACGGGTATTAGATTTTTCAAAATTTGATCTAATTTATGCAGGTGCTCAAAAAAACATGGGCCCAGCTGGAACGACATTAATTGTGATCAAAGAAGAAATTTTAGGAAAGGTTTCCAGACAAATACCTTCAATGCTAGATTACAAGGTGCATATATCAAAAGACAGTATGTTTAATACGCCCGCTGTATTTCCTGTTTATGTTTCTATGCTTACCCTCGAATGGTTAAAAGACCTTGGAGGCGTTGCTGCTATTGAAAAAATTAATTCTGAAAAAGCTAATTTATTGTATACAGAAATTGATCGAAATCCGCTTTTTAAAGGCTTTGTCGCCCAGGCTGAGGATCGATCTAAGATGAACGCTACGTTTACTTTAGAGCAAGCCGATCTAAAGGACACTTTTGATTCACTATGGAAGGATGCTGGTGTTAACGGGCTCAATGGTCATCGTAGTGTTGGCGGGTACCGTGCTTCTATGTACAATGCTCTTTCAGTTGAAAGTGTACAAGTTTTGGTTGATGTTATGAAAGAATTAGAGCGAAAAGCTTAGTAAGATTTAAATTTTAAAAGGAGTAATTAATAAAAATAGATTCTCGCCAGTGCGGGAAATGCATATGAAAGTATTAGCAAACGACGGAATTTCTCAAATGGGTATTGACGCACTTAAAGCCGCTGGCTTTGAAGTGATCACTGTAAAAGTAGCCCAAGAACAACTCATTAATTATATCAACGAAAATAATATTGACGTTTTGTTGGTTCGTAGTGCAACCACAGCTCGAAAAGAACTTATTGATGCTTGCCCTAATCTTAAGATCATTGGCCGAGGTGGCGTAGGCATGGACAATATAGATGTTGAATATGCGCGAAAAAAAGGATTACACGTCATCAACACCCCTGCTGCTTCGTCGGCTTCAGTAGCAGAATTAGTTTTCGCCCATCTATTTGGAGGGGTACGCTATTTACATGACGCCAATAGAAATATGCCACTAGACGGAGATTCTAAATTTAAAGATCTTAAAAAGAACTACGCAAAAGGCTCTGAATTACGAGGAAAAACGATTGGTATAATTGGCTTTGGAAGAATTGGTCGTGAAGTTGCAAAGATCGCCTTAGGAATTGGCATGAAGGTCGTTGCTAGTGATAAATTTGTTGGTGAGGCAGATATTACACTCGATTTTTACGATGGACAAACAGTAACGCTTAAAATAAAGACCGAGCCAGTTTCAGAATTAATTAAACACAGCGATTTCATCACCTTACATGTTCCAGCTCAAAAAGAATACGTGATTGGTAAAGAGCAAATCGCTCAAATGAAAGACGGAGTTGCCATTATTAACGCCGCTCGTGGTGGTGTTATCGATGAAGTAGCCCTAGTTGAGGCGCTAGACAAAGGAAAAATATCTTTTGCTGGTCTCGATACGTTTGAGCAAGAACCAAGTCCTGCAATTAAGGTCTTAATGAACGAACGCATTTCTTTGAGCCCACACATTGGTGCAGCAACTAATGAAGCGCAAGACCGAATTGGCTCAGAGTTGGCGGAACAAATTATTACCCTCCTTGGGTAAATCCATTTAGATTCGTCTAAGGAACTAAGTCGTTAAACGAAAACCATAGTTCAGATCACACTATTACTGCGCTAAGCGCGCTTCGTATGGAGTAATTTGCGTATCTTGGAGTATAATTATTAAAACAAACAAAAATGTCAGGAATTTTAGACTTATTAAACAGTGATTTAGGACGCCAAATGATCGGCGGTATTAGTCAGGAAACACATCAACCAGCAGATAAAACAGCTTCTGTAGTTGCCATGGCTATGCCTATACTGTTAGGAGCTATGAAACGTAATGCAGCTTCAGAAAGCGGCGCATCTGGTCTTATGGGCGCTTTAGACAATAAGCACGATGGTAGTATTTTAGATAATCTTGGAGGTCTTTTTGGCGGTGGCGTGACTGAAGATGTAAAACAAGATGGTCTTGGAATCTTAGGACATGTCTTAGGTGGATCACAAGATAATGCAGTTCGTGCATTATCAAACAAGTCTGGTGTTGACACTAACGGCGTGATGCAGATCTTACAAGTGGCGGCTCCTATTCTACTTGGTTATTTAGGAAAACAAAAGAAGCAACAAAATGTATCAACAAGCAGCGGAATTGGTGATCTTCTCGGTGGCCTTATGGGCGGAGGAGACGCACAGCCAAAGCAACAAACCCTAATTGAATCACTATTAGATGGTGACAATGATGGAAGTATTGTTGATGATATCGCAGGAATGGTACTTGGTGGAGGAAATTCACAAAGCAACAGTGGTGGTGGTATTGGAGGACTTCTTGGAGGTCTCTTCGGAAAATAACAGTTCCCTACAATTAAGATGCAAAACCGTTTCCAATCTTTTGGAAGCGGTTTTCTTTTAAATAGATGTTAAAACGGGCGTATCTGGCTCAATTTTTGGTATTTTTATAGCAAAGAACCGTTATGAAATATCTTCTAAGCATCTGTGTCCTTTTATTATTGCTGTATAGCTGTGATTCTAGCAAGTCTTCCATGCGTGGAACTTCAGAAAATATGGGCGTTAGCAGCGATACGGTACGTATTGCAAATGATAGTTTAGAATACGAAATATTGGTTATTGAACCTGGCTTTAACGCCTGGCTTATTACACAACCGCCAAAAGGATACTACGGACTCCCCTTTTTGGAAGTTCGAAATCGATTGTATGTAGTTAACTACAATCAGCGCGTTCTAAGTCCGAATTTCGACAGAAACCTCTACCCACAGACCATTGATTACGACCCCAATATTCACTACGGTTTAGAGGTAAATTATATGCTGTACAATTATTTTCAATATTTCGAAAAGAAATACAATCAGCGTTTGCGATGAAGAAATTAAAAGAACGCTGGAATGTTCAAACCAATTGGCAACTTACCGTAATTTTTATCGTTTTTGCCATGACAGGTAGTACCGCAGCAAAATTTGCAGCACCGATTACAGAAGCATTTGGTATTACAAAAGCAATGAGCGGCTGGATCTATTGGCCGTTTCGTATCTTGATCATCTTTCCTGTATATCAAGTTTTACTTGTATTTTTTGGATGGCTTTATGGAGAGTTTCAATTCTTTTGGGCCTTTGAAAAAAAGATGCTACGCCATTTAGGACTAGGATTTTTAGTACCTTCGCAAAAATAAAATCATTAAATGATCGCTAACAAAATCATAACAAATCGCATTCTCAGTCTCGTTTTCGGGCTTGCTATTTTGTTTCCTACAGCGATTCAGCTTGAACACGTTTTTGAAGATCATCAACACGTTGTTTGTAAAGAGGTAAAAACACACCTGCACGAAAGTAAAACCGACTGCTCTCTTTGTGATTTTCATTTTAGCAGTTTTCATTATACGGCGGTTGCACCTATAGAATTTTTGGTAACAGAAGTGATCTTCACTTTTGAACCACAGTCAATTTCTTCTGAAAAGAGCAGCCATCCCACCACAAATCATCTTCGAGGGCCTCCTATTATTTCTTAATTATTCCGTTTACATAGATTATTTTAAAACACTGTAAATCAAATTTTTATGAAATATTTATTTACATGTATCGTCGCGATGTTTCTTATTGCGAACGTACATGCACAGTATCAGTTTTCGGGAAGTGTTATATCCGAAACAAATGAACCTATTATTGCGACTATTTATTTTCCTCAGTTGGAAAAAGGCGCACAAACCGATCTTGATGGAAATTTTAGCGTGGAGAACATTCCGCAAGGAACCTATAAAGTTGTGGTCTCTGCTCTGGGATTTGCAACCGTTTCCGAGAAGCTATCCTTTTCCGAAGAAAAATCAATTACAAGACAATTTACCATGGCCGAAAGTGCCGTAGAAATGGAGGCTATCATAATTTCAACGCCTTTCCATAAACTACAAAGCGACAACGTAATGCGTGTGGAGCGTGTATCAACAGATGAACTTTCGTCTCACGGGGCGGTAACGCTTGCCGATGGTATTACAAATATTCCGGGAGTTTCGTCTGTGAGTACGGGAAGCGGCATTGGAAAGCCTGTAATTAGAGGCTTAAGCTCAAATCGAGTTCTTACATATACGCAAGGTATTCGTCTTGAAAATCAACAATTTGGTGATGAGCACGGATTAGGAGTCAATGAAGCTGGAATTGAAAGTGTTGAAGTTATTAAAGGACCGGCATCGTTGCTCTACGGAAGTGATGCCTTGGGCGGTGTACTCTATTTAAATCCTGAAAAATTTGCGCCTGCGGGAGAAAAGCATGTTGACGCAAGCTCATCATATATATCTAACACCTACGGATTTAAAGGTAACACTGGTGTGCAAATTTCAACTAACAAACTTAAGTTTTTAGGCCGATTTGCCTATGTTACCCACAGTGATTACCAAACTGGAGACGATATTGGAGTTACTAATTCGCGTTTTAATGAAACCGATTTTAAAGCTGGTGTACAATATCAAACTATTAAATTTAAATCGACACTGCGTTACAACTTCAATGTTGCTAATCTGGGCATTCCGGAAGAGATCGGAGCACAAACAAGTACTAAAAGCCTGAGTTCCCCCTATCAGGCGATCGACAATCATATTCTTAGCCTGGACAATACTCTGTATTTTGGAGATTCGAGTATGGACATTAAACTTGGATATTTGTTTAACGATAGGCGAGAGTTTGAAGAAGAGGAACATGAAGAGGCCACACGAGCCGCCAACGAACCTTTAGCAGCCTTACAACTAAAGCTGAATACATATAGTTATGACATCAAATATAACTTACCAGATTATGGAAAGTTTGAAACGATAGTAGGGGTTCAAGGTATGTATCAAACCAATGAAAATTTTGGGGAAGAATTTCTTATCCCCGATGCAACTACAGCAGATATTGGGGTTTTAGCAACTACCCATTATCACTTAGAAAAAGTTGACCTTCAAGCCGGTTTGCGCTTTGATCGAAGAAATATTCAAGGTGAAGCTGAAGGAGCCTTAGGTGAAGAAGTTTATTTTTCTGAATTTGACAGATCGTTCAACAGTTTTAATGCGGCCTTAGGTGCTAAGGTGGATGTCACCGATAAGTTACTCGCAAGGATCAATCTTGCCAGTGGTTTTCGTGCTCCCAATTTAGCTGAACTTGCGTCCAATGGCGTACACGAAGGCACCAATCGTTTTGAAATAGGAAATGTTGATCTAAAAAATGAACAAAACCTGCAAACCGATGTTTCTTTGTCGTTTGCAAACGAACATATTGAGATTTTTGCTAATGGTTTCTATAACGCGATTTCCGATTATATCTTTATTACACCAACCGGAGAAGTAATGGATGAAAATTTAGTTTTTGAATACGTACAGGATGATGCTAATCTCTACGGAGGCGAATTCGGGATGCATTTACATCCTCATCCATTGGATTGGTTGCACCTCGAAAGTAGTTTTGAAACCGTAACTGGAAAACAGAGCAACGATAATTATCTGCCATTAATTCCTGCTAACAGTCTTACAAATACCGTTCGTGTTGAATTTAAGGATGGTAAGCGGTTGCAACGATCAAACGCTTTTATACGACTGCAAAATACATTTGCGCAAAAAAACGTAAGTGATTTTGAAACAACAACCAACGCATACAACTTGTTGAGCATCGGCGGTGATACATCAATAGCGCTAAATAAGTTAGAAATGAAACTCGGACTCAATGTCACGAATCTTACTAACGAAGTGTATATTTCTCATCTTTCGCGATTAAAAGAAGATGGAATTCCAAATATGGGTAGGAGTATTAATATAAATTTAAAAGTAGCACTATAAAAAAAGCCCCAAATGGGGCTTTTTTTTATTCGTTTATTTCTACTTCAATAGTTTGCGGCATGGGTTGTTTCTCTTGTCCAAAGACAAAAGTAAATAACCACATTAATGTAAACGTTGGGATAAAATCGGTGCCTGGAATGATCTCTTCAATAAAAACGATCACAGAGGCTATTTTGCCCTTTTCCCCCGGAAACATCTCACGCATTTTTTTTGCAGCAAATGGCGCCCATAAAATATCGAATATCTCACCTACACCAGGTATAAAGCTTGTGGCTACACCTACCGCATCTAAAAAGATACTATTTCTAAGTAGTTTGAATTTGGATTTTCTCATGTTGTGTTGTGTTATAAATTACTATTATATACAACGCAATAAGCTTGCCAAAAATTATTTTACTAGTGAACGCCTAGACCCTCTTACTTAACTACGCAACTAAGACATTTAAAGCAAACTAAGAAAGATCATTACTAATAAGTTTTAAAAACTCGTTACGGGTCTCAATGTGTTTAAACTCACCGCGAAAACCTGAAGTTGTTGTTACGCTGTTTTGCTTTTGAACACCACGCATCATCATACACATATGAGCAGCCTCAATAACCACCGCCACTCCTTTTGGCTGTAGCGTGTCATTAATGCATTCTAAGATCTCATGCGTCAAACGCTCTTGTACTTGCAGTCGGCGTGCAAAAACATCCACAACCCGCGGTATTTTGCTAAGTCCGACGATATGCCCATTTGGAATATATGCGATATGAGCCTTTCCGAAGAAAGGTAAAATATGATGTTCACATAAAGAGTATAGTTCTATATCTTTAATAACCACCATATCATTATAGTCTTCAGCAAACATGGCACTTCTTAAGATCTCGGCAGCGTCCTGACAATGACCCGAGGTTAGAAACTGCATCGCTTTGGCAGCACGTTCGGGTGTTTTTTCTATTCCTTCGCGCGTAACATCTTCTCCTATGCCCTTTAAAATTTCTGAAAAATTAGATTTCAGATCGTTGGTGATTTTTTCGTCATATGACTCTGATACCTTGTATGATCCCATGTAAACTTTTTAATATTGGTTGTTTTGCTTCGGAAAAAAACAAAAAAAGGCTCTCTTTTGATGCCTTTAAACGAAATTACGATTAAAATATTTAGTGTAATACGATTGCTGCATTTTAACTTTTTGTTAATAAAACCAGCAGCAGATAACAGTAGTTTTGTGAAATCAACTATCTTCGATGCTCATTGTGTCTGAAAGAACAACCAATAAATGACAGTCCGTTTTTCTTTGCTACTACTCTTTACAACCTACTGTTGTATAAGCTTTTCTCAACAAACTAAACAACTCGCTGCTACCCGTATTTCCGAGGCACCCAAAATTGATGGGATCTTAGATGATTCCGTTTGGCAAAATATCCCTGTCTATGGCAATTTTAATATGTATGAGCCAGGAACTGGCGGAAAGATTGATCCAAATTATAATACAGAGGTAAAATTAGCTTACGACGACAAAGCTGTTTATGTCGCTGGTTATATGTACGACCCAGATCCTCAAAAAATTGCAAGTCAGTTTTCACAACGCGATGATGTTTTTGTTCAAGCCGATCATTTTTCTGTAGCCTTAAATACTTACAATGACGGAATAAACGAAACCCACTTTTTTATTACAAGCGCGGGCACAATTGGCGATGCGAAAGCTGTAAGCAGCAATTTTGACTTCGGATATAATGTAGTATTTGAAGGGAAAGTCTCTAAAGACGACAAGGGTTGGTATGCCGAGTTTAAAATTCCGTATAACGCATTGCGCTTTCCTGAAACGGAAGTTCAAAACTGGAGTGTAAACTTTTACCGCAGATTGATAAATAAAAATGAAACACATACTTGGAACCCAATCAATATCACTAAAGGCACCGAATCTCAATATAGCGGGATTATCACTGGCGTAACAAATATTGATCCGCCCGTTCGTTTAACATTATTTCCTTTCGCGCAAGGCGTGGTTAGTCATTTTGATGGGCAAACAGATACAGATTTTAGTGCGGGCATGGATATAAAATATGGCCTCAGTGATAGTTTTACATTAGATGCAACGCTTATCCCCGACTTTGGGCAAGCTGCCTTTGATGAAGTTACATTAAATTTAGGTCCGTTTGAGCAAACTTTCGCCGAGCAGCGTCAATTTTTTACGGAAGGGATCGATCTTTTTAACAAAGGAGGCATCTTCTTTTCCAGACGTGTTGGAGGGCGTCCTTCGGGAAATGTCACCGATTTAGGCGAGAATGAGATTGCTGAAATACCCAATCGTGTCAACCTATTGAACGCCTTAAAAATATCTGGACGAACCGAAGGTCAGTTGGGCGTAGGATTTTTTAATGCTATTACAGAAAAAACGTATGCTACCGTTAAAGATACCATCACAGGTGACGTACGCGATGTTTTAGTAGAACCGCTTAGCAACTATAATATCTTTGTACTTGACCAACAATTTAACGGAAACTCTTCAATATCGATCATCAATACCAATGTGACACGAGAGGGCGACGGACGTGACGCTAATACATCGGCTTTTGTTTTTAATGTAGCTGATAAAAAAAACACTTGGGCAGCATCTGGTCGTGCTATTATGAGTACTGTAAGTGACGACGGACGAACAACAGGTTTGCTTTCTGAATTGGATGTTTCTCGTATTAAAGGGAAATTTCGGTACAGAATAGGACATGATTTCGCAAATCAAACGTTAGATATAAACGATCTAGGTGTAAACTTTAGAAACAATTTTAACAATTTTGTTGCTGGCGCATCATACCAAATATTTGAACCAACAACACTCTTTAACACCTACCGATTCACACTTACTGCAAGACACAATCGATTGTATAAGCCAGATGTTTTAACCGATAATTACCTTGAATTAGATACCTTTTTTGTGCTGAAATCGCGATTTGCCTTTGGTGGTTATATGATTTATACCTCAGATTTTGACGATTATTTTGAGCCGCGTGTACCGGGTAGGTTTGTTACTTTTCCATCAAATCTAGGAGGCCGTGTTTGGGTTTCTTCAGACTATCGAAAGAAATTTGCCTATGATGTGGGCTATGGCTGGCGAAACACCTTTGATGATGAATACAAACAGTATTTTGTTGACATATCGCCACGTTTTCGCTTTTCAGACAAACTTTTGGTTATTTGGTCAACCGATATATCAATTAGAGATAACCAGTTTGGTTTTATAGACAACGACGATACCGACATATATTTTGGACAGCGTGACATCAAAAGCCTTGAAAATTCGGTGTCAGCAAGCTACAATTTTGATCCGTTTAAAGCAATTGATCTTCGCTTCCGGAACTTTTGGAGTAGCGTTGACTATGCCGACAACGTTTTTTACACCCTCAATGATGATGGCAGTAGAACAGAAACGGTTTATGACACTTCCGAAAATAACCCCAACCGAAACTTTAATATCTGGAATTTAGATCTTAGTTTCCGTTGGCGATTTGCTCCTGGAAGTGAAGCTACACTTCTCTATCGAAATCAAATTTTTAATCAGGACAACTTTTCTACATTAGGATATACCGAAAGTTTAGAAAACCTATTTAAACAATCACAGCAGAATACACTATCGCTGCGCATCACCTATTTTATTGATTATAACAATGTTGCCCATTTGTTTAATAAGAATTCTTAGGGTCTGTTAATTTTATAGTATTTTCACCATATGATCACCGCTAGTAACATCCATAAATATTACGACAAACTTCACGTTTTAAAGGGAGTTGACCTTCATATTTCAAAAAGTGAAATTGTTTCCATTGTGGGTGCCTCAGGTGCCGGAAAAACTACTTTATTACAAATTTTAGGAACTTTAGATTGGGCTTCGGAAGGAACTCTCAATATCAACAATACGGAAATTTCAAGCTTAAACAGGAAACAACTGGCTAAATTCAGAAATGAAAACCTCGGATTTATTTTCCAGTTTCATCAACTACTTCCCGAGTTTACAGCTCTCGAGAATGTTTGTATTCCAGCTTTTATAAAAAAAACTAACAAGTCGCAAGCCGAAAAACGCGCCCAGGAACTTCTAGACTTTTTAGGCTTATCGCATCGAACACATCACAAACCTAATGAACTCTCTGGAGGCGAGCAACAACGTGTAGCAGTAGCGCGCGCTTTGATCAATAATCCGGCGATCATTCTGGCCGATGAGCCCAGTGGAAATTTAGATTCTGAAAGCGCTGAGAACCTTCACAATTTGTTTTTTCAGTTACGGGATGAGTTTAAACAAACCTTCGTTATTGTTACGCATAACGAAGAATTAGCCGAAATGGCCGATAGAAAACTTGTTATGCAGGACGGTAAAATTCTACTCTAAGCATGCGCAAAGATGAACTGAAAGCTTTCTTAGACGAAAAAGCCACATTTTATAATACTCCTCGCTTTATTGAAAGTGATCCAATTCAAATTCCACATCAATTTCAACACAAAGAAGATATAGAGATCATGGCATTTTTGGTCGCTACTATTGCATGGGGCAACCGAAAAAGTATTATTACTAATGGCAATCGTTTGGTTAATATCATGGGAAATTCGCCCTATGATTTTATTCTGAATTATAATGAAACCGACTCAAGTGCTTTGTCGCATTTTGTGCACCGTACTTTTAATCATGACGATCTGCATTACTTTTTTAGATCACTTCGGAATGTGTATAAAAATCACAACGGACTAGAAGCTGTGTTTGCAAAGCACGCCACAAATCAATCGATGCAGCCAGCCATTCATGAATTTAAGAAAGTTTTCTTTTCGATGCCCCATCTTCCAAGAACACAGAAACACGTAAGCGACCCCTTAAAGAATTCCGCAGCAAAAAGAATTAATATGTTTTTGCGCTGGATGGTGCGAAATGACAAGACGGGGGTAGACTTCGGAATATGGAAAAGTATAAAGCCAGCAGTGCTTTCCTGCCCTTTAGACGTTCACAGTGGTAACGTAGCGCGAAAATTGAAATTGCTAAGTAGAAAGCAAAATGACGGTAAGGCGTTGTTAGAACTCGATACACAATTGCGTAAACTAGATCCTGTTGATCCAGTAAAATATGATTTTGCATTATTCGGACTTGGAGCCTTCGAAAAATTCTAGTGTTTTGTGTTAAAAAAAATATGAATTCAATTAAGAGAGCGCCAATTTTGCAGTACATTTACATTAATACCTAGGACTCATTTAGGTTGTAATAAAAACGATAGCTGCTGTTTTGATAGTACCTCCTATTCCATCCAATGAGCCTAAACGACTTCAGGCATTAAAAAATTACGGTATTCTTTATACCGACAAGGATCAAACCTACGATCAGATCACCGACTTGGCCAGTTATTTAACCAACACCCCTATCTCCTTAATTTCATTAGTATCAAAGGAAGAGGTATGGTTTAAATCGGCTAAAGGAATGGATATCTGTGCGAGCAGTCGTGATTTATCTTTTTGCAGCTATGCTGTGGGTAATTCAGGCAATAGTCTTGTGATCAATGATACCCGACTCGATCCGCGTTTTGAAGAACATCCCTATGTAACTAATGAAAGTGACCCGATAATTTTTTATGCAGGCGTATGTCTTATTGATCGTGACGGCTATAAGTTAGGAACCCTTTGTGTGATCGACAATAAACCGAACACCATTTCAGAAAAAAACCTAACAGTCTTAAAAACCTTGGCGAAACAGGTAGTCAAACTAATAGAGCTTCATCATTCAAACAATTCGCTAAAAAAGTCAAAAACAGATCTTGAAACAAAAAATTCTGAATTGAGAAGTTTTGCGGGTATTGTTTCTCATGATATGAAAATGCCTTTGGCGAATATCATCGTAACAACAGATATTTTAAAGGCGAAATACGCTTCGCAGCTTGACACTAGAGCCATAGAGTATTTAGCTTATTTAAAACAGTCTTCTTTTACCTTAAGCGACTATATAACGGGTTTATTGGCACATTATGAAAGTGACAATATCCAAACAGAAGTTAATTCATACTTTCACATTCACGATCTGTTGGAAGAGATCATTGATGTCTTCGGAATTCAATCTGATTGCGAGATCAATTTTCCGGAAACAAATTTTGAGATTTACAGTAACCGCACAGCACTGGAGCAAATACTTGTCAATATTATAGGCAATGGACTAAAATATAATGATAAAGAAAGAATCATTATTGATATTGACTGCTCTTATGACAAAAATTACTACCTATTTAAGATCTCAGATAATGGTTTAGGTATTCCTGAAGATAAATTAAAAACAATTTTTGACCTATTTGCCACCATTGGCACACTAGATCGAGACGGAAAAAGAGGTCACGGCATTGGTTTGTCTACAGCTAAAAAGCTCATTACTGCATTAAATGGAGAAATCTCAGCTTCTTCGGTTGTGGGAAAAGGCACTACATTTCAATTTTCAATTCATCAAGAAAATGAGACCAAATAATTAGTTTATTCGTACACATATACTATGATCGCTCCCAAATTACCCGCTAACGAACAAGAACGACTTAAGGCTGTACGTTCTTATGGACTCTTGGATACACTTCCTGAGGAAGAGTACGACGATCTTACGTGTTTAATTGCGAGCGTCTGTGAAACCCCAATTTCATTGATCACACTCCTTGATGCCGATCGAAATTTCTTAAAATCGCACCACGGAATTCCTATTAATGAATCGCCAAGAGATGTATCATTTTGTGGTCACGCTATATTAGAACCTTTAGACCTTTTTATTGTTGAAGATGCTCGAATTGATAAGCGCTTTGAAGATAATCCCTTAGTAAAAGAAAGCAACGCGATCTTTTATGCTGGAGCTCCTTTATATGATTCACGTGGGCTCGCATTAGGAACCCTTTGTATTTTTGATCACAAGCCTCGAAAACTTACGGATGTTCAAAAAAATACTATCATCTCGGTTGCTAGACAAGTTATTAAGCTTTTTGAATTAAACCGAAATAATTTACGGCTTAAACATATCGAACAAGAACTTATCAATCGAAACGAAGAGTTAAAGAATTTCGCCGGTCTCGTCTCTCATGATCTAAAATCACCCTTGGCAAATATTACATCCTTGGCACGTTTATTCAAAGAAGATTACGGAAAAAATATTGATGTAGCCGGAAATCAGTATCTCAATTATATTGAAGAATCCTCTGAAACACTAAAAAGTTATATCGATGGTATGCTCACGCATTATAAAAGTGATGAGATATTAACCGCTCCCAAAGAAAAGGTTCCACTGCAAACGATCTATGAAGAAATAGAAGACATGTTATTTGTTGATAATGCTGAATTCAACCATAGCACCAATGAAGCTATTTTAAACATCAACAAACCGGCACTACTACAGATTCTATTGAATTTAGTGGGAAATGCCCTCAAATACAACCATAAAGACATTCCCTTTGTTTCAACACGTTTTACGGAAGACGAATTCTATTACTACTTTGAAGTAGAAGACAATGGCATGGGTATCGATAAAGAAAAACAAAAAGTCATTTTTGACCTATTTACCACTGGAACAGACAAGGATCGTAATGGAACAAAAGGAAATGGTATTGGCTTAGCCACCGTTAAAACCCTAGTTACCAAACTAGGCGGAACCATTCAAGTGGCCTCCACCCTTGGGCACGGAACAACTTTTAGCTTTACCGTAAAGAAATAGCAGTATTTACATTCCATTTTTTATCTTTGAAAAATATTTCAAAGAATGCAGTTTAAACACCCCGAACTTCTTTACGCACTTTTTTTACTGCTCATCCCTATCATTATTCACCTTTTTCAACTACGAAGGTTTCAAAAAGTTGATTTTACAAATGTTGCTTTTCTCAAAAAAGTTACTATCCAAACAAGAAAAAGTTCACAGCTAAAAAAATGGCTTACGCTACTTATGAGGCTTCTCGCCTTTGCTTGCGTTATTTTTGCTTTTGCGCAACCTTTTACAGCATCAAAGACCGCCTTAAACTCCAAAAAGGAAACTGTACTTTATATTGACAATTCCTTTAGCATGGAAGCCAAAGGAGCTAAAGGTCCCATGCTTCAGCGCACGCTACAAGAAGTCTACGAACAGGTAGATGGCACCGATAAAATAAATTGGTTTACTAACTCGAGTACACACAAAGCTGTCCTCCTACAAGATTTTAAAGCAGAAGTTTTAAAGACTCCCTTTACTCAAACACAGCTTACCCCTGCACAGATTTTATTAAAAGCAAATCAGTTGTTTTCAAATGATCCGGAAGCAACCAAAAGATTGGTGATCATATCAGACTTTCAACAAAAGGAGGGTTTCCCAGAAAAGGAAGTAAATATCGAGATAGATGCCGTACACTTAAAACCCTTGGCAACCGCCAACATAAGTATCGATTCAGTTTTTATCGCTTCAAAGAATACAACAGGTATTCAGCTAAAAGCCAAAATATCGGCACAGGGCGATATATCTGGCGCTGTTCCGGTTTCATTGTATCAAGGTACCGATCTTATCGCCAAAACAGCAGCCGACCTCTCTAAAAATAAGCAAACGACCATCACTTTTGACGTAGAGAACACCGGCGATTTTAACGGGGTTTTACAGATCAACGATGCTTATCTTAGTTATGACAACTTACTGCATTTTAGCCTTAATGCTTCAGAAAAGATCAAGGTGCTCTCTATAAATGAAGCCAATGCTAATTTTCTGGAGCGTATTTTTGGTCAAGACGAATTTGATTACGTGCAGCAAACCTTCGGAAATCTTAATTACAATATTATTCCAACGCAGAATTTCATTGTTTTAAACGAATTAAAAGAAATACCAGCTTCCCTTAACACGGCATTGCAATCTTTTGTCTCAAACGGAGGAAGCCTATTTGTAATTCCTTCCGAAGCCAGTAACCTAACAAGTTACAATCGCCTCCTCAACAGTCTTGGAATGGGTAGTTTTTCTGAAAGAAAATCGCAAGAAAAGCAGATCACACAGATCGTTTTTGATCATCCCCTTTATCGCGATGTATTTGAAAAAAGAGTTGTTAATTTTCAGTACCCGAAGGTCAACAGCTACTTTACAACTTCGAGCAATGCGGCCACCGCACTAAAATTTGAAGATGGAAGTCCGTTTCTACTCCAACATCAAACGATCTATGTAAGTACGGCGGCATACAATGATGTAAATAGTAATTTTAAAAATTCTCCGCTCATTGTGCCTACGCTCTATAATATGGCACAACAGAGTTTGCCGCTTCCCAAATTGTATTATCAAATAGGAAAGCAGAACACATTTTCGGTGCCTGTTACCTTATCTCAGGATGCCATCCTTACCCTTCGAGATAGCACCAATCGATTTATCCCATTACAGCACACAAAGGCGAATCAAGTTAATATAACTACTTCCAACTTACCCGATCAAGCTGCTACTTATGCCATTGAAAAAGAAAACGATTTTCTGCAATGGGTTAGCTATAATTACGATCGATCAGAAAGTGTCTTACAATATGCAGACCCTACTAATTGGGAAGGTGTTACAGTTTACGATGGTGTTGAAGAACTCTTTGATACCATCAGGAAAGACAACAATATCAACAGTTTCTGGAAATGGTTTGTTATTTTAGCACTACTATTTTTGCTTTTAGAAATGCTCATTTTAAAATTCTACCGATGAAGATCCTCTTGAAATCAGCCACCATCATTGATGAACACAGTAAGCATCATCTTAAAAAACGAGATGTCCTTATTGAAAGTGGCGTTATCACAAAGATCGCAGCGACCATTTCTTCGGAAAAGGAAGTCAAAGAGATCTCATTAAAAAACCTCCACATATCACAAGGTTGGTTTGATAGCAGCGTATCTTTTGGAGAACCGGGGTTTGAAGAGAGAGAAACGATTGCCAACGGATTACTAACTGCTGCATCTTCTGGCTTTACAGCCGTGGCGGTCAACGCCAACACCTACCCAGTAACAGATACCAAATCGGGGATCCAATTTCTTAAAGCACAAGCTGCAAAAAATGCAGTTACCCTCTATCCGGTTGGCGCGCTTACAGTAGGTAGCAACGGTATTGACATGGCCGAGTTATTCGATATGAAAAGTGAAGGAGCCATCTCTTTTTACGACTATAAAAAACCTATCGCAAATGCCAACCTACTAAAGATCGCCCTGCAATACGCTCAAAATTTTAGCGGACATGTACAAAGTTTTCCTCTGGATCAAAGCGTTGCCCGCAATGGAATGGTCAATGAAGAAATTAATAGCACCAAACTCGGACTTAAAGGCATTCCTGCGCTTTCAGAAGAATTGCAAATAACACGTGATCTTTATCTTTTAGAATATACCGGCGGTCGTTTACATATTCCAACTATTTCAACAACGAAAGCGGTTGATCTGTTGCGAGATGCTAAGAAAAAAGGACTCGAAGTTACCTGTAGCGTAGCTATTTCAAACTTAGTCCTTACCGATGCGGTTTTAGAAACCTTTGATACAAATTACAAAGTGCTTCCGCCCTTGCGCACCCAGACAGACGTTAAAGCTTTGTTGAAAGGCTTAAAAGACGGTACTATTGATGGCGTAACGAGTGATCACGACCCTATCGACATTGAACATAAAAAAACTGAATTTGATCATGCTTTCTTCGGAAGTATAGGTTTAGAGAGTTGTTTTGGCGCATTGAACGCCGTGACAAATACTGAAATAGCGGTTAAAGCACTTACCGGCCTCAAAAAGAGTTTTGGAATTCCTTCCGAAGTGATTTCAGAAGGTGCAAAAGCCGATCTAACCTTATTTGATCCTGATCATTCGTGGATCTTTACCGAAGCCTATATTATTTCAAAATCGAAGAATGCTGCGCTTTTAGGACAAAAATTAAAAGGTAAAGCCTACGGAATTATTGCTAACAAAAAAATGATCCTTTCGTAATGGAAATATCGCCAGCCGCAAAGAAAAAGGCCATTATTGCTTATATCACAATTGTGGGTTTATTTATTGCGATCTCAATGAATAGTGATAAAAAAGATGAATTTACGGTAAAGCATATTAAAAATATGACAGGCATTACCATTTTGTGGGTCATTTCTCAAATATGCACTTTTTATGTAAATCCGTATTTTGGAGACTCGCTTTTCCTGCTTTCACTAGTGGCCACGATCTATTCACTGATACTAGCAACACAGAGCAAAGAACCGAATATTCCTTTTTTCAGTAGAAAATTTCAAGAATGGTTTACATTTTTAGATTAGATAAAGTATCTTTAAAAGATAAACCTAACAAAACGTTATTATGACAGAAACAACCGGAGACAACTCAAAACTTATTGCCATCCTTTCTTACTTTGGAATTGGTTGGATAATAGCATATATTCTGCACAGCAGCAATAAGACAGATCTAGGTGCTTTTCACCTAAGACAATCCTTGGGTATTATCATTATTGCCGTCTTACTAAGCATTGTAGTGGGTTTTATAGGCATTTATATTCTTAGCATCATTACACAATTGGCAATCTTAGTTTTTTGGATCTTAGGCCTAATAGGCGCTATTCAAGGAGAAAAGAAACTCGTTCCAGTATTGGGTGCTCAATTCCAAGAGTGGTTTAAGGGTATAGCATAAAAAAGTATGTAAATAAATTGAAAAGATGTTTTCGTACTGAAAGCATCTTTTTATTTTTGACCTATGAATAAACAAACATTACCGCTATCCCACAATTACAAAGCACCGAAAAACCCAACACCGCAATCTCCAGCAATCATTATGCTTCATGGCTACGGTAGTGACGAAAATGACCTCTTTTCATTTGCGGGTGAGTTACCAGACCATTACCATATAATCGCGTTAAAGGCGCCTTTGCCCTTGCAACCCTATGGAAACGCCTGGTATAATATTCATTTTGATGCTAGTGATGGTAAATTCAATGATATTCCGCAAGCTATAGCCTCTCGTGATCTAATTGCGAATTGTATTGATGAAGTAGTTTCGGTTTATAAAGTTTCCGCAGAAAACATTACGCTTCTAGGCTTTAGCCAAGGCACCATTTTAAGTTTTGCGGTGGCACTAAGCTATCCGGAAAAAGTGAGGAATGTGATTGGTTTAAGTGGCTATATCGCTAAAGAGATGCTAAAAGAAGGTTATGAGAAAAATGATTTTAGCAAGCTTGAGGTGTACAGTTCGCACGGAAGTGTTGATCAAGTTATTCCTGTCGCCTGGGCGCAAAAAACCAAACCCTTTCTGGATCAGTTAAATATCCCTTGTAAATATTCCGAATTCCCCGTCGGTCATGGCGTTTCACCCCAAAATTTTAGTGAATTAAAACAATGGCTTGAAAAGCGATCTTAAGGTTGCGGATAGATAAAAGAACCAAGGGTATTAAATTCTACATCTTGACCATTTATATAATTGTATTCCAAAAGCATCTCTCCCCAATTTTTACCATCAGTAAAATCGGCCAGGATCCATTTATGATTTAAGAAACGTACTTTATTGACATGCATTGGCCCCGCCATCCCGTCAAACGGAACCATTGGGTTTCCTGTGGTCACAAAGTTATTTTCGTAAATAACATCGCCTATCAATCCTTCAATTTTTACAGGGTCAATTCCACTATTTTCAAAATAGGTCATCGCGTTCTCATTGCCTTGTAAGGTAAAATAATTTAGATCAGCCACTCGGTCATTAGCGGCCTCTAAGGCAAGGTCTGCCTCTTCAACTTGCTTTGAAAGACTAGCTATTTTCTTTTCTTGATCTTCAAATATCTTTTTCTCGTTCATATATTGAAAAATAATAAAGAGTACCGAAAAGAAGAATAAGTACATAAAAAGACTGCGTTTCATATCACAAGATTTTAAAAATTAAATAGTAATGGTTAAGGTATCATATGCCAAATGCACATGATCAGGAAGCTTGGCTTCCACTTCGTCATGAAAGCCCATAACATGACTAATATGTGTTAAATAGGCTGTTTTTGGTTGTACTTCGGAAATAAATTCGAGCGCTTCACGCAAGCTAAAATGTGCATGATGTTCTTCCTCGCGCAGGGCATTAATAACGAGTACTTCTGAATATTTGATCTTTTCTATTTCGCTTGCTGTTATAGTTTTAACATCTGTTAGGTAGGTAAATCCGTCTATTCTAAACCCTAGAACGGGGAGTTTATTGTGAAATGCCTGAACAGGAATGATCTTTTTTCCGAAGATCGTAAAAGGAGTGTCACTACTAATTGCTATCTCGTCTATAGTTGGTGCCCCAGGATATTTGTTGGCTGTTTCAAAAATATATGCAAATCGCTGATGTAAGGCATCAAAAACATGTTGCTCGGCATAAAAAGGAATGTCTCCCTGCCGAAAGTAAAACGGCCTAATGTCATCAATGCCCGCCGTGTGATCGCTATGCTCATGTGTAAGCAAAACACCATCTAGTTTTTTTACATTTTCACGCAACATTTGCTGCCTGAAATCTGGTCCGCAATCTATGACCACAGTATGATCATCCCACCGTATCAAGACGGAAACACGCAAGCGTTTGTCTTTTAAATTTTTACTTTTACACACGGGATGATCACTCCCAATCACAGGGATTCCCTGCGAGGTTCCTGTCCCCAAAAATGTGATTGTAAGCGGTGATTTCATAAGAACAAAAATAGCAGTATTTTTTTTGTTTGCCTATTGTATTTAGTACCTTTGTTAGGATCGCAACAACATAATAATTTGCTATGCCAGAACACTTAAAAGGAGATAAGGAATTTGAAAATATCCCCTCCATACGCAGCAAGGCGCTTCGTATTAACTTGAATGAAAATATCTACGGAACGTTTGCAGAAATTGGCGCAGGTCAAGAAACGGTTCGTAATTTTTTTAGAGCTGGCGGAGCATCTGGAACTATCGCAAAAACAATGTCGGCTTACGACAAAGATTTTAGTGATGCGATCTACGGAGTTGAACGCGACGGGCGTTATGTTACCGAAGCACGACTTAAAAAAATGCTCAATCACGAAATGGAGCTGATCGAAGAACGCATTGTTCGTGAAAAGCACCCCAATAAGATATTTTTCGCCTATGCAAATACTGTGGCAACCATAGATTTCGCTAAGAAATACAAAGGCCACGGTTGGGTAGGTATTCGCTTTCACACCGATCCCGATGAAGAATACAGTGAGATCATTTTACATATTCGATTCCATGAGAACGATGCTGTTCAGCAACAAATAACCTTAGGAATCTTAGGAGTAAATTTAATCTACGGAGCGTATTACAAACACGATCAACCTAGAAAATTACTACGCTACCTATACGATCATATTGATAAGGATAAAATAGAGATTGACACCATTAATTTTTCAGGACCTAAATTTGCAAACGTAGATAACCGTTTGATGAGTTTACAACTTATTAAAAATGGAATGACCGATGCAGTCATGTTTGGTGCTGATGGAAACAATATTTTACCTGCCCGTATCCTATATAAAAAGAACATTTTAGCACTTCGCGGGAGCTTTAGACCTGTAACCAAGGTAAATATTGATATGTATGAGAAATCATATGAGATGTTTTTAAAGGAGAACAAGGTTGAAAAAGACAGAACTGAAGTCATTTTTGAAATCACCCTTTCTAATCTTCGCGCAGAAGGAGAAATCGATGAAGAAGATTTTATGGATCGCGCTCGATTGCTTTGTTCATTAGGACACACGGTAATGATTTCCAATTTTCAGGAATACTACAAATTGGTTGAATATTTCTCTCGATACACCAAAATGCGCTTAGGGCTTGCCATGGGCGTTAATAACTTGGTCGATATTTTTGACGAAAAATATTATCGTCATTTAAGTGGTGGTATTTTGGAAGCCTTTGGAAAACTTTTCTTTAAAGATCTAAAAGTCTACCTCTACCCTATGCGTGACTCAGAAACCGGAGAGTATACCACAAGTGAAAACTTAAAGGTGCACCCACGTATGAAAGAGTTGTATAAATTCTTTAAATACAATGGAAAGGTAGTAGATATTGAGGACTATAATCCTGATGTTATGGATATCTTCTCTCGTGAAGTACTCCAAAAGATAGAATCAGGCGAAAAAGGCTGGGAAGATATGCTTCCATCAGGCGTTTCAGAATTAATTCGTGAAAAACACCTTTTTAGTCATCATTAAAATAATGTATTATATAAAAAAAGCCTCAGATAATCTGAGGCTTTTTTTATTCCTTTTGTTCTTAGCTGCAAAAAATTAAGCTTCAAGAATCTGAGCTGCGTGATCTTTGGTTTTTACCTTATCGATCACACGCTCAACCATACCTTCTTCATTTATTATAAAGGTCTTACGATGAATTCCATCATATTCGCGACCCATAAACTTTTTATTTCCCCAAACTCCAAAGGCTTCGATCACTTCTTTTTCTGTATCGGCCAACAATGGAAAGGGAAAATTATATTTATCTCTAAAATTACTTTGTCTTTTTTCTGAATCGGCGCTAACTCCCAATATCTCATAGCCTGCATCTTGTAGAGCCTTATAATTGTCGGTTAGATTACAAGCTTCAGCTGTACAGCCTGGTGTACTTGCCTTTGGATAGAAAAAAACGATCCATTTTTTTCCTATATAATCAGACGGTGACACTGGGTTACCATCCTGATCATTTACGGTAAAGTTTGGCACTTTATTTCCAGGTTTTAATGTATTCATATGCTTATTTTTGTTGAAGTTCTATTCAGTTTTTATTTGTTATCGAAAACTTCGGCTTTTGTGCCATAATGAAGTATTTTTAATAGAGCATAGTGTTTGCTACGCGTTTTTAAAAATACAAAATTTGGGTGCAAAATGTTATGTTTGCAGTTAAAAGAAAGACTTAATAGGAGTTCTAAAAAAGCGCACAAAATGAACAAGCAAGAAAAGGTCGATTTTGTTATGGATACGTTAAAAGAACTATATCCGCAGATCCCAATCCCATTAGATCATAAAGACCCGTATACCTTGTTGATCGCTGTCTTGCTTTCTGCACAAAGTACAGATGTGCGCGTAAACAAGATCACACCCTTACTTTTTGAAATTGCCGACAATCCCTATGATATGATCAAATTATCTGTGGAAGAGATTCGGGAAATTATCAAACCCGTGGGGCTGTCTCCTATGAAATCAAAAGGCATTCATGGCTTATCACACATTTTAATTGATAAACACGGTGGAAAAGTACCTCAAGATCTAGCTTCTTTGGAAGAACTTCCTGCAGTTGGGCATAAAACAGCTAGTGTCGTGGTATCACAAGCCTTCGGAATCCCAGCATTTCCTGTTGACACCCACATTCATCGTCTGATGTATCGCTGGGGATTTAGTAATGGTAAAAATGTGGTTCAGACCGAAAAAGACGCGAAACGCCTATTTCCGAAGCATGTATGGAACGATCTACATTTGCAGATCATTTGGTATGGCCGACAATATTCACCTGCTCGAGGCTGGGATCTTGAAAAAGATATCATCACAAAAACGATTGGTAGGAAGACAGTGATCAATGAATATTACAAAAAGAAGAATAAATAAACACGTACGTGCGCTGCAACCAATGACAATAATCTAAAAAAAAACCCGAAACAAATGTTTCGGGTTTCCAAAGTTTAGTTTAGAAGTGCTTCAAACTTCAATTTATTATAATCTATAACACTTAAAGCCTTAGAATAATCCAGAAGAAACCGAATAGTTTCTTCTTTTGGAGCCAATTTTTTATTCACGCGGTCCGCACGTGATTCAGAGTACATTTTTTGCATAGAACGTGTTTTTGAGGTTAATTCAAAATAGTAACGCCCTAAAATATACTTTATTGTATTATTGTTTCATCAATTAGTCAAAACAATATTGTGTTTATCAATCACTTTACGCAAATTAATTAAGGCGTAACGCATTCTACCTAAGGCAGTATTGATACTTACACCTGTCTGTTCACTAATTTCTTTAAAGCTCATATCCTTGTAAATACGCATTACCAGTACTTCCTTTTGATCATCTGGTAGCTCTTGAATTAATTTACGAACATCCTCTTCTATCTGTCCTTTAATCAGACTTTTCTCTGCATTAAGGCTATTATCTGAGAGTACAGAAAAAATATTAAAATCGTCCTTGTTTTCAAATTTTGGCATACGATTATTCTTTCTGAAATGATCGATGACCAAATTATGAGCAATTCGCATTACCCAAGGGAGAAATTTTCCTTCCTCATTGTAAGCGCCTCTTTTTAAGGTTCTAATGACCTTAATAAAGGTGTCCTGAAAAATATCTTCAGAAACATCGCGATCAAATACTTTGGAGTAAATGAAACTGTAAATTCTTTGTTTGTGTCGTGTGATGAGTTCACTAAGTGCAGATTCATCGCCTTTCATATAAGCGCTAACAAGTAACGCATCCGAGTTTGGGGTATACTTCATATCAAAACTTTTTAAATAATAAACAACTAGATATTCTTGGTTGTTTAGCTGCTATGTTTATTTATAAAAAAGTAATAATATGCTATAGGCAATAATTTTAGTTATTCTCGTTGTGAATGGTAAATATAACAACATTAGTTTCAGAAATGCAAAAAAATGTTAGTTTTTTCCTAAAAAAAATATAATTCTATCGCTTATGTAATTGGAAACTGTATATACTATCTTTGCAAAATTCCATAAAAGAAAGGCTCAAAATTGAATACCAAAACCGTAGACACAAAAAAAAATATTGTCATTCAGGGTGCAAGACTGCACAACCTTAAAAACATAGATGTTACTATTCCGCGTAATAAATTGATCGTTATTACAGGTCTCTCTGGAAGCGGAAAGTCTAGCCTTGCCTTTGACACCTTATACGCCGAAGGACAACGCCGTTATGTTGAAAGTCTATCCTCCTATGCGCGTCAGTTCTTAGGAAGACTCAACAAACCCAAAGTAGATTCTATCAAAGGGATCGCGCCCGCCATTGCTATCGAGCAAAAAGTAAACGCAACCAACCCCCGTTCTACCGTTGGTACTTCTACCGAGATCTATGATTATTTAAAACTTCTTTATACCAGAATTGGTAGGACCTTCTCCCCCATTAGTGGTGTAGAAGTTAAAAAAGACACCGTTAGCGATGTGATGGAATTCATCAAAAAGTTTCCAGAAGGCGAAAAACTGTTGCTTCTTTCAAATATCCATCTTGAAGAAGGCCGAAGCATGGAGAACAAACTCCAAGCCCTGGCTCAGCAAGGCTATGCTCGTGTTAAACTGAAGGAGAAAGTGATGCGTATTGACGAACTTGACAATGCAAAGCTTCCTAATGATCTCTTATTAGTGATCGATCGTGTTATTACAAAAGATGATGAAGATTTTTACAATCGTCTGGCAGATGCGGCTCAAATTGCTTTTTACGAAGGAAAAGGCGAACTTTTTATTGAAAACCTAAATACAGGTAAAACAAGAGCATTCAACAATCGTTTTGAAGCCGATGGCATGCTTTTTACCGAGCCTAATGTTCATCTTTTTAGCTTTAACAACCCTTTTGGTGCTTGTCCGACTTGCGAAGGCTACGGAGACGTTATTGGCATAGACCAAGAACTGGTGATTCCAAATACGGCACTTTCTGTTTATGAAAACGCCATATTCCCGTGGCGCGGTGACAGTATGGGGTGGTATCGCGATCAATTGGTTAACAATGCTTATAAATTCGACTTCCCAATTCACAAACCTTGGTTTGAACTTTCCGAAGAGCAAAAACAGCTTGTTTGGGACGGAAACAATCATTTTGACGGACTCAACACCTTCTTTAAATTTTTAGAATCGAAGAGTTATAAAATTCAGAATCGTGTGATGTTGTCGCGCTACCGCGGAAAAACACGTTGTAGTACCTGCCATGGCAAGCGCCTTCGACCAGAAACCGCTTATGTAAAAGTAGGTGGCAAAGCGATTCAGGAATTGGTAGAACTTCCCTTAGATGAAGTTGCCGTATTCTTTTCCGAATTAAAACTAAATAAATACGATGCGCATGTAGCGAAACGACTTTTACTAGAAATTAACAACCGACTCCAATTCTTGATGGATGTTGGTTTAAGTTATCTCACACTCAACCGAAAGTCAAATACCCTATCTGGTGGCGAATCACAACGAATCAATCTGGCTACTTCACTGGGAAGTAGTCTAGTTGGCTCTATGTACATTCTTGATGAGCCAAGCATCGGACTCCATCCAAAAGACACAGAACGGCTTATTGAGGTTTTAAAATCGTTGCGCGATCTTGGGAATACCGTGATTGTAGTGGAACACGATGAAGATATTATGAAGGCTTCCGATGAGATCATTGATATTGGTCCCGAAGCTGGAACTTTTGGCGGTGAGGTGGTTGCCCACGGAACCTATAAAGAGATCTTAAAGAGTGATTCGTTAACTGCTGGATATCTCAATGGATCCTTAGTGATCGAAGTTCCGAAGAAAAGACGCACCCATAAAAGTAGTATTAAAGTAATTGGAGCACGACATAACAACCTAAAGAACATCGATGCCGAATTTCCAGTAGGTGCCTTTACAGCAGTTACAGGCGTTTCCGGAAGTGGGAAAAGTACACTCGTAAAAAAGATCCTTTATCCTGCCATGCTGCGTGAAATTAACGGTTATGGCGAAAAACCTGGTCAGTTTACGGGTTTAGAAGGTAATTATAGCACCATCAAAAATGTAGAATTTGTAGATCAAAATCCTATTGGTCGGTCAAGCCGATCGAATCCAGTGACCTATATCAAGGCGTATGACGATATTCGGAATCTATTTGCAAAGCAAAAGTTGAGCGATATTCGGGGATACAAAGCCAAGCACTTTAGTTTTAATGTAGATGGTGGGCGTTGCGAAACCTGTAAAGGGGAAGGTGAAGTTACCATTGAGATGCAATTTATGGCCGATGTCCACCTAGAATGTGAGACCTGCGATGGAAAGCGATTCAAAAAAGAAATTCTAGAGGTAAAATTTGCTGACAAGAACATTCATGATGTATTAACGATGACCGTTGATGATGCTATCACGTTCTTTTCAGAAAACAACGAAACAAAGATCATCAATAAAATACAACCCTTACAAGATGTTGGCTTGGGTTATGTACAATTAGGGCAAAGCTCTTCTACGCTTTCTGGTGGTGAGGCACAACGAATCAAATTAGCTTCCTTTTTAGTAAAAGGAAACACTAAAGACAAAGCGCTCTTTATCTTCGACGAACCTACTACGGGCTTACATTTCCATGATATTAAAAAGCTGCTTGCTTCATTCTACGCCTTGTTAGATAAAGGTCATACTGTTGTGGTTGTAGAGCATAATTTGGATCTTATTAAATGTGCAGATCATATTATTGATCTTGGTTTGGATGGAGGAATTCACGGTGGAAATGTCATCGCGCAAGGAACTCCTGAAGAAGTTGCTAAGAGTAAGAAATCGTACACCGCACACTATCTGAGAGAAAAAATTTAGTAGTTTTAAGAGTTCTTCATAATTTAGTTTACGATTATGAAAGCTTTGTACACCGCAGCGATTCTGTTGTTTTTTTACCAATTCTTATGCCCAGGATTATATACCTATGCTAGCGAGTGATCACGTTTGGAAAATTGATTTTAAACTTGAAGTTGGCGATGTCTATAATGTTGATTGATTTTATCCAGACGGTGTAACTGCAGGCATGTATTTGTATTGGGTTTCTAGTGCTTCGGAAAGCATAATAACAGTACGCTTTGTCGTTGAATAGCTTCTGGGGCAATATCTAATTACTTCTAATCAACTTCTCATGTTTTTATAATGCACCTTGACTTAAACGAACCCATAAGAGGTTGCTAAGAGTAAAAAATTGAATACGGCTCCGTATTTATACAAGAAAATATCAGTTTACAATTAATTTTGTAACTTTAGTTAAAACTAAGAAACTATGAAAGCTGCATTACTTCTTTTCACAGGGCTCATTTTTAGCATAAGCCAATCTCAATCCTATCTTCCGATGTTGGAAAATGGTAATGTTTGGAATGTTATGACACAGGCCGGACCAAAGCCTTTGAGTTATTCCAATCATGTTTATGAGATAGAAGGCGATGAAATTATAAATGGGGTGACCTATACTTCGCTCTCTGGTTGTCTATTACGTGAAGAGAATGGTAAAGTATTTAGATATAACACGAACACCGGTGATGAAATACTTTTTATAGATTTTACATTGGAGGTTGGAGACTCTTTTACTTTTATAGAGAGTTGTATTGTTCCAAGTGAGCCAATTTCTAACCCTATGTTTGTTATTGACAAAAGTACTCAGTTTATCGCTGGAGCAGATCGAATTGTTCTAGATATGGATTATTCGCCTCCGAATGGAGGAAGTGGCTATGTTGAACGCTGGGTGGAAGGAATTGGCTCACTGGCAGGCATAGAACCTAACACACAGAGGTTTGATATTGGATTAACCGTATTGTGTTTTACCAACAATGGAATTACCTACTTTCTAAATGGTGCGAATGCTTGTGAAGTACTAAGTGTGAATTCATTTGATTTAAGTTTAATTGAGCTTACTCCAAATCCGATTACTGAAACTTCGGTATTAAGCCTTCCTTTTAGAGCTAATATCGACCAGATTAGAGTTTTTGATATGGCTGGAAGATTACTTTTAGATAGACCTATTTCTGGAGAAAACTTCACGATAAAAAATGGCGACTACAAATCTGGCATGTACTTCTATCAGGTTTTTAGTGCTTCGGAAATCATAAAAACAGCACGCTTCGTCGTTGAATAGCTTCTCAAGCAGCGTTTAATTACTCATTTTCAGATACTTACATTTTTGGCACGCGCTTTGGTTTAACTGAACCACAGAGCGCAAGCAACTCCGCCTTTATGAGTTGCATCATCTACCTGTTGAAAACAGGCCAAAACAAATGTCGTATGAAAAATGTATGGATCCTTGTAGCAGCCTTCCTCGTTGGAAGCACTACGCAGAGTATTGCTCAAAATCGTCATAATGATGATCAGATGGTTCTGAGAAACGGCAACCACCAAAAAAATGAAGTACGTTTCGTAGAGAATGGTGTACTATATGAAGTGGCGACCAATGGCTCGTTCAATTTTAAGACGAAGCGCATACCTCCTAATAATCACTACGGAAGACGAAACCACAATGTAACCTACTACCCTACAAGTCCCGGGGCAGTTCAATATGTTGGAAGTCGGGAATACGCTCCACGAGTTGTAACTGATCGTTTTGGAAATATTCGAAGCATTGGTTCTACCAACATTACTTATAAAAACAATGGAAAAGTAAAAACCATTGGAGACGTAAAACTACAATACTATCGTGGAAAACTGATCCAGGTTGGTGCTATGAAGCTAGTTTATAATAGGTTTGGAGAGATTCGAGACACTTTTGGAACAATAGATCATTGCGATAATCAAGTTTGGCACGATGATTGGATATATGATTATGAAAACGACAATGATTGGAAACAACAAAACCGTCGTTCTCAAAAAGACATTAGAAAAAGAAAAGTTAAGTTATAGTTTTTGGTTGGTTAGTTAGAAGCCCGTCGGTCCCCTTAAAAGGTCGGCGGGTTTCTCGTTGGAAGAAGTTTAATGAAGGAATGATTTAATGAGTGAATGATTTAATGGTTCGTAGTCCAATCAATGCTATTGCTCACTGGTCGCCGTTCGCTAAAAAATATTCCGAAGAGAACCTTACAAAAACCCTTTAAAATCAATGCTTTCCGATTTTGGCACGGTCGTTGTATTATAGTAAATGTACCAAGCTGACCAAAAAATTAAAGCAAGTACAACTTAAAAATCTCAATTATGAAAAATTTTGCAACCCTTATGTTTAGCCTCCTATTAGTAGTAGGATATTCAGCTCAGGCAGCTTCTCCAGCAGAAGATGTCATCAACTCTCAATATGACGGAAACGCATACATCTTTGTAGAAGGTGGTGTAGAATTTTCAGTGTTTCCCGACGGTCAGTTTGACTTTGTATATATTGGCCCACAACAGGGCGGAAATGTACAAGTAAACATTAATACTTCAAATGTAAATGTAAGTTATAACTCAGGTTATGATTATGAAGCTTATGTTCAGTACGATGACTATGGTGCTGTGATACAAGTAGAAGAAGTTCCTGTCTATTATGATGACTACGGAAGGATCATTCAAGCGGGATCGGTAGATATTCGCTATCGCGAAAGACGTTTGATCACTGTAGGTGGCCTTTTTATACACTACAATAACTATGGATACTATTCGCATAGTACAGGTTATATCAACTTCTATAACAGACGTTATGTATATCGTCCATGGCACGTGTATTACGCCAGACCATTTTACAGTCATTGTGTAGTTTATGACTATGCGTACAGAACCTACTATCGCCCTATTCGTTATAACTACGCAACCCACTGTGGATATTACAGAAACAGAGGTCGGGTGGCATATCACAACGGTCGTAGAGACTTTTACCGTCCTGGGAGTAGAACACATTATAAAAATGGAAGATCGGCTGTAAACCGAAATTACAACCCCAATAGACGTGTGGCTGCTGCTTCAATGAACAGTCGTCGTGATTCGGGAACGATCTCAAACCGCAATAGCAACACTTCGGTTTCTAAGCGAGGTACTGTAAATAACTCACGAGGTACTTCAGTTAAAGGAAGACCAAATAGCACTGTGTCAAATAGAGGGACAGGAACAGTAAGCAAGCCATCGAGTCGAGGAACGATCTCAAATTCGAGAGGAACTGCAGTACAAAGTAAACCAGCAAGTCGCGGTACTGGGTCAATTGCTAACTCAAGGGGTATTTCATCAAAAGGAAGACCATCGAGCAATGGAACCGTATCAAATTCGAGAGGGATTGCTACACAGACTAAATCATCAAGTCGGGGAACCGTATCGAAGTCTAGAGGTACTGTGGCAAAGAGTAAGCCATCGAGCCGTGGAACGGTTTCTCAGAAACGCAGCACTGTTTCGAAAAGTACAAGCAGTAGCTCTAAACGAAATACATCAACCGCTCGCACATCGCGAAGTACTTCTAAAAAGAGCAGCACGGTAAGTAGATCTACTGGAAGTTCTAGTAAATCATCACGCAGCAGTTCAAAAAGAGGTCGCGGATTATAAAAATTTTTGGTTGGTTAGTTAGAAACCCTCGCTCAAGCTTTATGCTTGGCGAGGGTTTCGCATTTAATATGTTTATGAATGTTCTTTCCGAACCATATCTATTGGGCTACATCTTTAAGGAGCCGCGCCATAGATTCGGTTAGTGACCGACGGGCATATTTTTCTATACCTTCGGAAGCCACCTCCAAATCGTCATTTTTAAACGCATTATACAGCCTAATAAGATGGTTCTTCAGCAATTCTTTTTCAGTATAATTAAAATAGGCTCCACTCTTTGTTTCTCCAATTATTTCAGCAATATCGCTCCCCTCAGGCCCTAATGCTAAAATGGGACGCTTGGCGCGCAAATACTCAAAGAGCTTACCCGGAATAATCGCTCGGGTTTCGGGTGTGTCTATTTCAACCAACAACAATACTCGAGCGTTGTGTTGCATTTGCAAAGCACGATCATGGGAAACATAACCCACATAATCTAAATTTTCTTGTAAACCAGCACTAACAATGCTTTGAACTACGTCATCACTTACCGCTCCCGCGAGGGTAATAGTAAGATCATCAAAGAATCCCTTTGCTTCAATTGAAAGTTCTGATAAAACATCCCATAAGATCTGCGGATTTCGCTCGCTAAGCAAAGAACCTATATGTGCAATAGAAAAGGATTCGTCTACAACCGGCTGTATTTCCTGCTTAATATCATACCCGTTAGTGATCACACTAATCGGTTTTTTTGTCTTTTGCTTAAACTCAGAAAGTGTACTCGGACTCGTAACTACAATATGATCTGCCGTTTGTAATACCTCTTGCTCAAGTTTTTTGTGTTTTTCTTCGGAAGATTTAGACAACCGAAGCGATTTATGATAATGAATGGTAGTCCATGGATCTCTGAAATCGGCTACCCAAGGCAACGACGTAATCGCTTTAAGTTGCATCCCAATAAGATGTAGACTATGTGGTGGTCCTGTGGTAATAATTACATCCACCGGATTTGCCTTTATATATTCTTGTAAAAGCGTCACCGAAGGCTTTACCCAACCAATTCGTGCATCAGGGATAAAGAAATTCCCGCGTATAAAAAGCATTAACTTTTCAAGTGGCGACGGATTCGTTGCGGGAATAATACCGCTACTTATTTTTTTTGTCTTCTTTTTGGAAAGTATTCCCGCGATACGATACGGCTCTTTGATAGGACCTTGTATGATCTCGATTTCTTTAGGAACATCAGCTAAAAAACTCTTGTCCAATAAAGGATAATGTGGATTCTCAGGAATATAAACAACAGGTTCAATTCCGTATTCAGAAAAATATTTTACGAAGTTTAACCAACGTTGTACCCCTGGACCCCCGGCTGGTGGCCAATAATATGTAACTATTAGAGCGCGTAATGCCATTATGATTGGGTCGACGCCTCTGACGGTTTTTTAAATTTCCAAAACAACCCCGCAAGTAAAAGCAATACGAAAACAATACTCGTCGCCAGAGTCACTGTACTTCCGGTTTTTACCACGGCCGGTTCAAACTTAAATTCAATTTTATTATTTCCGGCAGGTAAACGCATGGCGCGTAACGCATAATTCGCTCTAAAATATTCGGCAGGCTCGTTATTGATATAGGCGTTCCAACCTTTTGGATAATACACTTCAGAAAAAATAGCTAGTTGCGGCGATTTAGACGTGGATTCATACACCAAATGCTGTGGATCATGACTCACCAATTCAATAACCGCTGTAGAGTCACGTGTAATCTTTTCAAGCGGAATCATATCTTTAAACTCTGCATGAATAATGGCCGTTTTCTTAGTATTTAAACTATCTAGAAGTCGTATTTCCTCATCTGCATTTTCGGCAAGAATCGCGCTTTCCACAAACCAGGCGGGGCCATTTGCAAACGGATTTCGTTGCGCTACCGGTCCGCCATTCTCTCTTTGGGTAATTATATATTTTACATTGAACATATTGAGCATGCCAACATCACCTTTGCCAATATAAAACTCGTTCAATTCTTGGACACGACCTGGCTTAGCTGCATGATAACCTCCTAAAGCGTTGTGATAATAACTCGCTTGTGCACTATTAAATGCATTATTGGTTGCATCATATACCCGATAATAGCCCTCGTCTTCAAGAATTTGAACATCGGCACCATTCTTTTGAAAAGGCTGCTCCATTACTTTGCTGTTTACAAAGTCATCATTATTAACATAACGTCTATCAACCATTACAAGATCGGCGCAAATAAGTACGGCGACGAGAATGATCAATAGTGTTTCCTTTAGCTTTCCTTTTAAATAAAACCATAATACTGAAGCCGTAATTAGCACAAAAAGCAACGATCTAATAGCATCACTTGTAAAAACACTCATTCGATCTTCGCGAATCGCATCCACAAATTGAATTCCGAGATCTTCAATAAAATATTTGTCGTACGGACTCTCAAAGCCAAAAAGAGTTGATTTAAACAATAAAAAGAGGATGGTGATTCCGCCAACAATTCCGGCGCTATACAGCAATGCCTTTTGTTTCTTTTCGATCTTGACAAAATTATTTAACAATTGATGTAAACCAACAATTGCAAGGACAGGTAGAATAAGCTCTATAATAACTTGTATAGATGATACCGCCCGAAACTTATTATATAAGGGTACATTATTAATAAAGAATTCGGTTAAAAATTCAAAATTACGCCCCCATGACAATAACAGACTTAAAAAGAAAGCACTTACCACCCACCATTTGAGTCGGCCGCGCACTAAAAACAAAGCTAATACTGCTAAAAAGATGACTACAGCCCCAACGTATGCAGGTGCTGAAACATAGGTTTGATCTCCCCAATATAAAGGAACCTGACGCATAATACCATTAACGTCTTGTGGTGAGGCACCCATGCGCAATAAGGTTTCGGCAGCTTCGGAGTCGGCTGGAAAACTGTCACCGCTTCCACCCCCCATAAAATTAGGGATAAACAGGTTTAAGGTTTCGGCTCTTCCGTAGCTATATTCAGTAATATACTCATAATCTAAACCATTCTTGCTTTCCTTTGGTGAACCATCGGCGTTGATAGTAAGTTCGCTTTTACCTCGGGTGGAGGTATCGGCATATTCTTTTGTGGCTAAGATATTAGTTGCATTTAAGCCCAATGCAAATACAACAGCCACAACCATTACACCAAGCGCTTTAAAGTAGTGTGGAAGCATTTTTTTGCGATAGGCATCGATCAAATAAGCTATTCCCACGCAAACTACAAGTAATAACAAATAGTAGGTCATTTGGAAATGATTTGCTACCAATTCCAATGCCATTGCAATGGTAAGCAAAATAAAACCATACAAATATTTACTTCGGAAGGTCAATATGATCCCGCTTAGCACCAAAGGCATATACGCGATAGCATGTGCTTTGGCATTATGACCGACGCCTAAAATTATGATAAGATAGGTGGAGAAACCAAAAGCAAGTGCGCCTACAAATGCCAGTTTATAATTAACTTTTAAGGTAAGAAACAAAATGTACATTCCTATAAAGTATAAAAACAGGTAGTCGGCCGGACGCGGCAGAAAACGCAGTGTCAAGTCTAATTTTTTAATAAAATTATAGGGATATTTTGCACCTAACTGATAGGTGGGCATTCCTCCGAAGGCACTGTTGGTCCAATAGGTTTCCTCTCCGGTAGCTTGTCTGTAGTCTTTTAATTCTTTAGCCATTCCTTGATATTGTACAATATCACTCTGAAAAATAGCTTTTCCTTGCAAGGCAGGACTAAAGTACGCTAGTGCAACGATGACAAATAAAACAATAACAACGATGTGCGGAAGTAATTTCTTGAAAGTTTGTTGCATGATGAAAGTCTGGAATACGAAAGGGGAAAATTAACAAAAATATGGTAGAAAGCGCAGGAAATTTAGGAAAGCCTTTCAGAAGAAAAAAATAGAGGCTCCTTAGTCGATCTCTTCAAAGTCGACATACTCCCCTACTGTTTTGGTAGATTTTCTAGAAGTTTTAGGTTTTTTATCGATAGTAGTCTTACCTTCTGCCTGTGATGGATCATTCCCTTGAGCCGCTTGATTAAAAAACTGCTCAAACTTTGAGTTCGCTTTTTTCGTAATATAACGCATAAAATAGGGCGTCAATAGCCGAAACAAAAACTTTAGTCCAAAATATACCAGAAGAACAATTAAAACCGTTTTTAAGAATGTCATCATAATACATCAAATCTTTTTCAAAAATAGGAATTGCCACATAAAAAGACGAAAATGCTTTATTAAATAAATGATAAAATCTTATATCTTTGAACTAAACCCACAAACAATGCAAATACGCATCATCCTCTTTGGTCTATTGGGCCTTTTTATTTTTGCTGACGTTTCAGCCCAGTATACCGAATCTATAAACAACAATCGCCCAGGTAGCTCTCAAGGTGCCTTTGCCGTTGGAAAAAATGTATTGCAATTTGAAGGTGGGTTTGGCTACGGAAAAGAAAAACACCGACTTCTTTTTACAGATACAGACGCCATTTTAATGGATTATTCATTACGTTATGGCTTTCTTAAAGAAGAACTTGAGGTAAGTTGGATAGGGACTTTCCAGTCGAATTCATTTATCGATACGAGATTAGCTAATGCAGACAAGCAACGTGTTAGCAACTTTAAGTCGAATACCCTCGGAATAAAATATCTCTTTTACGATCCTTACAGAAAGCGTGAGCTCGAAGGACCTAATTTGCACAGTTGGAAGGCCAATCATAAGATACAATGGGCCGATCTAATTCCTGCCATCTCTATTTACGCGGGTGCTAATTTTGAATTTGCCGATAATCCGTTTACACCAAATCCAGACAGCTCGATTAACCCAAAGTTAGTACTAAGCACACAGAACAATTTTGTTGGCGGCTTTGTTCTTGTAACAAATATCGTGGCAGACCGCATTACAGAAGACGTACCCACTTATGGGTATATCATTACACTCACTCATACCCCAACAGATTGGTTTTCGATCTTTATTGAAAATCAAGGTTTAAAAAGTGATTTCTATGCCGATCAATTATTTCGTGGAGGGGCATCTGTATTGATCAATCCAGATTTTCAGGTAGATGCTTCTATATTACTTAATAATAAAGACACGCCTTCTAGACTCTTCGGAAGGATCGGTTTTGCCTACCGATTTGATATGCACGACGAAGATGAGTATATTGAAGAAAAAGGAAAACTAGGACGTGAAAAGCGTCGTGAGGAGAAGGGTAAAAAGAAGAAGACGAAAAAAGACAATAAGAAAAAAAGAAAAGACGGTTTTGAAGACGACGGCACGGAAGATGACGGCGACGGCGGACTAAACTAGCATTATTTTTATGATTGATATTTCTGAAGTAACCACCAAAGCAGAATTAAAGCAATTTGTTACGTTTCCGTTTCAATTGTATAAAGACCATCCTTACTGGGTTCCTCCATTGATAAAGGATGAAATGGAAACCTTAGATAAGGATAAAAACCCCGTTTTTAAAAATGCGGAGGCCACTTATTATTTGGCTAAAAGGGACGGAAAATTTGTTGGTCGAATTGCTGTGATCATTAACCATCTTGAGATCAACGAAATTGGAAAGAAAAAGATCCGATTCGGTTGGTTTGATGTTATCGATGATATTGAAGTCACCAAAGCATTATTAGAAAAAGTTTACGAAGCAGGGCGAGCGCATAAATTAGAATATGCCGAAGGTCCTGTAGGCTTTTCAAATATGGAGAAAGCAGGGATTCTCACCAAGGGATTCGACGAAATGAATACTATGATCACTTGGTATCACTTTCCGTATTATGCGACGCATTTTGAGAAGTTAGGCTTCGAAAAACAAGCTACATGGGTAGAATATCGCTTATCTATTCCAGATAAAGTTTATGAGAAAGTGGCTAAATTCTCAAGAATTATACGCGAACGTTACGGTTTGTCGGTAATTCGTTTTAAAAATAAAAAGGAGATCCTTCCGTATGTTGATGAAATGTTTGGATTGCTAAACAACACCTATAATGCACTGCAGACCTTCGTTCCTATTCAACAATACCAAATAGACTACTACAAGGAAAAATACTTTAGTTTTATTCACCCAGATTATATTACTTGTATTAAAGACAAAGAAGGCAAACTGATTGCTTTTTCAGTAGTCATGCCCTCCTTTTCTAAGGCTTTAAAGAAAGCAAATGGTAAGTTGATACCCTTTGGGTGGTATCATATCCTAAAAGCTCAAAAAAAGAGCGAAACGGCAGCATTTTATTTAATAGGAATTGATCCTGAATATCAAGGCAAAGGTGTCACCGCTATCATTTTTGAAGAAATGCAAGCCCTTTTTAATGCCAAGGGCATTAGTATAGTTGAAACTAATCCCGAATTAAAAGAAAATACAGCCGTACAGGTATTGTGGAAAGACTATAGTCCAGTACAGCACAAAGAACGTAGTACGTTTAAAATTAGCCTTTAAACAGCTTCTGTTTAAATTTACTTCAGCAATAAAAAAACCGCTAAAACGTAATGTTTTAGCGGTTTTTACAGTATCAAATCTAAAAAATTATTCTCCAAAGGCTGCAGCAACAGCAGCAGATAATCTTTTGTAAGTTCCATTTTCAAGGCGTTCACGGATCGCAGAGAATGCATTCAATGTTTCCTCAATATCTTCCATGGTATGTGAAGCTGTTGGAATCATTCGTAAAAGAATAAGTCCTTTAGGAATTACTGGATATACTACAATTGATGTGAATACTCCATAATTCTCGCGTAAATCTTTTACCAAAGCCATAGCTTCTGGTACCGATCCTTTTAAATATACAGGAGTTACACAACTTTGTGTTGTTCCCAGATCGAAACCACGCTCACGTAACCCACCTTGTAATGCATTTACATTCTCCCACAGCTTGTCTTTAAAAACTGTACTAGAACGTATCATATCTAAACGTTTCAGCGCACCCACCACCAATTGCATCTGCAACGATTTTGCGAACATCTGAGAACGTAAATTATATTTCAAATAGTTGATAATTTCTTCGTCGGCTGCAATAAAAGCGCCTGTACTGGCCATAGATTTCGCAAAGGTTGCGAAATACACGTCAATACCATCTTGAACTCCTTGTTCCTCACCTGCTCCTGCTCCTGTTTTTCCAAGAGTTCCAAAGCCATGTGCATCATCTACAAAAAAGCGGAAGTTATATTTCTTTTTTAATGCAATGATCTCTCGCAGTCTTCCTTGCTCCCCGCGCATTCCGAAGACCCCTTCAGAGATCAACAAGATACCACCACCTGTCTTTTCAGCAACCTTTTCAGCACGTTTTAAGTTCTTTTCGATACTTTCCATATCGTTGTGCTTATACGTAAAGCGCTGTCCTAAGTGTAAACGCACTCCATCAATGATACAGGCATGTGCATCAACGTCATAAACAATAACGTCATCTTTTGATACTAAGGCATCAATGGTCGAAACCATCCCTTGATAACCAAAATTAAGTAGATATGCTGCCTCTTTGTTGACAAACGCGGCCAATTCGTTTTGTAATTGTTCGTGCAGATCGGTATGTCCACTCATCATACGAGCGCCCATAGGATATGCTGAACCATACTGCGCAGCTGCTTCCGCATCTACCTTACGTACTTCAGGGTGATTTGCTAAGCCAAGATAATCGTTCACACTCCAGGTGATCACTTTCTTGCCATTAAAGCCCATACGATTAGAAATAGGTCCTTCCAACTTTGGAAAAACGAAATAACCTTCTGCTACCTCGGCCCACTTTCCTAATGGTCCTTTATCTTTGTAAATTTTATCAAATAAGTCCTTCATTCAAATAGAGTGTTTCTTTGCAAGCCACAAAATTAAACATTTTAATTATCATGACAATACGCTTTTTGTGAAGTCGCGATAACAAAAAAGCCGCTACATACGTAACGGCTCTTAAGAGTCTGATAATCAGATATTATTTTACATATTCAACTTCCTCGATGGGAGTTGATTTTGAATCGAAGAATCCTTGTTGTTCCATCCATTCATCGCTATATAATTTACTCATATAACGAGATCCATGATCGGGAAAGATAATAACTACTTTGCTATCTTTTCCGAAGAAACCTTCTTCATCCAATTGTTTTACACCTTGCATCGCAGCTCCGCTGGTATAACCACAGAAGAGACCTTCTGTTTTAGCAAGCTCGCGTGCTGTATGTGCGCTATTTTCATCGGTTACCTTTACAAAACGATCGATCGCATCAAAATCGGTTGCCGATGGAATTAAATTTTTTCCAAGCCCTTCTATACGGTATGGATAGATCTCATTTTTATCGAATTCTTTTGTTTCGTGGTATTTCTGAAGTACAGAACCATAAGCGTCAATTCCTATGATCTGAATATTTGGGTTTTGTTCTTTAAGAAAACGAGCCGTTCCTGAAATAGTTCCACCTGTACCACTACAAGCAACCAAATGCGTGATTTCACCCTGCATCTGATTCCAGATCTCTGGTCCCGTAGAGTAATAGTGTGCGTCTATATTAAGCTGGTTGAAATATTGATTTATATAAATAGAACCAGGTGTTTCTTCGTGAATTCGCTTTGCTACCTCGTAATAAGAGCGCGGATCATCTGCAGGTACGTGTGCCGGACAAACATATACCTTAGCACCCATAGAGCGCAGCATATTGATCTTATCTTTAGATGATTTTGAACTTACGGCTAAAATACACTTATAACCTTTTAATGCGCTCACCATAGCTATACTAAAACCTGTGTTACCACTCGTTGTTTCAACGATGGTGTCTCCTGGTTTCAAAATACCTTGCTGTTCGGCTTGTTCTAGAATATAAAGGGCAATTCGGTCTTTAGAAGAATGTCCTGGATTAAAGGATTCTACTTTGGCAAAAAATTCACCTTGCATATCCTTTGTCATCCTATTCAGTTTGATAATAGGTGTATTACCTATGTAGTCAAGTACTGTTTTGTGAGGTAGTTTAGATTCGCTCATATAGGGTTTTCATATTACAAAAATGAAGCCAAAAGGTTCAAATGTAAAATCGGTCAAAGGTACATAATTATTTTTTATTACTCCTTTATGTGTTCCAAATCAAGTATAAAAGCATAATCCATTGCCACTTCTTTTAAAGCTTCAAATCGGCCTGAAGCACCGCCATGTCCAGCATCCATATTGGTTTGCAACAATAGAACATTATCATCAGTCTTTAATTCACGAAGCTTGGCAACCCATTTTGCCGGCTCCCAATACTGCACTTGAGAATCATGTAAACCCGTAGTTACCAGTAGGTTTGGATAGGCTTGTGCGGTTACATTATCATAAGGTGAATACGATTTCATATAAGCGTAATATTCGGGCTCATTCGGATTTCCCGATTCGTCATATTCTCCCGTAGTTAAAGGAATACTATCATCAAGCATGGTTGTAACAACATCCACAAAAGGTACCGATGCGATCACTCCATTATACAAATTAGGCGCCATATTGACGATCGCCCCCATGAGGAGCCCTCCTGCAGAGCCACCCGAAGCATACAAATGATCTTTCGAAGTGTATCCCTCTGCAATTAGATATTTCGACACATCTATAAAATCAGTAAATGTGTTCTTCTTTTTAAGCAGTTTTCCATCTTCATACCACTGACGTCCAAGGTATTCTCCACCACGTACGTGCGCGATCGCATAAATAAATCCGCGATCTAGCAAGCTTAATCGCACCGTTGAAAAGTAAGGATCTATCGTTGCTCCGTATGAACCATATGCGTACTGTAATAACGGATTGGTTCCATCCATTTTAAGTCCCTTTCTATACACCATCGAAACCGGTATTTTGGTTCCATCGGCTGCCGTTGCCCAGACACGTTTAGATTCATAATTATTTTTGTCAAAATTGCCTCCCAACACCTCATTCTCTTTCATGACCGTCTTTTCCTTGGTAGCCATATTGAAATCGATCGTTGATGACGGCGTTGTTAACGAATTATAACCATATCGAAGAATATCAGTATCAAACTCTGGGTTTGTTGATGTATACGCCGTATAGGTCTCACTTTCAAACGGCAAATAATATGAATCACTATTATCCCATCGTTGAATTTTTATTCTATTAAGCCCGTTATCGCGTTCACTGATCACAAGATAATCTTTAAAAATATCGATATCTTCCAGCAGTACATCTTTTCTGTGAGGAATAACATCGACCCAATTTTCCATGGTCGTTTTTTCTTCGGAAGTTTTCATCAACTTGAAATTGGTTGCGCCATCCTTATTTGTTACAATATAAAAGCTATCACCATAATGCGAAATATTGTATTCGAGTCCGCGTATACGTGGCTGAAAAACCTTGAAATCATCATTAGGCTTATTGGCATCTAAAATTCTATATTCCGAAGTCAATGTGCTATAACAGCCAATTACAAGAAACTTATTCGATTTTGTTTTGTAAACATAGGTTCCGAAGGTTTCATCATCTTCCGTAAAAATTAATTTGTCATCATCGGGATTAGAACCCAGCGTGTGTTTGTAAATTTCATTAGAACGTAAGGTTTGATCGTCTTTACGCGTATAGAAAAGTGTTTTATTGTCGTTTGCCCAAGTAGAACCGCCCGTTGTTAGCGAAATAGCGGTTTCCTTTAGTTTTCCTGTAGTTAGATCCTTGATATAAATAGTATATTTTCTACGGCTTAGGGTATCTACGCCAAAGGCGACCAAAGTGTTATCCGGACTTACATTAATTCCATTTAAGTTATAATACGAATGACCTTCAGCCATCGAATTTACGTCGAACATCACCTCTTCTTCTGCATCTAAGCTCCCTTTTTTACGTGTGTACACGGGATAATCCTTTCCTGTTTCAAAACGAGTGATATAATAATATCCGTTATAAAAATACGGCACTGAAGCATCATCCTCTTTGATACGCGCCTTCATTTCCTCAAAAAGATCTTTTTGAAAATCTTTGGTATGCGCAGTAACCTTTTCGTAATAATCATTTTCTCGCTCTAAATAATCGATCACCTCAGCATTTTCTTTATCATTAAGCCAATAGTAGTTGTCTTCACGAACATCACCGTGGATTTCTAGTGATTTCAAAATTTTATCGGCTTTTGGAGGGGTAATTTTCATAGCAGTTTCAGTAGATTCCTTCGTTTGGCATGAAATCGCAAAAATTAAACTTGTTAAAGAAAGTACAAGTACGTTTTTCATAATAAAAAGGTTGATATTTAGTGCTGCAAAGTAGTAAATTTGCACTGAATAAAAAACACAAGATTATGTTTGGAGACTTAATGGGAATGATGGGTAAATTAAAGGAAACCCAAGAAAAAGTTGAAGCTACAAAAAAGCGATTAGACACAGTACTTATTGATGAAACGAGCAGTGATAAGTTACTAGAGATAACTTTAACGGCAAACCGTGAGATAAAGAATATTCGTATTGATGCTTCTCTTTTAGAAGACAAAGAGCAATTGGAGGATTATCTGATACTTACATTGAACAAGGCCATTCAAAAAGCAACTTCTATAAATGAGGCAGAGCTAGCAGCCGTGGCGAAGGAAGGTATGCCCAATATTCCAGGCATGGATAATATGTTTAAGTGATTTAGTTACTTTTCGCTACGTATTTATCTACAAACGAAAAATGATAACTCGTATCTTGGTAGGTGTTAAATGAACTATAACCAGATAGTTTACCCAATTCATGTCCTTTTTTATTGACCATTACAATCTTCGGAAAAGACTTATTGCTATTATACTTGGCGATGATCGTTTTGTTATAAGCGCGTTGCTCATCTGAAATGATATCCATTCTTCTAGGATAATCGATCATAACTAATACAAGCCCCTTAGCGCGTTGAGCAAAATCTGGAGTTTCAAAGAAATCCTTTTTTAACGCTTTACACGGTGGGCACCAATCACTTCCTGTAAAGTAAATAAGGATGGGTAGGTTTTTTTCTTCGGAAATCTTTTCGGCTTCTTCTAGGTTTGTTAACCAATCAAGTGTGCTGTTTTCTTCAGTTGTTTCACCAACTTCTGTGACATCTTGGGCGAAAGAAATATTAACGAGCAGTAGGCATGCAAGGATCAATAATTTGTTCATCTGGAAAAGATTTAAGATATGGGATTTGTGCACTTTCCATGCCAAAGATGGTAAAAAAAAAAGAATTCCCAAAAAATTGGGAATTCTTTCATTACTAGTTAAGAATGTATTTCTCGATTAGTTATTGTTAATCAATCGGAATTCAGTTCTTCTATTTGCAGCATGCTCACGTTCTGTACATGAAACACCGTCTTTACATCTGTTTCTCAATTTACGCTCACCAAAACCATTAGCAACCAATAGGCTACTGTTGATTCCTTTTTGTTGAAGGTAAGTAACTACAGCCTGTGCTCTTCTTTCAGAAAGGTCTTGGTTTGCAGTACTTCCACCACGTGAATCTGTGTGAGAAGCGATCTCTAACTTAATTCCAGGGTTCTGAGCTAATACTGGCATTAAGCGAGTATCAATAATGTTCTTCGCCTGTGGGGTTAATGTTGCAGAACCTAAGTTCCAGTTAATAGGAAGTGCTTGGTACTCAACTAGAGCACATTCAACTTCTTTCCAAGTAGTTAAACCACCTTTTGTTTGAAGTACTTCTTTAGTAACTGTTTTAAACTGTGCAGGCATAGTAACTTCTTCAACACGTGCATCAGAAACTAATTTTGTTACTTCCAACGTTTTAGTTTGTCCTTTTAGCTCAACTGCTCTTGTAGTTGGAGGTGTAGACATAACTGTTTTAGTGAACGTTTTAGACTCAGCAGGAATGGTTTCCATTCGTGTTGACTCGTTTGTAATAACAGTTCTCTTAACAGTTTTAGTTACTGCAGGAATTTCGATACGCTCAGTTGTTGGAGGTGTTACCATAACACGCTTGCTCATCGTTTTTCTTACTTCAGGAATATCAACTACACGAGTAGTTGGAGGTGTAACCATTACAGTTGTTTTGATGGTCTTGCTCTCACCAGGAATATCAATTACTCTTGTTGTAGCAGGCTTCACTAAAATTGTTCTTGTGTAAGTTCCTGTTCCACAATCTTTACCATTGTTGTTGTTAGGATCACAATCTGAAACACGTACAAAAGATGCATCAGCAGCTAAACGCTGAACTGAAACTGTTGTAAATTCAGCTGGAATTCCTTTGTAACACCAGTATCTACAGTCATTAGGATCACTAGAAGCACAATCGGCTGCTGGAGTATCACTCATTTCCCAACGAGCAGTAGCTGGCTTTACTTCGATCGTTTCGTAATCTGAAGTAAAACTTGCAGGCGTTGTTCTAATTGTAGAACCATATTCTCTTTTGTTGTAAGTTAACGTTTCTGTACCCCATTCTGCTGGCATAACTTCTAAACGTTGTGATGGCTCTTTTGTAGTAATTACTACATCTCTGGTTTCGTAAACTGCAGGAACAGTCTCTACCTTTTGATAGGCTGGCTGAACTACAACTTCGAAATCTCTGTTCTCATAAACAGCAGGTACTACACGAAGGCTATAACTAGCATCGCTTACTACAACTGTTTCAGTTTCAGTACTAGAAGAAGATGGTATTCTAACTAGACGCTGACCAGCTTCTTTAGTTACCATTGTAAAAGATTCTTTTGTGTACTGTGCTGGAATTACTTCCAAATTTTGTCCGGCTGCCTTTGAATCAACAGTGATAGTTTCCTTCTTGTATTGTGCAGGAACTACACTTAGTTTTTTGTAGGCTGGTGCTGTTTGAACAGTTACTTCTTGATTAACCCACACATCTGGGGTTACACAACGAACGTAACATTTACCTGGTTCGGGATTTGTTGGTAGGTCTTGCGCAAAAGTCACAGAAGCGACTAATAACGATAAACCCAATAAAATAATTTTTTTCATGTTTGTTGATGTTTTGATTATTACTAACTAATTGTTTCAGCTACAAATTACTGAAAATTATCTCGTTACGGCTATAATCAGAAGTTTGTTTTCGACCACACAACGTTAAAAAACGATGAAGTACACAACTATTTCGCAAATAAAAAAATTATAAATTTCCTGCCGTACGAATGGTTTTTTTTTGCGATATTTAACCTACAATAATTCTAATTTTAAATTAAAAAGTATGTTCGAACTAAAGAAAAGCGGAGAGAAATACCACTTTGTTCTTAAAGCTGGTAATGGTCAGGTTATTTTGTCCAGCCAAATGTATGCATCAAAATCTGGTGCTATGAATGGTATTGAATCTGTAAAGAAAAACTGTGGTGATGAAAAATGCTGGGAACGCAAAACTGCCGCCAATGGAAAATTCCACTTCAATATTAAATCTACTAACGGTCAGATCATAGGTTCAAGTCAGATGTATGCAGCAGAGTCTGGAATGAACAACGGTATTGAATCTATAATGAAAAATGCTCCAGGAGCAGAAGTGAAAGAGGTCGAGTAGATCTTAGAAACTAAAATATTAAAAGGTCTTCACTATGAAGGCCTTTTTTATTTGTATAAATTCAAAACATCAAGAAATCTTTGATGCATAAGCTCGGTATAATCCAAATGAGTCACAATTCGAAGCTTTCCTTGCCCCATATTGCTAATACGGATTCCCATTTGTTCCAAATCATTCATAAACTTTTCTTCGGAAATCGTCTCCCTTAAATAAAAGATTACAATATTGGTCTCTGTAGGCTCAACGGCTTTGATATAAGCCATTTTCCGAAGTAATTCGGCTATTTCCATCGCTCTCCTATGATCTTCCGCTAAACGCTCCACATTGTTCTCCAAAGCGTAAATTGCCGCCGCTGCCATAAAGCCGATCTGCCGCATTCCACCTCCTAAAACCTTACGCACCCTAATGGCGTTCTTCATAACTTCGGAATTGCCCGCTAAAACCGTCCCAATAGGAGTACCCAAACCTTTGCTAAAACACAATGAGATCGTATCAAATACCTTTCCGTAGGCTTTTGCATCCTCTCCTTTGGCTACCAACGCATTCATTAAACGAGCGCCATCCAAATGCAAAGCGAGTCCGTTTGCATCACAAACGTTCTTGATACGTTCTATTTCAGCAAAATCATAACACGCACCTCCGCCTTTGTTGGTTGTGTTTTCCAGACAGACCAACGATGTTAACGGACTGTGGTAAAAATCGGGTGGATTAATGCTGTCAGTCACTTGTTCAGCGCTGATCATTCCTCTATCACCATCTACGAGCTTACAGCTCACACCACTATTGAACGAAACGCCACCGCCTTCGTAATTATAAACATGTGCCCATTTATCGCAAATAAGTTGTTCCCCCGGCTGTGTATGAAGCTTTATAGCAGCTTGATTTGCCATACTTCCTGTGGGAAAAAACAAGGCATTATCCATTCCGAAGAATTCACACACCATTTGCTCTAAACGATTTACCGTAGGATCCTCTTTATAGACATCATCGCCCGTTTTAGCATTCATAATTGCCTCCATCATTCCCAGAGTAGGCTTTGTAACGGTGTCACTTCGTAGGTCAATAACTGGATATTTCATTTATGCTATAGGTGTTGGGTGTTGGGTGTTGGGTGTTGGGTGTTGGGTGTTGGGTGTTGGGTGTTGGGTGTTGGGTGTTGGGTGTTGGGTGTTGGGTGTAAAAATACAAATTATGCTAGATTTCCTATAGATTTACTGTTCCCTATTCTCGAATCACTATTCACCATCAAAAAAACACTCAAAACTGCCAATCGGACTCCCATCTGGGATCTTTGGAGCTTTTGGCAATACAAAACGCTCTGGGTGTTCTTCCGCCTCTTCTATCACCTTTTTCAGATACTTTTTATAGGCCGTGTCATTATACGGCTTCTGCATCTCACCCGAATGAGAATTGGCTGATATTCCCTCGGAAGCGGTATAAGATCTAATGTAGTCTATAGCAGTCATCGTTGCCGCTTTTACCTGCGGAATAGCTTTATCACTGGTTTGAATTTGAAGCAAATGCAAAAGCACTCTATACTGAATAGTTCGTGCCACCTCATGCTCGTAGCTCGCAGTGCCAGCTTCTCCCGACTTAAAAGCTGTTCGAACCAATTGTAAAAACATTTCTTCTAATGGTATAGCCGCTTCTGGATTTGAAGCGCGTTGTGCTACCATTCTATTTAAACGTTCCGGATTCAGCAAAAGGCTTAAAGTCATATCGCCTGCCGTTGCGGCCGCTCCTAATGGATCAAAAGCAACTCCTGCATTACTTTTAAATGATTCTCTATTTCTTCCATAACCGAAAGCTCTTGGCGGAAATAACGCCAAAACATCGTTTGGTATCATCAAATTCTTATAATCTAAAGTTTGTAACACAGCTTCCAATGCATCTTGTTGTTCTTGCTTAGAAAGAGCCTTATGAATCAACTGCTCATCACCCTTTACAGCGTAGTTATAATCCATCCCTCCTATTTTTTTTACTGCAGCTTCGGTTTGAAAACGATGATAAAAATACAGGGGTACAAAAACGTCTTCTAACATCGTATAAAGGTCTCCGGTTCTAATATTATCGTGCGAAAACTGCGCAATGGCTTTCTCCCGAAGCGCTAAAACAGCCGTCAATTCTTCCGAAGCATCATTGCCATTGTCCCATAAATGGGCCTTTGCATGTGCTCCTCCAGGCGCGCGCGCGTCACTATCCGTAATAAATAGCATGCCTTGTGCTTGCGCTCGCGTTAATATTCCAGTTAAATAGGCCTTTTCGGTCATATTCGGGGGTTTGTCGCTGTAACTATAAGCCACGGTTACCTTGTCCCAATCGCCAATTCCTGTCGCGTAGGCATCGCTAAAATCAATGATGCCGTTCACCAAACGTAAAGTAGGATGCGGATAATCCATGACGCTCGATCTATTATTTGTGCTTGCCGCATAATTATGAGCAAAACCTAATGTATGTCCAACTTCGTGGGCTGAGAGCTGTCTTATTCTTGCCAAAGCCATTTCTAACATAGGCTGATAGTTGCTATCGCTCTCCGCAAAAGGCTTGTTCATAAGTGCTTGTGCGATCATAAAATCTTGACGAATACGAAGACTGCCTAAACTTACGTGGCCCTTAATGATCTCGCCCGTACGAGGATCAGTAATACTTGCGCCATAACTCCACCCTCGAGTAGAACGGTGTACCCACTGAATCACATTGTATCGAACATCCATTGGATCTGCATCTTCGGGTAGCAATTGAACCTGAAAGGCATTTTTGTAGCCAATCGACTCAAAAGCTTGGTTCCACCAACTTGCCCCCTCTAATAATGCCGAACGCACAGGCTCTGGTGTTCCTGGGTCTAAATAATAGATAATTGGCTCTTTAGCTTCACTTACTGCCAACAGGGGATCTTTCTTTTCCAAACGGTGTCTTGTGATAATGCGCTTCTTTATAGGCTCCCAAATTGGTGTGCTATAATCTAAATAATCCATCGGGTAGGAACCACTTCTCGGATCGAAACTACGCGGTTGATAACCGTCATCTGGTAATTCCACAAAACTATGATGCTGAATAACCGATAGCGAATTTGGGTCGGGTGCTACACTTCTAATATTTTTTCCAGTTGGTTCGCCAACAAAAGTAAGCATGGCCTCAAATTCTACGTTCTTCGGAAAAGCCTTGGTACGCTCCATCCAAAGTGTGTTGCGTGTTTTATCTTGCTTATAAACGCCTTCTTTGCTTCGTTTTAATCTAGCAGCAACACCGTGGGCATCTAAGAACAAAAAGGGAGTTAGGTCAATAATATAATTACTGCCCTTGGTTTCTTTAATATCAAAAGCAAAGAGCACGCTTTTAGCGAAGGCCTCATCGATCGATTTGCTTTCTAACTTATTATCGGTAATTGCGCGAAACTTTAAATTGGGTTGTAAAAGAAGTAATTTGTTACCACTTTTTATAAACTTAACCACTACCCCATCGCCTAACTGTCCGCGATCCAAACCTATATCATTCGATCCTAAACCTGTACGAAGTGAATGCACATAAAGAAATTCATTGCCTATTCGTTTTTTAGGAACCTCAAGATAATGCTCGCCATCTTTTTCTGAATAGTAAAAATTATAATATCCTTTAAAGGTTTCAAGATCTTTCTTTTTCTCCAAAAATTGAGCGTTTGCTAGGCTACTTCCAAAGAAAACACAAAGCATTAATACATATAATTTATTCATAGCTACGAGATTATTGATGGGGAGAGTTTAAAACTACAAAAAAAAGTGAACACTAATTGTTCAGTGCTTAAAACAGAGACTTTCTTACTAATTACAAAATCATCCCTTAAAATTTCAGCAAGCAAAACATAAATAGTAATTTTACATAAAAATAAGCACCTTGATCACACAAGACCAACTCCAAGACCTCAGTAACCGCCTTGACGCGCTGAGGCAGTATCTTTGACCTAGCCAGAAAACGTATAGAGATCACCAACGACGAAGAGAAAACCTTTGACCCAGATTTTTGGAACAAACCCCAAGAAGCTGAAGCTTTTATGAAACAGCTTCGGAACAAAAAAAGATGGGTAACCGACTTTGAAAAGGCTGTCGAGTTATATGAGGATGCCGAAGTTATTTACGAATTTTTTAAAGAAGGAGAAGGACTCGCCGAGAATGTGGAGATCCGCTTCGGAAATGCGCTGGAAGCAATAGAAGCCCTCGAATTCAAAAATATGTTAAGTGAAGAGGGAGACGACTTAAGTGCCGTTCTTCAAATTACAGCTGGTGCTGGTGGTACCGAAAGCTGCGATTGGGCCGAAATGCTTATGCGTATGTATTTGATGTGGGCCGAAAAGAACGGTTATAAAGTAAAAGAACTCAACTTTCAGGCGGGTGACGTTGCGGGAATTAAAACCGTTACGCTTGAGATTGATGGCGATTATGCTTTTGGTTGGTTAAAGAGTGAAAATGGTGTACATCGCTTGGTGCGTATCTCTCCTTTCGACAGCAATGCAAAGCGTCATACGAGTTTTGCGAGTGTCTATGTTTATCCACTTGTGGATGATTCAATCGAAATTGATATTAATCCGTCTGATATTTCTTGGGATTTCGCCCGAAGTGGCGGTGCTGGAGGACAAAACGTGAACAAAGTGGAAACCAAAGCCATTTTAACGCACCATCCCAGTGGTATTGTAATTCACAACAGTGAAACCCGTTCACAATTGGAAAACCGTGAAAAAGCGATGCAAATGCTCAAGAGTCAGTTATACGAAATCGAACTCCGAAAACAACAGGCACAACGCGCCGAGATAGAAGCAGGAAAGATGGCTATTGAGTGGGGCTCTCAGATCAGAAACTACGTGCTTCACCCATACAAATTGGTGAAAGATGTACGTACGGGTCACGAAAGCGGTAACACCGACGCCATCCTCGATGGTCAGATTGATGAATTTTTAAAGGCTTATTTAATGATGACGGGGCAAAAAGCGGCAAGTGACGATTTATAAAAGTTTTGATCCGCCTTCCTGATCATTTCTTATATTTGTTTGAACCCAAATCAAAACATCATGAAACTTCTCCTTATAAGCTGTGCCATTATGTTTGGTGCTTTTTTTTCTTCGGAAGCACAAACGATAGCGTCAAAAAAAGTTTTTACTGGTTATAAATTCTATCAAAATGGGAACAAAATGACTACAGGCGAATTATACCGAGCTATGGTACCTGAAAGTCAATCGGCTGCTATCATGCAAAAATCTAAAAGCAACAACGGAATAGCTCAAATTTTAGCTGGAGTTGGTGCGTTTGGTGTAGGTTTACCAATAGGAAGCTCAATCGCTGGGGGTGATCCAAATTGGACCTTTGCCATTGCAGGAGGGGCGTTAATTGTTGTATCTATTCCTATTTCCGCTAAAGCAGGCAAACAAGCTAAAGAAGCTGTAGATCTTCACAACGCGAGCTTAGGAAATAGCAGTGCTCATTTTAAACCAGACTTTTTTATTGTTTCAAACAAAAACGGTGTGGGTCTTTCTATGAATTTCTAGTATTTTTTTCTTTGGAAATAAGCACAAAGTGTAACAATAACTGAATCTTCAAATCTTTAGGTTACTAACCTAAACCACCACTATGAGATCAGTACTTGTTGTTATGCTATTTGGCGCGCTTATTTTAAGCTGCAATACACCTTCGGAAAAGAAAATTTCAGAAAATGTTGTTACCTCAGACATTGATCTATTTTGGAATGCTTATGATAAAATTGTCAAAACAACCGACAGCCTTCAGCAATACCAACTGCTAGACTCTCTTTACTTTCAATTGGGAAGCCCCGGGCTCGATTCTATACGTGTAGCGCGTCGCTACTCTGCACAAGATTATATCGACGGTATCAATAAACATCCTAAATTCTGGGCATCTATTCGTCCAAATATGAATAAAGCGAAAGATCTGAGCGAAGTACTGGCAGCGGGAACACAAAAACTGCAAGCCTTATATCCTGATTTGAAACCGGCAAAGATCTATTTTACTGTAGGTGCTTTTAGAACCCCAGGCACGACTATGGACAGTCTTGTACTTATTGGCAGTGAATTAGCAATGGCCGATGAAAATACCGTAATTAGTGAATTTTCAGATCAACAATCGCATCTTCCCGCATTTTTTAGTACCAATCCGAGTAAAAACATCGTATTTCTAAATACCCACGAGTTTGTTCATACTCAACAGATCACAACCATCGGTCATAACCTCTTAGCTCAAAGTCTCTATGAAGGTGTAGCCGAATTTGTGGCCGAAAAGGCACTAGATCAAAGCTCCCCTAACATTTGTATTAACTACGGAAAACAAAATGATGCAACCGTTAAGAATGCTTTTTCTAAGGTGATGTTCAGCAATTTTATATATAATTGGATCATGAATTCAACCGAAAATGAATTCAATACTCGAGATCTGGGATATTATATTGGGTATGCGATTGCAGATAAACACTATGAGGGTAGTAAAAACAAGCAACAAGCCATCAAAGAATTGATTGAGCTTGATTATACAAATGCTGCTGCAGTTGAATCTTTTGTAGAACAGACCCAGTATTTTGACAAGCCCATTTCAGTTTATAAAAAGGAATACCAAGCACAGCGACCACGGGTCATCAGGCTTTCACCGTTTAACAATGGAGCAAAAGAAATAGCCTCGGGAAAGACTGAGATCACTATTACATTTTCTCAGCCTATGGATAAGAACACGCGTGGCTTTGAACTAGGCACCTTAGGAATTGATAATTTACTTCGGGTAGAGAATGTCATTGGATATTCGGAAGATGGCACAAATTTTACGTTTGAAGCCACACTGAAACCTAAGCTGCGTCATCAGGTTGAAGTTTCAAGCAATTTTAGATCTGAAGAGGGCCTAGATCTCATTCCCTATACCATTGACATAGAAACTACAGATTAAGGTTTTGGTATCTTTCCGAAGAAAACTGTTTTATACATATCGGCAACGGGTGTAAAAACTCAAGGAGAATCCCTACTTTTGAGGAGTAAAAATTTATAAAACTCCATGAAACCAGCTACCGTAGCACAGCTTAAAAAGGAATTGACCTACCGCTCTACTGAAGAACTGCAATCGCTTTGCCTTCGGTTGGCTCGGTTTAAGATGGAAAACAAAGAATTACTCACATATTTACTTTTTGAAAGTGAAGATGAAGCTTCGTATATACGTGCAATTAAAACTGAAATAGACGAAGAATTTGAAGCCATCAACCGAAGTCGCTTTCAATTTATTAAAAAGAGTGTCCGAAAAATTCTAAGATCGGTTAAAAAGTATATTCGCTATACGCAAAATAAGGAAACAGAAGTGGAACTCCTCCTCTATTTCTGTGAGCAGCTTAAAGCATTTTCTCCTTCGATCAAGCGTAATGTTACTTTAATGAATTTATTCGACAGACAACTTGCTCTTATTGAAAAGAAAATTACAGGCTTACATGAAGACTTGCAATACGACTATACCGAAGAATTACAGGAACTTAGATATTAGAGAATGATTTAATGATTTAATGATTTAAGAAAATACAACAATTACCTGAAGAACCACTTTATCAATATACTATGATCACCATTTACCACAATCCGCGTTGCAGCAAATCCCGTCAAGGCTTACAGATCTTGGAAAACGCTACAAAAGATTTTCAAATCGTTAAATATCTCGACGCGCCCCTTTCCGAAGAAAAACTAAAAGAGATCATTGATCTGCTTAAGATCAAACCCATAGATCTGGTACGAACTAACGAAGCTATTTGGAAAGAAAACTATAAAGGAAAAGATCTAAGTGATGCTCAAATTATTACCGCCATGGCTCAAAATCCTAAATTAATAGAACGCCCCATTGTTGTTAACGGCAATAAAGCAGTTGTAGGCAGACCACCAGAAGCGATTCTGGATATTCTTTAGAATGAAAGAATGATTTAATGATTGAATGATTTAATGGGGGTGTAATCTAATTCAAGCATCTAACTTCTCGCCTCGCACTTTCAGCTTCATGGTCTTATTTCCCTCTTTTTTCAAACTTTCACGTTTCCATACTTTCTTTTAACACAACTTTATAAACTAACCGCGAAGGACGGAGTTATTTTCGTAGTCAAAATTGCTAAAGAGAATTTATGCGAACTATACTTACCTCGATCCTATTGTGTGCGTCTGCGCTCCTTATGGCTCAAAGACCAACTCAATCGGAAGCTGCCGATGTTATTATTAAAGGAAAAATCCTAGAAACAGGTACCAATATACCTTTAGAATACGCCACCGTTTCATTTACCGACCAACAAGGAAAAATTGTTACTGGAGGAATAACCGACATGGATGGAGTTTATAGCATTGAAGTCCCAAGTGGAGTTTACGATGTAAAATTTGAATTTATATCTTATGAGTCGAAAGTACTTTCAAAGCAACGACTGACCAAGGATACAACACTCCCTAATATAATGTTAGCACTTGATTCAGAGAGTTTAGACGAGGTGGTTATTCGTGCAGAAACCACAGAGGTTCAAATTCGTTTGGACAAAAAGATCTACAATATTGGTAAAGATCTTACCACAAGTGGCGCCACAGTTAGCGATGCATTAAACAACGTGCCTTCGGTAACTGTAGATGTTGATGGTGCCATTGCGCTACGCGGAAATGAGAACGTTCGTATTTTGATCAATGGAAAACCAAGTGCTATCGCCGGCTTTGGTTCTACCGATGCGCTAAGACAACTGCCTGCAGATGCTATTGAGCGCGTAGAAGTAATTACGAGTCCGTCGGCGCGTTATGATGCCGAAGGGACCGCAGGTATTCTAAATATTATCCTTCGGAAAGAAAAAACATTAGGTCTCAACGGGTCTATTAATGTCAACATTGGTGTACCTATAAATAGCAATGTCTCAACAAACATCAACCTTAGAACAGATAAGTTTAATATTTTTAATACAACTGGGTACCGTTATAGTGACGCCCCAGGAAATGCATCTTTTGACAACCGTTATTTCGACCGAACCGTAATTGATGAAGATACAGGCGAAGTCACTGTGGTTTCACCAACATTTGATAGAACTACAGAAGATCGTGATTATAATAGGCTTCGGAAGGGATTCAACACCAATCTTGGGATGGAGTACTTCTTAACAGACAAATCGTCTATCACAGGTAGCGCATTTCTTCGATTAGGAGACAATGCAACTGAAACCACAAATATCACAGACAATTTTAACCCGGTCGATACGCGCGTTTCCTCCATAACACGTATTGAAGATGAAACGGAAGAAGACACGAGTTATCAGTTTTCCTTGAATTATGTGAATGATTTAAATGACGACGGCCAAAAGCTGACAATAGATTTGCAATATGAAAAGGATGATGAAACGGAGATCTCTAATATTATTGAAAGCACAACTTTTCCAGATACAGAAAGACTTCCAAGTGAATACATTACAGCTATCGAAGATCAAACCGAATATTTAGTGCAGGCAGATTATGTATTACCTATTGGCGAAAACGCACAATTTGAAGCAGGTATACGTGGAAACTATAAAGAGTCTATTACAGATTATGAACTATTAGAAGAAGGAGGAACTTCTAACCAATTCTATCTAAATGAGGATATTTCAAACGTTTTTACCTATGATGAAAATATCAGTGCGGTATATACGCAATACGGAAATAAGTTTGGTAAATTTTCCTTTCTGGCAGGTTTACGCTTAGAAAATACGCAACTCAAGGGAAATGTAGCTGCTGAAGTAGAGGCTACCGATGATGTTGATCTTAACTTTGACAAAAATTATTTAGGTTTATTTCCTACTGTAAACCTAACCTATGAACTTAATGAGACCTCAAGTTTTACTTTAGGGTATAACCGCCGTATTAACCGTCCGCGTGGTTATTTTATCAATCCATTTCCTTCCCGTTCTTCTGAAGCGAATGTATTTCAAGGGAATCCAGATCTTGATCCCGCCTATGCTAGTGCCTTTGATCTAGGGTATTTAAAGCGCTTCGGAAGAAAACTAACGCTAACATCTTCTGTATACTATCAATATGAAACTGACGCTTTTGAGCGTGTTCAGGAAGAGACCGGAATGTTTACCTCTAATGGTGTTGCTATTATCCGTACCATTCCTATCAACCTTGCCACCAACAAACGCATTGGTGCAGAAGCAGGTGTTCTTTACAATCCGCTTAAATGGTTACGATTAAATAGTAGTTTTAACTTTTTTCAGTTTGAAACCGAAGGATTTTTTAACGACGTAGATTATGGCGCAAAAAATACAAGCTGGTTTGCTCGTTTTAGTTCGAAAGTTACCTTGCCATCAAAGATCGATTGGCAAACTACTGCATTTTACCGCGGACCAAGTAATAATGCACAAACTGAGAGCGAAGGTATTTTCTCTCTGAATTTAGCATTTAGTAAGGACATTATGAATGATAATGGTACCATTGGACTTAATGTTAGTGACCTATTGAACTCAAGAAAGCGGCAGTCGTTTACACAAACTGAATCATTCACTAGTGATAGTGAATTTCAGTGGAGACAGCGTCAAATCACCTTGGCCCTTACCTACCGAATCAATGAAAAGAAACAACGTCAGCGTCCGCAGCGAGATGGTGACGACAGTGAGTTTGAAGGATAATATCTTCGGAAACATAACATAAAAAAGAAAGCCCCGAAAATAAATTTCGGGGCTTTCAATTATATAACGTGGGAAGTTATTTACAATTCTCTTTCAGCTTTTTTAGCCGCACGTTTCATCTTCATATTCTCTAATAATTGTCCGCCGATCCAATAAGGAATTATCCCTACTAAAAAGATCATCAACCAAAAACCGATGGTCAAGATGGTTAAAAACGCAAGAAATCCTAAATATTGGTTAAAATCGAACATAGTAAACGTGTTTTATGCATGCAAAGATAAAAATGTTTTTTCGGAAAAAACAACACTATTTAAAATTCTTCACGGAAATTCTTTTCAACGGGAACCTCAGAAATATCACCAGCCAAAAACTTCCGTAGAAGTTCATAAAAAAGTACCTTTGTACTACTGAAATTTTATACCATGAACTACCGAATTGAAAAAGATACCATGGGCGAGGTTCAAGTACCTGCCGATAAACTTTGGGGCGCACAAACAGAGCGTTCCCGAAACAATTTTAAAATTGGAGCTCCGGCTTCCATGCCACTAGAAGTGGTGTATGGCTTCGCTTATTTAAAGAAAGCGGCAGCTTATACTAATTGTGAACTTGGCGTTCTTTCCGAAGAAAAAAGAGACCTTATTGCTAAAGTATGTGATGAGATCTTAGATGGGAAACACGATGATCAGTTTCCATTGGTCATTTGGCAAACCGGAAGTGGTACACAAAGTAATATGAATGTGAACGAGGTCATCGCAAATAGAGCGCATCAATTAGCGGGACGTGTGGTTGGCGAAGGTGAAAAAACCTTACAACCTAATGACGATGTAAACAAATCACAATCTTCAAATGATACATTTCCTACAGGTATGCATATTGCAGCCTATAAGAAGGTAATAGAAAATACCATTCCTGGAGTTTCTCAACTACATAAAACGCTGGTCAATAAGTCTAACGAGTTTTCTAATGTGGTAAAAATTGGACGAACACACCTTATGGACGCTACACCGTTGACACTCGGACAAGAATTTAGTGGGTATGCTTCTCAATTAGAACATGGAATTAAGGCATTAAAAAATACACTTCCACACCTTTCTGAGCTTGCCTTAGGTGGAACTGCTGTTGGTACAGGAATTAATACACCTAAGGGATATTCAGTAAAAGTAGCGGCTTACATCGCAGATTTTACTGGCTTACCTTTTATTACCGCAAAAAATAAATTTGAAGCTCTTGCTGCGCACGATGCCATTGTTGAATCACATGGGGCATTGAAGCAATTGGCGGTTTCTCTAAATAAGATCGCGAATGATATTCGTATGCTTGCTAGCGGACCGCGGAGTGGTATTGGCGAAATTACGCTTCCTGCAAATGAGCCTGGTTCTTCTATCATGCCAGGAAAGGTGAATCCTACCCAGTGTGAAGCAATGACCATGGTTTGCGCCCAAGTTATTGGAAACGATATGGCTATTACCGTTGGTGGAATGCAAGGACATTTTGAATTGAACGTCTTTAAACCTGTTATGGCAGCTAATTTTTTACAATCTGCTCAACTCATAGGAGACGCATGCGTATCTTTTGATATACATTGTGCTCAGGGAATTGAAGCGAACGAAGCCGTGATCAAAACACAATTGAACAATTCACTTATGTTAGTGACTGCATTAAACACAAAAATAGGTTACTATAAAGCAGCCGAAATTGCAAATACAGCTCATAAAAATGGAACTACTTTAAAGGAAGAAGCGGTTCGTTTAGGGTATCTTTCTGCGGAAGAATTTGACGCTTGGGTAAAACCTGAAGATATGGTAGGCGAAAAGTAAGTTAAATCAACTACGAAGATAGCCTTCTTAAAATGTAATACCATTCCTACAAGAGTGGTATTTTTTTTTATTTTTTCTTCTTTTTTTATCGATAAAGTGCAAATAAACTAGTTTAAATACATAAGTTTTGTATATTGCCCATCCCAAATGTGTAAAACTTATTTAATGAGACTATCAATTTTGCCCCACGTATTGAGTCTTTTTATTGTACTGTCGGCATCGGCAAATACAATAGATTTTAGTAGCTATTCTAAGGTGTCTTCCTATGATGCCTTATCCTTAAAATTATCACTAAAAAAGGATGTTACAACTGCTCTAAGAGAAAAAAAGAAAGATTCTTCTATCACTCAAGATCAAAATGCATCCCAGCTAACAAATAGTGAGACGCATAATGCAGTGTTTGATGGTCAAAAACAAGATAAATCTTTTTCTAAAAAGACCACACTTACTGCTTCAACTAGCAACCATGCGATTAACAGAAATTCTTCTGTGGTCATCGCTAGTAAGGCTGGGACAAACTTATTTCAAAAAGGATTCTTTTATGGCCTTGCGCTAACCATCGTAATGCTCAATTTTATATGCTACTTCCTGTTTGAAGAAAAAGTATTTTTATTGTATGCGTTTGCTTTGGCTAGTGTAAGTATTGTTTTATTCAACAACGATGGTCTTTTGGCACTTTTCGGAATTGAATCGATCAACAAAGGGCATCTACTCGATGGTCTTTTTCTAATAATAGCAGTAGGTACTAGCTCTTTATTTGCTCAAAAATATTTGAATATCTCCGAGTTTTTTCCAAAGTTAAAGCGGATAACATCCTTACTTTTTATCGCTGGAAGCGTGCTGGTTTTTTCAGCTTGGCTAGTGCAAAGCGAGCAGATCTTTTCGGCTGCTAATTTTATACTGTTTAGTGTACTAGTGATCTATTTTGGAGCGGGTATAGCGCTTTTCAGCAAAAAAAATTACGCCAAATTCTATGTGATCGCAGCAAGCATTCCTCTGTTGTTTACAATCGATTTCTATGTATTGAAACCAGCGGAAATTCATTTTCTCTTTACCGAAAGCGTACACTTAAAAGTGGCTCTCTTAGTTGAAATGGTCATTCTGACCTATGCTATCATGTTCCGTATGAAAGCTATAAAAGAAGAAAACATCTTACGCCAAACAGAGATGCGAATCTTTCTAAAGCGTCAGGAATCGATGATGAATAGGCACAATGTAGAACGTCTCATGGAAGATATGTATTTGGAGAACCTGATCATGCATTACGATCTAGACGGACTCGAAATTAAACTTTTACAATATATTTCCGAAGGAAAAGAAAACGTAAAGATCGCTCGTAAATTAAAAATGTCTGAAGAGGACGTAGAGGATCTAACCAAAGACTTATACACCAAACTTGAGATCAGCGAGCAAATTAAAGAAGATCACCGTATGGTAGACTCACAGCCTGATTATATCTATAACTAACCAACCTCAAATTATTTAGAGGCATATTATTTAATACCCCCGATAGGTCTATCGACCTAATCAACTTGTTTTGTTTTTATGGCGAAAAGGATAGGCGAAAGCTTATCCTTTTTTTACATAGTATTTTGAGTATCGGAAATAAGAGAACACACTCAAACCAATAAAGAATGCAACCAACCAATAAACAAAAACAGGTGTTACAGGTGCATCACCACTGGCATACGAGTGTAATCCGGTGAGATAAAAATTCACTCCAAAGTAGGTCATCATAATAGAAGCATACGCAAAAATACACATCACATTAAAGAACCAACGCCCTCTAAGGCCAGGAACTAAACGCATGTGCAATACAAACGCATACACCATAATACTAATTAAGGCCCAGGTTTCCTTTGGGTCCCATCCCCAATAACGGCCCCAACTTTCATTAGCCCATTGTCCGCCTAAAAAGTTACCAATCGTGAGCATGACCAAACCAACCGTAAGTGCCAATTCAGCAATGATGGTTAGTTCCTTTATATTCAAGTCCATTTTTGTACGATTCTCTTCCGTGGTAAGCAACATAAGTAACAACGACGTTGCTCCTAAGATCATCCCTAACGTAAACGGGCCATAACTCGCTACAATCACTGCTACGTGAATCATAAGCCAATAACTGTCTAAAACAGGCTGTAAATTAGCAATACTTGGATCTAGCCAGTTCTGATTGGCGACCCAGAGGATGATAGCCGCTACAAACGCAGTAGAAGCAATCGTGAGATCACTTTTTCTTCCGAAGGCGAGTCCGAAGAAAACCGTCGCCCATGCCACATAGATGATCGACTCATACGCATCACTCCACGGCGCATGTCCGCTCACATACCATCGTGCTGCGAGTCCCAGTGTCATCGCAATAAACATAAACCAGATGGCGTATTTACAGATCTTAATGATGATATCGATAACCTTTCGTTCCTTAAAGATCTGAAAGATGATAAAAAGGAACATCACCACTCCAAAGACTGTAAAGTAGCGAAAAAGTTGATTAAAAATATCTACCTTATTGTATAGAATTTCGGCTTTGATCCTGTTTTCTGAAGGAAGGACCTCACTTCCAAATTTCTTCTGAAATTCATGCATCAAGTCTAAAACCTCCTCGGCTTTTGAATAATCTCCCGTTTGTCTCGCATTCCGAAGACTATCAAAATACAAGGGAAGTACAGATCGTGTAAATAAAGAATCCTTTCCTTTGATGTTGCTTTCGGCTAACTCTGGATACGAAACCCATTTGTTTCCTTCATCATTCGGAACTGGAAAGATCTTTAAGATACTACCACTCAACGCTTGATTCAGTAAATAGACATTCTCATACGTTTTTACGAGGTCTTTTTGAATCTGATTGGGTGTATTGGTGCTCGTAGCAGCTTCGAGATAAGGTTCCAATTTATTATTCCCTCTGGCATCAAAAAGATCGATCAAAGCAATGCGCGATGCGCCTTCTTCGGCTCCTACAAGATGCCTTATACTATCGTTTTGCCACTTTACAGCAATTAAAGGAGTTTGTACCCATAGCTTCGGAAATTCGGTCATCGAAAGAAACACTTGATTGGCATCTAAGCCTTCATAGCTATTCTTTCTGCTTATTTTCCGAAGTAATTCGCTTGCAAATGTGTTTACAGGCTTCATTCTACCATTGTCCTGTAAAATAAGCCGCGCAAACTTCTCGGCGTGCTCCTTACTTACAGCATTGGCCTGAATAATAGAATCTATTTGCGCCTTGTTTTCTATACTGTGCTGCCCATTATTTGACGTTTGCGCCATGCTACTTCCAACGAATAAAAGCAAGGCCATTACCGTTAAAGAGGCCTTTTTTGCTTTTACTTTATCCAACGATCGTTTTAGGGAAGCGAAACGCGTATACCCATCAAACATAATGGCCATCAGGCCTATGTAGAGCAAGAAATATCCAATATAAGTGATCCATGTTCCAGCCATATCATGATTTACAGAGAGAATTGTTCCTTTTTCATCAGGATCAAATCCCGACTGGAAAAAGCGATATCCCTGATGATCCAGAACATTATTCATAAATATTTCGGTATCAAAAAACTCCGAATCACTATCGTTTACAGTTACTTTACTTTTAAAAGCTGAATATCCTTTTTCGGTTCCAGGATATTTATCGGCTATAAAATCGTTTAAAGTGATACTAAAAGGTAGATCGATTTTTCGCGAGCCATAGCTTAAATAGACATCGAGATCACCTACTTGCACCAATTCAGGATCGGGCTGCGAGCCTTTCCCTCCTAGCAACTCAATGGTTTTAGTTTCTCCATTTCCAGAAACCTCAACGATCAATGCATTTACGTTAGTTTTTTCGGGTGCTTCCGCTTTTACAATACCGTATGTTCCCGTCACCACTGGTTCTGGAATTACAAAGGCCATACCTGCCATTTGATACAGTGAACGCAGCATTAAGGGTTGGATACTATCGCTTTCTACGCTACCTCGCATTTGATCAGCCATTCTCATATACTCACCTTCAAACGGAGATGCAATGCTGTAGGCGTCTTCGGCCTCATCATATTGAATATTGATCGCGCCTTCGGTAGGTTTGTTGAGCGAAAATAAAATATTGTGAATATTGGCTACCTGCCCTACTTTTAGCCAGTGATCGTGTCTGTTTCCATCGCCAGCTTCGACTATCTTTAAATACTGCTCACCAGCATCAGACAGTAAAAGATCTTCCTTGGCATTTTCAATAAAGTCTTTGTAAGTAACCGTTACAGGAACTCCGTTATAATCGGTTTCTAAAGTAAAATCGTTATTTAAACGCTCTGAGAGTCGTAATGCTTTCGAGCTAAAATTACGTCGTTGTAGCACGCCGTCAATCTTATAATCGCCGTCGATCATCCCTTTTAAATAGGCTTCGCTTGACAAAATATGATTTGCCGTTGCGCCCTCACGAATGTGCATTACGCCTTCATAACCAATATAGCGCGTAACAAACGCCCCAACCAAGATGAGGATAAACGATAAGTGCAGTGTAAGCGTTGCCCACTTTTCTTTTCGGAAAAGATTAAAACGAAACATATTGCCTATAAAGTTGATCACAAAAAGGACCATAATGGCTTCAAACCACCAAGCATTGTAAATGAGCTCACGTGTATAGGGTGTTGGAGAAGTTTCAGAAGACGCATCTAAAAATGTTCCCACGGCCATAGCAATGGCAAAAACAATAAATAATGTGGCTGTTAATCGAGTTGAAAAGAGGATTGCGGCAAGTTTCTTTTGCATGCTGGCTATTTTTGTGCAAATTTAGGCAATTATGTCCATACGGTTTAGTTAAAATTGCTTCGAAATTCCTTCAAAAAAGTTAGTAACTTCGCAATATGACGAGCGTAGTTATTTTAGGGTATGGAAATGTAGGAAAACACCTTTGTAGCGGGTTCCACAAGGCTTCAGATGTTACTGTAAAACAGGTTTATAACAGAAAGAGCATCCGACTCACTTCGGAAGTAAAAGAAATTCCTTTTACCACCGACTTAACCGCACTGGAAACCGCAGATGTTTATATCATTGCTATTCCAGACGACGCTATCGCTTCCTTTTCCGAAGGTATTCCGCTTAAAGACGCGCTGGTCGTACACACCTCGGGCTCTGTACCCATGGAAATATTAGCCGATAAAAATAGAAAAGGCGTTTTTTATCCGTTGCAGACATTTTCAAAAGCGAGCAAAGTCGATTTTGCTGACATTCCTATCTGCATTGAAGCTGAAAAACCATCCGATTTGCAATTACTTCGGAAATTGGGCAATGCGCTTTCAAAAAAAGTGGTTGAAATTTCTTCCGAAGAACGGGCAAAACTGCATCTTTCGGCAGTGTTTGTAAATAATTTCGTCAATCATTTATATTATATGTCTGAAGCTTATCTGAACGAAAATCATATTGACTTCGACCTACTAAAACCATTGATCGCAGAAACAGCACGTAAAATGGAGCATCTTACGCCTACCAAGGCACAAACGGGCCCAGCTAAACGAAACGATCAAAAAACCATTGAAAAACATTTAAAATTAATGGGACCAAGCCCTATGGCAACTCTTTACAAACAATTTACCGACGCTATTCAACGAACCACAAAATCAAAAAGCAACTAACCACATATGGAAAAAAGCTATAAAGAATACCTTAATCACATCACCACTTTGGTTTTTGACGTCGATGGCGTGCTAACTGACGGCTCGGTCCATATTACAACCGACGGACAACTATATCGAACCATGAATATAAAGGATGGTTTTGCACTTAAAACGGCGGTTGATAGAGGCTATCATATCTGTGTGATCTCTGGCGGAAGCAATGAAGGTGTGCGCTTGCGTTTAGAAGGTCTAGGAATAAAAAATATTCACTTAGGAACCCATCACAAAACCGAAACACTCCGTAAATTTATGGTTGACAACCAAATTAAAGTCGAAAACGTGCTGTATATGGGTGATGACATTCCAGACTTAGACGTTATGCAACATGTAGGTCTGCCTGTTTGTCCGCAAGACGCCGTACCCGAGATCAAAGCCCTCTGTAAATATGTTTCTCATAAAAAAGGTGGTGAGGGATGTGTACGTGATATTATTGAACAAGTATTGAAAGTACAAGGAAAATGGATCAGCAATGGACCAACGAGCGCGAGCTATGATTAACTGCCTCCGACGACTCATCACCGACGAACGAAGTGAGAGGATGATGCCGAGAGGAAGACACTTCCACAAGCCTTGAAGTTTTTTATGAAGCAGGAAGCGCGAGCTAAGAGCAAAGATCAAAGACAAAATGACCATTTAACCACTCACCAATTTAACCAATTACCCATTCAACCATTTACTCATTAGTTCACTAAATCATTGAATCATTGACCCTCGCTTACCTCAAAATAATCCGTCCCATCAACCTCCTTCTTATGGCGGTCATGTTTGTGGTTTTTAAATACGGGTTTTTAGAACAATTGTCCATTGAACTCACATTAAACACACTTCAATTTACACTTTTAGTAATCGCTGTACTACTGATTGCCTCAGGTGGTTATGTGATAAATGATATTCAAGATATTACGATAGACAAGGTCAACAAACCAACACAGGTTTTAATTGGTAAAAAGATAAGCGTCAAGCGGGCTAACCAGTACTTTATCTTCTTAAATGTTTTGGGTGTTGGTATTGGGTTTTATTTAGCGAACAGTGTTGGGCATCCCGGATTTGCAGCTATATTTATTATGGTCTCCGGACTCCTTTATATGTACGCTACAAGTTTAAAATCGAAGCTACTTATTGGTAATCTCACCATCGCTTTTTTGGTCGCCCTCACCCCCATCATGCTCATCTTGTTTGATATTTTTCCTGCCATAACTACCGATGTTATGGATGGTCAGGTGATCGCTTCGGGAATCTTACTACATTATGCGTTCTTTGCTTTTCTGCTGAATTTTATACGCGAGATCGTAAAAGATCTGCAAGATGTAAACGGTGATAAAAAAGGCGGAAGAGCCACATTACCTATCGTTATGGGACGAAAATGGACGCATAAACTTGTTTTTATTCTTTGCGTGATCACCACACTTACCATTGTTTGGTACATGTATCATTTTCTGTATGCCTACCAAGCCATGGCGCTTTATTTCCTACTAGCCGTGCTTGCTCCCTTGTTATTTGTTTGTATCAAAGCATGGACGGCAGAAACGCTCAAAGACCTTTCACTCCTATCCAATATGCTGAAAGTGATCCTTTTTTTAGGTGTCTTGTCCATTTTTTTCTATCCAAAATTGTTACTTGTATGAAATTCGATACCTCTAAAAACATAATTATTGAAAACGATCGTGTTAGATTAACACCGCTTACTAAGGCTCACTTTAAAACACTTTTACCTTTTTCTGAAAACGAACCTGAACTTTGGACCTACTCCTTAGTTTCCGGCAGTGGCTCTGAAAACCTTAAAAAATATATGGATCATGCCTTTAAAAAACGTGAGTCGGGCGACAGCTATCCGTTTCTAGTCTTTGACAAGTCTACCCAGCAATATGCGGGAAGCACTCGTTTTTATGATATTCAGCAGCAACACAACACCCTACAATTAGGCTATACGTGGTATGGCAAGGATTTTCAAGGCACAGGACTCAATAAGCATTGTAAGTTTTTACTACTCTCATATGCTTTTGAAACACTAAACGCGGCACGGGTTGAGTTTAGAGCCGACGCAAAAAACGCGCGTAGTATCGCAGCAATGAAACGTATTGGTTGCACAGTTGAAGGTATTTTACGAAGCAATTGTGCAGGCCCCACAGGTCGACGAGATAGTATCGTTTTGAGTATTCTTAAAAACGAATGGGACAATAACAAAAAAGGTCAATTAAAAACACAGTTACAGTAAGCTCCAAATATGCTCAACCAAAAACTCAGCAATTACAATATCATCCTCGCCTCGGGTTCTCCGCGAAGGCATCACTTTTTTAATGAACTCGATGTCAATTTTACCATTGACGTTCGCGAAGTGGAAGAAGTATACCCAGACCAACTCAAAGGCGCTGAAATCACAGATTATCTCGCACAACTCAAAGCATCAGTGTTTACAGACCTTTCAGAAAAAGATATCGTCGTCACCAGCGATACCATTGTTTGGAAAGACAACAAAGCTATTGGAAAACCCAAAGATGCAGAAGATGCCAAAAAAATGCTCCGAAATCTCAGCGGCGCCATGCACGAAGTCATTACTTCGGTGTGTTTTACATCTAAAGATTTTCAGAAAACGGTGAATGACACCACCAAAGTTTGGTTTAAGCCTATTTCCGAAGAAGAAATTAACTACTACGTTGACACCTACAAACCCTTCGACAAAGCCGGCAGCTACGGCATCCAAGAATGGATCGGTTATATTGCCATCGAACGCCTCGAAGGCTGCTATTTTAATGTCATGGGCCTACCAACACGCCTTGTTTATAAAACCTTAATGGCGATTGCTAACAGCTGATTTTGTGTTATTTTTGTAGAAAGATCACACTATGAAATTGTTTAGTAAAGGCTTTCTTATTGCGTTGTTTTTCTTCGGAATCTATGCGTGCGGCGAAAAAGATAGTTCGTCGCCCAAGAATGTATCAGACGTAAAGCCCGTTTCTGTAACCGTTAAGGACCGAAACCTTTCCGAAGACTTCAAAAACTATTGGTATGACGGAACAGCCGAAATCACTTCGTATCAGCTTACCCAAGCGCGCTATGGCGAACTTCGTGAAGGCACAGCCGTAAACATTTTTGTCACCGAAGATTTTCTTCCAGAAATACAAGTCAAAGCCGATAAGGTTTCCGAAGAAAATATTCCCGTATTAAAATTTAACCAGACCAAAGACTTTAATACCGGCATCTACCCCTATTCTATCATGACCAGCACTTTTAGTCCGCTGCGATCAACCGCACACGCGCTAAAAGTAAGTCACTCGATGCAGGAATGGTGCGGACAAGCTTACGTGCAACTTAACAATCGTAAAGATTTTGAGATCCGTTCGCATTCGTACTTCCAAGGCGAAGCAGATGCTGAATTTAATCTACAAAAAACGTGGCTTGAAACCGAACTATGGAACCTCATTCGCATCAACCCAGAAGAACTTCCCACGGGTGATCTACAGGTGATTCCTTCTTTTGAATTTCTTAGAATGTCACATCAAGAAACAAAAGCATATGAAGTTTTTGCCAGTTTAAAACAGGGCGATTCGCTTACCAGTTACAAATTGATGTATCCCGAATTAAAACGTGAATTGATCCTCTATTTTAATAGTACCTTCCCGTTTGAAATTGAAAAATGGGAAGAAACCAACGCGCCTAGTAATGCTGAAGGCGAAGGACTTTCCACGACGGCAGTTAAAATGAAACGTATAAAAACTGCTTACTGGCAACAAAAAAGCAAAAACTTTGAATCGCTTCGCGACTCTTTAGGGCTGAAATAGATATGATGATATTTGAAGAGTATTTTCCGCAAATTGTAAAATCTGGGATTGTTTTAATCACCTTGTTCGTGCTTCGGTGGTCGCTTGTCTTTACCGTAAAACGCGTTGCAAAGAAATCGGAACGCCTAGAACATCGTACAGGACTTATTGTTAAGCTTATTAGCTACCTTATTATCTTTTTCCTCATCATCGGCTTTATATTTATTTGGGGTGTACAGATCAAAGACCTCGGACTGGTCATGTCTTCGGTTTTTGCCGTTATTGGTATCGGTTTTTTTGCACAGTGGTCTATCCTATCGAACATTACCAGCGGTGTGATCATGTTTTTTACCTTTCCATATAAAATTGGCGACTACATTAAAATTCACGATAAAGAATTTCCCTTTGAAGGATATATTGAAGACATTAAAACCTTTCATATTGTTTTGCGAACCCATCAACACGAAGAGGTAACTTATCCAAATAGTATGATGCTACAGAAAGGTGTGACGGTCATAAAACCAGAAGATTTCACCGAAATGGAAGCTAGGTTGGAAGAAGAAGACAAAAATGTGACCGAGCAGGCTTTAGATTAACTTTTCTTCGGAAGTTAAAAACTGTTAAAGAAATCGAAACGCCCCAAATCAATCAGTCATTTTGGGTATCTTTGGAAGGAATCTCAATGTACTAATCCATGCTCGCATTCCGCTTAGTTGCGCTTCTTTTTCTAGCTAGTTTTACTTCAACATTTGCGCAACAACCACAAAAACCAACGTCCTCCGAAATTTATCACAATCTCAAGAAATTAAATTTTCTAGGATCTGCCCTCTACGTAGCTGCACATCCCGATGACGAAAACACCAGATTAATATCTTATCTCGCAAATGATGTGTTTGCTAGAACCGCATATCTATCTCTTACACGAGGTGATGGCGGACAAAACCTGGTAGGTCCTGAAATACGTGAACTTTTGGGCGTAATACGAACGCAAGAGCTTTTGGCTGCGAGACGAACCGACGGCGGACAACAACTTTTTACTCGCGCCAATGATTTTGGATATTCTAAACATCCCGACGAAACCTTGGCTATTTGGAATGAAAAGGAAGTGCTAGGAGACGTAGTACGAGCCATTCGAAAATTTAAACCTGATGTGATCGTCAATCGATTTAATCATCGTACGCCAGGCTCAACACATGGGCATCACACTTCTTCGGCCATGCTTAGTTTTGAAGCATTTGACATGGTAGGAGATGCATCTAAATACCCTGAAACCGCTTCCGAATTTGGCGCTTGGCAACCCAAACGTCTCTTGTTCAATACTTCTTGGTGGTTCTACGGAAGTCAAGAAAATTTTGAAAAAGCCGACAAAACGAACTTAGTAGAAGTGGAAACAGGTAACTACTACCCTGCTCTCGGGCTCTCAAACGGCGAAATTGCCTCTTTAAGTCGGAGTATGCACAAATCGCAAGGTTTTGGAAGTACTGGATCACGTGGGAGTCAAACAGAATACTTAGAATTCTTAAAAGGTGAATTTCCAAAAGATAAAACAAACCTCTTTGAAGGCATTGACACAAGTTGGTCGCGCATCGAAGGTGGTGCCGCGGTTGGCAAGATTTTAAACCCGCTAGAAAATAAATTTGATTTTACTGATCCTTCGGCCATTGTACCCGACTTAGTAAAGGCATATACGCTACTAAAACAAACTAAAGAAAGTCACTGGCGCACCATTAAAATGAAGCAATTAGAACAGCTTATAGTAGACTGTTCTGGGCTTTATTTGGAAGCTGTTGCGAATGTGCAAGCAGCCGCGCCCAAAGAAAACATCAAGGTTACTGTTGAAGCGATCAACAGATCGAACGTGCCTGTAAAGCTCAATTCGGTTACTTCAAGCGTTATCGGTTTTCCTTCTACACTAACGGCCACGCCTCTTCCGAAGAACAAAAAATACGAACTTGAAAATACCGATTATACATTTTCAGCAACAAAATTAAGTGCGCCGTACTGGCTGCAAGAAAAAGGTACATTAGGAATGTATCGCGTTGATGATAAAAGCTTGATCGGTTTACCCGAACAGGTCGATCAGTTTCCCGTTACCTTTAACCTAAATATTGCTGGCGTTGAACTTTCGATTCAAAAAAATATCGTTTATAAATATAACGACCCAGTAAAAGGCGAAGTGTATCGCCCCTTTGAAGTACTTCCTACAGTGACTTCAAGTATTCCTGAAAAAGTGATCATTTTTGCTTCGGAAGCAACAAAAGACATTCCTGTAAACATACGCGCAGGCGCCGATAATGTCACGGGAAGTGTTACGCTACAGCATCCAAAAGGTTGGGTTGTAAGCCCCGCGAGTCAAGTATTTAGCTTAGCGCGAAAAGGCGAAGAACATACCGTGATATTTAAGGTCACTCCTCCAAAAGAACAAAGCGATGGCTATCTAAAACCTCGTGTTTCGGTAGGTGATCAATTATATGATAAAGAATTGGTTACTATAGACTATGATCATATTCCGTATCAAAGTGTGCTGTTACCTTCGGAAGCGAAAATAGCACGGTTAAACATTCAGAAAAAAGGACAAAGTATTGGGTATATTGATGGCGCGGGAGATGCCATTCCGGAGAGTTTAAAACAGATCGGCTATGAGGTTACTACCTTAGAACCTTCCGAATTAAACGCAAATGAACTCTCACAATTTGATGCTATTGTCATTGGTATTCGAGCGTATAACACGGTTCCAGAACTTGCATTTAAAAGAGCCGAATTAGACACTTACGTCGCCGATGGCGGGACGCTTTTGTTACAATATAACACTTCCCGCGGTTTAGTAACTGAAGATCTCGCGCCGTTTCCACTTTCGTTGTCTAGAGATCGTGTTACGGATGAGTTTTCCGAAGTGAAAATTTTAGCACCACAACATGAAGTGATGAATAGTCCGAATAAGATCACAACAGCCGATTTTGACAATTGGGTTCAAGAACGGGGATTGTATTTTCCTGACAAATGGGACGACAAGTTCACTCCTATTTTGGGGATGCACGACAAAGATGCACCGCAAAGTAATGGATCCTTATTAGTTGCTAAACATGGCAAAGGGCATTATATTTATACGGGGCTAAGTTTCTTTAGAGAATTACCTGCCGGTGTTCCGGGAGCTTATCGTCTTTTTGCAAATTTACTATCGATTGGAAATTAAATCTATGGAAGAACAGGACCAAAACAACATCCCTGAAAAAACCAAATTTGTTTGGAGTCATCGCTATACCTTGGTATTGTTCTTTAACGCGGCCTATATTTTATTCTTTTATTATCTTATGAAAACGTACGCCTAATGGAGAATATTGATTGGTACATTCTCATAGGAACCTTACTATTTATTGTACTCTACGGAACCTTTAAAACACGAGGAAACCAAAACGTAACCGATTACCTCAAAGGTGGAAATAGCGCCCGCTGGTGGACGATCGGACTAAGCGTTATGGCAACGCAGGCAAGTGCCATCACTTTTTTATCGACACCCGGACAAGCCTTTCATGACGGATTGGGTTTTGTGCAATTTTACTTCGGATTGCCAATCGCTATGGTGGTCATTTGTTTGGTTTTTATTCCTATTTATCATCGTCTCAATGTTTTTACCGCCTATGAATATCTCGAATCACGTTTCGATTTAAAAACACGTACGTTAACAGCTATACTTTTCCTGATCCAAAGAGGCTTGGCAGCAGGAATCACCATTTTTGCGCCGTCCATTATTTTGTCGGCTGTGTTGGGCTGGAATTTAATTCACTTAAATATTATCATCGGAATTTTAGTGATCATCTACACGGTAAGCGGTGGAACCAAAGCGGTAAGCGTTACTCAAAAACAGCAAATGCTGGTGATCTTTGCGGGAATGCTCTTTGCCTTTTTGATGATCCTCAATTATCTTCCGTTGGATATTAGTTTTGATAAAGCACTCGATATCGCTGGTGCCAACGGAAAATTAGATGTCCTTGATTTTTCGTTCGATTTTGAAAATCGTTATACCTTTTGGAGCGGTATCATTGGTGGAACCTTTTTAGCCCTCTCCTATTTCGGTACAGACCAAAGTCAGGTGCAACGTTACCTTTCAGGAAAATCGTTAAAAGAGATGCAGATGGGAATGATCTTTAACGGTCTTCTAAAAGTTCCAATGCAGTTCTTTATTTTGCTAGTAGGTGTTATGGTTTTTGTCTTCTATCAGTTTAATAGTTCACCTCTACATTTCAATCCGAGTGCGGTGAAAGATGTCATGGCTTCGGAATATGCTCAGGAATACGAGGCATTAAGTGATGAGAAAAGATCCCTTGAATTACAACTCAAAGAAAAACAAATTAGTTATGCCCGTCTCGAAGATCCTACGAGTAAGCAAACCTTGCTTTCGGAAATAACCGCCTTAAACACACAGGAAAATTCCTTACGCGCACAATCGAAAGAGCTGATTAAAAAGGCGAACCCGAATGCCGAAACAAACGATAAAGATTATGTATTTATACATTTTATACTGAACAACCTCCCTCGCGGATTGATAGGCTTATTGTTGGCCGTTATTTTAAGCGCAGCCATGTCTTCAACCGCTTCCGAATTAAATGCTTTAGGCTCTACCACAACGATCGATTTGTACAAACGTAACAAAAGTGGTAGGAGTGAAAAACATTATGTCTATGCGTCTAAGTGGTTTACGCTCTTATGGGGTGTTATTGCCATATTTGTTGCTTGCTTTGCCAATTTGTTTGATAATTTGATCCAGTTGGTCAATATCATAGGTTCTCTTTTCTACGGAAATATTCTGGGTGTATTTCTATTGGCTTTCTTCTTTAAGTACGTAAAAAGTCGGGCAGTATTTATCGCAGCCTTGATCAATCAAGTTTTAGTGATCGCACTTTATACCATGGACAAATTTGAGATCATCAATATTCCGTACTTATGGTTAAACTTTGTGGGTTGTGTAACGGCGATCGTAATTGCGTTTCTTTTACAAGCGGCTTCTGGCAATAATGACAAGGTTATTGAAGCATAAAAAGATTTCGCATATATTTATACGAACCAACCATCTAAAATTACACGTATGATTCTTTCTGAACTCATTGGTCAAAAAATTTCAAAGATCCGTTATTCACATAAAGTAGGCGACGGAATGCAACAATTTCAATCCTATATTAGACTTGCCGACAAAAAGATCATTTGTCTACCCAAGGGTCCCGATAATTCACTAGATCTGGAAGAATATTACAAAAAGCACAAAGAATGTTCATTTGAAGACGCTAAACGCTGTGCCTTAGCCTCCCGATTGCTTTTCAGAAATAAAAAGATCGTAGATATCCATTTTGGCTATTTGGACGACGAAGCTCGCGAAGACATGAGTGGTATTTTAGAACTGGAGAACGGTATTTTTATTACTGAGAACAATGCTGGACCGGAAGAGCGTGGTGATATTGACCTGCTTATTTTAAAGCGAGATCAATTTGAGGCATGGAAGGATGAGGAAACCGAGTATCGATCGTTTAAAAATTCGATTCATTCGTAGCAATCACTGCTCCGTTATTTAACTTTTTAAACAAAAAAAAGCCTCGATAAATCGAGGCTTTTTTTATTCCGAAGAAAGCAAAATTACATTGCTCCCCATTCTTTTAATGATTTTTTATTCAATGCTACGTAATCTGCATTTCCTGCTTTTTCAGCAAGTTCCATTGATGATTTAGCCGCTTTGATCGCACCTTTCTTATCTCCTGCTTTCGCATAGATAAGTGATTGTTGTCTTTGGTACCAAAAAGCTTCTCCGTTCATACTAACAGCTTTATCGATCCATGTTTTTGCTTGATTGATATCTTTACCATTTTCAAGGTGATATACAGCTGCAGCGTAGTAATCGTTAGCAGTAGGGCCATTCATTACTTGTTTGATACTTTCAGAAACTGCTTTGTCTGTATTTACGGTAATTGGCACAGCAACATAGCTCTTTTCCCACATGATACCTAAATTCACACTGCTTCCTGTAAGATCGTCAAAACTGATCGTAAAACTTTCAATATTCATTGGTATTGGATATACGTCAGCTTTTACCATAGCAACTACTTTAGCGTCATCCCAATTTTCTGGTGTTCCCCAATTGCTTGAATCGCTATAAAAATATACATCCCAGCTAGCTGAATTTGGTTTTGTAAATAAAGCATAGGTACCTGCTTTCACTTCTTTTCCACCAATCTTTACATCTTCACTAAAAGTGATTTTTGTATTGGCGTTCGCTCCAGTTCTCCACATCTTACCGTATGGTACTAGATCTCCAAAAATAGTTCTTCCACGCATTGCAGGTCGCGAGTACTCAACGGTCATCTCGGTTAAACCAACGGTCTGGGTCATTGTTTGCGCCGGACTAGCTGCTGGTGTCTTGATTTGTGCGTAACTACCCATGGTCATAACTATGGCAGCTACGTAAAAGAATGCTTGTTTCATAATGGTTTTATTTTGTTTTTAGATTGTAGCGAAGATACGGATAGACCAGAGGCAGAATAGTTAACAAAAACATAAAATGAACTCAATTTTTTTCTGAAAACACGATAATATTACCGGTATTTCCAATATTTTAGAATCGCTTCTTTTAAAAAAACATTAAAAGCTAACTCGTTCTATCTTAAACCAAATGATCGCTTACTAAAGAAATTTGTTAATGTTTTGTTTAAGGACATTTACAATTCGTGAAACAGCATTATCTTTAAACAAAAACAAAAATGGCAACGATTCTGAAAAATTTTTTAGCACTGTTTCGCTTCCGCAGAAAAAACAATCGTCGTGATTACGACAAGTATAGATTGCTTCAAATTAATAAGCGTGTTTTACACAAACGTGCCTATTAGATGAAGATATATACACTGCACGCAAAACAGAAACTACCAATTACCACCAAGCAAGCTTGGGATTTTCTTTCAGATCCTAAGAACTTGAAGGTCATAACGCCAGATTATATGGGTTTTCATATTCTTTCTGGTGCAGACAGACCTATGTTTGCTGGTCAGATCATTCAATACATTGTGACGCCTATTCTTGGAATAAAAACCAAATGGGTTACCGAGATCACGCATGTAAAAGATGGTAAGTATTTTGTAGACGAGCAACGATTTGGACCTTATGCGCTATGGCATCACAAACATTTTATCCATGAATTTGAAGGTGGCGTTGAAATGGAAGATATTATAGATTACAAAGTACCATTTGGCATTCTTGGTCGGATGGCTCATCCTTTTTTAGTAAAACCAAAATTGCAAGAGATTTTTGATTATCGCAAGCAAAAGCTAACCGAACTCTTCGGAAGTATCCAAAACTAAACAGCAGCATGGCTCAAAAAGTAAATATATTTTGGTTCCGAAGAGATTTACGATTAGAGGATAATGTGGGCTTTTCAAAAGCACTTCAAGGCAAATTCCCAGTATTACCACTTTTTATTTTTGATTCTGAAATTTTGGAAGAACTTCCAAAAGATGATGCTCGCGTAAGCTTTATTTTTGACAGACTGCAGGAAATGCGGAATGAACTTCAAGAACATGGGGCAAGCCTCGCGATGTATCACGGTAAGCCTTCCGAAGTATTTAAGGCGCTCTGTGCCGAGTTTGAGGTTCAAAATGTGATCACCAATCGCGATTATGAACCTTATGCGAAAGAACGTGATGCGCAAATTAAAAAGCAACTCGAAGCAGACAACATTGATTTCAACACCTATAAAGATCAAGTGATCTTTGAAAAAAGTGAAGTGGTTAAAGGCGATGGCGATCCCTATGTGGTGTATACGCCTTATATGAAAACGTGGAAAAGCACCTTCAATGCGCAAAAACATTTACAAGATCATGCTACCCAAAAGTACTACAACAATCTTATTGAACATTCTAGATTAGCTAATCTAACACTTTCAGATATGGGCTTTGAACGTTCTAAGATAGAAGTTCCAGAGTTCGATATACGTCCCAAAACCATTCAAAACTATGAGAATACTCGTAATTTTCCTTCGGAAGAAGGAACATCGCGTATTGGTCCGCATCTACGCTTTGGCACCGTAAGTATCAGACAGGTTGTAAAAAAAGCCATTGCCGAAAAAAATGAAGTATTTTGGCAGGAACTCATTTGGCGTGAATTCTTTATGACCATTCTCTGGCATTTTCCAAAAACCGTTGATAATGCCTTCCGAAGTAAATATGATCGCATAAAATGGCGCAATAATAAAGAAGAATTTGAGCTTTGGAAAGAAGGCAAAACAGGTTATTTACTTGTTGATGCTGGGATGCGAGAGTTAAATAAAACGGGCTATATGCACAATCGTGTGCGGATGTTGGTCGCGAGCTTTCTGTGCAAACATCTACTTATTGATTGGCGTTGGGGAGAGGCCTATTTTGCCGAGAAGCTACTCGACTATGAGCTTTCAAGTAATGTTGGAAATTGGCAATGGGCTGCAGGAAGTGGTGTTGACGCAGCGCCTTATTTTCGGATTTTTAATCCGATGACGCAAGTTGATAAATTTGATAAGGACAAACAATATATCAAAACATGGATCGACGAATATGACACTAAAGATTATCCTGAAAAAATGGTAGATCACAAAGAAGCGCGTGAGCGTTGTCTTCGCGTTTATAAGGAAGCTGTTTCCTAAGTAATTCAAAATAAATTCTTGAAAATTGTGTTTTGTCGATAATTTTAATACTTTTATCGATGTTATTATGATTTAGGCCTGCGAAGTCGTTCGCCCCAAACGAAACGTACTGTAGCACATAACCCCCAAATGTATGCTTATGGAAACCTATCAAAACGAATATAGTAATGGTGAAATTACCGTTACTTTTGCTCCCAGAAAATGTATTAATGCTGAAAAATGTGCCAAGGGACTTTCGGATGTTTTTAGGACCACTGTGATCCCTTGGATCAATTTAGAAGGTTCAGAAACCAGCAAAATAGTCGCACAGATCAAAAAATGTCCGTCGGGTGCGCTCAATTACTGTAGAAGTAATGCTTCCATGGCTGTTAAATAAAATCTAATTTTCTTTAAAAATTGGGCAGTTTTGCACAATTTTTCTACTCTTGTAGTGTTAAAGAGCCACAACAACCTAACATTAACAAAACCATGAAATTATTTACAGCTGTAATCCCTATGTTGCTTTTTTCTTGTGCACTATTTGCACAGGAAAGCAATACGCTAGAAGCGCAATTTGAAGCGACTATTGATAAATCTAACAATTATCAGGAATTTAAGGTTATTGAAAAGCGTAAGCTCGCTATTCTACGCAAAAACATACTTGATTCGGTTGCGAATCTTGAAACCGAAATTAAAACGCTGAACAATCAGATCGACACTCAAAAAGGAGAGATCACATCACTTACCAATAATCTTAATAAAGCCAATGAAGATCTAACGGTTTCTATGAGTAAAGAAGACGGGATTGAAGTTTTTGGTATGCAGACGCAGAAAACAACGTATAACACGATCATGTGGTCTATTATTGGGATTCTTTTAGCGTTTCTTGGACTCTTTATTTATAGATTTAAAAATAGTAATTCAGTAACGCGAGATGCAAAAATACGATTGGCTGAAATTGAAACGGAATTTGAAGAACACCGTCAGAAGAAGCTTGAAGAAATTCAGCAAATAAAAAGAAAGCTACAAGACGAATTAAATAAAAATAAAAAGGTTTAGTAGCATTATAAACTTATCAAGCATAAAAAAGCCCCGCTTTAAAAATTAAAGCGGGGCTTTTTCTATATAATATATTAAAACTGCTAGGCATCGATTCGGGTGATCTTTGCGCCAATGGCACGAAGGCGCTCATCTATATTTTCATAGCCACGATCGATCTGTTCTATATTGTGTATCGTACTTGTTCCTTGAGCCGACAAAGCAGCGATCAATAGTGAAATACCTGCTCTAATATCTGGCGAAACCATGGTTGTGGCTTTCAGGTTAGACTGAAAATCATGTCCTATTACAGTGGCGCGGTGCGGATCACATAAAATGATACGCGCTCCCATGTCAATCAATTTATCGACAAAGAACAGTCTACTTTCAAACATCTTTTGATGAATAAGCACGCTACCTTTGGCTTGCGTACAAACCACGAGAACGATACTTAAAAGGTCTGGTGTAAATCCAGGCCAAGGCGCATCGGCTACAGTAAGTGTAGAACCGTCAATATAGCCTTGTATTTCGTAATTTTCTTGAGACGGAATATAAATATCATCGCCTTTACGCTCTAAAGTGATTCCAAGTTTTCGGAAGGTATCAGGAATCAGTCCTAAGTTTTCCCAACTTACATCTTTGATCGTGATCTCGCTGCGAGTCATGGCAGCTAAACCGATCCAACTTCCTATTTCAACCATATCTGGAAGAACACGATGTGTACAACCGCCAAGGGCTTCCACGCCTTCAATGGTAAGTAAATTTGAACCAACGCCTGTAATTTTGGCTCCCATGCGGTTAAGCATATTACACAACTGCTGTAAATAAGGCTCACAAGCCGCGTTGTATATGGTAGTCGTTCCTTTTGCAAGTACTGCCGCCATTACAATATTGGCGGTTCCTGTAACAGAAGCTTGATCAAGCAACATATAGGTACCGGTAAGACCATTGGGTGCATCAACACCATAAAAGCGTTCTTCTTTATTATATCTGAAATTGGCTCCCAAACGAATAAATCCTTCGAAATGAGTATCGAGTCGTCGTCGTCCGATCTTATCTCCACCTGGTCTGGGAATATATCCTTTTCCAAAACGTGCCAATAAAGGTCCAACGATCATAATAGAACCCCGCAACGAACTTCCTTCCTCTTTAAATAATTCAGATTCAAGATATTCTAAGTTGACGTCATCTGCTCTAAACGCATATTTGCCTTTACCCAGTTTTTGAATCTTTACTCCAAGATTACTTAAGATCCCGATCAGCTTATTTACGTCACGAATGTCTGGAATGTTTTCTATTATCACCTCTTCAGGTGTTAACAGTACAGCGCAAAGTATTTGCAGGGCTTCGTTTTTGGCTCCCTGCGGACGGATTTCACCTTTTAGTCTGTGACCGCCTTCAATTTGAAAAGTTCCCATAAAAAATACGGTGGTTTTTAGTGACGCTTTCTACCGCGATTGTTATTCTTGTAGTTTTTCTTGGCTCCAGTATTGCTACTATTTGTATTGTAACGTTTTTTATTCTGAAGTAATTTTCCAGAATTACTAAGACCTTCATCACTATCTTTTAAGTTAATCTTTCCTTCTGAAAGTTCAAAAAGGTGATTAAAGATCACATCGTCTTCTACAGTATCCTTGTTCCAATTCAGAAAACATTTTTTCATGTGATTGGCAATGGTGTAAATAAGGCCATCTTTCATTTCGCCATCTTCCCAATTAACCGCTACATCGATCATTCGTTTTATATTATTTCCGTAGAAACGATACTTAGGATGATTCTGCGGATATGCAAGAGGCTCAGGACGAGCTGTTAGTTCTTCACGAGAAGGCTTATCGTAAGGTGAATCTGCATCCAGCTTAAAATCTGCTATAATAAATAACTGATCCCAAAGTTTATGTTGAAAATCGGGTACGTCACGCAGATGCGGGTTTAAATTACCCATCACATTAATGATGCTTTTTGCGTATTTATTGCGCTCTTCTTTGGTTTCTTTGGCTACTGCCTGTTCAACCATTTTTTGTATATGACGGCCGTATTCAGGAATTATTAAATGCGGGCGTTCTGTATTGTATTCTAAATCGTCTATTAAAACCATGTATTTTGTAATATATTCAAGGAAAGTTGTCTCTATGCCGCTATGAAAGATACTCAACGGCTTATGTCACGCAAAATACTAAAATTATAGAGAAATGACACCCTCGACCTTAGAAACTTCAAGATATTTTTCAATTACTGCATCTGGCGATTCCATCATAACTTTAATAGAAACACTCGTATATGTGCCTTTAGATGATTCTCGTGTATTGATCGTTGCCTTCAAAGTATCAAAAATACGCTCTATTTCAGCAATTTTCTCATTACTTGCAGGAACGATAAACTTGTATAAGTATGGAGCGGGCCAGTTTGTATCAGACTTAAGCTGTTCGCGTAAACGCTCGTAAAAGGCTTCAGATTTGTTTTCTTCTGTCATGCGGTAATTTTAAAACAAAGATACAATATTGGAATGAAAGTATGTTGTAGGCGGAAAGCTAGGTGCGGGATACTAGGAGTTCAATATTTAATTTTGGGTTTTATAGATCTACTCTTTTACTTATCGCATTGGAGGCGTAAATTGTTTAGTTCCTTTATGTTTATTCACGAATTACTGGATAGCAAATCACATCAATGACCTATGATTCCATAAATATTTCCGAACTTTGCTAATAAAGCTTTGTCTCATTAAAATATTCAATCTTTGACACCTAAAAGAATTGTCATTACTGGCGGACCCGGGTCTGGAAAAACAACACTTATCGAATTATTGGAAGCAAAGGGCTTTCCAGTCATTCATGAAATCTCTAGACAAGTGATTCAAGAAGCCCAAGCAGCAGGTATTGACCAGCTATTCCTTACAGATCCTTTATTGTTTAGCCAAAAATTAATGGACGGGCGCTTAAAACAGTTTGAACAAGCTAAAGATCATTCAGAAAAACATCTTTTTTACGATCGGGGTTTGCCAGATGTAACATCATATATGCATTATATTGAGGCAAAATATCCAGCTGCGTTTGATGCTCCTTGCTTTAACAATTGCTACGATCAGGTATTTTTACTTCCTCCTTGGAAATCTATCTATACACAGGATAATGAACGTTACGAATCATTTGAACAAGCCGAAACCATACACGATCACCTGCTCAAAGGATATGAAAAGTATGGTTATGACGTACAATTAGTACCTGTAGGAACTCCTTCAGAACGCATTGATCATATCTTAGAAAAACTAGAAATATTTTCTTGAAATCGCCCTCACATATCTTAACCGAGTTTTGGGGATATGCATCCTTTAAACCGATGCAGGAGGATATTATCAACTCGGTATTAGACGGAAAAGATACGGTGGCATTATTAACAACGGGTGGAGGTAAATCAATTTGTTTTCAAGTTCCTGCCCTTGTCATGGAAGGTATTTGCATTGTTATTTCTCCCCTTGTTGCCCTAATGAGTGATCAGGTTAAAAACTTGAAGACACGAAATATTAAAGCACTAGCCTTAACTGGCGGCATTTCTTTTGATGAATTAACCACACTTTTGGATAATGCACTCTACGGAAATTACAAGTTTTTATATCTATCGCCCGAAAGGCTGCAGCAAGAAGTGGTGCAAAATACAATCAAGCAAATGAACGTAAACCTTATCGCTATCGATGAGGCTCACTGTATTTCACAATGGGGAAATGATTTTAGACCTGCATACAAACAGGTCACTATTTTACGAGAACTACATCCCTTGGTACCCGTGATCGCTTTAACGGCAACCGCAACTCCTGAGGTTTTAACTGATACCATTTCTGAGTTAAAATTAGAACTCCCAGCCGTTTTTAAACAGTCATTTGTACGTGCTAATCTGGCCTACCTAGTCCAAAAAACCAATGATAAATTATATCGCACAACTCAGTTGCTAAAAAACAACACTGGCTCAGCTATTGTTTATGTGCGCAGTAGAAAGAGTGCTATTGAAACGAGTAATCATCTCGATAATATGAGCATTAGCAGCACCTTTTATCACGGTGGAATAAGTAAAAGCGAAAAACAAGATCGTTTAGAACAATGGAAAAATGGTCGTGTATCAACTATGGTCGCTACCAATGCTTTTGGAATGGGTATTGATCATCCAAATGTACGTTTTGTGATCCATATTCAACTTCCGGAAAGTTTGGAAAGCTATTTCCAAGAAGCAGGGCGTGCGGGGCGTGATGATCAATATGCGCAGGCGGTAATTCTGTATAACGATTACGATAAGGTTTTAGTTAAAAAACAATTTGTTGATGCGTTAGCGACCCCCGATTTACTAAAAAAGATCTACCGAAAATTAAGCAATTACTTTCAGATCTCTTATGGAGAAGGCGCTTTCACCCAACACAGCTTTAATTTTATACATTTTTGTGATGCTTATAAGTTAAATACACTATTTACATACAATGCATTGAATTCGCTTGATAGACTAGGCATTATTCAACTTTCTAAAGAATTTGGAAGAAAGTCGATTATACAGTTTATAGTTTCTTCGGAAAGAGCCCTGAATTATTTCGCCGGAGATCAAAAAGCATCTGTTATAGGTAAGACCATGCTTCGTCTCTATGGTGGAATTTTTGAAACTGCAACCAATGTCAATTTAGATCTTTTAAGTAAAAAAACCGGGCAGACTGTTGAAAACATCATCCCCGTACTTGAAAAACTAGAAAGGGATGGCATTATCGAACTGAGTTTGCGGGTGACAGACGCCACCATTACCTTCCTTAAACCTCGCGAAGATGACCGCACTATCAATGTTGTTAAGAAGGAAGTAGAAGTCTTAAACACCAGAAAAACTAAGCAAGTTGCATCGGTGATACGTTATATTGAAAACGACACAGAATGTAAGAGCAGACAATTAGTTAACTATTTTGGGGAATCAACTTCGGAAAAGTGCGGAATATGTTCGGTATGTGCTTCCCAAGAAACAATGGCTAGCAAAGATGAAATGAAGCTCATTTCCGCAGAAATACGCATCTTTTTAGAAGAAGAAGCGATGAGTTCGCGTAGCATTTCAGAAAAAAGTACCTTTGCCGAATCAAAGATCATCCACGTACTGCGATTACTTGTTGATAGTGGAAAAATAAGTCTGAACACCAAAAATCAATATTATATAAACTAATGAAAGATTTGCGAATTGTCTTTATGGGAACCCCCGATTTTGCTGTGGGAATATTGAAAAAACTGGTAGAATCGAAGGCCGACATCGTGGGCGTTATTACCGCCCCCGATCGCCCTGCTGGGCGTGGCCGCAAAATGCGCCCGTCGGCCGTAAAGGAATATGCCTTGTCTCAGCAACTCACTATTCTTCAGCCAAAAAATTTAAAAAACGAAGACTTTTTAGCCGACCTTAAAGCGTTAGATGCCAATCTTCAGATCATTGTAGCATTTAGAATGTTGCCAAAAGTTGTTTGGAATATGCCTAAATACGGAACCTTTAACCTGCATGCATCATTGCTTCCGCAATATCGTGGTGCGGCTCCTATCAATTGGGCGATAATCAATGGAGAAACCAAAACTGGCGTCACAACCTTTTTTATTGACGAGAAAATTGATACTGGAGCAATTATTAAAAAATCTGAAATTGATATTGAACCCCGAGAAACTGTAGGTACACTTCACGATAAGCTGATGAGTTTAGGTAGTGATTTAGTAATAGATACAGTAGATGCCATTGCCAATGGCTCTGTTACAACAGAAGTTCAGCCAAACAGCAGTGATCTAAAAGCTGCTCCTAAATTGTCTCCCGAAAATACACGTATCGATTGGAAACAAAGTGCTCAAGCGATAGATGCCTTGGTACGCGGACTTTCACCTTATCCTGTTGCATGGAGTCAACTTGAAGATAAAGAAGAAACGCTAAAGGTTAAGGTCTACGATACTAGCATTGATCTAACGACACATTCTGATGCTGTTGGAACTATTTTTACGACAAAAAAAGAAATTAAAGTAGCCGTAAAAGATGGTTATATATATATTAAGGAGTTGCAACTTCCTGGGAAAAGAAAAATGGATGCTGCCTCACTCTTAAATGGGTTTTCTTTTTCTGAAACCGCTAAAATGTCGTAAACCCCTATTCCCACTCATATGGCGATAATGCAACACAAAAGCAGTTTGGTTATTAACAAACGCTCCAAGTTATCAACAAATACGGCGATTTCCCGCGCTATTCCTTGCGTGAACCGATAATCCGATTAAATTTGTAGGGCAATTCATTTATGTTTAATCAACAATTTAATTTTTAATTATTTAACTATGAACAAATCAGATTTAATTGATGCAATGGCAGAAGATGCCGGTGTAACAAAAGCAGCAGCAAAAAAAGCATTAGAGTCTTTCCTAGGAAATGTAGAAGGATCTCTTAAAAAAGGAAACAGAGTATCTCTAGTAGGTTTTGGTTCTTGGTCAGTTTCTAAAAGAGCTGCAAGAGAAGGAAGAAACCCACAGACAGGAAAAACAATCAAAATTGCAGCTAAGAACGTAGTAAAGTTCAAAGCAGGATCAGATTTACAGAGCAGCGTAAACTAATTGCATATCCGCATTAATCAGCCCGTTTCAACCTAGTTGGAACGGGCTTTTTATTTTTGGTTAGTATAACTCCAAACGCTTTTCTGTTGTCTATCTAATTTTTTATGTTTAGATTTATTTTACCAAATAACCAAGATGACCACTCTAAAACCAAACAAAGGCGTGCTTCTCGTTGCTGAACCCTCTATTATTGGAGATGTTTCTTTTAATAGATCGGTCGTTCTTTTGGCTGAATATAGCGAGAATGGCTCTGTTGGTTTTATTCTGAATAAACCCTTACAACACAAATTAAAAGACTTTATTCCAGAGGTAGCTTCTTCACTAACAGTCTATAATGGTGGCCCAGTTGAGCAAGACAATCTGTATTTTATCCATCGAATTCCCGAATTGATCCCAGGAAGTGTTGAAATTTCTAACGGAATTTATTGGGGAGGTGATTTTAATGCGATCGTTGATCTACTCAAGGACGATCAACTTACCGAAAATCAAATTCGTTTCTTTTTAGGGTATTCTGGCTGGGAAAGCGAACAACTGGACCAAGAATTACTCGTAAATAGTTGGGTTGTGACTCCAAATTCTGATAAGAATGAAATTATAGGAAAGAGTTATACCGATTTCTGGAAAGAAAAAATGCTCGAATTTGGTGGCGATTACGTTTTATGGTCGAACGCTCCTGAAAATCCAAATCTCAACTAACCCAATCGCGCCTTTACATTAACCTTTGCTAATAATTCCTTCGGAATAGTTACCGAATACTCCTTTTTACGATACTTAGTAATTGGCTGAATTCCTGTGATCACATTGGTAATAAAAAAAGCATCAGCCTTTTGAAGTTCAAACGGAGAAACCGATTCAATCTCCAACACATAATCTGGTATGGTTTGAATGATCGAAATTAGCTGCTTGCGCATAATCCCGTTAAGACAGCCATCTTCTAAGGGTGGTGTTTTAATTTTATAGCCGTTAACCAAAAAGATATTTCCATTAAGCGCTTCGACCACTTGCTTCTTTTCATTCAATAACAAACAATTCTGATACGCATTCTCTTCAGCAAAAATGCTTCCTAAGACATTGATAATTCTGTTATTCGACTTTAAAGTAGACAACAGACCAGATGTGATGTAGTGATCTTTAAAAAGCTCTACTTCGTAGGCTGTTTCTGAAAGGGTATAAAACGGACTCTCAATAACTTCCGTAGTAATTAAATAGTCTACCTCTCGCGATGTTGGAGTGTACTTCCCTCCTGCTTTTCGCCAGACCTGTAGTTTAATTCGTAAAGTATCTTTTGAATTGGACGAAGCAACAGTCTTTTCAATTTCCGAAGCTAAAAATTCCATGGTGAAATTCATCGGGATCTCCATACGCATAATTCGCATAGATGCCATAAGTCTGAAATAGTGATCTTCCCAGAAAAAGATCTTTCCTGCCGAATATCTCAAGGTTTCAAAAACCGCGTCGCCATAGGCCAAACCACGGTTATCATGAGTGATAAGTACCGCTGAAGAATCGAAAAGTGTTCCGTTTAAATTTACCATAAAAAAAGCCGTTCTACTTATTTTAGAACGGCGCAAAGATAGTATTTTAGTTCAAGAATTATTTAGAACCTAAGATCTGCTTTAGCTCAGAGATCATATTCTGCCATAGCATTTTGCCTTCCTCTATTTCATCCTCTTCGGCAAAATCGGTAACCATAAGCGAAACATCTTTCGTTATTTCATCTACCTGAATACGCAATTCAAAATAATAATCGGTTCCTTCATCGTCCATCCATCTAAATTTGATGCGTTCCGGACTTTTCTTTGTGAGTAGTTTCGCTTTTTCTTCGCTTCCATCCCAGATAAAGGTGAAAAATTCTCCGCGTGAATTCACGTTATCGGCGTACCATTCACTCATTCCTGAAGGAGTTGATATATATTGGTATAGTAACGATGGAGATACTTGTATCACGAACTCCATCTCGTATTTTATCTTGTCGCTCATAGTTTTGTTAGTTGCAGCCCAATATATAGATTAATTTAAAACTTAGAAAGAAAGCATTGCGATTATTCTATTAATTTTGACTGAAAACAAAAAAACCTAATACTGCGTGTTTTTAGGTTTTTAATTTCCTATTGTCTGAAAGCAAAATTTTACTTTTTGCCAATCTTACTATCGAGAATTACTTCAACTTACATTCTGCACCCTCGGCCAGTCTTTTGGGAAGGCCTTGCCTAGTCCTCCAAAACACTTCGTGTTTCAGCACTGTAAATAAAAACACCCAATACTTTCGTATCGGGTGTTCTATGTAGCGAGATCGAGACTTGAACTCGAGACCTCCGGGTTATGAATCCGACGCTCTAACCACCTGAGCTACCTCGCCATATTTTGAGGTGGCAAATATAAAAACAAAAATAGCTGCCACAAAGATAAGTTCCTATTATTTTCTAAAGTTGAGTGTTATATTTTTAGGCCTTTCTAATTGACCCTTATTTTTCTCCTTTAACTTAAAAACCTTTGAAGCGCAGGACCTTTTAGCATTTATTCCACAAAAAAAACCGCTCCTAACTTCAGCAAACATAGTACTTGACACAGTATTTCTCAATGTATTTAAAAAATAACAATAATCAGAGGGTAACAATTTGGGTAGTGAGAGTATATAGAATAAAGAAGCAATCTTAAAAACTTCGATTGCATTTACTAACTCATAAAAACAAAAATTATGAAATCAATTATCAAATTAACCCTAGTAACAACTGTTCTTTTATCGGCTCTGGTTAGCTGTTCAAAAGATGAAATTAGAAATGAAGAAAACGCTGATCTGTCTGAACAGGTGGTAGAACAATCAAGATATCACAACTTCCCGTGGGTGTATATCATGGATACCAATTTCAGTAAAGAAACCTGCGCTACCGGGCCTGGTGTTTGCTTCCAAAATGAAGGTGGTGATATACTTATTTACGGCAACGGTGGCAATGGAGGTGGTAATAACGGCAATTATGTGGAAGAAGTGAGAGATCAAATGGCTATCCTTATGGAAGGAAACAATGATCCAGACAAGGGTGTTGTAGCGTATCGATTAGTTGACAAAACGCTTCAGATCGTTTTTTCCAGATCCTTAGAAGAGCAAAACTTAGTAGTGTTAGAAAACTATGAGCTTCGCAGCGACTTAGCAAGAGCTTTTAAAATGTCTGGGCTAAAACTTCCCCAAGGCGAGTATCAAGTGGATCGCAGCAATTTTGAACACGGTGAAGTGCGTCTTTCCTTACGATAGTATTTGATGCACTAAAACAAAAACCCCATCATTTCTGATGGGGTTTTTCTATATTGTGGAAATTTAAAAATATCCGTTATGAAATACCTTTTATCATCATTTATGATCGTATTGCTGTTTTCAGCCTGCTCTAAGGACAGCGAAACAACCGAAGATGATAATACACCACAAACTGCTTTAAAATTGGTGAAAGAAGCTGTATCCGTATTCAGGCCAAATGGTGATGAGGAGCAATATACGTTCCTTTACTCCTATAATGAAAATGGCACTTTACATCAATTTACCAATCAGACTCCTGATACGACCTATATCAATACGTATGGATATGATGGAGATAGAGTTATTTCTATTGAATCAAACATTGCACAATTTGTGACCTTCGAATATGAAAATAATCTTATTTCAAGTAGGCTATATCAGTCCGAGACTGATATATTCACTGAGGAATATATCTATAATACTTCTAATCAAATGATTCAAGTAAGAAAATATTTTGAAAATAGTTTATCCTGTACGCATGAATATGACTACTCATCCAACAATAATATCATTACCATTGAAAATGAATGTGAAATACGTAATTTCGAGATGGAATACAACAATATTAAAAACCCTCAACATCTAGTCCACTCTCAACCATATACTAAAGCTGTTGGCATCAGTCCGAATCTCACTTCCTCCCAAATTATTACAACAAATCCCGTCAACAACCCTGTTTCAGTAGAATCTACGTTTACCTACGAAACAAATGAGCAAGGATATCCTACCCGTTCAAATAGTTTTGTTGGTGATGAATTAAGGCATACTATTGTACATACCTACGAAACCATTGAAATAACTGATTAACGATTTTTATTCGATCGAATCGATCACACTTCCACACGTTAACATTTGCTCCCCGTAATACGGATTGCGAATATCTTTTTCAGTGCTTAACCAAAAAGCACCTTTATTATTATTCGCCATTGGGCATTTCTGAACATACATTACAGGCTTGACAATTTCAACATTCATCGCTATAACAACCATATTTTCATTTAAAATCACAAAATGTTCACGCTGATTCTCAAGATCATCACTTTCAGCAATAACATCGAGCATCTCAATACTTTTCGCGACATGTGCTTGTTCCATTTTTCCGAGATCTTTAATATTAACCAACTTAAAAGACTTCGACGCGACTTTTGCGAATGTTGAAACTTGCCCTGCATTACTTGCTATAAAAGCATCTTTCATCTCTAAATACGCATTGAGCACTTCTTTAAAAGGCATATGAAAGCTTTTCGGAAATGTAATTTTCATTGCGGTTATTGGCATCGAAACTACATCCTCATTATTTCCTTTATACATCATTGATTTCTTTCCTTGTAATTGAGCTGCCGCATCTACGGTAAACGTACCATGGGTTACAATCTCCTCTCCTATTTTTAGGCCGTCTATAATTTCATAATTTTCTCCTCTTCGATTACCTATGGTTACTTCTCGCATTTCAAATACCGCTTCACTAGGCTTGGTTTTTACATAAACCAATGAGCGTTCCCCGGTCCACATCACAGCGGTTGCAGGAACGAGAAGTGTTTCTGAAATATTCACCACAACTCCTTTAAGTTTACCCGTTACAAACATGCCAGGTTTAAAGAGATCATCCGTGTTTTTAAGCGTTGCTCGTACAGTAACCGTACGTGTTGCATTATTGAGTATAGGATCTATAAAAGACACTAAAGCGTCAAACTCTTTATTCGGATAAGCATTGGTTGTAATTTTAATTTTTTGTCCTTCTTTTAACTCTGAAATTTGACTCTCATAGGCATCAAATTCTGCCCAAACAGAGTTCAAGTTACTTACTTTAAGTATTGGCTGCCCTTGCTTTACATAATCGCCTTCTCGTGCCATTACTTCGGAAACAGTTCCTGATACAGTTGCGTAGATCGAAAAATTATCTCGAACCTTCCCTGAAGCTTCTATGGCGTCAATCTGATTATCTGAAAGTTTCCAATTCTTTAATTTATTACGGACCGCTTTATACAATGCAGGCTGTGATTCTTTTAAAGAAGCTGTGGTAATAAGTTCTTGCTGTGCCGCGACCAAACTAGGTGCATATATGGTTGCTAATAACTGACCGCGATTCACTTTTTGACCTTCAAAATTTACATTCAGGCGTTCAATACGGCCATCAAAATAGCTTGCTTGTACCGAGTTGTTTTCTTCGTTGGTCGCAATCTTTCCTGAAAGCGAGATCATTCCATCGTCGTTGGCTGCTGCACCACTTCCTACAACTGTGGTTTGAATATTAGCCAGTGCCATTGCATTTTTAGTAAGCTGTATCTCATTGACAGCAAGATCTTCAGTGTTAGCTTTAAGAGGAATGAGCTGCATCCCACAAATAGGACAGTCGCCCGGCTCAGATTGTCTAATTTGAGGATGCATAGAGCAGGTCCATAGCTGTTCGGAGTTTTCTCCCGAATGATCATGGACATCTATTTGTTCCTTGTTTGAGATGGGTTTAGACGTATTATTTCCAAACAAAAGCCATCCCAGCAAAAGACCAACTACTACTGCAACTCCTATATATAAAATATTTTTATTCATAATTTCTGTTTTTAATGGTATCACTACACTGCGCTAGGGATAGGAGTGAAAATCCTTTTTGTGAGGCACGAGCAAAAAGATTGTAACAAATAGCCCGCTCGAGCGCCCAAAATCTTTTAGTCCTTAGTTTCCAATCGTTTGATCATCGCCTTCATTTCTTCAATTTCTTTTCGTTGCGCCTTAATGATATCATTGGCCAATTTTTTCACTTCTGGATCTTGGATATCAGCGCGTTCGCTGGTCAAAATTGCTATTGAATGATGAGGAATCATGGCCTTTAACCATAACACATCGCCAACAATTGGGGCTTGAGCACGAACCAATCCGAGGGCTCCAAAAAAGAGCAGACTACTTACTATTACAATGGCTATATTCTTCTTTCTATTTTTGTACATAGCGCGCATCGCAACAAACATTATGATCGCCATGGTAGCAATACCCATGCAACTCATATAAAATCGAGTTAGGCTAAAATACACATGGTCAATCGCGTACGTATTGAGATACATAGTGACATACATTGCTATAAAGGATGCTGCGAGCATGCCTACAAATTTTGTGTATTGATTTTTATTCATTGTATCCTTTTGTTCCATTTTGCTTAATTTTAATGGTTATTGAATTGATTTTGATCGTAATCGCAAGGCATTTGCAATGACCGAGACCGAGCTAAAACTCATGGCGAGCGCTGCGATCATAGGAGATAATAATATTCCGAAAAACGGAAATAGCAGCCCTGCGGCAATGGGAATGCCTAGGGTATTATAAATCAGTGCAAAAAATAGATTTTGCTTGATGTTTCGCATAACAGCATGACTCAGATTTCGGGCTTTTACAATTCCATGAAGATCTCCTTTGACCAAAGTGATCATGGCACTTTCTATTGCGACATCGGTTCCTGTTCCCATAGCAATACCCACATCACTTTTAGCAAGTGCCGGAGCATCATTGATCCCGTCGCCAGCCATTGCCACTACTTTCCCTTCTGCTTGTAATTTTGTGACCACCTGAAGCTTGTCTTCTGGCAACATGCCAGCTTTGAAATCGGTTAAGTTAAGCTCACCTGCTACAGCTTGAGCGGTATCATAATTATCGCCCGTAAGCATAATAACGTCAATACCTTTATTTTGTAGTTCTTTGATTGCCTTGGCGCTCGTTTTTTTAATCTTATCGCCAATGACAACATAGCCCGCAATGACCCCGGCTACTGCCAAATAAGAAACAGTTTTACCTTGTTTCTGAAAAGATCGCACTTCTGTTTCCATTTCCGAAGATATCGTAGCCTTGGCGTACTCCATCATCTTTGTATTACCCAAATCAAGATTTTTGCTGTCAACCGTCCCTTCCACCCCTTTTCCTGTTACGGCGCTAAATTTTTCAGTTTTTGAAAGTTTAGTTTTCCGTTCCTTAGCATATTTTACTGTTGCTTCGGCAAGCGGATGTTCGCTAGCGCTATTTAAAGAGGCGATAAAATGTAAAATTTCATTTTCACTAAACGCCTTACCAAAAACTCCAATTTTTTCTACGGTAGGTTTTCCTTCGGTAATGGTTCCCGTTTTATCCACAATAAGTGTATCTACCTTGTCCATTTTTTCTAAAGCTTCGGCATTTTTTATTAGCACGCCGCTCTGCGCACCTTTGCCGACGCCAACCATGATCGACATAGGTGTTGCAAGCCCTAAAGCACACGGACAAGCAATTATGAGTACGGCTATGGCATTAACCAATGCAAATACGTAGGCCGGATCTGGACCCCAAATAGCCCAAACCCCAAAAGTGATCAAGGAAACGATTACAACAACCGGCACGAAATATCCCGAAACAGTGTCGGCTAGTTTCTGAATTGGCGCCCGACTGCGACTGGCATCGTTTACCATGTGTATAATTTGAGAAAGCAAGGTGTCGCTACCTACTTTTTCGGCCTTCATTAAAAAAGATTGATTGCCGTTGATCGTTCCACTGCTTACTTGATCATTTTCAGCTTTATTGACAGGAATAGGTTCTCCTGAAATCATCGATTCATCAACGGTCGTTTCGCCTTCTGTTATTTTGCCGTCTACTGGAATTTTATCCCCAGGCTTAACACGTAAAATATCGCCTTTCTCAATCTGATCTATGGAAACCTCTTCTTCATTTCCTTCTTTGACACGAATTGCTTTGTTGGGTGCGAGTTTCAATAATTCCTTTACGGCGGAATTGGTCTTACTATGGGCACGTGCCTCCAAAACCTGTCCCATAAGCACGAGTGTGAGTATTACGGTAGCCGCCTCAAAATAAACGTGTACGGCTCCAGATGCTGTTTTGAATTGCGCAGGGAAGAAGTCGGGAAACAACATTCCAAACACACTAAATACCCAGGCAACACCGGCTCCAATACCAATGAGCGTAAACATATTAAGATTCCATGTCTTGATGCTTCGATAAGCCCGCTCAAAGAACATCCACGTGGCATAAAATACCACGGGAAGTGACAGACCGAATTGAATCCAGTTCCACCATTTTTGTTCCATTAGGTCATATAACGGATTATTCGGAATCATTTCGCTCATCGCAATCAAGAATATGGGCAATGTAAATGCAAGCGCAAGCCAGAATTTACTCAAGAGCTTTTTATATGTTTTTTCTTCGGAAGATAGATCTGCCTGCAAAGGAACTAGGTCCATTCCGCAAATCGGGCAAGCACCAGCTTTATCTTTAACTATTTCTGGATGCATGGGACATGTCCATTGTTCACCTATGCTAACCGATATATTTTGTTCTTCTACGAGATCCATTCCGCAGACCGGACAATCGCCTGGTTTGTTATACGTTTTGTCGCCTTCGCAATGCATGGGACAGTAAAACGTTCCTGTTCCTTTGCCCTTGGGTTTTTTTAAAACTTCTTTCGAAGAAGCATATTCGCCAAGATTATTAATAGCGTAGCTTCCGCCATCATCTTCTAGCGCTTTTTGAAAATTCGCTAGCGGAATATGCATTTTCATTTCAATCGTCGCTTCTGCTTTTTCTAGATCTACGGAAACATTATTCACACCTTCCACTTTAGAAAGTGTCTGTTCAACGTGGTTTCGGCAACCATTACAGGTCATTCCGTATATTGAATAGGTATGTTTCATTTTACTTAATTAAATAATTAATAATAGACTGTTGCACAAAATACTGTTGCACAGATGCTATTTGATTGATTTGAAATTTTAATTGTAATTCCTGAATATCGAGTACATCATTAAAATCAATGGTTCCCGTCTCATAATTCTTAATAAGAATCTCTTCAGCATCTTGGGCCTGTTTGAGGTTTTTTGCTTGTGTATTGAATTTGATGCGCGCTTGATTCCGTTGCGATATCGCTGTTGCAAAAGCAGATTCTAACACGTTCAGTCGTTGCTCTTTTTGAATCTTGATCTCCTGTTGTCGCAATTCGTTCTGTTTTGTGATCGACTTATACTTATTGTTGAAGATAGGTATGGAGACCGAAACCATTGGCATCAGTATATCTTTTCCATTATCAAAAAGATCCATATCAGTTCGTTTGCTAACCGTTAGATAATCTATGCCAAAACCTATCATTGGCAATCCGTCTCGCTGATTGAGTAATTCAGATTGCGCAACCGATTCGTACAACTTATCATATTTAAGCAATTCAGGATTTAGCGATAATGCTTCATGACCAAGGTCTATGTTATTTTCAGGGAGCGCTAAAGTTAAAGCCGTTTCTATTGTTTCGTCGTGTTCCCGATTAAGTAGATTATTGAACGTTGTTTGAACGGAAATGGCTTGTTGCATTAAGACTTCCTTTTCTTGCGATAATTCGTTTTGTCTTATTTGCAGGCGCAATACATCCACGGCCGATGCTTTACCCACTTCTACCGATGTTAGCGCAAGACGCTCATAGGTTTTTAAAAGTTGAATATTATCATCGAGGACCTTTTGTTTCGCTCGTATTTCATATAGTTTGTAGTAGGTTTCGGCAACCGATAATGCCAATTTCCTTTTTGCTATAGTAACTTCAACATATTCGGTTTCTGCCATAGCGGAAGCATAATTTTCGCGAGCAGAAATAGTTCCAAACCAAGGTAACATCCGTTTCACCCCAATTTTTGTGCGCTGTGCGCCTACTCTAGTTTCGGGCTCACTTATAAAATAACCGGCGCTAATTTCGGTATTAGGTATCCAATTTGCCTCATTTACTTTTTCTTCCGCAATGTTATGGCGAAGCTCAAAAGCTTGAATTTCAGGATTATTCGACATTGCTTCTTCAATATATGATTGCAATTGCTGAGCATTTCCTGTAGCCGAAACAAACAAGAGACAGACTATGATTTTTATATTTTTCATTTGTTAACTCTTTTAAGTTGGTATTCTTTTTTCCAGCTATATAAAACGGGTACGAGAAAGTAGGAAGTAATATCGATAAGCATTCCACCAAAAATTGGAATAGCCATAGGAATCATTATATCGCTTCCTTTTCCGGTCGATGTAAGAATAGGCAATAGCGCAAGTATCGTTGTTACCGTGGTCATTAAACACGGACGAATACGTTTGCCAGCGGCTTCCATTGTTGCCAGTCGGATGCCTTTTTTATTATTCGGACTCTCTTTATTAAAGGTCTGGGTAAGATAGGTAGCCATGACCACCCCATCATCTGTAGCAATACCAAACAAAGCAATAAAACCTACCCAAACTGCCACACTTAAATTGATTGTTTTCATATTGAAAAGCGTCCGCATATTTTCACCAAACAGATTAAAATTGAAGAACCAATCTTGGCCATAGAGCCATATCATTATAAATCCTCCAGCAAAGGCTACCGCTATTCCTGTAAATACCATCAGTGAGGTAGAAACCGAACGAAACTGGAAATAGAGAATCAAAAAGATAATAAGCAATGCTAATGGGACCACCACTGAAAGTGTTTTCTCTGCACGCAACTGATTCTCATAGGTTCCCGTAAATCGGTAACTAATTCCTTGCGGAACCACTAAATCACCATTCGCAATTTTTTGTTGAATCAGTGATTGTGCATTTTCAACAACATCAACTTCGGCGAAGCCATCGAGTTTGTCAAAAAGTACATAACCCACAAGAAAAGTATCTTCACTTTTTATGACCTGAGGACCTTGCTCGTACCGTATCTCAACCAATTCGCCTAAAGGTACAGGGCTTCCCTTTGCAACAGGAACATAAATATCTTTTATGTCATCAGGATTAGCACGCAATTCTCGCGGATAACGGACTCTCACGCCATAGCGCTCTCTGCCTTCAACTGTTTGAGTAAGCGGCATCCCGCCCACGGCAACTTGCAGCACTTCTTGCACATCCATGATAGAAATTCCATAACGTGCTAATTGTTCACGCCTGATGTCAATAAGCAAATACGGTTTCCCTACAATGCGATCTGCAAAAACGGCTTGCTCTTTTACACCTTCAACCTGTTTTAAAATTCCTTCTAATTCAATTCCGAATGCTTCTATAGTTTTCAAATCGGGACCTTTTACCTTTATCCCCATCGGTGCTCGCATTCCGGTTTGTAGCATTACAAGACGCGTTTCAATAGGTTGTAATTTGGGTGCAGACGTCACTCCTGGAAGGTTGGTTACCTTTATAATTTCATTCCAAATGTCATCTGGGCTATTTATTTCGGGGCGCCAGTTTCGGAAATATTCACCGTCATCGTCTTCTATCAGCTCTTTGCTTGTTGGATGGAACATATTGGAAATAGTACCCTTTTGCTGTGCGTTTTCGACGGCACTGGATCTGACATCACTATTTTGGTTGTGGTACAATTTTTCATTTTTCAGAATAAATAAACCATCATCGTTTACCCGATAGCGTTGTCGCTCGCCATTGGCATTTCGCATATACTCAGACTTATACTGAATTATATTTTCATACATCGAAAGCGGCGCAGGATCGAGCGCAGATTCTGTTCTTCCTGCTTTTCCTACAACAGTTTCAATCTCAGGAATACTAGCTACAGCCATATCCAATTGCTGAAGGACACGTTTATTCTCTTCAACTCCGGCATGTGGCAGCGACGTAGGCATCAAAAGGAATGAGCCTTCATTAAGCGCTGGCATAAACTCCTTCCCTGTATTGCGCATAATGACCACACCTAAGATCAATACCGTGGTTGGAATAGCCAAAAATAAGAGTCGGTTGTGCAGCGCCCAACGTAAAATACTATCATAATACCTTCGGAAGACAGAAAACACACCCAGCAATCCGAAACAAATTATAGCCACAAAAATTAGGTTTATTAATACACTTCGATCAAAACCAAGCGGTCGCCAATATTCGGCAAGTAGAATTACAATTGCAATGGTGGAAATGATGATATTAACGAGATTTGCTCGCTTAACAGCGAAGAAATCCCGAATTCTAAATAAAGCAACCACGCCAAAAGAAATCAATATCAGTCCTAACCAATAACCATAAACAATCGCTATGATTCCGAGAATGATCAGTAAACCATTCAGAATATACTTTGAGCGTTCTCTTATATTACTTTTTCTAAAGAGGAAAGCTGCAAATGGTGGTAATAAGAAAAGTGCGACCACCAACGATGCCGTAAGCGCCATGGTTTTAGTAAATGCTAAGGGTCTAAAAAGCTTTCCCTCGGCACCAATCATTGTAAATACAGGTATAAAACTTATGATCGTTGTTAAGACTGCAGTCAAAATGGCGCCAGAGACTTCAGCGGTTGCGTTATAAATTATTTCATTGGTGGTGTATTCAATGCCGCTTTCGCGAAAGCGTAATTTTTTATCTTCCAAATGCCGAATCATATTTTCGGCAAGTATAACTCCTACATCCACCATGGTTCCAATCGCAATGGCGATGCCCGAAAGCGCTACAATGTTGGCATCGACATTAAAAATTTTCATCGCAATGAATACCATTAAAATCGCAACAGGTAACAACCCAGAAATTAGAATGGAGGCTCGTAGATTAAATACCATCATAATAATGACTAAAATGGTAATTAGAATTTCAAGTGTAAGCGCTTCGTTAAGCGTATGTAATGTTTCTTGAATAAGTTCAGTTCGATCGTAAAATGGGACAATGGTAACCTGTGAGATACGTCCATCTGCCAATGTTTTACTGGGAAGCCCAGAGGAAATCTCGGCTATTTGATCTTTAACATTATTGATCACTTCCAGCGGATTTGCGCTATAACGAGCCACAACGACACCTCCAACTACTTCTGCGCCTTCTTTGTCTAAAATACCACGTCTGGGTTGGGGGCCTAATTGTACTTTGGCAATATCTTTAATTCTAATGGAAGTAAAATTTTCGGAAGTAATCACAGCGTTTTCGATGTCTGCAACCGACTTGACATAGCCTAGACCGCGTACTAGATATTCGGCTTGATTGATCTCAAGCGTTTGCGCACCAATATCCTGATTGCTTTCCTTGACTGCTTTTACAACTGCGCTTAAACCAATGTTATATTGACGCATTTTTTCAGGATCAACGTCTACTTGATATTCCTGAACATAACCTCCTATAGAGGCTACTTCGGAAACACCACTTGCCGAAGACAATCCATATTTTACGTAGTAGTCTTGAATACTTCGTAGTTCCTGTAGATCCCAGCCACCTGTTACATTTCCGTCGGCATCTCTCCCTTCGAGGGTGTACCAAAATATTTGCCCTAAGCCTGTTGCGTCTGGCCCTAAGGCCGGATTAACACCATCGGGCAGTAGATTTGCTGGAAGAGAATTGAGTTTTTCAAGTATGCGGCTCCGCGACCAGTAGAATTCGACATCCTCTTCAAAAATAATATAGATACTTGAAAACCCAAACATGGAAGAACTACGGATGGTCTTAACTCCTGGAATTCCTAGCAATGATGTGGTAAGCGGATAGGTAATTTGGTCTTCAATATCCTGTGGCGACCGGCCCTGCCATTTGGTAAAAACAATTTGTTGGTTTTCGCCAATATCTGGAATTGCATCAACGGCAACGGGGTCTGTTGGTAAAATACCAGTCTCCCAATTAAAAGGTGCATGAACCACTCCCCAACCCACAAATAAAGCGAGCAAGAGAACCGCCACAAGTTTATTTTCTATAAAGAACTTAATGCTTTTATTGAGCATACTTTTGATTATTAGACAGTTATACAAATAAAGTTTCGCTTGTATTTTAAAAACTAAAAACAACAAAACCTCCCCAAAACGGCGTGCCGCTGGGCTTATTTCCCGATTTCACTCGGGACTGGCTACTAAATCAAATTAAAAATGTCTGGTGCAGGACTTGCACATTCCGTTTGACAAACGGTGGTGAGTCATCTGTAAAAGGAACTTCCGTAGATTCGGTTCCCTCAAAAAGACTGATATACGCATATGTGAATGAAGCAACAAAGACTTGCTGCTCAAATGTAAGCTTGTCAAATGAAACTTTCAGATCGTTGGTACCTTCCTTGATCAATTGCTTATCTGTACAGCATGACTTTTGGGAGAGCGCATCATTATCACAAGCCGAAGTGTCCTGCGCCTTTTCCATTCCGCATGTTTCTGCTTGCTGAACAAACGAAAAATCTACTAAGGTATCTCCACAATAATGCATAGCAACAGAAAACGACATCGTAGTCATAAGAACTACGGCTGCCATAAAAACTGCCATTGATTTGTGGATAAATTGTTTCATTTACTACAAAGCTAGCGATTAATTTGACAATTGCGTGAGTTTTAACGCTTTGTTAGGTATTAACTCGCACCTACATAATGGCAATGCTAGCCTCTTTCTCTTCTGAAATTACTATAGCAAGAAGCTACATATATAATATAAACTATCGTTTTAATTTATTAGATTTTGACTACCCACGAAAATACATCGCTCAGGCGGCACTCGACTAGACAATTTTGATATGTTTATGTCAGCGCATTTATTAAACTAGCGAGATCTGTACCTTCCTGCTCCCCAGTCTTCATATTTTTTAGCGTAAATTTTTCTTCGGAAATTTCTTTGGAACCTGCCAAAATTGTGAACTTTATGTCACATTTGTCTGCATAACCAGCAATTAGTCTCTTCTGGCCTATCGAAACTTTTTCGAAAAATTTGAAGTGAAGTCTCCGTAAAATTTTAGGCTGCCTGAGCCAGCCCAATTAAGATCATAGGAATTATTTTAACGGCGAGTTCCTAAAATTTAGGAGATGAACAATGAATTTAGATAAAGTTTCGTAAGCCTAGATTTTTTTGGTTCGTTTTTTCATCAATGGAAAAAATGAACATGTTGAATTACGTCAACGACTTTATCAAACCAGCGAGATCTGTACCTTCCTGCTCCCCAGTCTTCATATTTTTTAGCGTAAATTTTTCTTCGGAAATTTCTTTGGAACCTGCCAAAATTGTGAACTTTATGTCACGTTTGTCTGCATAACCCATCTGTTTGCCCATTTTGGCTTCATCGGGATACAGTTCTGCTGAAATGCCAGCCTGACGTAACTTCTGAATAGCTTTCATTGCGTATAAGGCTTCTGCCTTTCCGAAGTTTATAAACAATACTTTGGTGGTTGCTGAAACCGTTTCGGGAAACAAATCGAGTGCTTCGATAACGAGATAAATTCTGTCTAATCCGAAGGAAATACCAACTCCACTCATATCTTTCATTCCGAAGATACCCGTAAGATCATCATAGCGTCCGCCGCCACCAATACTCCCCATAGCCACACCTTCTGGAGCACTCACTTCAAAAATCGCTCCCGTGTAATAGTTGAGTCCGCGTGCCAAAGTCACATCAATTTCTAAGCTTGCGGTTTGCAATCCTAAAGCGGTCACATTATCAACGATAAATTGTAATTCATCTACGCCTGCGAGTCCGATTTCGGAAGTACTTAAAAGACTTTTTAGCAGATCTAATTTTTCTGAAGCATCACCAGATACTTCGAATAATGGATCTAACTTTTCAATGGCGTCATCGCTAATTCCTTTTTCGCGCATTTCTTTGACCACGCCTTCTTTACCAATTTTGTCGAGTTTATCGAGTGCTACGGTAAAATCGATAAGTTTATCTTCGGCGCCAATTACTTCTGCGATCCCGCTTAAGATCTTTCTGTTATTGATCTTGATGGTTGTCCCTTTGAGGTTTAATTTTGAAAAAACCGTGTCGTATAACTGCACCAATTCTACTTCTTGCCAAAGTGAAGTACTACCAACGACGTCGGCATCACACTGGCAAAACTCACGAAAGCGTCCGTTTTGGGGTCTATCGGCGCGCCAAACGAGTTGCATTTGGTAGCGTTTAAACGGAAAAGTAATCTCGTTTTGGTGTTGCACTACATAACGTGCAAAAGGCACGGTAAGATCATAACGAAGGGCTTTTTCAGAGATCTTTGGTGTGATTTTTTGGCTGTCTTTTGTTGAATATAAATTATCATCTACTTTTCTAAGAAAATCGCCACTGTTTAAGATCTTAAAAATAAGTCGGTCGCCCTCTTCTCCATATTTCCCCATGAGAGTATCGCTGTTTTCGAAGCTTGGTGTTTCGATAGGCTGAAAACCAAAGTTCGCAAAGCTTTCACGAATGGTGCTCATTATATAATTACGCTTTGTCACTTCCTGTGGAGAAAAGTCGCGCGTGCCTTTGGGTATGGATGGTTTTTTAGACATTTTTTGTTCGTTGGGTGTTTGGTGTAAAGTTTAAAGTTTAAAGTTTAAAGTTTAAAGTTTAAAGTGAAGTATAACACTTCGCATCATTCTTATTCGATATTACACCAAGTGTTTTCATTTTTATCTTTATTCTTTGTTTCATGAGAATTTTTGGAGTGTGATTTCTCGCGCTACTCGAAATGACAAATAATTCTTCTCGCTCCTATTGCAAATATCTTAATTTCTGAAAGAACTATAAACCAAAATGATGCTTTGTTTTGAGAAGCCAGAGCCGCGTTAGGGTTTGAGCGCCCAGACTGCGCTCGGCGCAGGCAATGTTTGAGCTCACCAGCCGCTTCGGTCTGGTAGCGAGAAGCGAAAGCCCGACCGAGCCTTAGGCTCGGTAACGCCCAAAAAAGCAATATTAAATAAAACAATATGTGTAACTTTATCTTCGGAAAGGAGTCTAACGATAAACCGCCACTCAAAACTATGTTTTCATTATTTAGAGAGAATGTCCGAATTGCCCTCGACGCTATCAAGAGTCAGTTGCTACGTACCATTTTAACCGTGATCATTATTGGTATCGGTATTTGGGCCTTGGTTGGCATTTTAAGTGCCGTAAAAGCGCTTGAAAGCAATATTGCGGGGAATTTTGAATCGATGGGTGCAAATACGTTTAACATTCAACGCTATGAATTTTCGTTCGACAATAATAATGGTCGTGAGCGTAAAAAGGTAAATCCAGTAATCGACTATAACGACATTCGTGAATTTATTGCTAAATACGACTATCCGTTAACGCAGACCTCGGTTTCTTTCAGAGGTACTTCGGTTGCCGAAATACGTTACGAAAGCGACAAGACAGATCCCGAAGTACAGGTTTATGGAATTAATGAGCATTTTATTGACAATACCGGTTCAAAGATAGAAACGGGACGAAATTTTACCGTTTTTGACATTGACAATAACAATAAGGTGTGTTTGTTGGGTTCCGATTTTGTTTCAGGACTTTTTAAAGATGATAACCCGATTGACCAAACCATAAGTGTTCGCGGTGTTAAATTTAAGGTGGTTGGTGTTTTAGAGTCGAAAGGTTCCAGTTTCGGAAACAATCAGGATCTTACCGTATATCTGCCTATTCAGGTGGCCCGAGGAATCTATACAGACGCTAATATTAACTATTCGATGAGCGTTAAGGTTGACAACAAAGATATGATGCAACAAGCACAAGACGACGCTATTGTGACTTTCAGAAACATACGCGGACTGAATCCCATTGAGGAGAATAACTTCGGAATTGTGCGCTCTGATGATCTATTGAATCAGATCAATGACATAAGTAATATATTGCAAGTTTCGGCTTGGATAATTAGTATAATTACCATTCTTGGTTCTTCTATTGCCTTGATGAATATCATGCTGGTTTCTGTGACTGAACGAACCCGTGAGATCGGTGTGCGAAAAGCATTAGGAGCAAAAAATTCAACAATTTCTACACAGTTCTTTATTGAAACAATTGTTGTTGGACAGTTTGGAAGCGTACTCGGTATCATCCTTGGCGTTCTTACTGGCTATGCTTTTGCCAAAGGATTTGACTTTGAATTTACCTTACCCTGGACCGCAATGATCTGGGCAACTATAATCACCTTTTTGGTAGGCGTTATTGCAGGGAGCTATCCGGCTTCAAAAGCAGCCAAATTAGACCCTATTGAGAGTCTGCGGTATGAGTAGAGTTGATTGGGTAACTAGCAACTATGTGGCTAGGTACTGGGTGTTTAAATGTTTGAAGTGCGAAAAGCGAAGCATGTAATTTCGGGTAAAAATATGACATCTATTTTTTATCCATATTTTGCCTTTCCTCTTTTTAGGGATTCAGGATCTTATGAAAAAACTCGTAAAGTTCTCCTTTAGTGATGTTAGCTCCTTGTTGGATCAAAGAAAAAATATCTGCGTTTTTATCTCCTGAAAATTTCTTTTCCGAAGTAAAAAATTCGACCGAATCACCTGCAAAATTTTCTTGCAACCAACGATATCCAGTTGCTGTATTGATATCTTTAGTAAGATCTGTCACTTTAACCATAATAAGTTTTATGACATCTTCTTCTACTTTAAACAAAAATAATTGTTGCGAAGAAATATTTTCAAGGTATCTAGCTTTACTTAACACACCTTCCCATACTAGGTCGCTGAATATATCAATTTCTTCTTCTGCAACTTCAGGCTTTTGATCTTTGATATCATTCCATTCACTTGCTGTTATAGATTGAGTAGCTAAAAAGGTGATAAATTCTTGATGCAATTCGTCAAGTTGTTCTTTTGTGAGTCTTGCGTATTTCATTGTATTAGATAATAGGTGTTATGTGCTGGGTACTAGGTGTCTTGTTTCCGAGGCGAAAGGTACGAAAGGAAGACACGAGCGATTTCCTAGCAGTGGCACTAAAGAATTAAAGTCTGAGGTATAAACTTTCTAGTTGAACAATTAGAATCGTCTTGCGTCTTTCTCTAAAAGAAAAAACCCTCCTCAATAAAGAGAAAGGTTTTCCTATTAATTTCCGAAGAAAGATTATTTAGCTTCTGCTACCACATCAAATGAGAATGTTGAAATAACATCTCTGTGGAAACGGATGGTTGCTTCGTACAAACCTGTACGCTTAATAGCTCCACCAGCGATAGAAATAAATTTCTTATCGATAGAAATACCTTGCTTCTCTAAAGCTGCTGCCAGGTCTAAGTTAGTTACAGAGCCAAATAATTTGTCTCCTTCACCTGTTTTAGCCGTGATCTTGAATTCCTGTAATTGGTTCAGTTTATCAGCTTCTTGTTGCGCTGCGTCAACAATTTTCTTCTCTTTATAAGCACGTTGCTTTAACGTTTCTGCTAATACTTTTTTAGCAGAAGGAGTTGCCAATATCGCGTGACCTTGTGGAATCAAGAAATTTCTTCCATAACCGTTTTTTACAGTAACCAAGTCATCTGTAAAACCTAAGTTCTCTACGTCGTTTTTTAATATAAGTTCCATGTCCTTTTGCTTTTTATTTTAATAAATCTGCTACGTAAGGCATTAATGCCAAGTGGCGTGCACGTTTTACGGCTACAGCGACTTTACGTTGGTATTTTAATGAAGTACCTGTTAAACGGCGTGGTAAGATCTTACCTTGCTCGTTTACAAACTTCAATAAAAAGTCTGGATCTTTATAATCAATATATTTAATACCCGACTTCTTAAAACGACAGTATTTCTTCGCTTTATTTGTCTCGATATTTAACGGAGTTAAATATCTGATCTCTCCGTCTTTCTTTCCTTTTGCTTGTTGTTGTAAAGTTGCCATGGATTACGCTGTTTGTTTGTTACGGTTTCTTCTTTTCTCTGCCCAAGCAATTGCATGCTTATCTAAGGCAACAGTTAAATAACGCATCACGCGCTCGTCACGTCTAAAAGCTAATTCCATTTCATTGATAGCTTCACCGTCTACGGTGTACTCAAATAAGTGGTAAAATCCACTTTTCTTGTGTTGGATTGCGTAGGCTAATTTTTTTAGCCCCCAGTCCTCTTTTGATATCATCTTAGCACCTTTAGAAACAAGAATATCTTCGTATTTCTTTACTGTTTCCTTTATCTGTTCTTCAGATAAAACGGGATTTAAGATGAAAACAGTTTCGTAATGATTCATAAATAAATCGGTTCAATTATTATTATTAACTCTAGGCACCCTGCCAAGAGCGTGCAAAAATACTACTTTATTTGCAATCTACAAACCTATTTTACGGAAGAAATTAATACCCCATATTCTTAAAATAAAATTATAAATCGGATGAAACGGTTAACTTTTACGATAAAAGTTAAAAAAAGTTGTCATTCATCGATTTTTTGGCTATCATTGTAAGAATATAAAAGACAAACCCCGTGGATAAACCTGTACTTAAATGTGCTATCGTGGACGACTCTACGTTGCAGCGACTCTCTATCGTAAAACTCATTGAGAATCACCCCTCATTAAATTTAGTTGCTGAATATAACAACGCAATTGAAGCGAAGATGGGGCTGGCAAATACCGATATCGATCTTATCTTTCTTGATATTGAAATGCCTATTCTCTCTGGTTTTGACCTTTTAGATGATCTTACTCACAAACCGCAAATTATTTTTGTGACCGGTAAGACCAAATATGCCTTTAAAGCATTTGATTATGACGCGGTTGATTATCTTCGGAAACCAATATCAAAAGAACGTTTTTTAAACGCTGTCCATAAAGCGCTTACAAATTACAAGCTTAAAAATGATGATGGTTTTGATGATGAAGATTTTATCTTTGTAAAGAGCAATTTGAAAAAACGGAAAGTATTTCTGAACGAACTCCGTTACATAGAGGCGTTAGGTGATTATGTTAAATTAGTAACCGAGCACGATGCCCTTGTTGTACTTTCTACCATGAAAGCTTTTGAATCATTGCTTCCTGCAGAACGTTTCTTACGAATTCACAAATCATATATTGTAAATCTTGATAAGGTTGAACGTTATAATAGTAAGGTCATTGAACTCGACAAAGAAGAACTTCCTTTAAGTCGAAACCGAAAGGCCGATCTTATTGAAGCGCTTTCAGCACAACTTCGCAATTAATAGTGATCTACGTCTAGCGTAACTCGTACAGTTGAAAATTCTTTCAACGCATTAAAGCTTCGCTGAATTTTCCCTATATACGTTTTGGTCTTTGCCAAAGATTGTTTCTTCGGAATTTTAATCAATACATTGGTGATGTACAGATTCCGAATTCTAGAAACTGGCGGCGCCTCTGGACCCAGAACATTTTCTTTTAATTGCATTTCCAACGCTTTTGCATACCAAACAGAAGCTTTCTGCATTTTATGAAGGCTCTTATCCTTAAAAGTGATCTTGATCGTTCTATAAAACGGCGGATATTTATATTGATGCCGCTCTGTTGTTTGCTGATCATACATTTCCTGATACGCATTGGTACTCACCTGCTGCAAAATCTGATGAAACGGATTGAATGTTTGAATTAATACCTTTCCACGGTTTTTGGTTCGCCCTGCCCTACCCGCAACTTGTTGTAACAATTGAAAACTTCTTTCGTGTGCTCTAAAATCTGGGAAATTCAATAAATTATCTGCATTCATCACACCCACCAATCGAACATTCCTAAAATCTAAGCCTTTGGCCAACATCTGTGTTCCCACCAAAATATCGATCTCCATATTTTCAAGTCGGTCGATCAATTTGGCATACGCATGCTTCCCCTTAGTGGTATCCTGATCCATCCGTGCAATATTCTTCTCTGGAAACAAAGCTTTTAGCTCCATTTCGATCTGCTCAGTACCAAAACCTTTATTATCTAAGGTTTCACTTCCGCAGGCCATGCATGAAATAAGCATTGCCATATGATAACCACAATAATGACAGCGCAATTCATTTTTATATTGATGATAGGTTAAACTCACATCACAATTTGGACATTGGGGTGCGACCCCACAGGTTGTACACTCTATGATTGGCGAAAAACCACGTCTATTTTGAAACAGTATTACTTGCTCTTCATTCGCTAAAACCTCCCGTATTTCTTCCAATAAACGATCACTAAAATGACCCGTCATCTGCTTTTTACGGTGCTTCTCCTTAATGTCGACCAATTCTATTTCGGGCATGAGTACATTTCCAAAACGCTTTTTTAAGGTCACCAAACCGTATTTACCCGTTTCAGCATTGTGAAAACTCTCCAAGGAAGGCGTTGCACTTCCCATTAAAATTTTTGCCTGATGTAAATTACCTAAAACGATGGCAGCATCGCGTGCGTGATAGCGTGGCGACGGATTGTATTGTTTAAACGATGGCTCGTGTTCTTCATCCACGATTATGAGTCCGAGATTCTGAAACGGCAGGAACAAGGAAGATCGCGCTCCAATCACGATCTGCGCTTTCGGTTTGGCGCTCAATACGTTTTTCCAAACCTCTACCCGTTCATTTACAGAATATTTTGAATGATAAACGGCTACTTTTTCAGCAAAGTAATGCTGCAATCGGCCAATAAGTTGGGTAGTTAGCGCAATTTCTGGTAGCATATATAAAACTTGCTTTCCTTTTTGAATTGCTTCGGAAATAAGTTGGACATAAATTTCCGTTTTTCCGCTTGAGGTCACGCCGTGAAGCAAGGTCACTTCCTGACTTTTAAATGTTTCTTTTATTTCTGAAAGCGCTACTTGTTGCGCCTCGCTTAATGTTTTCACTTCGGAAGCGGCGTCTCCGGCATATTCTATTCGGTCTTTTTGAATAAAATATTCTTCGAGAACTCCTTTATCAATTAGCGCTTTAAGCACCGAAGCAGTGACATCACTTTTCTTTTGTAGGCTAACGGAATCGATTCGCTTTTTACTTTGCGATTGCAACATAAAAAGGGTCATTAACACGGCACGTTGTTTAGGTGCCCGAGTCATATCATCTAAAAGCAACCGGAGTTGTTCCTCGTCTGTATAGCGTGCATTCAGTTTTACGTAGCGTTTCAACTTTGGGGTATATTGTTCATAGACCTCCTCGTGAACTGTTATCACCTCTTTTTCCAACAAGCGCTGTAATACCTTTACTACATTATGTTGGTCTAAAATGGAGCGTATATCATTAATATGAAGTTGCGATTGGTGTTGTAACGCTTCGTATACTAAGAATTCTTCATCTGTTAATGAATTTTCTTGATCCTTGCTATCCGAATCACTTTTAAGCGAGATGATTGTTTCACTCTCTAGTAAAAATGCACTAGGCAGGGCAGCTTTAATCACTTCGCCCAAAGTACACATATAATAAGAAGCCATCCATTCCCAGTGTTTTAACTGAACTTGCGTGATCAACGAAGTCTCATCGAGAATATGATCAATCGATTTGGTTTCATAACCTTGTGGTGCCTGATCGTGTACTTGATAGACAATCCCGGTATAGATCTTAGATTTTCCGAAGGGAACTGCTACGCGAAAGCCTTGTTTTAAAAACGCCGCCTCATCCTTATTTACACTATATGTAAAGGTTTGTTTTAAAGGGATCGGCAATATGACGTCTATAAAGAACAAATCGGCTGTTAATTAATTAGTTAATCGGGTAATTGGTGTTGGGTGTTCATTCAAAAATGGTATTTATTATTTACCATTAAACGATGAGTAAATAGCTATTATCTGCTCACAGCTCATTATTTACTCGCCTAAACGATAAAAATAGAAAAGGCTGTCCAATTAACGAACAGCCTTTGCTTTAATTTATGAACAAACCTTAGTCGGCTCGATACCAGTATTGTGTTCTTCCTAACAAGGAAAAACCAAGATAGCCTCGAACCTTCAATTTATTAGGTTCTTCGAGTGCAATATAACATTTGTATACCTTTCCGCTTTCAGGATCTAAGACCCGTCCATCGGTATATTCATCTCCGTCTTTAGATAGATCTTTAATAAAAACGAGGCCGATAATAGGCACATTAGCGTCATCACCCGGACAGTTCTGGCAGGTTGCATTTTTGGGTGCATTGGGGTCGAGTAATTTCAAGATCTTTCCGTAGGCCATACCGTCCTTTTTAAAGATCTCAACAATCGATTTTTCAACACCAGTTTTGTCGTCAATGGTCTTCCATGTTCCGAAGACATCTTGCGCTGTTACATTTCCGAAGAAAGCCAACGCAAACAAAAAACTTGTGATAGATTTTATCATTTTTTATTTTCCTAACATGGCTTTTTTAAGCTTGTTATCTGCTGGATCGCTACCTAACCAAATTCCGAATAAAGCCTTTTTAAACGCCATTCCCTGAATAGTTCCAAGCTCTTTTCCATTTTTATAAGCAACAACACCTTTGCCTTCTTGATGTGTAATATCAAAAATATTTCCTTCGGTGATCTCTTCGCTAAAAAATGTGATAAACTTGTCGATCTCTGTTTTTAAAGGAGCCATATTACCATCTGTAGAAGCTTCGAAACCGTCTAAAACAGCCTCACTCATCGCGTCACTTGACACAAAACTAGAAGTAATGACCAATTTGATTGCCATATTACCTGTTCCATTAATGATCGCTTTAGCATCACTTGACTTGCTCGGCAGGTATAATCCGCCTGAGTACAACTTTAAAACCATCGCCTTTTTACGAATTCCTGCACCATTAAGCATAAGTTCAGCTCCTCCAAAATTAACTGTATTTGGCAAAGTAACTTCGCCAACTTGGGTTTGAGCTGTCGCAAGATTCATACTTACTAAGGCCACAAAAATCATGAGTATTTTTTTCATCTGTTGGGTTTATTTAATTAATTATTATGTTCGTTATTCATTTTATCTTTTAATCGTTGCAGCGATACGTTTAATTCAAAACCCAGCAACAATAAGTTTGAATTTATCCAAATATAAAACATCATGATCAAAATAGCACCTAACGAACCATAGAGTTCGTTATAAGTTGAAAAATTATTGATATACACTCCAAAAAAGTAGGTGGTCAATAAAAACAACAAGGTTGTGACTAAAGCACCTGGTGAGAAGAAACGTGAGCTTCTACCTTCTTTTGTACCAAAGTAATAGAGTGTCGCAACAGCTAAATAAATCAGACTAATAAAGACCGTAATTTGTAGGGTTTTGATCCAAAACAGATCGTTACTTATATAATCGTACCCCTTAAATGTATTGATAGCATATTCACCATACAATATCACTCCTACCGTAACAAGCAACAACAATGCCAAAACAATGGAAACTCCCAAGGCAGCAAAATATTGGCGGAAGAACGTACGGTTTATCGTTACATGTACCGAATACTCAAAAGCGCTAAAAATAGAATTCACTCCGTTGGCCGCTAAAAAAACAGATAAAATTATTACAAAGGAAAGCAATCCGCCTCTTGGATTTACAGCAATATCAGCAATTACTGGATAAAACAGATCTGAGGTTTGCGCGGGTAATAAGGATTCAATAAAAATTAAAAAACGTGTTTGAAAGCCTTCAACTGGTATATACGGGATCAAGTTTAGAATAAATAGAAGAAACGGGAATAAAGCAACAAAAAAACTATAAGCTACTGAACTCGCTCTGGAAGAAAAAGTTCCTTCTATAATACCATTGATATAAATGGTCAATAGATCATGGAGCGATAATCCTTTAAACCCGGGGATGACAATACGTTTGCTTAGGTTTACAAAAAAAGCCCAAAGCGGGACCAGCGTTCGATTATAAAGTTTGGTGACCCACAAGAGCACTTTACTTTTTGATTTCGCCGAATTCTCGTCCGTCATTAAACAGCTTTTAAACTAAGGTCCATATTATAGACCGAATGCGTTAATGCACCGCTACTAATATAGTCTACACCACATTCAGCATATTTTCTGGCAGTTTCTAAGGTGATTCCTCCACTTGATTCTGTTAGGCAGGTATCGCCTATGAGCGCAACGGCTTTACGGGTATCTTCGTAATTAAAATTATCGATAAGTATACGATAAACACCTTTCGACTGCAAAATCTCCTCAATTTCGGCAAGATCACGAGCTTCGACAATAATTTTAAGGTCGAGATTGTGATCTTTAAGATATTCTTTGGTTTGTGCGATGGCCTTTGTAATTCCTCCGCAGAAATCGATATGGTTATCTTTAAGCATGATCATATCATACAACGCAAATCGGTGATTTTCTCCCCCACCAATCTTTACCGCCCATTTTTCAAGCGCTCTGATCCCTGGAGTTGTCTTTCTGGTGTCCAAGATCTTTGTACCAGTACCTTCAAGTAATTTTACATAGGCATTGGTCTTTGTGGCAATCGCACTCATACGTTGCATGGCGTTTAAAACCAGGCGTTCACTTTTTAAAATGGACTGAGAGTTTCCTGAAACGTAATAAACGATATCACCGTACTTCACTGGAGATCCGTCAGGTATTTTGATGTCCATTTTTAATCCCGGATCTACAAAATCGAATACCAGTCTAGCAAATTCAACACCAGCAATAATACCCTCATCTTTTACCAAAAGTTTAGCCATTCCTTGTGCGTCATAAGGAATACAGGCCAACGAACTATGATCGCCATCACCCACATCTTCGCGGATAGCATTCGCAATTATCAAATCCACTTCTTTATTGAATCTTTTATCTGAAATCATGGCAAATCAATTTTTAGCTAATTTATAAAAACCGTAGCAGTATGCCGCGCACCTTATGAGATTTTTAGCACGATAACTATTCAATGGTCATGTAAAAATTTATTCGGTTATTAAAGCTTTAATTACCTTTACAAATAATACGCGCAACATGAAGATCACACTTTTGGCCATTGGCAAAACCGACAGCAAACAGCTAAAACAGCTAATCGACGACTATACAAAGCGCCTTGGTCATTATGTTTCTTTTACTGCCGAAATTATTCCAGATCTAAAAAAAGTGAAACATCTTTCGGAAGCGCAACAAAAACAGGCTGAAGGTGATGAAATTTTAAAAAAATTGCAGGCCAGCGACGTGCTTATTTTACTGGATGAAAACGGAAAAAGCTATGATTCGGTTGGATTTAGCGGATTTCTTCAGAAGAAAATGAATAGCGGACTCAAAAACCTTGTCTTTGTTATTGGCGGATCCTACGGTTTTAGCGATGACATCTACAAACGTGCTAACGGAAAAATTGCCCTTTCGGCAATGACATTTTCACACCAGATGGTTCGTCTATTTTTTATTGAGCAATTATATCGTGGCTTTACCATTCTTCGGAACGAGCCCTATCACCATAGATAAACCTATCGCTTTAGCAAGAAATAGTCGTAACTATTCGATGCGGATCTTTTTGTAATCCGACTTCTTTGCGAAGAGAAAGCGATACGAATTTACACCTTCAAAATTAGGTGGAATAGTGACCTCAATGATCTGTCCTCCTTTTCGGTAAATCTTTACAATATTGCCTTCGCGGGTTTTTGAATCGATCAACTTAAATTTTAAACTTGCAATTTGACTTAAGAAAGATTCGTAGTAGATCTTATCGCGAAAATAAATTTCAATAGCACTTGAATCGTCCACTTCAGAATAATAATACGTACTAAAATATACGGCAGTATCTTTCATCGGATCGAACTTCGGACGATCGAATACAAACTTTGCATTTCCGTAATTCTTTTCAGTTTCATCGGTCGCTAAGTAGAAATGCCAATTATTAGAAGTCATATATTCTTGAACTTCGCCAAGACTTTGATCACATAGATCGATAAGCTTTGTGCTGGTTAGTCCTTGCGCAATTGAGAGGCTGCTAATCAAGAAAACGGTTAGTATAAGTACTTTCTTCATAATCATTTTTGATTCTTCAATATTACTATTTATTGTCAATATACGCAACTGAGGTTTCAACAAGCGTACCAAAGTTTTACATGAGGGAACAATCCAGGAAGTCGGTTGCCATATGTAAGAGCAATCCGATGGCTACAATTCTGGTTTTCTTCGGAAGTAATAAAAGCAAATATACAGCGATAGCATAATATGAATGTAACGGATGAAACCCAACACTACAGCGGTCTGCCATAAACACAGGATTAGCAATGAGATGATCAAGATCAACCAACATGGTCGCTAATAGAATTAGATAAGCTTTTACCCAATAATCTCGAAAGAAAAACCATGCTATAAATGCTGGGAATAGAAGATGCAGGCTGTAATGAATGATTGTTTGAAACATTATAAATATTTCAAAATTTTCTTTTTCCATTTTGTATATGGAGAAAATTTAATGGGTAATTCGAACCAGGTAGGTTTATCTAAGATGCTTTTAAAATGACTAAACGTTTTAAATCCTGCTTCGCCGTGATAGCTCCCAATACCACTGTTCCCTACTCCACCAAAAGGCAGATTTGGGTTGCTAAAGTGCATTACGGCATCATTGATGGCGCCGCCGCCAAAAGATAACTCATTGAGTAATTTACGTTTTTGCTTGTTACTAGAAGTAAAAACATAGCACGATAATGGCTTAGGTAATCGTCGAACTTGTTCAATGGCTGCATCTATTGAAGTGTACGATATAACAGGTAAAATAGGTCCAAAGATCTCTTCCTGCATAACCTTATCATTAAAAGTAACGTTCTTTAATAATGTAGGTTGAATATACCGCTTTGTCTTATCTTTTTTTCCTCCATACACCAAGTCGCCCGAATCTAACAGCTTTTCTAAACGTTCAAAATGCTGGTCACTAATAATTTGCACATAATTTTCATTGTCGAAATGATATTTTGCACTTTCGATCTCTTTTTGGGCATATGCTATAAATTCTGCTTCTATCTTGGCATCTATCATTACATAATCTGGAGCAATACAAGTTTGCCCCGCATTTAAGAACTTAGACCAGATAAGCCTTTTTGCAGTCATTTTCAGATTACAATTGGCTGTTACAAAGGCTGGACTTTTTCCGCCCAATTCAAGTGTCACAGGTGTCATGTGCTTTGCTGCTGCTTGATAAACAATCTTTCCTACTTTGGTACTTCCGGTAAAGAATATTTTATCAAATTCTTGTGCTAGCAATTCGGTTGTTTCAGGAACACCCCCTTCAATTACCTTTAAAAAAGATGGATCGAAATTTTCATTGATCAGTTTGCCAAGTAGTTTAGAGGTTTCCGAAGCGATCTCACTAGGCTTAATTATGGCTGTATTGCCAGCTGCTATAGCTGCAACCACTGGCCCTAATGTAAGTAGATACGGATAATTCCAAGCACCAATAATCAAACAGACACCAAGTGGTTCGGGAATGATATAACTAGAAGCTGGAAAATTTGGGATGTTTGTAGGAACCTTGTGTTTTTTTGCCCAACGTCCTAAATGGTGTTTGGCTTCGCTGATATCTTTAAAAAGAATTCCTAATTCGGTAAGATGGGTTTCAACAGCAGATTTCTTGAAATCGGCGTAGATTGCTTTATTTAGTGAACTAAGATTGTCTTTAAGCACTTTTTCGAGGCGCTTAAGCTCGTTAAGTCGAAAGGAGATCTCTTTTGTAGCGTTCGTGTTAAAGAAGGTTCTTTGTGTATCTATATATTTTTTCATTGGGAAGCACTTAAACTATAAAAATAGAATATGAAGCTGGCTTTTAATTGATGTTAACCAATTTTTAGCATTTCCGAAGAAAAAAAAATCTACTTTTTCCTATTCAGTACGCGATACTCTTCATAACATTCGCTGATCGCATCGAGAATTTGCAAATCGTTTGCGGTTCGAATAAAGTCTTTAGAATAGCTACACTTATTGAGAATTTCGTCAATATCGACGCGCTCCAATTGTAGTACGGCCATCAATGTTTCACGATCGTATTTAGATTGCAATAAGGTTCTGATCTCGTCATCTTCTTTCATCTTACGCAATTTCCTCATTTGTTGAGGCTTTGTGCCAAAGACATTGTATAGAAAATCGGCTGGATTAAAGATTGCATTAAGCACTTTGGTTACAGCGCCGGGCGAGGTGCTTCCACCCTCATATCCTGTGCTCAAACCTGAAATTCTATAGCGATAGTTATCATAAATAGGGATGGTTTTGGCATCCACTTCAACATAACCGGTCAACTGTACTGGTCGTACCACAACTTCTTCAAGCGCAATCCCCAATTCGGTCATTTTGATCTTGATATCGCCAAATTTTAGCCAGTCGTTATTCACACGAACACGAATAGATTTAAAACCTAAGTAGCTAAAATACAAGGTATCGTTAACAGTTGCCCGAATTTTAAACTCCCCCTTTTCATTAGAGGTAGCCCCAATTACACTGTTTAGATTTACAATGTTCACATTCTCCAAAGGTTTGTTATTTGCATCATTCAGTACAGTTCCCTCAATAATTGGAGGTTGCGCGATTGATTCCTGAGACCAGGCACCCATAGAGCAAAGTATTAGAGAAACAAGGAGAATTATTTTTTTCATAATAAGTACATCATAAATATACGATATAGACGATAAGTTTACGGTAAAATTTCGTCCGACTTCAAATTAATGTTGAAAAAATAAAATCGGACTTATACCAAACTAGTCACGTTTTCGGCGTCTACCACCAGTACCACCAGCATTAGGCTTCGCTTTTCCGCGACGCTTCCCGCTAAATTTTGATTTGCTGTCATCGCTTCCGCCATAACCACCACGTTTTTTAAATCCGCCTCGGTTTCCGCCACGATCTGAAGATTCGTCACGTCCTCTTCCTCGTCCGCGTCCGCGATCTCTTCCACCGCCTCCACCGCTTCGTCCGCCGCGACCTCCGCGATCTGTTGAGATTTCAATATTGATCTTACGACCTTCTAATTCAAAATCAGCAAAAACAGACATCACAACCTCTTGATGTTTTTTATCAGTATTAAAGAATGAAAAAGTATCCTTAACATCTACTTTATATACATCGTCTTTATCTAAACTTAATACATCACGTAAAAAGTCTTTTAAACTCATCCAGTCGAAGTCGTCTTTACCTCCAATGTTCAGAAAGTAACGTACGCTATCAACATCTTCGGTATAACTAGTTGGATCACCAGCTGAGCTATTAAGGTCTTTCGCTTTTTTATAATAATTGTAAAAACGAGTAAACTCTACTGAAAATACCTTTTTTATCAATTCTTCTTTACTGAAAGATTCCAGTACTTCATTGATATTTGGCAAATAAGCATCAATATCGTGATTGATCTCAGTTTCTTTAATATTGTTAGCCAAATGAATTAATTGGCGCTCACAAATTTCCATTCCTGACGGAATTTCCTTTTTAACAAAACTCTTTTGAATGATCTTTTCAATACTTCTGATCTTTCTAACTTCACTTTTAGAAACGATCACCATAGAAATTCCATCTTTCCCCGCACGACCAGTACGACCACTACGGTGAGTGTATGTTTCGATCTCATCGGGAAGCTGGTAATTAATTACGTGAGTAATATCATCCACATCAATTCCACGTGCAGCAACATCAGTCGCTACAAGCATCTGTATTTGGCGTTTTCTAAAAGAATTCATCACCATATCACGTTGATTCTGACTTAGATCTCCGTGAAGCGCACCTGCGTTGTAACCATCATTAATTAATTGCTCAGCAACTTTTTGTGTATCGCGTTTCGTTCTACAAAACACAACCGAAAAGATATCGGGATTGGCATCTGCCAGACGTTTTAGCGCGGCATAGCGATCTCGAGTATTTACGTGGTAATATTCATGAGTCACATTTTCGGCACTCACGTTTTTTGAACCTACAGTCACCTCAACAGGATCATGCATAAATTTCTTAGCAATACTTGACACTTCTTTAGGCATAGTTGCACTAAAGAGCCACGTACTTTTTTCTTCTGGTGAATGCGAAAGAATCTCAGTAATATCTTCGTAGAAGCCCATATTCAGCATCTCATCAGCCTCATCGAGAACACAATATTCAATTTTTGAAATATCGATCATACGACGACCGATCATATCTTTCATACGACCTGGTGTCGCTACTATGATCTGAGCTCCTTTTTTTATCTGTCTAGCTTGATCAGAAATACTGGCGCCACCATAAATAGCAACTACATTAAGCCCTTTCATGTACTTACCATATTGATTCATCTCATTGGTGATCTGCATACACAGTTCACGTGTTGGAGAAAGAATAAGGCCTTGAGTTGTACGACTTTCGACGTCAATTTTTTGAAGCATCGGAAAGCCAAAAGCGGCTGTTTTACCGGTACCTGTTTGAGCTAAAGAAACCAAGTCGGTATCTTGCTCTAAAAGAATTGGGATTGCTTTTTCTTGTACTTCAGAAGGTTTTTCAAAACCTAAATCTGTGATAGCCTTTAGTAAATTTTCGTTAAGGCCTAACGATTGAAATGTAGACATAAATCTGTTTAAAATGTTTATTTGTGTTGTCTTGAAGCGATAACAAATAAACCACAGCTTCTACAACACCCCTCACCCTGAGGATCTTCGGTTTCTGAATTCTTCAGATTACGAAGCGGCAAAAGTACATCTTTATTTAGGAATATGAGTCAACAAGCTGTTATTTGTGATATTGTTGGGAAATGGCAGTACAAAAAACTTGCTATATATCTTAAAATGAGGTAATTAAAATAACGCGTTGCGTATGTAAATTAAAAAATCATCCATAGTCCATCATCCATATTCCATATTCCACCTTCCCTCTCGATTTCGCTACGCTTTAGACAGAAATTCAATAAGCTGCCTCATTGCCTTTCCTCGATGACCGACTGTGTTTTTTTCTTCGGAAGTCATCTGGGCAAATGTCTTATGGTGATCCTTCGGCATAAAGATAGGATCATAGCCAAAACCTTTTTCGCCTTGGCGATCTTCGGTGATTTTTCCTTCACAAATACCTGTAAATAGGAATTCCGAAGTACCCTGAAGCAAGGCTATAACCGTTTTAAAATGTGCTGATCTATCCCGTTTTCCTTCCAAATTTGTAAGAAGCTTGCTCATATTAGCTTCGGCGTTATTTTCTGGCCCCGCATATCGAGCACTAAAAACACCAGGTTCATTATTTAAAACAGCTACCTCTAAACCAGTATCATCGGCAAAACAATCGTAGCCGTAATGCTCTTTCACGTAACGCGCCTTTAATAAGGCATTCCCTTCAATGGTGGCTTCAGTTTCAGGAATGTCTTCACGACAATCAATATCGTTTAGACTTAAGACTTCAAAATGCTTAGGAAGTATAGATTGAACTTCTTTTAGCTTATTCTGATTATGGGTAGCAAAAACGAGTTTCATGGTTTTAGAATGATTGAATGATTGAATGATTGAATGATTGAATGATTGAATGATTGAATGATTGAATGAAAATAAACTATTCGCCTAAGGAATTTATAAATGAATTTTGGTACACGAAGGTGAAGTTTTAAATTTCAAATTCGATTTTACCGTCGATCACCAGATTTTTTATTTCCGCGAATGCAAAGCGATCCTATTGCCTTCCGAATCAATAATAACTGCCATAAAGCCATGTTCGGGTGAGATTTGCGTTTTTCCTTGGCGTACCGTTCCCCCAGCTGCATCTACCCGATCTAACTCAATTTGTACGTCTTCCGAAGAAAAATACACCAAACTACCTTTTTCGCTTGGAATATAAGCTTCATTCTTAATAAGACTCCCGCTTGCACCAGGCGCATCTACTGCATTTGGAAACCATCCCATGACAACACCTCCAAAATCCTGAACAGCGATCTTACTATTGAATACGCTTTCATAAAAGGCTACGGCTCGCTCCATGTTGGTCACAGGAATTTCAAACCAGCCTACCATATTAGTTTTCATTTACTCTTTTTTTATCGTTAAAGCGCTCAATAATTTCATCAGCACTTTTGATGGTTTTCTTTGCCCAATTTAACTCAAGTGCCATTTTTTCTTCTTCGGAAAGTTGCCAGGCAACATCGCTTGCTTTTAGGCGCGTGACCAATTCCTGTAAAATAATAGCTGCTGAAACTGAAATATTAAAACTTTCAGTAAATCCGTACATAGGGATCTTTAAATATCCATCTGCCGCTTGCATGGCTTCCTCGCTTAATCCGTCACGTTCTGTTCCGAAGAAAAACGCTGCTTTTTGACTTACATCAAAATCTTGTAACAACTGTGAATCGTTGTGCGGTGTGGTCGCAATAATTTGGAACCCTTGATCTTTTAGTTCAGAAATACATTCCTTTACAGAACGGTGCCGTTTAACATCAACCCACTTTTGGGCACCCATAGCGATCTCCCGATCCATTTTCTTCCCTAAACGCTCTTCGATGACATGAAGATCCTGTATTCCGAAAATATCACAACTTCGCATCACCGCACTTGTATTATGCAACTGATAAACATCTTCGGTAACCACCGTAAAATGACGGGTTCGTTCAGCAAGTACTTTTTTAAAGAGCGAGCTACGCCTTTCGGTCAAGTACGTTTTCAAATGCGAAAGTAAGGCTGGGTCTGTCTGTTTCATCTTTGCGAAGATAAAAAGATTCGGGATATGTTGGGTGTGGGATGCTAAGTACTGGATATTCTCTCCGACGAGTGATGTACAAACTAGAGGAAGACACAAACTACATGTTGGGTGCTCTTTAAAAATTCTTCCAGATTCTAATTTTTATATTCTATTTACTGACTTCTTCCTCTTTGTCAAATAATAATTACTTTTATTGCAAAAGGAAAACTATGAAGATTGTCGTTTTAACCGGCGCTGGGATAAGTGCTGAAAGCGGACTCAAAACATTTCGGGATAGCAACGGACTCTGGGAGGGGCATGATGTTATGCAAGTAGCAACTCCCGAAGGCTTCCAAAATGATCCTGCCTTGGTTCTCGAATTCTATAATCAACGTCGAAGGCAATTACTTAAGGTGTTACCCAATTTAGCACACACAGCTTTAGCTGAATTAGAATCAGCACATGATGTGACTATTGTTACGCAAAATGTAGATGACCTGCACGAGCGCGCCGGAAGCACCTCCGTAATACATCTACACGGTGAGTTGTTAAAAGTTAGAAGTTCCAAGAATGAGAGCTATATTCTGGATTGGAAAACTGACGTACGCATTGGTGATCTTTGTCCGAATGGCCATCAACTTCGTCCGCATATCGTTTGGTTTGGTGAGGCGGTACCTATGCTCGATCTTGCCATTGACCATGTGGAAAAAGCAGATGCACTTATTATTGTTGGAACCTCTATGCAGGTTTATCCGGCGGCTGGTTTGATGCAATATGTGTCAAATAATGCGCCTATTTACTTTGTTGACCCTAAGCCTTCAATTGATTCATCAAACCGAATCACCGTACTCGCCGACAATGCAACCGTTGGTATTCCGAAGGTTATTAAAATGCTAACCTAATTTTTAAGGTTTAGGCATTCATCTTTAAAAATTGCTAATTGTAATCTGATTTGGAGACACTTTACGAAAAATTAAACAATATCAAAGCCTACCGGCAAACACGGTTGGATGTTGCACGCTGGGTGTTAGACCGACCCGAAACGATCGACGAGTTGTTGTCTTTTTGCTTTGAAGTAGATGCTGAAATTTCATATAAAGCAACATGGATACTTGAATTCGTGTGCATTGAAAAGCTCGAATTGCTATACCCGAGGTTAGATCTCTTTTTTAAAAATCTTCCAAAAGTATATCGCGATCAGGCGTTGCGCCCCCTGGCAAAGATCTGTGAAATGCTCACCAAGGCTTATTACAAAGAAAAGAATGTGTCGGCACTTCAATTTTTAAATTCTTCACATAAAGAGCAGATGACATCACTTTGCTTTGATTGGCTCATCACAGATCAAAAAGTTGCTGCAAAGGTTTACGCCATGACCGCATTGTATTTTTTAGGAACAGAATACAAATGGATTCATCCCGAACTTGAATCAATCATAAAGCAAAATATCTATAATGCTATGCCCGCCTACAAAGCACGTGGAAAATATGTGCTAAAACAGTTAGCAAAAACGCAAGCCTCAAAACGTAAAAAATAGGAACACTTCCCTATCTTTGCGTTTTTCTAAATTATAGATATGTCGATTCACGCACTACAAGCTATTTCTCCTATTGATGGTCGCTACGCAGCAAAAACAGCGCCTTTAGTTCCTTTTTTTTCTGAAGAGGCCCTCATTCGTTATCGCGTATTGGTAGAGGTCGAGTACTTTATTGCGTTGGTCGAATTACCACTTCCGCAGCTTAAAGATTTTAATAAAGATCATTTTGAAGCGCTTCGGAAATTATATACCGAATTCACTACGGAAGATGCGCAACAGATCAAAGACACCGAAAAGGTGACGAATCACGACGTAAAAGCTGTTGAATACTTTATCAAAGAGAAATTTGACGGTCTCGGATTACAGAAATACAAGGAGTTTATACACTTCGGACTCACATCACAAGATATCAATAATACGGCGATCCCTTTATCATTAAAAGATGCCATGAACGAAGTTTATGTGCCGCAATTCTTTGCCGTAAGAGATAAATTAAAGTCGTTAGCCCAAGAATGGGCCGATATTCCTATGCTTGCGCGTACACATGGTCAACCCGCTTCTCCTACTCGATTGGGGAAAGAGATCAATGTATTTGTAGTTCGTTTGGAAGAGCAATTTGATCTATTGAACAACATAAAAAGTGCTGCGAAATTTGGCGGAGCCACAGGAAACTTTAACGCACACAAAGTTGCATATCCTGCAATAGATTGGAAAAAATTTGGTGGCGAATTTGTTCAGCAAACCTTAGGTTTGCACCACTCGTTCCCAACCACGCAAATTGAGCATTACGATCATATGGCGGCCTTGTTTGATTGCCTTAAACGCATCAACAATATTCTAATTGATCTAGACCGTGACATATGGACCTATGTTTCTATGGACTATTTTAAACAAAAGATCAAAGCGGGAGAAATTGGTTCTTCGGCTATGCCACATAAAGTAAACCCAATAGATTTTGAAAATAGTGAAGGTAATTTAGGCATTGCAAATGCAGTGTTTGAACATCTTTCGGCAAAATTACCTATTAGCCGTTTGCAACGTGATCTAACAGATAGTACAGTGCTTCGAAATGTAGGTGTTCCGCTTGGACACACACTCATTGCTTTTGCCAGCACTTTAAAAGGACTAGATAAACTATTATTAAATGCTTCAAAATTTGCAGAAGATCTAGAAAATAACTGGGCTGTTGTAGCTGAAGCTATCCAGACTATTCTACGTCGGGAGGCATATCCTAATCCGTATGAAGCTTTAAAGGGTTTGACCCGCACAAACGAAGCAATTAACAGAGAGTCAATAGCTAATTTTATAGAAACCTTAGACGTTTCCGAAGATATCAAGAAAGAACTTCGCGCTATCACTCCTTCTAATTACACCGGTATTTAAAACAAGTAAAATCAAAAGGCTCCTTGATAAATCAAAGAGCCTTCTTCTATATTGCCTATCCTAGCGACTCTAGGGTCTCTGGCAGTGGGGTTTCCGTGCTATACAAATATAGAGTAAAAAACATCTCAAACAATACGTAACGCACTGACAAACAGCGGTTTTCGACTATAAGCAATGCTTTTTCGCCAAAATACAAGAATAATAATCTTTAGGGGGAAATATCTGAGAACTACATAAGCCATTTCAACAGTAATAATAGAAAGAGGATCAGTGATAATTAATTGGTTATCAAATTTGCACCCCAAATAAGTTGTTAGTCACAACTGATCTCAATTGATCATGTCTGGGAATAAACTGTCTATATTTTAAGATTGTGAGAATCAAAAAAGCCCCGAAATTTCTTTCAGGGCAAAACGCTTATAACCTATCTCTGAGGAAGAGGTCTCTGGCTATTTGGGGAATGATTCTTTACCTTAGTTTCATGGGGCTCATAAACAATCACTCGGTTAGCGTTCGATAAAGTTACATCATCTTTAGAACATTTGAAAATGCCTTGTTAGCGTTTTCAATAAAATACAATATGGAAATATAAGTCCATAAAAAAAGCTTCAGCGGGGAAACTGAAGCTTTGATTTAGTCATTTAACCTATCTTGATGGTTACAAGGTCTCTGGCTAAAGAAGTAAATATAAAATTATTTTTTAATTAGGCAATAGTTATTCAGCCAATTCAAATTTTACACTTTCATCTTTTGGTAGATCCAGAAGATTCCCAAGGCTTTTTAAACTTGAAACATCAATATCTCCTTTGTCAATTCCTTTCATCAACTTAAGCATATCTTCAGGTCTCATATTATCGCCCAACAATCGGAATACAGCAAAACCCATTTCATTATCGCTCGCAAAAACGATGAGTTCATCAATGGCTTCTTCTTCTCCAAGGTACTTAAGCGTAGCGCCTCGAGAGTTAGAACCATACTTCATCAAGGTTTTATACTTTTCTTGCGAAAGCACATCGATAGCATTCTGTTTTTCGATCTCGTATTCAGCCATATTATCATCCGTTAATGGAAAGGCAACTACATTGATCTTCTTAACAGTGTTAAGGATGTTTTTTTCTTCTTCAGAAAAATCATTTCCTTCAGCCTTCAAGAGACTTGTTGCTAGGTCTATCTTTACAAAGTTATTGTCATCTTGCTTTTCAACCAGATACTTTTGTAAAGACTTGTCGTTACTACAACTTGTGAGTGCCATTGCGGCCATCACAGTTGCAATTATATATTTAAGAACAACGCTCATGGTTATTGCTTTTTATTTCCAACATTCTTAAGAGCATCGCCCCCAGGAACATTTAAATCCTTTGTAAGTTTAGAGATCTTTTTAAGATCGATATTTCCGGTAATGCTCATAATCACAGTCATGTTTTTACCATCAACATCACCTTGAAGGTGCATTAACAGCTCACTTACAAAGTTCTCATTTTTACCTTCCTTTGAATAGAATTTAATATTGTTTCCGTCATCCTTAACCCGCATCAATTCAGCAAGTCCTTTAGATTTAGAGATATACGAAGCGACAGCACTATTCATTCTTCCTGCCACTACCGGGTTTTCTGTGGTGTAGATCTTAATATTTTCAAGATTATCTACAAGTTCCATATATTCCTTTACTTCTGGATCATCAGATTCAAGGTCGATCTTGCTCAATAATTTGAACATATTCTTTGTAACGACCACAGAGGATACGTCTTTGTCATTTTCAAAAGCATCAAATGCATTTTGAGCCGAAGCGACCATTGGCGCTACTATAAATACGAGTAATAAAGCTAATTTTTTCATTATAATTGTGTTTAGATTATTTTAAAATTTTGTTTGTTGTTTTTGTAAATTGATTGATTAGACGCAACTCTTCTGCGCCCTTGTTAAAATTCTGAGACAATAAACGCATTGCGTCTTTGCTTTCTTCAAAAGCCGCTAATGCTTCTTGCTCTTCTTGGGTAAATGATGGTTGATTGAACATGTAATTACCAAGGCCAATGGCAAGTACAAATGAAGCGGCAATACCATACCACCAAATCCGAACGTTCTTCGATTTGCTCATAGGTAATTTCACCTCTTTTTTAGAAACCTCTTGCTTAGCAATATCTAAACCAATAAATAACGGTCTATACATCTCTAAATGGGGAGCTACATCTTCTTCAGAAAAATACGTGCGCAATGTACTTTCTTCTAGCAAAGTGGTATTTCCTTCAAAATAAGCCTCTAAAAGTTGTTCAATTTTAGCTAATTCCATAATTGTATTGTTTCAATAATTGTTCTCTTACTGTTTTGCGTGCTCGTGATAAACTCACTCGCACTGCTGTTTCATTACTATCTAGCATTTCAGCGATTTCTTTGAATTCATATTGTTCAACATCGCGCAATTGTAAAATGATACGTTGTTGCTCTGGTAATGATTCCATTAATTTAAAAACCATTGAAACACCATCGTTAGCCTCAATCTGCTTTTGTAAATTATCGCTGTTATGATAATTACTATGCACGATTTTTAAATTAGAGGCCTGCTTCGATTTTAGCCGATCTAAACAATAATTCTTCGTCATTGTCATAGCAAATGCCTCCGGGTTCTTATAATCTTTGATCTTTTCTTTTCCTTTCCACAATTTCAAAAAAACTTCCTGTACAGCATCCTCAGCTTCATCTGTTGAAACCAGTATTCGTCTAGCAAGTCTGTACAACTTGTCTTTTAACGGCAGTACCATGGCTGTAAATTCTGTCTGCTTCATCATGCTATCCCTACGGGATCTTTTTGGTGGTTGAAAGGTTCAAATTAAGCGCCTTCTATTAGTACGACGAACCACCCTATTTTTTGTTACAATTTATTTTAAGTTCGCAATAATGTCCCTAAATTAGGAGTTTAGAAGATATATCCAATTCCACACAATGAAAAAAAAGCTACTTATAGTCCTTATCGCCATAGCAGCAGTCTGCCAATCTTGTTTTGAAGATCTTGACGACAATCAAACCCTCGCCTCCAATCTTGATATCCAAAACTTTATTTATCGCGGACTCAATTACTATTATCTCTATAAAGCTGATACGGCTGAACTTGCAGATGATGCATTTGACACACAGGATGAACTCAATAATTTTTTAGACAATTATAATTCACCCGAAGATCTGTTTGCTTATCTCAAATCTGACACCGATCGCTTCAGCATTCTCGTAGATGATTATGTGGCTTTAGAAAATGCACTCGACGGAACTACTGTCAACAATGGAATGGAATACGGACTCGTACGCTATCCAGAACAAGACGGACGGGTATTTGGTTATGTACGCTATGTTTTACCAAATTCGTCGGCCTCCGATGGCGGATTAAGTCGCGGGGATATATTTAATACCATAGATGGTACCCAAATCGACGAAAACAATTTTACCGATTTGCTAAACCCCACTTCTTACACCATTGGTCTTGCCACCTTTGATGGTACAACCATAATCCCAACAGGTGAAGATGTAAATCTTATTAAAGAAGAGATCACAGAAAACCCAGTTCAAACCGTTCGTACCTTGAACGTACAAGGTCAAGCCATCGGTTATTTACACTATACTGGTTTTGTACAGGACTTTGACAGTCAGTTGAACAGTGCTTTTGCGCAGTTTAAAGGAGATGGTGTAACCGATCTTATTTTAGATATGCGCTACAATGGAGGTGGATCTGTTGAGACTGCAGTTGATCTAGCCGGAATGATCACGGGACAATTCAACGGACAAGTATTCTATTCGGAACAATGGAACGCCGACAGACAAGATCAATTTGCCGAAAACGGCTTGTTTGATGGTTCGATTAGTAATGGGCAAGCACTCAATAGCTTAAATTTAAATCGTGTTTTTGTAATCACTTCCTCGCGAACTGCATCTGCAAGTGAATTGATCATCAACGGACTCACACCTTACATCGATGTTATTCAAGTGGGCGATTTTACTACGGGTAAATATCAAGCCTCTTTCCTTCTCTATGATTCACCAGATTTTAGACGCTCAGGTGCTAATATAGGACACACCTACGCGATGCTCCCCTTGGTTTTCAAGACAGCAAACAAGAATGGTGAAACCGATTTTGACGAAGGTTTACCACCAGATATAACGATCAACGAAGATTATGCCAATTTGGGCACTTTAGGTGATGTGAATGAGCCTTTATTGGCTGCTGCACTGAATGAGATCTTTCCAGGACCTCAGCCAGTACAACAGACAACTTCTTTGGAACAAATTTCAGATAGCAAAACGCATGCTCCCCTAGACGGAATCATGATCGCTACACCTTCAATAAATAATTAGAGGCTCAAACGAAATCCAATTCTCGCATTTCTTCCTGTGGTTTGATAACGATACAATTCTTCGTATTCTGAATCTAGCAGGTTAGAAATACTTGCAAATACCTCAAGATTTTTTGACACGTTTGTTCCGAAGGAAAGTCCGAGTAAATTATAGCTCTCCAAAGCGATGGTTTCGTTTTCAAAAGTTTCAGAATTAAAGAAAGAATCGTCACGCTCCCCTACATATTGAAAAGTCAATCCAAGATTCGTAGCCTTTCCGAAGGTATAGGCAGCACGTACATTTGCCTTATGCTCTGGAATTCGCAATGAAAATCGGTCGTCGGGCGTAGTGTTGGTATAATTTGCTGTAAGCATTAATTTTTTGGCGATGGTCGTAGCCACTTCCACTTCAATTCCGCTTGCGGTAAATTCATCACCCACATTTTGGTATTCGTAAAGAAACAGATCTGGATCAACAGTCACAAAATCTACAAAGTTATTTTCGTTTCTTCGGAAGTAAACAACGCTTGCTCGTAACGGCGATTGGTTCGAAAATTCTAACCCTGCTTCAATCGTTGTATTTTCTTCTGGCTCCAACTCGGCATTACCGTAAATTGGGTCGTACAATTGAAACAATGAAGGCGTAATATAAGCCGTGCTATACGAAGCCAATACCTTTAAAGTGTTTTTTCCGAAGTCAAAATTATACGACGGATTTAAATTATAAACCACATGCGTACCATAATCACTATGGTTATTTAATCGGCCACCAGCATTAATTGTGAGTCCGAATTTTGAAGTATACACCACATTTACATACGGATCGATACTTGAGTACTTCGCGTTTTCCTCATCAACTTGTTGCTCGAAATCATTTGCTCCAAAAGGAATTGAAAAGGAATTGAACTTGGCATTTACATACTGCAAACCAACCAAAGCGGTAATTGATTCACTGAAATTATAGGTTAGATAATTGTCTAATGTATAGTTTTTCGCATCGTATTTAGCTGGATACGACGATTCGATCTCACGTTCTAACCACGTATAACTATCGTTAAAAACATAGACTCCTTTTTTATATTTCCACTGAAAATTTCCGCCCGTTCTAATTTGGCGACTCACAGATCGATTGTTGGCATCCACATAACTAAAGTCATCAAAACCAGTCTTGAATTTATCTAAACTCACAAACTGACTAATTTGAATGTCTTCGGAAATATGCACCCCGAGATTAAGGCGCGTATTGAAGGTGTTATAATCATCTGCATCAAAAGCTTCTACTCCTTCGGGCGCTGCTACAGCCGACAACCCGTCGATATAACGCTGTCCAAAATCGGCTTTATAAAAGAACTTGTTTAATGTCCCGTATATCGAAGCTGCATTGGTGAATTCGGCAATTTGATACTTTTTGTCTTCCGTTTCCGAAGAACTATTGCTCCCTACACTTGAAGTAAAAGTAGCCGCAATGGGTTGTTTCGATTCAGGCTTGGTCGTTAAACTAATGACTGCAGTTCCCGCTCCCGAACCATACAAGACGCTAGACGCACCTTTAATGATCTCGATCTTGGAAAGTGAACTTGCGGCCACCAAACGAAGGTCATATTCGTTGTTGATACTAGACGGATCGGTTAACGGCACCCCATCAACCAAAATAACGACTTGACGGCTATTTCCGCCACGCGCAAAATAGCTCAAGTTCTGTCCGGCGTTACTTCGCGAACCATTGATCTCAATACCTGAAACCTCATTGATAAGCGTTGCAACATCAACGCCTGGACTGTTTTGAAGGGTTTCTTCTGAAATGGTGGTGATCACTTTTCCACTTTCCTTACGCGGACGTTGGATTTTGGAGTCAATAAATACCGAATCGAGTTGTGATACGGTTTGTGTTTCTTGAGCGCTGGTAAGAGCGGCAGTTGCAAGAAATACGAGCATACATAGGTTTTGTTTCATTTTTACCAATTATTGCTCGGGAAAAGATACGTAGGGCTCATGGTCGCTCAAAATATGAGCTTCCATAGGCTTTAGTGTCTCAAACTTTTATCCCGAAAGTTAGACTTGTGAAAATGGGCAGGTCTCCTGGCTTGTCGTTGTGTACCTTCCCATCCTATTATGTAAAGGACAGTGGTTTTGAAGTTTCACACTCCGCTGAGGCGGAGGACTTACAGTTGCGGGAACAGCTTCGGCATTAAACCGAATTCCCTTTTAAGAGTGATTACTCACCAAAATTCGAGTGCGAAAGTAGGACAAAATTTTAATCGAAACTAAATTCTATACATAAAATGCTAGTCTTTACTTTATGCATGTCTGAGATTTGCGATAGAAGTATTTTGGAACTTAGATCGCTTCAATTTTCAAGAAAAATCAATAATGAAATAGGCAATCGTTTAGTGTTACAAACAAATAATCTTATTTTTGGGCATGAATAAAATTATCCTTGCTTTTATTGTGATCATTTGCTTTGGCTGTAAAGAAACTCCCAAAACTCCCATTGTAGAAAATAAAGTACCTAAAGAAGGTATTCGTTATGCCAAAGGGTTTACGCTTGAAAAAATGGGCGAGCACACCGTGATCAATATTAGTAATCCGTGGCCGGGTGCAGACAAAACCTTTCGTTATATTCTAGTAAAAGACAAGGCAAATTTTGTTACTCAATATGCTTTTGATGCTATCGTGGAAGTTCCTATAAAAAATATGATCGTTACGTCAACCACCCATATCCCGTCTTTAGAACAATTAGGCGTGCTCGAAACGCTCAAGGGATTTCCTAACTTAGATTACATCTCTTCTGAAGCCACCCGCAAGCTCATTTCCGAAGAAAAGATAAAAGAAATTGGTAAAAATGAAGATCTCAATACCGAGGTGCTTATCGAACTTGCGCCTGATGCCGTGGTGGGTTTTGCGGTAGATGGAAACAACGACACCTTTAGCACCTTACGCAAGGCCCGAATTCCTGTGCTTTACAATAGCGATTGGACCGAAACTCATCCGTTGGGAAAGGCCGAATGGATCAAGTTCTTTGGTGCGCTCTATGGAAAAGAAAAGGAAGCCGATAGTTTATTTAATCGTGTAGAAGCGGCATATTTGGAAGCAAAAGCCATTGCCGCCAAAGCATCAAAAAAACCAACTGTTTTAAGTGGTGCCATGTATAAAGACGTTTGGTATCTTCCGCAAGGAAATAGCTGGGCCGCGCAATTTATTGCTGATGCGAATGGTGATTACTTATGGCATGAAAGTCAAGGTACGGGAAGTTTATCTCTCAACTTAGAGGCTGTTTTGGATCAAGGAAGAACGGCTGAGTTTTGGATCGGTCCGGGTCAATTTAGTAGTTTGTCACAATTAAAAGAGACCCATTCGGTCTACCAGCAATTTGATGCTTTTAAAAATCAAAATGTCTTTAGCTTTACTAATAAAATAGGTGAAACGGGTGGTGTTCTTTATTATGAACTTGCTCCCAATCGCCCAGATATTGTGCTAAAGGACATCATTAAAATTTTACATCCTACCCTCCTTCCCGAACACGAATTGTACTTTTTTTCTAAATTAAAGTAATGGAAACGAGCCAGACATATCGCGGCTATTTTATAGGTCTTACAGGACTTTTGGTCGTGCTATTTTTGATCAATATGAGCTTAGGTTCGGTGGCTATTCCTTTTAAAGATGTGTTGGCGAGTCTTTTTACAACTAATATCTCCAAGGAGAGCTGGCACTATATTATTATAGATTACCGCTTACCCAAAGCGCTCACAGCCATTATGGCGGGTGGTGGTTTGGCTGTTTCAGGACTATTGATGCAAACGCTATTTCGGAACCCACTTGCGGGTCCGTTTGTATTAGGCTTAAGTAGTGGTGCCAGTTTGGGTGTTGCAATTTTGATCTTAGGCGCTGGTGTTTTTGGTGGTTTCTTCGGAAGTGTACTATTAAGCGAATGGAGCTTGGTGATCGCTTCGGCATTAGGTAGTTTTCTAGTATTACTAGCTGTACTCGCAGTCACCTTCCGAATAAAAGACACCATGGCTATTTTGATCATCGGACTCATGTTTGGAAGTGTCACGGGAGCTGTGGTGGCCGTTTTATCGTATTTCAGCAATGCCGAACAATTACAGCAGTTTATTTTTTGGTCCTTCGGAAGTTTAGGAAATCAATCGTGGTATGGCGTGTTTATTTTAGCACTTTGTTTTGGTTTAGGAATTGTACTCAGTTTGGCAAGCAGCAAAGCATTAAATGGTTTGCTACTTGGCGAAAATTACGCCAAAAGTATGGGCTTGCGGATCAAACGAACCACTTTAATGATCATTGTTGCCACAAGTATTTTGGCGGGAAGCATCACAGCCTTTGCGGGACCGATCGCTTTTGTTGGGCTCGCGGTCCCGCACATCACACGACAATTTTTTAAAACATCCAATCATCTCATATTACTTCCTGCCGTACTACTTTGCGGAAGTATTTTAATGTTGATATGTGACACTGTAGCGCAATTACCCTTTAGCGAATACACCTTACCTATTAACGCTATTACCTCCTTGGTTGGTGCTCCCGTGGTGATATGGTTATTAGTTCGAAAACGAAAATTATTGTTTTAATGACTTCGGAAATGGAACATATCGTTTTAAGAGCCAATGCATTATCGATTGGATATGCAACGAAGAAAAATCGCAATTTGATCGCCGAATCAATAGATCTTGCCCTTCCGAAGGGAAATTTAATTGGACTCGTAGGTGCTAACGGTATTGGGAAATCTACGTTATTGCGGACCTTAGCAGGTATGCAAGCACCGTTGCAAGGTTCTATATCGCTTTTAAATCGAGATTTATTAGATTACGCGCCCATGGAGTTAGCGTCCAAATTAAGTGTTGTGCTTACTGAAACGCCTGCTTCTCAGAATTTAACGGTAAGCGAATTGGTCTCTCTTGGAAGACAACCCTATACCAATTGGATGGGAAAACTCACTTCGGAAGATCTTTTGGCTATTTCACACGCCTTAGAAATTACCGACACAAAAAAACTGGCGGAACGAAAGTGTTTTGAATTGAGCGATGGTCAACGACAGCGGGTGTATATCGCTCGTGCTTTGGCTCAAGATACACCTATCATTATTTTGGATGAGCCCACAACCCATCTTGATCTATATCATCGCGCCTATGTTTTAAAATTATTAAAACGACTCGCTTCCGAAGAAAAGAAAACCATCCTTTTTTCTACACACGAAGTCGATCTGGCCATTCAACTATCAGATCAAATGATCGTCATGACGCCGCAGGCTACCTATATCGATGATCCGTGTAAATTGATTGAAGCAGGTTGTTTTGAAAGTCTTTTTCCGAAAGAGATCATTCAATTTGACAAAAATAACGGTCGGTTTACGATTAAACCTTAAGCCTTCTACGGAAATAGAACTTTTTATACGCCAAGCCAAGAAGACGTAACCTTTAGCTTTTATTAAATTTAAATGAGCTATTTAATTTTTCATATTGTTGGAAATGCGCATTGAGCTCCATCATCAAACTCTCAGCACCCAACATCCAACTTCTTCCCCGCTTCTTTCTTCTTTTGAAATCGAACTTACTATCTTTACGCTTTACATCACAATACAATGAACGAAACAATCCTTTTTCTCCTTCTGGCTGCATTTTGCATCCTCGTTGGTGCCTTTCTAGGTAACCTTTTCGCACGTCTTAAACACAAAAGTGAGAATAGTAAGCTGGAGGAACGCTTAGCACAGGCGGCAGATCAAACGGAGCGTTTGAATGAGCAGTTTGAACGAACCATTCAGGAACGTGAGCAAATTCGAAGTGAAAAAGATTTTCTAAACGGTGAACTTATTAAACGTAATGCAGAGTTTGACAATGTTGAAAATAAGCTACGTGAGCAAAAACAGGAGGTTGAAAAATTGCAGGAAAAATTTACAATAGAATTTGAAAATTTAGCAAACAAGATCCTAGATAGTAAAAGCGAAAAATTCACCAAACAGAACAAAGAGAATATTGATGGTATTCTAAAGCCGCTTCAAGAAAAAATCGAAAAATTTGAAAAAAAGGTAGACGATAGTCATAAAGAAAGTATCGATAGACACGCCATGCTTCGTCAGCAGATCATTGGTCTAAAAGAACTCAACGAGCAAATGAGCAAAGAGGCCACCAACCTTACAAAGGCACTCAAAGGAGATTCAAAAATTCAAGGAAATTGGGGCGAATTGGTGCTAGAGCGAGTACTTGAAAAAAGCGGCCTCGAAAAAGATCGTGAATATTTTGTTCAAAATAGTTTTACCACAGATGAGGGTCGCCGCGTATTGCCTGATGTTGTACTACACTTGCCAGATAACAAACGGATGATCATTGACTCTAAAGTTTCGTTGGTGGCATACGAGCGCTTTGTTAATGAAGACGATGATGATTTGCGTGGGCAACATTTAAAAGAGCATATAGCCTCCCTTAGAAAACATATTGACCAATTAAGTGCAAAGAACTATCAAGATATCTATCAAATTGAAAGTCCCGATTTTGTGCTTCTTTTCGTTCCTATTGAACCAGCTTTCGCTATAGCGATCAATCAGGATAACAATATTTACAATTCGGCTTTTGAAAAGAATATTGTGATCGTTACACCAACTACACTACTCGCTACACTTCGTACTATTGACAGTATGTGGAATAATGAGAAGCAGCAGCAAAATGCCCTAGAAATTGCCATACAAGCTGGAGCGCTTTATGATTCATTTACCAATTTAACCGACGAACTTATTAAAGTTGGAAAACAAATTGGAACGGTTCAGGGAAGTTATGAAAATGCCATGAAAAAACTTACCGGAAAAGGTAATCTAGTACGGCGTGTGGAGCGTTTAAAGAAACTGGGAGCGAAAGCAAGTAAAACTATAGACGAAAAACTTCTTAAGCGAGCCGAGGAAGATGAAACTGATTAAGCTTTTAGAATTAATTTGGGCTGCAATTCAAATTTTGATATTGGTAGTTCTAGGTATAGGCGTTCTAGGAGGTGGAATTTATGAAGTAATAATATCGCAAACCGAAACCTTTGAAAAAGAATATCAGACAGGTATGCATCTAGGATTAGGCATTCTTTTTATCATTGTTGGCTTACCGGTTGCTTGGGCGTGTTTAGTACACATCGTTACTATCTACCGAAACTATTGAGTTATTGTTTGACAAATTTTCGTGTCATCACAGCGTCACCCGATTTCAGTTGGAGAAAATAGACTCCTGATGCTAATTCAGAGATAGGCAGCGATACGTTAGCTTCATTTGATGAAGTCTTAGACATACGTTTTCCGAAGATATCATAAACTGTGAATTCAGTATCAATCGCTTCCTTAAAGGTGATATTAACTTCTTCGGAAGCTGGATTGGGATATATAACTGCCAACTGTAGCGCTTGCTCCGCAATATTTAGCAATTGATCAACATATATTAGTTCTATTTCTAAGGTTCCAACAACTTGATCTCCGTCAAAGCTAAAGTTTTCATTGTGAAAAACTCTCATTTCTTGCACATCTGCCATCGTCTCCTCTACAGTTCCTGAGCCTGAAACCACTGCTAAATGCGGAAAATAGGGTTCTAAAAGCAAACCAGTCCAATCTGAGTTCGCTGGTAGTACAGCTGCGTTCTGAGAAGCGACAAGAGTCCCGTTAGCACCCACAAAGCCTATTCGGATATGAAGGTCGAAGGCATTTTGATTTCTAGTAACTACCGTAAATTCTCCAAAACAATTAATTCCACTAGGATCATCACAAGTATAATCTCCGTTATAATCAAATCCATTTACAATAGCCATAAGTCCTTCGCCACTTAAGCTACCATCGGTGATCTTTTGTAGATACATACTGCCGGGATCTCCTTGTACCGACATACCGTCTGTTGTGGCATCAACATTTAGCCAATTTTGTAAGGTACCATCTTCAAAGTCACTAAAATAAGTTTGAGCAGTACAAAAAGATGCAAAAAATAACGAAAAGAGTAGGGTATAAATAGTTTTCATAGCCAAGGTTTTGATTAAATTTAAGGATTATTAGCAATAAAATCATGAAAAAGGTTCTTTTTATTATCCTCGGAAGTCTGTTAGCGCTCTATTTACTGTACTTCGCATTTGTCTATTTTGTGCCTTATTCTGAAGGAACTCGGGCGGGCGAGCTTATAAAATTTAGCCATAAAGGTGTAATTGTAAAAACATGGGAAGGCGAGATAAGTCAAGGGATTAGCGGTGCCCAGATATTTCCTTTTTCAGTATTAGACAATGAAGAGGAAGTGATTAAAAAGATGCAAGAATATCAGGGTAACTATGTCAAACTTACCTATATTGAGCGCTTTGACACCTTCTTTTTCTGGGGAGACTCTAAGTATTTCGTCACGGACGTTTCAAAGGAGAATTCGCCGCATTTTAATAGAAACTAGAATACGCGGCTTAAGTTAAATCCGAAGAAAAAATCACCATCACTCCAATCGCCTTGGCCATTTACTATAAAGCCTTCTTCAAACATAGCTTGCGCATTGGTAAAATGCATCTGGAAAACATGGCCTCCTGTTTCTAAATCAAATCCAATAGATAGTGGGTTCTTATATACTGAATTCTCATTTCGGTTTAAATGCACACCATAATCCATATTTATACTCCAACGATTCGTTAGTTTATAGCGTCCTCCAAGACCGACGGCAAATTGATTGTTGTTCTCATCAAAAGTATTCGAGCCACCCCCAAACATGGGTACTATGCTTCGTGTAGCTACATTCTCATGGATAAAGGTTGGCGCTAGCAGTAACGAAAGATCCTCAGAAAACTTTCTTGATATTAAAATTTGCGAAGTATATGTTAGCTTATCACTAAGATCAATGTTTGGATAAATGTCCTTATCTAAACTTGTATTTATCGTAACCAAGTTATAACCTACAATTGTAACAGGAAAGCCTTCCTCCTCTTGCTGCCTTAGTCTGTATTTAATGTGCGCGCCATATTTTTTCAGAAAAGAGCTTCTCGCGATTCCCACATTTAACCATTCCTTTATTCCGTAGATAAATTTTATTTGTGTTACAGCATTATCTAATCCGAAGAAATCATCAATACCATTTTGAACAGTTCCAAATCTATGAGAAACGACAAGAAAAAGGTCTTTATGACTGGCAAGTTTAGTGGATTCGAAATTAACAACCTTTAAACCTTTGAAGGCGGCTATCACCGAATTATCTCGAACAAGCCCCTCTTCAAGTTCATCTAGCAAATCATCTTGTGCCAATAAACAAAAAGGAGTAAAGAGCATGAAAATAATGAGTTTCTTCATAGGAGTTATTAGTTAATGATGGAACATTGGTCCAATTTTACAATTTCGAATAAATCATCATAGCCTATACACCGTCCTTTTACAACAACCTCGTCCCCTACTTCTACTTCTAATGGCAAGCTTGAGAAGCTACAGTGTACCATTTCATCTAAGGTAATTCCACCTTCCTCCATCTGAGTAACGGTGCCTTTGACCATTACAGTTTGATTTAAAACCTTTGGCGTGCTTGAATCGGTAAATAGACGGACGATTCCTTCACTATCTGTTTCTAAAAAAGTAGTTTCCGTTTGAATATCGCGGTGCTCCTGATAGAGATAATGATAGCCGAAATAACTTCCAATAAGCAACAATATTAGAGCAATAAGCATTCGTTTTCTTCGCATAAGTCTATTAATTACTTAAGTTGAGTTGTGCACTAACATTTACTTCTTCGGCTACTTTGTTACGAACAATTCCGGGGATCTTTATTCCAAATGCTTCTGGTTTTAGCGTAAAATTTGCTGTTATTTGAATGATTCCGCCAGAAGACTGTTGCAGCATTATAGGAATAAGCAATTTTTGTTCTTGTCCGTGTAAATTGATCACACCTTCAAGTTCATATTCCAAGGGCGATGTACTTAACTGATCTACATCAAAATTTTTGAGTGTTCCTCGTACGATGGCTTTTGGGTATTTGGAGGATTCAATATAGTTTTCATTGAAGTGTTCCTCCATAAGAGCCACTTTAAACCTAAAACCTTTGACTAGTGCAAGGGCGGCGAATTCTGCCGTGTCGGTATTAAAAATAGCACTAACATTGGTGTTCTCTGCCTTTACTTCTTCAAAAGAAGGAACGGAAGCCTCAAAGTGAATAGTGCCTGTTTTGGTCGTGTATTTAGATTGAGCAGTGAGAAGTGAAAGACTCCCAATGCTTATCCCTAAAATTAAAATAATTCTTTTCATAGCAATTTTTTAATTTTCTATTAGACCATCATCAACCCATTGTACAATAAGATTTATTGATGTTTGCGGTAATCGTGGTCCACCCAATGGCATAAGCCCACTTTCTCCTTCGTTTCTGCTAATTCTATTTAGTAAACCTCGAGTATTTACAGCATTGACAACAGCATCAAAGGTCATCAGCGACATGGGGGCACCGTTCTGTGGCGGATTTGAATGGCAAACAATACAATTATTAACGAATATTGGCTGTACATCTTGATAGACCACAAGCTCCATTCCACCATCGTCATCCCCTTGTTGTATTCCCTCCAAATCATCTATGGTATTATTAGTACACCCAGCGAATAGGAACCCTACCAGAAAAAAACACACGAGATAAAACTTCATATAAGAATGATTCTAATTTTTAATAATCTTTTGAGATGCAAAACCATTTTCGGTTGAAACATTAACCAAATAAAGACCTGTAGATAATGCTGAAATATCAAGGATTGTACTTTTTTCTGAAATTACAGTTTGCTGAACAGCTTGTCCGAGCATTGAATACAATGTAATGGTTGCTGAACCACTATTAAAATCTGCAATAGATACGGTTACTAAATCTGATGCTGGAACTGGGAATATCTTCAAATTATTAGATAAACTTTGATCATTTACTCCCAATATAGGTTCTAAAGCCACAACAATATCATTTTTATTATTTGCTCCGTGATAACTTAAAGTATCTGTTCCATCACCATGTGCCCATACAAGTAAGATGCTCGATGCAGTATCGTCAAAAGTAAAATCTGTAGCATCAGAACCTGTAAGTGACCTGGTAACAACCAAAGTACGAACGCCACTAGCAACATCGTTAGAAACCACGGTCCAATCTTGTGTATCTGTTGTAGGAGGAGTTCCTATTCCCAAAAATTGACGATCATTAAAACCTGTTGAGTCATGTGTAATTACATCACCACCATTGGTCATAGAATCAACGCCAAATCCAAGTCCGAGCCATAAATCACTAGGCCCAATTAATGTAATAGTGACATCTGTATTGTCAATTTCGATCGTGCCGGTGTATCCTGCTGTAAAATTAATCACACCAGTTGTTACTTGAGCATTCATTGCAAATGCGAAAATTAAAGCGAATAAAGTGGTAATTTTTTTCATTGATATTGATTTAAAAGTTTGATTAGTGTTTCGTTTTGTCTCAGTATTGCGTAATCTAATGCGTTATTGCCGGTATTGTCCTTCAAATTAGTCGTTGCTCCTGCTTTTAAGAGTTTTTCTGCGATAGTATTTAACCCAAAAGTGGAACAATACAGCAAGGCTGTTTTGCCGTTAGTATCTTGTATGTTTGGATCTGCTCCATTGGCTAAGAGTAAATCAACAATTGCCTCATTATTTTTAACGGTAGCTGCCATGATAGGTGTTCCATATTTACTTTTTCCGTCGATAACCGCCCCTTTCTTGACTAAATAGGTAGTCATTTCTATATGTCCATAATAGGCCGCTAACATCAGCGGAGTATAACCTTCGGCATTTGCTTCATTTAAAATTTCCGCGGTAGACCCACACAAAGCCTCCATGGTCGCCACATCTCCTTTTCTCGCGGTTTCAAAGACATCCTGAGCCATGGTGGTCATGCTAATAATTAGAAAAATGCAGCTAAGTATTTTCATTCTATATTGTTTTCTTTTATCCTATTCTATAAATAGAACAACTCAAACACAAAAACTCCGAATTTTAGAGTAAAAAAAAATCCCTTACTTTAAAAAGTAAGGGATTTTCTCTAGAAGAAAGCTTGTAATTATTTACTCAAGTACATTTTTCGTCTTGAGTACAGATCGTAGAACTGATCGTCTTTCAAACTATCAATAAATAGGATGCTTTCACCTGTACTTTTCATTTCAGGTCCTAGCTGTTTATTCACATTTGGAAACTTATTAAAGCTAAATACTGGTTGCTTTATCGCGTACCCTTTGAGTTTTGGCTCAAATTTGAAATCGGTTACTTTCTTTTCACCAAGCATTACTTTGGTTGCATAATTTACATATGGCTCTCCATAAGCTTTGGCAATAAAAGGAACGGTTCTCGATGCTCTAGGATTAGCTTCAATAATATAAACCTTATCGTCTTTAATAGCAAATTGAACATTGATCAAACCTACTGTGTTTAGCGCTAATGCAATTTTCTTGGTGTGATCTTTTATTTGTTGCATTACAAACTCACCAAGATTAAATGGTGGTAAAGTTGCGTTTGAATCTCCAGAATGGACACCACATGGTTCAATATGTTCCATAATACCAATGATATACACATTTTCACCGTCGCAGATCGCGTCTGCTTCCGCTTCTATCGCTCCATCGAGATAATGGTCTAGCAATAGTTTATTATTCGGAATTTTCCGAAGCAGATCTACTACGTGATCTTCTAATTCTTTTTTGTTAATTACGATCTTCATTCCTTGTCCACCAAGAACATAAGAAGGTCTTATCAATAGTGGAAAATCTAGGTGATCTGCAAGCTGCAGGGCTTCTTCAGTTGTTTCAGCAACACCAAATTCAGGATATGGAATGTTGTTTTCCTGCAAAATTCTGGAAAAGCTTCCACGATCTTCTGCTAGATCTAGGGCTTCAAAACTTGTCCCCATGATCTTGATACCGTATTTCTCTAGCTTTTCAGCAAGTTTCAGAGCTGTTTGTCCACCAAGCTGTACAATAACACCCTCAGGTTTTTCATGCTGAATGATATCATAAATATGTTCCCAAAAAACAGGTTCAAAATAAAGCTTATCTGCCACATCAAAATCGGTTGAAACAGTTTCAGGATTACAATTGATCATGATAGTTTCGTACCCACATTCGGCGGCAGCAAGTACACCGTGTACACAGCAATAATCAAATTCAATACCTTGACCAATCCGATTAGGACCAGAACCAAGTACGATTATTTTTTTCTTATCGGTAACTACGCTATCGTTTTCGGCATAACGATTACCATCTGCCGTCTCCATGTCATTTTCAAAAGTTGAATAATAATATGGTGTTTCGGCTTTAAATTCGGCAGCGCAGGTATCCACTAATTTGTAAACACGCTTAATATTTAATTCCTGACGTTTTTTATGCACCTGGCTTTCAAGACATTTCAGCATATGAGCGATCTGTCTATCTCCATATCCTTTCTGTTTCGCTTCAAGGAGTAATTCTCGCGGTAAGGTATCAAGTGTAAATTTTGAGATTTCCGTTTCAAGCATGTATAATTCTTCATATTGCTTGAGATACCACATGTCAATTTTTGTGATCTCGTGGATCCTACTTAGTGGAATTCCCATTTGAATGGCATCATAAATAACAAATACGCGATCCCAACTTGCGTTCTCCAGTTTATCTAAGATCTGTTGGTAATCTGTATAGCTTTTTCCATCGGCTCCAAGACCATTTCGTTTGATCTCTAAAGACTGAGTAGCCTTGTGCAGGGCCTCCTGAAATGATCGGCCAATACCCATTACTTCTCCAACTGCCTTCATTTGCAATCCTAATGTTCTGTCTGAGCCTTCAAATTTATCGAAATTCCAACGCGGAATTTTTACAATAACATAATCTAAAGTAGGTTCAAAAAGAGCCGAAGTTGACTTCGTAATTTGATTATCCAATTCATTTAGATGATACCCAATAGCCAATTTTGTCGCGATCTTAGCAATTGGATAGCCAGTCGCTTTTGATGCAAGTGCAGATGACCGAGACACTCTAGGATTGATCTCAATAGCGATGATGTCTTCCTTTTCATCCGGACTTACAGCAAACTGTACATTACATCCCCCCGCGAAATCACCAATACTGCGCATCATATGGATTGCCATATCACGCATACGTTGGTAGGTTCTATCGCTCAATGTCATCGCAGGAGCCACGGTGATTGAATCACCTGTATGAATTCCCATGGGATCCATATTTTCGATGGCACAAATAATAACGACATTATCGTTTGAATCACGAAGTAGTTCTAATTCGTATTCTTTCCAGCCCATCATGGCCTTATCGATCATTACTTCATGGATGGGTGATATTTCTAATCCGCGGGTAAGTAATTCATCAAAATCTTCTGGCTTATGAACAATCGATGCTCCAGCTCCTCCTAAGGTATAAGACGCTCGTATCACTAATGGAAACCCAAATTCTTGTGCAATCTCCTTACCTTTTAAGTAAGAAGTTGCTGTAGCTTGAGGTGCCATAGCCACACCTATCTTTTCCATTAAAGTTCTAAACTGTTCTCTATCTTCAGTAATGTTGATCGCGTCAATATCTACTCCAATAAGTTCAACGCCAAAATCTTTCCATATTCCTTTCTCATCAGCCTCGATGGCTAAGTTAAGGGCGGTTTGGCCACCCATAGTAGGAAGTACCGCATCAATTTGTGGATGCTCCTTTAATATCTGTATAATTGATTTTGTTGTTAATGGCAGTAAATAAACATGATCTGCCATGGAAGGATCGGTCATGATGGTTGCCGGATTTGAATTGATCAAAACGGTCTCAATTCCATCTTCTCGCAACGAACGTAAAGATTGGGATCCGGAATAGTCAAATTCACATGCTTGACCAATAACAATAGGGCCTGAACCGATAATTAAAACTGATTTTATTTGCTCGTTTTTTGGCATTTCGAAGGTGCTTTTTAGAGTTCGGTAAAATTACGACGCATTGGGGTATAAAAAAAAGGTGTTGCTTATAAAACAACACCTTTTTATTTATGACTTATCAACATTATTTTTTGTGACGAGTTTCAGAAGACACAGAAAGTTTCTTTCTACCTTTTGCTCGACGAGCAGCAAGTACTTTTCTACCGTTTACAGATGCCATGCGCTCTCTAAAACCGTGTTTATTTCTTCTTTTCCTTTTCGATGGCTGAAATGTTCTTTTGCTCATTATAGTATAACTTTAATCTACTGATATATCTTAGTGCTTTTCAAACCTTTTTATAAGGTTCTTCTACCAAAGCAACATATGTATGTTTGCGTAGGCGGGTGCAAATATACAATCTTTTTTTTCGTACCCAAATGTAAAATGTAAATATTTTTCATTGTTTTTCGTACCTTTGCGCGTTCAAAACCTTAAAGCCTTGATCATGGCTTTCATCGCACATAAAACCTATACATGTTCAACAAAAATATAAAATTAGTTTTAGCCGTATTAGTTATCGCAGCAGCCGTTTGGCAATTTGTAGAAGGTAACATTGGTAATGGCATCATGTTCATCCTTCTTGCTGGAATGTTTGTACTCCTCTACTTTAAAAATGAAATGATACTGTTAGCCTTTTTACGACTTCGGAAACAAGATTTTCCTGGAGCAAAAAAATGGTTGGATCGTATTAGTAATCCCGAAGGTGCGCTTGTCAAAAAGCAACAAGGGTACTATAACTACTTAAATGGTCTTATGGTTTCACAAACCAATATGAATGAAGCCGAAAAATACTTTAAAAAAGCCGTTAGTCTTGGTTTAAGTATGGATGCCGATATGGCCATGACAAAACTCAATCTTGCAGGGATAGCAATGACCAAAAATAGAAGACGTGACGCTGAGATCTTGCTTTCGGAAGCAAAGAAGTTGGACAAACACAATATGCTCGACGATCAAATAAAAATGATGAAGCAGAATATGAAACGTGCTGGACAGCCAAAACAACAATATGGCGGTGGACGAGCAGGACGAGGTGGTAGACGCTAAATTCCTTCAATACAATCTGTTACTGACAGAATTGTCTTACTAAAATTAGTAATTCAACGATTATTTAATTAATTTGGTCGAATAGTTCAGGCTACATCGATTCTGACTACGTACTTTTGTACCATAAATTTCACAGAGGCGTATGGTAAAAAAACTACTCCTATTGATCTTATTGGTTACTTTTTCAGCTCAAGCACAAGACTTGGAGCCAAAGAACCTATTCTCTCAAGCGATTGGTAAAAGTATTAAGAAATATAATCGCCAAGCTGCAGAGGCATATGCTATGCAAGATTTTGAACGCGCCGAATTTCTTTTCGATTCTCTGGTTAACAACGTGATCAACAAAAGCTACCTTGATAATTTTAAAGTAAGAAAGCTTTCTGGCCGAAAAGTAGAACTCAATGATTTTGAAAAACCAGTCTTTTTAATGACCTATGCCTCATGGTGTACACCAGGTAAAGGAGAGATCCCTGCTCTAAATGGTATAGCCAAGGAATACTCAAAATATATTGATTTCGTAGTACTGTTCTGGGACAGCAAAAGCAAGGTTCGCAAGGCGTCTAAAGAATATAGCAAGAACATAACTATTTTGTATGTTGACGAAACGGAGAACACCCATGATCATATAGTGGAAACCATGAAGCATAGCTTAGGCTTTCCTACTTCCTTTTTTATCAATAAGGACAAAATGATCGTTGATGTGCGCCGCGGGGTATTACATCCCTATAATGAAGAATATGAGATCTCTTTCGAACTCAATTACAATGCCTTTTACAACGGGATTTCTTTGTTAAAGAACTTTTCAGACGACAAACAAAATGATTTGGTGACTCAAGATGATCCAAAACCATAACTCATAAAAACCAAAGTAACAAAAAGATCGGCCTAAGGCCGATCTTTTTGTTTAAAGCAAATTTATAAGTATTCTAAATATTAAGTTTATTTCTTATTGAGGATTTCTTCAGAAGAAAACTATTTCCCAAAAAACATCTTGATCGCGGCAATAACTAATATAACGGCAAAGATCTTTTTTAATACGTTTTGATTGATCGCGACAGCAAACTTTGAGCCTAAAAAGCCCCCTATTACAAAAAAAACAGCGATTACAAGGGCAAACTTCCAATTGATAGGATGTCCGGAAGTATGGTAGGTGTATGCGGCTACAAAAGTTACGGGAATCGCTAATACCGCCAAACTCATTCCTTGGGCTTCGTGCTGATCAAACCCAAGCAACATCATCATTAGCGGAATCATTACTACTCCGCCTCCAACACCCATAAAACCGCTAAGAATTCCTGCCAATAGACCAATGATAACTAGCGATAATATTAATGTCATGTTCATAGAATTGTCTGGTTTCAAAAGGATACTAATTATAGGGTAGTTCTTTATTGTCCAGTTGAGTAAAAGCCTGTTTCTGGGATCTCAATATAGTACTGTTTTCCAGAGGCATTTCTTAAATATGTATCTCGTAGCCACGGATTGTGAATTTTTAAGATCTTATAATTGATCCCAAATCGCTTAGCAAACTGAGCAAAATCGGTGACCGCAGTATCAACTAAAACTTTATTGGTTGGCACGGCAGTATAGAGGTCTTTATCTCTATAATTAAAACCATATTTCTTCGGATTATTTAAGATCTCCTTAAATGCAAGTATTCTAAATACATATCTGCTGGTCTCGCTATTAAGCAACAGATCGTAATAATCATCAACATCCTGGCGCTCCATTTGTTTACTTACACCTGCATTTCCGGCATTGTAAGCCGCACAAGCCGCAGTCCAACTACCAAAACGAGATTTTGATTTTATTAAATACTCAGCCGCAACTTCGGTTGCCTTCTCTAAGTGGTAGCGTTCATCTACATATTCATTGATCTCTAAGCCGTATTCCTTACCCGTACTTTTAAGAAATTGCCAAAATCCGGCAGCACCGGCTGGCGATTGTACATTGTCTAATCCGCTTTCAGCAACCGCTAAATATTTAAAATCGTCTGGCAAACCATGCTTGGCAAGTAAAGGTTCAATGATCGGAAAATATTTATTCGCTCGTTTGATCATGATGAGCATATTAGACTGCCAATAAGTATTTACCAACAACTCACGATCCATACGCTCGCGTATGTCTGGATTATTTAAGGGCACAGGTTCTCCCGCAAACTCCATATAATCTGGTAGTTGCAAGGCATAAACGTTGTAATCATTAATCAACTTCTTCTCTAAAGTTTCGTCGGTTGGCGGCTCTTGAACGGCATAGGTACAAAGCGCTCCAACTGCTATAAGTATAGTCAGCAGACCGATTTTTGAAAGTAAAGACATATCCTCTATTTTTTTTTAAAGATAAAAATTAAGTAGCCTGCTCAAAAGGAAATATCATTAATTATTTTCAATGATATCTATCAATTTATCTGAGATCTGACGCGCCTTATTGAGGATCATTACATGAGTCCCTCCTTCAATGCAGATAAAATTGCTGATATTTTTGGAAGGAAGTACCACATCTCCGTCTCCATGTATATGCACCACTTGCTCTAAAGGTTCTTCTCGTTGCCAACAAACCATATTTTCAATAGCCCAATCGAGATATTGCTTATTCCGAACATGCAGATATTCGTTGTAGATCGCCAAGCGCTTTCGCGAACGAGGCCCTACAGCATAATTAGTAAGATCTTGAGCACTCAAAATTAAACCCGTAGGCACCAATCTATGAAGCCTTGTTTTACGGGTAAGTTTTAACCGAGCAGGTAACTCAGCCTTGCTTTTAATACTTGAAATAATGATCAGTTTCCGAAGTGATAAAAATAAACTCATCTCTTGCGCCACAACACCTCCAAATGATATTCCAACCAAGATGGCATCTGTTTCAATTATCCGTGCGGCCATTCGCTGGGCGTAGGACTCCATAGGTTCTTTCTTTTCCGGAATAAGCCATTCCAATATATGAACCTCATATCGATCCCTTGGAAGATCAATGTTTTTAAAGATTTCCTTTCCCGCCGCTAAGCCCGGAATAAAATAAATTGCTGTTTTTTTATTGTGCATATTGCTTTGTAAGCCGATTTAATGGGTTACAACAAAGATATTTCGTAAATTTACATAACCTGTGAGAAAAAACGCTCAAGAATTGAGCATTCTTATGAAAAACATCCTACATGTTATCGCTTCAAAACCCGCTTTTTGCAACGATAATGACAAGAAAACTAACCAAGAAAACCAACGTAGCTATATTTTCGTAATTAACGGCACTGTACTTGCTGATAACGAGGCACTTGACAGTACAATTCAAACTTTGAAAACACATTTTGTTAAAAGTTTGAAAAATAACGAGTTACAGCGGTTTTAATGAAAAACTAATTGAATCAAAACAATTCCCTATGATTGAAGATGTAGAAATAACCGATAACGAATTCTTAAGACAATTCGAGCTGGAAGTGGGCGACAACATGGCCCGCATTGAATACGCGCTTCAAGACCGCAAAATCTTCTTGACCAAATATGAGATGTGCGAAGAAATGGAAGAACAAGGCTTCCGTGAAATTTTTATAAAAGCTGTATTTGAAGAGGTCAAGAACAGAAATATAAGTCTCGTCCCCACCAGTCCCGAAATTGCTGGTTTCCTTCGTAAAAATCGCAGAAAATACAAATCGTTACTTCCTGTAGGTATTAATATTTAGTTGGGCATGCCCCTACTCGCACATTGTAATCCAATGTACGAGTAGGGTCGCGCTTTCGGCAGTCGCTTTACACTTTTAGCGTAAGAGCTCCAACAAAGCCTCAATCGCTCATGCAAATTCGGCTACAACAAATTTAGCTTACGCAAATACAGGACGCTGTACAAAATCAAAACGTACAGAACCGTCTTCATCAATTTTACTGAGCTCAACCTGATGTAAAGTATTAACTAAGCCTGGGTTCCATGGAGTTTTCACCTTGACATAGTTTTCAGTAAACCCATGAATATATCCTTCTTTGTTCTCGCCTTCAAACAAAACACTTTGAACACTACCTAATTGCGCTTCATAAAAAGCGCGCCTTTTTTTAACCGATAATCCGCGTAGCATCTTACTGCGTTTAGCCCGAACCTTCTTCGCTACAACACCGTCCATGGCAGCAGCAGCGGTATTTTCTCTTTCCGAATATGTAAAGACATGCAAATACGAAATATCGAGTTCATTTAAAAAGTGATAGGTATCCAAAAAGCATTCTTCGGTTTCCCCGGGAAATCCTACGATTACATCAACACCTATACAGGCATGAGGCATAACTTCCCTAATTCTCGCAACCCGTTCAACATAAAGCTCACGCATATAACGACGACGCATTAGCTTTAAGATCTTATTGCTTCCACTTTGCAACGGAATATGGAAATGAGGCACAAACGTACGTGAATTCGCTACAAAATCGATTGTTTCATTCTTTAACAAATTGGGCTCAATCGATGAAATTCGCAGGCGTTCAATGCCTTTAACCTCGTCAAGGGCTTCGCAAAGTTCAAAAAATGTGTGCTTGTGTTTTTTATTCCCGAATTCTCCCTTTCCGTAGTCACCAATATTAACTCCAGTAAGAACGATCTCTTTAATTCCCTTTGCAGAAATTTCCGAAGCATTTTGCAACACATTCTCTAAAGCATCGCTTCTTGAAATACCACGCGCTAAAGGAATGGTACAATAGGTACATTTATAATCACAACCATCCTGAACTTTAAGAAAAGCCCGGGTGCGATCGCCAAAAGAATAAGAACCCACATAGAAATCGGCTTCCTCAATTTCACAAGAATGGATCTCAGCACCATTTGTTATTTTTTCTGGATGCGCCAAAAGGTCGTTAATGTAGGCTGTGATATTAAATTTTTCGGTAGCTCCTAAGACCAGATCTACGCCCTCAACATCAGCCAATTCATTCGGTTTTAATTGTGCATAACACCCAATAGCGGCAACAAAGGCATCCGGATTGGTCTTTTGCGCTTTTTTTACGATACTTTTAAATCGCTTATCAGCGTTTTCGGTTACACTGCAGGTATTGATCACATAAACATCAGCCTTTTCGGTAAAATCTACACGCTCAAATCCTTCCGAAGAAAACCCACGCGCGATCGTAGAGGTCTCACTGAAATTGAGTTTGCAACCTAAGGTGTAAAATGCGACTTTCTTGTTGTTTGACATATACTTTTGATGGTTTGCAAAGATAAGAAGTTATTTTGAAGAGTGAGACGGTTACTTGTTGGATGCTGGGTGTTGGGTGTTATTGTAATAATTGCCGTATCTTTATTCTATGAACTCTATACTAACTTTAATTTATTGATGAATATGACAATAGCGCTTAGACACACCTTAAAAAACAACTAAATTATCTTGTTCTCTTCAACTAGCACCCAGTTCCCAACACCCAGCATTAAAATCTATTTGCTCCTCATCATTATCTTAGGAGTAACGTTCTGTGTATCCTGTAGCGACAGTAAAGACTCCTCAAGAAACCACCTCGTCTTCCGCTACAACGAGCATAGCAATATCGCTTCTTTAGATCCTGCCTTTGCCCGAAATCCGCAGACGATCTGGCCAAGTAATCAGTTATTTAACGGCCTTGTACAATTAGACGATTCACTCAATGTACAACCAGATATTGCAAAATCATGGACGGTAAACGACTCGACAAACACGTATACCTTTTATCTTCGGAATGATGTATTTTTTCATAAAAGCGAAGTATTCTTAGCTGATTTCCCAAGCGATTCAACACGACAGGTTGTAGCCCAGGATTTTGTCTATAGTTTTGACAGACTTACTTCAGATGCGCTCGCCTCTCCTGGAAGTTGGGTTCTACAGAACGTACATAGCTATCATGCCGAAAATGATTCTACTTTGGTTGTACAACTCAAACAGGCCTTCCCTGCTTTTATTGGGCTCCTTTCTATGCGCTACTGTTCGGTGGTACCTAAAGAGGCTATTGATCGCTACGGAAATAAATTCCGCAGAAACCCCGTGGGCACCGGCCCCTTTCAGTTTAAATTCTGGGAAGAAAACGTCAAACTCGTCCTTAGAAAAAATCCGATTTATTTTGAAAAGGATGATCAAGGGAATCAACTACCCTATTTGGAAGCTGTTTCAATTACTTTTTTACCCGACAAGCAAAGTGAATTTTTACAGTTTGCTCAAGGTAAAATCGATTTTATTTCTGGTTTAGACAATTCCTATAAAGATGAGATCATTACAACCACAGGAATATTGCAACCCGCATACAAAGACAAGGTCACTCTTTTAAGCACTCCATATCTTAACACCGAATACCTGGGGTTTTTCTTAGGCACGAAAACTTCAGAAATCAATTCAAAAGCACTCCGGCAAGCAGTAAATTATGGCTTCGATCGCGTAAAAATGGTGAAATATCTTAGAAATGGTATGGGAATTCCCGCCGTACACGGTTTTATTCCAAAAGGACTCCCAGGTTTTGATGCCATTGAAGGATATCATTATGATCCCGAAAAGGCGCGCATCTTAATTGAACAATACAAAGAGGAAACTGGCGACACACAACCCGAGATCGTGATCGGCACAAATAGTCAGTATCTGGATATTTGCGAATATATTCAGCGCGAACTTGAAAAATTAGGCATACAAGTCACAATCGATGTGGTGCCTCCTTCTACGCTACGACAAATGAAATCAAGTGGCGAGCTGGATGTCTTTAGAGCAAGTTGGGTAGCAGACTATCCCGATGCCGAAAACTATCTTTCCTTGTTTTACAGCAACAACTTTACGCCAAATGGCCCCAATTACACCCATTATAAAAATAAAACTTTTGATAGCCTTTATGTGGCTTCTCAGCAAATTTCAGCAATTGAGCAAAGAAAAAAGCTCTATACCCAAATGGATAGCATCGTGATCGCAGATGCACCAGTGGTTCCGCTATATTATGATATGGCAGTTCGTTTTGTAAGTAATAAAGTAAGCGGCTTAGGTATTAATCCGCAAAACTTCCTTATTTTAAAACACGTTAAAAAAACAGAGTAATTGGTTAAAAAAATGCTTTTTTTAAGGAGAATTGAGCCTTTTTTGTGCATTTTGACCTAAAAACAGCAAAATATTGTAACATTTCTATCTTCTACTGCGTACAATATAGAAAGAGAATATGAAGTATAAAAGTACAGGCACACGACAAGGGCATAAAATTTTCGTTCGAAAGCGAGAGACAGCCTTTGATGCGCCCTTGGGTCAAACCCAAAGTACTTTTGGCACTTTTGAAGATCATATTGAAATGAAGACTTGGCAATATGCTGCCTTTCAGAAGGAACAATTCTCAAAGAAGAGAAAAGAGAAACGTAAAAGACGTATTGTTCTAGTTTTATCGCTAATTATTGCAATAACCTTTATCGCTTTTTTACCATTGATCTTACGATATATTATTGATTCAACAGTTGCCTAACTTCTAGTAGCCCTTTCGCCATTTTGCAGTTTCCTCAAACACATGCTCTAGAATTCGAACATCGGTTTGTGTAAAATCGATTCCGCGTCGGCTCATCACAACAGTGGCAACCTCAAAGGCCTTATCGGTTTTATAGGTTGTCATACCTGCGCTTCCACCCCAGCTAAAACTTGGAACAAAATTACGTGGAAATCCGCTTCCGAAGATATTCGCACTCACACCAACCACAGTTCCCGTGTTAAACATAGTGTTAATTCCACATTTACTGTGATCGCCCATCATGAGACCACAAAATTGTAATCCGGTACGCGCAAACCCCTCGGTTTCATAATCCCAAAGCCGCACTTCAGCATAATTATTTTTAAGATTCGAATTATTTGTGTCAGCCCCAAGGTTACACCATTCTCCGATGACAGAGTTTCCTAAAAAGCCATCGTGCCCTTTATTTGAATATCCAAAAATCACGGAGTTATTGACCTCACCTCCTACTTTACTATGCGGACCAACAGTGGTAGCGCCATAGATCTTGGCTCCCATTTTAAGTGTTGCGTGATCGCATAACGCAAAGGGCCCGCGTACCATACAGCCTTCCATGATCTCGGCATCTTTTCCTATATAGATAGGTCCGTTTTCAGCATTTAAAGAACATAAGGGTAGTTTTGCACCTTCTTCAATAAAGATCTGCGCGCTATTAAAGGCTACGGTAGTTTCAGGAATTGGCTCAGAAGTTCTTCCTTTGGTCAGCAATTCAAAATCACGCGCGATTGCCATGTCATTTTTTGAAAAAATGTCCCATGTATGTTCAATTCTTATAACATCATCATAAGTATACTGAATAACTTCATAGGTATCAAAATCTACTTCTTGCTCGTCTTCGGTAAAAAACGCAAGCGGCTCATCATCATAAAAAATAGCCTGATTTGGTGAGAGTCCTTTTATAAGATTCGTTAAATTTTCCGAAGGTAAAAAAGAAGCGTTGATCAAGACATTTTGCTCAATTTCAACCATCGGATACTTTTCAGTAAGATATTCTTCGGTAATTGTAGTTGTAGTAAACCCCAAATGTTTTTCCCATTTCTCACGAATGGTCAGGATCCCTACGCGGATATCGGCAACAGCACGCGTATAGGTAAATGGTAATAATTGATCGCGAACAACGCCGTCAAAAAGAATATAGTTCATAAAAAGGTATTTAGATGTGAGACGCTGCCAATGCATCGCAGCATTTTACAAAAGTAAATATACTAAAGATGCCTTAGAAAAAAATTTGGCACTAAAAAAGCCTTCGATTTCTCGAAGGCTTTCTATATATCTAATACGAAAGACTATTCTTCTTCCTGAACTGCAGCAGCAGCAGGCTTCTTGAATTTTGCGTATTTGTTCTTAAACTTATCAATACGACCAGCAGTATCGATCAATTTCGATTTACCAGTGTAGAAAGGGTGTGATGTTCTAGAAATTTCCAACTTCACTAAAGGATATTCAACACCATCTACTTCTAGGGTCTCTTTTGTGTTGGCAGTTGATTTTGACAAAAACACCTCTTCATTTGACATGTCTTTGAATGCAACTAATCTATAATTTTCAGGGTGGATACCTTGTTTCATTTTCTTGCTCTTTTAAAATATTCTTTCCCGACCTTTCCGGAAACGAGAGTGCAAATTTAAGCATTATTGGTAAATCTACAATATTTTTTAATTTATTTTTTCTGAAATAAAGCACATCTAAGATCTGCTAACCAAATTTGAGACATTGTGTTATGATTTCCGAAGAAATCTTCTGTAACATTTCACTACATTTGTTTACTAACTAGCCGAACCATTCCGTAGCTAATTCGGAACCAAAAATTTAAAAAACATGGAAACTCAACAAGCATCACTTAAAAAAATCGCTATTAATTATGGCCTTATGCTATCATTGATCACCATTGCAGTATCTGTAATCGTATATGTTATGGGTATGACCTACGATCAACCTTGGTGGCAAAGTGCAATTAATTTTATTGCCATGACGGCTATTATTGTATATGCTATAAAGGCATTTAAAGCTGACAACGGCGGATTTCTATCTTTAGGCGAGGCATTAAAGGTAGGTTTAGCTATCGCACTTGTTGCGGGGCTTATAGGCTCAGTTTTTACGTATATTTTTGTAGAATTCATTGAACCAAATTTTGTAGAAAACATGCTTATAGTTACCCAAGAACGCATGATCGAGCAAAACCCTAGCATGACCGAAGAACAAATGGATATGGCAATGGGAATGACAGAAAAAATGTTAAGTCCAACAATCATGATCGCTATTGGTATTATTGCTTCTCTGTTTTTTGGCTTTATTATTTCGCTTATCGCAGGGCTGATCATGAAACAACCTAGACCTGTTCATCAATAGACAATATGAATCTCTCTATAGTCATTCCACTTCTTAACGAAGAAGAATCTTTGACCGAATTACACCATTGGATTGCACAAGTTATGCAGTCCAATGGTTTTTTGTATGAAATTATTTTTATTGACGACGGAAGTACAGATACGTCTTGGGAACATATTAAGACGCTATCTAACAAACATCCCGAGGTAAAAGCAATTCGGTTTTTAAAGAACTTTGGAAAATCGCAAGCGCTGCATGCAGGCTTTGCCATGGCAAAAGGCGAAGTGGTTATCACTATGGATGCAGATCTTCAAGACAACCCCGAAGAGATACCAGAGCTTTATAAAATGATCTCCGAAGAAGGCTTTCAGCTCGTTTCAGGATGGAAAAAGAAACGCTATGATTCTGTGATCTTTAAGAACATGCCGTCTAAACTCTTCAATTTGGCCGCCCGAAAGACTTCTGGCGTAAAATTACACGATTTTAATTGCGGACTCAAAGCCTACAAAAACGAAGTGGTCAAAACCATCGAGGTTACTGGCGAAATGCATCGCTATATTCCTGTTCTTGCAAAAAATGCCGGTTTTAACAAGATTGGCGAAAAAATAGTATTACATCAAGCACGAAAATACGGAACGACCAAATTTGGCGCCGAGCGCTTTATAAGAGGCTTTTTAGATCTTATTACCATATCTTTTCTGTCAAAATTTGGCAAAAGACCCATGCATTTATTTGGAGCATTGGGCGCAATCACTTTGTTTATTGGATTTTGTTTTGCGCTTTACCTAGGTATAGACAAGTTGTTTATTAATCCTGAAGGAAGATTGATCACCGAGCGTCCCGAATTCTTTTTGGCACTTACAGCCATGATCTTAGGAACACAGCTTTTTCTCGCCGGATTTTTAGGGGAACTCTTCCTAAGGAGTAAAAAAACCGGACAAAACTATATAGTTAAAGAAACAATCGGATAATAACTTCTTGAAAAAGAGTCATTCTTTGTTGTTTCTTGCTAATTGACAATTGCCTATTGATTCCCTTCTCTATCCTTTCCTAAAATCTTATTTTTGCTGAATAATTTGTAATTCATGATTTACATAGATCCAAAAGTTTTAGAACGCGTTAACCAATGGCTTACCCCAGTTTTTGACGAGATCACCCAACAAGAGATCAAAGAAATGATTGCTAGCGATCCTGAAGGACTTGAAGATAGTTTTTATAAGAACTTAGCCTTCGGAACGGGTGGAATGCGTGGTGTTATGGGCGTTGGCGATAACCGTATCAATAAATATACCCTCGGAAAGAACACCCAGGGAATTTCAAATTATCTACATAAAGAATTTCCCAATCAACCCATAAAAGTAGCGATAGCTTACGACTGTAGACACAACAGTAAAGAATTGGCCAATGTGGTAGCCGATGTCTTTTCAGCAAATAATATTGAAGTTTTTCTTTTTTCTGAATTACGACCGACCCCCGAACTGTCTTTCGCGGTAAAACATTTAGGATGTCAATGCGGTATAGTACTTACAGCATCCCACAATCCGCCTGAGTATAACGGCTATAAGGTGTATTGGGAAGACGGCGGGCAACTTGTACCACCACAGGATGGCGAGATCATTGCAGCGATCAATGCGCTTCAATATGGCGAGATTAAATTTGAAGCAAATAATGAATTGATCACCTTAATTGATTCTGAAGTCGATAAAGCCTTTGCCAAAGCATCTGTTCAAAACGGAAGTTTTAATACCCCGCAAAGCGCTAAAGATGATCTAAAGATCGTATTTACCTCTTTGCATGGCACATCTATTACTATGATCCCGAAGGTACTTGAAATGGCTGGCTATACTAATGTTTCAGTTGTTGCAGAACAAGCTGAACCAGATGGAGATTTTCCAACCGTAGCTTCACCAAATCCGGAAGAACCAGAAGCGCTTTCCATGGCAATCGCCTTAGCCGAAAAGCAGGGAGCTGATATTGTTATTGGAACCGATCCCGATTGTGACCGTTTGGGAATTGCCGTTCGTGATTCCAATAATAAAATGATCATTTTAAATGGGAATCAGGCAATGGTCCTGAAAACGCATTTCTTACTCGAACAATACAAGCAAGCTGGGAAACTAAATGGTAAACAGTTTATAGCGTCAACGATTGTTTCTACACCTTTGATGCGAAAAATTGCAGCAGCATATAATGTAAAATATATGGAAGGCCTCACAGGCTTTAAGTGGATCGCCAAAATGGTAAAAGACTTTCCGGAACTTGAGTTTATTGGAGGTGGAGAAGAAAGCTTCGGATTTATGGTTGGCGACTTTGTACGCGATAAAGACGCGGTGACCGCTACCCTATTGGCATGTGAAATGGCCGCTCAGAAAAAAGCGGCGGGAAGCAGTCTTTATAACTATTTACAAGAAATTTTTAAAACCTACGGAAGCTACCAAGAACACCTTATTTCTATTGTAAAGAAAGGAAAAAAAGGTGCTGAAGAGATCACTAAAATGATGAAAGATCTTCGGGAAAAACCCTTTACTACCATTGCAGGATCGCGCGTGGTCTCTATTGAAGATTACGCGAGTAGCGAAAGACGCAATATGATTAAAGGTACTTCGGAAGCGATTGACATTCCGAAATCAAATGTACTCATCTATTATACAGAAGATGGTTCTAAAGTCGCAGCCCGTCCTAGCGGAACCGAACCCAAGATCAAATTTTATATCAGCGTTCAAACCTCTGAAGTAGCCGAAGGCACTTCCGAAGTACTTCAGAAAAAAATAGCCGATATTCGTACTGAATTAAATAATCGTTAGTGGAATACATTAAAAAAATATATAAATATGTGGTGCCGTACAAGCGGTTCGCCATAGGAAACATTGTTTCAAATATCTTTTACGCTTTGTTTGGAAGTTTAGCATTTGTGTCGTTGATGCCCATGCTTAAAGTACTTTTTGACGATAAAAAAGAAGTATACAGTATGCCTACATACGAAGGCATCATGCATATTGGAGATTATCTTGAGCAGTATATCAACTTCTATATCACCGAAAAAATTGCGGCGATCGGTGAGATGAATACGCTCATGATCATGATCGTATTGGTGATTTCTACCTTTTTGCTGAAAAATTTCTTTGGTTATTTAGGTATGTGGTTTATTACCTTTCTTCGGAATGGCGTTTTGGAAGATATTCGCAACGACCTCTACCACAAAACGGTTGATCTCCCTGTTTCTTTTTATTCTGAAAAGCGCAAGGGTGATACCATTTCGCGTATTACGAGTGATGTTCAAGTGGTACAATCATCTTTTTTATCGATTCTTGAATTAGTAGTTCGCGAACCATTGACCATCATTTTTACCATTATTATTATGGTAATCCTAAGTCCGAAACTCACCATTTTCGTCTTTATCTTTATTCCGATCTCAGGATTTATCATCTCTAGAATTGGTAAAAATTTAAAGAAGAAAAGTGATCGGGTACAACGTGAACAAGGATTCTTTCTATCGATTCTCGAAGAAACGCTTGGCGGACTAAAAATCATTAAAGGTTTTAATGCTGAAAAAAGGTTTGATGATAAATTTCAGGAATCAACACGTCGATATTACAAATACTCAAATAGCTTATTGAATCGTCAAAATCTAGCATCTCCGGTAAGTGAATTTTTAGGAATTGTTGTGATCGCTATTCTTTTATGGTTTGGCGGACGCATGGTACTTGTTGAAGGCACCTTAGACCCTGCTGCGTTTATTGCCTATATGGGATTGGCCTACAACATCTTAACTCCAGCCAAAGCGATCAGCAAGGCGAGTTATGGTGTAAAAAAAGGAAATGCAGCTGCCGCACGAATTCTCGAGATCCTAGAAACGGAATCGGCCATTAAAGATGCGCCTAACGCTAAGGTAAAACAAGGATTTACGTCACAGGTTTCTTTAGAGAACATTTCGTTTAAATACGAAGATGAATATGTCTTAAAAAACTTCTCACTACAAGTGCCAAAAGGCCATACGGTCGCTTTAGTAGGACAAAGTGGTAGCGGAAAAAGCACCATTGCTAACTTGGTGACTCGTTTTTACGATGTAAATGAAGGTGCTATAAAAATTGACGGTGAGAATATTAAAGACATTACCCAACGCTCACTTCGTGACCTTTTAGGATTAGTGACTCAAGACTCTATACTTTTTAATGACACCATAAAGGATAACTTACTAGTAGCAAAGCAAGATGCTACGGAAGAAGAGATCATTGACGCATTAAAAATTGCGAATGCCTGGGAATTTGTAAAGGACTTACCTCTTGGTATTCAAACGAATATTGGCGATAGTGGTAATAAATTAAGCGGCGGACAAAAACAACGTCTCAGTATTGCACGTGCTGTACTGAAGAATCCTCCTATTATGATCCTCGATGAGGCCACTTCTGCCCTTGACACAGAAAGCGAGCGTTTGGTTCAAGATGCTTTAGAGAATATGATGAAAAACAGAACTTCTATTGTTATAGCGCACCGTTTATCTACTATTCAAAGTGCCGACAATATCGTGGTACTCTCAAAAGGCGAGATCGTCGAGCAAGGAAAGCATGATGAATTGATGGCAAAGGAAGGTGTTTATCACAGTCTTGTTGCTATGCAGTCACTCTCATAAACAACATCTTCAAGAGAAAAAATCTTGTAACTATTTATATTTCAAGGAATTATTTAAACAAAAAAAAAGAGCGATTTGGGGCTTCGCTCTTTTTGTTTTTTTTGCTAGCATCTTTGGGGCTGATGCTAACAAAGCACATAAGTATTTCAATATGGTGTAAATATAGAATGGTTTTTTTAATTCACAAAGAAAAAATACACTTTATCTTAATTTAAATACACTTTATCGGACATTCCCCTATTAAATGTTAATGAATTTCCTACAATAATTTGATTAATTCGATTAGCGATATTATAGAATGAAAAAACGGGTCAGCCCCCGCTAAGACCCGTTTTTAGGTTGTTTTTATTACGCTTGGGGCTAATAATAAAAACTATACATAAGAAGTATACCCCAAATGTAGGGTAAAAATTCCTACAAAAAAAATAATATTGTCATTTATCCTTAAAATTTGCTTTTTGTCGGTTTTTTTAGAGAAAAACTACTGGAATAGAAGTCTAGAAATTTTGTTGCGTCCACTTGCAAAGGCTATCGAATCGTTTACAAAAGACAAGGCGTAAAAACCTTCAGATGATAATTCGGTCCAAGTGTCGCCTTGATCTGCACTATAAGAAATTCCAGGTGATCCTACAGCTACAAGTCCGTTGCCATTTGTACCAGGCACAAACGCAACCGCAGATCGGTATCCAGGACCAGAACCGTTGCTTAGAAGTTTCCATGTTTTACCCCCGTCATGTGTAATGGCCTTATTTCCTTCATTAAAATCTTTTTTATCCCAGTTACCTCCAAAAATTACGCCTGTATGCTCGTCAAAAAAAGTAATGCTATAAATACCGGTCATTGCTTTACCTTGTACTATAGGTGTATTAAAGACTTCCCAGGTCTTCCCACGATCGGTAGAGTGAAAAATACGTGCTCGCTTCCCTCCCGATGCGATCCAAACATGATCATTTACAATGGCAATATTTGTATTGCTTGCAGCAAATGCAGCTTCTTGATCTTCTGTTTTGGGTAAATTTGTACATGGAATTTTCTTCCAGTTGTTTCCTCCATCTCTGGTGATTATTATAGACAGGCAGTCTTCAGTGGGATCGCCCATGGCAATACCTTCATTATCATCCCAAAAAGCCATAGCATCATAAAACACCTTCTCCCCTTTTTCAACATATACCTCCTCAATGGCAGACGCTTCGTTCTTGTCGACACTTATTTTATATAAAACACCGGGATTTCCAATACTCAAAACAAAAACAGCGTTTGGTCGGACAGCTATAGAGCGAAACTGCAACAAGGAGTCTCCGTATTTAATATTAGCAAGCTTTGGTATTTTACCGTCAATAAATCCAACCCTACCTTTGTTAGCCGCAAACCAAACTTGATCTTCAGAAATAGGTGCAATAGCACGAATGCTTAGACTGTCTTGAAAAACAGGAGTGATCGTCACCTTTGAAAATGAATCTGATTTTTCCGAAGTACACGAAAAAACTAGCGAACTGATTAAAACAAATAAAATAATGCGCATCTAGAATTTTTAACCAAAAGTAACTAAAATACTAGTGCTTATTATAATACCTTTGCAGGCAATTAAGATAAAATGAAGTTACACAGAAATTTAGTATTTGCTACCATTGATTCCCTTGATATGATCTTCAATGAGGGCAAACAAGCTGATAAGGTACTGCGAGGTACTATTAAGAGAGATAAACGTTGGGGTGCACGCGATCGTGGTTTTATTGCTGAAACCACTTATGACATTGTACGTTGGAAGCGTCTTTATGCCGAAATTGCCGAAGTAAAGGAACCTTTTTCACGGCCCAATTTATTTCGTCTATTTACCGTTTGGGCTACGCTTCGCGGAATTAAACTTCCAGATTGGAAGCAACTCGAAGAAACACCTACACGCCGTATCAAAGGAAGGTTTGACGAACTTTCAAAGGATCGAAAAATTCGTGAATCCATTCCAGATTGGTTGGATGAATTAGGACAGAAAGAATTGGGAAAACGATGGGAGAAAGAACTTGCTGCGCTGAACCAACAGGCCGATGTTGTGCTTCGTTTGAATCCGTTAAAAGCCGAGATGCAAGCCCTTCAAAATGAGTTATTTGATCAAGACATAGAAACCGAAAGAATTAAAGGCTATCCGCATGCCCTTAAATTAAAGGAACGCGCCAACGTTTTTGTTACAGACCAATTTAAAAATGGTTGGTTTGAAGTTCAGGATGCTTCTTCTCAAAGAGTAGCTGCAGTCTTAGACCCGAAGCCCGGAATGCGTATTGTTGATGCCTGTGCAGGTGCTGGAGGAAAGAGCCTTCACATTGCCTCTTTGATGGAAAACAAAGGTCAGGTGGTCTCTATGGACATTTACGAAAAGAAACTCGTTGAATTAAAACGCCGTGCCCGTAGAAACGGTATTCATAATATTGAAACGCGGGTAATAGAATCAAGCAAGTCTATCAAAAAATTATTAGGAAAAGCAGACAAAGTACTTATTGACGCTCCTTGTAGTGGTTTAGGTGTTTTAAGACGAAATCCAGACACCAAATGGAAGTTGACGCCAGAGGCTTTAGAGAATATTAAAAAAACTCAAAAAGAAATTCTTGAATCGTACTCTCGTATGGTTAAGGACGGTGGTCAACTTGTTTATGCTACCTGTTCAATATTACCTTCTGAAAACACAGAGCAGGTTGCTAGTTTTCTTGCTTCGGAAGCAGGAAGTGATTTTACCCTTGAAAAAGAACATAAAATTTTTGTGAGCGAATCTGGTTATGACGGATTCTATATTGCGCTCCTACAGAAAAAATAGAAAAATGAAAAAATTACTACTTTCTTCTTTACTTTTTATTGTCGTAAGCAGCCTATTTGCACAACAACCTTACTATGATGATGTTGATCTAACACTTACTGGTCAAGATCTTTATTTCGAATTACAGGCTAAAATTAATATTGCCAGTGGCTCTTTTACGTACGGAGACATTAGAGATACTGTAAAGTTCACGGACGAAGACCCAGGTAACAGCAACAACGTTTTGCTTGTATATGGATATGACGATACAGGAAGTTGTACTACCGATCGCAGTCGTGATAAAGATGATTTTGGAGGAACCTCTTGCGAATACAATAGAGAACACGTTTTTGCTAGATCGAATGCTAGTCCGGATATGGGAAGCGTTAATAACAGCACCACAGGTATTGGCGCCGATCCGCATAATCTTCGCCCTAGCGATCAACAAATGAACAATGACAAAGGGAATAAAAAGTTTGCAGACGGCTCGGGTAATGCAGGAAACGTGGGTAGTGGAAACTGGTACCCAGGTGACGAATGGAAAGGTGATGTAGCTCGTATGATGATGTATATGTACACACGCTATGGTGATCGTTGTCTTCCGTCGTTAAACGCAGTTGGGACAACCCAAGGAAGTACTGATATGTTACAGATCTATTTACAATGGAATGTCGATGATCCCGTGAGTGCTCTCGAGGAACAAAGAAATCCGTATTTAGAGCCTAATTACGGAAATAGAAATCCGTTTATAGACAATCCAGCTCTAGCGACAATAATTTGGGGAGGGCCAGTTGCTGAAGACACTTGGAATATTTTAGAAATTTCTGAAGTTGCTTCGGAAAACATCTCAATTTATCCTATTCCAGCGCAAGAGATCCTTTGGGTACAATCAACATCTGCTTTTCAACCTTCTGAATTTGCGATGTACGATATCAATGCGCGTAAAGTGTTGGGAGAAGTTCTAAATACTTCAGAAGGAATTAACGTCTCTTCTCTAGAAGCTGGTATTTATTTCTTAGCGCTCACTACTTCCGAAGAAAAAGTAGTTAAAAAGGTGATCATTGAGTAGTATTACTAACTTTTACACTCTCACAAATATGATTCAAATTAAAAGACCTGTTTTGGTTATGGCCATCCTTATGGCTATGAGTTGCAATAAAAAGGATGATACAGGTAAAACAGACTTACCAGACGAAACGGCACTCAGTTTGGTGACTGGCATCAATGCTCGAGAGACTCCAGGTCAATTACCCTTGACGTTAGGAAACCCAAATGTGTTAACACTAAGCACCTTATCTGTTTACCCTACAGTACCCAGAAGCATCATAAATATTGCTTCAAATAATACCATTACAAGCGTTTGGATCATTCCTGCTACAGCCGAGAAAATTTATCAAGAAGTTGACTTCGGAAATGTGCTCAATAGCAGTTTATATGCTGAATCTGAATTAGAGACCGCCTCTATAATAAGTTTAAACAATCAGTCTTCGAACGTTTTATCGGTTGATTTAGAGAGTACACCAACAGGTTACTATCGTGTATTTGCAAAGATTTCAGGTGTTATTTACTGGGATAATATTTACGTCTTAGATGATTCAGAAGAAATTGAAGATCTAATTGATTTCTGGAATTAACAACGCATTATGTTATCAAACAAAAAGCCCTCCAATTTGGAGGGCTTTTTTTATATAGTAGTATGATCTAAATTCTTAACGAACTAGGATCTGCTTGCTTGTTGTATCGGTACCATTGGTAATTTGAACAATATAAACTCCAGTTGCAGCAGCACTTAAGTTTACACTATTTTTGTAACCATTACTTTGCTTATCTAACGTTCCAGTTCCAAATACCTTACCAGAGATATCAAGTACTTTGTAGTTGATATTTCCGTAGTCGGTAGTTGTAGAATAAAAGATCTCATAGGTACGTGTATCACGGATAGGATATATTAACAATCCTTTTTCACCTAGACTTACGTCATTTGTACTAAGAACATCATCACGAAATTGTTTCATAACACTATCGTTAGTTCCTAATTGGTCACCAGATAGATCTGTAGTTACTTCGATTTCATAATCTGTATTAGGAACAGACATATCAACCGTTTGTACAAAAGTGAAAGCCTCTGTTGTATTTGGCGCAATAGTTCCTGTAAAGGTTTCTGTAGCAACCAAAGTACCATCAAAACGCAATTCCACGTCAAAATTTGACTGAGGAGAAGAACCGTAGTTGTAAAGATCAACTGTTACATTTTCAGCGGCCGTATACGGTCCTGAACCTGATGGTGATGTAATGCTATAAGCTCCAACATCATTAGACAGGTCGGAAACAATTTTAAAACTTGCAATACGTGTTGCCCAAGAATTAATAAAAGCGAAATACTGACTTGTAAACCAGAAAGTACTTCCGTCAGGGTCTAAAGTCATTTGTGCGTAATCACCATAACGATTTGAGATCGATTGGTAGCTACCTCCTGGGAAAATTTCCGTTTCAGGAAAGGTCATAACGCCAAGTGGATCGCCATCAAGACGTCCAGTAAAACGAAGACCTGTTTTAGTTTCTGGGCTCACCACACTATATGCTAATGCTATGTTTCCGTCTTGATCCATTGCAGTACTACCCATAAAGCGACTTACTCCATCTGGAATCGTCCAAGTTCCTTCTTGATACAATGAAAATGGTCCCGTACCAGTGTTACGTAATTCAATCCAACGAATACCAGAAGTGGCAGCACCAAGATCTGAGTTAAAGTTAAGAACGAATGAGTTATGCCCTGGGAAGCTTCGGTAATTAGCCATATAAGACACAACACCGGCTTGGCTGTCTAGTTTTTGATTTGTAGTAGGCTGTAATAAATCTCCTGAACCAAAAGGTGCAAAGAAACTATCAAAATTTGCTACTGGAATTACTTGAGGTGCAGAGATAGTACTTGTTCCTCCAAAATTTACATCAATTTCCCATACTTTTAAATGGTCATCAGAAACACCTGGCCATCCGTCATCTTGCATGTATACAATTAGCCCTGGAGCACCTGCAGGCACTGTTGTACCAAGTAAGTTAGCAGGTTGTGCACCAAAAACAGTATTAGGGTTTCTAATCAAACCTGGAAGGTCAAATCCAACAAGGGCTGGATTTGGATCACCTGCTATCATTGCTGCACGATCAAATGCATAGGTTGTATTTCCAACAAATTTATTGGCTGTAAGATAGTATGCATCTGGCCAAACTCCATAGTGTGGGTAATCTGGGAACGCATCTAAAGGAAATTCATAAACATTATATGTTCCTGTGGGATCTGATGTTGTAGAAATACCAATAATTAAAGCATCTGTTGCGATTTCAAACTGACTTACAAAGTAACGATCAGCTAATTGGTCATACATTACAATTGGATCTCCATTATTTGAACCATTTCCTAAGAAAGTTCCTAATTGGATAGGTCCTGCTAATACATTTCCAGTTTTATCAAATATTTTAACAATAGAATTTACAGCATGTACATAGTGATTTGGCCCTACAGCACCAGATGGATCTGGAGGTATAAAACCACCTGATTCACTAATTCCTGATCCTTGAAAGTTTTGTAAAATATTAATTGATTCATGATAAGGTGCTTCCGTTTGCATTAATGGATCGTGACCATCTGGAGAACCTTGCACTCTTGATTCTGTTCCCTGAACAAATTTTTGGTTGATAGTTCCTTTAAGTTCACCACCGGTCCATGGCTGAGCCAAAGGAGCATCGCGGAGCGCGATAGTCTCTCCTCGTAGTGTTCCTTGCGAAATACTCACTGGAGGAAACGCCTCTTGTGCTACAAGTCCGATACTTGCGAAAAGAGCAACCATCAAAAGTAATTTTTTAATTGTCATAATAATTTTAGTTTAATTTTTAATAGAACGCAAGATATTGATTATATACCATATATACCAAGAAACAAATAAAAAAGACCCCTGGTTTTCACCAGAGGTTTTTTCCAAATATTTAACAAAATTTACTTAACAATAATCTTTGTAGATACCGCTTTAAAAGCACCTTGGCTTCCCATTTTTATAAAGTAGACACCTGCTTGTGCTACAGACATGTCTAAATTTACTCGATATACATCACCGTCTTTAGCAACGTTCTTAAATTTTAATTGTTGACCCAGTGCATTGTAAATACCAATATATACTTGACCATCAATATCTGCTCTTAATGTAACTTCAAATTGATTATTTGGAAGTGTTGTAGCAATTAATTCGGCATTTTCCAATGCTATATCCTGCACACTTAACGTTCCTAAAAAGGCAGTATAATCTTCGGTTTCACCAAAATCAGTATCGTCACAAGCATTGGTTGGCACTGGTGCATTCCAGTTTGTTTTAGCGCGCATGATATGTGACCCTGCTGTTGCATTTGCAGGAACAACTAGATCCATCGTTTCTGTATATGAACCAGCACCTTGTCCTGAAGCGATCACGTAATTATCAACTACAACTTCGTTGGTTGTAAAAATAAAATCGTCATTATAATCGATCCAAACCGTTACAAATTGATCTCCATACCCTGTGGTTACTGTAAGTTGATTTGTTGAATCAATCCCAAAGTTCGCCACCTGCGTTCTAAAGTCGCCATAACCTTCACAAGCCGAAGGATTATTGATCTCTGCTACTGAAAAGAGCTGAAAACCATCCCCGAAAGAACAATCTGCCGATGGCTGACACAACAAATTCTCAACCATAACAGTCACCGTATCATTTGAAGCATCTGAGTCTCCTACTAATAACGTAGTAACTTCAATAGTGTATACTCCCAATACCGAAAGATCGGCTTGTGTCGCAAAATCGAAAACTAGGTTTTCACCAGACGCGATTGTAGGCATATATGTTTCCACTACTGGAGTATCGCCATTAATGGAATACTGAATATCAAAACCGGTTTGTGAACTTGCTCCAAAATTCTCAAGAGCAATAGAGATGGTTTCCATCCCTAATCCTGATCCTGTTTCTGGAGATAATACAGCGGTTGGTCCTATATCGTTAGCGAATAGATGACTAATCTCTTTTGTAAATGGGTCATTATTTGTAAACTCATCACTACCTAATACGGTCTTAGCTTCAAGACTGTATGTTTGACCTTGTGTAGACATATCAACCGTTTGAGCAAAAGTGAATGTTTCCACATCGCCTGGATTGATAGTTCCAACAAAATTTTCAGTTGCTACCAACGTTCCATCTAATCGTAGTTCAATAGGGAAATTTGTTTGTGCAGCCGACCCGAAGTTTCTAACACTTACTTCAACCGTTTCAGCAGCAGTCAATATACCATCTATTGGTGTTACAATATCATTGATCCCTAGATCATTACTAAAGCCTCCCGATAAAGTAAAGGATGCCACTCGTGAAACCCAGTTATTTGTGCTTGAAAAGTACTCTGCCGTATGCCAGAATGTAAAATTATCTGGGTCCATAGTTAAGTGCGAATAATCTCCAAAACGATTTGAAAATGTCTGTACACCTACTCCATCAATAATAGTGGTTTCAGCAACCGTCATCAATCCTAGTGGATCTCCATCAAATCTTCCTGTATAGCGAATTCCAGCCGGAAGCGTTGCACTTGCAACGTTAAAGGCTAACCCTATATTTCCTGCTGCATCAATGGCTGCACTTCCCATAAAGCGACTGATGCCATCTGCTGGTGCGTAAGTTCCTTCTTGAAATATACTCCAATCATTCGAAGCGTCATTGCGCAATTCGATCCAACGAACTCCAGAAGTGTCATTTCCATCTACATCTGTGTTGAAAGTAATAACCCATGAGTTATGCGTTCCGAAGCTTCTATAGTTTGCTGCATAAGAAATAATCCCACCAATCATATCAATTTTTTGACTAGTTCCTGGTTGTGCCACATCTCCTGATCCAAATGGTGCAAAAACCGAATCAAAAGGTGCTGTCGGGATCTCTAAAGCAGCAGAAATAGCCGAATTACCAATGGTAGCCCAGTCTAAAGTGATCTCCCATACTTTTAAATGGTCAAAGCCAATTCCACCCCAACCATCATCTTGTAAATAAGTTACATAACCTGGTACATTAGCAGGATACGAAGTACCTAGCAGGTTTGCTGGCTCCGGACTTAAAACTGTATTTGTATTTTGAACGCTTCCCGGTAAAGGAAAACCAACGATCTGCGGGTTTGCTCCTCCTGCGAGCATTACATCACGTTCTAGGGCATATACTTTATTTGTCCCCCCTTTGTTAGCTGTTAAATAGTAACCATCGGGCCAAACACTAAAGTGCGGGTAATCAGGGAATGAATCAAAAACAAATTGATATACACTATAAGTTCCTGTTGGGTCTGGTGTATCAGAAACACCAACAACTATCGAATTACTTGCTGCTCCAAACTGACTTACAAAATAGCGATCGGCTAAGTGATCATACATCAAAATTGGATCTCCACTATTATTCCCCGAACCTAAAAAGCTTCCTAGATCTGTTGGGCCAGCCAAAACCGTTCCTGATTTATCAAAAATTTTGATCGCAACATTTACTGCCGCTATGTAGTGATTAGGTCCTGCAGCTCCTGTTGGATCTGGAGGAGTAAAACCTCCACCTTCACTGCTGTTTAGGCCATCAAAGTTCTCTTCTAAAGCATAACTGTAAATTCCGCCTATATCAGCCTGACGTAAACCATCACCGTTTAACGGAAGTGCATTTGCATTAACCTTTTCGTTTCTTCTTAGATCATTTGGTATGATCTTAATGTCTTTGACTCCATATGACTCATTTGGGTCAACCGTTGGGAAATCCCGCAGTGGAATGGTCTGACCAATAAAAGTTCCATTAAAAACCTCTGTTGGTGGAAAGGTTTGACGTTCTTGCGCCCAACTGTTTATGCTAAAAAGCACAGCAACCGCAATGAGTAGATGTTTGAATTTCATAGTTTTAGATTAAGTTTTTTAAAAAGAGTTTCAAATATAGAACTAATTTTTCACTCCAAAAACCTAGTAGATCAGTGGGTTAATAAAAGAAGTGGCCTGCTAGAACCACTATTATATATTAACCCACATTTCACGAAAATTCGCTATCTTTGTTTCTTACAAAATCGCTTAAAACCGCATAGGATGATCTACTTTTTTGGAGACGTAAATAATACTGTTTTTGCTGTCCAAACCACTTCCGAAATAAATAATGACGCCGTTCAAAAATTAGTATGGCTCTTTGGTAACCAACCAAAAATTGACAAATCCGTTCTTACGGATTTTTTTATTGGTCCGCGCGCCGCCATGATAACCCCATGGAGCACTAACGCTGTTGAGATAACCCAAAACATGGGGATTTCAGGCATTGTTCGAATTGAAGAATTCAAAAACACTTCCAAGGAAAAAGCAAACTTCGACCCCATGCTTTCGCAACGTTATCAAAAATTGGATCAAAATATCTTCACTATTAATATTGAGCCAGAAGGAATTCTGGAGATCGATGATATTTCAGCATACAACCAACAAGAAGGACTTGCACTTAACGATGAGGAGATCGACTATCTCAACGCGCTTTCAGAAAAACTAGACAGAAAACTAACCGACAGTGAAGTTTTTGGTTTTAGCCAAGCTAATAGTGAGCACTGTAGACATAAGATCTTTAACGGAACCTTTATTATCGACGGAAAAGAGATGCCTTCCTCTTTGTTTAAATTGATCAAAAAAACCTCGCAAGAGCATCCAAACGATATTGTTTCGGCATATAAAGACAATGTTGCCTTTGTTAAAGGTCCGAAAGCCATTCAATTTGCTCCTAAAACAGCAGATAAACCCGACTTTTACCAAAACACACCTTTTAATAGTGTTATTTCAATAAAAGCGGAAACTCATAACTTTCCTACTACCGTAGAGCCTTTTAATGGAGCTGCTACAGGAAGTGGTGGTGAGATCAGAGACCGCCTCGCAGGTGGAAAAGGCTCTTTACCACTCGCTGGAACTGCGGTTTATATGACTTCATATTCTAGACTAGAAGACAATCGCCCGTGGGAAAAAGGGATGACCGAACGCAAATGGCTTTATCAAACGCCACTGGATATTTTGATCAAAGCGAGTAATGGTGCTTCCGACTTCGGAAATAAATTTGGACAACCCCTGATTTCAGGCTCTGTACTTACATTTGAGCACGAAGAAGACGCCCGTAAACTTGGTTTTGACAAAGTCATTATGTTAGCTGGCGGAATTGGCTACGGAAAAGCCGATCAAGCCCTAAAAGACATTCCTAAAACTGGTGATCAAATCGTAATTCTCGGGGGTGAAAACTACCGAATTGGTATGGGTGGTGCCGCTGTTTCTTCGGCAGACACTGGTGAATTTTCAACAGGAATTGAACTTAATGCCGTACAACGTTCCAATCCAGAAATGCAAAAAAGAGCAGCAAATGCTATTCGCGGAATGGTAGAAAGCGAACACAACCCGATTGTTTCTATTCATGATCACGGGGCTGGCGGCCATCTTAACTGTTTAAGTGAATTAGTAGAAGATACCGGCGGATTGATCGATTTGGATAAACTTCCAGTAGGTGACCCAACTCTTTCTGCTAAAGAAATTATTGGCAACGAATCGCAAGAACGTATGGGGCTTGTTATTGGAAAAGACGATATCGATATGCTCCAGCGTATCGCCGATAGAGAACGCTCTCCAATGTATAATGTTGGTGAAGTAACTGGTGATCATCGATTCACATTTCAGAGTAAAAAATCTGGCGCAAAACCAATGGATTATGCCTTGGAAGATTTCTTCGGAAGTTCTCCTAAAACCATTATGAATGATATTTCGGTAGAACGAAACTACAAAGCACCTTCTTATAACATTTCCGAAGTGAAAAAATATGTAGATCTCGTTCTACAACTTGAAGCAGTGGCTTGTAAAGATTGGTTAACGAATAAAGTAGACCGCTGTGTTGGCGGTCGCGTAGCAAAACAGCAATGTGCAGGACCTTTACAACTCCCGCTTAACAATTGCGGTGTTATGGCGCTTGATTTTGCTGGTAAAGAAGGTATTGCAACCAGTATTGGGCACTCCCCTATTTCTGGCTTGATCGATCCTGTAGCAGGTTCGCGAAACGCCATTACCGAAGCACTCACCAATATTCTATGGGCACCTTTAGAAAAAGGCTTAACAAGTGTTTCACTTTCGGCAAACTGGATGTGGCCTTGTAATAATGAAGGAGAAGACACTCGTTTGTATCAAGCGGTTGAAGCAGTTAGTGAGTTCGCGATCGATTTGGGAATCAACGTACCTACAGGTAAGGATTCACTGTCAATGAAGCAGAAATATAAAAATGAAGAGGTCATATCTCCAGGAACGGTGATCATCTCAGCGGCAGGACATTGCAGCGACATTAAAAAGGTTGTTGAACCTGTATTGCAAAAAGATGCCGGAAGTATCTATTACATTAATATTTCACAAGATGCATTTAAACTAGGCGGCTCATCGTTCGCACAAGTGATGAATACGGTGGGTAATGAAACGCCAACTGTTCAAAGTGCGAGCTATGTTAAAAATGTGTTTAACGCTATGCAGCAGCTTATTTCTGAAGGAAAGATTGCTGCAGGACATGATGTGGCTTCAGGTGGATTGATAACAACCTTGTTAGAACTTTGCTTTGCTGATGTCAATCTGGGCGCACGTTTAGACCTTTCTGGACTAAACGAAAACGATATGGTCAAGGTGTTACTTTCTGAAAACTGCGGAATTGTGATTCAGGCGGCAGAAGATGTTTCGGTGGAAGCTCTCTTAAACAAAAACGCAATTGATTTTGTTAAGCTAGGGACAGTTTCCGAAGGAAACGAACTTTATATAAAGAATCATTCCGAAGAACTTACTTTTAATATTTCGGAAACACGCGATACCTGGTTTAAAACCTCATATCTATTAGATCAGAAACAAGCGGCTGGTAGCACATCGCACGACCGCTTTAAAAACTATAAAAATCAGCCACTTCACTTTACATTTCCGAAGCATTTTACAGGAATTCTTCCCCAACGCCCTGCGACAAATCGCCCGAAAGCAGCAATCATTCGTGAAAAAGGAAGTAATAGCGAGCGTGAAATGGCAAATGCCATGTATTTAGCTGGCTTTGATGTAAAAGATGTCCATATGACCGATTTGATCGCAGGTCGAGAAACACTGGAAGATATTCAGTTTATTGGAGCTGTAGGTGGATTTTCAAACAGTGATGTGTTAGGTTCAGCAAAAGGATGGGCAGGCGCTTTTCTGTATAACGAAAAGGCAAATACGGCACTTAAAAAGTTTTTTGAACGTGAAGACACACTCTCTGTTGGAATTTGTAATGGATGTCAGTTGTTTTTGGAACTTGATCTTATCAACCCAGATCACAAAAAGCTTTCTAAGATGAAACATAATGATTCGCATAAACATGAAAGTAGCTTTACAAGTGTGACAATAGAAGAAAATAATAGTGTAATGCTTTCTTCTATGGCAGGAAGCACCTTGGGCGCATGGATCAGTCATGGCGAAGGCAAATTTGATCTTCCTATGTCTGAAGATCATTACAATATAGTAGCGAAATACGGCTATGAAGGCTATCCTGCAAATCCAAATGGCAGTGATTACAATACAGCTATGTTAACCGACAAGACTGGACGTCATTTAGTGACCATGCCGCATATTGAGCGCTCAACCTTTCAATGGAATTGGGCGAATTACCCTGCACATCGAAATGATGAAGTTTCTCCTTGGCTGGAAGCGTTTATTAATGCACGTAACTGGTTAGCAGACAAATAAAACAATTTTTTAACAAAGCATTCGTTGTTAATTCAAATACTATAAACCAAATAACTATGAAAAAAGTTCTACTTCTACTCCTTATTCTCGTTACTCAGCTTGCAGTGGCTCAAGAATTTCAAGAGCAATATCAACACGCAAAAATTAATTATCATACCGCTTCAGATCTGTCTCGTTTAGAGGCGATGGGCGTTCCTGTAGAACATGGAAATCATAAAAAAGGTTTTTATGTGATCTCCGATTTTTCAGTATCTGAAATTGCCAAGGCTAGAAATGCAGGCTATGATGTTGAAATACTTATTGAAGATTCTAAAGAATATTTTCTTCAGCAAAATAGGAATCCAACTTCATCAAGACAAAATTTAAATTGTGATAACCCAAGTGATGATTACCAAACACCTGCCAATTTTCATCAGGGTTCAATGGGCGGTTATCTTACTTATCAAGAATTACTGGATGAACTCACGGCAATGCAGGCAGCTTATCCAAATTTGATCACAGCACAAGCTAATGTGGGTAATTTTTTAACCGAAGGAACTTCGGACAACAGCACGACTCCTTCTATTGGTGGCAATCCGTTAAAGTGGGTAAAAATTAGTGATAACCCAAATACTTCCGAAGCAGAACCACAAATATTATATACCGCAGTACATCATGCCCGGGAGCCTGCTGGTCTTTCGCAACTCGTTTTTTATATGTGGTATCTATTGGAAAATTATGACACCGATCCCGAAGTAAAAGGCATTGTAGACAATACTGAACTTTACTTTATCCCAGTTCTTAATCCCGACGGTTATCTGTACAATGAAAAAACCGACCCGAATGGAGGTGGATTTTGGCGTAAGAACCGTAAAAATACCTACGGAACTGACTTAAACAGAAATTACGAATATTTTATTAATGGTGATCCCAACAACGGTATGTGGGGTGGTGATGGATCTTCAGGAGATACTGGTGATCAAACCTATAGAGGGCCGTCGCCTTTTTCAGAAGTTGAAACACAGGCAGTCAAATTTTTTGTAGAGAATCACGATTTTATTATGGCTATTAATAATCATACCTACGGAGATTTACTTCTATATCCTTATGGATATACACAAAATTCACCAACACCCGAGGATGATCTTTTCCGCGGTATTTCTGAAGAACTTGTTTCTAAAAATGGCTTTAACAATATATTATCCTCAGAGCTGTATTCGGCTGCCGGTGATAGTGACGATTTTATGTACGGTACGGTAGGAACACACGACAAGATATACGCAATGACCCCCGAAATAGGTTCTGCTTTTTGGCCTCCTGCTAACCAAATTGAAGAGATTTGCAAAGGAATGATGTATTTTAATCTCACGTCAGCTAAAATGGTAAATAATTTTGCTTCCTTGTCTGATACATCTCCTCAATATACAGGAAACCTACCAACCGCGTCACAGGATTTTAGCCTTCGGCGTCTTGGCATATCGGGCAACGGAAACTTTACCGTGACCTTTGTACCCGTTTCTTCAAACATTACTGCTGCAGGATTGCCTGTTACCTTTACGGGAATGGATATTCTTGAAACTGAAAATGGCACCATATTGTACACTCTTGCACCCGGTACTGCTGGGGGTGATGATATCACCTTTGACCTAGTAGTGAATAATGGCTCTTATAATACTACCACTAGAGTAAACAAAAAGTTTGGTGCATTGACGACTATCTTTGAAGATGCTGGTGATAGCGTTACCGATAACTTTGTCAATAACGGTTGGGGCACAACCACACAAACATTTGTATCGCCGTCAAGTTCAATAACGGAATCGCCAACGGGAAATTATCCAAATAATGCCAACGAGACCATTACTTTATCTAATGAAGTTGATCTTACAAATGCTATTGGAGCTAACGTGACCTTTTATGCTAAATGGGAGATCGAACCTGATTATGACTATATTCAATTTGAGATCTCTATCGATGGTGGAAACAACTGGATTCCACAATGTGGAAAATATACAACGGAAGGAAGTACCAACAGTTCACAACCCACTGGAGAGCCACTGTATGATGGGTTTCAAACTGATTGGGTATTAGAAGAGATCAATTTAAGTGACTATATAGGAGAAACCTTATTAGCTCGCTTCCAATTTAGATCAGACAACGGATCCAGAGAAGACGGGTTTTATTTTGACGATCTAACATTTAATGTTGTGGAAGACGACGTTCTTAGCACAAATGATGTGGCTGCAAGTCAGTTTTCTATTTATCCTAATCCTGTTTCAAACTTGATCAACATAACAACTCCTGTATCAAACTATGCTATCGATATTTATAATATCCAAGGGCAACTTGTGGCTTCGGAAGTTAACAAAGTAGGTTCACAAACGTTTGATTTTAGTGCATATGCCTCCGGGTTATACCTAATCAAACTTACCTCTGAAGGTGCGAGTGAAACATATAAGATAGTGAAGGAATAGGCTACATTTTTAAAATTACAAGCTAAAAAATAGAGACCGCCAATTGGTAGTCTCTATTTTTTTTATGGCTGAATCTGGAGGATCCACTTCTTGTCCTTCACTGCTATTTACATCTGCTTGCTAATTACTTCGGAAAGTAAATAGCGTGGTAAGGCGATTATGGCATATAAGGTTACATCGCGATCTAATGCAGTACCAAAACTCGATAAATCGTTTCGCTGCGTTCGTTCTTGGCAATAAAGAAGGTTCCGTTACTAAAGCGTATCATCTTCCCTCGTATAAAATTAAATTACTCTGCTATCTCTTCTTAGTCAAAATGGTTAATACATCAATTGAGGATGACCATTCATCAATTAACACCCAAAACATGGCCAGTACAGAATTAGTTTTGGGGTATTAATCTTAAAAAACTTATTATGAAAACAATTCTATTAAAAACCTATTTGATGCTGACGGCACTGTTTGTCACATCAATAACTTTTGCCACTGAAGATATCCTTGTCCCGCCAGACAATGATCTTATTGAAAATGCTATCAATTTAAATTTTGGCCCATCTCCTTATCTTGAGAACGATGTTAATTTCCCAGAAGCAACAACTACAAACGACCAAACCTTTCCTGGTAATGGATGCTCTTTAACACAAGCAGCCGTTTGGTACAAATTTACAGCTACGAAAGCAGGGAACGTGGCCGCAGGAATTTTAAATCCGGATGGAGCTGTTGTTGTATTCTTTTCAGGGCCTGAAAATGCCACTAACGGACAGAATTTAATTTTTGTTGATCAAAGCAATAACATCTGCGGTAATAGTCCGCTAGGAAACATCAATACTACTGCGGGCACCACATATTACCTTTATATGCGAAATGCAATAACTTCGGATGTGTCAATCAATGTTTCCGCAGCATTTAAAGCACCAGACAATGATCTAATAAGTAATGCTACGAATTTAAATGGAGAGATCAATTTTTCGGAAGTTGTACATTTTTTGAATGCAACCAACACTGATGATGGCGGACAGATAGATTGTCCAAGCAACGAATTGATTGGTATTTGGTATAAATTCACTGCAGACATAGATGGTGAAGCTTTAATTGGTTCAAATCTTCCAATTCAAAATAGTGCTTTAATATTTTATTCCGCTGAAAATGAAAATGCAACTACAGGAGCCGATGTAACCCATGTTGATCAACCCACAAATCCGTGTAACGTTGGGAATTTAGCATCAATCAATGCGGTAGCAGGAACTACCTATTACATTTTAGCGGTAACCGATTTACCGTATGTAGAAATTACAGTTAATCTTTCTGGCGTTCTGGGTACTGCAGATAATCAATTAGATGGTTTCGATTTTTATCCAAATCCAGTAGCTAATGAGATCAATTTAAGCGCAAGTACAATCTTGAATGAAGTTTCTATTTATAATGTCTCTGGACAAAAGGTGTATGCCGAAGATGTGAATGCTACAAAAAAGAGTATAAACCTTTCAGCTTTAACAGCTGGTTTATACATTCTTAATGTTTCTTCCGAAGGAAAAAATGCAAACTTTAAAATAATAAAAGAATAGATATAAGTTTTGATTCCCCACTATATCTATTTCACGGAAGTCGTTCATTGTAAAATTTGAACGGCTTTTTTATTGCTACCATCCACCTTTACCCATGTATCAATTTAAAGCTACCATTTATCAATTTGCAAAAAGTAAACGTGATTATTGACGCTATTTTTAAAGTATTCATTTTAAATAAAAACTATCACGCTGCGCACATTAACGATTGCAATGGTCCCTGTTGAAAAAATAGTAATGATCGAATGATGTGGTCTAAAAAAAACTGTTCTCAATTAAACTGGAACAGCTTAATAAATTCCCGCACATTCAACGTATAGAGAGCATAATCCCCCTTTTAATTTAATGATTCAGAATTTGAGAACAGCATATACAGAAAATTCAAAACAATTTACCTCAGATCAATTTGAAGAAATCCTAGTTTATTTTTTAAAATCAATTCACGGTAAAGAAAACGAAGATGAGATCTTTTGGGATCTTGCAAAAAATTGCATTGCGAAATTAGGTCTTGTAGATTGCGTTGTTTATACGGTTGATCACAAGAGCAATCAATTAATTCAAAAAGCTGCTTTTGGATCGAAAGACGCTAAAAACAATGAAATTTATAGTCCGGTGGCCATCAAATTAGGTCAAGGAATTTCTGGTAGTGTTGCTCTTTCGGGAATTCCAGAAATAGTTAGTGATACCTCAAAAGATAAAAGATATATTCTAGACGATGAAAATCGACTTTCAGAAATAGCTGTTCCAATTGAGATCAACAGGGGTGTTATTGGTGTTATTGATTGTGAACATCCTGAAAAAGGATATTTTACACAACAACATCTTCGTATGCTTACGGCGGTTGCATCTATCTGCGCCATAAAAATTCAAAATGTACGAGCAGATAAAAAGATTAAAGAGGAACAAGAAAAGCTCTTTAAAATACGAGAGGAAATGCTTCATTTAAAGCTTAAGGCCTTTCGTTCACAAATGAATCCGCATTTTATTTTTAACGCATTAAGTGGGATTCAATATTTTATAACCTCTGGAAATAAAAAGCAAGCCTTAAATTATCTCTCCGTTTTTAGCCGGCTTATTCGATTTTATCTAAAACACATCGAAAAGGAGACTGTTCATTTAGCCGACGAAGTTGCAATGTTAAAGGGGTATTTGATCCTTCAGAAACTAAGATATAGCGATCATTTTAATTACAACATTTATTTTGAGGAAAGCTCGAAAATAGAGGCTACTATTCCTTCTTTCGTGCTTCAAACGCTATTTGAGAATATTATTGAACACGCAATTTATAATCAATATAGAAATTACACCATTCAGGTTGTTTTTAAAACTACCAAGAAACATGTACTAATAAATATCGCCTTTACATATGATATTACAAAAAAGGAAGATGTGAAATATATTCCAGACTATAGAGAACAAGTAATAAAATGGCAAGATCAAATTCGTTTACTTAACAAGTTTAAAAGTTATAAAATCGAAAAAAAGGTTACTTTTAATAAGAATTCTGCTTTAAACGGAGGAACCATTGAATTAATCTTACCCAATTTGTCATAGCTAATGCTGCACTATCTAAAGTTGCTTTTTTTCTTCAGTCTACTTTTAAATAGTATTAGCTCTCTAGTGCACGCTCAGAAAATTACTGTTGAAAAAGAAAACTTCATTCCGTTTACGGTCTACAAATCTGAAGGTGATAGCCTTAAAATTGCTTCTCTGATTAACAATTCCAACTTATTTACAACCTCAAATATAAATACTGGAAAGACTAATACGAGTAATGCATATTGGGTTAGAGCAGATTTATCAACTTATCTACCTCTTATAGAAAGTGATAGTTTGTGGTATTTGCAAACTGGTAGTTTTTATGATATAAGCTTATATTTTCAGGGAAGAAATGCCATTGAATCCAAAGCATTTGGTCCTCTAAACACCGAAGAAAAGTACTCTTATTATTCGCCGAAAGACGGAGCTTATTTTAATGCAGAAAACCTTATAGATGGAAGATATTTATTTTTAAAAATTAAATTTTATTCATCCAATCAAAATTTCAATTCATTAAAATTAAATCTTCGCAGCAGTGCTTCCAAAGAAATTGAAAGTAATTATTACCGCTGGGAAGATGTTGTTGAAGCTTCCCGAGACTACTTATTTGTTGGGGCATTTTTTTTTATTTTCATCTTTACATTTATAACGTATTTTGTTTCGAAAAAACTAGAATTTCTATTCTATTCTCTCTATACCTTGACGTTGTTGCTATATTTAGGAAGAAGCGCCTATAATGCCATCGTTTTTATTACTTATGATTACACTATTTTCTCTCTCTGGTTACATTCAAGTTTACAAATATTCATCAATTTATTTTATGTAGCCTTCGCCAAGTATTATTTAGAAACTAGTAAACACTATCCGAAATTAAATAAGGCAATTTTGGGTATTTCGATCTATCTTGTTTTAACAATTATTTTCAACTCATATTTCACTATTACATTTCAATTAGATGAATATACCGTGGTTATGAATATTCACAGATTGGTTATGTCACTTTTTGCATTAAGCGCAATAATCTATCTCCTTATATATGCAAAAAACTCCCTCGCCTATTTTATTATTATTGGGTCACTAACCTTTACCACTGGTGCTTTAATTATGCTTTTTACTGAAGACAGACATTATATGATGCTAGGGAGCGTAATTGAGGTTCTCCTATTTGGTCTAGGTCTTAATTACAAGATGCGAAAGGACAACGAAGAAAAAATAATGTTGAAACAAAGCGCATATAACAATCAAATAAGTGCCTTACGTGCACAAATGAATCCGCATTTTATTTTTAATTCATTAAGCTCTATTCAACATTTAATTACTTCAGATAAAAAGGAATCTGCTGTTAAGTATTTAAATAAATTTAGTCTTCTAATGAGAAATCTATTGGAAGGTTCAATTGAAGCAAATGTGGTGTTAGCCGAAGAGATTCTGTTACTTGAAAAATACCTTGAACTAGAAGCGCTTCGTTTTAATAATTCATTTCATTATAGCATTACAGTCGAGGAAAATCTAGATCCAAAAGCCGTTGAGGTGCCTTCGTTAATTATTCAACCCTTTGTAGAGAATGCGATACTTCACGGACTTTTAAAGAAAAGAGAAGATGACAAGCAAATACTAATTCGTTTTAGGAAACAAGACAGCTTTATTATCTGTGAAATTGAAGATAATGGTATTGGAAGAGATGCTTCGGAAGCAGTGAAATCTGTTTTAAAAAATTCCAAAAAATCAAGAGGAATAGAAGTTACCGAAAAAAGGTTACAATTACTTAACCATTCCGAAGAAAACAGCATTCAAATTATTGATAAAAGAAATAATCAAGGTCGGCCAACAGGGACCTTAGTGATTATCAAAATCACTATCGAATAAACTCACCTAACTATGAACCTAAAAGCAATTATTGTAGATGATGAAAATCACAGTAGAGAGACCTTAAAAAATCTTATTGAAGAATTTTGTATAAATGTTGAAGTGTTAGCATCAGTAAATTCTGTTCAAAAGGCTCTTATAGAAATTCCCCGTCTTAAACCTGATGTTGTATTCTTAGATATAGAATTGCAAACAGGAACGGGATTTGACATCTTAGAACAATTAGACACAATTAATTTTGAAGTAATATTTACTACAGCTTTCGAGCAATATGCTATAAAAGCTGTAAAATTTAGTTCATTAGACTATTTACTTAAACCAATCGATTTAGAAGAACTTCAAAAAGCTGTTGAAAAAGCCAAAAAAGCAAAGGATAAGAACGTTTATAATAAACAACTTGAAATGCTCCTTTTTAATTTAAAACAAAATCACTCGGGTCTTACTAAATTATGCCTCTCAACGGCAGACGGGTTTGAATTTATAGAAGTGGATGAAATACTATATTGCAAAGCAGAGGGGTCATATACTAGCTTTAAACTCAAAAACAATGAATCTCTTTTAGTGAGCAAGCATTTAAAAGAGTATGAAAATTTACTTAAAGATCAAAAATTCATGAGAGTGCATAATAGTTTTTTAATAAATCTTAAGGAAGTTAAAAAATATTATAAATCTGACGGCGGTTATATTTTAATGAATAACAATGACCCTGTGAGTATCTCACGAAATAAAAAAGATCAATTCTTTGAGGCAATGAACTTTAAATTATCATAGTAAGCATCTGAATTACATGTATTTATAGGTATAGTAAAATAATATTAATTCTTCGCAACTTATTTTTTGGCAGATGTCAAAAGATTTCCAAACAGAAAGCATAGTAGTGGTTGGAGGCAGCGTTTATGGCTAACACCCTAATTTTGAGTCAAGCATCTAATGATCAATTTAAGGAGTTAAGAGAGTTGTTATTCCTGTCAACAGTATTAAAAAACTGAAAAAAAATCCCTAATTTGCATTATTGTAAAAACGCGAACATGACCGAAGTAAAAAGACTCTTTGACTTTCCATATTACCAATTAGAAAATTATCCACAAGACGGCGCTTTAGTAAGTAAAGTCAATGGTACTTGGATAAAAACATCTACACAAGAATACATTGATAAAGCGAATGCTATCAGCCGTGGGCTCATTAAATTAGGGGTTCAAGCTAACGACAAAGTAGCCATTATCTCGATGACCAATAGAACAGAATGGAATATCTGTGATATCGGAATTTTACAGATAGGTGCTCAAGATGTGCCTATTTACCCTACTATTTCAGAAGCAGATTACGAGTACGTTCTGAACCACAGCGAATCAGTTTATTGTTTTGTTTCCTGTACTGAAGTCCTTGCTAAAATAAATAAGATAAAAGCAAATGTTCCATCGTTAAAGGGTGTTTATTGCTTTAATACCATTGATGGATGTGCAAATTACAATGAGGTCATCAAGCTCGGAAATGAACACATGGAGCTTCAGGAAGAAGTTGAAAAAAGAATGGCGGCGGTGCACGAAGACGATCTTGCTACCCTAATTTATACTTCTGGAACCACAGGAAGGCCAAAAGGAGTTATGCTCTCTCATAAAAACATTGCAAGTAATGCAAAACACAGTAAGGGAAGATTACCTATTGAACTCGGTAAATCTAAAGCGTTGAGCTTTCTACCTGTTTGTCATATTTATGAGCGAATGCTATTATATATGTATCAGTATTGTGGCGTAAGTATTCATTTTGCTGAAAGTTTAGAAACTATTAGTGACAACCTAAAGGAAGTAAATCCACAAGTTATGTCGGCCGTTCCTCGTTTGCTTGAAAAGGTATACGACAAAATTATCGCTAAAGGAGCAGATTTGACAGGTGTTAAGAAAAAACTCTTTTTCTGGGCTGTTGACTTGGGTCTCAAATGGGAACCATATGGCCAAAATGGATGGTGGTACGAAAAACAACTCAGCGTTGCTCGTAAACTAATTTTTAGTAAATGGCAAGAAGCACTAGGCGGAAACTTAAAGGCGATCGCTTCTGGAAGCGCCGCATTGCAACCACGTTTAGCGCGAGTATTTAATGCAGCCGGATGTCCTGTCATGGAAGGATATGGTTTAACCGAAACTTCTCCAGTAGTGAGTGTAAACGATATGCGCAATGGTGGCTTTAGAATTGGAACCGTTGGAAAACCCTTACCCGATACTGAAGTTAAGATCGCACAAGATGGTGAGATCCTAATTAAGGGTCCACAAGTGATGTTAGGCTATTACAAAGATTCAGATCAAACGAGCGAAGTTTTAAAAAACGGATATTTTCATACGGGTGATATTGGTGAAGTCGATAGCGATGGATTTTTAAAAATCACGGATCGTAAAAAATCGATGTTTAAGACCTCTGGCGGAAAATATGTTGCACCACAGCTTATAGAAAATGCCATGAAACAATCAAATTTTATTGAGCAGATCCTAGTGGTGGGTGATGGTGAGAAAATGCCAGCCGCCTTAATACAACCAAATTGGGAATTTATAAGCGATTGGATCGATAAAAAGCAAAATGGCGTCTCTAAAGATCCTGCGGAAGCTGTGAATGATGAAAAATTAATTGCGCGCATTCAAAAGGAAATTGACACTTATAATGAACAATTTGGAAAATGGGAAAAAGTAAAGACCTTTCAACTTACGCCCGATGTTTGGAGTATTGAGGGCGGGCAACTAACTCCTACCATGAAGGCCAAACGCAAAGTAATCAAAGAAATGTACAAAGATTTGTATGAGAAGCTCTATGGAAGGGCCTAGATCCTTCCCCCAACTTTTGCAGGAAGAATAAGAAGGATATAATGATGATTGAGCTTTTCAATCTGTTCCCTATTGCCATCTCTTAGCGAGACGTTGGAGCCCTATTTTGCTAAAATTGAAGTGGATGGAATTAAAGCTATCAAAAAAATTATTAAGCAATGATCTAGCTTCATTTTTTTTCAGCTAACAAGCTGTTAGACCAACCCCTTAAAAATTAACACAAGTTTTACGTTGCTCGTGCAATGATGTCCTAACTTTACGATAGCAATATGCGTTATGAAGATCGTGAGAAAACTTGCCGTTTTAAGCAGTATGAGTCTGATGCTCATGGCGTTTCAATGTGACGATGATTCATGTGATTTTGAGACCTTTGGAGGCTATAAAATTTCAGTTGAAAACAACAACAGATCTTATGCTGTAGATGATACATTCTATCTAACCGCTTCAACTCCTCCCCGACTCACAAACTATTGTGATGGCAGTCAGGCTAGTGCTTTTATTAATGAACCTGAGCGATTCTTTGATGGGTTTTTCTTTGTTAAACTGAAAGAACCAACAGATCTACCACTTCCTTATAATGGCGATCTAGCAAAAAATAATTTTGAACTTGCATTAGAAATTGGCAATGAATACAACCGTGACCTTTGTGAATCGAACAAATTGTTTGAACTACTTCCAGCACTAACTACAGATCAAACCCTATTTCAGTACAAGCTGGCCATAACCCCAAAAATACCTGGTGACTATGCCCTTACAATCGCTTACTACGGAACATTTACCGAAATTACAGATACGCATCAGGATATATTAAACCCTTATAGCGAAACTGCAACTCTAAGGTTTATGGGTTGTAATGATCGTATATATGAAAGATCGTGGAACGATGAAACCTTTTATTTTACAGTCACTGAATAGCTCAAAAGGGTTTGAACGTTTACTGGGTCTGAAATGATTGTATTTTTTACTTATTTTACTATGCGTGCATAGTAAATTTTTGTATCTTTGAGTTATAAAAATAATTTTTGAACTCTTGAAAGAAAAAACCATCGATTACATACTGCGTTCAACTTGGATGAGTGTAATGAAAATGTATAACGAAGAAGCTGGGAAGAAAGGTAGTACGATGGCAACCGGATTCGCACTAATTAGCATTGATCCCGAAGAAGGAACCCCATCAACAGCTTTAGGCCCTAAAATGGGTATGGAAGCTACAAGCCTGTCACGGACTTTAAAGTCGATGGAAAGTAAAGGTCTAATTGAACGTAAACCAAATCCCTTAGACGGACGTGGAGTACTTATTCATCTTACTCCCTTCGGAAAAGAAATGCGCGCATTCTCAAAAAATGTCGTACTCGGTTTCGACGAAGCCGTGAAAGAAAATGTTTCTGCAGAAGATCTAGCTACTTTTAAAAAAGTAGCTAGTACAATTCTGGAACTGATTAACACAAAAAAGATTTATTCTCCTAAAAAACACACTATATAATATGTCAAAAAGAAGAATCAACAAAGTAGCCGTTATAGGCTCAGGTATTATGGGAAGCGGTATTGCTTGTCATTTTGCCAATATTGGTGTGGACGTCCTATTATTGGATATTGTACCACGCGAATTAAATGATAAAGAAAAAGCTAAAGGCCTTACCCTCGAGGACAAGGTTGTTAGAAATAGGATGGTAAATGATGCACTAGCTGCGTCAATTAAATCAAAACCTGCACCTTTATATCATATCGACTTTGCACAGCGTATCACTACTGGTAATCTTGAAGATGATATCGCCAAAGTTGGGGAAGCAGACTGGATCATTGAAGTGGTTGTAGAACGCTTAGACATTAAAAAACAGGTGTTTGAAAATCTGGAAAAGTACCGCAAACCAGGAACGTTAATTACCTCAAACACATCGGGAATTCCTATTAAATTTATGAATGAAGGTCGAAGTGAAGACTTTCAAAAGCATTTCTGCGGAACACACTTTTTCAATCCGCCACGCTACTTAAAATTATTTGAAATCATTCCAGGACCAGACACCGATCCCGCTGTTCTTGAATTCTTAAATAGTTACGGAGAACAATTCCTTGGAAAAACAACCGTAATTGCAAAAGATACTCCGGCGTTTATAGGAAATCGTATTGGAATCTTCGGAATTCAAGCCATGTTCCACCTTGTTAAAGAAATGGGACTCACTATCGAAGAAGTTGACAAATTAACAGGTCCCGTTATTGGAAGACCAAAATCTGCCACCTTTAGAACTGTAGACGTTGTTGGATTAGACACTTTGGTGCATGTAGCCAATGGTATTTATGACAATGTTCCTAATGATGAAGAACACGACATCTTTAAGCTGCCGGACTTTATCGCAACCATGATGGAAAACAAATGGTTGGGTAGTAAAACTGGACAAGGTTTCTATAAGAAAGTAAAAAAGGACGACGGAAGTAGCGAAATTTTAGGTTTAGATCTAGATAGTCTTGAGTACCGTCCGGGTGCAAGAGCTAAATTTGCGACCTTAGAATTAACCAAAGCTGTTGATAATGTCGCAGACCGCTTCCCTATCCTTGTGAATGGAAAAGACAAAGCTGGCGAGTTTTACCGTAAGAATTTTGGGGCAATGTTCGCCTATGTTTCTAAACGTATTCCAGAGATAACGGACGAACTTTATAAAATTGACGATGCTATGAAAGCTGGTTTTGGCTGGGAGCATGGTCCGTTTGAAATTTGGGATGCTATCGGTATTGAAAAAGGTATTCAACTAATAAAGGATCTTGGAAAAGAGCCTGCAGCTTGGATCACGGAAATGACTTCGGAAGGAAAATCATCTTTCTATACGGTTAAAGACGGAGCTACCTTATATTATGACATTCCGAAGAAATCATACGAAAAAGTACCTGGGCAAGATGCATTTATCATTTTAGATAATATCAGAAAGTCTTCCGAAGTATTTAAAAATAGTGGCGTTGTTGTAGAAGATTTAGGCGATGGAATCCTAAATGTAGAATTCCGTAGTAAAATGAACAGTATTGGCGGTGATGTTCTTGCCGGGTTAAACAAGGCTATAGATATGGCAGAAGCCAATTTTGACGGACTTGTTGTAGGGAACCAAGGCACTAACTTTTCAGTAGGTGCTAATATTGGAATGATATTTATGATGGCTGTTGAGCAGGAATATGATGAGCTTAATGCCGCCATTAAATACTTTCAAGATACTTGTATGCGCTTGCGCTATTCATCAATCCCAACTGTGGTTGCGCCTCATGGCATGACCTTGGGTGGAGGTTGTGAGATGACCTTACATGCAGACCGCGTTGTAGCCGCTGCAGAAAGTTATATCGGCCTTGTTGAGTTTGGTGTAGGTGTAATCCCCGGTGGCGGTGGTTCAAAGGAAATGGCACTTCGCGCGAGCGATTCATTTGCTGAAGGAGATGTTGAATTGAATCGTTTACGTCAGCATTTTCTAACTATTGCGATGGCTAAGGTTTCAACTTCAGCTTATGAAGCATACGATCTTGACATTTTAAAACATGGCAAAGATATCGTTGTGGTAAACAGAGCACGCCAAATAGCTACGGCTAAAATGGTTGCAAGACAAATGGCAGACATAGGTTATACCAAACCTGTACCTAGAAAAGATATAAAAGTATTGGGTAAACAAGCTTTGGGGCTCTTTATGGTAGGAACAGATTCTATGGAAGCTAGTCGATATATCAGCGAACATGACCAGAAAATTGCCAATAAGTTGGCTTGGGTTATGGCCGGTGGAGACTTATCTGAACCTACGTTGGTGAGTGAGCAATATCTATTAGACCTAGAACGTGAAGCTTTTTTAAGTCTTAGCGGAGAACGTAAAACCCTTGAACGCTTACAACATATGATTCAAAAAGGGAAACCGTTGAGAAACTAAGGTTTCAGCTATAAGCCTTATGCAATACGCAATAGGCATCAATTAAAAACCGCTTAAAGCCTAGCGCTTAAAGCCTAAAGCAAATAAAAAATGAAACAAGCATATATAGTAAAAGCATATAGAACAGCTGTTGGCAAAGCTCCAAGAGGTGTCTTCCGTTTTAAAAGAACGGATGAATTGGCTGCAGAGACCATTCAGTATATGATGAACGAATTACCTGGTCTAGATAAAAAACGTATTGATGACGTGATCGTAGGTAATGCCATGCCAGAAGGTTCTCAAGGATTAAATGTTGGTCGACTTATCTCGTTGATGGGTCTAGACATAGTTGATGTACCCGGAATGGTTGTCAATCGTTTCTGCTCCTCTGGAGTTGAAACCATTGGAATTGCAACTGCGAAGATCCAAGCGGGTATGGCCCATTGTATCATTGCTGGAGGAGCAGAAAGTATGAGCTCGGTTCCTATGTCTGGTTATAAGCCAGAATTAAACTACAATGTTGTTAAAAGTGGTCATGAAGATTACTATTGGGGTATGGGTAATACCGCTGAAGCCGTTGCAGATCAGTTTAAGGTTTCACGAGAAGACCAAGACGAATTTGCATATAACAGTCATATGAAAGCCCTTAAAGCCCAGGCTGAAGATCGTTTTCAAGATCAAATTGTTCCTATTGAAGTTGAGCAAACCTATGTTGATGAAAACAACAAAAAAGCAACTAGAACATATACTGTAAATAAAGATGAAGGCCCCCGTAAAGGGACTAGCTTAGAAGCTCTCGCAAAATTACGCCCTGTATTTGCACAAGGCGGAAGTGTAACCGCTGGTAACTCATCACAAATGAGCGACGGCGCTGCATTCGTTATGGTAATGAGCGAAGAAATGGTCAAAGAATTGAACTTAGAACCTATTGCGCGTATGGTAAATTATGCCGCTGCAGGTGTTGAACCTCGAATTATGGGAATCGGCCCTGTAAAAGCAATTCCAAAAGCATTAAAGCAAGCAGGATTAAAACAAGACCAGATCGAGCTTATCGAATTAAATGAAGCTTTTGCTTCACAATCATTGGCTGTAATTCGAGAACTTGGTTTGAATCAAGACATTGTAAATGTTAACGGTGGCGCAATTGCATTAGGCCATCCTCTAGGATGTACCGGAGCTAAACTCTCGGTGCAATTATTTGATGAAATGCGCAAACGAAACATGCAAGGTAAATATGGTATGGTAACTATGTGCGTTGGTACTGGTCAAGGTGCCGCGGGAATTTTTGAATTCTTAAAATAAAACAAATGATTTATGTACGGTTGAGCGTAGTCGAGACCTAATAAATTGATAATTTAATTATAAAAATATGGCAACAGAAGCAACAAATAAAGAACTCTTACGAGGTGGACAATTTTTAGTAAAAGAAACAGCTTGTGAGGACGTTTTCACACCAGAAGATTTTACAGAAGAACAACTAATGATGAAAGAAGCGGTGATGGAATTTAACGATCGAGAGATCGTAGCCCACCGCGACCGATTTGAAGCAAAAGATTACGCATTGACCGAAGAGGTGATGCGAAAAGCTGGAGCCTTAGGCTTTTTAGGTGTTGCTGTACCCGAAGCTTATGGCGGATTGGGTATGGGTTTTGTTTCTACCTTGCTTACCTGTGATTATATTTCGAGCGGAACCGGTTCCTTTAGTACGGCTTTTGGAGCACATACAGGAATAGGTACCATGCCGATCACTCTTTATGGAACAGAAGAACAAAAGCAAAAATACGTTCCCAAATTAGCTACAGGCGAATGGTTTGGCGCTTATTGCCTAACTGAACCAGGCGCGGGTAGCGATGCTAATAGTGGTAAAACCAAAGCCGTGTTAAGCGATGATGGTACACACTATAAAATCAGCGGACAAAAAATGTGGATCTCAAATGCCGGTTTTTGTAACCTTATGATTGTATTCGCCCGTATCGAAGATGATAAAAACATTACAGGATTTATCGTTGAAAATGACCCTAGTAATGGAATCAGCATGGGAGAAGAAGAACATAAATTAGGGATTAGAGCTTCATCTACACGTCAGGTCTTTTTTAATGACACGGTAGTTCCTGTAGAAAATATGCTTTCTGAACGTGGAAATGGTTTTAAGATCGCTATGAACGCACTTAATATAGGACGAATTAAATTAGCTGGAGCTTGCTTAGATTCACAAAGAAGAGTTACCTCAACGGCAGTTCAATACGCTGTTGAACGAAAGCAATTTAACACCCCTATTGCAGAATTTGGCGCGATCAAACAAAAAATTGCTGAAATGGCTACCAACGCATATGTAGGCGAATCGGCTACTTATCGTGCTGCAAAAAATATTGAAGACCGCATCAATTTACGTGTGGCAGCTGGAAATACGCATCAAGAAGCTGAACTTAAAGGCGTGGAAGAATATGCTATAGAATGTTCTATTCTGAAAGTGGCTGTTTCTGAAGATATTCAGAACTGTGCCGATGAAGGAATTCAGATTTTCGGTGGAATGGGCTTTTCAGAAGACACCCCTATGGAAGCAGCTTGGCGTGATGCACGTATAGCTCGCATCTACGAGGGAACCAACGAAATTAATCGTATGCTTTGCGTAGGTATGTTGGTTAAAAAAGCGATGAAAGGACATGTAGATCTTCTCGGACCAGCACAAGCTGTTGCGGCAGAATTAACAGGTATTCCATCTTTTGATACTCCAGATTATTCAGAACTTTTTTCAGAAGAAAAAGAAATGATCGCTAAATTGAAAAAAGTATTTTTAATGGTTGCAGGAAGCGCAGTTCAAAAATATGGAGAAGCCATAGAAGAACATCAGCAAATGCTCCTATCGGCCTCTAATATTTTGATCGAGATCTATATGGCAGAAAGTGCTATTCTTCGTACCGAAAAGAACGTGAAACGCTTTGGTGAAGACAAACAAAAAGAACAAATTGCTATGGCTAAATTATATTTGTACCATGCAGTTGATGTTGTTGAAACAAAGGCAAAAGAGGCCATTATTTCGTTTGCCGAAGGTGACGAACAACGCATGATGCTTATGGGACTAAAACGTTTTACAAAATATCAAAATATGCCAAATATTGTTGGCCTTCGTAAAACAATTGCAGAAAAAGTAACCGCAGAGAAAAAGTATTGTTTCTAAGCACATAAACTCTTTAAACGCAGTAAAAGCCGCTTCAATTGAAGCGGCTTTTTTATACAGGTAATTCATGAATGGCGAGTACTAAAACGGAAAGTAAATTTTAATTTTTATATCTTTAGATGTAACCAAATCAAAGTTATAAGGATGAAAAGACAACTATATCTCGTTTTGATATCATTTGTTATGATGTCCTTTTTTGTTTCAGATACGGACAATTTTAAGCTTTTAGTCATTAATAAGCTAAACACTTATATTACCACCTCCTATCCTGAAAAGGTGTATGTTCATACCGATAAAACCTATTATGTTGCGGGCGAAGATCTTTGGTTTAATGCGTATTTGGTTAATGGAGTTACACATCAAAAATCCAACAAGAGTAAAGTAGTTTATGTTGAGTTGATCAATGAATTAGATAGCGTCGTAATCTCAAGAAAATTATTTACTGAAGAAAATCGTGTTAAAGGAGATATTGAACTTCCCATAAAAATGAAGGCGGGTAAGTATGTCTTACGCGCGTATACCCACTATATGAAAAATGAAGATCAGAGCTTCTTTTTTCAGAAAGAAATCCCAATATTCTCTTTTAATGATCGCCAAAAAGTACGCTCAACAGATTCAATCAGTACAACTTCTTCAAAATTACGCAATCCTACAAGGGCAATGTTTCCAAACATTGAGTTTTACCCCGAGGGCGGATATCTAATTGAAGGGCTCACAACGAAAGTTGCGATCAAAGACAAGAATCAATCATTATCCAGCCCAAGTATCGTAGGTTTTATTGAAGATACTCAAGGGAATTGGATCACTGATTTCAAAACCTTTGAATTTGGATTAGGCTCGTTTTTTCTGAAACCAGAACCTAATAAGACCTATCGCGCGGTTATTGAAACTGAACATGACAGGTTTGAGTATCAACTTCCAACGGCTCTAAAAAAAGGCCATACAATGTCTGTTTTAAATATTGAAAAGGAATTACGGATTGATGTTAAGACCAATCTTAAAAATGGATTACACAATAGCTTTATTATTGCACATCAAAGAGGTATCATAGCCTTTGAGCGAACTTTAAATACTAAAGAAAAGCATAAATTATTAAGAGTTCCTAATGATATCTTGACTTCTGGAATTTTAACGATCACCTTGTTTAATAATGATAAAAAACCCGTAGCAGAAAGGTTAATTTATATAAACTGTGAAAAAGATAAAGTTGATATCAAGATCAAGCCGAATGCTGAAAGTTTTACCACCAAAGACAAAGTTCATTTAAACATACAGGTAGAAAATGCCCAAGGACAAGTTTTACCAAGCACATTTTCAATGGCTGTGCGAAATACTGATATAGTTCCTCAAGATATCTATTCTGAAAACATTAAAACCTATTTACTTCTTAACTCTGACCTTCGTGGAAATATAGAATCTCCTTCATATTTTTTCCAAAAAGGAGATACAATAAAAAAAGCGTATCTCTTGGATCTTGCAATGCTTACTCATGGATGGCGGCGATTTACCTGGCAAGAATTACTGGAAGAAAAATCTAAAGCTCATTTTGAGCCAGAAAAGGGATTGTACATCAAAGGTGTTACGGTATCGACGGAACCACCGTATCTACAAAAAGCTGCAAACACAAGACTTACTTTCAAGCGACATAATGGTTTATATCAGGAAATGCAAAAAACCGCAGTCAATGGCGTCTTTCAATACGGCCCATTTGTGCATCATACTCCCATAGATATTGTAATTGAAGCAAGTACCGATGCTTTTTCGTTAAATGCTCTTGTAAACCGCACTAGTGTAGGTATTTTATTGAAGGATACCATTGTAAATAAAGTAAATATTGTACGCAACCCTACTAAGGAAAAGACTATTATTTCTGAAGAGGTTTTGGATAAGTTTTTAAAACAATCAGAACATTTAGCAGAATCTAGGTATTACTTTGACAAAGACCGAGAACAACTGAATGAAATCACAATTCAAGCAAAACGCAAGAACCAGGCAAGTAAAAGAAGAATGGCACTTAACAAACGTACACGCTATGGCACACCATCGCATCGCATTATTGTTGAAGATCTTGGGTTTACCGGTGCAGTTAATTTTTTAGACCTTTTAGCAAATCTACCTGGTGTTTATGTTAGATCATCCATTCAAGCCACTAATGCTGATCCACAAGTCACTATACGCGGATTGCGTCCAGCTTTCTATTTAAATGGCATTAAAGTCCCTATCGATTATTTAATAGATCTGAACTCTGATGAAATTGAATTTATCGATGTTCTAACAGGGTCAAATGCAATGGCATTTGGTCTTGAAGCCCAAGGGGTAATTGTTGTTTATACCATGGGCGGAAGCTCTAGAAGGTATAGAACAAAAGAAGTTGTTTCAAACACAATTAACTTTCAATCCGAAGGTTTCTATTCGGCACGCGAATTTTATTCCCCTAATTATGCCAATGAATTTTATCCGAAGAATTTACAAGATCTTCGTAGTACACTCTATTGGGATGCCTCATTAGCAACTTCCAAAAAAGATAAAACCATTGTATCCTTTTATACATGTGATGAAAAAGGCAACTACATTATTGAAATTGAAGGCATGACAAATACTGGAATTCCTTTTTATAATACGGCCATGTTCGAGGTTGAGTAAATTATGTTGCTGTTTCTATTGGAATTGTTCAAGATACGCGAGTATTGTTTGTAGATTTTCATTGTTGGGTAGCGCCACATCATATACATAACTAAGGTCGTTATAAAAACAGTTCATATACGCTTGCTTTAATTCTCCGTTGATACTTCTGGCTTTATCATCAATAGTTGTTTTTGCATTTTCTACCCAATAGGATTTGTTTATATTTTCTTCTAAAGACCGAAGGTATAATTGTGCTCGCATAATATTAGTCTTATAATACGAACTATTATCATCTTTATAATTTTGAATAAATTCAATTTCTGCACGTGTAAGACCCTTGTACTTTTCTTCCATGCAATACTCGCCATGTTTTGTCACAACAGTTTCCATTTTCATAATAATCTGATTGGTTTCCGTTAGATTAGGATTCGCTTGTTTGTTTGCAATAGGATTACCACTTAAAAGACCGTGCTCTTCCTTAACACTTGCAAGCCTTTCCTTTAATGCATCTAAAGACATACGACCTTTTAATTCACAGGATTTAATTCTAGAGGCCACGTGGTCAATATCTTTTGCAATTTTATCTAGAGCTGCTGAAGAACTATCTCCTGCCGTTCCACTCGCTTGGTCAGCTTTAAACGAACTAAGTTCACTTTCTATGGAAGCTATTTTTGGAGTGATCAAACGTTCACACATATTTTGTGCGCTTAAGCCTGAAATATTAAATGATATGATAATGGCAAAAACATAAAGCTTCAATGATAAATGTCTCATAGTTCTAGTTTTAAATTTTTAAAATACTCTTGAATTATTGTTTGATGATTTTTTCGGAATATATATTGCCTTCCGTGCTGGTGATCGCTAGAAAATAAATCCCTGGTGATACACCTGAGAAATTGACCCTATTTCCCTTCTGAATCGAAAGGATGCTACCTTGCACATCGTAGACAGCAACCGTTTCGATCAAAATTTCCGAAGCGATATAAAGCACATCCGTTGTTGGATTAGGATATATTGAAATCACAGCCGCGGAAACTGGATCTACACCCAATAACATACAGTCATAACTGTACATCGCAGTAGCATCTTTAAACCAACCGGCAGGAGGATTGTTCAAGTCAATATCCCCATCTACCTGAATACATTCGAGATTTGGATTATCTATAACCTCCATGTCTTCTAAAACAGTATTGCTAGTACCCGTAGCAATGTTTAAATTGACTAAGGCATTGTCACGAAGGTAGAGTCCGCGTAAAGCCGGATTATTAGACAAATCAACGAAGATCAGATTATTTTCTTCTAAATCTACGACCTCCACATTGAAATTCTGAGACAGATCTATCGCGTTTATGCCATTACCCGTAAGGGTTAACGTTCTTAATTCCGAGTTTTGTGTTAGATCGATTGAAGTAATATTATTTCTACGTGCCCCAAGATTATCAAGCAAAGGAAGGTTGGTCACATCTAGTGACGTCAAGTTGCTATCTGAAATAATTAGGTATGTTATCTCCGTATTTTGCGAAACATCCAGCGAGCTTAGGTTTGTTTCTTTTAAGTAAAGACTATTCAATTGAAAGTTTTGAGTTATGTTTAATTCAGAAATTTCAGAGTATCCAGCATCCAAACTTACTAATTCAGAGTTCTGTGTAACGTCTAAGGCGGTTAATGGATTGCTGCGTAGATTTAACTGTTTTAGATCGTCGAGAGCCGTGACATCAGTCGCTGAAATCGCATTTAGCTGTAAGTACACATTTGAGACATTGATGAATTGCTCAAGACCCACAGTGCTTGTAATTCCCATATCGATACATTCTATAGTTCCTGTAAATGAGGTCGCTTCACTTAATTGTATTTCCCCATCACTATTGGTGTTGATCGCTGCATTTGCCAACAGACACGCCTTAAAATTTGAATCAGGAATAGTAATAGGTGGAGATGCTATAGAACAATCATAGCTCAACGAAGTTCCCGAACCAAGTATCCAACCCAAAGGAGGATTAGCAATGTCTATAGTATTATCAACTTCAACGCAGAAAAGGGAAGTACAATTATCTACATTCATTGAGGTGATTACATTATTATTTCCCGAAGCCAAAGTAAGTTCCGAAAGCATCGGTGATGATGAGAGTTGCAACACTTCTAAAGCAGTATTTGCAGAGAGATCTAAGCTGGTGAGTGCTGAAGCTTGATCAAAATATATTTCCTTGATCGCAGGGTTATTCGTCAGATCCAGATTTTCTAGCCCTGCTTGATAAAAAAGCACCTTCTCTAGATTTGGATTGTTCGAAAAATCTATTTGCAACATCGTGTTCTGCTGACCCCAAAATTCTTCCAACGCGGGTAAACCTGAGAGATCTACCGAGCTAAGCGATGTATTATCCACCACTAAGGTTTCGAGATTATTATTTCCAAGGGTTAAACTTGTTAAGGGCGTGTACCCAATAATTAATTCTCTTAGCGCTGGAAATTGTGATGCATCAAAACTTGTAAAATCGTTGAATTGAATAAAAAAGACTTCCAATTGATTTAATCCCGTTGCGTTGATATTGGTAAGATCACAGTTTTCACAGGTAAAAAACCTCAAATTGGGACTATTTGACAAATTTATTGTTCCTATCGGATTACCGCTGAGGGTCACACCATTTGCAAGCGCTGTGAATGCTTCGATACCTGTTGTATCTGTAATTCCAAGTACGGTACAGTTTATTGATCCTGCAAAATTTTGAGCTTCAGTGAGCTGTACTTCGCCGTCGCCATTGGTGTCAATATTAGGATTGGAAACAAGGCAAGCTTTAAAATTAGCGTCTGGGATATTCACATTTTGCGCTAAGGTGGAGATCGAGACTAGAAATAGTACTATTGTTAACTTATACATAGGGCTGTTCATTTACATGTGATATGTAAAGAAACTATTTACTATGTGCCAAACACAACGCTATTTCATGAATCGCTATTTTCAATTCACAAGCTGTAAAAGTCATCACTACAGTCGGATATCCTTAACATACGCTTCAAAATCTGACTTCTTATCTCTGGCGACGCGTATGGTTTTTTTATTCTGAAGTAAAAGATAACTTTCTGCCTTCGAGTATTTTTCAATAAAATTGATATTGATGATCGCTGAACGATGCACCCTAAAAAACTGATTGCGATTTTCTAGCAAAAGTTCAAAATATTTTAACCGCTTACTCACCATGATCGTTTTTTCATCTCGGCAAGTTACATGCGTATACGCACCGTCTGCCTCAATACAAACGATCGCATTGACATCAACAAAAAGGAGTCCGTCAAAAGTAGGAAGCGCAATTTTATAGATTTCAGCCTGTTTTAAATTTTCCTTTAGCGCTTCTAGACGCTCTTCCATAGTATAATCTTTTGCCTTTTTCACCTTAGCCACAGCATTTTCTAATTGATCAATTTGAATGGGCTTCAGCAAATAATCAATGGCCGAAACTTGAAATGCTTTTAATGCGTATTCGTTATACCCCGTAGTGAAGATAATCTCAAAGGTAATTTCAGTAAAAAATTGAAGCAATTCAAATCCCGAATAACCAGGCATTTCGATATCTGTAAAAACTACGTCAGGCTGCGTTCTGTTAATCGCTAAAACCGCATCTGGGACATTGCTACAAACTTCAAGTATTTCAACTTCTGGGCAAAATTGGGTCAATAAATTTGTGAGTACCCGACGTGCGCGTTCTTCATCATCTATTATTATTGCTCTGATCATCTTAGAAATAACGGAATTTTAATTAGATTTTAGCCATACCGCTTTATAAAGTGTGGTTTACAATTCATCAATCGGAAAATAAAGAAAAACAGTTGTGCCTGAAGCTTTGCCATTAGCTTGTTTATCAATTATTTTAATTTTAATTTTTTTCTCGCGCTCTGCATTTAGTAGATCAATACGCTCTTGATTTGCCTGTGTAGAAAACCCAAGGTGATTTCCTTTCCCTTTAGATCGAATCTCATTCGCCTTCTTCCGTCCCACCCCATTATCATCAATGGTACAAACCACATCGTGATCATTTTTATAAAAATGTATTGTTAACTTTTTAGTTCCCTCTTTGTGCAGTAGGCCGTGCTTTAAGGCATTTTCGATATAGGGTTGAATAAACATAGTTGGAAGAAAAAAGTCTTCACTGATCTCTTCAGAAACATCATTAATAAATACAATTTGTAATTGCTCCCCAAAGCGTAATTGCTCTAATTCAGCATATAATTTTAGCGTTTTTATTTCTTCGGAAATACTTACAGAACCCACGTTGCTACTCGTTAAAATTCGTCTAATAAGATCACTGAATTTCCCCAAATATTTATTCGAATTACGAATGTCTTGCAGCAAAATAAGATCCTGAATACTATTCAAAGCATTAAAAACAAAATGCGGATTCATCTGTGAACGCAATGCCTTTAATTCGGAAATACGAGTTTGCTGCTCTAACCGAAGTCGTTTTTCAGATTCCTGTAACTGAAGCGAAAGCACCTCTTGCTTTTTCCTCGATTTAAATCGGTAGAATACAAATAATGCCACAGCCAAGATCAATGCTCCCAATGCAGCCATGGAAATAGCAAAATTTTTATTCGTTACAGCCTTTTGCTGCGCCAAGGCTGTATTTGTTTCAGCCAACTCCTTATCCTTTAAAATACGATCTGTCTCGTATTTGGTTTGCAACTCTTTTGTGATCCGTATTTTTTCAATTTCAGTGATTGAATCCTTTAACGTAGTGAACAGCGCTAAATGTTGATACGCCTTACTCCATTGTTTCTTTTCAGAATACAATTCATACAAAGCCTTTTCATTACTTAAAAGCGCCTCATGGTTGTGCGTTTCACTCGTAAGCATATTAGCTTGAAGAAGATAACTTTCGGCTTTTTTCAAGTCTCCCTTTTTGTGATAAATAATCCCTAGGGTATTATAACTTCCCGCTTCTCCATTCTTATTATTCATCAATTTATAAGCAGCTAACGCCTTTTCCATATACTCGATACTCAAGGTATCATCCCCTTCCTTGCTGGCGATCATTGATAAATTACCATAAGCATTTGCCAAGCCGTTGATGTCCTTTAGTTTTTGCTTAATGGCGATTGATTGCTCAGTATATTTTTTAGAGTTTTCAAGATCTCCTAACTCATTGTATGTGATGGCAAAATTTGTATATAGCGCACTTTTGCTACGTTCATCCTTTTCACTCAATAAAGCTTCCGCTTTTTTATAGTAATTAATGGCTTCTTTATGATCCCCTTTCGTGCTTAGTAAGATCCCAAGATGTGTGTTGGTGGCTAGTCTGCCTTGCTGAAAATCAATCGTTTCAAACAGTGAATCTGATTTGATAAGTAGCGCAATACTTTCAATATAGTTTCCACGGGCTTTTTCGATGTTTGAAAGTCTTGAATACGCATTTCCTATATTTTTTGCACTTCGGAAAAATGGAATAGCCTCTTTATAGTAATAGTACGCTGAGTCATAATGATCTGCTTTCTGATAATGTGATGCGATCTCGGAAAGCGCAATTCCCTGCGTTTTTATATCCGAAATCTTCTGAGCCTCGGTCTTTGTCTTTCTTGCGTAGAAAAGTTGTTCTTCCGGATTGGTTCGTCGATTCAATTTAGCTAGTTTTAAATAGATTCCTATTTTATGAGAACTACTTAGTGTATCTGAAGTTTTTAAAACTTGCTTTAAACTATCAATTTGCGCTGTATCTTGAGCACTCACTATTGGTGAACAACAAAGACAACCAACACTAATTGCAATAATAAATAAAGGTTTGAGACGAGACAGAGCGCTGTTTTTTTAGCATTAGATGTACTAAAATAGAGAAAACGATTCTAGTAATAGAAATAATAGTAATAGAAATTTTAAATCTCGTAAAACCGTACTTCCATAAATCTCGTATATAAATTGTTCTACGTCATTGTGAGGATGAGTATGCGCAGAGCAGCAACTTTTAATGAAACAACCTGCCCCAAAGAGTTGTTATCTTATAAGTTTTAAAGTCGTTTTTTAGTAAAAAAGCGACTTTTTCTTTGCCGTAAACTTTGGTATCTTTCCATCAGATTTATACGAAATGAAAACGATCACTCAATTGCTCGCTGCACTTCTCTGTAGCCTTACTATACACTCTCAAACTAATCCCGATGTCTTTTTAGCAGACATCAACGCCAATTCGGACAATCTTGAAATTACGAATATTCGTAATGTTTCAAACGACTCTGGCTATGATAGCCAACCATCGTTTTTAGCAAATGATCAATTGTTATTTGCCGGAAACAACAAAGGGCAAACAGACATTGCGTATTATAATCTAGAACGATCGCAGAAATTATTTTTAAACAAACCCACTTCAGGTGGTGAATATTCGCCTCAAATAATTCCGAATTCTCCAAATATTGCAGCGGTTCGATTAGACACAACGGGCAAACAAAGACTCTATCGTTATGGTTTAGCCGAGCAAACTTCCGAAGAAATTATTCCCGATATTCAAGTTGCTTATTTTGCTTTTTATGATCAAAACACCATCCTCGCATCAGTCCTTTCAGACGATCGTTTAGATCTGGTTCTTATAGACCTTCAGAAAAAAACAACAGACACGCTATTGTACAATAGTGGAAGATCCATTCATAAAATCCCTGGCAAGAATGCTATGAGTTATACAGCCGTCAATGAAGAAGGGAATATGGATATCTACCAATTTGATATTGACGATCGTGAAAGCTATTTTGTTTGTCAGTTGCCAATTGGTATACAAGATCATATTTGGTTAGATGAATCACGCTTGCTTATTGGTAGCGGAAGTCAGTTATTTTTGTATGATCTCTTCGGAAAAGGTGAATGGAAACCTATTGCCGATCTAAAAGAGAAACACATTGCCAACATCTCCAGACTCGCCATCAGTCCCGACAAAAAATCCCTCGCGCTCGTTGCTGAATCAACACAAACCGATCCTAGTAAAATTGTGCAACGACACATTGAACCCTTTAACATGAGGGATCTCGATGCCTTTGCTACGTGTTTTAGTGAAGATGTTGTGGTTGGCAGATTTCCAAATGATGTAATATATACAGGAAATGAAACGCTTAAAACTGAATACGCCCGTTTTTACGAACGCACCAAGGGCGAGATCAATGTGCAGGTATTGAACCGTATTGTTTTTAAGGATATCGTTATTGATGAGGAGCAGGTGACATTGGCAGGCAAAACAAAAAAACAGGTAACGATCTATTCTGTAGACAAAGATAAGATCTCAAGTATGACCTTTATTGCCGACCAAAAGCTTTCCACCAGCCCAGAAGGTATTGTTCAAAAGCAACTTGACGCATATAATAATCGAGATATAGAAGGGTTTATGGCAACGTATGCCCCAAAAATAAAGATCATGCTTTATCCGGATACATTAATTTACGACGAGAAAAACAGTGTGACTGAAAGCTATAGTCAGTTTTTTGAATATACGCCTGACCTTCACGCAGCAATCAAAAATCGAATTGTAATAGGAAATAAAGTCATAGATGAAGAGTATGTAACCATGGATGGGAAAAATTTTACGGCCATTGCAATTTACGAAGTTGACAATGCACTTATAAGCAAAGTATATTTTATCCGTTAATAGTTTCTCGCTCTTTTCTGAACTTACCCGGCGTCATTCCTGTACATTTTACAAATGCTTTATTAAAGGTAACATTATTATTAAAACCACATTCGAAAGCAACGGCCAAAATTTTTAGATCATCCTTTTTAGGATCTTGTAGAATACACTTAGCCACAGCTACCCGATGTTCATTTACAAAGCTGGAAAAAGAGGTTGAAAATTCCGAAGAAAAAACTTGAGAAACATGATGCGGCCGCTCCTCGATCTGATCGCAAAATTCGGTTAATTTTAAATTACTATTTAAGTAGATTTGTATATCTCCAGAAACCTTTTCTATCTTAGAAATAATTCTTTTCCTATCAGACTCCTTCAAATTACTGCTAAAATACTTCTCCTGAAATCGTTCCAACAATTCTGGGTAGCTGTATAATACAATTCCCGCAATCAAAAAGATAGTTGCTGCCAAAAAGAAATACAATGAAAATTGCCGATAACTATCAGCAAAACGAGTCAAATACGATTGCAGCACGGCCGTAAAGAAATAAATTACTGCGATCAAGGTTAGATAAATTCCTTGCCGATTACTTTTGTAAAGTCTTTCTTTTATAATAACAAAAACCATCATTATTCCGTAGAGCATAACATGAGTGGTTCTAATATAATTAAGCGGCATCATATAATTATTAAAATTCTCACGAGTGTATTCTATGCGCGCCATTCCTTCCAAACGAAGTATGGGTGCCAACAAAAAACCAACAAAAAACAGAAAGGGAAGAACATGGAGTAATTGCGTGTATGTAAATTTGCGATCTGGGTTTTTTATAAATGTAAAGTGTAGCCATAAAGTGGGACCAAAAAGCAAACAAATAGGATAGATATACAAATAATATTGTGGATACATAAGTACAACATCATTAGTGGTATATAGGAAATCTATAAGTTCAAGAGTGAAGAGAAAAATATACACCGCCATCATTATATTGGCCGGTGACCGTTTATTAAAGAATAATCCACCAGAAATAAAGATCCCTACAAAACAATAAAAGAAAATAAAATATCGTAAAAATTCCACCATATAAAAATAGCGGCTTAATATCGTTAGCCGTTTAAGAATTATTATTATTACCTAAAAAGGTACAGAAAAAATTCGATTGCCATCTATCATCTCATACCTTGTAGTAAAAAAAACCATGAGGTATTTTGCTCTAATTGTCATTCCCGTAATACTCTTTACCTTCTGCTCCAGCGATTCCAACTTTCAAGCAGCGGATGGGAGTCAGAATCAAAATGATGACCCAAACTCAACAACGGGTTGTGATGTTGAATATCCCGATTGGAAATCATCACCCTATGTGCTTCCCTATCCAATTTCGCGTACCTATCGTGTTAACCTAAGTCATTGTACGAGTTCTTACCACAGACCCGGTTCACCAGATCAATTTGGGATCGATTTTGACATGGAAATAGGAACGTTTATTACCGCTGCGCGCGAGGGAGAAGTTGTGCATATAGAAGAAAGCGGTTATGACGGAAGTTTTCCGAACAATATTGTCATAGTAAAACACTCAGATAATACCTATGCTCAATACATGCATCTCACAAATCAAGGTGCTTTAGTTGATGTTGGTGATCTAGTTACAAAAGGCGACACTATTGGCTTAAGTGGCTCTACAGGGCTTGCTGGCTATCCACATCTCCATTTTATTGTCACAATAGGTGGTTATATGTACCCTTATACAGGAATTCCGTACAATTTCAGTAACACAAGTGCCAACCCGAAAAGCTTAAAACAAAACCGCTCGTACACAGCAAAACCTTATTGAACTTTTATTCTGAAAAGTCTGTACATAAAAGAATCTTTTACTTATTTTTAGGCAAAAGTAAGTACTATGAAAAAATATTTTTTGGGATTACTGTTTCTAATCTCGACAGTGATGTTAGGGCAAACAGATTCCCGTATCTACAACATCATCGAGGCCGTTTCTTCTGAAAGAATTGAAGCAGATATTACAACACTTACTAATTTTGGAACACGAAATACCTTTAGCGATACTATAAGTAACACACGAGGAATCGGTGCGGCGCGTAGATGGATCAAAAAAGAATTTGAAACTATCTCGCAAAACTGCAATAACTGCTTACATGTTTTTTATCAAAAAGATTTTGTCAAAGCCGAAGGTAACCGCCGCGTGCCTCAAGACACTTGGATCGTTAACGTTGCGGCTGTACAAAAAGGAACGAAATATCCCAATCGATATATTATAATGAGTGGTGATATTGATTCAAGAAATAGCGACGGATCTAACTTTACAAAAGACGCTCCGGGAGCGAACGATAATGCGAGCGGTATGGCTGGAGCCATTGAAGCTTCTCGGGTTTTAAGTAAATACAAATTTGAAAACAGTATTATTTACCTTGGCCTCAGCGGTGAAGAACAAGGTCTTTTTGGAGGTGCTGGATTTGCCGCTTATGCAAAAGAAAAAGGATGGGAGATCATTGGGGTTCTTAACAACGATATGATTGGAAACATCAAAGGAGTTGATGGCGTAATAAGCAACGTGGATTTTAGAATTTTTTCTGAACCAGTTCCACCAACCGAAACTGAACGCGAACGCAACGCAAGACGCTTTTATGGTGGCGAAGTTGACGGTATTTCTAGACAGCTAGCACGTTATGTACATAAAACAACAAAAACATATATGCCGGAAATGAATCCCATGCTGATTTACAGGCTGGACCGTTTTGGTCGTGGCGGACACCATCGACCGTTTAACGACTTAGGCTGGGCGGGTATCAGGATCATGGAAGCCCATGAAAACTACACCCAACAACATCAAGATATACGCACTGAAGACGGTATTGAATATGGCGATCTCTTAAAATTCGTCAATTTTGACTATGCGAGAAAATTAACCGCTGTTAACGCTATCAATATGGCGAATCTCGCTTGGGCACCACCAGAACCGAAAAATGTTTCTATTGGTGGTATTGTGGAACCTTCAGCTAAGTTTAAATGGAACAAAGTAGACGGAGCTGTGGGCTACAAGATCTATTGGCGTGATACCACCTCTCCTACTTGGGACCATAGCAGGTATGTTGGTGATGTAAATGAATTTGTTTTAGATGGCATTGTAATTGACAATTATTTCTTCGGAATTGCTTCCGTAGGAAAAGATGGTCATGAAAGTGTTGTCGTTTTTCCTAATTCGGTTTTTAGATAAAAAATATCCATGAAATTACTTCTTACCTCACTTCTTATCTGCTGCTGCCTAGCAGTGTCATATGCCCAAGATTTCACAAAAGCCGACGAGCTCCGTGGATCCATAACCGAAGAACGCGCCTGGTGGGACTTGCAGCATTACGATCTCCGGGTGGAGGTTTTTCCGAAGAAAAAAGAAATACAAGGAACCAATACCATTACCTATCGTGTATTGGAAGAAAAAAATACCATGCAGATCGATTTGCAGGAGCCTATGCAAATTGATAAGATCATTCAGGATGGAAAAAATGTCAAATTTAAAAGTAAGGGTTCCGCTCATTTCCTAAAGCTGAAACAAGATCAGAAAGTTGGCGAAGAACAAACCATTACCATTTACTTTTCTGGTGCTCCTAAAGAAGCGGTTCGCGCGCCTTGGGATGGCGGATTTTCGTGGGACAAAGACACAAATGGTAAAGATTTTATCGCTACATCAAACCAGGGAATTGGCTCGAGCATTTGGTGGCCCAATAAAGATCACCCTGCCGACGAGCCCGACCGCGGTGTGGATATGCAAATTACAGCGCCTGCCGACCTTACAGCTGTTGGAAACGGACGATTGATTGAAACCACAGATAACGGAAGCACTAAAACATGGCACTGGAAAGTTATCAATCCTATAAATAATTACGGGGTTAACATCAATATGGGAGATTATGCACATATCAGTAAAAAATACGAAGGCCTACAAGGTGAATTAGATACCGATTTTTATGTGTTAAAATATAACGTAGAGCGCGCTGAAGATCAATTTAGTCAAGTACCTATGATGCTTCAGGCTTTTGAATACTGGTTTGGCCCATACCCCTTTTATGAAGATAGCTACAAATTGGTTGAAGTACCTTATTTGGGTATGGAACATCAAAGTAGTGTTACCTACGGAAATAAATTTCAGAATGGCTATTTAGGGCGTGATCTCTCGGAATCTGGCTGGGGTTTGCGTTTCGACTTTATTATCATTCATGAATCTGGTCACGAATGGTTTGCAAATAACATAACGAATAAAGATGTAGCAGATATGTGGATCCACGAAGGATTTACGGCCTATTCAGAAAATCTCTACCTAAATTATCACTATAGCGAAGAAGCCGCAAGTGAATATGTCATAGGCACAAGGCGTATGATCCAAAATGATCGTCCGTTGATAGGTGTTTATAACCGAAATCACGAAGGAAGTGGTGATATGTACTACAAGGGTGCAAACACGCTCCACACGCTTCGCCAATGGGTGAATGACGATAAAAAGTGGCGTCAAATATTGCGAGGTCTAAATACCGAGTTCCGTCATCAAACGGTGACCAGTAAACAGATCGAAGATTTTATGGCGCAGCAGAGCGGTTTGGATCTTACCGCTTTTTGGGAACAATATCTACGGACGACAAAAATTCCTAAATTACAATACAAAAAAGATCATAATTCGCTCCAATATAAATATGATAACGTGGTGGATGGCTTTACTATGCCAATCATTATGATGATGAATGGAAAGGAAGAGTGGATTACACCAACTTCGGAATGGCAGACCCAAGATTTTACAGGGGATATTAATGAGCTGTATGTTAAACCTGATTTCTATATAGATTCTGAAGAAATAACCGAATAAGCTTCCGAAGAAAAACGTAAAAAATGAAACCTTGAACGAGCGACCTGAACTTTATTTTCATAGAGATGTTGATTGGTACGACTGGCTTCTTGATAATCATAAACAACATCCACAAGGAATTCATCTTATTTTCTATAAATTAGAAATGAATCAACCCACCATGCGCTGGGAAGAAGCTGTAAAAGTTGCGATTTGCTTTGGTTGGATCGATAGTACGGTTCGAAGTCTGGGTGGCGGGAAGCGCTTACAATATTTCTGTCCTAGAAACCCCAAAAGTACCTGGAGTGCGCTCAATAAAAGTTATGTTCTAGAACTGCAAGCAACAAATCTTTTACACCCAAGTGGCCATAAGATGATCGAGCTTGCTAAAAAAACAGGAACCTGGACCGCCATGGAAGGACCTGACGCAGGAATTATCCCACAGAATTTACAACAAGCCTTCGACGAAAATATTGAAGCTTATAATTTTTTTCAAAGTCTTACGCCAGGATACCAAAAAAGTCATTTACGCTGGTTAGCTACCGCAAAACGACAAGAAACACAAAACAAACGCATTGCAACCATTATTTCATTATGCGAACAAAAAATAAAATCGAGATAGCATCAATTTAAAACTTAAAACGCATTGACTATCTTTAAAAACTAAATACTCTAATCATGCGAATCAAAATTACACTGCTGCTGCTTGTAACCACTACCCTTCTATTTTCACAGAAAAGTAAAAAAGAAGAAACGGTTTCTTGGGATGTTGCCAATCCGGGTAAAGATTTTAACTACAAAACTCATAAATTCACCACAGAGGAAGGAACATGGATGAATCTTGATGTAAGTCCGAATGGCCAAACGATCGTCTTTGATATGTTGGGAGATATCTACAGCATGCCAATTTCGGGAGGTGATGCCAAGGTATTACGTAGCGGGATCCCTTTTGAAATACAACCTCGGTTTAGTCCGGACGGTAAGAAAATCTCTTTTACTAGTGATGCCGGCGGTGGCGATAATATTTGGACGATGAATGTTGACGGAAGTGACGCCAAACAAGTAACTAAAGAAGACTTCCGATTACTCAACAACGCAGTGTGGACGGCAGACGGAAATTATCTGATCGCCCGCAAACACTTTTCTTCTGGGCGGAGCTTGGGCGCTGGTGAAATGTGGCAATATCATAAAACAGGCGGCAGCGGACTCCAACTTACCGAACGCAAAAATGATCAGCAGGATGTCAATGAACCCTTCGTTTCTACGGATGGTAAATATTTGTATTATTCTGAAGACATGTATCCCGGAGGCTTCTTTCAATATAACAAAGACCCAAATCAGCAGATCTATGTCATCAAACGTTATGATTTTGAAGATGGAACCACGGAAACGATCACAGGTGGCCCCGGTGGGGCAGCACGCCCTACAGTTTCGCCAGATGGGACTTTACTGGCTTTTGTAAAGCGAGTTAGAGAAAAAACAGCGTTATATGTTCACAATTTACAAACTGGTGAAGAATGGCCTTTATATGACAAGCTAAATAAAGACCAACAGGAAGCTTGGGCTATTTTTGGGGTCTATCCAAATTTTGACTGGCTTCCTAACAACAAAGAGATCGTTTTTTGGAGCGGAGGAAAAATCAACAAAATAGACATCAATAGCTTGCAAGTAACCAATATACCCTTTAAAGTAGATGTGAAAATTGATCTGGCTAAAACAGTTCATACCTCTACGCCTATTGAAAGAGATATGATGACCGCCAAGGTTATCAGAAATGCAATTACCGCTCCTAATAATAATTTTATTATCTTTAACGCGCTGGGTCAATTATGGAAAAAGGACCTTCCTAACGGAATACCGAAAAGACTAACCACCGGCACCGATTTTGAGTTTGAACCTAGTATCTCCCCAAACGGTAGTGATATCGTTTACGTAACATGGAACGACGTAGAAAAAGGTGCCCTTTTTAAAGTACCAGCCACAGGAGGCACGCCTGTAAAAATTTCTTCGGAAAAAGGTATCTACCGCACCCCTTCCTTTTCGCCTAACGGAACACAAATTGTCTTCAGAAAAGAAAACGGAAACACAGATCAAGGACTAACTTTTGGTAAGAATGAAGGAATTTATACCATCTCTGCCAATGGACAAAATCTAAAAAAAGTAAGTAAAGAAGGTGAGTATCCTACCTTTACAAAAGATGGTGATCGCATCTTCCTTCAAACTGGCGGAACCTATTTTGGTGATAATACCAAAAAATTGATCAGTGTTAATCTCAATGGAAACGAGCAACGAGAACATATTATTTCAAAATATGCGAATCGAATAGTCCCTAGTCCAGATAACAAATGGGTGGCGTTCTCTAACCTACATAAAGTTTATATTGCTCCTATGGTGATGAATGGATCACCTATCACCTTAGATGGTGCAAGTAAATCAGTTCCCGTACAACAGATCGCTAAAGACGCGGGAATCAACATTCATTGGTCAAAAGATAGCCAGAAAGTGATGTGGACTCTTGGCGATGAATATTTTAGTAATACGCTGCAAGAAAAATTTAGTTTTTTATCAGGTGCTTCGGAAACACCTTCGGAAATGCCAACCAACGGACTCAAGATCGGTTTAACTGCGCCCGTTGATAAACCTAGCGGACGAATTGCTTTTACGAACGCGCGAATTATTACGATGAATGGCAATGAAGTGATCGAAAACGGAAATATTATCATCAATGGAAATACAATTGAAGCTGTGGGACCAGCAGACAAAACACCTGTGCCTGCAGACGCTAAGATCTTTTCGGCAGCAGGAAAGACCATCATGCCTGGAATGGTAGACAGTCATGCGCATATTGGTGCTTTTCGCTACGGAATCCCAGCACAGCAGAATTGGCAGTTTATGGTGAATCTGGCTTTTGGCGTAACAACGGCGCATGATCCTTCAGCAAACACAGAAACCGTATTTACGCTTTCAGAATTACAAAAAATTGGAACACTTGTTGGTCCAAGACTCTATTCTACGGGCTTCATTCTATACGGAGCTGACGGCGATTTTAAAGCCGTAATTAATGATATTGAAGATGCTCGTAGCAGCATTCGTCGTACGAAAGCCTTTGGCGCTAAAAGTGTAAAAAGTTATAATCAGCCGCGCCGAGAACAGCGCCAGCAAGTATTGCAAGCCGCACGTGAGCAAGGTATTAATGTAGTTCCCGAAGGCGGATCCACCTTTTTTCATAACATTTCTATGGTGATCGATGGTCATACTGGTGTTGAACACAATATTCCCGTTGCTCCTGTTTATAAAGATATTTTGGAAATTTGGGGTCACAGTGGTTCAGGCTATACACCAACCCTTATTGTAAATTATGGCGGTCTCAATGGTGAGTACTACTACTACCAACGTGACAATGTTTGGGAGAATGAAAAGCTTCTCACGTTTACGCCACGCGGTATTATTGACGGCCGCTCACGCCATAGAACGATGGTTCCACAGAAAGAATATGAAAATGGTCACATTTTAGTTTCTGAAACAGCCAATGCCCTAAGTAAAGCTGGCGTTAAAGTGAATATGGGTGCGCACGGCCAGATACAAGGCTTAGGCGCACACTGGGAAACATGGATGCTTGCTGCCGGAGGTATGAGCAATCATGAAGCGCTAAAAGCTGCTACTATTAATGGAGCAGAGTATATTGGTGCTGGCAATGATATAGGTTCTTTGAAAAAAGGAAAACTGGCCGATATTCTTATTTTAAGCGAAAACCCACTTGAAGATATCGAAAATACCCAAAGCATCGAAAAAGTGATGGTAAACGGTAGACTTTATGATGCTAATACACTCAATGAGATCGGAAACCACCCAAAAGATCGTATGCCGTTTTTCTGGGAAAACAATAAATACAATGAAGCTTTTCCATGGCACGAAAAATCACAAGGTTTTATGGATGGCGGATGTACTTGTCATTAAATCGTTATGACTTTTTGAATAAGATGGCCAATTACCCATTAATTCAATCAATCATTAAATCATTAATTCATTTAAAAATACATGTCTCTAAGACCTTATTGGCACTATTATAAAAATTGCTTTCCGTTTATTTTCGGATTTGGATTTTTCTTTGTTCTTGCCTTCGGTTGGATCATTGGTGCTTTTATTTTTTGTACGATTGCCGTATGGATAGGTCATCTCGCCGTTGCAGTTTACAAAAGCGATCAATACTATTTTTTCTATAATATGGGAATTACCAAAGCCAAGCTTTTAAAAAAAAACTTCCTTATTAATTTATTTGTTGCCATTCCAGTAACCCTTATTTTCTTCTTAATTTCTCAGCTCATTGGCAACCCTTCAGTTACATAAAATTTCTAAATCGTATGGAGCCAAAGTGATTCTAAAGGAGGTCTCTTTTGATGTTAACACTGGGGAGATCTTGGGAATTTTCGGGCGTAATGGCTGTGGAAAGTCAACTTTATTAAAAATGCTCTTCGGAACAATGAGCGGTGGAATTGTTAACCTGACCATTGACGATGTGCATATTATACCTTCGGAAGTCATCGCGAAACAACACATTGCCTATCTTCCGCAGCATCCTTTTTTACCTAAATCACTTCTAGTTCGTGATATCATTCCAATGTATTATTCCGAAGAAAAAGAACAAGACGCTATTTTCTACGATCCGCATATTGCGGTGCTCACCAAAAAACGAGTGGGCGAACTTTCTTTGGGAGAACTCAAGTATTTGGAAGTTATTCTTGTAGGGAATGGCAAACACCCCTTCTTAATGCTCGACGAACCTTTTTCGATGGTTGATCCACTGAAAAAAGATGCACTCAAAGCTTTTTTTAAAAAGATCATTAAAACCAAAGGACTTATTTTAACCGATCATTATTATGATGATGTTTTGCAAACCACTACTAAAAATATTGTTTTAAAAGATGGAGTTTCTTTTGAAATTACTTCGGAAGCTGATTTGCAAAAATTTGAATATCTTCGGAAGAGAGATTGATCAAGCATGAAGTTAAAACTTTGAACTTGAAACTTGAAACTTTAAACTTTAAACTTGAAACTTATTCCACATGCATTTAGCCCAATTGAATGTTGCACATGCTCTTGATGATATGGAAAGTACTGTAATGTCTGGCTTTGTCAACAATACCGAACGGATCAATACGCTTGCAGAAGGTAGTCCGGGCTTTATATGGCGTCATAAAGGCTATGACAGTGATGCCGATGAAATTGCGAGAATCTTTGGGAACAACCGTACAGTAGCCAATATGAGCGTTTGGGAGAGTAAAGACCATTTATTTGAGTATGTTTATAATTCTGGACACAAGGAGATCTTCCGAAGAAAAAAAGAATGGTTCCATAAAATGCCAAAAATGCACGCTGTGTTATGGTTTATTCCGAAAGGTCATATTCCCACACTCGAAGAGGCTAAAGAACGCCTTAACCATTTACAAAAACGGGGCGAGAGTGCGTATGCTTTCAGTTTTAAAAGCACTTTCACGCCGAAAGATTTAACAAACTAATATTCCTACATGAAAAATAAACTAATTGCTTTATCCTTTATTTTAGCCTGTGTTTCGTGCACAACTAATACCGAAAAATCTACGAAACAAACCACTCCAGAAGTCGATTATTTGTCTTATGAAGGCCGTAATGATCAATTTACGGGTGGTGTAAAGATGATTCCAATTAAAACACCAAAAGGAACGTTTGATGTTTGGACAAAACGGGTAGGAAACAATCCGAAGAAAAAGGTGCTTTTGCTGCATGGCGGCCCAGGAATGACGCATGAGATCTATGAATGTTTTGATGGTTATTTTCCGCAGGAAGGCATTGAATATTACTACTATGACCAATTGGGTAGTTATTACAGCGATCAACCAGACGACTTGAGTTTATGGGATACAGCACGTTTTGTGGAGGAAGTAGAAGAAGTGCGAATTGCTTTGGGCTTGAATAAAGATAATTTTTATTTATTCGGACAAAGTTGGGGAGGGATACTCGCGATGGAATACGCCTTAAAATATCAACAAAATCTAAAAGGATTGATCATTAGTAATATGGTTCCATCAATTCCCGATTATATAGAATATAGCGATAAAGTACTTGCACCCAAGATGGATCCGGAAATCCTAGAAGAGATCATGCTATATGAAAATGCTGAAGATTATAGCAACCCCAGATATCTTGAACTTATAGTAAATAATTATTATACAGAACATGTGATACGTATGCCTGTTGACAAATGGCCAAATTCGGTGAATCGTGGATTCAATCATTTAAATCCAAAAGTATACGTAACGATGCAAGGGCCCAGCGAATTTGGTGTTAAGGGAAATCCAGTCTTAGAGAATTGGGATGTTAAAGATCGTTTAAAAACCATCACCGTCCCTACCCTGTCTATTGGTGCCGAGTACGACACTATGGATCCAGAGCAGATGGAATGGCTTGCTAATGAAGTTCAAAATGGGCGATACCATCATTGCCCCAATGGCAGTCACTTATCACAATATGACGATCAAAAGATATTTTTTGAAGGCCTCATTGGGTTTATACACGATGTTGATGATGAATCAAAAGAATGAGAATAAAAAAAGGCTTCCATCTGGAAGCCTTTTTAAGTTTTAAAGCATGCTGTATTATTGCTTCGGCATAATTACTTTATCAATGGCATGAATAACACCATTTGAAGCATCTACATCAGCCATAACAACAGTTGCAGTACCTCCTTTGGCATCTTTGATCATTACTTTTCCATCTTTAACCGAAAGAACAATATTTTCACCTTGTAAGGTAGTTACGTTGTAAGCGTTCTTGTTATCTGCGATTGCTTTCATAACTGCAGGTGCTTTCCACTCACCAGCTACTACGTGATACTTCAATAAATTTTGAAGTTTTGCCTTGTTCTCATCTTTCAATAAGTTGTCAAGTGTAGCCTTCGGTAATTTAGCAAAAGCATCATTTGTTGGTGCAAATACAGTGAATTCATCTTCACCCATAAACGTACCTGCCAAGTCGGCTTGTTTTAATGCAGTAACAAGTGTCGAAAAATTTTCATTTCCCATAGCGATCGATGCAATGGTATTCTTCTCAAATTCCATTCTTGCCATTTCCGCTTCTTTCTCGGCTTCAGCTGCAGCAGTTTTAGCTTCCATTTCCATTCTTTCTGCTTCAGCTTTTGCTTCAGCTTCCTTTTTCTTTGTGTCATCACAAGAGACAAATAGCATACCTACTGTGGCTAATGATAGCACTAACATTTTAAATTTCATAGTTTGTTTTTTTAAGGTTGACTCCAAAAGTAGCTATATGGATGTTGCATTTATATTAAGGATTCACTAATGTTTAGTTAAATATGAGTCCAATCGGTTAAACTTTCCCAATAAACGAAAACACGATTTTTTAAAGGTATTTTTTAAAAGCTTTTAGAAAACTAAAATTCAATTTTTGTATCTTTAAACCTCAACTTATAAATAACAGAAAATGGTTAAAGCAAAATATCAGAAAGTCTTGGATCTCGGTGAAGAGTTAAAAATTCAAAACGGTGATGTAAAAGAAGAAGGTGGAAAACTTCACGTAACAGGAACAGCCAATACGCAATACGAGAAAAATCAATTGTGGGACGCTATTAAAGCAGCTGGAGGAGAAAACCCTGCAGATATCGTTGCAGATATTAAAGTAGCTGATTCTACAGTATATGCACGCCATACGGTATCAAGTGGAGAATCTTTAAGCAAAATTGCGAAGCACTATTATAAAGACCCTATGAAATACAATGCCATTTTTGAGGCAAATAAAGATATTCTTAAAAACCCAGACACCATTCATCCTGGGCAAGAGTTAGTGATTCCTAACTTATAAGCGCTGACTTGAATTCATAAATTAAAAACTCTCAACACAAGTTGAGAGCTTTTTTTATGTTTTACAGTCAAAGATTACAGCCCACTAATATAACTTCCGTAGACATCTTTAAAACGGATTCCGTCAGATAAATTATACTTACTCAGTTTTTTAAACTCAACCAAGGCCCAAAGCACAAATTCTTTAAAAAACGGTCTATCTGCTTCGGAAATATCTGGGGTGTACTTATCTAGCAAAGCTTCTAGTGGTGTGATCTTATTCAATTCTGCAATATACTCGGCGTCCGAAAGAGTATCTAATAGTTCAAAACCACTTTCTTCAAAAAACCAGTTTACCACATCGGCATACGGATCTACATCGCCTTCCTTTTGTAACTTTTCTATCTTCGGAAAATAATTTAAAAACTGAGTACGCACCGCATCAGCGATCAATTGCTTAGCTACCTCGTTAGCTCCTTCCTGTTCGCCTTCATATACCAACTCTACTTTTCCCGTGATTGCCGGAATAATACCCATAAAATCGCTCAATCGTAAGGTGGTTGTCTTATCACCATTATGAAGCGCTCTACGTTCGGCAGTACTTAATAAATTTTCGAAAGCCGTAATGCTCAAACGCGCACTTACGCCACTTTTGGCATCAATAAATTCACTTTCCCGAGCCTCAAAACTGATCTGCTCCAAAATATCTTTGGCAATTTCAGGAATATAAACATGTTCTTTTTCTAACGCAGCCAAGGCTGTTTCTTGTTCTGTAATGGTTCGCGCTATGTCTATATCACTCGGATAATGTGTTAGAATCTGAGAACCAATACGATCCTTAAGTGGTGTTACAATACTTCCTCGGTTGGTGTAATCTTCAGGGTTGGCCGTAAATACAAATTGAATATCTAAAGGCAATCGAACCGCAAAACCACGAATTTGGATATCACCTTCTTGCAAAATATTGAAAAGCGCAACTTGAATTCGAGCTTGTAAATCGGGCAACTCATTAATCACAAAAATACAGCGATTGGCTCTTGGGATCATTCCGAAGTGAATCACACGATCATCGGCATAGGTTAATTTCAAATTTGCAGCTTTTATTGGGTCTACATCACCAACCAAGTCTGCTACCGTCACATCCGGCGTTGCTAACTTTTCAGCAAAGCGATCTGAACGATGCAGCCATGTTATAGGCGTATTATCTCCTTTTTCATGAAGGAGTTCTTTTGCGTAACGTGAAATAGGCTGAAATGGATCATCATTGATCTCACTTCCTTCAACAACAGGAATATATTCATCCAATAATTCGACCATCTGACGAGCCAAGCGTGTTTTTGCTTGTCCGCGTAATCCTAAAAGATTGATATTATGTTTTGAAAGAATAGCGCGTTCCAACTCTGGGATAACCGTAAACTCATAGCCGTGGATACCCGTAAACGTAGTTTCCTTCTTCATCATTTTCTGAAGAAGATTACGCCGTAATTCTTCTTTGATCGTTTTGTATTCGAATCCGGCTTTTTTAAGTTCGCCAAAGGTATTTATATTCTCTATTTTCATAATTTTTCTTTACTTTTTACTTTTCCCCTCACCAATCACTCTTTACACTTCACCTTAATTTCTTCTTCCTATTTGTTTCATAATCTGTAAAGATCATTTCGCCTAATCCCTGAATACCCGTATAAAATGCCTTTCCCTGATTGGCAGCTGTAAAATTATCTACAAATTGCTGCAAATAAGGATCGGTCGCGATCATAAAGGTAGTGATAGGAATATGTAATTTTCGCGCCTGACTCGCCATTGCGTAGCATTTATTTACAATAAACGGATCTAAGCCATTGGGATTTTTATAATACTGACCATCGGGCATTTGTAAGCAACTAGGCTTTCCATCGGTGATCATAAAGATCTGCTTGTTTGTATTTTTCTTTCGTCGTAACATGTCCATTGCCAATTGCAATCCAGCAACCGTATTGGTATGATAAGGTCCTACATTTAAATAGGGAAGATCCTTGATCTTGATAGGCCATGCATCATTTCCGAAGACCAAAATATCTAAGGTATCTTTTGGGTAGCGCGTAGTGATCAATTCTGAAAGCGCCATCGCTACTTTTTTTGCAGGTGTGATTCGATCTTCGCCATAAAGAATCATACTATGGCTAATATCGATCATAAGCACCGTGCTCATTTGCGCCTTGTACATGCTTTCTTCAACAACAAGATCATTTTCAGTAAGATGAAAATCACCTATTCCGTGATTGATCTGTGCATTGCGAAGACTTTCGGTCATTGAGATCTTATCTAATGCATCACCAAACTGATAGCTTCGGAATTCTCCCGCTTGTTCATCACCGCGACCCGTTAGTTTTGTTTTATGGTTCCCCGCCCCACTGCGTTTCAGCTTTCCGAAGATCTGATCTAAAGCTCGTTTCCGAAGAGACCGCTCTAATTTTTCTGTGATCGAAGTTTTTCCATCTTCCTTACCACTGCCTTTACCATTGGGAACAAATTCTTCTCGAATAAAGCCTTTATCTTTTAACTCCTGAATAAAATCGTCAATGGTATAGTCGTCTGTTGTGAGTTTGTATTCTTTGTCTAATTGTCGTAACCAATCGATCGCTTCATCAAAATCTCCCGAAGTATGGGTTATAAGCTCTTGAAAGATCTCAAAAAGTTGTTCAAACAAAGTTTGCTCTTTTGGGGTGTGCTTGGTAAAAATAAAGCCGCTCTTTCTGTCATTCTTCATACCTTAAAAATACTACATTTAACCTCAAGACTGCACCTATTAACATCCCTTTAAGAGTTTGCATAGTTGTTTTCACTAACTTTAAATCGTAAACCATTTAGTCAACTATTAGCCAACCCATTATGAGAAAAATTATTTTCCTGTTGCTTATTTCTATTGCAACCACTTTATCTGCACAACAACTTACCAATGACCTTTTAAAAGACATGAAGCCTCGAAATATAGGGCCTGGCGGAATGTCTGGTCGTGTCACAGCTATTGATGTCGTAACCTCAGATCCCGACGTGATGTATGTGGGTACTGCTTCTGGCGGACTGTGGAAATCGAATAGCGCTGGTATCACTTGGCAGCCTGTATTTGACAATGAAAAAACCGCATCTATTGGAGCGGTTGCCATTCAGCAATCGAATCCATCAGTAATTTGGGTTGGAACGGGTGAAGGAAATCCACGAAATAGTCTAAATGGTGGCTTCGGAATTTATAAATCACTCGATGGCGGAAAAACATGGAAGTCGATGGGACTTGAGAACACAAGACACATTCACCGTGTGATCATTGACCCAACCAATCCAGATGTCGTTTATGTAGGTGCTATTGGATCTCCATGGGGAATTCACCCAGAACGTGGTGTCTTTAAAACTATGGATGGTGGAAAAACGTGGAAGAAGATTCTCTTTCAGAATGACAAAACGGGTGTTGCCGATATGGTGATGGATCCAACAAACCCAAATAAACTCATCGTCGCGATGTGGGAACACAAGCGTGACCCTTGGTTCTTTAAAAGTGGTGGTGAAGGCTCCGGTCTTTTTATAACATACGATGGTGGCGAAACTTGGGAAGAACGTACCGATAAAGACGGGCTTCCTAAAGGAGAACTCGGACGTATTGGTTTATCTATTGCTCCCAATAAACCAAACATCGTTTACGCACTGATAGAAGCCAAAAAGAATGCCCTTTATAAAAGTGAGGACGGCGGATTCACATTTAAAAAGATAAATGATAAAAGTGATATTGGTAATCGTCCGTTTTACTACAGCGATATTTTTGTAGACCCTCAAAATGAAAATAGAGTGTATTCAGTGTTCACCTATGTTAATGTTTCGCAAGACGGTGGAAAGAATTTTGAAGAACTTATGCCTGCTTATGGTGTAGATAATGGTGTGCATCCAGATCATCACGCATGGTGGATCCACCCTACCGATGGTAGTTTTATGATCGACGGAAATGACGGTGGTATGAACATCACACACGACGGAGGTAAAACATGGCGTTTTGTTGGAAACCTTCCCGTTGCGCAATTCTATCATATTAATGTCGACAATGAATTTCCGTATAATGTTTACGGCGGAATGCAGGATAACGGTAGCTGGCGCGGACCCGCATACGTATGGAAAGCCCAAGGGATTCGTAACAGCTATTGGCAAGAAATAACCTTTGGGGATGGTTTTGACGTGGTGCCAGACCGTGACGATAGCCGTTACGGTTGGAGTATGAGTCAGCAAGGTTCTGTAAGCCGCTATGACCATATCACTGGAAATAATTATACGGTAAAACCTACGCATCCAGATCCAGACGTATTTTTACGTTTTAACTGGAATAGCGCGATCAATATAGATCCATTCGACAATAATACCATTTACTTCGGAAGTCAGTTTGTACATAAAAGTAGTGACAAAGGACTCACTTGGAAAGTGATCTCTCCCGATCTAACTACAAATGATCCCGAAAAACAAAAACAAAGCGATAGCGGTGGAATCACTATGGATGCTACTGGTGCCGAAAACCATACAACCATCTTGGTCATTGAACCATCTCCATTAGAACGCAACATGATATGGGTAGGAACAGATGATGGTCGGGTACATTATACGCAAAACGGTGGTGCTACTTGGACTGATATCTCAGGAAATTTAAAAGGCCTACCGAAAGGCAGTTGGATCACACAAATCAAAGCATCTAATAAACGCAAGGGCGAGGCGCTCTTGGTTGCCAATGACTACCGAAGGTTTAATTACACTCCTTACGCCTATCGCACTACAAATTATGGAAAAACATGGGAACGCATTGTTGACGCAAACGATGTGGAAAGTTATGCTTTAAGCATTCTTGAAGATCCCGAAGAGAAGAATCTACTCTTTTTAGGTACAGACGACGGATTGTATATTTCAACCAATGCAGGAAGTTCATGGATGAAATGGACGCATGGTTTCCCTACGGTTTCAGTAAAAGATTTAGTTATTCAGCCAAGAGAGCACGATCTCGTAATAGGTACCTTTGGAAGAGCAGCTTGGGTGTTAGATGATATTAGACCGTTGCGCGCTATTGCCCAAAACAACAATATATTGAACAGTAGCATAACTGTGTTTGAGGCACCCACTGCCTATCAGGCAGCTTATCAACAACCCACAGGAAGCAGGTTTGGAGCAGATGCTATGTACCAAGGAGAAAATCGCGAATACGGAGCAGCTATTTCATATTTCTATAAGGCTTCGGAAACTGCTAAGACAGAAAAAGCTTCCGAAGAAGATGATTCAGATAACAAAGACGATAAAGACGAAACCGCTTCCGAAGAAGTTGAAAAAGGGGCATCTAAAGATTCTATTTATATGGATATTTATGACGGAAAACGTCTTATTAGGAGTCTAAAACGTAAAAATCACGATAGTACTGGCATTTATAAATGGTACTGGTATCTTGACGAAGCTGGTGTTGACAGACCTTCGAGAAAGATCAGAGAACGTAAAAATGAGCCAGGCGGAACAGATGTAAAGCCAGGTACGTATACCGTTGTTTTAACAAGCAATGGCAATGCAACCGAAACAAAAGTTACCGTAGAAAGTGATCCACGTTTAACTGTTTCAGAAAAAGCCATAACCGATGCATACAATGCTTCCAAACAATTAGAAGCAATGACACAAACTGCGGCAGATGCGGTGAAACAATTGGTTGAGAGCAAATCAACGGCAAGTGAATTCAGCAAAAAAATGAAAGCCGACGATGATAAAAAGTATAAGGATGAGCTGGAAGCGACCAAGGAAGTAAACAAAAAAATAGATGAATTGATTGCCCTTTATATAGGCAAAGAAGATAAACGTCAAGGAATTACTAGAAATCCGGAGATCAATGTTATGCAGCGCCTTCGTTCGGCGCGCTGGTATAGCGGAAGCAGACCTAATGGACTTACAGATACCGAACGCACTTTGATAAAGCACGCCCAGAATGAACTCAACGATGCTCTAAAAGAAACAAATGCATTTTTTGTAACCGAATGGGCAGATTATCAGTCTAAAATGAAAGACGTGCAAATTTCACCATTTACAGAAACAACCACCTTTAAAACTAACTAAAACCAGCTCATATGAAAAAATTAATCGTTCTATCACTCGCCCTACTGGCATTTACTGCCTGTAAGGAGGAAAAAAAGGAACCCGTTAGCGAACCGGTATCTGTTGCTCAATATACTATTGAACAATTCATGGATAATGAAAATGCTTCCGCGAATGGATATTCGGCAGATAAGACAGAAGTACTTGTTACAAGTAATCGTTCTGGTATTTACAACATGTATACAACCAGTGCAAAAGGAGGCGATCTAAAGCCTATCACACAAAGTGATAGTGCATCTGTGTATGGTATTTCATTCTTCCCAGAAGACAATAGAATTCTCTTTAGAATGGATGGAAATGGCGATGAGATCTTCAAGATCTTTATGAAAGATGGAGAAACCATTAAACGTCTAACACCCGAAAAGAATGTGCGCGCCTTGTTTAGAGGCTGGGCAAAAGACGGGAAGAGTTTTTTCTACGGAAGCAATGAACGTGATCCTAAATTTATGGATCACTACGAAATGAACCTTAGCGATTTTAACTCTAGTATGATCTACAAAAATGAAGACGGTATGAATTTTCAAGGCATGACCGAAGATCGCACCTACGTGGCGCTCTCAAAATCGATCAATACCAATGACACCGATCTGTTTATTTTAAATACTAAAACAAATGAAAAGCAAAAAGTAAATGATAATCAGAGTGGTAATAGTGCCGAAGACTTCTCTCCAGATGGGAATTGGTTATATTACACCACCGATGATGGATCTGAATTTAGCTACGTAATGCGCTATAATCTGAAAGATGGCACAAAAGAAAAAGTCCTAGAAAAAAATTGGGACATTAATGGATACATATTTACTCAAAACGGAAAGTATCAGATAACATATATTAATGAGGACGGCGCAAACGCATTGGAAGTTAAGGATGTTGCTACCAATAAAGCGGTTGAATTTCCAGCATTTGATAATAAAGAAATTACTGGTGTTTCTTTCTCTCGTGATGAATCTATGGCCTTATTGCGTGTAGGGGGTTCGCATACTCCTAGCGACTCATATTCGTATAATTTAGCGACCAAAGAACTAAACCAACTTACTACCAATTTAAATAAGGATATTAATGGTGACGACTTGGTTACAGCTGAAGTGATTCGTTATAAGTCGTTTGACGGACTCGAAATTCCGGCTATTTATTACAAGCCTAAGCAAGCTTCCGCAGAAAATAAAGTACCCGCCCTTGTTTGGGTACATGGTGGGCCTGGCGGGCAATCACGTCAAGGGTTTAATTCGACCATACAGTATCTTGTAAACCATGGATATGCTGTTTTAGCCGTAAACAACCGTGGAAGTAGTGGTTATGGAAAGTCTTTTTATAAAATGGATGATCTAAATCACGGAGATAAAGATCTAAAGGACTGTGTAGCGGGAAAAGATTGGCTTGCTGAGCAATCGTATATCGATGCCGATAAAATTGGTATTATTGGCGGTTCGTATGGTGGTTATATGACGATGGCAGCACTCACCTATACGCCGGAAGAATTTAAAGTAGGTGTAAACATTTTTGGTGTTACTAACTGGATTCGAACACTTAAAAGTATACCGTCTTGGTGGGAGTCACAAAGAGAAGCACTCTTTTTAGAATTAGGAAATCCAAATACTGCAGACTCTGTACGTCTGCGAGAGATCTCTCCCCTATTCCACACTGAAAAAGTGACCAAACCTTTAATGGTGCTTCAAGGAGCCCAAGATCCACGTGTGTTGCAAGCCGAAAGCGACGAAATTGTTGCAGGTGTTAGAAAAAATGGTGTACCTGTAGAATATGTGTTATTTGAAGACGAGGGGCACGGTTTTGTAAAAAAGGAAAATCAGATTGAAGCCTACGGAAGTATTTTGGAGTTTTTAGACAAGTATCTCAAAGGAGAAGGAATGCAGGCTATGGATAGTGAGCAAACCGAATCAATCGAAATTGAATGATTTAAAAAATAGGGTCTAAGACGCGTTATACCAAGTAGCGTCTTTTTGTCTAGCTTTAAAGCAAAGTATGTATCGTGCTGTAAGAAATATTTATTTTTTGCAGCACGATATTCAGTTATACCGTTAGTTTCAAACATAATTACCGACTTATATTAAAACCTGTCATTATGAAATCAAGTAAAATATCTTTTCCAAATCACCACGGTAAAATGTTATCAGGGCGTTTAGATCTTCCACTCGACCAAGACCCGCATAACTTTGCTATTTTTGCCCATTGTTTTACTTGTACAAAAGATTTTAGCGCTGTTAGGAATGTCAGTAAAGCACTGGCAAGTGAAGGATTTGGGGTATTGAGATTTGATTTTACAGGCCTGGGTGATAGTGATGGGGATTTTGCAGACACTAATTTTTCGAGTAATGTAGCTGATCTAATAAGTGCAGCCAATTTTTTAGCGAAAGAGCACAAGTCGCCTTCTCTTTTGGTCGGTCATTCTTTAGGAGGCTCCGCAGTCATTTTTGCAGCTTCTGAAATTGAAACTGTGCAAGCCCTTGCTACAATTGGTGCACCAAGTAACCCTGTACATGTTCAGAAACAACTAGGTTCACAAGTTGATGCTATCGAAAATAATGGAGAAGCAGTAGTAAGTTTAGCAGGTCGTGATTTTACGTTTAAAAAGCAATTTCTGGATAATTTAAAGGAACAATCTTGTCAAGATGCCGCTCGTAATTTAAAGAAAAAAGCATTACTCATCATGCACTCACCACAAGATGCTACTGTATCAATCAAAAATGCGGAGGAGATCTATCAAGCTGCTCACCACCCAAAGAGTTTTATTACCTTAGATGGTTCCGAACATTTATTGATCGATAAGAAAAGTGCGGCCTATGTAGGAAAAGTAATTGCCGGTTGGGCAGCGCGCTATATTGATGTACCTTCCGAAGAGATCATTCGAACAACACATAATGTTGTGGCTAGTTTAGATGACGAAGACGGTTTTACGACCAATCTAAAATTGGGTAATCATTATTCTAAGGCTGACGAACCGTTACGGGCGGGCGGAAACGACTATGGTCCTACCCCTTATGAACTCCTTGCGGGAAGCTTATCTGCATGTACTGCCATGACCATCCAAATGTATGCAAAGCGCAAGGGTTGGCTTATTGAGAATGTTGAAGTACATACCAGTTATTCAAAAGATTACGCTGCCGATTGTGCAAGCTGTGGAGATGATCCTTCTGCTAAAATTGACACCTTTCATAGGGAGATAAAATTGACAGCCGATTTAGACGAAAAACAGCAAAAACGTCTTCTTCAGATCGCAGATAAATGCCCAGTGCACAAAACGCTCCATAGTCAAACTCAAGTTATTTCGACCCTTGTTTAGTTTCACCAATAGTGAGATCAAGAAATCACCAATAGCCGGTACTGTTTGTCTATACAACATACAATGCTATGAAAATGATCTATTCTAGACCCAGTTCCTCGTTATAGTTGTGTTACATTATAGCTACAAAGACACTTTTTTTCGCAATAACTAGAGCGTTAAGATTGCTCTAAAATGTTGTGAGTGCTAAATTTGTATAGTACCTTTAATACAGAATAATCAAACAAAACAATCAAAATAACATGAAAAAAGTAGCAATCACATTGACAGCTTTCGCTTTATTAGCTCTAACCGGCTGTAAAGACGAAAAAAAAGACGCTGAAAAAAGCGCTGAAAAGGTAATAGAAAAGGTAGCTGATGACGCTCCTTCAGAAATCAAAAAAGTTACATTTAATTTAGAATCAAAAAGCAATTCGACCGCAACTGGAACGGTTGTTTTTTCTGAACAAGATGGAATTGTATCGTTAAATGCCAATCTATCTGGACTCGAACCAGGAACTCATGCGATACATATTCATGAAAAAGCAGATTGTAGCTCAGAGGACGCTACCTCTTCTGGAGGGCACTGGAATCCAACATTTAAAAACCATGGTAAGTGGGATGATCCTGCTGGCTATCACAAAGGTGATATCGGAAACTTTGACGCCGATGCTGATGGAAATGGTTTTGTATCGATGAAAACATCTGAATGGTGTATTGGTTGTGATGATCCTAATAAGAACATTTTAGGCAAGGCGATCATTGTCCATAAAGGTGCTGATGACTTTACTTCTCAACCTTCCGGAGCGGCTGGAGCTCGTGTAAGTTGTGGCGGAATTATTATGTAAAAAAAAGGAACAAACAAAAACCCCGATGGATATCCATCGGGGTTTTTTAATTTAGGACCAGTATGTTTCTTCTTAGGGGCACAGTACTATTTTAGTGCTTACTTTATGTTTCATAAGGACCCTCAAATGTATAGAATCAAATACAATACCAAAAGCTTTATTTAATAAAAAACCCGCCATCTAAAAGATAGCGGGTTTGTTTAATATTAAATGATCGTTATTAATTCTTAATGATCTGTTTTACAATACTTGCATCTTCGGCAGTAATGTTTACAAAGTACATTCCTGCTGCTAATTTAGCTATAGAGAAATTTGTCTCAATTCCTGCTGTAGATAAATCTAATTGCTGAATTATTCTACCATTAACATCCATAATTGTAGCATTAACTAATCTACTTGTGCTATTATTTACAAGGGTCAAGTTACCAGAAGTTGGGTTTGGATAAAGAGTAACATTTGCATTAAACTCATTATCATTAACACCAAGAACATCTTCGATTACCGTCACAGTAAATGTACAAGTATCTTCATTTAATGCTTCATCTGTAGCTGTCATTGTGACAATTGTATCTCCTGCACCGACTTGTGTTCCTGCTGCCGGACTTTGAGTAATTGTTGGTGAAGCTGTACAGTTATCTGTTGCAGAAGCTAGACCTGTATAATCAGGCATAGTAAACATAGTTCCATTTGGAATTGTTACCGTTTCATCTGCTGGACATGTGATCACTGGAACTTCTGTCTCAGCATCAACAGCCGTAGGTGTTCGTGCTGCTAAACATGCACCACCATCTAAATTAATATCGTCGTTTGGCGCGCCGTAGCTTGCTGCAAGACAAACATCAAGCCAGTCTGAAGCATCATCATTATCACCAATTCGGTGGAATGACTGACCACTACACGCCTGCGTGAATGATGTTCCAGGACCAGTCCAATCTAGGTCTGCTGCTGTTATATTGAATCCATTAATAGTTACATTGAATGTCGCGATATCTCCTGCTGAGAAGCCCCAGAATACAGAATCAACTACATTACCTACGTCATCAATAATAACAACCCATCCTGTCTGGCCACTACCCCAGAAAATATTACTTCCCCAGTATCCAGGTTGTCCATTATCATCAGTATAGTCAACCACCGAGTTCGCTGCCATATTTCCTAAAGTTGCAATATCTGAGTTTACAACATTAATATCGGCATAGGGGTCAGAACTAACTGCAACGCTATATCCTGTGTAATCTGTAGCAATTCCAACATTTTGTATTTCAAGTCTGTCTGGAGTTTCCAAAGTGACTTCAGAAATAACCAATTGAGACAATGGACCAGGAGCTTGCTCTTGGGCGTATACTGTGGTACTTATTGTTGGATTAAAGGTATATGATGTTCCTTCAAATAAGAAGTTTCCTCCGGTCAAAGCGTCATACCAGCGAATAACATTTGCTGGGTCACTTAATGTAGAGGTAACAGTAACCGAATCACCAGGGCAGAAATCTGAAGCACCTGTGGTCGTTGGGCCATCTGGCACATCAATCACTTCGACAATATCTGTATCTGAAGAAGCAATAGAACATGCTCCCGCTTGAACGTCATACGTGATAGTATGGAAACCAACACCTGCTACTGTAGGATCAAAAGAATAGGTATTCCCATTTCCGTCGTCGGTTACACCAGGTCCCGAGTATACTCCACCAAATGGAGTTCCTCCACTAAGACCCGTAAGAATTGGTGAGCTTTCACAAACATCACCAAAGGCAGTAAGACTTGCTACACCAGATGGTGTATCAAAAGCTTCCGTTCCATCACTTCTACTTCCAGAAGATCCTTGAGAAGCGCTAACTCCTAATCCTCGCGCAGCGAAAACATCCCAGATCAAGCATTCGTTTGCTCCTCCGTAAAGGGCAATGTCTGCTGCAAAAATGGCATCTCTACCATCTACAAAACCTGGATTACATGGTTGTAATTTCATTCCTTCCATAACAAGTGCCATGGCTTGAACGTTACCTTTATCAAGGGCTACATCACCAGCAAAGTTAAATATATCTGCATCATAACCGTATTGATCAACTAATGCCCAAGTAAGATCCCAAAGCATTGTTGCCCATACAGAACCTACACCATGAGGTACTGATTCTGTTTTAATATCGTCATATGTAAAAGGATTTACTGATGTATCTGTACTATAAGGGAATGATCTAATACCTCCCGCGTTTGGACCTTGGCCGAATAAATAAGTACCAACGCCACGAGCGTCTGTTCCTACATCCCCTGGCTCAATAGTTAAAACCGTTCCTAAATAGTCACTCCATCCTTCACCCATTTGTTCCGAATTTCCAAGACAGGAAGTATTTGCTCCTCCTCCAGTAAGTCTATTTGATACGCCATGACCATATTCATGAAATACAACCAGATTATCAAAATCTCCATCTTTATCGTTACAGATAAACATATTCATTGAAGGATTTTGTCCATCAGGAGGTGTTCCGAAAGAGGCATTACAATTTTGTCCAATTTGGGCGCCTGCATTTACAGAGTCACTTCCGCTTCCGCCATTTCCGTAGTTATTTTCTTGAAAATTACCAGCAGCTTCATCTAATCCATATGCATAAACGATATCGTGAAGCGCATTGTTTAAATAGAATAAATTAGTAATAGAAGCGTCTTCATACTGATTTGCGTTGGTATAAACTTGATCGAAAGGATATCCAACAAACTCCAATGTAGCACCACCATCTGGTTGGTAGCCTGTGTTTGCATCTTCAGCGTTTACGTTGTTACCTTGTGTTACCGTAAATTCTGCTCCAGGAGATCCGTCGGTATCATGCCATCCAAATGGCGATGCTGTAGGATTTGCAGCTGCTGTTAAGATCGATCTAGTTCCGTAGTACGGACTTTCTAATGGTAGTGCAAATACCTCATAACATTCTGTACATCCTGCTGTTGCTTCTGCAACTAACTCATCATAGTTAGGAATATCAAATAAATTTGCATTATAATCTAACAATTCAGCATGATCCTCGCTGTGGTCGTGCTCGATAGCACAACTAAGCATCCAGTTTAGCTGATCTATAATTGCTCCATTAGAAGCATCTACACGAACACTCCACCAGTTCTCTCTTGACACTTCTTCTATAGAAATATCCCAAGTTAAAACCAATTGGTTGTTGCTATCCTTAAAGTACACTAACTTAGCTGGGATGCTGCTACGAGAGATCCCTCCATCAGTTAATAAATATTCTTTATTACTCTTATTCTGAATAACAGAAACTGAACCAGAAATATTATAGTTTAATTGAGATGCCGCTGCTTGTACAGCTTCAACAGCATTCAATGTTGGTGGTACATCACTAATACGTCGTGCCGCATTATTAATAAAGTTATTGTTAGAAGTAAGTGTTTTACCATTTGGTAAAATATGAATACTGGAGTCAGTTCCATATACTTCAAAACCATTAGCTACCTGCCTAAAGTAAATGTGGTGAACGCCACTCGTTTTACTAGTATGTTGGCTCGTTATAGCATAGTTAACATCTTGTGCTAGCAATTGGCTATTCTCAATAAGCTGTTCAAAATGTGCGTTTAGATTCGGACTTGAATTTTGGGCAGTTAATTGTGTAGCAAAGACACATGCTAAAATAAGCAAACTGCAGAGTAGTTTCGTTTTCATAGAAAGATGTTTAAATTAAATACTGAATTGATGTAAATTTATTAAAAAATGAAGCTTTTACCAACAATTATTGAATTTCTTGCAAACTTTAACTATAACAGAATGAAACTGTATAAATAAATGGGTATTAAACCGATACCTAGCTCATTGTTTTATAATTCGTTTTAGGATCAATTCTTTTGAAGTGTGAATAGTCATGAAGTACAAGCCAGCATCAAGTTCAGATAGAGACAATTGATAAACAGCTACTTTGGGTGTAAGCGGTATTGTCTTTATCAGCCTACCTCTTACATCAAAAAAGGATACTTTATCAATATCTAAAAGCAGATCATTAAATAACTCAAGAGAGCCATCTGATGGGTTGGGAGATACTTCAATTGAAGCATCGAGTAAATCCTGTGGAATCGACACACGCTCTACTTCAACCATAAACGAGCACTCAGAAATATTTCCGGAAAAATCTTCAGAGTACAAAGTTACTTGTTGAATACCTAATGAAAAAACCTCCCCAATAGGTGGCAACTGACTTACTACCGGGTTTTTATCACATTCATCATAGGTACTAACGCGTCTTGTATAGTCGGGAACCAATGGCAAAGCTTCTGTTGTCATCTCTATAAGAACGTCATTACCACATGTAATTTGAGGGGCAGTTTCATCGAGGTAAATGGTTAGGTTGGCTACATTTGAAGAAGCAATACTACAATCAGTATCCATTACCTCATATGTTATTATATGTTCTCCTTGTCCCGCCTCAGCGATATCCAAATTAAAAGTTAAGCCGTCTCCATTATCTATAACCCCTGGCCCACTGTAAACACCTCCATAAGGTAATCCCCCAGACAGGTTTGTTACAATTCCGTCTCGATAGCAAATAAAAAAGTCATCAGTAAAATAAGCATAGTAGCTAGGCTCGGCATATGATTCAATACCATCGGTAATGGTATCTTCATCACCTTGTGATGCCCCTACGCCAAGCCCTCTTTTTGCAAAGGCTTTCCAAATCAAACAATGGTTTCTTCCTTGATAAATAGCTATATCTGCCCTAAGAATTGCGTCTCTAGCACTTACAAAACCAGGCTCGCAAGGTTGTAGTTTCATTCCTTCGGTAACCAAGGCAAGTGCTATAATGTTGCCGGCATCTTGATTAACATCTCCTGTAAAAGCGGTTAGATCTTTATTAAAACCGTGGCTATCTATTAATTCCCAAGTCATTTCCCAAAGCATATTTGCCCAAACCGAACCCACTCCATGCGGAATAGACGCGCTCTTAATATCGTCATAAGTATGTGGATTTATGGCAAAGTCTGTACTGTATGGGTATTCTCTAATTCCAGGGCCATCTGGACCTTGGTCAAAAAAGAATTTTCCAATATGCCGTGGCGTATTTCTGGTATCTTCTTCTTTCATGGTTAGCATCAGGGCATACCAATCTGCTACGCCTTCAACTGTTCTCTCAGCATTGTACAAACAAAGAGTAGAGTTAGGGCCGCCGGTAAGGCGTCCATAAATCCCGTGGCCATATTCATGGATGATCACGGTGGCATCATAATCTGCATCTCTACCTCTACATATATTAGTGGTCATAACGCCTTTAGCGCCATCCGGCCCAACACCAAAGGAAGAATTACATTTATTTGGACTCTTTTGTACTTTCGCCTCAACATGATCACTGCCAGCTCCTCCTAAATCAAAATTTGTTCGTTGAAAATTTCCTGCAGATTCATTAAAACCATACACAAACAAAATATCATGAACTTTGTTGATCAAATAGAACACATTCGTGATTGATGCGCTTTCATACTGATCATTTTCTGAATATTCATCTCCAAAATCAAAACCTGTAAAATCAAAATCCTCTCCTCCATTGGGTTGATACCCATAATTGTCGTTTGCGTCAAATGCAACTACATTATTTCCAGATGTCGTCAATGCTGTTGTAGTAGACCCTTCCACAAAATAATGCCAACCTCTAGGCGATGCTACAGGATGCGCTGGATCAATAACAATCTGCCGTTCTGCTTCATACGGACTCTCAAATGGCAGAGCGATGACCTCATAGCAGTTTGAGCAATTTGTACTTTCTCCTAGCTTAGATCTATAATGATCTTCCAATTGAGGAAAAAGAACCATTGGGCTAGATTCTTCTGAAATAGTACATTCCTGAACCCAGTCTAAAATTTGAATGATGTTTCCTGTTTGTGCGTCTACAATGATGGTCCATCCCGCCCCGCTCTGATCCTCCTGAATGAGAAACTGCCAAATAAGTTTGATCTCTTCGGAAGGCATTCTAAGCCATTTCAAACTTGCTTTCGCCATACTAAAGGTCATGTCCTCATCCCCAAACTCAATATTTTTTGCATTTTTCGCTTCCGAAGTGATCTTTAAATTTTTCAATGAAGTATAACCAAGAGAGTGTATTGCCGTTTTAAAACCTTTGAAGGCAGTGACTCCTGGTGTACTATTTTGAGATTGTCTTTTTAAATCGCTAGAAAGAAAGTTGATATTTTTAGAGATCTCATCTCCAGATTTTGTTGTATGAAGTGATGATTCTGTACCTAAAATTTCTAGACCATCGAGTTCTTGTGAAAAATATATATGCGTGGTCTTGCTTACGGAACTTTCGTAACCACTCGTAATTACAAAGGAGCTTCCAAGCGGTGTTAATTGAGCACTTTGTACGTGACTAGCATATTTCTGAAATGCAGCTGTATATTTCTTTTGTGCATGAACACTTCCGAAGAAAAAGAAGAAAACAAAAAGGCAGATAACAAAAACTCTCATAATGAAGGTATTAATGGTTGACTAGAGCGCAGGTGAGTTACAAAGCCATGAGTAAAGTAAGTAAAAAATATTCAAAAAAAAAATACGCTACTCTCATTATCAACTAATTAAACCAAATCGCTTAATTTAGGGTAATTTGAAAGCTCAAAAAGTTTAAAAAGTACGGATCATTTTTTTACAAAACGTCTTACGGCATCTGATGATGGTGTCTGTATAAGCGCAAAATAGAGTCCGTCAGCCAACTCCCCAATAGCAATCTCTGTCAATTCTAAAGGTCCTCCAACCGGTATTGTTTTAATCAATCTTCCCTGAACATCAAACAAGCGTATGCGATCAATATTTAGCAAGGTTTTGTTGGTAACAAACAATGCAGCGGACGTGGGATTTGGATATAAATGAAAGGTATCTGAATCTTCTAGTTGGTCTTTATCCAATACATTGATTAAAAATTGACAGCTATATGAATTACCTGCAACATCTGTTGCGCTCATGGTAATATAATTTTTGCCCAGCACTAATGTTTCTCCTGGTAGTGGGTTTTGAATAAATTCAAGATCTGGATCACATTCATCGTTATAATCAATAAGATATGCATACGATTCAACTAATACCTGTCCGTTATCTGGCATTTCAATTTCTTGAGGATGCGGACAAGCAAAAACAGGGTCTGAATCATCTAGCGTTAAATATAATTGTGTGGTGTCACTGGAAGCTACAGTACAATCTCCATCGAAAACCTCGTATATAACCTCGTGTGTTCCCACACTTAAATTTTCTAAATTTAGATCAAAACTCAAACCATTTCCATGATCCACAACCCCTAGCCCACTATAACGACCGCCCACAGGCTTTCCTCCAGAAAGATTGGGGTATGTCACGGTTGGGTTAAAGCAAAAGGAAAATGTATTATCAAACTGCGCATATGGTGTAGGCATATCAAAAGACTCATAATTATCATGAATATTTGTCACGCTACCTTGGTGTGCATTAACACCTAATCCTCTTTTAGCAAAAGCTTTCCACAAGGCGCAATTATTTCGTCCGTTATAAATTGCCTCATCCGCCCGAAACATGGCGTCTCTCGCATCAACAAATCCGGGTTGGCATGGCTGAAATTTTAGTGCTTCTGTAACTAATGCAAGAGCCATAATATTTCCTGCATCTTCTTCATAATTACCGGTGAAGGATGATAAATCGCTATTATATCCATGCGCATTAATGAGTTCCCAAGTAATCTCCCAAAGTATATTGCCCCACACTGCCCCCACCCCATGCGGTACAGTCGCTAAATCAATGGAAGCATATGTTTGTGGGTTTACCGCTATGTCAGTGCTAAACGGATAATCTCTAATCCCGGGTCCATCAATGCCTTGATCGTAAAAGTATTTGCCAATCTGTTTCGGTTTGTCCTCTGTGTCTGTTGCTTTCATCGTTAACATCGCCGCATACCAATCTGCAATTCCTTCGGTAGGACGTTCGGCATTATAAGAGCACGTTCGGGAAGCTGGACCTCCCGTAAGTCGCCCGTAGATTCCGTGGCCATATTCATGGATAACTACTGTACTATCAAAAACACCATCTCGATCCCTACATATATTGAGTCTCATAACGCTACGTGTGCCATCACGACCAAAACTTAACGAAGCATTACACCGATCGGGATCATACTGTGCTATGCCCTGTATACGATCATTTGGTTCCCCCTGATCTATTGGATTATTTTGCTGAAAATTCCCAGAATCTTCATTAAAGCCATAATGATACAAAATATCGTGCGTCCTATTCAGAAGATAAAATAAATTGGTAGCTGACGCCGATTCGTAACGCATTTGCTCGCTAACATATCCATTCCAATCATATCCTGTAAAGTTAAATTCGGCACCGCCATCTGGTCTAAAACCATTCTCTTCCACCATTGAAACAATTGCATTATTACCTTCTGTAGTTCTGTTTAGCTGATTGTCTACTTGATGCCAACCAACATATGAAGCTTCTGGATCCATGGGGCTTTCAATAATTTGACGATCGCTTTCATACGGGCTTTCGAAAGGCAACGGAATCACTTCATAACAATTTGAACAACTCGTCTCGCCTGAATGTTGGCCATTTTCTTTAAAATAAGACTGTGGCTGGGGAAATATTGCTACCGAACTATCTTCAATTTGATTTGAAAAACATGCATGTTTCCATGAAATACGTTCCAAGAGATTGCCAGAATTTGCATCCATCAAAACGGTCCAGCCGTCTCCTGACTGTTTCTCTTGAATATCAAATTGCCATGATAATTGGAGTTTTTCGTCGGAAGTCTTAAAATATACCAATTGGGAAGATACATCTTCAAAGGCGCCACTAGCATCTTTCCAAATGCGTTCTCCTTTTTTTACTTCTTCTGAAATATCACTAAAACCAGTATTTGTATAGGAAGAAACACTCGAAACCGCTTTTAGAAGAGCTGTTCTTTCCGAAATCCCCGGATGGGCAGAAACGGCTTGCTTTTTGTTTTGATCTGTTAAGAAATGATTTTGTGCAGATACAAGTCGGCCATCACCATTAATATGCAGCGAAGATTCAGTTCCAACGACTGTTAATCCATTTATGGTTTCAGATAAATAAATATGTAAGATACCTGTGGGCGCACTTTTATAGGCACTGCTAATTATGAACGATTGTTCATCGCCAAGTATCTTGGCATCCCTAACGTGTGACTCAAAAATCTTGAATGGGTTAGATCTATCTTGCTGTCCCGAGACACTTCCGAAGAAAAAACCAAAAAATAAACACATGAAAAATAATCTCATTGTAATGGTTTAAGTTGATTAAAAAAATGCCGGTGAGTGCAAAATGCACTAGTAAGTTACAAAAAAAAGATTAGTTCCTTTGTGTTATTTAAATTAGTGAATTCATTATTTGATATTTGGCAAATGTTATACCTTAGTTCAAAATCTAAGAAACTGTATTAATTATGGAGCAACCAAATGACCTAATCATCAAAATGCAAAATGGTGATGAAAGGGCCTTTTCTATTTTATATGATAATTATTCAGAAGCTTTATATGGAATTATATATAGCATTGTGTTGAACGAAGATGTAGCCCAAGAGGTATTGCAAGACGTTTTTATAAAGATTTGGGATAAATCTAAAAATTATGATATCAACAAGGGGCGATTCTTTACTTGGATTCTCAATATTGCTCGCAATAAAGCTATCGACTTTACTAGATCAAAGGCTAGTAAGAATGCTAAAAAAAACTTAGAGGCTGCAAATTTCGTACATATATTGGAGTCTAATGATAATCTAGAAAACAAGACAAACGGCATCGGACTCAAAAAATTGATAGACGCGCTTAAACCTGCGTGTATAAAAATAATAGACCTCCTATACTTTAAAGGTTTTACGCAAGTAGATGCTGCAACAGAATTGGATATACCTTTAGGTACGTTAAAAACAAGAAATAGAAATTGCATCAACGATTTAAGAGGAATGGTATTAAATTAAAATATGACCACAGAAGAATTAATATTATCGGGACAGCTAGAACTGTATGTAACGGGTTCATTACCTCCAGAAGAGGCTGATGAAGTAGAACAGGCTATAAACAAGCATCCTGAAGTAAAAAGAGAAGTAGAAAAGATTGAAGCAACACTACTTCATCTAGCGAAAGCAGTCGCTCCAGGAACACTGCCCGTTCGATTATGGGCGTATGTAACAGGGGCTGTTCGCGGTGTGCGAGGCTTAGACACTACACAAACAAAAGCTACAAATTGGGCTTCTATGATAGGTTGGGCCGCTGCGATCCTATGTTTCGGGGGAATTTTCTGGATGTTAAAGCAAAATAACGGACTTCAAGATACCATTCAGTATACAACAACACAGAACACGATATTAAAAAAGCAGAAAGAAAATGCACAAAATGATCTTGAAAGTGCGAACGCGATGCTATCAGTATTACGTTCAAAAGATTATAACGTGTATACATTGCCAGGAAATCAAGCGGTTGCTCCAAATGCATTTGCGAAAGTCTACTATAACAAGGAAGAACAAATTGCTTATATCGATACCAATGGGCTACCTGAAGTCCCAAGAGATAAAGTCTATCAAGTATGGTCTTTAATCATGGAACCTCTTACACCGAGAAGTGTAGGTCTTATAGAAGCTGTTTCTGAAGTAGAAAACGGAATCTTTCGCTTTGAAAATGTACCCGACCCTGAAGCATTTGGCATTACCCTTGAGCCTGCCGGCGGCAGCGAAGGACCAACTCTTTCTCAATTGTATACTTTAGGAACTGTAGGCCAATAAATAAACACCAACCACTAGTTCATACTTGAAGGGTAGAGTTCTTATAACAAAAGATACTTTACCCTTTTTTCTTTGCTTTTTCCTTGTCTAGACAAGGCTCTTAGACTTCTCACAATACAAATGATTGGCAATTGTTACTTTATACTTGAAAAATTAAAATCAAAAAAAAAAAAGCGCCCTAACCACAGGGCGCTTCAACTAACAAAAAACTCTGAAAAACTGGTCATACCAGCGATTGATTTTGTACTTGAGAACTTATTCCAAAATCAATCTTCTTATTCTATATACGTAAGGCAAACGCGAACGGTTTTCTAATTATTAGAGATTTTTTATTTTAGACAGCATAACAGGACCTAATTCAAATCCAGCCTCCATTAGCTCTTCTTTCAGTGCTTCCACTTTGGTTGGCATGTTATTGGCTTTATAGACCAACGCGCTATAATACTGAGCCATGGGCTCAAAAGTCTTTCCTTCCACATGTTGCTCTATGGTTTTTAATGCAGCTTCCTTATCATTATTCTGAAGTTGTGCATATGCTAACAATTTATATGTTTCGGGTGTTGCTCTATTACTAACTTCTTTTTGAGCTAACGCAAGTGCTTTTTTAGGATCTGATTCGGCATAAAGTTCTATAAGATAGGTATTATACATGTTTCCGTAATTACCTTCGTTTACTGCTTTAGTAAAGGATTGTTGCATTTTCTTTACTTCGGAAGAGTTTTCGTCAAATTCAGCCATTTCGGCCTTTAATAAATAATAATCAGGAAGTTTATGATTTACCATAAGCGAATCTAATAGCCGATTAGCTTCAGTGGTATTTCCTTCTTCGGAATACAAGATCCAAGCGATTCCCTTTATTGAATAGGCATTTTCAGGATCTAATTCGAGCGTTTTTAAATAATGAGTATAAGCATCATCAATTCGGCCAGCATGTCCATAAAAATCTGCTATATTACTATATGTCCAAATTTTTAACGGTTTGCTGTCTCGTGATTCGGCAATGGCCATGGCTTGCTCTAAATATTTAATGGCGGCATCTAGATTTCCTTTATGGTCGCTCCATTTTGCCAAACGAATTAAATAATTATAGTCGCTGTTATTTTTTAATTTTCCTAAGAACTCATCTGCTTTATCATATTCTCCAAGCTCCATATAGACATCAAAAAGCATATATTCGGTAGATCGTTTGTGAGAAACACCAGCGTAGGCTTTTTCTAGAACTTCTTTTGCTTCTTTAAAGCGGTGTTGCGAAATATAATTATGCGCAAGTGCTCTGGTATAACCATCCGAATTAGTATAAGAAAACTCGATCCCTTTTTTGTACAGCTTTTCGGCATCGTGAAGATATGATGCCTTCCCTGTAGCGACAAACATTTTTTCATAGGCTCCACCAAGGGGTGCTAAATTTCCAACACCAGTACTATCTGGAGTAAGGCGTTCTGACCAGAATTCTTTTTCGTTCAGCGCACTTTTGTACGTTTCATTTGACGCAGTAGTTAAGTATTGATCGTATTGTGCCTTGTTTGTAATAGGTTCTTTTTTTTCTTCAGAACAAGAAATAAGAACAAATAGTATGCTAATAAATAGTATGGGTTTTATCATGGCTCTTTTTCAGAAATAAATAAATTAACAGCAAATGTTATAAAACAAGAAAAGAGCAAATTCATGCCCTTTTCTTTAATTTTTCTTGTAAAAACTATTGGTTTGGAGCTTCCAAATAAGGAAAAGCACCTACGATACGATCTCCAAAATCAACACCATCGCTGGTAAGTTGTGGCGTCCCGTTGTTACCGTCAAAACGATCTCCGTTCATACCACCAAACATTAGGGTAAGGGATACATCGATCACATCATCTGGAATTCCACGACCTGTTAAAGCTACTCCTGTATCTCCGTCATAATAGACTGTTTGTCCCGTTGGAGAAACCTGCAAAGCATCAAAGTTGGCTAATACCGTTGTAAAGGTCGCTGCATCTAATCCTAAGATATTTGTTTCGTAATCGATATCAACACCTAAAGCATCACCATAAACATCGTGATATAACTCTAATTGATCCTGAAATCCTTGTTGGAAAGAAGCACGATCACTTGTAGCTGTTACGTTGTATGAGTTCTTAATTTCATTGGTCGCACCAAATACAGTATTAATACCGGGGCGTCCCATTACGTCTTCTTGTACCCAGTTTCCTGAGAAATCGACTGCCACTGCACAAGGTTCGCATTCAGTACCACCACAATCTATACCTTCTTCGTCACCGTTTTTAACGCCGTCTTCACAAGTTACCAAGTCGATTACATTTCCATTGTCATCATCATCACCACAAGCTACCAAGAAAAGAGAGGCACAAACAGCAACAACTAGTATATTGAATTTATATATTTTCATTTTTTTGTATTTTTTTAATTGATCTTATTATTGCTTTCTCTTTGTTGCTACCCACATATTATATGAATTTGGCAGTGCCCCCGGAGGAAATAATCCCGCAGTGACAGCAATATGTTCTGGTGCAGTACCTAGAAGGGAATTTGGCACTTCAACTACAAGCGCTAGAACATTTAAGTTCTCAAAGAAATCTGTTGCTTCGCCTGGAGGTAAAAACCCTTCCGGAGCTACCGCTCCGCTTGCAACCATATTAAATCGTTCAAAATCAAAGAAAAACGCATCCCTACGCGGTCCGGCATAAAATTTAATACCGTTCTCGGTAGTGATTTCAAGATCATCTGAAGTAGATATTTTCACTACACTTGGAGTTTGTTGCGTATCTATAGTACTTGTAAGTCCAGCAGCTGCTTTCATATAAGGACCGAAGAAATACATAGAGTCTCCACGACGAACCGCCTGAATAACAAGATCTTCTATAAAGTCGCCAGTATTATCGATGTTAAATTCAATCATGACGTCTTCATCAAATGCTGCTGTATTGGTTTGCTCGCCTGGCATTAATGGACCTTGCGTTGTTGCAATCAGTACAGTATTACTAGGATCATCCCCTTGAAACGCGTAAAAATCGGCAATGTCTGATGTTTGGCCAGCTACCGATGGAGCATCTACGTGATCTGCAGCGATCAAGAATACAGATAGCACTGCTATACCGATTCCGCCAATGGCTGCAAAAAGTTTTGTTTTTTTCATAATTGAATTTGTTTCTTATTAATTAATTTTACTTCTTATTATAACATCTACGACGAAAATACTCCTATGGTTTTTTTTGATGAGTTAATAGTATGTTAATCTAAATAAAACACCTTTACTTGATGCTAACCTATTTATCTATATATTACCTCATCGCATGAACCCATCGGCATCAGATTGGATATCTAAATTCCTCGATCTTTATTCAGAGGATCACCTCTTTAAACACTTTGACGACGCAGCACAACTCTATGAAGCATTGCGCAGCGCTGGTTTCGCCTATGGCTTATCTCAACAATCTATTCTTGGCAACAATATTAGCAGCTTAAAACTAACCAAAGACGAATTTACGAAGGTTAATCTTTTCCATGCGTTATTGTATACCTATTATAAACATAAAAAAAATCCCAGTATTGTTGATGGAATAAATGAATGCATAAAATTCTACAAGTCGTTGGACAAAGGTAAAACAGGTTTTCTAAAAAAATTGTCCTTTTCTCAAAAACCTACCCACATCTTAGAACAAATTATGTCGGCTAGGCTATATGAGACCAATCATATCCTTAGAAAAAACACAATTTCTATTTTTACCTATGCATTTTTATATATTGACATTCTCGCTTTTGATCATTGGCTAAAACATCCTAAGACGGTAAAGTTATATGCTTCGGAAATGGAAAGCAGTACGATTACTTGTTGTTATCTCGCTTTAAAATCGAAAGCAAAAAAAAATAAGTACGATCGGCTTCTTATCGAACTCTTTGAATCGTCTTCCAATTATCTTATTGAATCTTCCGAAGTAAACCAGCTACTCTCTTTAAAGAGTATCTCTTACCTTAGTCATCGCTCTAGACTGGAAAAACAATTTATTCTTGACCTTTGTTGTATTGCAGTTTGGGATGATCACACCATGGATGAAAGCGAATTGCTATTCTTGAAAGAAATGAGTGCTATTTTAGTTATTTCTGAAGAAGATCTTGCGCTTAGTATCAATCAGCTATTGGTTTTTTCTGAAAAGAACACCAAAAAAGTTAGCCTCTTTGAATACGCAAATCCAGTAAAACAATTTTATAAGCAATCTACAGCAACGGTGAAATTATTAATTCTTCGGAATAAAAATCGTCTGCTCAAAGAGTTAGATGAGAGTGGAGAATTGGTTGTGTTGTTAGGGCAATCTGCCATTAGAGAACTTTCTGAAGAAGAGAAGGACAAAGTTAAAAATCAGTTGCTCGATATTTGTAAAACCATTCCGTCATTAACTATCTTTCTTTTGCCGGGAGGAACTATTTTACTTCCACTACTCGTTAAGTTTATCCCTAAACTATTGCCCTCTGCCTTTGATGAAAACAGAGTAAAGAAAAAGGGCTAGACGTTATTTGTCTCGCGACGGCTGTCGCCTATTTATAAAATTTAGGATAACTCGCTTTCGGTCTATTAAAAAACATTCCATATCTTTATGATTATCAAACGAATACACAAATAAAGACACATGAATGACCAGGAATTAGGTGAAGCCCGGCAACGAGCACGCATGCGAAATTTGGAAAATGTACCAGGCACCAATGAACGCAACTCAAGTTATGTAAAGCCTAGTACGCCTAGTTATACCGCACCAAACTACAAAAGCTCTAATGGTAGTTCAAACAATAATACACAGCAAACGCGGGCTTCAAGAAACGGTGGACGAACTACAACGAAGTCGGTGTCAAATGCTAGAAATAATACGAATTCAGCACGGACAATTATTACAATCGCTTGTGTTTTGGCCGCTGCGTATTATGCCACCATTTGGCAAGAAGAGGAACAAAACTTAATTATAACGGGTATTGCAGCTGCAGTAGCTGGTTTTATAGGTTATAAATTATACCGTGTTATAGGGGTTGTCCTTTTTTGTATCGCTGGGTATTATATCTATCAATGGCTCGAAGCCTAATACGCTATTCTAGCCACGTTTTAAAATCTTTGACCCTTTCCCGCGCAACAATTACCTCGTGATCTTTATAACTATTGAGTTTTAATTGCAAACGCGAATTGGTGTAACTGATAATGTCTTTAATGGCATTGATATTTATATAATACTTTCGGCTGATTCTAAAGAATGTTTTAGGCGATAATTCTTCTTCGAGTTGTTCTAGGGTAGTGTCTAAAAGATAGTCTCGTCCTTCAACAGTATGAGCATAAGTACCTTTATTTTCAGAATAGAAACACTCAATTTCGTCTACCGAGATCATTTTTATATGCTGACCTATTTTGGTAGTAAAACGCTTTTTATACTCGCGTTCCAAAGGATTGGTAAGTAACTTCTTAATATCCTCAAAATTAAGCTGCACATTCGTTTCTTGCGGTTTTAGTTTTTTATACTTTGTAACAGCTGTCGCGAGTTCTTCTTCGTCAATAGGCTTTAACAAATAATCAATACTATTGAGTTTAAAGGCCTGTAGCGCATATTCATCAAAAGCTGTGGTAAAAATAATGGCACTTTTAACATCAACAACATCAAAGATCTCAAAGGAGAGTCCGTCACTCAATTGAATATCTAAAAAAATAAGGTCGGGATGTGGATTATTTTGAAACCATTCAACAGATTCTTCCACGCTATGCAACATTTTATTTGCGTTGACATCTTGTTTTTCCAGCATACGCTGAAGGCGTCTTGCCGATGGTTTTTCGTCTTCAATAATGAGTACGTTCATGATTTGGTTGTTACTTATTATTTGGTTCGTTTTCTTGGCGCTCTATAAATTGTTGGATCTTTCGTTCTTCCCATTTTCGTATGGGAGTTATATTATATCCAAAGGTCTTCAGCCCATGAAAAAGCAAGGCAATACCCCAAAAGATCGGTGTTGTAAAATATCCCCAATGCGGCATATAGAGTGCGTCTAGGCTACCATTAAAAACGCCCATAGCATTTAATAATAACAGGGTATTAATGATTAAATAGATCGTTAGATGTGAATAAAATCCTTTGATCTGTGCAACTCGTTTTTTAGCTAATTCGTATTTGGTTTGTTCTGTTGGACTCATCATCGCTAATCTTCTTTATTTTTTTGATCTTCTTTGTTCATGTATTCTTTTATTTTTCGCTCTTCCCACTTTTTTAGGAAATTAAATTTTTCGTGAAATACAAAAACACCGTGTAATAGCAAGCCTATGCCCCAGAGAAAGGGTGTGAATAAGGCGTTCCATGTGAGCCAACGTTCAAAGCCAATCTCAAAAGGCGCATCACTGACTAAAGGAATGATAAAAAACCGAAGCACTAAAAGCATAAAATTTATGATAATATAAGCGCGTAGGTGCGTATAAAATTTCTTTATCTTTTCTACGCGTTGTTGCGCGCGTTCGTATTTTGACCGATTTTGATCTTGCATGACGTTGGTTAAAATTTCCATGTCTCCTCGTTTTTATCCTCTTCCTCCATAAACTCTTTTAGTTTACGCTCTTCCCAGCCTTTACTTACAAAAGGATTCCAGTCAAACGCTTTTGCGGCTTGAAAGACCAGGCCTATGCCCCATCCGAAAGCTGCCCAAAGAAACCAAGGATAACTCCAACCTGTAGTATAATAATTGACCCCTGCCAAAAAACCAATGAAAATTACATATGCCATGAGACCTGTGTAAAACTTTTTCATTTCACGAACCCGTTCTTGCGCTCTGTAGTACTTATTGTCTTTGTTTGGTGTTTCCATGATGCTGTGTTTTTAAATTCCTTATAAAAGTACTTCGGAAGCGTTAATTTTAAAAAAGTGAGAGACTCAATTGTCGATTTATACTTCCGAATTGTAAGGCTAGTCTTCCTTGTCCATCAATTCCCTAATTTTTCGCTGCTCCCAATCTTTTCCGAAGAAAGGATTCCAATTGAAAGTGTCGGCGGCATGACCTGCAACCCCAAAACCCCAACCTGCAATAGGGAAGATAGCCCAGGGGAAATTCGCATTTGAAATATAGTTTAGGTAAATAAAAATAGGCACAAAAATAAGGTAGATAGTAAAATGCACATAAAAGCCCTTTAACTTTTCTACATGTTCCTTAGCGTTTGCGTATCGCTTTTCTGAAATATATTGATCTTGTGTATTCATGGTCATTGTTTCTTTAGTGAGCATGGGGATGGCAATACTAAATTCTTTATCAGATTGCTGAATCATCACAGCTCGATTTGTAATTAATTTATAACGTTGGGTAATATTTTGAAGCCCCACACCACTACTCTTTCTAACTACTTGTTTAGGCTGCAAATTATTGGTGACCCGAAGCATCCCATTATCTTCGGAAATGGTTATATGCAATTTTTTGGTAGGTGTGACCATATTGTGCTTTACCGCGTTTTCAAGTAACAACTGAAGCGACAACGGAACTACCTTTGCTTCTTCATTGCTGATGTTTTCTGAAATCGTAAAAACAATACTATCTTCAAAGCGCAACTGAATAAGCGACATATACAGTTTTGCAAATTTCAATTCTTCGGCAACGGTCACCAGATCCTTATTTTTTTGTTCCAAAACATATCGATACACTTTAGACAATGCTGTAGTAAAACGTGTTGCTGCCTCCGGATTCTCTTCAATTAAGCTGGTAAGTACATTCAGACTATTAAATAGAAAATGCGGATCTAATTGATTTTTTAACGCGTCAAATTTCGCCGATGCCGTTCCCGCAATAAGTTTCTGCTCTTTTACTTTATTCTCTTGGGTATGACGATAATAAAAAACAGAATAAAATATACTATTTACCACCATGGAGATCACAAAAGAAATAGTGTAATATTCACTTTTCTGATTGGCTAAAAAGTAGGCAACCGACTGACCATTGACTCCCACTGAAATAACAAAGTGAATGATAAATAATGTTGCCAGTGTAATGCTAACGCCTCCTACAAAACCTTTAAAAAGATTTTTCTTTGTAAATAATTCACCCTTGTACTTCCGAAGCAAATACATGATCAATCCGGCATTCGCCAAATAGAGCGAAACTGCGTACAGCTGATTGTATCCAAAATCTTTAAGAACTCCTATAACACTATTGTAGGTATAACCATTAAGGTATCGAACCACACCTAGTACTAAAAACACTAGGGTTCCTACAAAAAATGCCTTTAAAAATTCTTTCAACAATCTATTCATCTTATTCTTTTTTACAGCTCTCCGCTAATACTTGCTGCGCACGTTCTAGTCCGCCACGTGGATGGAATGGCGTCTCAGGCTCGAAGCTTGCAAACAATTCAATTGCGTGTTCAATGTCTTTACAATAAGGTTCTGTAGGTTTTCCCCAAAACTTGGCGCTTCCCATATCCCACTCTGCTTTTCCTAATGCAACTCTGGGATTGTTTGGAGCAATGGCAGCTGCCCTTTGGTAGATCTCAGCAACTTTTCCAGCATAGGTCATTCCGTATTTCTGACCATCAAACGCGATCCAAGCTGTGTATAATTGCGCTTCTACAACCAATAACTCTGGATTCTCTTTAGAAATAGCTGATGCATCATTTAAAAAGTCACGGGCTTTTTGAAGTTGTGCGGTTAATTTAGCTTCGTCTTTTTCACCAAAACTATAAACTACATTGATCTGTGCTGCATAATAAGAAGGCAACCAATTATCAGGTTCAGCCTGTGCTATGCGCTCAAAGAGATTGGCTGCTTCCCATGGCTGATTGTTTTTCCATAAGTCAAAAGCTTTGCTCATACCTTTTTCAAAATTACCTTGTGCAATTGCAAGTGTAGAAAAAAGAAGCGTACAAATAAAAATGATCTGTTTCATAAGGTGGGTTTTAATGGTTAGAATGATACCACTCACTAAAAGTAGCATTTTGAGAGTAAAACAAAAATTATAAGTGGGTTAACTTTATTGGTATTGAAGTTTGCTGATCTAAAACTTGATCTCAACGTTTTTTACTTCGCCGTTACTAACCTCAAATTTCGCGTCAGACCATTTTGGGGGTCCAAACATCCCCGTAGCGCCATTGGAACAAGCATAAGGCTCTTTTGGGAAAAATCCCATATACATGTCAAATTTATTGTTGTCATTTTCATCATGATAGCATGAAATTGCATACGTGCCATCTGGAATATCGGTAAAAACTACAGATGCCTTTTTTCCAGAGATCGTTGCGCTATCAAATTTGTAGCCTTGTTCAAGGAAATCTCCTTCCGAATTATACAACCCTATTTTGACGGTTCCGTTGTCACTTTTAAAATTATTCATGGAAACTTCAACAGTATTTTGTGCTTGCATGATCACGCCAGTAAGCAAAATGGTTAAGTAAGTGAGTACAGTATTCATAGTTGAAAATTTTTAAGAGTTAATACGTTTTTATTGATAGGTCAAAGATGCTGCGAAACCAGAACTCTTGAAATTGTGTTTTACTGAAATGTAGATTTAAATGGATGAATTGTAACAGGGCGAGATAGGCGAATGATGGATGATGGATGATGGATGAAAATGGAATATGGAATATAATTTTTTACGTTACATTCCATTCTTCCTCTTTCAAGCATTCTATTCCATGTATCTTCTATAAATTATCCAACTGGTTATCAGTTCCATCATCGCTGATGGTCCAAAAGAAGCCCACAAAGAAAAATTGATCGGCTGCTGGTCGTAGCGCTCTGCGGTTAAAAGTACCTGAAGCGTCTGGCGCATTCGCATATTGGTAGCCATTGATATTCTGAAAGCCCAACACATTATTTACAGAAAAATACAAGATCTGCTGTTGGCTAATTAAATAGGCCCAATTCAGACTTAATCCATTATAATCGTTTGTTTTTTCCTGAAGAAACCCAGAACGGTTTGGATTGGTATAGGTACGCCCTGAAGCATATTGATAACTCATTCCTACTTGACTCTTCCAATCGGTGATCCAGTATTTTGCCACTACCGAAACATTATGTGTATTGGCGAACGATGGCGTTGCTTCGGAAGGATAATTGCGATACTTTCTTTGACTGTCTAAAAACGAATAACTCAACCAATAATCTACATTTTTTATACTGGTATTATCGCGCCAAAACAGATCGATTCCTTGTGCATAACCATCCCCTTCATTTCCGAAGTTGCTTTCAAACGAAGCTTCTTCGGTATCAAAAGTGATCAAGTTATTGTATTCCTTGCGATACGCTTCTGCTCTAAAAATTCTATTGTTATGGCTGTACTGATAGTTCATGATGTAATGCTGTGTCTTTCTAGCCGAAAGATCTTGATCAAACTTTAGCACTTCACTGTTAGGCTGTTGGTAAAAGTCGCCGTAAGCCACTGACAACTGACTCTTCTTCCCTGTTTTGTATGCAACACTTACACGTGGTGAAACCGTTAGCTCATCAAACAATTCACTATACGATGTCCGAAGCCCTAGCTTTACGGCAAACTTTCTACTAAAAATAAGGTCGCTCTCAGCAAAGGCTGCGGTAATATTATTATTAAAACCATAGGTTCCTGTAAAAAATTCACTTCCAAGGTCTTCAGAAAAATCTGTAAGAAATTGCTCAACCCCAAACGCAAGTTTTACCCGACTACTAAACCGTTTTTTGAATTTTAGCTTTAGATGGGCCGAGTTTTCGGTGTCGGCAATTGAAGTATCTGTAAGTCCGATGTCCGTTTTTGCAATGGTATAACTTCCACCACCAAAGATCTTCCATGTATCACTTAGATCACCGTCATAGCTTACATTGGTGTAAAAATTATTGTTTTTAAGTTTAATATCTACTCCTTCGGGTACATTAATATCTTCTTGCGTCAATTCAAAATTAGTGGTGTCGAAAGCACCATATACCTTCAATATTCCGTTGTCGAATTGTCTTCTAAAAACACTCTCTCCTGCGATGGCCTCAAAAGGCTTTTCCCAATCATTTCGTCCTGGAAATACGGCGATATAAGGCGCTAGATTGATATAAGAAGTATTAACACTCAACGAGCTTTTTTCCCACTTCTGAGTATTTCCAATACCTCCACCAACGCTCATTACGGCTATTTCAGTTTTTTCTTGATCTGGTGAATCGATCGTATTTAAAAGTAATACAGACGATAATGCTTCTCCATATTCTGCGCTATACCCTCCGGTTGAAAAAGTTATTCCATCGAAAAGAAACGGGCTGTATCTTCCACGTGTAGGAATATTGTTTGTTGTTGGCGTATAAGGCGTAAACACGCGAATTCCATCGATAAAAATTTGAGTTTCACCGGCATCACCTCCCCGAACAAATAAGCGTCCATCTTCGGCCACAGTACTAGTTCCTGGTAGTGTTTGCAAAGCACCAACAAAATCACCTAATGCACTCGCCGTTGTCACAACGTCTAGCGGTTTTAATACTGAAACCTTGCTGTTATCGCCTGCTTCAAAAGTACCTGCCGAAATAACAACCGTATCTAAGGAGTTGACATCTTCACGTAATACAATAGAAAGATTAGCTAGTTCTGCAACATCTGCTATCTTTCGGTAGGTTTCAAAAGATAAAAATGAGATCACTAAGGTTTGTGTTCCTATTTCCGAAGTAGTAAAAGAAAATCTGCCATCTTCAGACGAAGTAGCACCGTCATAAGTTCCCTCTAAGTAGACATTAGCGCCTAATATAGGTGTGCCGTTTGCTTCGGTGACAGTTCCGTTGATTGTGGTTTGAGCTATAAGAACATAACTAAACAAAAGTAAGAATAAGGTGATTTTTAGTGTTTTGGTTTGAAAGAAAAGAATCATGATGATGAATTTTTAAGTTGAAACAAAGATGTGATGTCTTTGTGTTTTTTCAGAAAAAAACAAACTGAATTGTCTATTTTTAATGCTCAACTGTAATTTGAAAAATAGTTTCATTTTCTGTTATCTTTAGACAAAACCAATCAAATATAACATGCTAAGACCTTTGTTTATGTATTCAGGCAGCTATTCTATGAAAAATGTTAACCAATTAGGTTGTGCTACCCTTACATTTGCTATGGTTTTTATTATTAAAAAGATCACGATATGACCACTTCACAAAAGATCCAACAATATATTGAGAAGCACGCTCACTTTAAAACAGAGCTTACTATGCTTCGGGAAATATTGAACGAAACTGAATTGATAGAAGAAGTTAAATGGGGAGCCCCTGCTTATACATTCAATGGTAAGATATTGCTCGGGCTAGGAGCATTTAAAAATCATCTTGGGCTTTGGTTTCATCAAGGAGTGTTTTTAAAAGATGACAAGAAAAAGCTGCTTAATGCTCAAGAAGGGAAAACAAAGGCCCTCAGACAGTGGCGCTTTCACAAAGGCGATGTCATCGAAAAAGAAATAATTCGTGATTATATTCAGGAAACGATTGAAAACTGTCTGGCTGGAAAAGAAGTTAAAGCGGTTAAAGCAAAGGCCTCTATGCCATTACACCTACTTCTAAAAGAAGCCTTGGAGCAGGATCATTCATTAGAAAAGGCCTATAAAGCACTTACCCCCGGCAAACAAAGGGAGTACAACGAATATATCCACGAAGCAAAACGAGAAGCTACACAACATAGCCGTATGGAGAAGATCAAACCAATGATCTTGGCCGGGCAAGGGCTTCACGATAAATATAAAAATTGCTAATGAAAACAAAGTTTCAAGGATGGAACAGCCTCCAATGGTGGTATTATGTACGAAGAGCCTTTTGGATACTGTTTTCGTGGCTGCTCATCTCAACCCTCTTCTTTTTCTACGACTATTTTACACTTCGGGAAAATGGGGTGTTGAGCTCGGCATACGACTTTAAACAAAGTTTTACAGCGCATTTGATCGTTGCCATTATTGCTGGTATTGCAGGCGGAACTATAACTGTTAACATAATGGATCGTTGGCTACGAAGGCATCCATTTTTAAAGGCGCTTACCTATATCGTACTACTCTACCTTAGCACTGCATTGATAGTGAGTTTGGTTGGAGCGCTATACTTTTACAGCGAAGAATTTGGATTACCATTTTATGACCAAAAAGTAATACAAGAAGTGGTACGGTTTTCTGGAACCTGGTTTTTTCTAAAACAAATTCTGGTATGGCTCTTTATTGTAATTGGAACCCTCATTGTTTTGATGGTAAATGATAAATACGGACCAGGAGTGTTTCCCGATTACTTAAAAGGTCGCTATTTTAGACCTAAGAACGAGCGACGAATCTTTATGTTTGCAGATATTAAAAATGCTACCGGAATCGCCGAAGAATTGGGCGAAGAAAAATATTTTAATTTTTTAAAAGATTTCTTCCGCGATATCGCTCCTGCCATTGTGCAAACCTACGGTGAAGTATATCAATACGTGGGTGACGAAGTAGTTGTGTCATGGAAAATGAAACAAGGTCTTAAAAAAGGAAATGCCATTCGTTGTTTTTTTGAAATGAAAGCAATAATTAAACGGAAGAGAAAACGCTACCTCAGCAAATATGGTCATCTTCCCGAGTTTAAGGCTGGGTATCACTTCGGAAATGTGATGGTGGGCGAAATTGGGCAAATCAAACGGGAGATCGTTTTTTCTGGAGATGTTCTCAATACGGCCGCTAGAATTGTTGGGCAATGTAACGAATACAATGTCGATATTTTAGCTTCGGAAGTATTTGGAAATGTAGCTTATCAACTTCCGAAGAAAGTAAAAAAAGTTCCCATGGGCGAAACCGAGATCCGTGGTAAATCTGAGGAAATAGGACTTGTCACCTACATTCGAAACTAGCAATCAGACCTTTTCAAAGAGCGAATATTGCCGTTTTTATACGATTCACATCGCTTTATTAAAATTAACGGCATTAAAATTGTTGATAATTCCGAAGAAAGGATATCAGTTTAAAATTGACGCCTTTTATAAAAGTATTGTAGAATCCATAAAAAATCATCTTATGAAAGCAGATCTTTACACCAAAACTATCCTAACTATTATCGCTATTTGTTTAAGTCTAAACGTTGTGCAACAATTAGATCTTATTCCAAAGGCTTATGCTGCTAGTCCGGAGCCTAATGCCGAGATTTCAACTCAATACCGTTTAGTTCCAATCAATGAATTTGACACAATGGACGTTCGTATTGTAGATATCAATACCTATGATGAACTCAATGTAAATTTAAAGAGCGTTGACACCTATGATGAAGTTAAAGTGAATATTAAAAGTATTGACACTTCAGACGAGTTGGATGTCAACATTGATGAGATTGGTGGTGGTTGGATTTCAAATGGAGGTCCAATTAAGGTAAAGGTAGAGTAGTTATTTCCTTTTAAAAGGTCTAATAATAAGCCTAGCCGCACGATCATAATTAATATAATTGTAGGTCCAATTAAAAAAGGTAACCACCCGATTTCTAAACCCTACAAGAAACCAGAGATGAACAAACATCCATAGGAACCAAGCAAAGGCACCGCCAAAATGTAGTTTTTTAAAATCTACAACTGCTTTATTTCTACCTACAGTAGCCATAGAGCCTTTATCGAAATATTTAAACGGCTGCATTGGTTTTCCAGCCAATTTATTTTTAAAATTTTTTGCAAGCTGTCTGCCTTGTTGAATTGCAGGTTGTGCAACCTGCGGATGCCCTCTGGGATAATCATCTAATTCCATCAGCGCAATGTCACCAAGGGCATAAATGGCCTCTTGCCCTAAAACCTTGCTAAAAGGATCTACACGATATCTATTGGATCTTTCCATTAACGAATCGCCACCAATACCCGCAATTGGCGCACCAGTAACACCCGCCGCCCAAATAAAAGTGGATGTTTTAAAACTCAAGCCATCTTTTGTTTTTACCAGTTCCCCATCGTAATCAGATACATATGTATTTAAATGCACCTGCACACCTAAACCTTCAAGAAAAGTCTGAGCTTTTTGAGAAGCAGTTTCACTCATGGGCGGTAAAACACGATCTCCTCCTTCCAACAGGTGTACTTCCATTTGTGCTTCTGTAAGCTCACGATAATCGTGCTCTAAAATTCCTTTTCTGAATTCAGCAAGGGCACCAGCTAGTTCTACGCCCGTGGGACCCGCCCCTGCAATGACAAAGTTGAGCAGCTTTTTTTGTTCTAAAATATCTTCGGAAACCGCCGCGGCTTCAATATTTTGCAAGACTAGACTACGAATATTAAGCGCTTGTGGCACAGTTTTCATAGGCATGCTATTGGCTTCAATGTTCTTATTTCCGAAGAAATTAGTACGCGTCCCCGTAGCGATCACTAAATAATCGTAATGAAGCTCCCCAATAGACGTTTTTAAGATCTTTTTTACAGAATCAACATGCTCTACATCTGCCAATCGAAAATGAAAGTTGTTATTTTTTCTGAATACCTTCCGAAGAGGATAAGCGATAGAATCGGGTTCCAAGCCCGCTGTAGAAACTTGATATAACAAAGGTTGGAACGTATGGTAGTTATGTTTGTCGAAAAGAACGATCTGCACAGCGCTTTTACGTAATTCCTTTATAAATGAAATACCCCCAAATCCACCACCTACTACTACTATTCTCGGCAAACTCGATTCTGGAATATTCATATATAAAAAGCTATGCTACAAAGGTACTATATGCTTTGTTTTTAGGTGTAAAATTCGCTTATTTTTAGCATTTTTGTAACAAAGAATTACTTCTGTATACTAATGGTATAACCAATAACCAACCATTGAACAAAGAACTTGAACATCGTTTTGTGACTCAGCTTGAGGAGAACCAGAACATTGTGCATAAAATTTGTCGCTTATACACGAACAACAGCGATGCGCACAATGATCTGTTTCAAGAGATCACCATCCAACTATGGCGAGCATTTCCCAAATTTCGGGGAGATTCTAAGTTTAGTACGTGGATGTATAGAGTTGCGCTAAATACAGCAATTACGTTGTATCGTAAATCAAAACGCTCTGTAAAGACACAGGATTTTGAGGGGGTCAGTTTTAAGATTTCTTCGGAAGCTTATGACGATACCGTTGAAGAACAATTAAAATTGATGTATAGTGCGGTGAAAAACCTAAATGACATTGACAAAGCATTGGTTTTTCTGTATTTAGAAGATAAAAATTATAAAGAGATCTCACAAACTTTAGGTATTAGTGAGGTTAATGCGAGAGTGAAAATGAATCGTATAAAAGAAAAATTACGTAAAGTACTTAATCCGTAAGCCCGATGGATGAATTAGAATTATTAAAACAAAAATGGCAAGCAAGAGAGCAAGATCTCCCAACATTGTCTTATAACGATATTTATAAGTTGATTCTTAAAAAATCGTCATCCATTGTAAAGTGGATCTTTATTATTGGTGTACTCGAGCTTTGTTTTTGGATCGGGCTGGTTTTGCTCACACCAGAATCTCAAATGAAAGTTATGAATGACATGGGGCTAAAAACTGCCTCTGTGATCACCAATGTTATTCATTTTGCGATCATCGCTGTATTTATCTGGTATTTTTACCGCAATTATAGGTCTATTCAGGTAACCGACAACACAAAGATGTTGATGAAGAATATCTTAAAGACACGTAAAACAGTTCGCTATTTTGTTTTCTATAACCTAGCGATGTATGCTGTATCGAGTATTGTGATCGTCACGTATTTCTATATGAATAGCGGCCGTTTGTATAGCGTAATGGACTTTGCAAGTCGGGGTATTTCGCCTGAAAACTTTGACAACCGTTTCTTGATAGGCTATATTATTGTTAGCGTTCTCTTTATTGGCATCCTCATGCTCTTTTACTGGCTTATCTACGGAATTCTATTGGGAAGACTAAAGCGTAATTACAAAGAATTAAAACGAATGGAAGTATAATGCTAGTGGTATGAATTTAGGTGACAAATAAAAAATATCAGATCAACATTCTAGTTAATCCTTAATTCATTTAGTATCTCCATTCGCGCTCTTTATTGAGTTCTTCTTCACTTTTTAGTTCTTCGGAAGGAATTACCTTTAAAAAAGAAGGGTGTTGCTCAATAGCATACTCTAGTTTTTCAACGATGGTCTTTACATCATCATTTTCGTAATCAATATCAAGAGGTGGCTTGATCTCCATAGATTGGAGAATACCTCGCTTTTTAATTCGTATCCCTTTTTTATCGAAAGATCGTCTAAATCCGTCGATAACAATAGGTACTACGATCGGTTTATTCTTTTTGATCAAATGTGCTGTTCCACGTCGAATAGGCCTCCAAGGTTTGGTAGTCCCCTGCGGAAAAGTGATCACCCAACCATCATTCAATGCTTTTGTAATATTACTTACATCACTCATCTTTACCTGTCGGTTAACATCTTTTCCTTCGGCACGCCACGTACGTTCAATACTTATAGAACCCGCGTAGGCCAAAATTTTTGGCAATAACCCCGATTGCATGGTTTCCTTAGCTGCTACAAAATACAGATTCAGCTTAGGCTTCCACAAATAACCGATATTCTTAATATTATCATCTCGCCCACTAAGGCTCGCGTTAAAGACATGAAACATGGACACCACATCAGCAAAATAAGTTTGATGGTTTGAAACAAATAACACATTTGTATCAGGCAGTTCCCGAAGAATCTCACTACCCTCAATTTCCAGCTTGTTAAATCCTTTAAAACGCCGATGTGTAAGCGCCCCTAAAATTCGGATAAGCCAAAGTTTTAAAAAAAGAATATGCCCAAAAGGATTTTTCTTAAAAAGCCCCATACATTGATTTAATTGGTTTGTCTGTAATTTTTTTTTAAGAATAAACAGAACTTCAAAGATACAAAAATAGAATGTTACAGCAGCGTTTTAAGGATTTCTCGTACCTCGCTCAGCATCATTGCTGTAGCGCCCCAGACAACATGTCCGTTAAGTTCATAGGCAGGTACTTTGATGTCAATGGCATAACTTGTGGTCAAGGTTTTTGTAATAATAACAGCTTCATCCATTAAATGCGCTAGCGGCACTTCAATTAACGCTTCTACTTCTTCCTCCTGCGGAATGAATTCAGGCATTTTATCTGTATATCCCAGAAATGGTTGCACAAAAAATTTACTTGGTGGAATATAGATCTCCGTGAGTTCGCGTAAAACTTGAATGGCTTGCCTGGGAACACCTACCTCTTCTTCAGTTTCTCGCAAGGCGGTATCTTGCATAGAAGTGTCTTCTGGTTCTGGTTTTCCGCCAGGAAAACCAACTTGAGCAGAATGAACGCCTTTGTATGTTTTTCGAAGTATTAATATAAGGTGGGTTTCTAAGTTTTCATTCGGATAAAAAAGTACCAAAACTCCTGCCCTTCGCGCTGAATTGTCTTTATACGCTTTTGCCTTGAGATCTTCTAAACGTTCAATAGGTGCCATTTTCATGTGCGCAGCCTCGCCAGGAAGTTGCATTTTTCCTACTTTTACAATTGCAGTTTTAAATTCTGAAAATGTCATATTACAAATTAGGTTTGGCGCTTGTGTTTACCTGTTTTACGCTTTGCACAAGTTGTGAAGATACTAAAAAGCGAGATAATCTTTCATCAGATCCAGTTGTGGAAGATTTTGATAAGGTTGATCTTTCCGAAGAAAAAACAAAGACAATAGATAGTTTGAGAAAAGATCTATTTCCGAAGTTAACAACCGAAAATGCTGTTGATTTTCTCACTAAATACGGTAAAGAAAATAATGAAACTCAGGTGCGTATTAAAACACAACACGGCGATATTGATATTGAACTCTATACAGACACCCCTATTCATAGAGCTAATTTTATTTATTTAATCAAACAAAAGGTATTCGATGATAGTTTTTTTCATCGCGTGGTTCCAAATTTTATCATTCAGGGTGGAAATGCCGATACAAGAGAAGTACATGAAAAACGGGCTGAAATTAGTGCTGGCTACCTGCTTCCGTCCGAAATTAATAATAGAAAGCATACCTACGGAAGTGTTTCTGGCGCTAAAGAATATCGTAAGAATCCCGACAAAAAAACTTTTCCATTCGAATTTTTTATCTTCTTAGGTCCACAGACGAGTACCAGCCATCTCAATGGTAATTACACCATCTTCGGAAGAGTAACCAAAGGAATGGATGTCGTCGAGAAAATAGCAAACTTGCCAACCGACCCAGATAGTGATTGGCCGCAAGTGAATGTATTTATTACAGCTGAGGTTCTAGAGTAATAAAATCAGTCTTTCTTCCGAAGAAAAACCAACACGACTTTCTGTAATTCAATTTCGAGACAATTTTAAATGTTTACTCAACGCATTTGAAATAGTTGGCTACGCTTGTGCATTCCCTATTGCACAGCTATTATAATACACTCATCTTTAGTAAAGTATAGCGAAAGTCGCTCTTCACATTTTTTCAACAACACTAAAACTCACGTATTATGAAAAAGCTATTACTAGTATTTGTCTCCTTACTTTGCACCAGCCTCATGTTTGGGCAATTTGATCTCTTGGAAAGCAATCTTGGCTACGAAAAAGCCCTACGTTTTAATATGAATAATGGTTTGAACATCAAGGCTATTCAACTTATTTCTAAGTCGGATGAAGGCTTACACTTCCAATCTAAAGCTCATAACTCTTGGAGCACTTCCATGATCCTAAAGCAGGGTAAACTTGGGATCGGGACAACCACTCCTTGGGAAATGCTTGATGTGAATGGCTCTGCTAAAGTGAAGACATTGGTTATTGCTCCTACCGCCAATGGTAATTTTTTACAAATGGGACCAGTCACTGGTCTCGGACAGCGGGTTTTTAGTTTTAATTCTAGCGGAAGTTATGCGGGCTTTAATGTTTTAAATTCTACAGGAATTCAACGATTAGCTTTTAGTTCAAACAATACAGACTATTGGTTTGGAATGAAAGACGATAATGGTCTTGAGATTTTTAAAGCAGCTCGAAATCCAGAATATGGTTCTTTTGTTCACTTGCCGCAGTCTGACTCCCGATTAGTAATAGGCGATTATGGAAGCTACTTGCATGACAAAGGGTATAAATTAGTCGTAAAAGATGGAGATGCCATTGTTCAAGGAACATTAGTTGCCGAAGAGGTTGTAGTTAGTTTGACCGTACCGCCAGATTTCGTTTTCGAAAAGTATTATAAAGGTGAATCTACTCTTAAAGCAGACTATACCATGCCAACTCTAGAAGAGGTTGCTGCCTTTACGAAAGCTAATCACCACTTACCAGAGGTGCCTTCCGCCAAAGAAATTCAAAAAAATGGTATGCAAGTTAGTGAGATGACAAGTCTTTTATTGCAGAAAGTTGAAGAATTGACATTATACACCATTGAGCAACAACAGCAAATTATGGAACTGAAAAAGCAAGTCACCGCATTAAGTCAGTCAAGTCACTAATCTTAATACGGACATTATGAAACTATATAAATTTAAAATAAAACTGCTCTCTATTGCGCTGCTGTTATTTGGAATGGGTGTGTTTGCACAACAGGAGAATGACAAATGGAATTTTGGCCAAAACCAATGGGATTTTAATGGTCCCAATTTTACATCAAGCCAATTTGGATATTACAATAAGTATGCGACCGCCTCTATTAGTGATAAAACAACAGGACAATTACTCTTTTATTCTAACGGACTTGCCGTGTCAGATAGAAACGGAAATTTAATGAGTAATGGAAATGAGTTGGTTGGTCCTAATGCTGCGTTTTATGATTCCGCAGCGATATGTGGGGGAAATATGACAAGTCAAGGAGTTGTGATTTTACCAAAACCTAATAGCCCCAATCAATATTACGTGTTTACTACAGTATCCACTCGATTTGAGGATTGTTCTTATGCTGGTAATATTAATTACAATTTTGGAGTGCGCTACGCGATAGTCGATATGTCATCGGGATTAGGTACAGTCACTAGTAAAAACAATATTATTCAAACTGAAGCGAGTAAAGGTCTTACCCCTGTTTTAGCAAGTGACGGTACATCTTATTGGATAATTGTCACGAATGCAGGAAGTTTTAACGCCTATAAAGTTGACAGTAGTGGTATAAGTAGTTCACCAATTGTGAGCACAGTTGCCACATCTTCTAATTTCTATGCTAAAAATGCCATAAAAGTATCTCCAAATTCAGAGAAGTTGCTTTATGGTTATATGCTGTATGATTTTAATAATGCAACAGGCCTCATTTCGAATCCAATTGATATCACAGCCAGTGCCCCTCCTTTCACATATTATGAAGACCAATCTGTGCATCTGAGCAGTACTGAATTTTCTGAGGATAGTAATATTATTTATTTTGTAAGCGCCCTACAATCTGGCACAGTAGGACAAACCATTATTGCTAGCGGACTTTGTATGTATAATATTGGTACAAATCAACTATTTGGAGCTGATCCAAACGGTGGGTATATCAATGAATTCATTTATCCTGGTGCTGCGTATGGTGCTAACATACAACGGGCGGCAAATGGTAAGATTTATCTTATTTTTAATCAGCAAACAGAAGAAGCCCCTTTTTATGATCAAGAGGTGAATTTTGGCTATTCAGATTATCAACCTCCATTCACCTACCATTCTTACGATTGGGGGGTTATTAATAATCCAAATGTTTGGAACACCACTTCCAATCCAGTATCGTACATATCCGTGCCTTTGGGTATGAAGAATGGTTATGTTTTTCCGCAGTTAATTCCAGAAGGGCCAACCTGTGTAGCCGACCTCATCATTACGGCAAATGTTCTTTCCGGACAAACAGACATCCAGGAAGCGGGTAATACTATAATCGCAACAAACACCATATTTAATGGTGGTACCGCGGAGTACGATGCTGGGTCTACTATATATTTAAAACCCGGCTTTAGATCAAACGCTGGCTCCGAGACACGACTCTACATCGAAGGTTGTACACAACCAAAACCTATAGGCGACGATGGTGACATCAAATCGATGAACAATACAGTCTCGGGCTTAAAAAGTCCAATGAACCCATCAAAGGTTTTAGATCTGTATCCAAATCCTACGTCAGGGAGTTTTAGTTTAAAAAGTAAGCACGAAATGCTCGATTGGGAAATCACCAATCAGGTAGGTAGTATACGCTATACCGACCTTATGCAAGACGCCAATCAAACAGAAATAGACATTAGTAGATTTGCGACGGGTGTTTACTTCTTAAAAGTGGCGTTTAAAGATGGTGACATTGTTATGAAGACCATTATCAAAGAATAATAGTCTTAACATTTTTATTTGGTGAATGAGCAAGTTGTGTAGTAAAATATACAGCTTGCTTTTTTTATTCTTCGGAAACCTCTTTTACAGTATAAATAGAAGGTAATGACCAATTAAATGTCACTGCTAATAAACGTACAGTGATCACAATAGATCCAGAAATGATCACGATCCAATTTTCAGTCAAGCTTGTTTTCAGCAAGAGAAAGTAAAAAATCCCTCCCAAGATGCAGGCGGTTGCGTAAATATTCTTTCTGAAGATCACAGGAATCTCATTACATAAGATATCTCTAATTACCCCACCAAAACATGCAGTCATAGTACCTAAAGCAATGCAAATCAAGGCCGGCAGCCCCGCAGCTATACCTTTTTCTATCCCTACCATCGTATACAATGCAATTCCGATAGTGTCAAAAAGAAATAATGATTTTCGAACGTAATTGAGTTTTTTGCGGAAGATAATCGCCAAAATCGTTGTAATAGCGATCACATACACAAATGTTAGATCCCGCATCCAAGTAATATTTGCATCCAATAATAGATCTCGAAGGGTTCCACCTCCAACCGAAGTAACAAAGGCGATGATAAAAATTCCGAAGAGATCCATCCTCTTTTTCATAGCCGTAAGTGCGCCTGATACCGAAAAAGCTATGGTTCCTAAAATATCAATAATTAAAAATACGCTCACATGTTCTGGGTGTAATAGTTATAATCTTTAATAACCTTATCAATAAATGATATGGGAGTTTCTTCAAAAGTAATATCCATAACATTTGATACTTTAACCGCCAATTTTAGAACAACGTTGTGGTTTCCTCCATATTTCGCTTTGGTAAAAACATCTTTGATCGTTTGCATTTCAGAATCTGAAAAAACAGTCACCTGTGGATATTTAGGCTGGTAATCTTCAGGAAGATCCATAACAAGCATTTGCGAATGATGAATAGGCGTCTTTTCTGAAATAACTGTAGTTGAAGCCGCCAGATCGCCCAAACGTTGTCCGCGCCCGTTGATCAAGATCGTGACCAGAGCTACGGCCCCACTTGCCAAACTAATATCGATAACACGCAATAACCAGCGCAACAAATAATTTGAAAATGCAGGTTTTGAACCGTCGAGTTTTACAACGCGTATTTTCATAACACGTTTGCCAGGGCTTTGTCCGTTCCAGAACATTTCAAAAACGAGATGATATACCAAAATGGGAAGCACTGCGACCATAAACAAAAGGAACAAAGCACTATCTCCGAGGTTCATTTCAGAAATAATAAAACCTATAATAATTATATATAAAATAAAGATATAGGCAGCAATAAGTAAACTATCAATGATATAGGCAACAATGCGGTCGCCAATGCCCGCTACATTTTGAAATATGTTGACATTTTGGGCGGTTTCTATTTGAAAATTATCCATTAAATCTGTTTCTTTGGTAAAAAACACTGCTACCCATGCGTGAAGCTGCTTTTGCGAAGCAAAATAAGGATAAATGGTTAAAATTTGAAAGTGTTCTTCGGAATAATATTCAAATAAATCCCGATGAACTAAGCGCGCTCTATATTGAAATTACCGACCACCTTAGTTACGCCCAAACTTTTTATCCCAATAGTAACACACATCGCTACCTAAACGGGATTTCGGTATTGGCACATCAAAAAATTTATAAGACCAAGCGCGAATCTCGCAAACGTTTTATAACATTCTACACCCAAGAATTTCCATTATTTTTTTCGCAGTACCACAAACAATTGCTTATCGCATTTCTAACCTTTACACTGTTTGCCGTTATTGGGGCTTTCTCGGCTGCTACAGATGGTGATTTTGTTCGCCTTATTTTAGGGGATGGTTATGTAAATATGACTTTACAAAATATTGAAAACGGTGATCCTATGGCAGTTTATAAAGACATGGAGGAAGTCCCCATGTTCTTAGGAATCACAGTCAATAATATTCGCGTTGCACTAATGGCTTTTAGTTTTGGAATCTTACTTTCTTTGGGCACCATCTACATTATCATGCGTAACGCCATTATGCTGGGCTCATTTCAATACTTTTTTTATGAAAAAGGTCTTCTCTGGGAATCGGCTAGAACGATCTGGATACACGGAACTATCGAAATTTCAGTGATCATTATTGCTAGCTGTGCCGGTCTGGTTCTGGGTAACAGTATTTTGTTCCCAGGAACATATACCCGACTTCAATCTTTTGTGCGTGGTGCCAAAGACGGAGTCAAAATATTAATAAGTACTATCCCTTTCTTTATTATCGCTGGCTTTTTAGAAGGTTTTGTTACAAGACATACAGAAATGCCAGATTGGCTTGCTATTTTAATTATAGTGAGCTCCTTGTTTTTAATTATATATTACTACGTAATCTACCCCATAAAACTCAAAAAAAGATATGCTGCAGCGGAACTTCGTCAACTTTAAACAACAACGAGATCTAGGCTCTATTCTAACGGATACTTTTAAATTTATTCGTTTAGAGTGGAAACAACTCTTCACCCTTGTATTAAAAATTGCAGGACCTGCATTGCTTGCGGTTATAGCAGCCTATGTTTTTTATATGAGCACTACCTTGGGTAGCTTTGGTCAATTGGGCACTGGGCCAAATCCGTTTGGCGATTTTACTTTTAATACCATCCTCTCTGTCATACTGCTACTTATCGCAACGATGGTCTTCTATTCTCTCCTCTACGGAACAGTCTTACACTATATTAAATCATATGTCCAAAATAACGGTATGGTTGATCCGAACGAGGTAATGGCTGGAGTAAAAGCTAAATTTTTAAGCCTTACGGGGCTCAACTTCCTTGTTGGAATGATCGTTGTTGTTGGATTTTTACTGTGTATTTTGCCTGGTTTCTATTTCGGGACCGTCTTATTTTCTGCCTATGCGATCCACGTATTTGACAATAAAAGTGCAACCGATTCGATCAGCTATAGCTTTGAACTCATTAAAAATGAATTTTGGATCACCTTAGCAACCATTCTTGTGGTCGTTATGTTGTATTATTTTATTTTAATGATCTTTAATGTACCGCAATACATCTACTTTTTTATAAAAATGTTCACATTCGCCGAACAATCGTCACCAGATCCGGCCGAGATGTTTGATTGGGTGTATATTGCACTTACGGCTTTTGCTTCATTATGCCAACATATTCTACATACCATTCTTGTAATTTGTGGCGCGCTGATCTATTTCAATCTTAACGAACGTAAAAACTTTACAGGAACCTTAGAAACGATCGATCGCCTAGGAAATTCTCAAGAATAAATGCCAAATTATCTTTTTTTACTGTTTTTTCTTTGCTTCGGAAATGTAACAACTCCGCAGGAAACGGCTATTCAAAAAACACAGAAAGAGGTAAAATACGATCGTGACAGCACTCAACAGCCGTTAGATTTTGATGATAAAAAGCTTTCGGAATATAAAGAAGACAATGCCTTTAATTATGTTGAAATAGAGGAAGAGGAAAATCTATGGACCCGTTTTGTGCGCTGGATCGGAAATCTTTGGGACCGTTTTTGGAGATGGGTCTTTAACGGTGTTGAGCCTGGTCCGTTTTGGGGATTTATAGTGCGGGTGCTCCCCTACCTTATTGCAGCAGCCATCGTTATCTTTATTGTTTGGTTGTTTTACAAACTAAATCCTGGGGCGACGCTTTTCGGAAAAAAACCGCAGCCTGAAGTTTTCTTTACCGAAGAAGAAGAGATCATCAAAACTAAAAATATTCAGAAATTGATCGACAAAGCCGTACGAAACAAGAATTATCGCCTTGCGGTACGGTATCACTACTTATTGATCTTAAAAAAGCTTTCGGAAGGAGAACATATTGATTATGAGTTCGACAAAACAAACAACGATTATATTTCAGAAATAACTTCAGAAAACATTCGATTTCCATTTTCAAAGGCAACCAATATCTATGATTATATCTGGTATGGCAGCTTTGATGTTGTAGAAACAGATTACCACAAGGCGCGTAATACATTTATGAATCTAGAAAAAAGCATGAATAAACAATGAGCAAACTGCAAAAAATATTGCTCGGGTTATTCATTGTTCTACTCGGCCTCATGGTCTACGCAGAAGCAACAAAGCGTCCGCCTGTCAATTGGTTTCCAAGCTACAATCAATTAGACAAAATCCCCTTAGGGACGTATGTGCTTCACGATATGCTAGAAGAATCATTTAGCAGTCGTTTTACTGATGTGCAAAAACCTCCCTTTGAACAATTAAAGGATTCTACCTTTCAAGGCACCTATTTTTTTGTGAATGATCGTATCAATTTTGATGAAATAGAGCGCAATGCACTACTAGATTGGGTAGCTCAGGGAAATACTGTTTTTATTGCTGCCAATAGTTTAGGGCACCATTTAAAAGACACCCTGCAACTAGTTATCCGAAATGAGGTCTTATTAGACCGCATGAGCACAGAACCTTTACTAAATTTGACCAACAATCATTTAAAAGCAGATTCGCCCTACCATATAAAACGAGATCTTTCGATTCGTTTTTTTGAAGAAATTGACACGCTCTCACAAACAGTATTGGGCGTCACACAAGCATATCAAGACACTTTACAAATAACAAAACCCTTGATCAATTTTCTTAAAGCTCCTATTGGCAAAGGGGCATTTTACTTACATACGCAGCCAGAAGTTTTTAGCAATTATTTTTTATTAGAAGATAAAAATAACCCTTCGTACACAGAAAATGTTTTGTCTTATATTAATAACGAGAACCCTCTTTATTGGGATATGCATTACAAATCTGGTAAACGCATCAATGTATCGCCACTACATGTTATTTTAAACAGTAAATACTTAAGGTGGGCATATTATACGGTTTTACTTGGTGCGCTGTTATTTGTTCTTTTTGAAGGAAAAAGAAAACAACGCAGCATTCCAATTGTAACTCCCCTCTCTAATAAGACCTATGAGTATACCCAAACCATTTCTGGGATGTATATTGATAAAAAAGAATATCACCAAATTGCCAAAAAACAAATAGTCTTATTTTTTGAATATGTACGTACCCAATTACGCGTACCTTCTGAACATATCAACAAACGCTTTTTTACAGCTGTTGCAGCTAGAAGCGGTAATACCATAGAAGATACCCAACAACTCTTTACTTTTATGGAAAAAGTACAAAATCAGCACAGCACTAGCGAAGCTGAACTTTTAAAATTATACGATCAAATTAGCACTTTTAAAAATAAACTCGATGGAAAATCCTGAAGCACAAAACGAAGAACTACATTTTAACAATCGCATTCCATTGGATGAGCTTAAAACTGCTGTTGCTGCCATAAAAGAGCAACTTGGCAAGATCATTATAGGGCAAGAAGATTTTATTGAATTACTTATTGTAAGTCTTTTAGCAAAGGGACATGTGCTAATAGAAGGCGTTCCTGGAATTGCTAAAACAATTACGGCTAAACTGTTTGCGCAGACCTTGAAAACTAATTTTAGTCGTATACAGTTTACCCCTGATCTTATGCCAAGTGATGTTTTAGGTACCTCTATTCTTAATATGAAATTATCGGAGTTTGAATTTAAAAAAGGCCCTATTTTCTCAAACATTGTACTAATTGATGAGATCAACCGTGCGCCTGCAAAGACCCAAGCCGCACTGTTTGAAGTAATGGAGGAACGTCAGATCACCATGGATGGTAAACGCTATGTTATGGAATATCCATTTATGGTATTGGCAACACAGAACCCGGTGGAACAAGAAGGAACCTATGCTCTACCTGAAGCCCAATTAGATCGATTTTTGTTTAAGATCAAAGTAGGATACCCGAAAGTAGAAGATGAAGTAACCATCTTAAAAACACACCATGTTCGGAAACACCAAGATCCAAAAGATCTTATTGAAAGCGTTATGAGCACAGATGATCTCAAAAAATACAGAGAGCAAGTCCAAAATATATTGATCGAGGACAAGATTTTCACCTATATCGCTCAGGTCGTAGATAAAACCAGAAATCATCCGCATCTCTATTTAGGAGGCTCACCCAGAGCGTCCTTAGCTATCATGAACGCGTCTAAGGCTTTTGCGGCCATCAACGGACGAGATTTTGTGACACCAGATGACGTAAAACGCGCTTTGGTTCCCGTGCTTCGTCATCGAATAATTTTATCGCCAGAGCGTGAAATGGAAGGCATGACCCCAGAAACAGTTATTGATATGATCGCACAATCTATTGAAATTCCTCGCTAGTGATCAAATTCATTAAATCATTATACTTAACGCCGCGTTTTTTTTACGTGTTGACAGGTATTGCCATACTTTTCCTATTGTCATATTGGTTTACGCCGCTCTACGGAATCACTTGGCTTATTGTGTTCACAATTTTCCTACTCACCATTTTTGAGCTAAGCATGCTATACAGTAAAAATGGATTGGAAGCAGCACGAGTACTCCCCGAAAAATTTTCAAATAGTGATATCAATGAAGTGATCCTTCAGTTAAAGAATAAATATGCATTCCCAATTGAAGTCGCCATTATCGATGAATTGCCCGTACAATTTCAGAAGCGAGATTTCTTCCGAAGCACAAAAATACCTGCTAGACTTTATACAACGTATCGATATAGTGTACGTCCTGTAGATCGTGGTGAATATATCTTCGGAAATCTAAATTGTTATACAACGACTGTTATTTCGCTGCTTCGCAGGCGCTATACATTTAATAAGGAACAGATGGTAAAAGTGTACCCATCGTTTATTCAGATGAAGAAATACGACTTTCTAGCTATTGATAACCGTTTGTCGCATATCGGACTCAAAAAAATAAGACGTATTGGTCACACCATGGAATTTGAGCAAATCAAAGAGTATGTGGTGGGCGATGATGTACGTACGGTTAATTGGAAATCGACTGCCAAACACGGGCAGCTTATGGTTAACCAGTATCAAGACGAAAAAATGCAGCCTGTCTATTCGATCATTGATACGAGTCGCGTGATGAAGATGCCTTTTGGAGGATTAAAGTTAGTCGATTACGCGATTAACAGTGCTTTGGCCTTTTCAAATATTGCCCTTAAAAAGAATGATAAAGTAGGACTGATAGACTTTAGTAATGAGATCGGTGGTTTTTTGCCCGCCAATGCAAAGAAAACCTATCTCAATGCTATTATGGAAAATCTATACAATGTAGATACAAAGTTTTTAGATTCAGATTTTGGCGTTTTACAATCACTGGTCAAAAGGCGTATCAACCATAGAAGCTTGCTACTCCTCTACACCAATTTTGAACATATCTCATCACTCCATAGACAACTTCCGTATTTAATGGCTATTGCTAAAAAACACGTATTGGTGGTGATTTTCTTTGAAAACACTGAACTTAAAACCTTAACAGATTCTAAAGCTGATAATGTTCATGCTATCTTTGACCAAACCATTGCACAGCAATTTGAGTTTGATAAAAAAGTGATGGTACGGGAACTACAACAACGGGGCATCCAAACTGTTTTAACGCAACCAAAAGACCTTACGGTCAATACCATCAATAAATATCTGGAGATCAAAGCCAAAGGACTTTTATAATATTTTGTGCTTAATAAACGCCTAAAAATGAGTACTTACTTCTAGCTTTAAACTTCCCGCCTCCAATTCCTAGCATCAAACTACAATTCATCCTAAACAATCAACAGTTGGGTATTCCATAGTTTTTCTGAAGGCGCTTCTGCCGCATCTTTGTTTCAGAAATTAATAACAACTAAAATATATCTTTATGAAAACTGTACTCACCACCCTCGCATTAGCATTCGCACTTTTAACAGCAACAGCACAAACTACGCCTACCGTAACTACTAGCGGAACCTCAATCACCGTAACGGTTCCTGTTCAAAGTAATGAAGGTTCGGTATTCTTTGCATTACATACTGAAGAAACTTTTCTGAAAAATGGACTTGCAACTATGGAAGCACCAATTGTAGATGGATTTGCTACGGTAACTTTTAACAACGTTACTGAAGGCGAATATGGAGTTACCTTATTTCACGATAAAAACAGCAACAAGAAAATGGATTTTGAGCCAAATGGTATGCCAAAAGAAATGTACGGAGTTAGCAACAACATAATGAGTTTTGGACCACCACAATGGAATGACGCAAAATTTGAAGTCGCTAATGAGCCAATTACGATGGAAATTAGAATGTAAATTTCACTAAAAAACGAATATAAGCTCTCCATTGGAGAGCTTTTTTTATAGTCTAACTCTATTCTACATGCTACTACAATAAATTATTACGATTGATCTTTGTATCTTCGTCAAAAGCATCTTGAATATGACGATCACCCAATTAAAATATGTCCTTGCAGTAGCTGAACAACAAAATTTCACCAAAGCGGCCCAAAAAACTTTTGTTACGCAGCCCACCTTGAGTATGCAAATTCAGAAGCTGGAAGAAGAACTTGATATTTTGATCTTTGACCGGAGTAAAAAGCCCATTGAGCTTACAGCAGTGGGAAATAAAATTGTGAATCAAGCGCGGAGTATTGTCAATGAAGCTGCGCGTATGCAAGATGTGGTGGATCAAGAAAAAGGGTTTATTGGTGGGGATTTCCACCTAGGAATCATCCCAACAGTGATGCCTACATTGCTTCCTATGTTTCTAAAAAGCTTTACAAAAAAATATCCAAAAGTTCATTTAAAGATCGAAGAGCTCACCACCGACGAGATCATTTATAAGATCAACGAGGGACATTTGGATGCTGCTATTGCTGCCACTCCTTTAGAAAATGATAAGATCAAAGAACGCCCTTTATACTATGAGCCGTTTGTGGGTTATGTTCCAGATAATCATCGTTTAGCGAGTAAAACTAAGCTCGATAGTAAAGATCTCGATCTCGATGATATTTTACTATTAGAAGACGGTCATTGTTTTCGGGATGGAGTGATAAATTTATGTAAAGCGTCAAAACTTCACCCAGACGATACTTTCCAACTACAAAGCGGAAGCTTTGAAACCTTGATCAAATTATCAAATGAAGGCCTAGGCATGACCTTACTTCCGTTTTTACATACGCTTGACATTTCAGAAAAGGACCAGAAACGACTTCGTTACTTCAACGAGCCATCACCCGCTCGGGAGGTCAGTATTATTTACAGTAAGAATGAATTAAAGATGCAAATTATCAATGCGCTCTATGATCTAATTGCTAGTATCATACGCGGTGCCATTGCATTCCAAGACGTTAAAATTATTAGTCCGAAGCACAACTAAAAAAGCCTTCGATTTCTCGAAGGCTCCTATTTATGTGTTTAGATGAATTAGACATTGATTTAATTGGGGGTTCTGTTTAATTAGGTCGTCGACCCAAATCTTCAGTTCTTCAATTTCATAAGGAAGTAATCTAGACATTGCTTTTTGAAGCTCCTTACAGAACAAATTTACATCAAAGCTAACTTTATTAAGCACCGCTTTGGTGTAATCATACATAGCTCTAGCCATAGGTGTTCAGAATTTAAGGTTAAGTAGTTTACAATCTATAGGCGCTGTTTTTTTGATTAGCTGTCCTTAAAGGTAACGAAAAAAACAATGCGATCTTGATCCTACAATTCTTAAAAAAATGTTAAAAACGATTATCGCCGTCCAAAAGGTCGCCTAAGCCCCCTAGAATACTCCCCTCGCCTTTGTCTTTACCGCCTCCTTTTGGTGCAGCTGCCCAAACGCGATTTGCGAGTCTGCTAAATGGTAAAGATTGAATATAAACCGTTCCAGGGCCCGTGAGCGATGCAAAGAACATTCCTTCACCACCAAACAGTGTATTTTTTATCCCTCCTACAAATTCAATGTCGTAGTCAACTGTTTGATCAAAACCAATGATACAGCCTGTATCCACCTTCATCTTTTCACCAACCGCTAGCTCTTTTACCGCGGTAGTACCTCCTGCATGAACAAACGCCATTCCATCCCCCTCTAGCTTTTGCATGATAAAACCTTCGCCTCCAAATAAGCCTCGACCTAGTTTTTTAGAAAATTCAATTCCAATAGATACACCTTTTGCCGCACAGAGAAAAGCATCTTTTTGGCAGATAAACTTACCTCCAAATTTATTGAGATCTATAGCGATGATCTTACCTGGATAGGGAGATGCAAAACTCACGCGTCTTTTGCCTGTAAAAGCGTTGTAAAAGGCAGTCATAAATAGACTTTCTCCTGTAAGTAAACGCTTTCCGGCACCGAATATCTTACCCAAAACACCTTGATCCTTTGAAGAACCATCACCAAAAATGGTCTCCATCTTGATACCTTCCTCCATCATCATAAAGCTACCAGCTTCGGCAACCACGCCCTCATTAGGATCGAGTTCGATCTCCACATACTGCATTTCTTCGCCATAAATAATGTAATCTATTTCGTGTGCTGTCATATTTTTAAAATTTTAGGTTTGACGCTTATTTGTAGAATGTCAAAGCTATTTGTTACAAAAGTCGACTAGTTTTGGTCTGCCTTTTTATTCAGAAAAAACCATTGGACAGCTACCAGCGATTTTGCATCTGTAAAACACTGCGATATTCCTCTCTTTAATATTTCAGAAAGAGCCATTTTTACCAATGCAATATCTTCTTTTTCTGAAACCAACCCGCCTCCCATTGTTGTTTTATCTTCGGAAGTGACTTCAGCATAAAACAAAAAGATCCGCTCTGAAGATCCGCCGGGAGAAGTAAAAAATGTAGAGATAAGCTTTAATTCGTGAAGTTGGTAACCTAGTTCTTCGGAAACTTCCTTTTGGGCTCTTTCTGAAGGCAAATCACCTTCCTCCATGCTTCCTGCGGGAATTTCAAGGATCCAACCATCACCATCGTTAACTGTTGGGTATCGAAACTGTTTGGTAAACAATAGACTATCTGTGTCTTTTTCATATATAAGGACAGCCACCGAGTCACCACGCTCAAAACTTTTGCGTTTTACTTGAATTTTCCCTCCTTTAAAGGTGTCGTGTAGAATGGAAGCCTCTTTTATTTTGAAATAGTCATCAAAAACAACGGTTTCATCTTGTATTTTATATTTCATTTAGTTTTAGAATATTGACTAGCATTAGCGTTTGGTTCTAAGTGTCCACTCAAAATGAAATGTTGAAACTAGATCCCCGGCTTCGTCTACACCTTTAGATTCCATCCAAATGGTCTGCCCTTCGCCTGTTTCAATAGCCTTAGCTATCGCTGCTTTGCATGCGAGTCCGTCGTTACATGTAAAGGTAATTCTCCCGCGGGCTTTCTTACTAAAATTACCCTTGTTGTTTAAAACGAGCATAGATATAGGCGTATCAAATTCTTTAATATAACCCATTACCAAAGCGCCGGTGCTCAACTCGGCGGCCATTCCTTGTATGGCCCAAAACATCGATTTAAACGGATTTTGATTGATCCAACGAAATTTAACGGTGGTGATACATGAAGTATCATTAATAGATTTTAACCGAACACCCGTAAAATATGCCGAGGGCAATTTGGCCATTAGAAAAGTGTGTATTCCTTTGATTTTATTGGGCATTGAAAGATATTTTCGGCTAAGATATTACATTTTAAACAAATTCAATTTCTTAAAGTTTTGTTAAATTTTAGTACTATGCGTAACATAATACCTTCTTAAAGACATATATTTGTATAAGATTCTAATCAACTATGGAAACAAACCTTATAACAACCAACGAAAAAAATGCAGCAGCACTTATACATGCTTCTACATTTTTAAAATATTTTTTTCCATTGGCCAATTTTTTTGCGCCACTATTACTTTGGACTTTTAATAAAGAAAAGTCCTTTGTAGATGAACATGGAAAACAGGCCATTAATTTTCAACTAAGTATTATGGTATATACCATAATAATAGGTCTGTTATGCCTCCCGTTCTTTATCATTTTTGCAACAGACTTTATATCGTTGATCGAAGCACTAGATCGGGCAAGTGATACAATTTCGATCCAAGAGATTAAAAATATCTCAGGATATATTGCTCTGTTCGGCATTGCTGCCATACTTCTCTTCGGACTTTTTGTCTTTGAATTGTATTGTGTGATCAATGCCACTATGCATGCTGCTAAAGGCAAAATGTATCGTTACCCTTTTACTATTTCGTTCTTAAAAACTATAACCAACTCCGAACCCGTTTCGGAACAAAACCAACCAGACCATGAGCACGCTAGTTAATTTATTAATCGCCGCGGTATTAAGCGTTCTAGGCCAAGATGTTGCCCAGAATGTTTCAGAAATCAGCATCCAAAACGTCATAGAGTGTATTCAACAAACAGAACAAACTGCACTAACTATTTATCCCTTGGATGCCGCAAAATTTGAAATGAAAGAGATCTAAGGTAAAAAAGCATCAATCAAACCTATGCGATAAAACATGATCAAACATGAGCGTAGGTAAATCAAAACGAACACCATTAACAATGTAAATCAAGCAGATGAAAATTGAAAACACAAAAGCGCAAATGCGTAAAGGGGTTTTAGAGTATTGCATCCTTTCTATCCTAAAAGATGGTGAGGCTTATACAAGCGATATTCTCGACACCTTAAAAGACGCAAAAATGCTGGTGGTAGAAGGCACAATTTACCCTCTACTCACTCGCCTCAAAAACGCAGGACTGCTCGCTTATCGCTGGGAAGAATCTACCAGTGGGCCGCCACGTAAATATTATGATCTGACTGAAACAGGCAGACTATTTTTAAAAGAATTAAATACGACCTGGAGCGAATTGCAACAGGCAGTAAATAAAGTAACAAGCGAAACCACCAAAAAATGAAAAAGACAGTCAATATTAACCTAGCCGGGACTTTTTTCCATATCGATGAAGATGCCTTCGGAAAATTACAACGCTATCTAGATGCTATTAAACGTTCACTGAGCGATCCGCAAGGAAGCGACGAGATCATTCGTGATATTGAAGCGCGTATAGCCGAACTTTTTTCAGAAAAACTAGAGACGCAGTCGCAAGTCATTTCAATCAAAGAACTCGACGAGGTGATAACCGTAATGGGACAACCCGAAGACTATATCGTAGATGAAGAAATTTTTGATGATGTTCCGCTTTCAAAAAAAGTAGATCACTCTTCGTACAAACAACTCTATCGAGATATCGATAACAAATTTGTTGCAGGGGTGTCTTCTGGATTAGGACATTACTTAAAAATAGATGCCATTTGGGTTCGACTTCTTTGGATCCTCCTAACCATTGCTACTAGCGGATTATTCATCCTAATTTATATTATGTTTTGGATCTTGGTTCCGGCTGCGATCACAACAACAGATAAACTTAAAATGGGCGGTGAAGCCGTAAACATCTCCAACATTGAACGTAAGTTCAAAGAAGGATATGAAAACGTGGCAGATCGTGTAAAGAATGCTGATTATGACAAATACGGCCAACGTGTAAAAACAGGGACAACGAGTTTTTTTGATACGGTGGGCAAAATAATCATGACGTTGCTTACAATTTTTGTAAAACTCATTGGCGTATTTCTTGTATTTATTTCGCTCACAACCCTTATTGCATTGATCGTAAGTTTATTTACAGTAGGTACTGTAGGTATTTGGGGTGATAATGAGGTGATGGATTATATCACCATTGCTGATGCCACAAACACACCTGTTTGGGTCATTTCGTTACTTGCGTTATTAGCTATTGGTATTCCATTTTTCGCCCTCTTTATCTTAGGTCTGAAGATGATCGTAGACAATCTTAAATCGATTGGAACCACAGCCAAAATTGCCTTACTCGTAATCTGGTTTGCTTCGCTTATTGGAATAGGTGTCGTAGCCGTACAACAAGCAACAGAACGCGCATATGATGGTGATGTAATTTCTGAAACGATGATCCCAATTAAAGCTGGAGAAACAATTCGTATGGCAATGCGCGCAGATAATCAATACGAATACGAAGTGTCTCGTCAAGGCGGACCGCAATTAAAATATGACCAAAATGACAATCAATTTATCTACTCCAATGATATTCGATTGATCGTTCGTTCTACAAAAGATTCGGTTGGAAAATTACTTGTGGAGCGCAAAGCACAAGGAAGCAGCTCGTTACAGGCAAAAGAACGTGCTGAAGACATCATCTATAACTATTCATATAAAAACAACATTCTCCTACTCGATGGTTTCTTTATTACCGACACCGAGAATAAGTTTAGAGATCAAGAAGTAGAACTCGTGTTGTATTTACCAATTGGAACCATTCTAATTGCTGATGAAAACACTTATTCATTCCATCGAAATGATAGCCGTTATCACGATATTTTAGACAATGGAGATGAAGGACGGCAATTACTTATTCAAGACGGACTTACAAAATGTCTCGATTGTCCAGTTTCAAACGAAACAGAAGACAACGATTGGCCGAACGATGATAAAGACACTGATGATAGCCCTTCGGAAAATTGGGAGCAGGATATCAATAACTCCTTTTCTGATGATGAAGCACCCATTAAAACTCCAGAAACTCCTGAGGTCACAACCCCTTCCGAAGTTCTAGAAAATACAACTATACAAACCGATTCTATTAACAACTAAACCAATACTTATGAAAACAATTCAGCTATTCATTTTAAGCATTACGGTACTCTCATTAAGTGCTTGTAATTTTGACCTTAATATTGGTCAAACCAATGGTAACGGTAATGTCACTACCGAAACTAGAAATATTGAACATGACTTTACAAAAGTAAAGGGTTGCTGCGGACTCGATATCTACCTTACTCAAGGCGACGAAAACAAAGTTGTTGTAGAGGCGGATGAGAACCTACAGGAACAAATTGAAACTTATGTTGACAATGATCGTTTGGTGATGCGCGTGGAGGGAAATATTGGTCGGTCGAAAGCTAAAAAAGTGTATGTAACCTATAAATCTATTGACGAAGTAGACGCTAGCAGCGGTTCAGATATGATATTTAACTCGGTACTTAAAGCGGAAACCATTTCTTTAGAATGTAGCAGTGGCGCCGATATTGAAGTTGAAGTTTTTGCTAAGGAAGTACTAGCAGATTGTAGTAGTGGCGCCGATATTGAAGTATCTGGAAAAGCTACCTCGCTACGTGCTGATGCCTCTAGCGGTAGTGATATCGTAGCTAAAGATCTCTTAGTAGTAGATTGTCGAGCCGATGCCTCAAGCGGTGGTGATATCACTGTTAATGTAAAAAACAAATTAGTGACTGAAGCTAGTAGTGGTGGTACCATTAATTACTACGGAAACCCTTCGGAAATCTCAAAAAATAAAAGTCGCTCAGGCAGTGTTCGGAAGCTGTAATTAGCTATTGACTTACTTCCGAACCTAAAACTCCGAAGTTCTTTCCATGGCTTCGGAGTTTTTTAACTTTAATAATCATCAAAATGAAAAATACCATATACCCTATTAGTTTCTTTGCCCTTTTTTTCTTCGGAATGGTACAGGCACAAGTTCCTACCGATTCAGAATTATATAAAACATTTATTCAAAAAGATAGCATCTTATTCGACGCAGGGTTTAATAACTGTGATCTAGTGGCCTTAGAAAGTGTTTTGGCAGAAGACTTAGAATTTTATCACGATGTGGCCGGAATTCAAGACAAAGCTTTATTCATGAAAGCCATGAAGGAAAATATTTGCTCATCGCCAGAACGTAAACCCATACGAAAACTAACTCCAAATACGGTTAAAGTATATCCGCTCTACGAGAATAAAGTACTTTATGGTGTGATTCAAGAAGGTGTTCACGAGTTTTACATACAAGAATCTGGTAAAGAATTATATCAAACAGGTTCTGCCCTATTCTCTATTCTTTGGATTAAGGAGAATGAAAATTGGCTAGCGAAACGCATTTATAGTTATCATCACCAAGCGAAATAAGCAATGCTTTTTGCATTATACAGAAAATGAAATAAAAAAAAGCCTTAGATATCTCCAAGGCTTTTTTTTGTTATAGCATCATTTTTTAAGCTGTAACTTCCGTTTCAATAGTTGCCAAATAGCGTTCTGCATCTAGTGCAGCCATACATCCAGTTCCCGCAGCAGTTACTGCCTGACGATATTCCTTATCCTGTACATCTCCGCTTGCAAACACACCTGGAAGATTGGTTTTTGTAGACTTTCCTTTGGTGATCAAATAGCCAGTGTCGTCCATATCAAGCTGTCCTTTAAAAATATCGGTATTTGGTTTATGTCCGATAGCAATAAACAAACCAGTGATCGCGATCTCTTCCTTTTCGCCCGTTTTATTATTCACCATTCGCAGTCCTTCAACCACCATATCACCCAGTACTTCATCAACTTCCGTGTTATAACGTAAGTCTATATTTGGCGTAGAAGTCACTCGATGTTGCATCGCCTTACTTGCTTTCATGTAATCTTTACGAACTAACATGGTTACCTTATTACAAATATTAGCAAGATACGTAGCCTCTTCGGCAGCTGTATCACCGGCGCCTACGATCGCCACGTCTTGTCCTTTATAGAAAAAACCGTCACAAACCGCACAGGCTGAAACTCCACCACCACGAAGTTTTTGCTCACTTGGGATCCCTAAATATTTTGCTGTAGCTCCCGTTGAGATAATCACAGTTTCGGCTTCAATTTGCGTTGTATTATCAACCGTAACCTTATGTATTCCACCAACTTCTTTGCTGAAGTCTACTGCCGTTACCATTCCAATACGTACTTGGGTTCCAAATCGCTCAGCTTGTTGTTGTAGTTGAACCATCATGGTAGGACCATCGATTCCTTCAGGATACCCCGGAAAGTTATCCACTTCGGTGGTAGTTGTCAATTGCCCTCCTGGTTCCATCCCGGTATACATAACAGGTTTTAAATCTGCTCTCGCAGCATAAATAGCCGCCGTATAACCTGCAGGCCCAGAGCCTATGATCAAACATTTAATTCTTTCAACTGTATCTGACATAATAGTATTCTTTGCGTTTTATAAGCCGTAAAAATACCCAATTTAGTTATGCTAGTAAAGTAAAAGTTATTAAGAATTGTTATGATAATATTTGGGAAGACAATAGTCTTGTATCTCTATAAATATCCATTAAAAAAAGTGCTTCAAAATTGTGATTTCTTTAATCATTTTGCGCTGCTTTAATAAATATCTTTAAAATGCTAATCGAATAATATGGAGCTAGAGGTCATTTATGTTTTTGCTATTATTATCATCACAATTGTATTATTTATTACTGAATACTTTCCGATCGATAAAATTGCCTTCTTTATCATCGTAGCCCTGCTACTCCTCAATCTTACGACACCCCAAGAAGCCATTAGCGGATTTTCAAACCCCGCAACGATAACTATTTTAGCACTCATGATCCTTGCGGTTGGACTCGAAGAGAATGGCGTAATTCAATGGCTCACCGACGGGATCAAAAAACTTAAAATACTTCCCCTTGTTCTTCTCACACCAGCCTTTATGATTGTTTCGGCTGGAATCTCAGCATTTATAAGCACCACAGCTGTTGTAATAATTTTTATAAAGATCATCTCTCAACTTTCTGAAAAGTATAATTTTTCGAGCTCAAAACTACTTATGCCTATCTCATTCGCTGGAATTCTAGGAGGAAGTTGCACCTTAATGGGGACTTCAACGAACCTTTTAGTAAACGCTATCGCCCAAGATCTTGGAGCCGAAAAGCTTGGCTTTTTTGAGTTTGCCCTTTTCGGTTGCATATTCGTAGCGATCGGGATCGTATTTATGACGCTTGCCTCTCGATTTCTGCCGAAAGACGCAAAAACCAATATGTTGGATTCCTATCATTTAGATAACTATATGTTTACAGTGAATGTAGGAGGGGAATCTGACCTGATCGATAAAAAAATTGGTGATATTGACATGTTTACTAATGGTTCCGTTTCTATTGTTAAGCTCGTACGAAATAAACAAGTGATCAATGCGCCCGGAAAATACATTGAACTGAAAGAAAATGATAGCCTCATTTTAATGAGTGATCTTGATAATGTAAATACCTTACTTACTGACAAAGGTTTACATTTTCATGAAAAAAAGACACAGCTAGAGAACGCTTCCGAGGAACAAGAGAAAATACCATTAGAAAATCTCTCTTATGTTGAACTTCTTATTCTTCCAGGTTCAAATCTTATCGGAAAAAACTTAAAGCAATTGCGGTATATGATTTTAGAGGGCGCCTACCCGATCGCTATAAAAAAACGTAAGAACATTCGAAATACGAAAGAGCGTTTAGTTCGGAAAAATTTAAACCAAATCAACTTAAAACCTGGAGATCGAGTTCTCGTAGAAATGCAAGAACAATCCATAAATAAACTATACAATCTTCAAAATGTCGCGATTCTTAATCAACACGACTTTATTTCATCAAAATCATTTGGTAAAAAGCTTACAGCCTTACTCATACTACTAGGTGTTATTGGTTTGGCAGCTTCTGGAGTTCTTACCATTTTAACGGCTTCTCTAACCGGTGTAGCGGCCATGTTACTTACTAAGTTGATCTCGTTGGAAAATGTATATCAAAAAGTGAACTGGCAAATCATTTTTTTACTTGCAGGTATGATCCCTCTTGGCGCTGCAATGGCTAATACCGGTGCAGACACTTGGCTCTCGGAGCAATTACTTCAATTACTAAATGGACAAAAACCAATGATCGTAATCGCTATACTTTTTGGTTGCACCATGCTTATTAGCGGAACCATTTCAAACAATGCAACCGCCATCATCATGACTCCAATTGCCATAGCTATAGCTAGCGGACTCGATCTATCGTTAAAACCATTTATCCTAGCAGTCATGTTTGGTGCCAACTTTAGCTTTTTTACGCCTGTAGGCTATCAAACAAATACCCTTATTTACGGTACAGGAGCCTATCGATTTAAACATTTTTTACTAATTGGTGGAGGCTTGTCTGCCATATTATGGGTTGTAGGAACGCTTTTATTAACCACGTTACTATAAGAAATATATAAATTAGACATAAACTTTAGATTCTGATTGCCCTTAAGGCTATTATTAAATACCAAACTTTAACTCAAATTACTAAACAAAGAAATCTATTTAAAGAATTTAAACTAAACTATCATGAAGTCGAAGCAGCACATTTCCGAAAAAATAAACGCCGCCATTACTTTACATAACGATCATCATCGTATTTTTCTTGACGCAGTAAGTATGGCAGATGCAAAATCACTTCAAGGTTTTTTAAAACTTCAAACCGAACTTCGTAGGAAATTTGCACAACAACTAATAAGCGCACTAAAAATATTTGACCCGCAGGCTTCTATTGATGTAGACGGCAGTTTTGTTGGTTCTTTAAAACGTGGTTGGCAGGATATAAAAAGTAGTTTTGCGATGGAAAATGATTTTGACCTCATCAACCAAAGTATGGAACTTGATGCCGAAGTTATACAACATTACACTAAGGTTTTGCAGAAGCATGAGCAAGATCTTACAGAGGCTTTACTCAAGGTGATCAATGAACACCAGACAAAACTGGAATCTCAACAGGATGCCGCTAAGAATTTAGAGGATTTGATGTGATTACTTTACCCAAAGACTGTCGGTAAAATATTGCTTGCTATCTTTAAAATGCGTAAGCACCTTAAAGCCCGACGTTTCAGCTAATTGTTCAATTTCAGGAATAGCGTATTTCTTTGAAAGTTCAGTCCAAAGCAATTCATTTTTTTGAAATTGAAAGCTCTTTTTAAGTCCTTTGATCTCAACAACTTGGTCTTCTAAACTTACAAGATAACTTTTCACCTCCCCAGTTTCCGGACTGTAATGACAATAGAAATCGAATGCTTCGAGATCAAAATCTGCTTCAAACTCACGATTGATCCTTTTTAGCAAATTGATATTAAAGCGCTTAGTTATTCCGTGACGATCAAAATAGGCTTCATGGATGGTTATAGGGTTTTTCTTAATATCCATACCAATCAAAAGCTTGTCGCCTTTATCCATATTTTGATAAAATAATTGCAACAATGCTAACGCCTCTGCTTCTAAATAATTTCCAATATTTCCACCAAGAAAAAGCAGTAAGCTAGGGGTTTTATCGGCTTTGGTTTCCTTTAGCATTTCAAAATAATCGCCCACTTTTGGCTGAATAGAAAGTTGCGGCAACTTCTCTTTTAACTTTTCTGAAAGGATATCGATCGCTTCTTGAGAAATATCTATGGGTGTATAATGGAAATCAACTTTTTTATTAACCAAATATTTAAGCAACTGAAATGTTTTTGAACCATCTCCAGCTCCTAATTCTACAATGTTAAACGGTTCCTTAAACTGAAGCGCACTGTAAATTTGCTGACCTTGCTCTGAGAGGATCTCAAATTCGCTATTGGTCAAATAATATTCGGGCATTTGCATGATCTCCTGAAAGATCCTACTTCCCGCATCATCATAAAAATACTTCGAAGACAGGTGTTTTTCTGAAGCAGAAAGCCCTGAAATGATATCGTTTGCAAACTGTTTATTCATCTATTTTGCGAGTCTAATTCCTGAAAACAACCAACGGTGCTGTGGGTGAAAAAAATTGCGATATGTAGTCCGGCAATGTCCTTTTGGCGTGGCTATAGAGCCTCCACGAAGTACATGCTGACTCACCATAAATTTCCCGTTATATTCGCCTAAGGCACCTTCATCTTTGGTGAAGTTAGGATATGGCAGATAAGCACTCCCTGTCCACTCCCAAACTTGTCCGTGTTTTATTTGTGGCGCCGCAATTTCCCATTCAAATTCGGTGGGAAGTCGCATTCCTTTCCATTCGGCATAGGCAAAAGCTTCATAAAAACTCACATGCATTACAGCTAAGTTAGGATCTACTTTTTTTAAACCATCGTAATCGTAATAATGCCATTCACCGTTTACTTTGTGCCAATACATCGGTGCTTTTATATCGTTATTCCTAATAAAATCTAAACCTTCTGCATGCCAATAATTAAAATTTTTATAGCCGCCGTCGTTTATAAATTCTAAATATTCTCCATTGGTAACGGGAGCCATTGCTATTTTATAATCTTGCAGATACACTTTATGAGCGCCCATTTCATTATCAAAACAAAATGAATCATCCTTATGTCCTACTTCGTAAATGCCTTTAGCAATATGAACAAAGGAAGGCGTATTTTCAACGGGCGACAAATGCATTGTAGTTTCATATGAAGGCAACAGCGGTTGATGTCCTAAAATATATTTTATATCGTAGGCCAATAATTCTTGGTGTTGCTGTTCATGATTTATGCCGATCTCAAGTAAATCTAAAACAGATTCATCTTCAGTTTGCTCCAATAGATCCAAAACATGTTGTGTCACATACTTTCTATAGGCATATACTTGCGAAACTGTAGGACGCGTCATGAGGCCACGGTTGGGTCGAATGACACGATCACCAGCATTGTTGTAATAACTGTTAAATAAATACGCGAAATCTTTATGAAAATCTTGATAGTTGACGTCAAACTTCCGAAGTAAAAATTCTTCAAAAAACCACGTAATATGGGCAAGGTGCCATTTGGGCGGAGACACATCAACGATGGGCTGAATACTGTAATCTTCAGTTTCTAAAGGCTTACAAAGCATTTCTGTTTGCGCGCGCACTGCTATAAAAGCATCAGTGAGTTTCCTTTTTCTAGTCGTTATGGTCATATGGTTGTTAGTGGTAAGCTACGCTCTGTACGCAGGTGTAAACCAAATTTTTCACGTAACATGTTTAACTTAGGATCTATATAGCGCTCGCAAAATGGCCTATTGGGATTGCTGTAATAATAATTTTTTAAAGACTGTCTTGAATGCTTGAAGATACCAAAATCGTATATTTTCGTCACCAAAGTTTTGTTAAAAGATAACTGAAATTTCTTCGACAAAAGTATCGCTTCTTCTTTTTGTTCTTCGGAAAAGGTATAAATTCCAGATCGGTAGCGTGAACGTAAAGCGTGATCGGAGGCACTTTGATGCGTTCTTAAGTGAATTTCAATCAAGGTTTCAAGTGTGATGATTTCGGAAGAAAACACTACTATAATTCCTTCTGAAAAAGATCCAACTTCCTCTGCGGAAGAAATATAGCCTTGCGCTACACTCGAAACACCTTTAAGCGATTGAAAAACAGCTTCGGTACACCAATGGCAACCGCCACTTAAGCCAATTTTTGAACTATTCAACAATTTCAACTCCTTTCCAAAAAGCTACATACCCTTCAATTTTCTTTGCTAATGCAGAAACTTTTGGGTAGTACCAAGCCGCGTCTTTGTTTTGTTCGCCATCTACCTCAACATTATAGTACGAGGCTTCACCTTTCCATGGGCAATGACTATGAGTTTCACTGGGTTTAAAAAACTCCTTGTGAATACTTGCTGCCGGAAAATAATGATTTCCTTCAATGACAACAGTTTCATTGCTTTCTGCAATGACGGTATTATTCCAAATGGCTTTCATACATTGTTTATTTATATAGGCTAAGTCTCTTAAAGATACGGAGCATTACACGGCCCTCCGAAAACTTATAAAATGTTTAACAAACAGCTACGCATCGTAAGGATTCCTTTCATTCATCAATTATTTTATAGCCAATGGGTTTAAATGAGCCGCCGTTGCTGTCTTTTGCCGAACAAGCCGTAAGACCAACGATCAAATCCATTTGTGCTTTAAAACAAATATGGTCGCCCGCTTTGGACGTTGGAGGCACTACTTTAATTTTTCCAGCGGAATCAAAAGTAACATTCATAAAAATGTTGAAAGCCGAAGGTATATCGTCCTTTTCTATTCCAAATTCTTTTAGATTTTTATATAAATTTCCAAAACAACTGGGGTGATCGCCTGTCATATTATAAAAGTGTTTAAATGTTTTCGGGTCACACGGTGCTAAGAGAAAATCATTTCTCCCATTAGTATCTTCCAGAATTTCGACCATTTTATTACTCCTATTGCTCCACAAATAATTTCCTTTGGTCAATAAAATAGTTTCTTCATAATCGAAAGTCTTACCAGAGGAGATCTTTTCTTTAATATCTGAAGCATTATACAAAAGCATATCAGAAACTTGCCGACCTTCAATATCGTAAACTTTTAGGGTTTGGCCTTTTTTTAAATGAAAGGCAACGCCAGATTTTACCGGAATTATATTCATGACTCTTTATTAAAATGATAGGGACATTTCCAGCTTGAATCTACTGCACGGCCACTATATTGTCTTGCTTCACTATTTGTTCCGAAGTCTTCTAGCATGGGGTTGATGGATCCTTGGTAGGCTTTATCTCTTCTCCGAATGATGTTTCTAACTCGATCATATCTGCCTGCACTTCGCAATAGTTCAAATTGCCCATGTAAATTAAAAACGATCATAGGAAACGGCGATTGTCTTGCATTTCGCGAAGATTCTGGATGCATTCCAACGATATAGAAAGATGTGCCAAATAAACTGTAACTGAATTTCGATGATTCGGGATCTGAGCTTGTGGTCTCATCCCACGGACGATCATCTATTTTATGAAGAGCATAAAGCAATTGCCACAATTTGTTCTCAAATTCAACCTCCGTAGATATATTTTCAGTTTCAAAAACGGCAATAAATGTTTGAAACTTCATACTATCAGAATTGACATCATCAAGATATTCCTGCAAATCCTGAAGCAGCTTAGTCTGGGTTAGTACATCGTTCATGACTCCATAATTACAGATCGTTAAATTATCATCTGCAACGATACTCTGTGCCATAACACAGGGATGATCGTCTAAAATAAATTCACGAACGGCTTCTTCAATATGTGTTATGGTATATTCTTTTTCACTAATATTTTTCATTTTCCTTATTTTTAGATTTGAAATAAATAATAAGCATCGTGCCGTTTAAACAGAAAGACACAGCATTCGTAATAATAATGGGCCAGTCGCTTTTTACAATGCCGTAATACGTCCAGAGCCCTACTCCTATTAGTAGGATCGAAAAGAAGGTTGGACTTATATCCTCAGCTTTTCCTGTTTTGATCGCCTTTAAGATCTGTGGAATTACTGCCACCGTAGTAAAGATCCCCGCAAGGATCCCGATCACGTCTGTAAAGCTCATATTACGCGCCCTTTACATTAAAACCTTTTACCCCTTGTAGCAATTTCTCCATAAGTTTTTTGTCTGAATTCGTATGAAGCACAGACATATCTCCTGTACTTTCTAAAACAACAGCAAGAACTTCGTCAAAATGGATCACATTAGCTTCGCGTAGCTTAGCGATAAGATCATCCTCCCCAACATTCGTCTTATTCAGATTTTCATAATAGATCTTACCATCTTTCATAAGAATGATGGGATCATTTGTAAAAAGTCTATTTAAAGTCTTTGATTTTCTAACCGCAAAGGCAAAAGAGGTTTGAAAAAGTACAATAGCCGATAAAGCGATCGCTCCTTTGACCAACGATTGGTTAGTATCGAGAATAATGGTAGCTAAGATCGAACCAATAGCAATGGTTGAGGCAAAGTCAAAACTAGACATCTTGGCAAAGGTTCTCAATCCTGATATTCGTGTAATGGTTATAATTATCGTAAAAACTATTATAACCGATATTGCTACCTTTCCTAAGATCGGCAGCGAAGCATAGACCCAATTTTCCATATTTTCTAGATTATAAACCCGCCATTGTTGGGAGTCATATTTAAATTAATGGTCTTATTTAACTTTTTATTTAGACCATTTCTTACTAATCTAGCACAATCAGGCAACAATTCATTTTAAAGAAATCATAAAACTTATTGTTCAAAGCATTTGGGTTACACATTTTCTGAATAATGTTAAAACCAATCCTTTTTATGTTAAAATATGCGCCTACACGAGCTAACTTGACAAATAAGGGACAAAAAAAACCTGTGAGAGATCTCACAGGCTTTAGATAGTTTTATATATATGTTTCCTAAGTTTTAAAACAATTCATTTTTTACTTTGTCGTAATAAGAATCACTCACAGCAATGATATTAGTCCCGATCAATAGATCTCTACCTTTCATTCCTGTCACTGCATTTTTATTCACAATGTAAGATCGATGTACACGCATAAAGCTAGCGGCTGGTAGTGTTTCGACCAACGATTTTAAGCTTTGGTAGGCCATGATTTTTCGGTTTTCTAAATAAAACATCACATACTCACTGTCACTTTTTATATAAAGAATATCAGCCAAATTTACCTTGTGAAGATCATAGCCCGATTTAATAGTGATAGTTTGTATGCTACTTTCTGAAGTTCCTTCCGAAGCAATTTTCACCTTATTCACCGCTGCGAGAAAACGCTCAAACGTAATAGGTTTTAAAAGGTAATCTATTGCGTTCAATTCAAATCCATCTAAGGCGTATTCTGAATATGCCGTTGTAAAAATGACACGCGTGGTTGCTGGGATAAGCTTCGCAAAATCGGTTCCTTTAAGTTGTGGCATCTGAATGTCTAAAAAAACCACGTCGACTGGTTGGGACTTCAGTATTTCCAAGGCATCCAATGGATTCTCAAACTCACCTTTAAATGTCAAAAAAGATAGTTTATCGACATACGATTTCAATAAAACTCTCGCCAATTCTTCGTCGTCTATGATGATACAGTTAAGCATGGATTTTAAGTATTAATTCGACCTTAAATATTTCGTTTTCTTCGGAAATGTTCAAGGTGTGTTTATTGGGATATAATATAGCCAGTCGTTTTTTGACATTTTCTAAACCAATACCACCAACTTCATCTTTTGTTACCTCGTTCTCAGCAAGGGTATTTTCAATTTTAAAAACAATCTGGTCGCTATCGGAATCAATTTGAATCTTTATAAGTGTATTATCGATCTTTTCAATATTACTGTGTTTAAACGCGTTTTCAACAAAAGGAATTAAAAGCATCGGGGCAATTTCTACATGGGCATCTGCCATTGAAAATGCAGTATATATAGGATAGTCCTTGCTGCTTTTTAAAACAAATAGCCTAATATAATCTTCAATATAGTCAACTTCTTTCTGAAGCGACACATAGGGTCTTTCACATTCATACAATACATAGCGCAACATGTTTGAGAGGTAGCTAATACTTTTTTGAGTTTTATTGGCATCTATAGCAGACAAAGCGTAGATATTGTTGAGTGCGTTAAATAGAAAATGCGGATTGATCTGCGATTTTAATAACTTAAGTTCAGTTTCTAAGGTTTCCGTTTTACTCAAAATTAAATCGGCTTCCTTTCTTTTTGCAAAGAGAAAGATCTCGATTACCGATGTCAAAACAAAGGTTAGACACAGTAATAAAAAGTTGATCAGAAAAGGTGAATTTAGTAAGCGTCCAAACGGATTTAACTGTCCGCGACCTTTTCTAATAGGGGGTCTCCGAGCATCATCGTTGAGAGAATCTTCCAACGTATCGTACTCTACACCATCTGGCGGCCCTAATGGAAGTTCATCTGCAGAATGTTGTTCAACCCCCTGAGGCGGATGATTTGGAGGTAAAATAACTGAGAATTGATATGCTAAAAGCGCACTTAACAGAAGTGAAACTAAACCAAACGCAATAAGTAGTTTGGTATTTTTTTTCGACAATATCTTCTGCGCCAAAGTGACTGTAATAGTTACAATTATAATAACCTGAATGACACAGATCATCCAATTCTTTTCAAGGAAATCAACCTTGTTCTCATGCCCCAACGCAAGGATAACCCAAACAATGGCCCAAAAGATAAGCTGAAAAAGGATCTTTTTAAACGCTTTCATGCTGCAAATAAAACGAAATAAAAAGTAATGTTCTTTAGAATTGACAGAATCTAAGCGTGTTAAAACCAAGTTTCAACAAATGAAATGTGCCATTCGCTGAAAACTTTAGGCAATTCACTGAAAACTCAAATTCTATATAAGTGATACTCGCACCTTTGTACTTCAATTTAAAAACTTTTCTGATAGATATGGAACCAAAAACACTACAATTAAAATCATTATTCACGCTTGTTTTGGGCATTATGCTAAGCGTTTTTGCAACGAGCACATCCTTTTCCCAAGATTTCTACGACATTGCTGATATTCAGACCATCGAGATCGTATTTACACAGTCTAACTGGGATGAGATCTTAGACCTTGAAAAAGCAGGTGACAATAATTACACAGAAGCCGAATCTGTTACCATCAACGGTGAAATTTTTAATCAGGTTGGTGTAAAATATAAAGGAAATAGCTCTTACAATCCTAACTTTGATAAGAATCCGTTTCATATTGAACTTGATACTTATGTAGATCAAGACTACGAAGGTTATAAAGACATCAAACTGGCCAATGTTTATTTCGATCCATCTTTTGTTCGGGAAACAGTTTCGTATGCCATTGCCGGACAATATATGGATGCACCAAAAGCAAACTACGCCAATGTATATGTTAATGGTGTTCTTATTGGCCTTTATACCAATACCGAAGCCATTACTAAAACGTTCGTCGATTCTAGATTTGGTTCAAAAAGTAACGCCTTCTTTAGTTGTAGCCCACCCGATGGAGCTGGCCCTGGAACAAGTAACTACCCTAACTTAGAGTATTTAGGAACCAATAGCAGCAATTATGAAGAAGCTTACGAAATAAAATCTGATGGCACTGATGATTGGAATGATCTTATTGAATTGACCAATATCTTAAACAATGACATTACAAATATCGAATCTGTATTAGATGTTGACAGAGCCCTTTGGATGCTTGCATTTGATAATGTGTTGGTTAATCTAGATAGTTATATTGGAGCCTTTAAACAAAACTATTATTTGTATCAATCGGATGCAGGTGTATTTAACTCGGTTGTTTGGGATTTGAACATGTCATTTGGCACTTTCAGTATGACAGGTTCTGGTGGCGGCCCTGGTGGCGGTGATTTAAACACTACAACAGAAAAGGCCGAAATGGATCATTTGTTACACGATGATAGTAATGACTTCCCATTGGTAAAAGAATTACTTGCAATTCCTCGTTACAAAAAAATGTACTTAGCCCATTTTAAAACAATTCTTACTGAAAATATCACAAATTCGAATTATTTGACGATGGCAAACGACTATCAAAATATCATTGATGCAGCGGTTCAAGCCGATTTCAATAAGTTTTATACCTATGCTCAGTTCAACGGAAATATTAATACAGACTATAATTTAGGTATGAACACTGCACCAGGGTTAACCAACCTTATGGGAGCCCGAGGAAATTATTTGTCTGCACTCAATGATTTTACCGTTGTGCAGCCAACTATTTCTAATGTGAATGTTTCAAATACAGATCCAACGGTTGGTGATGTGGTAACCTTTACTACTACTGCCGTTAATGCCAATACAAACGGTGTTCTATTAGGGTACAGAACCGATCAGTACGGACCATTTACAAAAACTCAAATGTTTGATGATGGCGCACATAACGACGGTGCAGCTGGAGATAATGTGTATGGCGTTGACTTTACCATTACAAATGATTATACCCAATACTTCATCTATTCAGAAAATGATGATATTGGAGCTTTCTCACCAGCTAGAGCTGAGCATGAATTTTATACGGTAAACGCAACCTATGATCCATTACCAGTAGGTTCTATTGTGGTAAATGAATTAATGGCAGACAATGAAACAACTGCAGCCGATCAGGATGGAGAATTTGATGATTGGTTAGAATTGTATAATAATTCTGCCGAAACGTTAAGTTTAGATGGTTTGTACCTTTCTGATGATGCAAGCGATCTATTAAAATGGGAATTTCCAGATGGCCTTACGATGGCTCCAAATAGCTATCTCATTATTTGGTGTGATGGCGATCTTGAGCAAACCGGACTACATGCCGATGTAAAGTTTTCAGCAAATGGTGAAAGCGCTATTTTATCGTATTCTGATGGAACTATCATTGAGAATATTACCTTCGGTGAACAAGAAACAGATCTGAGCTATTCGAGAATACCCAATGGCACAGGAGATTTTATCATTAAAGACCCCACCTTTGGATATGACAATGAATTGATCCTTGCGGTAGACTCCTTTGATGCATTGGCAGCTTTACAATATTATCCAAATCCAACGAACAACTTGCTAACTATTGAAAATCCATCAGCGGCTATTACGTCGGTTCGAGTTCAATCGGTTTTAGGACAAGTACTACACAGCGAATCATTTAATAGTTCTTCCCCAATCCAAATCGATTTTTCAGGTTTTTCTGAAGGAATGTATCTTGTTACGATCAATGATACTAAGGTGATCAAGATCCTTAAAAACTAAACATTCGTTAGAATCAACAAGCCGTAATTTAGAAAAAGACCCTACGATTTAATCGTGGGGTCTTTACTTTTATAGCAACTACTAAAACCAATTTGAATTAAACAGCACTTTTACTTAAAAGTGGTGTAGATTCACTGAAAACGCACCTTTCACATGTATCTATTCGCGACATTTGTTCTATCAAATATCAATTTAAATTATTGACAGTATGAAAAAGATATCTTTAAAAACAGCAGTATTGGTAGTAGCCTTTGTTTGCTTCGGAATTACATTTTCAAATGCACAATCGAAACGCGAAAGACCAAAAAACCCACCAACTTTTAGTGAAGTGGTAACCGAATTGGATAAGAATGATGACGGAAAACTTTCGCTCTCGGAAGTTAAAGGACCATTAAAAGAAATGTTTGCAGATATAGATACAAACGAAGATGGTTTTATCACGGAAGAGGAATTTGAAAAAATGCCCAAGCCCGAAAAAAGAGAACGGCGTTCAAATTAGTTCGAACGACGCTAACAAAATCTTAAAAAACAATTTTTTTATAGTTGTTAGGTTAGTTGGTCAGTGCCTCGTAAATGATGGCGAGGCACTCATTTAATCACACCTCTAAAAAAACAAAATCATAATTATCAAAATAAAAACCCTGATGCCATTATCAACTTACCTCCGTTACACTTTTTTCATGGGAGCGCTTTCAGTTATAACAAGCTGTAAAAATAGTGCGAATCATGATGCACACTCACATGATGATAGTAATCACACCCACGAAGTAGTAAATTATTTTGAATCCTATACACTCGATGACGAACAATACGGAACGAAAACCGTAGTTACGGTGAATGGCAGTATGCGCAAAATTGAAACCAATGCCCTACCAAACCACAAAACCGGAACCTTTCCTAATGAAGGAAACCCAAACACGATCAAACCACAAAACAGAAGCTATACGTTGCCCGTAAACCCTAAATATATTGGAAAAGCGGAATGGATTCGAGAACCCGGTGTTGCGCTAAACGGAATCAAATTTGAACCCGAAACTGCCGAGGTTGTACTCTGTGATACTGGTGAGCGCTATCGTGTGGAGGCAAAACAAGATCTAATCGATATGGGGTTAGATTTTAACAATGCGCATGTACAACCCACAGGTGCATATCATTATCACGGTACACCAACCTCAATGATAGAAAAATTTGATACGGGAGAAGATTTAGTCCACGTTGGGTTTGCAAAAGATGGATTCGCTATGTATTATTCCAAAAGTGGCGTTTATAGCCCCAGTTATAAATTGTATGACGAAAATCGTGAAGGTGAAGATTGTTCTTATAACCGACCAGGGCACCATTTAGATGTTCCTATCGACACGAGTCATCCCGACGGCACCTTTGTATCAGACTGGGAATATGTAGAGGGGTTAGGAGATCTCGATGCCTGCAACGGTACCGAGATAAATGGAACTTATGCCTATCTAATTACGGACAAATACCCTTATGTGCCTCGTTGTTTAATGGGTGAATTTGAAGAAGAGCATCACGGTCCACCACCAGGTCAAGGCCCGCCTAATGGAGAAAGACCAAGAGAAGACGAAGGTGATCTTAACCAACCTCGCAGATAGTACATCCACCCATTAAATTTGCTGGTTTAATTTTTCAAACTATCAATAAGAACTTAACTCCTAGTTGAATTAGCCGTTCCTACTAAACGAGTTATTCCTTTGCGAGGGGCTTTAATTATCATTAAAGCCCCTCAATGGGATATATAAAGGCTCTCTACACACTATTTAATTCAAAATGCTAATGACGTTTTTCGGGAAATTTCGAAGAAAGATGATACTCAATGGTAAGTTCAAAAATTACCTGCTCTATGCTATCGGAGAAATTCTATTGATCGTAATAGGGATCTTAATTGCATGGAAGATCAACGATCTAAACGAAATAAGAAAGAATAGAATTGTTGAATTAAAGATCTACGACAGTTTATATGAGGAGTTGCGTACAAATCTAAACGTCTTGGATAGTGCTATCGTTCGATATGATAACAACGTACTATCTCTACAAAATTCGCTTCAATACGTAGGCGAACAGAAACAACAATTACCGCAAGAGACAAAAGATCTTATTGTACAGGTAAAATTCAGAAATACAAATTTGAGAAATGATGCCTTGCATTCGATCAATAATACCAACAAATTTGAATTTCTTCAAGACGAGTCACTAAAGAGTCAAATTGTAGCCTACCCAAATGAAATCACCATATTTAAAAATCAGGAGGTAAAGATCAGAAACATTGTTGACAACCGACTAAAACCAGTGATTGAAAAACACATTTCATTAATTGATTTGCTTCCGAAGACAAACAAAAAATATGCTCAAGTAAGAAGCGTCGTGCAGCAATCAAATTATTCAGATCTTTTAAATAGCAGAGAATATCAAAATACCGTCATTGATCAATTATTACAAACTGAAATTCATATAGGGCTTACAAAAAACCTTCGAAAAAAAACAGAAAACCTTGCTGTCAAATTAAAAAATGAATTAAAAAAGTGACCCCTGCTATCGTTTTATGATTTCAAATATTGCTAGTTCTTTTCCACCGAAATAATAGTAAAAATTCTTTCTGAAAATCTGATCATTTTTATTTAACTGAATAAAACTGCGAGTTCGCTTAAAGTTAGTACCTGTAGGTTGATTGATACATTTTGGTATCCTTGAAGTGATTACTTTGGTGTAGCATTAAAGCAGAATTCACCAATAAACACATAATAGTATGAAACGAACAACCTCTCTGAAAACCGAATTCCGTTTCGTTCCAGCCGGTTCAGATTTTACCTACGAACGTTCATTTAAATCAAATTATTCAAATTCTTACAATCAATTAAAAAATAAAAAAGATGAAAAATTCCTTTAAAATAGTACTCCTAACAACCGCGTCTTTCCTTGCATTTTCAGCCTGTTCAAGTGACGATTCAACGACACAGGAAGAAGATGAAGAAGTGGTAACTGAATTACACGCTGCTTTTTCGGCTTTTAACACCGAAGCGACCACGATCTATTTAGATGGATCTAACGTAGTTATTGAAACGACAGGCTTACCCAACCACGAAACAGTATATTGGGGAGAGGGTCACCCGTTATATAGAGAGGAACCAGATGTAGAGACTACACCTTCTATTATGTCGAGCAACAATAATGCAGTTACCATTACTGTAGATGCTACACCAAACTTAACTGGAAGTACTGTTGCTACCGAGTTAAATACCATTGGGATTGCCGTGAGTGGAGCTTCCATATTTAATGACCAAGAAGGTAATGGCCCGTTAGATCAGGCGGCTGCCAGCTTAGATTGGACAGGAGCTCACATTGGCCCCGGTGTATATCACTATCATTTAGAGCCTAAAGCCTTTACTAACGATGATGAAAATCTAGTAGGAATCCTTATAGATGGTGTTTTTCTCTACGGAAGAAAATGTAATTCTACCGGAACCTATCCTACAGATCTCGATGCATCGGGAGGTCACACAACTACGACACAATATACGCTAGGCGAAGAAGAGTACCACTATCACATAATTAATGAATTATACTCTAATACAGGTTCTTACATTGCCTTTACTGGTCCGTATCAAGGTTATTAATCTATACTGTATGAAAACACTTCTTTTAATACCTCTTATGCTCGTCCTTTTTGCTAGTTGCAATAAAACGTTGGTGGCGAATGACAAAGTTGAGAAAGAGGAAACGATCGTGATCGAAGATACTGAGGTATTAAAAGAAGAATTGGTCTTGAATCAGATAGAAGGAGAATGGTACTACAAAAATGAACCTTACTCTGGTTATTCCTTGAGATTCTACCCAAATGATACTTTGGCAGAACGTATTGGGTACTACAAAGGAAAACGAGAAGGTATTGCCAGAAAATGGTCCGAAAATGGGGTGCTTCGTATAGAATCCTATTATAAGAACAACCGCTTAGACAGTGTGTATAAAAGCTGGTGGGGAAATGGTGTTTTATCTGCGGAAACCAACTATACAAATGGTATCAAGCAAGGTATAGAAACGGAATGGTATCCTACAGGACAACTAGCAAAACAAAGACAACTTATCGATGGTAAGGAAAATGGGTTGCAAAAGGCTTGGTTAAAAAATGGAACCTTATATATTAATTACGAAGCCAAAAATGGACGAATTTTTGGTATGCGCAAAGCAAATTCGTGCTATGAATTAAAAAATGAAAAAGTTATTAGAAATAAAAAATTATAGCCTTATAGTATGTCTACTGCTTGTATTTGGTACGGGTTGTGATAATACGTCTAAAAAGGAAAATAAGACTGTTGTTGAAACGAGCAGAACTGATTACCTCCCCTATTATAAGGAAGAATCTTTTACACCAATCTGGTTGACTCCAGGCTCTAAGGAGGAACAAGATTTTCATAAAATCCCTGATTTTAAACTAACAAATCAGTTAGGAGAAACCGTTACCCAACAAACATTTCAGGATAAAATCTATATAACCGATTTCTTCTTTACAATCTGCCCCGGTATTTGTCCGCAGATGACCGATAATATGTCAAAATTACAGCAAGAATTTAAAAATGACTCGGACGTGCTTTTGCTTTCGCATTCCGTGATGCCATCGTCAGATTCAGTGCCCGTTTTAAAAGAGTATGCTGAAATTCATGATGTTATTGATAATAAATGGCATCTAGTTACTGGTGATAAAGAACAAATATATAAGCTGGGTAGAGATTCGTATTTCGTTGAAAATGACTTGGGAGAACCTAAAAGTATGGACGATTTTCTGCATACCGAAAACTTTTTACTGATTGACAAAAACAAACATATTCGAGGGATCTATAATGGATTGAACCGAGCTTCCATAATGCAATTGATCACAGATGTAAAGACATTACAATTGGAAAAGTAATGATAAAATTGCTTTTCCAAAATGTCTAAATAGCCCTTTTGTACCCTTTATTTTAAGCACAATCTAAAAAATGGGGCCTCCTAAAGAATCTACTAAAAAACGCTTTAATGAACTATTAACTCAACTCACTGAAAAGTAAGACTTGTTGGCTGAAAACTCATTTTTGGTGTCTATTTAAACTGGATATTTGATCTTATAAATAATGAATTTAAAAAATAATACTATGAAAAATATAAATTTAAAAACCGCTCTACTTACTGTAACTCTTGTTTGCTTCGGAATTACCTTTTCAAATGCACAAGAAAAAGGTGAACGCCCTAAAAAGCCACCAACATACAAGGAGTTGTTGAAAGAGATGGATGCTAATGAAGATGGAAAACTTTCCGCAGATGAAGTAAAAGGACCTTTAAAAGATGACTTTGCCAAGATCGATGCGGACGAAGATGGTTTTATTTCCGAAGCAGAATTGAAGAAAGCTCCTAAACCAAAAGGCAGAGAAAAACGCGCGAACAAATAATCAGTTAAAACAACATTCTATGAAATCAAGTTTTATAAAAATACCGATCCTTGCCATTGCGATGATCGTTGCCGCCTTAACAAGCTGTACATCATGCTCAAGTGATAACAGTTCTAGCACAGATGATGAAACTACAGATGATGTTGTGGTAAACGTAGATGCGTCCCTCTTCTATACAAATGACGGATCGGTTATTATTACTACTGTTCCATGCACACTTTCAGACGAAACAACCACCAATTGTTACCAAATTGTAGCTACAAGCACCCCTGCCGATCATGAGATGGGGCCTTGGTGCCCAGACAATATTACCGATGGTGCAGAAGCTGGAGGTATTTGGTTAGAAAACGGACAAGTATATGATGTTGATGGCGCCTTTATCGAAAATATGGCAAGCTTTTACAATGATAATACTTGGCTTATGTATGATGCCAATGGTGATATCTACACCACCGATACGGAAGAAGATTGTGCCAATGCAGCAAATCCAGATGTAGGTGAAGAGTATGAAAATTTTTGTGTAGAATGCCTGCCATCTTATGTAACTGGTTTAACTCAAACATATCTAATACCCATTACTCCTGTAAAACAATCAACCTCAACAGATTTTGGCGGTTTTGGTCCTCCAGGACAAGGAAATGGTCCCTCAGTAAGAGGTCTTGCCTTTAATGGCGTCCGGTTTGATGCTCCGGCACCCACAGATGTAATTCTAAGTGCGTATACCTTAGCTCCTTTTGACGATGCGGGTGGGCATATCAATTTAAACGCTGGCTACCACTATCATGCGGCAACTGGGGGAAGTACGCAATTAGCACAAACCGATGGGCATGCTGCGATGATCGGTTATGCAATTGACGGCCATGGCTTATATGCAGAACTCGATACCAACGGTAATGAAGCGACAGATCTTGACGACTGTAGAGGGCATACCGATGAAACCAGAGGGTATCACTATCATGTGGATAATGCAGGTACTAACAATTTTATCAATTGCCTATATGGGGCCTATGCCGAATAGAGCTGCGATAGGTCAACTTTAAAAATAGTTTATCATGAAAAATCTTTTTTTGTTTTTAACCATCTTGACCGTATCTGCGAAGGTATTCGCGCACCAACCCGATGTCTCAACCACTATGTTCGTAGAGAAAGAAAACAATACTTGGGTATTACAGGTTAGCGCTTCTTTAACTGCCTTTCAGTATGAAATAAAGACTCACTTTTCTGAAACCCCGTATAAAACACCTGAAGAATTTCAAGCAATGGTTTTGGCCTATGTCAAAAAGAATTTGGAATTACAAATCAATGGATTGCAGATTGCATCCTTTGGTGACGGAGTGGTAAAATTAGGTCATGAAACAAAAGTTGTTTTTGAAGTCTTCGGAATACCTTCGGAAATACATTCGGCTGTTATAAAGAACAATGCTTTTAAAGATATTTATAAGAGTCAGAGTACGCTTATCATAGCAAAGGAAGGTTTTAAAAAAGAACATTTTGTGATGAATGATGTAAATGACCATACAATTGCTTTAAAAGTAACCAATGAGGCGTTCATTTTGCGACCTGAAACTACCAATATTATCAGCTTTAATTCCCCTAAAAAACTTTCTCTCGGGATCGCTATGTTGGTTGTTTTTACTGGTTCATTTTTTTGGATCTTTCGGGTTATTCGGGAGAAAAAAGAAAATATATAACTGTACCAACCCAAAATTCAGCATTAAAAATTTCATTTTGTAGTTAGTTGTTTGTTCAGTAAAAGCTTCGGGAGAAATCGCGAAGCTTTTTTAATTCAGAAAATCCTTAATAATCTTATTTCGTCCAAGAACAAAGCTATATGCTTTATATATTCTGGTTAGATCTATACATTTTAAGGCCATGACAACCGTCATTTTTTAATCTTTTTGGCTATCTTACTTTGGCACTGTAAAATTCAGAAAAATGAAGAATATCCTTTTACCTACAGACTTTTCAGCCAATTCAATGAATGCCATTGAATATGCGATGCACTTTTTCGAAAATTGGGAGTGTAATTTCTACATCCTCAATGTTCAAAAAATTTCAGAATATATCAGTGATGATCTGGTTGCAGGATCTAAAACAGATTCAATTTACGAAAGTATCGCTAGCGATAATAAAAAATTGATCAATGAATTGGTCAAAAAATTAAGTAAAAAGTATAAGACCCAATCTTACACTTTTCAGGGCTTGTTTGATTATGACGATTTTGTTGCTGCAGTAGATCAAGCCGTAAAATTTCATTCTATCGACCTGATTATTATGGGTACTAATGGAGCAACCAGTGCCAAAGAGGTTGTTTTTGGCAGTAATACATTGCAGATAATTAGAGGAAGTAATTGTCCGATGTTAGCCATTCCCGAAAATTATAAGTTCAAAAAAATTAGCACCGCTATGTTTTGCAATCAAAACTCTGAAGATTTTAGCGAACAAGAAGTAAAACCACTAAAAGACGTGATATCGATGCATCAAGCAGTTCTAAAAATTGTTGAACTTGATGAAAATAAAACAGCTTTGAAAGATCAGAAAGAAAACACCAACCTGAGTACGCTTTTTAAAGATATTCCGTATACGTATTATTCACTTGATCAGCTTGCAGGCTGGACTGCCATCAATACAGCTACTCAGTTACTGAATGTTGATCTAAATGCGATTTTCGTTGAAAACAAAACACTTTTAGAGCGGCTCTTTTTTGGCTCTGACACTTCTGCAATGCTCTACGGAACAAAGGTTCCCCTCCTATTACTTAAAAGATAAGTGAAAAATAATTAAGACAGCTCGTTTATAGCATGTTTTCCACTATCCCAGGCATTTAAATTTTCGAAAGTTGCCATAGCAATATTTTCTAAAGCTTCTTTGGTTGCAAAGGCTTGGTGCGGGGTCACTAAAGTCTTATTATGACATAAAAGTTCGTGAAGAATAGGATCCTTTGGTGGATCTGTAGAACGGTCGTAAAAGAAAATACCATGCTCATGTTCATATACGTCCGTGGCATAACCGCTAACGAGATTCTTATCTAATGCTTTTAAAATTGCATCTGTTTTAACGATTGCTCCCCTCGCTACATTTACGATCACAGGATTTTTTTTAAGAGAACTCAAATAATCCTCATCGAAGAGATGGTGTGTAGTCGCTGTAAGTGGCAAGCAAATAAAAATGACTTCGGCTTCCATAGCAATTGAGTCTTTTGAAATATACTCTACGTTAAAATCCTTGATCAAAATTTCATTACTGATTGTATCATTAGCTAAAATAGTACATCCAAAACCATGCAGCATTTTTACAAGTTCAGTTCCTATGTTGCCCGTACCTAGAACTCCAACTGTTTTTTTGTGTAAATCGAAGCCAATTAAATTGTCTAGCAAAAAATTATGTTGAAGAATCTGAATTTGTGCTGTAGTGATATGTCTATTGAATGAAAGAAATAACGCCATGGCATGCTCAGCCACCGCATTCGGAGAATATCTTGGTGTGTTAGCCACTTTAAGTTTTAACTTACGTGCTACCTTTAAATTAATATTATCATGACCAGCAGAACGCAATGTGATATACCGAACTCCAAAGTCACGTAACTTTTCTAATACGATAGGAGAGGCATCATCAGCAGAAAAAATTGATATGGCATCATAATTCAATGCCAGCATCGCTGTTTCCGAGGTGAGTCTTTCTTTGGTGAATTCTAGTTTGTGTTTTCCAGAATTTGATGCTTTTAGTAATGGAATTTCAAATGGTTTTGCGCTATAGATAAATACCTTCATTATTCGAGTAATAGTAATTTATTTTCTTTTAAGGTTTTGAATAATACAGAGATATAACTATTGATGTTCCTGTTTATTTTATCTGCATCTACGACTTCTATTTCTCCGCGCCATAGCAATTCTCGTTCTTTTCCTGGGCAAATGCAATAAAGAGAAGTTTCTGTAGTGTATACTTGGTATTGTTCCTTCCCTTCTTTAAAATACAGATGCTGATTTCCATAGTAGTAATCTTCAAATGTTTGATAGCTCTTCGCGAAATTTCGGTATGCATCTACCATAGTGACTCTACTTTCTTGATCGGTAATCTTTGTTACGAGAATGGCATCAAATCCCGCTTCGAGTAATCTATTCTCAATTCCGTTAAGGTCTTCTAGAGATTGTTTATTATTAGAAAATGCCGATTCGAAAAAATCCATACTTTTTACAGCAATAACGTCTTCCTTCTCTAAGGCATCTATCATTCGCTTTTCATAGGATCGACGAACTTCTTTATTTCCAGAGATACCAACTACTAGCACCTTATTGGCTTCAAAATTGATCGTATCCGGGTTTTTATACTGTTGTGTTATCTTTGTAGTCCCACATCCCAGCATGAGGATAGAGAGTAATAGAACGGAACTAAATACAATAGAATTTTTCATAAGGTTGCTTTTGTTAATAGGTACCATTTACTTGGCTAGCCTTTCTGGATGCTTATTTTTCATTATTTTCTTTAATTCATCAAAAAGTGATGTCTTCGTTTCTCGATATGCACTAGTATAACGATTTACATCTAATTTGAGGTAGTAATGAGCCTCTTCGTAGGCCTTTTTTATTCTTGGATCACTTTGAGTGTCAAATAGTTTTTCTACCATATTGCGATGGTCTTTAACACGGTCTATTAGATCCTTTAGACTCTTCTCTTCTTTTAACAAACTACTAACTATAGGCAGCGAAGTATCATAAACCTTTGATGCGATCAAAGGAATAGTATAATCTGTAATGAGTTCGTTCAAGAAAAGTTGCTCATCTCTTATAAATTCTAATTGAGACAACCAAAGCACACACTCCTCGTGCAATTCTTCTGGTGTGCTCCACTGTATTATTTTATAGGTTATATTTTTCATGTTGAGCTGATCCTGATCAGGAAAGTTTTTTTTGTTTACTCTTTTTCATTATTTCTGAAAGCATTTCAAAAATGGCTCGCTTTGTCTTTTTAACATCTGAATGAAAATCCATTTCTTCCAAAATAATTTTGTAATGTTCATCCTTGTACATTTTCACTTCTCCCGGAACCTCTTTATTGTCTAACAATATTTGAAGCTTATTACTATGAGCCTCTAATTCTTTAAGTAATTTCTTTAACCTTTTAGTATGACCAGTTAGTTGATTAAAAATCGTCTTACTTTCTTCGGAAGATTTTCCGGAGATAAGTTCTAGTGTATGCTCGGCTACCAAGTCTGTTAAAAACTGAAGCTCATCCTTTAAAAACTTCAGATCTGAAAGTGATCTCATTGTATCTTCGTGAAGTCCCTTCGGGTCACGCCATTCAATATACGTGAAATGGGTTGTAGTTTTCATAGTAGATTTATTTATGAAAGGTAGCGTTCGTCTTTAAAAGTGACACGCTGCCTTAAAATTAAAAATTAGACATTCTTAAGAGTGTGAAATTAACTGACATTCAGCAAATAAGAAATGATAAATATCAGTTTCTATTGCTAAATGGAACGCTCAGTTTGTGGCTGTAATTCTATTTCCGAAGTTTATACAAACTGAGTGTATAAACGACCTAATAGCTATGAGCTTTATAAAGTTATTTCGACAACTTCATTTAGTTTAGGAATAGTAACATGCCATGAAAAACTGTCTTGGATTTTAACTCTAAGCGTTTGTAAAGCTGTTGGCTCACCGTGTATCAAAAAGGTGTTTTCAGGAATATTTTTTATTTCACTTAACCAATCTAAAATTCCAGCTTGATCGGCATGTGCCGAAAGGCTTTCTAAATGATCTACCTGAGCTTTTACGGGATAATATCTACCAAAGAACTTTAGTTCATGTGCGCCTTCCAGCAATTGCCGCCCGCGGGTTCCTTCGGCTTGAAAACCAACCAACAAAACCGTTGTTGTTGGCTCATCAATTAACTGCTTTAAATACGTAAGTACTCTCCCTCCTGTTATCATTCCGCTACCCGCAATCACTATTTTGGGACGTGGGTCGTCTATTGTTTCCCATGTTTCTTTATACGAACTAATAATATTCATACGTTGTTTCATCGCGCTAAATTCAGCTAGCGGAATTTTATGCCATGATGCAAATCGTTCAAAAACGCCTAATACGTTATTCCCCATAGGACTATCAATAAATATTGGGAGTTTTGGAATACGGCGCTCATTGTACAATTTCCAAAGAATAAACATTAAAGTTTGAAGTCGTTCTACCGCAAATGATGGAATAATCAAACTTCCTCGATTGTGTACAGTACGGTTTATAAGCTCAACTAGCTTATCAGACACACTTTCCTGTGGATGCAGCTTATTTCCATACGTGCTTTCCATAAATAAATAATCTGCCCACTGAGGTCGCTCTGGTGGAAATAACAGCAAATCATCATGTCGCCCAATATCCCCAGAAAAAACAAAGGTCTTACCAAAGATCTCTAGCTCGATAAAGGTGGCTCCTATGATATGGCCGTTATATCTAAAGCGATATTTAATATTTTCGGTTAGTGTATGCCATTGATCTTTTTCACTTGGAGCAAACATTTTAATAGTTCTTTCTGCATCCTCAATAGTATAGAATGGAAGCGCAGGATGGTGCTTACTATAGCTTTCTTCATTGGCTCGTTTTGCGTCTTCTTCGTTAATTTTAGCACTATCTAACAAAATGATCTTGGTGATCTCTAAGGTTGGAGCTGTACCAATAATACTCCCTCTAAAACCCTGTTTTACTAATCGTGGCAAATAACCTGTATGATCTAAGTGGCCATGTGTTAACAAGACCGTGTCTATACTTGCAACATGAAAGGGCAATTCCTTCCAGTTTTGTTCTCTAAGCTCTTTTAAGCCTTGAAACATTCCGCAGTCAATAAGAAGGTTATGTTCAGGGGTTTCCAATAAGAACTTAGAACCTGTTACCGTTCCGGAAGCTCCTAAAAAATGGATTTTTATTTTATTCATGATGTTGAGGATTACAAAGCATTGAAATTTCGGAAAGGATCTTTGGTTTTCTGACTTCAGAAATACCCAAATGATCTAGATAAAATACATCTTGCAATAATTGGCGGCAGAGCACAATGTCCCGACTCAATAAAAATTGCTTTTCTCTATTTGTAAGCAGGGTTGAAACAGTGATGGGATACAATCCTAATCGGTCAATACGATCTTTAAGTCCGTTGTCTTTGGGATAATCCCAACTTAACAGAAACAGTCCTACACATTTTCCGTAGGTAATTGCATCTGTAGTAAAACGCGTATTGGTAACAACCCAGCCTTCATTTGGGCAATTCGGTGAATTTTTATACTGGGTCACCACGTCGTTGTACCTTGAGTTGATATACAAGGGTACTTTTACATTACAGGTTGTGGTTTTTTCATTGTGAAACTTACATTCTGCCATTATGTGCTGTCCGTTTTTAACAGCCATAACATCAATCTCATGAGCAACACATTTTCCTTGAACGACTTTTCCAACTTCTACCTTGAATCCTGAGTATTCCATTAGGGCTCCAATAAATTTTTCAAAAGGAAAACCGGTTGGCCCCAATTCATAGATCGCTTTTTTTAGTTTGTATTTGGAAGCATAAATTGATTTGCTTTTTTTTAGTAAGGCAAATGCTCGATTATAAATTTCCTTGGTTGAAATACCTTGGTATAATTCGTCACGAACCACATTTAGAATGTTATCGACCGTTAATTCATCGGCGCCGCTTCTATATAAGCTGTTTCTTAACTTTGAAATAGAAAAATCAACTTTTTCTCCTGACGATTTGATTACTTTAAACGTTTTATCATTCATAGTTTTAGTTACGTAAATCGTGTAAGGCAAGAACTGGTACTTTGGCATTATTCCCTAGGTTCTTAACCATCGGATTTGAAAATATGGAACTAAAAAAGCCGTGCTTTTTATTTATAAAAGCAATCATTTCGCTATTTCGGCTTTCAATAAAAGCGTTCAATCCGGCTTGTACATTCGTATCCTCTTGGAAATGAAAAGTATATATAAGTCCGTCAAAACACTCTTCCAAAAGTTCTCTTTTCTCCTTTTGAATTGTAGAAAGTGCTTCTTCCTTCCCTACGTGCAGAATGCGGATTGGCGCGTTGGTTATTTTAGCAATTTCATATAAGTGAATCAGCTCTTTGCGTTTAAAATGTGTTTTAAAGCTTGTTGGAAATACAATTTCGTTGGGTTCCTTAAAGGTTGTTTCTGAAGGGATCATAAAGACAGGACAGTTACGTACCTTTTCCATAAAATCAATGGTATTGCTTCCTATGAGAATATCGATAGCATCTGTTTCTCCTTTATTACTAACTACAACCAGATCAATATCTTTATCTTCAACAAAAGTTTTGACCGCATCTAAAGGAAGTCCGTAAACTGTTTTTGTAAAATAGCTGTGGTTACTAGGAACCATGAGAATTTCGATCCGTTTTAGTAGTTTTTGTAAGCCGAGTTCCGAATTAGATTTTGCATCGTCGTAGTATTTTTCACCTGGCTCTGGGATCATCATATTGTCAATAGAATAATTTTGCACCATAAATGCGTTCAGCAGAAAAAAATCTACTTCTTCATGTTTATACAATTCACTGGCGTATCTAAGCGCATCCCACGCGCTTTTAGAAAAGTCTGTTGGTAAGAGTATCTTCTTTTTCATTTTGATTACTTTATAAGTTGATGTATGTTAAAAGTAATCCACATGTGTGCAACTAACAATGATAAATATCAGTCGCGTGACGGTAAAATCAAAAAGGGAATCTTACTGTATTTGGCAATATTTTTAACGGTAGCCTCTCTAAACAATCGTACAATTGCATTGTGCTTATAATAGATCATTGCCAGCAAATTGATTTTTTCGTTATTGAGAAAAGTATTTATTGCATCGTAATTATCTGAATCATCTGGCAACCAATTACTCTCGGGGTCGCTATCTCTTAAAATATTAAAAAGGTCATGGAAATTGGCTCGCTGGTCTTCGGTCATTTTTTCTCTTTTATAGACATGCAAAACCTTTATGGTAGCATTATTCAAAGATGAAATATAGATCAAAGGTCTTAGCTCACTTTTTAAATAGGCTCGCTTAAAGCCCGTAGCGAAAGCAATATTTTGAATGGGTTTATAAATATAGCCTCCAGGAATAAGTAACAATGGCGCCTTTTTTATCTTCTGTATCATTGAAAGCGCATTACTTCCAACCAAAATATCACTTGATCCAGTATTTCCTTTACTCCCCATAACCACAAAGTGAGCTTGTTCTTTTACAATCAGCTTATTGATGGCGCTAGACAGTGACAAAGAAGTAACTGTGGCTGTATAATGATGATTTTCATTTGGGGCGTTTAAATTTATCTTTTCTATAAGTTTATCACATTTTGCGTCGCTGGTAGTATATAATTCCTCTACAATAGCTTCTGTTTTGCCAATATCAATTCTACTTGTAAGGTTGGTTACTTGATTTTCGAAGGAGTGTAAAATTATAAACTTACAGGGTCCTTCAGCAAATAATTGTGTGGCACAATAAAGTGCTTTATACGCATTTTTAGAGAAGTCTGTAGGTACAATAATAGTTTTCATATCTCTTACTCTTTTTATTGTCTTTCTACGGAAGGAATCACCAAAAATGGAACATTAGTATGATATACAATTTGATTGATAACTGGTCTGAAGAGCAGGTTTTCCAACAGATTATGTTTGTTATGGATCATTACTAAGAAGTTAATTTTGGCATTAATCTGAAATTGAGCAACAGCTTCAACTATATCGACATCTGTTGCAATATGAAAAAGATGTGCGTTGTCTATAAAATAGGCATCTAAAAACGCCTTGGTATCTAGTTGTGCCTCACTTAACGGCGATTCATGATAAGCATTGAGAATATGCAATCTTGAAACATTTGCGTCACATATGTCACGCAACAATGCAAGATATTTGTTTTTTCTATCGACGTTGTAGTCTGTGGGAAATAATATTTCTTTGGGCGTCTCATAATGAAAATTAGAGGGAACCGCTAATACTGGGCACTTCATCTTTTTGATAGCGTACATTGTTTGCGTACCTAGAAAAACTTCTTTGGCTCCTGTAGCTCCTTGAGTCCCCATGATCACAAAGTCAATATTATTGTCGGTTATTAAGTTCTTCATTTCAGCGATCAACATATTAAAAGATGCTGTAGAGACAAAGCTATGATTCTTGTTTGGAAACTCACTGTGTATTCTTTTTTCTAAAGTTTCTAACTTGTTCTCAGCAGTTTCTTGTGCAATTTTCTGTAAAGTTAGAGCCGAATAACTATCTATCATACTGCCCGAACTTACCAGAACGGGTGTGTATGTATGTAATAGGAAAAATTCACAAGTATCTTGCTTAAATAATTGAACAGCATATTTAATAGCATTAAATGCATTTTCCGAAAAATCTGTGGGTAATAAAATACGTTTCATAATAAGTAAGTTTAGTTGCGTTGTAAGTTTTGAAGAACCAAGAATGGAATTTGTATATTTAAACCTATTTTTTCTATAGTAGAGGTATAAAGAATATTCTCTAAATACGAATGACGAGAATTCACCATTACCAACATATCTATTTCATTGTCTTTGATAAACTGATTAATTGCTGCTGTAATATCTTCGCCTTCTAATTGTAAAAAGGTGATCTTATTTTTTGCAAAACTGAATTCTAAAAGCGCCTTGTTATCTTGCTGTCTATTAGATAATTCGTCAAATTTTGACAAATGCAGACAAAATATTGAAGCAGTAAGTCTTTCGGCCATCGTTCCAACTAATTTCAATTCCCGCTGTTTATAGGGAAGCATATAATCTGAAGGAAACAATATCTTTTTAGGCAGGATCTCTTGATAGTTCTCAGGAACGGCTAAAACTGGACAATTCACATACTTTATTACTTGTACTGTATTGCTCCCAAAAGTAACATCCTTGTCGTTTGTAGCTCCTTTAGTTCCCATAACAACTATATCGATATTTTCCTTCTCCACGAGATCATTAACACAATCTACAATGGCACAAAAGGTTGACTTTGTAAAAATAATATGCTTTGGGTTGTGAAAGTGATCAATTAAACGAGTTTTAAATTTTTGAAGTTTAGCATCCGCCTCTTTTTCATTTTCCTTTTTCAGATCTTCGAAAATGGCTCGCTGCATTGATATTTTTTTGCTGTATACCTCATCAGCATATGCATGTGTTATAAATATTTCGCACTTAAAATATTTAAACATTTCTAATGCATATTTCGCTGCATTAAAAGAATTCTCTGAAAAATCTGTTGGGATCGCTATCTTTCTCATCTTCAAGTAATTTTATTTTCAAAAGTAATTGTAAGTCGGTCGCAGAAAAATGATATATATCAGGCCTTTTCAGAAAAAATTTAAGAAATATTTAAAAGTAAAAATGCGAAACAACGTGTACCTTGTAGTTAAAAAATGAAAAATTCTGGCATTCCAATTTTAATAATCACATCGATTATTTTAATAATAACTGTTGTTTTCTCTGGGTTAGACCTTCCTTTTGGATGGGTTTTTTACAGTATGGTTTTAGGGCAGGCGGCTCTTGCTGTTTCAGTATATCGAGTACTTAAAGATGAGTATTACACAACTAAAACATTTAAAGATTTTTATGAAGATAAGCCTATTGCAGATTAATTTTTATTCGTGCAGTACCAAAAAGGGAATATGTACGTGATAACTTATTTTTGCAACCTTTGGTTTAAATAAAATGCGTTCAAAAAAATTGAGATTCTTTGCTATCATGGCGACCATATCTATTTGCATGGTAGAAATAAATAATTGCAAAGCATTCTCTAAATTAGGATGCTCTATTACATGAAAGCTGTGAGGAATTTCACTTAAGTATTCCTTTAAGATGGTTCGGTTGTTATTTTGAAAGTTATCCAATGGTTTTTGGGTCTGGGCCACACGCAGTACTTTAATAGCGGAATTATGCATTTCGGCAATCTCACGTAAGGTATTGATTATTTTATCTCTGTAAAGCAAATTGAAATCTGTAGGAAATCCTATGTTGAGCAGTTCCTTAAAACGTGCCTTCTCTGGAACTACCAAAATAGGGCATTTTACGCGAGTTATGATAGCTCCTGTTTTACTCCCTATGGTCATCTCCTTTAATCCGGAAACGCCTTTAGTTCCCATCACAATAAATTGAATATCGTTTTTAATGAGATATACGCGTACTCCTTCTACAAATGGAGCCTCTAAGATGGACTGTTCAAAGGTGTGTTTCGGATTTGGGTAGTTAACTTTTACTTTTTTGACCCAATCGTGCATTTTTAATTTTATCTCCTTAGAAATTCCTTCCCTCGCAGATAAACCAGCACTGTGAAGTTCTGAATCTTCAAAAGTCTGTAATGAGACTGCTATATGTAAAAAATGAAATGTAAGCTTTTGAGCATGGAAAAACCGCATTGCATAGGCTGTAGCGTTCCAGGCATTCTCAGAAAAATCGGTAGGTATTAATACGCGCTGCATTGTAACTCTTATACAAGCAAATGTATCTAGAGGTTTACTGGTATTCTATGATATAAATCAGTTTGACGCTTATTCAACTTCTTCCAAAGCTTTTAATTGTAGGATCTTAATATTTCTGCCTTCTATTTCAATCAAACCATTTTTTTTGAATTCTGAAAGCGTTCGTATAAGACTTTCGGTCGCGATCCCAGCTACACTGGCTAAATCGCTACGCGAAATTTTAATGGCATCTTCTGTGCGTTTGTTTAAAATACCTGCAAATTGAAGTATGGTTTGAGCAGTTTTTTTTCGTACCGAACTATACGCCATTTGTAATAATTGATCTTTTACTTGAGAAACCGTATTAGTAAGCACATTCATGATCTCTAGCGAAACATTTTGATTATTTTCAAGAATTTTAACTAATTCGCTCTTGCGCAACCCAGCAAGTGCGACGTCCTCAATTGCGGTTGCGGTTTCTTGATACGGAATAGCATCTAAAAACGAAGTGAACCCTAAAAACTCATCAGGCCTATTGAGTGCCACAATTAGTTCCTTGCCATTTTCTTCCATTTTATGACTTTTTACTACCCCTTTAAGAATAAGATAAATGTAATTAGAATGCGCCCCTTCATGATATATAATCTCACCTTTTTGAAAGGAATTTACTTCTCCTGTATCATCAAATAGATTTTTTAATTCGTTTAAATTGCGAATAGATTCGTTATTCTCGTTTTCTTCTGTAGCTACATGAATCGCATTCGATAGAATTTCTGCCTTTGCCAATCTACTCGCTAATGCGCTTAAGAGCTCCTCTTCTTCAAAGGGTTTGGTTAGGTAGTCATCGGCACCTAAATCCATTCCTTTTCGTATTTCCTTATGTTCTGTACGTGCCGATAAGAAAATAAAAGGGATATGGGTTGTGGTTGGTTCCAAAGATAGTGCCTCTAATACACCATATCCATCTACTTCTGGCATCATGATATCGCAGACAACAATATCTGGCAACGCACTTTTAGCTAGTTTAATACCTATACTACCGTTTGCAGCTGTGAGCACAGCATAATTTGCCAACTCTAATAATTCGGCTGTATTCTCGCGCAAAGCGGTATCATCTTCAATTATAAGAACGGTTTTCATAGTGTTTTCTCTTGGCCTAATGGAATGGTGACAGTAAATGTGGTCCCAATATTTTGTTCGCTGTTAAAGGTAATAGTACCCCCCAAATTTTCCAAGTGTGTTTTTACAATATTAAGACCTATACCCGTTCCTTGATCCAGCAGTGCATTTTCTGCCCTAAAATAACGATTAAAAATATATTTCTGCTCCTCTTTTGGGATACCTATACCTTCATCCTGAACAATTAAAACTAAAATATGCTTTTCTTCCTTGGCCTTTATACGAATGGTAGAATTTTCAGAAGAATATTTAATCGCATTGTTGACTAAGTTGGTTAAAATAAGTTCAAGTATTTTTTCATCAAAATCAATAAAGATAGCATCAATTCTTTCAGGATATTCTATGTGCTGTCCTTCCTTAAGTAACATATTAGCATCGTAGATAACTTCATTCACCACCTTACTTAAAGGAAAGTGGGTAAACATATAATTTACCTTGCCACTTTCTAAGCGTTCAATAGATAAGAAGTCGTTTATAATATGATTGAGATATTTTACTTTGCCTTTTATGGTCTTTAAATGTTTTTCCCGCTTTGTATGATCCTCCTCTTTTGGGTATTTTCCAGCGAGTGTGGCAGATGTCATTATTCCACTTAATGGAGTTTTAAATTCGTGAGAGACCAGCGAAAGAAACTTCGTTTTTAATTCGCCTAGTTCCTTTTCTTTATTTAAAGCTTCTTCCAATTGCCTTGTTCTTTCTGTAACCGTTTTTTCAAGCTTTTGGGTATATTTCTCTTGCTCTGTAATATCTAAAATTATGGCAACTAACGTATTCTTATCTCCAGCAACAGATTTCTGAAGATGTACTTCTACCGGATAGGTCGTACCATTTTTACGTTCATGAACAGTATTAAATATAAGCTTATCTGTAACGTTCTTAAGCAAAGGTTCTATTTGATTTAGAAATTGCTCTTTGCTTAAATTGGGTTTAATATGAACCGGTGTCATTGTTCTAAGCTCATCTAATTCATACCCTATGTTTGCCAGGGCGCCTTTGTTTACATCAATAAATTGCAGCGTTTTTGCATCGAAGATATAAATTTCATTAAGCGACTCATTAAATATATTAGCCCAATGTTTTAGTTCTTGTTCGGCTTCTTTTCTTACTGAAATATCAATAATTAGGGCCATGACATAATCAGTTTCATACACTGTAAATGGGTTTAGCCCTGCCTCTACTGGAAATTGAGTGCCGTCTTTGCAAAGACCAAAAAGATCGCGGCCATGACCCATTTGCCGCTTTCCACTCTTACTCATAAAATCACTCACGTGTTTGTGATGATTATGGTGATATGTCTTCGGAATAAGTATATCGAGATGCTGTCCGATCAATTCCTTCTCTTTATAACCAAACATCTCGTTGGCAGAAGTGTTCGTTCCAACAATCACTTGTTCTTTATTAACAATGATAATTCCTTCTGAAACAGCTTCAGAAAGAATTCTAAAGACGTTACTTCCTTTTTTGAAAACTTCCATTGTATAAAGATACGGAATTATGGAACTGATAAATATCATAGTCCAACTCATTTTCTGAAGGTATTTTTACTTCATTAATACCAAAAAGTGATGAGTAAAGTAAATACACCAGAATTGTTATTTTATCAAAAACTTGGAGAACTTTTTTATGCTATTGCAGCATCAGATAAGATCGTTCGAGAAGCTGAATATAAAGCACTCACAAAACTTGTAGAAGAAGAGTGGAAAGTCATGGACGACTACGAAGATGATTTTAAAACCGACGCCGCTTATCAGATCTCAATTGTTTTCGAATGGTTCGATTACGAACGTATGGATGGCAATGATTGTTATGAAAGTTTCGTTGATTACTATAAAGAGCATAAAAATCTTTTTTCAGAAAAAAGAAAAGATCTTATTCTTCAAACCGCTAAGAAGATCGCTTTTGCTTTTCGAGCTGCAAATAAAAGTGAACTTATCATGCTTACTAAGCTTGAACTGCTTTTAAATAAAAAATAAAACCTCAACTATGAGATACATTCTATTACCCCTAATTGTTTTTCTGTTGTTTTCTTGCAAAGACGAAAAAGCAAATACCGATACAACAAAACCTATAGATAATGAGTCGGTTATCAAAAGTGAAGAATCCTTTGAAGATGTGCTACCATTTGATTCTATCTACACTAATAATGATACAGAATTAAACAAAACTAAATCTGTAGTGATTAAGCGGCAAAATCTTATAGACAAAAAGGATGATAAGGTAGAATTAAAAGCATTAGTGATTCAAAAAACCTTTAAAAAGGACGAAGATCTTTACTTGATTGATTTTACCTATCCGTATTTAAACGAAAGTTTAAAACCCTCGTATCATAATTTTAACGAGTATTTAGAAGAAACCTATATGGATCTTGCAGGAGTTGAATCAAGCATCTTAGAGGATAAAGAAACCATTTGTGATACGCTCCGAATTAACAGGTTTAAAGAAAAACGCTTTGTAGATTATAAGGTCTATAATCTCAACGAGAAGCTAATTAGCGTGTTATTCTATAAAGAAAATTATTATTCCGGAACCTTGCACCCCTCCTACACTTTTGATTGTCTCAATTTTGATTTAGAACGTTCTGTATTTATGAATTACGAAGACTTTTTCAATGAAGGCAGTGAAGAAGAAATGACAGAGATTCTTAATGAAGTACTTTCCGAAAAAATGCAGCGAGGTGATATTTATTTTGATTGTTGGGAAATTGAATTTGACGATTTCTTTGAATACAAAGACAATTTTGTGATCAACGATCTGCAAGTAGAATATTACTTCGACGATTGTGTTATTTGTCCGTCATATACAGGAACCTTTTCCGTGGAAATTCCTCTAAAACGCTTACTGCCAATTCTTAAACGATATAGCGAGAATCCGCTCATAATATAAAATGAGACTATACGCTTCCATATATGTTTTAGCTTACATATTGTTGATCACAGTTGCCTTAACCGCTACTCTTTTCAGCGATACTAACATGACCCTTATCGGAAATTCTTTAAGCGAGTTAGGGGCACAACAAACGAGCGAAAACTGGATCATAAATATCTCATTTGCTGCTATGAGCCTGGCTACGCTTATTTATGGCTCTTATATTTTAAAACGTCATTGGATACCCTTTATAGCCTTGTATTTTTTTGGGATCTCCTTCGGAATGACAGCCATATATCAATTAGCAGGTTTCAATAGTTTAATACATTATAACTACACACACGATGCCTTACATTCGCTATTTTCTGTGTTATCAGGTTTTGGGTTTATAGTACTATGTTTAAGTATTTTCACTAAAAATATAGGAAAAACGCCTAAAATACAGACAGCTATAGTCTTGGGATTGACCATTGTATTATCAATTCTTCAATTTAGCTTTCCAGAATATGTTGGACTCTTTCAGCGATTGATGTTCCTAATCTGCTTCGGATGGTTGTTTTACGCACTTACAAGTTATAAATTTGAAAAAATAGAGCCATAGTATTTCAACAAAAAGAAGGAATACCAAAACTAAAAACACAACTCTTGAAAAATGAAAAGTAATTTTAAAACCATAATAAGTTCTGAAACTCCAGTGCTTGTTGACTTTTTTGCTGAATGGTGCGGGCCATGTAAGACCTTGGCGCCAATATTAAAACAAGTAAAAGAAACATTGGGCGACAGCATAAAAATTGTAAAGATCGACGTTGACAAAAACCAACCTCTCTCTGCAGAATATCAAGTTCGCGGTGTCCCCACTATGATCCTTTTTAAGGGTGGAAAGCAAGTTTGGAGACAATCGGGAGTACTCTCAAAAAACGACCTAATAACTATTATAAACTCGAAGTAATTTGACAAATCTGCACACCTATATTGAGCATACAAAGTTAAAGGCTACTACCTCCGTAGATGATATTATCAAGCTTTGTGATGAAGCGAAGCACTACGACTTTTATGGAGTTTGTGTAAATAGCTGTTACGTATATTTGGCTGTAAATGAACTAAAAAACCACCCAGCCAAGGTGATCGCGACCGTTGGATTTCCTTTGGGAGCAACTTCTACAAAAGCAAAAATACAGGAAGCAAGACAGGCGGTTAAAGAAGGTGCAGATGAAATTGATATGGTTATAAACTTGGGCTTCTTAAAATCACAACTCACTAAATCTGTTAGTGAAGAAATTAGAGCCATTAAAAAAACGATAGGTCGCCGAAAGCTTAAGGTGATTATAGAAACTTGTTATCTTGATGCTACGGAAATTGAACTAGTCTGCGAAATTGCACGTATCGCAGGAGCCGATTTCATCAAAACTTCCACCGGATTTGGCAAAAAAGGAGCGCTCTTAAAAGATGTAAGACTGATTCATAAAAAAGTAAAAGACAAAATGGGGATTAAAGCCTCTGGCGGAATTAAAACGGCAAAACAAGCCATTGCATTTATTCAGGCGGGTGCTACACGAATTGGCACCTCAAATGGAGTTGCCATGGTTTACGACCCAGAAAACCACACCAAATGAGCACACATATAGAAGCCAAAAAAGGAGAAATTGCCGAAAATGTATTATTACCAGGCGATCCGATGCGTGCCAAATGGATCGCAGAGAATTTTTTAGACAATCCTAAATTATACAATGATGTACGCGGAATGCTTGGATATACCGGAACGTTTAAAGGTGTGCCTATATCGGTTCAAGGAACAGGAATGGGTATTCCTTCGGCACTTATATATTGCCATGAATTGATCAATGATTACGGAGTTAAAAACCTTATTCGGGTAGGAAGTGCAGGTTCTTATCACAAAGACATTAAACTTCGCGATATTGTGATTGCCATGGCCGCTTCGTCTACTTCAGGAATTAATAATTCGCGATTTATTAATTCCGATTATTCTCCAACTGCCAATTTTGAATTATTTCTAAAAGCAGCTAAATATGCAGAGCAACACAATATTTCAATAAAAGCTGGTAATGTTTTGTCAAGTGACGAATTTTATGAAGATGATCTGGACAGTTATAAGAAATGGGCCGCTTTTGGCATACTTTGCGTTGAAATGGAAGCTGCAGGTTTGTACACAATAGCTGCCAAGCACAATGTAAAAGCCTTAGCAATATTAACGATCTCAGATTCACTGGTGACCAAAGAAGCCACTTCAGCAGATGATCGTGAGACTAGTTTTTCGACCATGATCGATATTGCACTTCACACTTTATTATAAATAACAATGGATTATTCGATCAAGGCAACATCTTTTTCAGAAAAAGAAGGAACAATACATTTAAAAAAAGTAGAGGTTCCCTTCGGAATAACGAGTGAAACTCAAGCTATTCTCTCGAGTCCGGCAGACATATACTTAAGCTCACTAGCGGCTTGTATCCTAAAAAATATTGAACGTTTTTCAGGAATGATGAAATTTCAGTATGACCAGGCCACTATTGAAGTAACAGCAACCCATTTTACCAAGCCCGCGAGGCTAGAAAATATTGTATATCAGGTAATTCTTATTAGCCGAGACGATAAGATCAATCTTGCGCTCTTAAAAAGAAATCTTGAAAAATTTGGAACTATCTACAATATGGTCAAAAAGACAACTACAGTTACTGGAGAGATCATTCATAAAAAAGCATAATTAGACCACTTCGCAGCTTATCTACACTTTAAAAGTCATAATAGGTAGATCGCTATGATTTACAATTGCTTCACCTATGTTTTCTGAAAAGAAATGGGCCAAGCCTCTTCTCCCATGCGTAGGAATTACCACTAGATCTGCCTCGTAAGAATTAGAGAAGCTATAAATACCGTGTTCCAATCGGTAATCGCAATAGTACACTATATTGTCAAATACCTCTGTATTCTCTATCCCACTCTGCAACATAAACTTAAATGCGCGTTCCTCCATCTGTTGGTTGCTTAAAAATTTCTCGGGTGTATTAATAAATACAACCTGAAATTCAGTTCCGAGTTTACCAAAGAACTCCCAAGCCTTTTTAAAAGGTTCTATAAAGTCTAAGTTAAAATCGCACGCAAATACAACTCTTTCCATTTCAAAGTGCTTCATGCTATTTTTTACAACAAGTACAGGAATATCTGAAGTACGCACCACCTTTTCGGTGTTTGACCCTATAAAGACTTCTTTTACACCGCTAGCGCCGTGTGATCCCATAACGATTAGATCGACAGCAAATTCTTGAGCAACTTGGTTGATCTCATGAAATTCTTTATAGTTTTGAACGGTGGTTTCAATTGAAATCCCTTTGAGATAATCGCGATCTAAGAAATCTTCAAATCGCTTTTCAGCTAATTTCATATAATAAATCGCTTCAAACATTTCTTGGGATTCGTTTTTGGTTAAAACGGCTTCCGACAATCCCATCATGTGAAGAACAACCAAAGAAGCATTATGCTTTTTGGCTAAGGTAGCTGCAACTTTTAAGGCATATTCTGAATGTTCAGAAAAATCGATAGGTATAAGTATCTTTTTCATCTAGGAGGATATGTTTTGGTCTGTAAATTTTCCTTTTCGTTTTTTGAGTTGCGTTTCAATGTCGCTTATGGTCTCTTTTACTGCCACTTCAAAATTCTTTTCATTTGAAGTTGCAAATATCTTTGGACCCGGCAGACTTACTTCCATTTCGCAAATATGTCCTTTTTCGGTTGGGTCATTTTCCATTTTGAAAAACACATCAACATTGATCACCCAATCATACTTTTTCGAGATCTTCTGAAGTTTTTTAGTAACGTATTCAGACATGCTATCGCTCGTCTTCATTTTTACAAATTGAATATTGATCGTCATAATTTTTGATTATAAGATTAGCTTAAAATTAAGCATCATTCGGAAAATAAACTATGACAAATATCAGCTCAACTAAAATCACTTACTCATTTTAATCTCAGGAATTTTAATCACTTCAACAGTTGCTGATGCTAGCTGTACCAATCCTTCGGTGTCATTTATCTTATTGTGTATATTGTCGAATAACAAATGCTGAGTAACTCGCCGCTTTTTATAATCTACTATATATCTCAAATTAAATTTTACCCAATTATCGGTTAGTGTAATAGCGAGGGTAGGATCTAAAATGGCATCTTCTACATAAAATTTGTTTACCACTTGTTCCCATTGTTTTTTTGAATCGGCCGTATATTTGCTTAAGACCTCCGAAGCCACAGAAATAACGATCTCTTTCGCTTTATCCATATCAGACTGATACCTTATTAAAATATTCAGTTCGTCCCATATAAATGGAAAATCCTTAGAATAATTATATACAGGACCTTTAAAAACAAAGGCGTTACTGAGTTTAACAATTCGTCCGCTATAATTATCGCTGGTTACCCATTGCCCAATTTCCATCATAGTTGTATAAATACTATCGATGTCAATAACGTCACCTTTAATTCCGTTAATTTCAATTCGGTCTCCGGGTGAATATACTCGAACCAAAAAAATATAGATAGATCCGGCTAAACTCAGAAAGAGTTCTTGAAGGGTTATAGCAATACCCGCTGAAAACAAACCTATTGCTAAGGTAAAGTCCTTGATATTTCCTGTAAAATAAGAAATGGTCAAAATAATGATAAAGAAATATCCAAAAATCTCAATCGCTTTTTGTGCCTTGTATCGAGAAGAGGTCTCGGGCATTTTTTTCTTTAAAAACCTTCGGAAAAATTGAATTACCCCTATTACAAAAACGACCCAGAGTAAATATTTAAAAACACTTGTGGCGGTTGGGTGATTAGAGAACCATTCTTTTAGTAATTCAAAAATATCCATTGTATTTTCTTGTTTGTTTTCGGAAGAGGTGCGCTACCTACCGTTAAATTAGTTTGGAAAACAGTTTTAGTGACTGAAGATAAAGAACTTTAAATTACTGTCAGCAAAATGATCTACAGTTAAAAATAACTGCTATTCTCAATGAATAATTTTTTCGACCTTCTCGATAATAGCATCTGAATAATCGCTCGCATTTTCGAGTATGGATTCTCCAGATAAAGCGTCGATTCCTTCTATTTTATTTGTGCCTTGTCCAGAAGTTGAGAATACGATCAATTTATCCTTCGCTACCTTATGGGCTTCAATAAAATTGCTCACTTCTTGCGGAGGATTTCCGTATTCCCAAGTATGTATGATAATAATGACGTCATATTGATCGAATGATAAGGTAGCTAAATTTGATATATCAAAAACATTTATATAAACACTGTCCTTTTTATACTGATTAATGATATTGGTCACAACGGCTTCCTTAAAGGCACTACCTTGAGTTGCAATAGCAATTTTATTAGGCATTTCTTCTGAATTGACCGAATATGCAGAAATTTCTTCCATCTTATAAGTTGCGCGATACCACATGGCAAAAGCAACTAATAGCAACGCTATTATTCCGAAAAAAACCAGTATGTTTCTAAATTTTGATCCCATTATGTTTATATTTTAGTTGTTTTATACTTCAAAATTAAAGACTGTAAACTTCTAGATGCTGCGATTCATTCGAATTGATCAGCCCATTTTCAAACAATTTTTCTACAATAGTCTGTGCAAAATCATTTACACTAATTGACGTAAGTTGATAATCATAGAAACCAATGCACAAAGAACCCACCAAAGAAGAACCGTTATCATGGAGTTTAAAAACGTTTGTAGTAAAGTGATAAATTTCGAAGTCTCCGAAATAGCCTTCAGCATCAAGTTTTGTGTGTTCGATATCTGTTAAAGCTGAAATAAGCAATCGGCTAAAGCCTTTTTTCGACAAGGATTTAATTAATTTTTCAAGTTCTATTTTAGTTGAATTATCTTGCGTGAGACTCTTCGGGATGTAATCAGAACTATTCTCAGCATGAACACCATGAGCTAGTAATTCTCTTTTCATTTCAACCTCAAAAGAGGTTCTAAATTCGTCTACAGGAGACAAGCAAAGCACCATGGTCTTTCCAATAACCACAGGTTTTTGAAGGTTCAATTCCCCTACTTGAGCTGATTCTTGTACTCCGCAGTTTGCGAATATAACACTCAAAATAAACAACACTAACCATTTCATAGTTTATCCAATTTCCGAGTGTAAAGTATACAGTTGACACTATAATTACCATGATAATTATCATGTTGCGACGAACCTAAACGAACTGACAATTATCATTTCGATTGTAATGCATTTGTTCCAATTTTGGGAAAAAGTGTACTAAATGCAAAAATTATTATGGATCGTCACGATAGCAATTGTTTTCAATGCCTGCAATAAAAAAGAAACTACAGTAAAACCAGTCGTTGGAACCATCACTAAATCTGTCTATGTTTCCGTTACCGTCCAACCCGATAGTTTGTATGAAGTATTTGCCAGCGTAAACGGTATTTTGGAAAGTAATTTGGTCTCTGAAGGTACTCTGGTACAAAAGGGCACTCCTTTATTTCAGATCACAAACAGCAATCCTAAGTTAAATTCAGAAAATGCAAGACTTGCCTATGATCTAGCCCAAAAGAACTACAGCGGCAATAACGCGGCACTACTCGCCATTGAAAATGAGATCAAAGCTGCACGACTTAACTTGCAAAACGACAGTATCAATTACTACAGACAGAAAAATCTTTGGGAACAACAAATAGGCTCTAAAGCACAACTAGATGCAAAGCAACTTGCATTTGAACTTAGCACAAATACGGTTGCTACACTTCAATCAAAATATGAACGCACCAAAAATGAACTACAAACCCAGCTAAACCAAGCCGCCAATACTTATAAAAATTCGGTCATTACTACGCAGGATTACACGATAAGCAGTAAAATGAACGGCAAAGTTTATGCACTCTTCAAAAATCCAGGGGAGGTTGTAAACCCTCAGCAACCACTCGGACTCGTGGGAAGTAAAGACAAATTTCTCTTAGAAATGCTGGTCGATGAAGTCGATATTGTGGCTATTTCTAAAGAACAGAAAGTAGTTGTTGCACTCGATGCCTATCCAGATCAAATTTTTATAGCACATGTCACAAAAATTTATCCAAACAAAGATGAACGCAACCAGACTTTTAAAGTTGAGGCCATTTTTTCTGATGCACCCAATACACTCTATCCAGGTCTGTCTGGTGAAGGGAATATCATTGTGGAAATAAAGGAAGACGTTCTTATTATTCCTCGCGATTATCTCTTCGGAAATAATAAGGTTAAAACTGCCTCTGGGGTCGTAGAAGTAACTACAGGCCTGCAAACACAAGATCAAATAGAAATAGTTTCTGGGATAACGGCCGAAACCATATTGCTAAAACCCGATGCTTTATGAACAGTCGTTTACTTCTAGGGATTGCAAAAACTCATCTACTAACCAAATTAAAACAAACGGCCATTGCGGCCTTAGGAGTCACTTTCGGGATTGGTTCTTATATTACCTTGGTTAGCTTTATGACAGGCCTCAATGAAATGCTCGACAGCCTTATTCTAAATCAAACGCCTCATATACATATCTATAATGAAATAGAACCATCACAAAAACAGCCAATTGCTAAGTATTTAAACTTTAAAGATGCAATAAACATAGTACAATCTGTTAAGCCAAAACAAACCGAGAAAAAAATACACAATGCACTCCCGCTCATCAATAAACTAAATACAAACGAAAAGGTTAGAGGGGCACTTCCGCAGCTAAACAGCCAATTATTTTATATTTCAGGACCTATAGAATTGGCAGGTAATTTAAAGGGCATCGACGTACTAAAGGAAGTAGCCTTATTTAATTTTGGAGACTATATTATAGAAGGAACAGCTCAGGATTTACACAATAACAGCTCAGGAATCTTTCTTGGGTCTGGTGTTGCCGAAAAAATGTCGCTACATGTTGGAGATCGCATTCAAATAAGTACTATTGATAATGGAATTTTCCCTTTAAAAATCGTTGGGATCTATCAGAGCGGGATTGCCGATCTAGACAATGTTCAGAGTTATGCAAATCTTAGTACTGTTCAGCGAATCTTAGGTGTGACCAACAATTATATCACAGATATCAATGTAAAATTGCACGACATAGAAGATGCACCCGAATTAGCCAAGACCATTGCATCTCAATATCAACTGAAAGCAGTTGATATTGCAACGGCCAACGCACAATTTGAAACGGGCACAACTATAAGAAACCTCATAACTTATGCAGTCTCAATTACCTTACTAATTGTAGCTGGCTTCGGAATTTACAATATTCTAAATATGCTTATTTATGAAAAAATGAACGATATCGCCATCCTAAAGGCCATTGGATTTTCTGGGAAAGATGTGCAATTTATATTTTTGAGTCAGGCGATGATTATCGGACTGGTGGGCGGAATTCTCGGCCTTGGTTTAGGCTATTTACTTTCAGCAATGATTGACCGTGTACCTTTTGAAACCGACGCATTACCAACTATTTCAACCTATCCGGTTAATTTTAACGGTTGGTATTATATTATCGGGATCTCCTTTGCAATGATCTCTACATTTCTTGCAGGGTATCTTCCCTCACTCAAGGCTAAAAAAATAGATCCAGTAGAAATAATTAGAGGTCAATAAATAAAAAATGGTAGTACTAGAAGCAAAAAATATTAATAAGCATTTTAAGAAGCCTGTAGATTTTCATGTGCTAAAAGATATCAACTTTACTATTGATGATGGTGAGTTTGTCTCTATCATGGGAAAATCTGGCTGCGGAAAGTCTACGCTCCTCTATATTCTTTCTACAATGGATACTAATTATGACGGCGACCTCCTTATTCAAGGAGAAAAAATCACGGGTAAAGGTAGTGATGAGCTTTCCCACATACGAAATAAACATATCGGTTTTGTTTTTCAGTTTCACTATTTGCTTTCAGAATTTAGTGTATTAGAAAATGTAATGCTTCCTGCAAAAAAACTAGGCGAAAAATCATTGCCTCAAATAGAAAAAGATGCTATAGAAAAACTTAAGATCTTAAATATTGAACATCTGGCACACAAAAAGGCATCTCAAATTTCTGGGGGTGAAAAGCAACGAGTTGCGATTGCCCGCGCGCTTATCAATAACCCATCTATCATTATGGGCGATGAACCTACAGGAAATTTAGATAGTCACAATGCTGAAAATGTTTTTTCAATTTTTAAAAAATTGAGTGACGAACACGGTCTGTCATTACTTATTGTAACACATGATCTTGATTTTGCAGAGAAGACTGATCGGATTATTGAAATGCTCGATGGTTATATTATTAATCCATAGTTGCTATATGAGGCTGAAATTCTTATGTTAACTTTGCATCAGATCGACAGATAATTTTACAATGAAAACAGGTTTAGTTTTATCAGGTGGTGGTGCTCGCGGAGTGGCCCATATTGGCGTCCTAAAAGCACTGGAAGAAAATAAAATTGAAATAACACACTTGTCTGGCACTAGTGCCGGCGCAATTGTAGGCGCCCTCTTTGCAGCAGGTCATACATGGCAGACCATCTTCGATTTTTTTAAAAAGGTTCCCATCTTTCATTATACACGATATGCCCGAAATAAACCAGGCTTTATAGATACCAGTAAATTCTACAAAGATTTTTTTCCGTTTTTTACATTAGACGATTTTGAAATTCTAGAAAAAGAACTTTTTATCTCCGCCACCAATCTGATTGAAGGGAAGGAACGAATTTTTCATAAAGGAGAGCTTATAAAACCTATTCTAGCGTCGGCTGCCTTCCCAGGAATATTTACCCCCGTAATTATTGATAAGATCCCATATGTTGATGGCGGCGTTTTAAACAACTTTCTTGTGGAGCCCCTAAAGAGTCAATGCGATACGATTATTGGAGTGTATGTAAATCCGCTTCAAGATATGTCTGTTGGTCAGCTCAAACATTCATATCAAGTGGCAAACAGGGCTTACAATATAAGTTTTGACAGTCAGTGTGCCTCCAAATTCAAAGAAGTCGATCTTTTAATCGCTCCCAAAAAACTTGAACAATACGGGATGTTCAATCTAAAAAACATAGATGCCATTTTCGAAATTGGTTATGAGGCCGCAATGGAAAGTCTAAAAAATTTCAAATTTTAAGAAGGGCTATAGCCTACTTTCGTTCTTTTATTTGGCACCTCCCACTGAATCATTTCCTTTAGAAAATCATCTACTTTGTCAATGATCACTTTCTCGGTAATTTCTGAAGGATTCATGATCCCAAACTCTATCATATTATTTTCGGTAGACGTTGCTTCTATTTCAGGATATAGCACAAAAATGTAAACGTCTCCACTATAAGTTTGCGAAAAAACCAAGGCACCTCCTGGTATAAACTGAAAGGTGGGAATTCGGTTGGTGCAATCCATCAACTCTTCGGGAAATGATTCAAAACTAATATTAATAGCCTCACTGTTATAGATCCAATTAAGTTCCTGCACTTTCCAGCCGATCTTGTATTTGGAAGCAACGGCTTTTAGTGTTTTTAACAGCAAGGGTTTGGTGCTCTCTTTCCATTTTGTCTTTTTAGTGACTACGGTTTCAATGGAAGTTTTATAATCTAATATCCGTTCTTCTAAGTGTTCTACTTTCATGCGTTCTAATCTTTAATTGATTTAGCATTTTTTTTGGCTTCTCGCTCCTGCTTTCTAAAATAAGCTCGGAAGAGGAAGTTATGCTTTAAAGCTTCCATATTTTCATTTAATTTGGTCGAAGCCGCTTTTATCTCTTGCATCGTTGAATCGATCGTTTTGGGCAACCTCGTGTCTTTTGTAAGATAATTGAAGGTGCTTTCCGCAGAATTCATGTCGGAAACTAAAATTTCAAGTTGCTGTGTGGTTTCCGTGATAGATTCACTTGAAAGCTCCAAGTTTGACACCAAACTTTCAATTTTATTTCCAACAACTGTGTCATTCAATAAAACCCCGGCAGCACTATCTTTCATGTCAATTTGTGAAAATTTGTAGTTCAGCGTAGATACCAATCGATTGGCACCTTCTGTGGTCTGTTTTAAATTCGATAGTGTTAACTGTATGTCTTTAGAAAGTAATGAATCTGTGATCAAAGTACCCAACGCACCTTCTCCATTTAAAATTTTATTGGTGATCTTTAATAAATCGGCTGTAAGTAATGCAGCATTCTCATTGGTTACATTGAGTGTTGATAGCATATCATCTGCACCAATTTTGCTGTAGGTTGGTATGGTATCCCCAGAAGTGATGGCTAGTAAATTTTCTTTCCCTGGCAAAATATTAACTACCATACTACCTACTAGTCCATCAGAACCTATAGTGGCAATGGCATCTTTTCTAATAAATGCTCCCGTTTTTTCTTCAACCATCATTTGTACCACAATCGTCGCTTCATCAATCATTTCTATCTTTCCTACGGTTCCTATATTGATGCCTGAATAGCGAACGTTATTGCCTAATTGTAAACCATTGACATTTTGAAAAACCGCATATACCTTTATGTTTTTACTAAAAATATGTTGCCTATTTCCGATAAAATACAATGCGGCAACTAGGACAAGGGTGCCTAGAACAACAAACAATCCGACGCGGGTTTTATGAGTAGCTGATTTTTTATTCATAATAAGATCTTTGTTAAACGAGAAAATTGATCGCCCCTGTCATTCTTCTCATTTTGTCTATACATTGAAAATGGGCTTTTCATATAAATCAATTTTTAAAAAAGGCTTTAATTTTTGGGTCTTCGGAAGTGGAAAGCTCCTGAAATGTTCCTTCGGCATAATTAATCCCATCAACAAGCAAAATCATCCTGTTACTAATCACTCGTGCACAGTCAACATCATGCGTTATGATCAAGGATGATGTTTTATACGTTTTCTGAATGCTTCGCATTAGTTGAATGATCTCTTTTGAAGTAATTGGGTCTAGCCCTGTGGTGGGCTCGTCATACAAGATGATCTTTGGTTTTAAGATCAACGCTCTCGCCAGCGCTACCCGTCTTTGCATTCCTCCAGAAAGTTCGGCTGGCATAAGATCTATTGCATCTAATAAACCAACATTTTTAAGGGCTTCCACCACCAATTCTTCAGTTGTTTGAGAACCACTGATCTTTTCGCGATTTCTTCGCAAAGGAAATTCAAGGTTTTCTCTTACGGTCATTGAATCGTATAGGGCGCTTCCTTGAAAGAGAAACCCAATTTCGGTGCGCAATACATCCAATTCTTTTTGGCCCAAAGAGGTAATGTCTAAATCTCGGATCCTGATCGATCCGCTATCTGCGGCCATTAAACCAACCAAACACTTTATCATAACCGATTTGCCAGAACCAGATTTCCCCATGATCACCAAGTTCTCCCCTTCGTACAGTTGTAAACTAAAACCATTCAAAACGTGGTTATCACCAAAGCTTTTGTGTAAATTTTTTATTTCTAAAACAGGTTGCTTCATATATCAAAGAATATATCAGTTAGAAATACAGCTATAAAATCGATAACAAAGAGCAGCATAGATGTATATACTACCGCAGCGTTAGAAGCTTCCCCTACTCCTACCGTTCCTTTAGAGCAGTTATAACCTTTATAACAACCTATTAAACCAATGGCGAAACCGAAAAAGAACGATTTAATTGTTGCAGGAACCACGTCACTAAATTTTAATGCATCAAACACTTTATTAAAGTACAATACATAAGAAACCTCCCCTTTTAAATTTTCAATGATCGCAGAACCCAAAAGGGCTATTGCGTCACCCATGATAATAAGTAATGGGAGCATGAGCGTCGTTGCTAAAATGCGGGTTACAACCAAATATTTAAACGGATTGGTTCCTGAAACTTCCATGGCATCAATTTGTTCGGTCACTTTCATACTACCTAGCTCTGCACCAATCCCCGACCCGATCCTACCTGCACAAATAAGGGCAATGATAACAGGTCCAATTTCACGAACTATAGATATACTCACCATGGAAGGCATCCAAGATGCGGCTCCAAATTCAAGCAAGGTGGGTCTTGATTGCAACGTAAATACTAAGCCAAGAATAAATCCCGTGACGCCTACCAATAGAAATGAGCGATTTCCCATATAGTAGCATTGCCGAATGAACTCTCTCCATTCAAAAGGCTTTGTAAATACTTCCTTAAAGAATCGGATAGCGAAATATGTAATATCGCCCACCTCTTCAAAAAAGCGTTTTGCTTTAAATACTATTGTATTTGTCTCGTTCAATATTTATGAATTAGTTCGAGTAAAAATAGCTCGCATGCAAAGAAGGAGAAATGATATCGGTCAGTTGTGTAAACTGATTTATATCATGTTTAAAACATTGCTTATGATGTATTTTTATGTCATAGTATTTCTTAGGAAAAAGAAGGGCTACTTTAAAAATAGCTGAACAGACTTTTGACTAGAGAAATTCAGAAAAATCATAAAACTGATACTCTGGATATAATACTAGCTAACCTAATTCCCAAGACCAGAAGCAGAATATAATTTCAAAGCTGATCTTGGGATTTTTTTGGCCGATAGATTCAAATAGATAGCTCTTGTTTTCAAGAAAACAAACGTTCCACTATTTCTTGCGAGTGCATTGGGTTATTGTCCATTTATGACCACTATTTACTGCTATTTAATATACCACAAGTAGTTTCTATGATGAACGCTAACAACATAAATATCAAATAATAAAGATAAAATGACCTAGGTCATTTGGCACAATAAGTCCCTTATCTACATTTATAATCTAAAATTTCCTATTATGAATAAGATAAATATTAATGACCTTCTTTGGATGTATCGTGCTATGAAAAAGTCAAGATATTATGAAGAAAGGATCGAAAAGGCTTACTTAGAAGGTAAACAACCAATATTTAACATTGGAGCGGGCCCTATCCCGGGAGAAATGCATCTATCTAACGGACAGGAACCATCTGCTGCGGGCATGATCGTTCATCTAACAAATAATGATACGGTTTCAGCTACGCATCGTCCGCACCACCAAGCCATAGCCAAAGGTGTAGATCTAAAGAAAATGACCGCAGAAATTTATGGCAAGAAAACAGGTCTTGGAAAAGGAAAAGGCGGGCATATGCACTTATTTGATCCCAATGTGAAATTTTCCTGTGGTGGTATTGTTGGAGCTGGGATTCCTCACGCTGTAGGAGCTGCTTTAGCAAATAAGAAAAAAGGGACCAGTGATATAGCTGTTGCTTTTATAGGTGAAGGTGCGGCCAATTCGGGAGCTTTTCACGAGTCTATGAACTTGGCAGCACTATGGAACTTGCCTTTCATATTAGTGGTGGAAGATAATTCTTGGGGGATCTCTGTTTCTCAAAAAGCTTCAACCAGTGTATCATCTAACGACTTAAGGGCTCGAGGATATGGCATAAAAGGCTATTTGGTAAAAGATAATGATCCTCTTGAGATGTACAGAGTAAGTAAAGAAGCTGTTGAAAGAGCAAGAAAGGGTGAAGGACCCTCTATTATAGAAATTAAAACCTATCGCTACCTCGGTCATTTTCAGGGAGATCCTGAATTATATCGCAATAAAGAAGAAGCTCCAAGTTTAAGAGCAAAGGATCCTATTGAACGGTTAAAGGAATATATACTAAAAGACAATTTGTCAACTACAGAAGATATTGATGCTCTTGAAAATGAAATTTATACAGAAGTAGATGGCGCTTTTGAATTTGCGATTAAAAGCAGCTATCCAAAACCAGAAGAAGCCTTAGAGAATGTGTTTTATTAACCGTGTAATGGCAGGTAAAAATTTAAAATAGTATAAGATGGAAACAACAAAAGAAAAAATAAAAAAACTCACCGGAAGCAAAGCCATGATTCAGGCTTTAGAACAAGAAATGGAAAGAGATGGCAGCATCTTTATAATGGGTGAAGATGTAGGGAAATATGGAGGAATCTTTGGCTCAACCACAGGACTGTACGATAAATTTGGAGGAGAAAGAATTATGGATACCCCTATTTCTGAAACAGGATTTATAGGAGCTTCGGTTGGTGCAGCAGCAGCAGGATTGCGCCCCATTGTAGAGTTAATGTTTGTTGATTTTCATGGGGTAGTAATGGATCAAATTTACAATCACATTGCTAAAATACCGTATATGAGTGGTGGCAATGTAAAATTGCCAATTGTCATCTTAACAGCAGTTGGTGGCGGTTATAGTGATGCAGCGCAGCATTCTCAAACCTTATATGCCAGTTTCGGACATCTGCCTGGTTTAAAAGTAGTAGCACCTACTTTCCCTCAAGATATAAAAGGAATGTTGATTTCAGCAATTCGCGATGACAATCCAGTTATTTTTATGTTTCATAAAACCCTACAAGGTCTTGGATGGATGGATCAGTTGGATGCTTCTTTAGGACCTGTGCCGGAAGAAGCTTACACAATACCTTTAGATAAAGCGAATGTCGTTAGAAAAGGTAGTGATGTCACCATCGTTGGAGTGCAAATGATGACGGTGAAGGCGCTAGAAGCAGCTAATGAATTAGCTGGCCTAGGAATTGAGGCTGAGGTAATCGACCTACGTTCTATAAAACCGATTGATAAGAAAACCATTTTAAAATCGGTTGAGAAAACGGGACGCTTGTTGGTAGTCGATGAAGATTATTATTCCTACGGAATTACCGCCGAAATAAGTGCAATAGTTGCTTCGGAAGGGTTTCATTACTTAAAAGCTCCCATAGTAAGATTAGCTATCCCAGATGTTCCAATTCCGTATAGCCGCGTGATGGAACATTACGTGATCCCAGATGCCAAAGACATCGTAGCCGCAGTAACAAACATGAAAATAGTTTAATATGTCAAAGCTGAAAGAAATAGTTCTTCCTGAAGAATTAGGAGAAGGAACCGAAAGTTCTATAGTACTCTGGTATAAAGAACCCGGGGATTCTTTTGAAGAAGGAGAAACACTCGTCGAAGTACAGACTGAAAAAGTAGCCTATGAAGTAGCAGCACCTTTTTCAGGAACACTTAAAGAAATAAAAGTAAAAAGAGGTGAATCGGCAACGGTTGGGCAGGTTATTGCCATGGCTGAACCAAACTCATAACAACGTAATAAATAAATCTAAATATGAACGAATTCAGAAATAGGCCAAAAGATGATTACATTCTAGAAGCCGATTGGTCAAAACTATATGTTCTAACAGAACATTGGAAGTCAGATCTCTTATTCTATAAAGATGATCTAACATTTCTACATCATCTAATCGACAAATATTTTCTATATCTCTCAAAGAGAGAGAATATTGATAGGGTGCAGGAAATTGAAGTAAACTTGCTTAAAGTGGATAAACAATGTGCTTCATTATTGGAAAAAACAACAAAACATTTAATGCATCTTGCAGAGCTGATGGATAATCCGTTTGCTTACGATTCACATAAATTTAGAGAGGAACATGCCAATCTAGAAGATGGACTCGCTCAATTTGTAAAAGACTTCAGAAAAAACAGAAAGGAAGTTTTTACTATTACAGAACACATAATTGATGGAGAAGAATTAGTGCGCCAGCTTAACCTTCTTTCTAAATAACCTATTCAAATTCACTTTTACCCATCGCATTTATTGTAACAGCATATGTTGCATTAAGTGCGATTTTTTTTTTGGCAACTAATTCCAAACACTGACCTATATCATAAGAATAATCCACGCAACTACATAGATTTGCCATTACAAAGTTGAATACAATGAAAAAGTACAGATGGTTAATACTACTAGTTATAGCAATTGCGGCAATAGGCTATTTTTATGTTATGCCAAAATTAGAGTCCAAAAAACTTGATTATACCTTCACCTCATTACAAAAAGGAAATATTGAAGCAGATGTTTCAAGTACAGGTACAGTTGAAGCTATAAATACTGTAGAGATAGGAACCCAAATTTCAGGGACTATCAAAAAAATAAATGTGGATTATAATGACAAAGTAACTGCAGGACAAATTTTAGCAGAAATGGATCTAAAGCTACTAAGTACCAATCTTACTAGTGCACAAGCAAATTTGGGAGTAAGTGAGGCACAACTTGCGCAAGCCAAAGATGAATATGAGCGAAATAAAACGCTTTTTGAAAAAGGTGTAATTGCAACGAAAGAATTCAACACCTCTAAATTTACTTACAACCAAGCTTTAAGTGCAAAGAAAGCGTCTGCCGCCTCCGTAAATAATATTTTGGTTAATATGGGATATGCACATATTACTTCTCCTATTAATGGTACCGTCATTGAACGTAGCGTAGAAGAAGGGCAAACCGTAGCGGCCTCTTTTTCTACGCCTACCCTATTTGTAATTGCTGAAGATCTTTCTAAAATGCAAATTCTGGCAGATATGGACGAAAGTGATATAGGCTATATCAAGAACGGAATGCAAGTTCGCTTTACAGTTCAGACATATCCCGAAAATGAATTTCATGGTACTGTTAGTCAAATTAGACTACAACCTATCGAGATTAACAATGTGGTCAATTATCAAGTCGTTGTTGATGTTGATAACAAAAATGGCTTGTTGTTACCCGGAATGACGGCTAACTTAGAATTTATCACAAATTCGGCCAAAAATGTATTATTGATTAATAATTCAGCATTGCGATTTAGACCTAATGAAACTATGCTTGAAGAAATCAAACCCGTTCTCCAAGAAAAGGCAAAAACTATACTTCCAGATTCGTTGCAAACTCAATTTAATGCGACAATTAATAATGAAGAATTATATACTCCTACAAGTTTCAAAAACAATTTACCCTCCAATATTGACGGTTTCTTTTATGAAAACGAACAAGGAAAATTAGACTTTATGTTTATTGAAGTTGGAATTAAAACAGGTTTACAATCTGAAATCAAACGATTTATGGACGGGACAGCTTTATTTGAAAATAGTAAAGTAATCAATGGAATCAAATCGAAAAAATGATCATATGCCTGCAAAAAAAGTAATAGAAACAAAAAAATTAAGTCGGATATTCAAAAACGGCGAGATTGAAGTTCGGGCACTTACTGATGTCGATATGATTATTGAACAAGGCGAATTTGTAGCAATCATGGGAGCATCGGGCTCCGGAAAATCAACACTATTGCATATTATTGGATGCTTAGACCGAGCAACTTCAGGTGAATACAACTTAGACGGCGTTCGAGTAAATTCACTTAACAAAAATCAATTGGCTGATGTTCGAAATCAAAAAATTGGTTTCATATTTCAGAGCTATAATCTATTATCTAGAACAACAGCCTTAGAAAATGTAGAATTGCCTCTCATTTATGATAGAACCGGGCAGTTTTCAAATTCAAAAGAAATTGCCAAAAAGGCATTAGAACAAGTTGGTCTAGCAGATCGTATTTATCATAAAACCAATGAACTATCTGGTGGACAGCAACAACGAGTTGCCATTGCCAGGGCATTAGTGAATAATCCAGCCCTTATTTTGGCCGATGAGCCTACTGGAAATTTAGATAGTAAAGCCAGCATCGATATCGCCAACCTTTTTGTACAGTTGAACAATAAAGGAAAGACAATTGTAATGATCACTCATGAACCCGAGATTGCACAGTTTGCGAAACGTATGATCTATTTAAGAGACGGACGAATAATTTCTGATAAGATTATAGAAAATAGAAGCACTAAAGAATTCGCTCTAAAAGAATTGGAAAAACCTGTAACACCATAAAAATATACTAATGAGAAGGTTTTTTAAAATATTTAAAGTTGCTTTCCATTCTATTAATAAAAATAGAACCCGAAGCTTATTGACTATGCTCGGCATCATCATTGGTGTGGGTGCTGTGATAATGACGATTTCCGCAGGAGAAGGAGCTACACTACAAGTTCAAAATCAAATATCCGGTTTGGGGACAAATTTATTGATGATACAGACTAAGTCTGAACATAAAGCGGGAATAAATGTAAGAATGGGTCGCCCTATTGATAAAAAGGACTTTGACATGTTACAAAAAAACTCGGTTTGGATGCCTCAATTATCTCCCTTAGTAGCAATTGGAGCTCAGGCCATTGGTCCAAATGGATATATGTCTACAACTGTTTATGGTGTCTCATACGACTATTTTTATATTACGAGCAAAGAAATAGAATTAGGAAATTTCTTTACAAAAGAAGATGTAAAAACAGCTAAAAAATACTGTGTTATTGGCGAAACGATCCGACAAGAATTATTTCCAGGACAAGACCCTATTGGAAGACAAATACGCCTCGACAAAGTGCCTTTTACTGTAGTCGGATTATTAAAAGAAGAAGGAACTGGCGGTATGGGACAAGATATGGATGATATAGTAATTGCACCTTATACCACCGTTCAAAACAGATTATATGGTCATCAGCGAGGTTACAATTTGATCATGGCAAGCGCATTGAGTGAAGACCACATTGCAGATGCTGAAATAGAAACTACCGAGTTGTTACGAGAGTCACATAAAATAAAAGATGGAGATGACGATGATTTTGAGATTACCACACAAATCGAACTTCAAGAAATCACAGGAAATATTACCGGTATATTAACTATTTTACTAGGAGCTGTAGCGAGTATTTCTCTTATTGTTGGCGGGATTGGAATTATGAACATTATGTTGGTCTCTGTCACAGAGCGTACGCGAGAAATAGGTACCCGATTAGCTATAGGTGCTAGAGAAAGCGATATTTTGACTCAATTTCTAATCGAGGCCATAGTATTAAGCCTATTTGGAGGAATTTTAGGGGTAATTTTTGGAGTGATCGGGAATCAAATTATTTATAAAGCAACCGGCTTCTTCATTCCAACCGCCGTATACTCAATATTGATCGGTTTTGGATTTTCAGCTTTGGTAGGTGTTGCATTTGGATATTTTCCTGCCCGAAAAGCAGCAAAATTAAATCCAATTGATGCATTGCGCTATGAATAACAAGAATCATAAATATAGGATTAATCAAACAAAAATTAGATGAAAGATTTAAATAAAATACTAAGAGAAATAACACAACTTACTACAAATATTGAAACAAATTATCCAGAGCTCTATCGCTCTTTAGATGAAGATCCATTGACCTTAACAACTTCTGGTCATCCACACGTAGATAAGAACGCAATGCAGGAATATCTAGAAACTTTAAAACAGGTATTGGAGCACTATTTAGAAGAATGTAAAGTAAAGAAGAATAATATTTAACATCAAAACCATGGGAGAGATCGCAACATCAAATAGACAAATAACACTTTTTTATAGCTCTAAATCTGTAAGAGCTAAACAAACCTTAGCGTATGCCAAAGCAGAAGGATTAAAGATCGAAGAAATTGATATCCTTAAAACAAAGCTAACGGGCACGCAAATTGTAGAACTTGCAGGCCGATTACATCTTGTTGTATCTGAATTGGTTAATCAAGAACACCCGTCTTACAAATCACATTTTGAGCACCATGATTTTTCTACCGATGATTGGATAAAACTAATACAACATAATCCAGAGATTATGAAACAACCTATTGCTTTACGAGGAGATATTACTATTTTAGTTGAAACTCCCTCAGACATTATCAAGATATAGTTTTTTAATTCACCATAGAGAAACGAGCCTGCAAAACCCTCTATATCGATAATAAAGATCCTTCCGTTAGCCTTCTAGGCAAATATTTAAAATAACCATTTTTCCATATCTGGCATTGTTCTTAAGTGGTTGACTAATTCCGTAAGATTCGATCATTAAAATTATTCACGCACTGGAGAATGTACTCTAATAGTCACAAAATATTAGATCAATTAACCATAGTAAAGATTGAAATGATTAGAGATTAAAAAAGAGTTGTCATCAAAAGATAAAATCACTGTAGAAAATCATTGACACAAGTTTTTAAAGACTGATCTAAGTCATTTCAAATATCACTACAAAACGAAACCTTTGCATAAACTAATAACACATATAATATTATGGAAAAAGAAATTCTATATAACTCCAATATGCATTTCGAACACGAGCAGTGGAAACTTGAACTTGCCTTTTGGAAGGACGAGCTAAAATCTTTCAATAACAGATTAAGTGAGCTGGTTACACGTTGGACCGATAAAGACGTACTCGCTCAATTAGAACATTATCAAAATGAATTTGTTCTTCATGGTGATGTTATTGAAGATCTACAAGAGATCATTGAAAAACATGAAGCCCGAATAGCCGGACAAAGCAAAATTGGTGAAGACGCAATTGACTCACAATTAGCAAAAAAACATATTGAGTTTAGAAATCAAATAGAAACTCAGAGACACATATATTCAGAACTTAAAAAAGAATTTTTTAGGTTTCTTGAAAAATATATGTAAACCCACATTTCATATGATAGGCCTAAAACTTTCCAAGAAAAGGGAGATTATGAGATATAATAAACTTTTTAGTGTACTCACAAAGTATGGCTTTGAAGATGTTATGGCGAGTAGTCAACTTAAGAAATTAGTTCCAAACAGCTATCTCAAAAGTCATCCTGAGACTCAAAAATTGCTCTCGTTTACAAAGTATGAGCGCATTAGAATGGTGTTAGAAGAATTAGGCCCATCGTATGTTAAACTGGGGCAGATCTTTAGTAATCGGGAAGATATGCTACCGCCAGATCTAGTTAAAGAACTAGCAAAATTACAAGATCATGTTCCTACGCTAAAACACTTTATTGTCGATGAAATGGTTGAAAAAGAACTAAACATTTCAATTTCAGACCATTTTAAATATATAAACCCTACCCCTCTTGCAGCTGCCTCTTTGGCCCAAGTACACAGAGCACAATTACTCTCTGGAGAAGAAGTAGTTATTAAAATTCAACGGCCAGATATTGAAGAAATAATTGATGCAGATATCTTGGTAATGACCCAAGTTGCTAAAAGTTTGCAAAAATATAGTAGTAAGGCCAAGGCGATACAACCAATGCGCATTGTAGCATCTTTTGAAAAAAGTATCAAAGAGGAGCTTCATTTCTTAAAGGAGGTTGGCAATATGGAACGCTTTGCCTTGGATTTTAAGGGGAATGAAGCTATTTATGTACCAAAAGCGTATCGAGAGCTATCTACCGATCGTCTTATTTGTATGGAGTTTATTGATGGTATTAAAGTATCTAATACAGAAGCACTCCATTCTTTACATATAGATCCCACTGCGGTGGCAAAAGTAGGTGTAGATTTATATTTGAAGCAAGTATTAGAACACGGTTTTTTTCATGCCGATCCACATCCAGGAAACATTTTTGTACTACCACAAACTCAGCAAATCTGTTTTATAGATTTCGGTATGATGGGAACTATCATGCCTAATGATAAAGAGACATTGGGTGATCTTTTACTTTATTTCTTACAAAAAAACGTCAAGAAGATCATCACTCTATTGGAGAAAATTGCCGTAAACGTTGAAATTCCAGACTATAAAAAGTTAGAATACGATTTGTATGAACTAATAGAAGATGTTAGTAATACATCTCTTCAGAATATCAAACTAAGCAGCGTTCTCGGTCAGTTTAAAACAGTTTTATATGAGAATAAAATAACACTCCCTCATTATTTATATATGCTTATACGAGCATTAATAATTATTGAAGGTGTTGGCGTTAAATTAGATCCAGCATTTAATATTACTGATAACTTACAGCCTTATACTTCAAAAATTACGCGAAAACGCTTTAACCTAAAAAGATTATTTAAAAAGAACATAAATCGCATTCAAGACATAAATGAACTTGTAGATACCCTACCCGATGATATTAACACCATCCTAAAGAAAATAAAAGAAGGTAAATTAGTCATTATTCATGAACATAAAGGGCTTAAAGAATTTCAAGACGCATCAAGTAGCGCTGTCAATCGTCTCGTATTTGCTGTTATTATTGCCGCTCTATCTATTGGCTCTTCGCTTTTAGTTATGGCAAAAATGCCGCCTTTAGTAAACGGCATTCCGTTATTGGGAGCTATTGGGTTTTTATTATCAGCTATCTTGGGGTTTTATATTGTCATCTCAATTTTTAGAAATAATCAATTTTAGAGATATATTTACAGTAAATTGAAAGAAATTTATGGACGTATTTCAAGGAATAAACGAACTGTTTGGGTCGTATATTCTAGGAGTTCTAATTAGTTTGGGGATTGGCCTTATTATTGGTCTAGAAAGAGAATACGACAAACTCAAGGAAGAAAACGGTATCGCCGGAATACGCACCTTCCCTATCGTTGCTATTTTAGGTTTTTCGTTGGCGAACCTCACTACCCTATTTACACCCTGGTTACTCATTATAAGTTTAAGCGCTTTTATCTTGTTTTTGGCGTTTTATCACTTTTCACGAAAACAAGAAGATCATGGTCAGGGTCTAACTACTAATTTTGCATTAATAGCAACTTTCGTTTTAGGTATTATGGTTTCTGCTTCCTATTACAGAGATGCCGTGGCAACCGCAGTCATTATTGTTACACTGCTATCTCTAAAAACTAGATTTCGTTCAGTCATAAGCAATATTACTTCCGAAGAACTTTTCGCGTTTATAAAATTTTCAATAATTGCACTGTTGATACTCCCTTTTCTACCTAACAAAGAATACGGTCCAGACAACTTATTGAATCCGTTTGAAATTGGCTCCATTATAGTAATTGTTTCTTTTTTAAATTTTATAGGCTACTTTTTAGTAAAATTTGTTGGCTCCAAAAAAGGTATTATCCTAACCGCTCTTTTAGGCGGACTCATCTCCAGTACAGCAGTTACATGGAATTATGCGTCGAGAAGCAAAGAATCACCAGAACTCTCCAAAAAATATAGCGCAGGAATTATTGTGGCATCAGCCATTATGTTCCCAAGACTTGCCTTATTAGCCTATATTTTTAACAGTGAAATTTTAAAATATCTAGCATTGCCATTTGGCTTACTTACGCTGGTCTGTACTGTTGCAGCTGTAATCCTGATGCGCGGAGACAAAAAATGTACCAATCACCAACATCAAACTTGGCAATCCCTTAAATATGCTAAATGCTATAGGCTTTGGTGCGGTATATGTAATTATTCTATTCGCCGTCTTCTATAGCAATCTATTTTTTGGAGAGAGCGGTTTGTATTACTCCGCTTTAATCGCAGGTTTAGCCGATACTGATGCTATCACTATCAGTATGTCAAAATTTTCTTTAGAAGTAGAAAAACTCAAGCTTGCATCATCGGTCATCATTGCCGCCACCATCAGTAATATGCTGGTAAAATTGGTCATTACCTTGTTAAAAGGTTCTAAAACTACGGCTAAGTTAGTAGGCTATGCTTTCGGAATTGTAATTCTTTTGGGCATTATGTACATTCTTGTTAGTAAAGGTTAATTGAAAAAGTTGGGCGTGACCGCAAGGGTCAGGCTTTCCGTTCCAATTCCTCGCATCTCCTTCGTCATGCTGCGGGATTTCCACTGCAATCCTTCACGCAAAAATTCTGTGCTTATTTATTAAAATAGATCCTTTCTTTATTTACTACACTGATCTAGATCAGTTTACTCCCACTGACCCAAGTCAGTGTTCAGGTTATTATAACCCATTAATTTTGATCTCATCATTTATAACAGGATTATAAAAAATACAAATACTATAAAAGAAAAAAAATGGAAACAAGATCAGAATTTTTAAGTGAGGCAATGGTTACGTTACTTAACTACCGTGTAGAACAAGAAGAGTTTTCTTCACGATTATACTTGGCTATGTCTATATGGTTAGACGATAAAGGATTTGTAGGAGCCGCAAAGCTTTTTAAACAATATAGTGATGAAGAAACTGTACATGCGGTTAAAGCGAAAAAAATGCTTCTAGCAAATGGTATTAGACCTATTACACCCGCTCTAGAAAAACCTAAACAAGATTACATAAGCCTTCCCGATGTGATAATATCAGCATTAGCACACGAAAAAGAGATCACCACACAATGTTACGCACTCACCAAAGCTGCCCACGATGAGGAAAATTATATGGTGGTAGAACTTGGTCTGTGGTATTGCAAAGAACAGGCAGAAGAACTTAGTAAAGTACAATACCTAATTGATCGACTGGAAGCCTTTGGCGAAGAGTCCATTATGTTAAGAGAATTAGATGAGGAAATGGGTGAGCTAGCAGCGTAATCCATCCATTAATAAAAAATAAATAACAATTAGTACTAACAGTAAAAATCAACAAAAATGGCAAATATTATCGTAGTTCCATTTAAGGACGAAACAAAAGCTATTGAAGCCTTGCACAGAATTAAAGAACTGGATGCTTATGGAGATATTACCCTCTATGAACATATAATGATCCGTAAAACAGAAAATGATCGATATGAAGTATTAGACGACACAACCGATGGAGAAGGATGGAGAACATTTACTGGAATGGCGCTCGGCGGACTCGTAGGAACGTTTGGAGGACCTCTCGGATTAATTATTGGTCTATATACGGGCACAGCCATTGGTGCCATTTGGGATGTTAGTCGTTATGACTTTGAAGATCAATATATTAAAGAAGTTAGTAATAAAATGAACATAGGAACCATTGCCATTGTAGCCGAAGTAGCCGAAGATAGCGCTGTGTTTATTGATGATGCGCTTAAACCGTATAGTTCAGAAATTATAAGAAGTGAAAGTGAGGCCGGAGTAGAATTTGACGACTATGTAGACGAACAAATACTAATATTAGAAGAAGAGATTGAAGGTGAGCGCGAAAAGCTCAAAAAAGCAACAGCAACCGAAAAAGCTAAAATTAAAACTCAAATCGCCAATTTAAAAGTAAAGCGCATCGCTAAAATGAATGAGTTTAAAGCAAAAAGAAAATCTGCATTAAAGGAAATCAAGGAAAAGACGAAATCAAGAATTAACAAATTGGAATCAGACCTTAAGGATTATGAACATACTGTTTCTGATTCCTACTCCAAAGCAAGAAAAAATAGACTGAAAAAGAAAATCAAGAGACAAGAAGAAAAGTTGTACCAGTTGCATAGTGCATTAGGCGAAGATATGGTGGATTGATTGTCAAGAAGTAAGGTTAATGCATAATTTCAATATAAAATAGAGATGGGAAAGCTAATATTGGTGAGGCACGGAAAGAGCTTTTGGAATAGCAAAAACATCTTTACGGGATGGACAGATATCGATCTTGCTCCTGAAGGAATTGTAGAAGCCAAAATAGCCGGAGAAATTATCAGAAGTCAGAATATTACGGTAGACATCTGCTTTTCTTCCTATCTAAAAAGAGCCATAAGAACGGCCCTAATTATCCTAGATACTGCAGATCTGATGCATGTCGATTTTTTAAAGAGCTGGAAATTAAATGAGCGAAATTACGGCGCTTGGCAAGGTCGAAATAAGAATGATGTAAAAATGGAAGTAGGAGAAGATCTTTTTTGGTCGATTAGAAGGGGCTATAGCACGCCTCCACCGAGTCTCTTAAGAGATGACGAAAGACATCCAAGATTTGATCAGAAATACGATAATCTTAATATAGCCGACTTACCCGTAGGAGAATCTCTGGAACAAACACAACAAAGAGCTGTTCAGTATTTTTTTGAAGCCATCATACCAGAACTAGTAAAAGGAAAGACTGTTTTGGTTTCGGCGCACGGTAATTCTATTAGAGCCTTGATGGGCTATATTGAAAACATAGCAGCTACCGAAATTTCTAAACTCGAGATGCAAACAGGAGTACTTCATATCTATGAGTTTACTAGTGCTATGCGCTTAAAAAATAAATATTCTTTGAATCAAGAAAGTCAAGTATTTATTTAAATGACTGTGAATATGAAGCGTAAATTTATGTTTCCAATGGTGTTCGTATTACTAGCAGGAGTAATTTCTGCAAGTTGCGGTGCGCTTACAAAAAAGGATAAAAAAATCGTCTTAGAAAACTCGAAAGAAACAGAATTGTTTTCAAATCAGTTAGAAAACACGTCGCAAGACCATACTAAATTAACAGAAGAGGTAGATTGGAGAAAATTTTATAAAGCCTCCCTAATTGAACTTAACGAAAGAAAAGTTCAATTAGAACAAATAAGAGGAGCCATTTCTCAAGCCAGTAAAGAAAAACAACAAAGATTGAACCGTGCACTTGATTCTTTAGATAAGAAGTACGGTGATCTCAAAGTGAGATTAGTTCACATGAATACTAGGCTCAAAGTAAATATGGAACATATGGCTGATTCACAAGAGCTAATAAAAATAGCTTTTGAGAGAGCTTTTGTTCGCGATATGAATGAGCTCCTAGCAGAGCTCAAAAAATTAGATAAAAACAAACAATAAACACTTAAAACAATTCATTATGAAAACACGTATTCTATCCTTAATCGTAATAGCACTTCTGGCGGGAACCATTTTAACAAGTTGTGGCGAGACATCAAAAAAAGATGTGAAATCGGCACAAGAAAACCTAAAAGAAGCAGGAGGAGATCTAAATCAGGCCAGAAAAGATGCTGAAGCAGAAATCAAAAAGACGGTACAATCTGACTGGCAGAAATTTAAAATGTCATCTGAAACTTCTATAGAAAACACCAAAAATCAGATTCAAGAAATCAGAGCGAAAATTGCAAAAGCAAGTAAATCTGAAAAAGAAAAATTGACTAAAGAACTCGATAAGCTCGAACAAAAAAATAAGGAACTTGAAGAAAAGTTAATGCAAAGAGGCAAAGAGTTTAAAGAAGATATGATCGATTTTAATGAATCGGCAAAAGCGAATGAACAAAAGTTTGAACGCGAGTTTACAAACGATATGGATGAGTTAGGAACCGCTTTAAAGGACCTATTCAAAAATAACGTTAACTAATTGTTTCCAAAAATATAATTATGACAACTACAATTTTAAGTTCAACAAGGTCAGTAATAAAAAATTGGTGGATATCGCTTTTATTAGGAATCTTATATCTTTTCGCAGGGGTATGGGTATTTCAAACACCATTGGAAAGTTATGTGTCATTAAGTATTCTTTTTAGCGTATTTATATTCGTTTCAGGAATATCTCAAATTGTTTTTTCAATTTCGAATAGAAAAAACACACATAATTGGGGCTGGTACCTAGCTGGGGGTATTTTAGATCTTATGATAGGATTACTGCTAATAACTCATCCATTAATGACAATGTCCATTTTGCCATTTTATGTTGGCTTTTGGCTGTTATTTCAAGGGTTTATGGCAATTGGTCTTTCATTTCAATTTAAAGCGGTTGGCGTTTCGTCATGGGGATGGATGTTACTTTTCGGAGTTTTAACCCTGGTTTTTTCCTTTCTTTTATTAGCTAATCCAGTTTTTGCAGGTTTAAGTATCGTTTATATGACAGCTATGGCACTCATTACTACGGGTGTCTTTAGAATATTTTTAGCTTTCGATTTAAAGAAAGCCAAAAAACAGCTTGAATAATAAGTTAAAGCAGTGTTATAATTGTGAGAGGATATATGCTTCTTTAGTTTGGTCTCTGTTGGTTGTTGTGGCGTGGTTAAATTCTTTCGTTTACACTACAGATATCAAAATTGAGTTTATAGAAAATACGCTAACGGTCATTGCACTGCTTTTTTGGTAGTGAATATAATTTTATTAAAAAAAGTGGAAATATGGAAAACAAGAAAAGCGTTTTAATCCTTGGATGCAACTTTGCCGGACTTACAGTTACTCGTTATCTACATAGCGAAGCGGGTGACCATATAAAGATCACAGTTATTGACCGTAAAAACTACATTAATTTTATTCCTAATATTCCTATTGAAGTTTTTAACAACCACAATCCAGCTGATACTTTAGAATTTCAATTTCAAAAATTTTTAAAATCGGATGGAAGTGAATTCATTCAGGGAGAAGTGGAGAATATTGATGCGGCCAATAAAAAGGTATATTTTACACCTAATGAAAGAAAAGGTTCAGCTCAAGAAAATATAGATTATGATTACTTGGTGGTCGCTTTAGGTTGTAAACTAGCTTACGATAAAATTGAAGGATTTGCCGAATTTGGACATACATTTTCTGACACTTTTTACGGTAATGAAGTTCGAAAATATTTATACAACGATTACAAAGGTGGGAATATCGCAATAGGGTCAGATCGTTTTATTCAGGGTCAAAGTCGAAAGCTTCCCAAAATACCTACTGCAATGGCAGCTTGTGAAGGGCCTCCCGTGGAAATAGCTTTTTCTATGGCTGATTGGCTAGAAAAACATAAAAAAGGAAATACAAAAAATATCACTTTATTTACGCCAGGTGAGGTTATTGCTGAAGATGCGGGTAAAACTATTCTCGATCAATTACTTCCAATGGTATCCGGAATGGGCTATGGTTATAAAACCAATACGGTAGGAATAAAAAGAATTTATAAGGAAGGAATAGAATTTAAAGATGGAACTAGCTTAGATGCCGAAATGAAAATTGTCTTTCCAAATTGGGAACCACATCATTTTATGAAGGGCCTTCCTTTTGTAGATGATCAAGGATTTGTTATTACTGATCTATTTATGAGAAATCCTGATTATCCAGAAATTTTTGCAGTAGGCGATGCAGCAGCCATTACTGTTCCTAAACTAGGCTCTTTAGGTCATATGGAATGTGAAATTGCATCAAAAGTTATTGCGAATGAAATTCTTGGAAAAGAAGAGCAAATAGCGCCTTTACATCCTATGCTATTGTGCTATGGAGATATGGGAAATCACAAAGGGTTTTATATGCATACCGATGAATGGTGGGGTGGCAAAACAAGCATCTTAAAAATGGGGTATACCCCGTATGTTTTAAAAATGGGTTTTAAAACAATGTATCAAACCTTAGGAGGAAAAGTACCAAGTTGGGGACTTCCATTGTCTGAAATAGTTGGCGATCGTTCAATAATATAAACGATAATCACGCACAATGTACCTTTAAGAGTAGATAAAAAACGCTAAATTTGATTGAAATAACAATTAATCAATGGTTGCGTAATTTGACGGGCTGGAACTCAAAAATCCTTCTCTCTCTATAACCAAACCGTTATAATTATAACTACGTATGCGTTGGTTGGTCTTTTTTAGCCTATTGTTTATCGCGGTATGGGCAAATTCATTGATTGGCACTACTGACGTTAACAATTGGCTTATAGAAAACACGCTAACGGTTCTTTCTTTACTTTTTTTAATTTTCACCTACTCCAAGTTTCGTTTTAGTAATTTTAGTTATTTCTTGATTTGTATTTTTTTATGTCTACACGTTTACGGTTCAAAATATACCTATGCAGAGAATCTATTTGGCTATTGGCTTCAAGATTTACTTCATTCTTCCCGAAACCAATATGACAGATTGGTTCACTTTAACTTTGGCTTACTTCTGTACTATCCCTTGCAAGAATACCTTTTAAAATGGTTTAAAATTCCGAAGTATACAGCATTAAAACTGCCTGTTTTAATTATCCTTTCAGCAAGTGCTTTATATGAAATTATAGAATGGTTAGTCGCCGATGTTTTCTTTGTAGAGGAAGGTATTTCGTACTTAGGAACTCAAGGAGACGTATGGGATTCGCAAAAAGATATGGCAGTGGCCTTTTTGGGTGTTTTACTCGCTTCACTACTTCATTATCTGTACCGACGATCAAAACCTACCAATTAGAACATTACTTTAAAACATTAGACTTTCCGAAGTTTTAATAATAATACTCTAACCTGATGTAGGTCAGTGTCAATATATTAGAACCCTCATACCTTTGATCTATTATTAATATAAACATATAATATTATGAGATCAGATTTCAGTATCAAAGAAGATGTCTTGGATGAATTAGAATGGCAACCAAGTATCGATGAAACCCAAATTGGGGTTGTTGTAAAGGATGGTATCGTAACGCTATCGGGAACTGTAGACAGTTATGTAAAAAAGCGTGAGGCAGAAAAAGCTGCTAAAAGCGTGGCTGGAGTAAAAGCAGTAGCAGAAGATATCGAGGTTAAATATGGTGCTTCCTCGCAAAAATCAGACACGGAAATAGCAACCGCAGCAGTAAACGCTTTAAAATGGAATATCTCGGTGCCTGAAAATAAAATCGATGTCAAAGTCGAAGATGGCTGGATATATTTAACCGGTGAAGTGATGTGGGCTTTTGAAAAAAATGCAGCTAAAAAAGCCGTAGAAACTCTTCCAAGTGTAAAATATGTAGTGGACAATATTACATTGAAAAATACAGTAAATGCTGGTGATATTAAAACAAAAATCAAAAAAGCATTTGAGCGTTCTGCAAATATTGACGCGAAAGGCATTACGGTAACAGCCGAAGGTCATACCATAAAGTTAACAGGTAAGGTACACTCGTTAAAAGAAAAGGATGATGCAAGACGAACTGCTTATTATGCACCTGGTGTGTGGGCTGTAGATAATGAGTTAGAAATTGTGTTTTAATGTTTTTCTGAAGCTATATAGGAAGTCGAAAAATATTCTTTCCTATAGAAATTGCCCTAATTCAGTAAAACGAATTAGGGCAATTTTTTATCACTGATCTGGGTCAGTATTTAGTAAAATTGACTCTGCTAATTTTGTATTAGCTATTCCTTATCAAATCAAAACATAATAAAATGAAAACAGATTTAGAAATAAAAGAAGATGTATTAGCGCAACTAGCATGGCAACCCAATATAGATCAAACCCAAATTGGCGTAACGGTTAAAGATGGTATTGTGACACTTACAGGTTTAGTCGACGATTTTTCAAAAAAAGGCATCATTGATATCGCCGTAAAAAGTATTGCTGGAGTAAAAGCAATAGCAGAAGATATTGAGGTTAAGCATAAATATAAGGATGAATATTCAGATGAAGAAATTGCTAAGGCCGCAATCAATGCTCTAGAATGGAATGCCTCTGTCCCTTCAGAAAACATTATCGTAGAAGTGGAAAATGGAATTATCCATTTAACAGGTGAGCTGGAATGGGCTTATCAAAGGGATTTCGCAAAAAGAACAATTGAACATTTGATCGGTGTAAAAGAAGTTGTAAATAATATACAGTTAAAGCCTAAATCAACAGTTGTTGACGTAAAAAATAAAATCGAGAAAGCATTTGAACGTGCTGCAAATATTGATTCAAAAAACATCATCGTTACACTGGATGGGCCAACCGTCATATTAAGCGGAACTGTTCATTCCATCAAAGAAAAAGATGATGCAGAAATAGCTGCCTACAAGGCTCCTGGAATTACTAATGTAATAAACGATCTCAACGTAGAATACTATCCAATATACATGTAATAGTAAGATCGTATAACCTTGTTAGGAAAAGTGCTTTCAGTTTTTTTAGTAAATAATGCTGTAAAAATTAAAAATATGACCATAACTGAAAGAGGTATTCTTGGATAGTACATTGCGATAAAATTAGTTTTTTTTAAAATAGGCGTAAACCAATTCTATAGGTTTCGTTATATGGCTACTGAAGAAGATGAATAATATGTCGGGCTTACAATAATCATGAAAAAACATAAAAAATTAAGTGAATTAGCAGCAACTGCAATATGCGGAAATGATATCAGCTCATCCGTATTATATGTGTCTGCTTTGGCCATAGCTTTTGCTGGACAATATGCTTGGATTACGTTACTAATCGTTTCTTTGGTTCTTTACTTATTCAGAAAAATTTATGGAGAAGTAGTTGGAGCTTTACCATTGAATGGTGGTGCTTATAACGCTTTGTTAAATACAACAAGCAAGTTTATGGCATCCTTTGCTGCCACATTAACGTTGTTATCGTATATGGCAACGGCTGTTATTTCAGCAAATGAAGCTATTCATTATCTACATCATTTAGTTCCTGCGATTTCTATAATAATTTCGACCATAATACTTCTTAGCTTTTTTGGAGTTCTAACAATTATAGGAGTTTCAGAATCTTCCAAAGTCGCGATAGGCATTTTCCTTTTTCACTTATTATCTTTTGCCGTATTAAGTGGATTTATCATTTACTTCTTGCTAAATAATGGGCTTGGCTTATTTCTAGAAAACTGGCATTTTCCTACAACATCAGGAAGTATCACGAACGCTATTTTTCTTGGTTTTGCCGCTTCCATGTTAGGTGTGTCTGGATTTGAAAGCTCTGCAAATTTTGTAGAAGAACAAAAAAAGGGAGTCTTTCCAAAAACACTTAAAAATATGTGGATGGTAGTAAGCGTTCTTAACCCCCTAACTGCATTATTCGCTCTTTCTTTGTTTGCAATACCTTTATTACAAAGTGACTCATATCAAAACACCCTTTTAATTGAAATGGCATCGCACGTAGGAGGCAATTGGTTAGCGATCTTGATAGGAATTGACGCATTTTTAGTGCTAAGCGGAGCTGTACTAACTAGCTTTGTTGGCGTTTCGGGACTATTGGAACGGATGGCACTAGATAGAATTTTGCCTCAATATTTTCTGAAGAAAAATAGCAGAGGAAGTTCTTATCGTATTATAATTATTTTCTTAGCCTTAACCATTTCGGTTTTACTTATTACTAAAGGTGATGTAAAACTCTTAGCCGGTGTTTATACGATCTCTTTTTTATCTGTAATGGCTCTCTTCGGAATAGGAAATATTCTGTTAAAAGTTAAACGAAATAGTCTACCACGTCCTGAAAAAGCAAGTTGGATAGCTATAATAATCGCGATTACGGCTGTAATAATCGCGTTGGTAGGAAATATTACAATGCCAACAAAAGATGAAGGCCCCAGTAATTTTACAGTCTTTCTAGATTATTTTATTCCTGCAATTATATTTACCACTGTAATGCTTAATAGAACTTTGTTGTTAAAACTTTTATTAAAATTGATTCATTCAGTTTTTGACCCGGTACGAGGTTTCGTTATGAAAACAGACAATAAAATATTGTCGGTAATAGATGCTATTAATTCTCAGGAGTTTGTTTACTTCACCAAAGATGATGATGTGGAAACACTAAATAAAGTACTCTTATACATTCAACGAAACGAACATACAAAAAAATTGAAGGTCGTTACCGCTGTTAAAAATGGAAATGTAATTACCGAACAATTTCGAAATGATATAAATGTAGTGGATCGAGAATATCCATTAATTAAAATTGAATTTATTGAATTAGATGAGAATTTCGGACCAGAACTAATTACTAAATTATCGAAGGAATGGAATATCCCGATCAATTTTATGTTTATTGGTTCACCAGGTGATCATTTTCCATATAAAATTGAAGAATTGGGTGGCGTGCGATTAATCATTTGATTGGAATAACAGAATATTATTTGAACTCGAAAAACGAGAGATACAAAAAGATTTGTTTACTTTATAGTTACTCTAGATCACAAAATGGATTGATACTGTAATTTCTGAAAAAATCAATTTCAATCGCTTATGCGAAGGCAAAAGTTGTAATGTCTGTAAAGATCAGCAGCTATTAAAGTATTTATAAAACAACCTATTTTGTGCCAGGTTTATCGAGAATAGAAATCGAATTGAAAGTAATAGATCACGTATTATTCAGAAAAAAAAAATATGAAAATTATCTCTTGGAATGTAAATGGTATACGAGCTATTGTAAAAAAAGATTTTTTTGAATCTATTAAGACATTGAATCCCGACGTATTGTGCCTGCAAGAAACAAAAGCGCAAGATAAGGAAGTTGAAAAAGTGCTTTTATCAATGAAGGATTATAATCACTATTATAATTCAGCAAATAAAAAAGGATACTCAGGAACAGTTATACTAACCAAAACAGAGCCATTATCGTTTCGCAATGATATCAACATTACTGAGCATGATACTGAAGGAAGAGTGCAATGTGCTGAATATAAAGATTTCTTTTTGATAAATGTTTATGTACCCAATTCTGGCCAACAATTGGATCGATTAGCCTATCGAAAGAAATGGGATGCCGATTTCTTGGCTTATTTAAAAGATTTGGAGAAAACCAAGCCGGTTGTAATTTGTGGTGACCTAAACGTAGCACATACATCAATCGATCTAAAAAATGATAAGGCTAATTACAATAAAACAGCCGGTTATACACAAACTGAAATTGATGGCATGGATAATTTTATCAAAGCAGGATTTGTAGATGCCTTTCGATATTTGCATCCAAATGATATCGCATATACGTATTGGAGCTATCGTTTTAAGGCCAGAGAACGGAACACGGGTTGGAGAATTGACTATTTTTTAGTGAGTAATTCTTTGGTTGAGAAAATAAAATCTGTGAATATATTATCCAGCTATTATGGGTCAGACCATTGTCCCATTAGTTTAGAGATTACTTTTTAATTTTATCATGCAATCAAAATCACCCGTTGAGATATTCCTTCTTGATATTAGGAGATGACACCTTGTAAAGAGCGCACCACTTCGTGTAGAAGTCGACTAAAATAATTGTTTTATAATTGATATACTTTAAAATTATCTTCCCATATTTTTATTACCAATTCTATGTATAAAACGAAGAAGAAAATTTTGAAGTAATCTGAAATGTTCTATGATAAAAATCTGGTGAAATTCACCTAAAAAATTATCGCCCATTAACCTTATCGTATTCCAGGGGTTACTATTGAAAAAGGAAAACTATTCATTATTTGCGATATTTCTCAATTTAGGTTTATCCAATAAAATAAGTCTTTTATTGGGTTCTGAACTAATTAATCCTTCATTTTTAAATTCAGTCAACATTCTAATAGCCGTTTCTGTGGCAGTCCCAATTAGTCCAGCAAAATCTTCACGAGGAATATTAATTCCTTCGTGGTCTTCATTTTTGATCATTCCTTTTTCATCTAAGTCTAGTAGTGCTTTTGCGGTTTTTTGTCTCACAGTTGCAAATGCCATAGCTACCAATTGCTCTTGCAATTCAATTACATTATTAGAGATCATATCAACAAATTTATTTGACACTTCCCGGTTTCCATAGAGTAGTCTTATAAAATCTTGCTTCGGAATAGGGTAGATCTCTGCATCTTCTAAAACACTGGCAGTTTCAACATAAGTGCCTGAATGACCTAGTAGGGATAAATGTCCTATAAAATCTCCAGCACCGTACAAGCCCGTTACAAACTCTTTGCCTGTCTCTGTTGTTCTATATGTTTTTGCATTTCCACTCTGAAGAAAGTATAATTGATGCGCCGCACTCCCTTCAGTAAAAATATCTTCCTTGTTCTTGTAAGTAATAAGACTTCTATTTTTAGATAAATCTTCAAGATTTAAATATTCTGAAGCTTCGTTTAAAAACTCATTGATACCTTGAAGATCTTTTGAAAACTCCTTTTTTAAAAAATCATTTTTTTTCAAACGACATGTGATAACATCCAATAGTTCTTCTTCTTCAAAAGGTTTGGTTAAATAATCATCGGCACCTAAATTCATTCCTTTTCTTACATCCTTTCTTTCAGTTTTAGCAGTAAGGAAAATAAAAGGTATACTCGCTGTTTTTGAATTATGACTTAAGTGTTCGAACACACCATAGCCATCCAACTCGGGCATCGTAATATCGCATAGAATTAAATCTGGAATATCCTTTAAAGCTTTCTCAACCCCTATTCTACCATTTTCAGCAGTAGTGACATCGTAATTTTCTAACTCAAGAATTTCAGCAGTATTTTCCCGTACATCTCGATTGTCTTCAATTAATAATATTTTTTTCATCTTATTTAGTATTTAGAGGAAATTCAACATAAAAAGTAGACCCTATGTTTAGGGTGCTTTTAAACGATATGTTACCACCCATTAATTCGGTATATTGTTTTACGATATTTAAACCTAAACCCGTTCCTTGGATAGTAATAGCGTTATTTGCGCGAAAAAAGCGTTGGAATAAATAAGGTTGATTTTCAATAGGTATACCGATACCTTGATCTGTTATTTCGATGAACAAATGCTCTTTATCTCGATCAATTTTAAATGTAATTTTCTTGTTTTCATCCGAATATTTAATAGCGTTTACAAGGAGGTTAGATAAGATGTGCCGCAACAATTTTGGATCCAAATAAACTTCAATACATGGAGACTGACATTCGAATATCAAGGTTTGCCCTTTCTTTTTATTAACTTTCAATTCATCTACCAAGGATTTCGAAAAAGCGGCAAAATCAAAAAATTCAGGTTGTGCTGCTACTTTCCCCTCTTGTAATTTACTCAGCGAAAGGAAATCATTGAGGATCACCACAAGATTTTTTACGTTAGTTCTTATTTTAGACACATGGTGGAGTCTTTTCGCTTCTTTTCCTGCTTCATTTTGTTTCTCAATTAATATAGCAGAAGACAGAATAGCACTTAAAGGAGTTCTAAACTCATGGGATGCCATCGAAATAAAACTCGATTTTAATTCACTCAGTTCCTTCTCTTTTTCAAAAGCACTAAACGTTTCAAGTTCAGCCTTCTTTTGAAGCGTGATGTTGTTATGCACCAATAAGACACGATCTATCCTATTTGCTTTATTAAATAATGGTGTGGTATTGACCAGATAATATCTGTTTTGAAATGTAATTTCGAAAGAGCAATGTTCACCTTGAAGCGTTTTTTTTATTTTATCTTTAATTAATGCCTTTACGTTTTCTGGAACTCCTATAACGTCATCAAATTTAGTTTTGCTATCTGCCAAATTCTTAAAGCCTAACTCATCCACTTCCTCCCCTTTGATAAATACAGTTGAAAAATTTGAATCGACAACTGCCACAAACCCTCTTGGAAAGTTGTGAAAAATGTCATCGAGCATTTGCTTACTTCCCAAAGCTTTATTTTCTATCTCTTTGGTTTCTTTTATCTGGATTTCGAGATTTAAATTAGATTCCATCAACTTTTGAACAATGTCTTTCAATTCTGCAGTACGTTCTGCGACTTTGTTTTCAAGTTGTTCAGCGTATACCGCAAGCTTTTTTGAACTTTGCTTTAGGGCATTACTTGAATTGTTTTGTTCAATTGCAACACTTGCTACACGAGTGATGTCTTTAATAGTATCCAGTTCAGTAATCAACGGCTCTCTTGCCTCCTTAGAATAAATGGCAAAGGTGCCCAACACTTCTTGGTGGGAAGAAAATATTGGAAAAGACCAGCACGCCTTTAAGTTATTGGCTAGCGCTATTTCTCTATAGTCTTCCCAAAGAGCACTCTGTTCAATATCAGAAACAATTATTTCTTTTTTTAAATAGGCAGCAGTACCGCATGAACCCATATTCTGGCCTATTAAAACTCCTTCTATGGCTTTGCTAAATGATTTCGGAATTTTGGGTGCCGATAATTTGTGTAGCGTGTTTCTCTCTTTGTTCAAGACCAAAATAGACCCCATGCAGTTAGGGATGGCTGTTTCTATCGTTTCAATTATTTTATCTCCTATTTGTTTTAAAGGTTTGTGTTGAATGATCATATCCATCACATGATTGCTAGCACTTTTAAAGAATTCTTCTTTTTTACGCGTCGTAATATCATTCTGGACACTAATAAAATGCGTCAAGATATTTTCGGAATTATAAATTGGTGTAAGTGAAATCTCATTCCAAAATTGTGACCCGTCTTTTCTATAATTACGTAACACGACATTGCAGGCTTGACCTTCCTTTATAGCAGAAGACATAATTTTAATTTCTTCTTGATCTAAATCTCCGCCCTGTAAAAAACGGCTATTCTTCCCAATAAAATCAGTCCTTTTATAACCTGTAGTATCTAAAAAAGCTTGATTTACATAAATGATGGGTGTATTTGGTTGTTGCGCATCGGTAATAACAATACTACTACTAGCACACTCCAATGCTCTATTTCTAATTTGAAGAATATTCTCAACGGTCTTTTTAGCAGTAACGTTCCTTGTGATCGTTAGAAATTTACCATTTCCTTTTGACACGATTCGTGCCTCATAATATTTTAAATCTCCCGCAACTTTAGTGGAATACTCAAGGGTTTTAACCTCTTTCGTCTTTTCACTATCCGCCATGACCCTTTTCAATTCTTCACAACGCTCTTTTGGGTGAAAATCGTAAATTGTTTTACCTATTACTTCTTCAATGGGGACTGGGAATATGTTTGGATCGGGTGCATATAGATTTAAATATGTTCCTTTCTTATCGAATACAGTTATTATATCTGGCAAGGCCTTTATCATAGCCTTATTCTTTATTTCACTTTCCTTTTTTTCGGTTATATCCTGTAGTGTTCCAAATATTTCTATTGGCTTGCAATTCTTGTTGGTGGTTACTTTGCCATTGGCAATAACATGTCGTATGGTACCATCTGGTCTTACAATGCGTTTCTGATATTGATAAGGTGTTTGGTTCTTAATGGCAAGATTAACCGCATTTATTGCTTTCTTTCTGTCTTCTGAATGAATAAAATTAACTGCTGTTTCCGCGTTTAGGCGTTCGTCACCTGGTGGAAGTCCACAGATCCTATAGAATTCGTCAGACCAGCTTCTTTCATTGGTTTGTAGATTCCAATGCCAGTTTCCTACATGTGCAATGCGCTGGGCTTCTGTCATTCTACGCTCACTTAAGATCAATGCCTGTTTTGAAGACATCCGTTCTGTGATGTCTATTACAAAAACTATGACTACTGATTTAGCGTCAATTTCAGTTGGACTTAAACTTATTTCTATTGGGAACTGTGAACCATCTTTTTTTAATCCCCATAAATCTAAATCCTGGCCCATCCGACGTGCTTTCGGCTTTTTGGCATAGTTGGCTCTATGTATTTTGTGGTTTTTCCTAAAAGAATCAGGAATCATTGCCTCCACTTTTTTGCCTACTAAATCTCCAATTTCATAACCAAACATTTGTTCACTGGCGGGATTTGCTTTTAAAATAGTGCCATCATCAGATATAAGGAGAATTCCTTCGAGAGAAGCATCGAAAATTTTATGCAAAAACAGGGCTTCGTCTACGCTATTATTCATTTGCTCTTATTTTACAATCTTTTAATTAGTTCTATTATTCTCCGATAGTCGAATAGCAGGAAGGCAATCTGTATAGTTTTCCTGAATAAATTCAATCAATTTTTCTCTTACGATACAACGTAAATCCCACACATCTGAAGCATTTTTCGCACTAAAAGTCGCCCGTAACTCCATTGTACTTGAATCGGTATTGGTCACTAATAATTTTGCGACATTTTTATCCCATAAGGCATCATTCTTCAATACCTCCAACAACTTTTCTCTCAACACTTTAACGGGGAATACATAATCTACATGTATAAAAACACTTCCTATTATTTCCTTTGAATTAAAAGTCCAATTGACAAAAGAATTATCACTGAAGTAATTGAGTGGTAGAACCAGCCTTCTCCAGTCCCATGTTTTAATGACTACATAGGTTAGTGTTATATCCTCTACCGTACCAAACTCTCCTTGTATCATTACCTCATCATCTATTTTAATAGGTTGTGTAAATGCTATTTGAAAGCCTGTAATAAGATTGGCAATTGATTTCTGAGCAGCAACGCCAGCTATGATACCTATAACTCCAGCTGATGTCAATATTGTGGTGCCAATTTTTCTTGCAGCAGGAATATTCCATAATATGGCGGCGGTGGCGAGAGTGATAATAATGACGATGGAGACACTTTTCATAAAGCGCAGTTGCGTTAGTACTTTTCTTTCTTTTGCTTGATGATCTCCATCAACAGTAAATTTTTCTTTGATTACTTCTTCCGCTGCATTTAATAAAGCAATGACAATCCATGAAAAATTGATAATAATCAGACTTTCAGTAATCTTATGCCAAAATAAATCCAACTGAAGAATGCTATGAGAACTATAGATAAATAGAAGGGGAAGTAGAAATTTAGCTGGTGTTCTTAAGTGTTTTAGCAGTTGTACTTTTAAAACTGTTGGTTTTCTTCGATTAGAAAACTTAATCACTGAAAATAGGACCCATCGCAAGAGAAGTCCGAGTAAAATACAGCCGAGGATAACAATAATATAAGTGATCCCTGACTCTAAATTGAATAGTGTTTTTAATTTAGTGATATCCATATAGTATAGCAAAACTATACGAACATCTATTCATTAAAAATGATATACGTCATGCTCTTAGGATGAATTCGAGATGGAGATCTATTTTACAATACTACTTGTGAAGATATTTCCATTTTCTTCCAAAACCTTCTTGGCAGTGTTATAACCTAGTTCGAAAATGGCATCTATATTATTCATTTCAAACGTTGCAAAATTCACTAAGCCCTGAGGATATATTACTACATCACAATCTGCGAATTTAAACATTGATTCCGCAGCAACTTTAATTTTGTAAGCTCGTTCAACTACTGTATAGGAATGTTTTAAATCTTTAATACTAATCTTTTTTAGAGGATTGACATACACACCAATAATTTTATCACATACCGGTTTTAATGGTTCTACAGGAAAATTATTTAAAGTACCTCCATCTACGTAAAACTTTCCGTTAATTTCGGTTGGCGTAAAAACGCCTGGAAACGAAGCAGAAGCTATAATAGGCTTTATTAGTTGCCCTTTGCTAAAGATCTTTAACGTTCCGTCGATTATGTTTGCTGCTGTAACAAACAATGGCTTTTCTAAAGAATCGAAGTTGTCTTTTATAAAATAAGCTTGGAGATCATCATAAAACTTTTCGGTATCAATAAATCCAGGTTTATTTCGTGCATATCTGTTGGTTTGAAATATAGATATGGTTTTAAAGAAATTTAACATTTCAGACCAACTTACGCCTGCGGCGTATAAAGCTCCCACTATAGCACCAGCACTCGTACCCGAAACATGGGTTGGGAATATCTCATGCTCTTCCAATGCCTTGATCGCTCCTATATGAGCCGCTCCTCGCGCGCCACCACCAGAAAGCACTAATCCTGTATTCATTTTGATTTCTTTTTGTGTTGCATCAAAGGTATCACGTTGATCGTAATTGAATTATGACGACCGTCAGTTTATCATAAAATAGGACTAAATACTTTCGCTATTCCTTCTTTTAACCTTTCTAATTTAGACCTTTTTAAATGTTCTTGATAATCCATTTGAACACTTTTTTTGTAATCCTTCAAAAGGTCACGCTTTAAATTTGTGGTTATATCTTTGTCGTAGATCAAAACATTTACTTCATAATTTTGCTCAAAGCTTCTAATGTCAAGATTGGCGGTTCCAATAGAGGTTAACTCATCATCCGAAATAATAACTTTTCCATGTAAAAATCCATCTGGATATAAGTAAATTTTAACTCCCGATTGAAGTAAATCCTCAAAATAAGAACGAACATTCCATTTTACTAAAACACTGTCTGAATTAGTAGACAGCAGTAATCTAATGTCTATTCCGCTCATTGCTGCTACTTGCAAAGCTTCCATTAATGCCTCTCCAGGAATAATATAAGGGTTTGTGATATAAACGTATTTTTTTGCACTATTAATTATTGAAAAATAAAGTTGCTGAATGGAAGAAAAGTCGGAGTCCGGACCACTTGCCACCACTTGTGCAACTGATTTACCTGGATAAGAATGCTTTAAAAAATAGTGTGTGTTTAATAAATCATCAGTTCCACTGGCAAAGCTCCAATCCATTGCAAAAACCGCCTGTAAGCTATTAACCGAAGTACCTCGTAACTGCAGGTGCATATCGTACCAATTTCCCAAAACAGGGTCACCCGTAATGTATTTGTCAGACACATTGATCCCACCGGTAAAACCAATAAGGCCATCTACAATAACAATCTTCCTGTGATTTCTATAATTAATAGATGAGAGAAGTCTTCCTAAGCGCATCGGTAAAAAGCTATTCACTTGTATTCCTGACTCTTTTAGCTCGTTAATATATTTGTTGCTTAACGACCGACTGCCTAATGCATCGTAAAGAAAACGAACTTCAAGGCCTTCTTCTGACTTCCGTTTTAGTATTGTTTTAAACTTTTCAGCCAGATCACCATCTTCAAAAATATAATACTGAATATGAATAAAATGTTTAGCAGATTCCATCGCTTTAAAAATCGCGTCAAAGGTGGATGCTCCATTTATTAATGGAATTAACTCGTTTCCCTTGCTAGGTAAGAACTTTGATCCTGCAGAAATTAGTTTTGCTAACTTAATATGCTCTTTTATAACCGTTGGAACATTACTTTCTTTGTTCTCATCCAAAGAATTATAGTATTCTTCCACTTTACCATAATACTGAGAGATCTCTTTGGTTTTTTTTAGTCTATAAAATTTATTTTTTTTTCTGTTTCTACCAAGAATAAAATAAAATAGCATTCCTCCTACAGGAACGGTAAAAATAGCCAAGAGCCAAGCCAAGGTTTTAGTTGGCCTAATTCCGTAAAGAAGCAATCTTCCCATTAGGGCGAATGCCAATAAAAAATATAATGAAATTGCCAGTATCATAGTCTAATTTTTATTCTTTGCAATGATTTCAAATGAAATAACGCCACTATCAATAGTTGCTTCTTTCAAAACGCCCGCTTCATAATAGTATATATTTTCATTTCCTTTTGAATTCACTTTTTTGTACGTGTGATTTCCCATGGCTAGGATGGTATTAAAACTACCATTTTGCTCTGAATAACACGTTCTAATATCAACAGGTTCTTCAAAAAATAACTGTATTGTGGCAAAAGAAATAGAATCTCTCATGGTTTTTTCTATTTCGTCATTTTTTATTATTTGATAACTTGGGTCTGTCCATTGCGTCGATGTTTCAGCATGAGGTTTTTCATTTACAGAAATATGAACATCTGCCTTTTCTAACAAGGCAGCATCAAAAACTACATCGTACATATAATTTACACGAATATCTTTTATGATTCGAGTCTCGATCGTGGTTGAGCTCTGATAATAGGTTTTAGCCCCTTTGATCGTTTTAGTAGCTTCTAAGTTTCCAATTACCCGCTTGTTATGCACCACATCAAAATAAACACTTTCTTCCGAAGAATTAAAAGAACTCCAAGAAGTAATTAACGCACTAATAATCAATACACAATACATCATATTACAAAACTCAATTATGTTGTTACAAATTACGTCATTCAAAAAATCAAAAAGCCTGACCTAAGTCATTTCAAGATATAACACCTATCCATAATTTTGGCTTATTAAATAAATGTTTTATTAAATAATACAATAGTTATGGAAACAATACAAGAAAAAGAGCAGATAACACCAATGCCAAGAATAGGAGATGAAGCGCCAAATTTTAACGCAGTAACCACGCAAGGAAATATTAACTTTCCAGATGATTACGCTGGTAAATGGGTTATACTATTTAGTCATCCAGCAGACTTTACACCAGTATGCACTTCCGAATTTATAACATTTGCACATCTTGAAGATAAGTTTGACAAAGCCAATTGTAAGTTAGTTGGTTTATCTATTGATGGTTTATACAGTCATATTGCGTGGTTGCGAACCATAAAGGAAAAGATTTCCTTTAATGGGATGAAAAATGTTGAGGTTAATTTCCCTCTAATTGAGGACATTACTATGGAAGTAGCCAAAAAATATGGAATGGTCCAGCCTAACGAAAGTAAAACACAAGCGGTAAGAGCTGTATTCTTTATTGACCCATTGGGCATTATTAGAGCTATAATTTATTATCCTTTGAGCCTTGGAAGAAATTTTGATGAAATCTATAGAGCTTTAATAGCAATGAAAACTGCAGATGAATTTTCAGTTGCAACCCCCGCAGATTGGAATCCAGGTGATGACGTCATCGTTTCACCCGCAGGTTCTTGTGGAGTTGCCAAAGAACGCATGGAATCTCCAGACGAAGAATTAAAATGTGAAGATTGGTTCTTCTGTACCAAAAAGCTAGACAAGGAAGAAGTACTAGCTGCTGTTCTAAAAAAATAATTACTTCCTTAACTCTAATCTAAGAGTAAATCATTAAACCTAAACTTAACAGATAATAAATGAAATCACAAAAAAACATAGGCATTTGGATGGATCATTCAAACGCAAATCTGATTGACTTAAATTCCAAAGAAGACAGTCATTCGATAGTATCAAAATTTAAGCTTAATACAAAGGAAGAAGCTTTGAAAAGAAGCGAAAATATTATGCATAATAAGGAGCAGCAAATGACTGAAGCCTACTACAAAAAAATTGCAAGTGAGCTAATAAATTATGACCATTTGCTGTTGTTTGGTCCAACAAATGCAAAAGCAGAACTACATAATTTATTGAGCAAGGATTTACATTTTAAAGACGTTAAAATTGACGTTGAATCCACGGATAAGATGACGGACAATGAAAAAGTTGCTTTTGTTAAAAAACATTTTCAGCAGTAAATTTTTCTTGAAAAGCAATCAAAAGCTTAATTAGTATAATCTTGTTAAAATGAAACTTCGTATGAAATATGTACTATCATTCATGATAGTACTCGTGATTATTTCCTGTAACAATTCAGAAAAAAAACCTTTGGATACGAATACAGATGTAAAAACTACTGAAATTGAACCTATGTATTCAATAGATACTTCAGGAAGTACTATAAATTGGACCGCCTATAAATTTACAGATAAGGTTGGCGTAAAGGGAGGTTTTGACAATATTATACTATCTCCAAAATCAAAATCTGGGTCTGTTGAAAATATTTTGCTGGCATCCAAAGTAACTATTAATACAATGTCGGTTAACTCTGGGAACGAAATACGGGATCCAAAATTAAAAGAATCCTTTTTTAAGGTATTTCATACCGATACTATTAAAGGAGAAATTTTAAAAGTTGATCAAAATAAAGGATTATTGACGCTAGAGATGAATAACATAACGAATGAGATCCCTTTTAACTACGCGCTTAAAACCGATACTATTTTTATGGAGACAACCATTAATTTGAAGGATTGGAAAGGAGAAGAAGCAATTAGTTCTTTAAACGAAGTATGCTATGATCTTCACAAGGGCGCTGATGGAATATCTAAACTCTGGCCAGATGTGGATGTGGAAATTAAACTTCCCATTACTAAAACGCTGCTTGCAAAAGAATAACGTTAAATATGTTTCCATAATAACAAAGAAAAAGCAGGAGATAATAGTTTTATCTCCTGCTTTTTCTTTAATAGATTTTGAGATTATGCAATCTCTACTTTCTTTGGTTTGTGATTTTTAGATTCCTCTTTTTTGGTAAGATTAAAACTAAGAACACCATCTTTATACTTAGCCTTTACATCTTCCTCTTTTACTGAATCAGGAAGTTGCAATCTCTTCTCAAAAGAATTGTAACTAAACTCTTTACGCGTATAGTTGTCTTCTTTTTTCTCTTTAGCGTTTGAACTTTCAGCAGAAATATTTAGGCACCCATTGTCAATGGTTACTTCAAAATCTTTCTTTTCAAATCCAGGAGCCGCCAATTCAACCTCGAAAGCATCATCTGTTTCTTTTATGTTTAATGCAGGTTCGTCCAATTTCTTGTTCCATAAACGATTGTCAAAAAAATCGTTATTGTCAAAAAAATCTGATGTAACAAGATTGTTCCAAGGTTTTCTGTTAAATTTCACTAGTGACATAATTTTATGATTTTAAGTTAAACAATTATTACATAGCTAAATTAGAACCAAGACACGACTAAAGAAATGACCTGGATCAGTTGAACTTGTTAAATATTAAGACTCTAGAACCTATTTGAAAAGCTATGCTCTCCACATTTATGAAGAAAAAAAGCCAGCAAGGTTTTGCTGACTTTCTTGGTCGGGATGACAGGATTTATAGAATCTCTTTACATCGCTTTAATTTTATCTAAAGCAAAAAAGCTTACTTAAGAAAATAAATTTTCTACGTAAGCCTTTCGCTTTAGTTTGTCGGGATCACAGTCCTCGAAAGCTATTTATATATCCTTTCACTATTTAGTACTTCAGTTAGACTAAGTACTAATAATAATGCTATTTATAAAATTTAGTCATTAACTCACAATACAAAATTCTGTTTCAATAATTTCTCTAATTTCTTTAATATTCGTAAATTTATGTTCCTAATGTGTTCTTTATAAGATAATATGAGTTATTCCAAAGTTACTCTTTATAAACAAAACAGTCAAAATGAATCCTTTGTGGTCGTCTACTACCAACACAATGGTTCAGCGGTAAGACAGCGAACTAGTGTGACCGTTTTGAAGAAAGACTTTGACAAGAAATCTGGAATGGTGAAACGAAGTGATTCAGATTCAAAGGTTAAAAATGAAGTTATCGCCCAACATTCCTCTATGGTTGAGGGAATCATTACCAACTTTATAACAGAACATCAGTTCAAACCAAGCTCTGAGTATGTTAAGTCTCAAATCAGTTCCGAATTCAACAAAAAAATGAGCATACTGGGTTCTGACATATTGGACCACTTTGCAGAATTCTTTGAAGAAAAACGAATCCAATTCAACTCACCTGATTTTAGCTCTAGCTCGCTTAAAGACTATCTGTCTACACTTAATGCACTTAAAGATTACAGCGTCGTTGCGGGAACTATTAATCCATCAGACCTCAACAATCGTGTTTGGCTTGATAAGTTCAATACCTTCTTAAGTGACAAGAGACCTAAAATTAAAGGGTATAGGTTTCTCACTGGAAAACAAAATGATAAAACTAGACACAAAAGATTTGGAGTGCTGAAGAGCTTTGGGAATTGGATGGTAAAAAACGGACACATAAAAAATATCGATGTCTTGGTAGATTTCAGAGTAAAAGTGGTCAAAAAAGTATACTACACCCCAAACCTTGATGACATTAAAACCATACAATGTGCTGAGTTCAAGTCACCAACTCATCAAAAAGTGGTGGACCTTTTTATTGTTGCTTGTCATACTGGGGTGAGGTTCAGTGATGTTGCTAGGATATCAAGGGCTAGAGTTAAAAAAAAGAGTGAACTTCCTATATTGATATTAAACAACCAGAAAACTAAAGAAAGAATCGAAGTGCCACTCACAAATAAGGTGATGGAGATTCTTGAAAAATACAGCTATAATCTGGATATTATGACCAGCCAATCAGTCAACAAGTATCTACACACTGCTTTGGCAACCATTGAAAGATTTCAACTACCGCATGAATTTGGAACCGATGGACATACCAAGCCGATTTATGAACTAGTTACGTTTAAGACTGGTAGAAGAGCATTTATAACAAACTTGGTTAATAATAATGTGAGTCTAAATGCTATTATGAAAATGACTGGTCATAAGAAACTATCAACACTTCAAGGGTACGTCAATCCCGATTATGAATTGATGATGGGAAATGTTCAAATTTTTAATAATCTGTAACTATGAAAAAAAGAGAGGCAAGAGAGATTATCGAATATTTTTATTCTTTCAAAAAGACAGACAATAAGAATGTGGATGAAAATATTCAATCGGCAATGGACGAATGGGTGGACGAATTCTTCATAAATAACCCTGGTACTTCTTTAAAGGTTTTAAAGAGAACATTTATTATGAGGTCGGACAGATTGAAACGTGAAACGGCAAGGGCTATGATAAACAAAATCTCCAAAATATATAAAATTCAAGGAGATGATTCTTCCATAACAGATAAACCTGAAAAAGAATACATCATTAAAGAGGCGTGTGAAATATTGAGCCTAACACCTCAACATGTAAATAGTATAATTCGAAAATATGACCTCCCTTATCGACAAGTGTCACCAAGAAAAAAATATATCAGCGAATCGACAATGGAGTTAATTCGAAGTGGTAACTACAAAAATTTGAAATGATTGAAATTTTAAACAAAAACTATGGAAGACCCAATAGATAAATTAAGAAAGGAGATAATGGAATCTATCTTAACTAAGGCTTCTGATTGGCAAGAAAAAGTCTATGATTCTCAACAATATCAGCAAGAAATTAAATCTCTTGAAGCGGTATCAATGGATTTTATCAATGCTGTTAGAGCTGTTTCCATTTATTCCAAAAGAGGGGGAGATATTTACAATAACTTTTTATGTATCAGAACAATTGACGATTTAATTCAGTCGGCGATTGGAATTCAAACAATGATAGAAAATGGGATTCACAATACTGTTAGAAGAGAACTAAGATATCTTATTGAAATGACAACCAAATATGTTTTGGTTGATTATGCAAAAATGGGAGAAAGTTTCGACACAAAAACAGAGTATTTGAGAGACCAGGTTCCTAATTCATCAATTGAAGTAATTGAAGATTATTCGACTCCTTTTTCTGATGACTTAAGATTGCAGTTCAGAAGTGAGGTAAAAGATTTCTTTTATAAAGCCTGTGCTTACGTCCATCCTTCTAAAAGACAGATTGACGAGCAAATGACCAATTATGAAAGAAAAAATACGATTGGATTTGAATCAGCTAAAATGTTTACCGATATAAATAAAATTGTATTCCGAGCATACGATATGATTTTACTTATGGTTTTTCACAGCTTTGGTCACTCAATGTCTAAAGATTTATTTGAACAAATCTTTGATGAAAATCCTAAATGGAAATTCCACAAAGGGAAGTATGTGAAAGAATTTAGAAAAACCCTATTTAGCTAACAAGAAATAGAATAGCGGTAACACCAAAACATCTCTTCTGGCGAAGTTATATAACATAATTGAAGGCGAATTCAATAAAACTGAATAAACATATCTCAAAAATTCTCTCTAAACCTAAGTTGCATCTGATTTGAAGTCGTTGGCTATACTGCTGCATATCTATAAATATGACCTTAAAAGACGATTACATTACATATCAAATCAAACTTTTAGAAACAAACAAATTTATTTTTGTTAATTTTCAGTATTAATTGTAAACCATAGTAAAAATGGGGTTCTGGGTCTGGGTAAAAAAGAATATCGGTATAAGTTATAATCAAGAGATGCTTGATACTCTTGCAAAGAGCATAACCGAACAATCACATGAAATTCAAGGGAACAAGGAAATTATTAAATCACTAAAAGAAGGAATTGAGATTCAATCTGAGGAAATTAGCAAAACCCAGTCAATTAGTGAACAGATTTTAACAAAATTTGAAAACAAGGATGAAATAATAGCCATAAAAGACCTTACTGACATACATTTGAAAAACTTACACAATAAGTCATTATTAAGTTTTGTTCGACTCGATGAGTCTCTGAAGAAAAAAAAGAGAAAATTAGTATCCAATGAACAGATAATTGGAGGGTTAAGCTCAATACCTGAAATTACTTCAGGTTTGTTTCTCGCCGATTCTTATGCCTTTAAAATACCAAGTGGAATATCCAATTATAATGTGATTGGTATTGGAAATGGACAAGGAACAGCTTTAATAGGCACGAACGGGAAAATCATAGGACATGGTCATTATATACAGCAACTCACAGAGGCAAGTACTTTGTTAGCAATAGGTGCTGCGAATTTGATAATTGAACAGCATTATTTGGCTCGAATATCAAAACAACTAGACGCAATGTCTGAGACATTGAGCTTTATAGAGTCTTTACATTTCATACAGAGAGAATCAGAGATAGATTCTCTTATTCAATCATTCGGAGAATGGTCATCGGAGCTTCATCATAATTTAAAAGACAATGTTGTTAAGACAGCAGTATTGACGAACATAATTTTTGCGAATACTAAAATTAAGGAACTCATACTTTGGTATACCAAGATTATAAATGGAATTGATTTAACAAAAGCGGAGCAAATAAATTTGGATTATCTACGCTCCCTTCAAGAACTTTTCTTGTATGGTAAACTTTTAGAAATATCTTACAAGAGTAGATTTGATGATAAAACCATTTCTTCATTAATCAATGAATGTAGAGATGCTAACGAATCATTTAGGGTCTTGTATAATCAGATAATAGATTTACAGAAAGAAAACAAACTTATTATTGAAAGACCAAAATGGTACGACTGGATAAAGGGAAATAAAGGCTCCAAAAAGGAAAAACGGGATAATATAGTAATTGAAAGCATTACGCTTCTAGAGACTCTGCAAAAAGATGGTGACAACAGCTTCCAAGCTAGAAGAAAACTGCTTATGGAATTAAGGGAGAAAAATTCCCAAGAAACGATTGTTATTGTTGAAAAAGGAAGAGTTTATGAGTTAGTCGACTAATTTTATCCCCGTAAGTGAGTTTCTAGACGAACGAAATAGGTAACAGAATCAACTATTGAACTGATTAGAACTGGTAAGTACAGATAATAATTAATTGAATATTAAACAATGTATATACATAGTCTTTTAAATTACTCGGAATACCAAAAAAAAATTATGAACCACTCGGATGTATATACAAATTAACACGAAGGAGTGCCTATGTAAGAGGGTTCACATTGTAGTTCCTTTTTTTTGAACTAAAATTTTATCATTGATGGTTGAATGACTTCATATAAAAAGCTGAATAATACACGTACGACACGATTTGGACAAAGTATATACATCGTTTAGGGGGAGATGAGAGGTACAAAACGGAATAATGGAAAACAGACTAAATCTCTCTAAATATTGTAGTTCATTTTTTTTTATTTGAAAGTTTCTGGCATTTTGTATAAACACGCAATATTTATTAGAATAACATTCAACTTATTGAAAAAAAAAAAAAAACCAAATGAAATTACCAAATCCAGAAAAGAACGAAGTATTTATAATGCGTATTAGTAAAACAATGAAGAAGAAGCTGGAAGACCTGGCCAAATCACCTAACTATAATAACAACAGTTCTGAAGTGGTTCGCTCTCTTATCGAATCAGAATACGCCAAGAAACGATTATAGATTCCTTATAAAAATGATTATTAAGTCTAAACGTAAGAATAAGTCATGACATTTATTATATTTTCGGTATAGTTAAAATATGGGGAATACTACTAAATATAGGAAATATAGAACCTTTTACCTACCAAAGGTAATAGTGGATTATTTGTTTATTAAACTTAGTGAAAATAAACCTAATGAGGAACTTGATGTAGCCATCTTGATTTCTATAATCAATGAAATATTAACTAAAAGTAATCAGAATAGAAAGAATGAGGAATATCCATATCATGTATGTCCACTAGATTCAAGATATCTTAAAGCAAAATATGGTCATAGATATTATAAACATATCAGATGGTTGGATACCTCTTCATTTACAATATGGAGTGATAAACCATATAAAGGAAGAACAACACATTACTACTTACAAGATTTCTTCTATTATAAAAAATATTGTGATGAGTACCTACTAACTAACATCCCCTATACCTATTGTATCTCAAATAACCTAGACATAACCATTAAAGCCATTGTTAATAAAGGGATTGAAGACGTTCAAAAAAATAGGATTTATAAAGAGTGGTGTTCAATAAAACTACTTATCACAAAGAGTAACATCAAGTTCTTGACATACCAGTATAAGAAGGATTCTATCGAAATTAACAATGCTGCAAAACACATCAAAAAAATGGGCAGTCACTTTCGTAAAAACTTAAAAATATATAGAAATGAGGCCATTACCTACTGCGAGTTATTTTTAGACGAAAAATTGGCTAAGTCCAAAACTGAGGAAGAAAAAAATAAAGCATTTAAACGTTACAGTACACGCATTGCCTCTGTTGAAGCTATTGAAAATGGCAAAAACAATAAGAGTCTTAGATTCAGTAGAAATACTACCAATAATAGATTGGATACAAATTTAACCAACATGGCAAGCGACCTAAGACCATTTATTGTTGGATATGAAAATATGTCTTATCTGGACCTAAAGAACTCACAACCCGTATTGTTTAATATTTTATTAAATAAACATCGCAAACATGCTTCAAACAGTCTTATCGAAGAACTTGACAAATACTTTGATTTAACCACATCTGGCAAATGGTATGAGGCTCTGCAAAAAATATACAATCAATCTAGAGATGAGTGTAAAGAAAGATGGATGGAAATAGCATATTCAAAAAACCCACACTACAAGGAACAAAAGGATGTCTTCGAGAAAGAGTTTCCATTAATTTATAACATCATAAAAAAGATTAAGCGAACCGAACATAGTGAATTTGCTATTCTGTTACAGAAAATAGAAAGTCACATATTCATAGATGAAATATGCAAAGAACTAGGAGGTCGCAATATAATTCCATATTCTATGCATGATGGGTTGTTGGTTCCCAAGCAAAATGAAGCGGAAACTTTACAAGTTATGTCAGATATATTGAAATCTTATCTGGGGAAAGCACCAACAATTTCCGTAGAATAATTGGCAGTCATCTCTCAAACTTCATTTCTTCTAAAAAACTTTTACTCTTCCTATGGGGAGAAAAACTAACAATCCAATAGTGATATTATTCACAGTTAAATTGGTACTTTTATATCAATATTTTCCGATAGTATTAAAATTATATCTATGAACAGAATCAAAGAAGTTCTGGAAGAACAAGGAAGAAGTCAAAAGTGGTTGTCCGAAAAGGTTGGCAAAAGCCATAATACTGTCAATTCTTATGTTCAAAATAGAAGTCAACCAAGTGTTGAAGTACTTTATAAAATATCAGAATTACTACAAGTCAGTGTAAAAGATTTATTAATTGACAACAAAGAATTAGAAAACTAACTATGACAAACGTAAAAGAATCAGCAAATTTTATATGATCAATTGCAGACCTTTTAAGAGGCGATTATAAGCAAAGTGATTATGGTAAGGTGATATTGCCATTAACGGTTCTACGGCGGCTGGACTGCGTTCTGGAGGAATCCAAAGCTGAGATACTGAAGAAGTTTGCCCAAGTTAAGAGTATGCACATTCAAAACCTGGACCCAATCTTAAATAAAGTCGCTGGATACAATTTCCATAACAGAAGTCAGTTCGATTTTAACAAGTTGGTTGCGGACCCAAACAATATTGCAGCCAACCTTAGAAACTACATCAATGGTTTTTCTGAAGATGCTAGAGAAATTATCGAACAATTCGAATTCGAGAACCAGATAGCTAAGTTGGAAGATAACAACTTGCTTTTTATAGTACTTAAACGATTCCAAGAAGTGGACTTGCATACCGACAAGATATCCAGTATGGCCATGGGTTATATGTTTGAAGAGTTGATTCGAAAGTTTGCAGAGATATCAAATGAAACAGCGGGTGAACACTTCACTCCTAGAGAAGTGATACGACTGATGGTGAACCTATTGTTTATGGATGATAGAGAAACCTTAACAAAGAAAGGGATTGTTAAAACAATATATGATTGTTGTGCTGGTACTGGTGGTATGCTATCGGTAGCCGAGGAATATTTACATGAGCTTAACCCAAATGCTCGATTAGAGGTGTTTGGTCAAGAACTGAATCCAGAATCTTACGCCATTTGTAAATCAGATATGTTAATTAAAGGACAGAACCCCACCAACATAAAAAAGGGTAACAGTATTTCAGATGACCAATTGGCAAATCAGAGATTTGATTACCTCATCACCAATCCACCATTTGGGGTAAAATGGAAGAAAATTGAGAAAAAGGTAAAAGCTGAACATGAAGAATTGGGTCATGGTGGTCGGTTTGGTGCTGGACTGCCTTCGATTAGTGATGGTTCATTCTTATTCTTGATGAGTTTAATGAGTAAGATGAAACCAGAAGGGTCTCGATTGGCTATTGTGTTCAATGGTTCACCATTGTTCTCTGGTTCACCTAGCAGTAAAAAGAACGAAAGCAGCATCAGACAATGGGTGATTGAAAACGACCTCTTAGAAGCCATTATAGCACTGCCTAATCAATTGTTTTACAATACTGGTATTAGTACTTACATCTGGATAATAAGCAACCACAAACCAAAAGAACGCAAGGGAAAAGTTCAATTGATTAACGCAGTTGATTTCTTTAAGAAAATGAGCAAATCGTTAGGAGATAAGCGAAATGAATTGAGTGACCAACACATTGCAGACATTACCAAATTGTACGGTGATTTTGAATCAACCGAATACTGTAAGATTTTTGACAATAAAGACTTTGGGTACTCAAAAGTAACGGTGGAAAGACCGATACGGAACGCAAAGGGGGAAATCATAAAGGATAAAAATGGTAAACCAAAAGCCGATAGTAGCCTTCGTGATACTGAAAACATTCCTCTAAAAGAAAATATAGATGATTATATTAAGCGTGAAGTAATACCACATGTTCCAGATGCCTGGGTGGATGAATCTAAGACGAATGTGGGCTACGAAATCAACTTTACCAAATACTTCTATCAATACAAGCCTCTGAGGTCGTTAGATGATATTAGAAAAGACATACTTGCCTTAGAAGAAGAAACAGATGGGTTAATTAAAAAAGTGATTTTATGATGTCGGTTTCAGAAAAAACACTTGAAATAGCAATAACCCATGAAATCCTATCATTAGCCGATAATTTTTTAGGGTTTTCATATTTGTATCGTCATCCATATAGAAGACATTGGGCAAAGAGACTACCCTATGTAACGGGTTTAACTTTAGATGCAGAGAAAAAATCTGGATATGATGTGAAAATAACATTGCCTAGAGATTTTACTGGTTTCGGTGCTCCCTACATTTACTTTTTACAGTTCAAAAAAGGATATCACAAAGATTTTTCAACCATATCTTCTAGTGTATTCCGTGGTAGTGTTAACAACAAGCAAAAACATATGCTTTTTGGAATAAATAATAACTCTAGCAAAGACCAACATATTAAGTTAAGGAATCTTTACAACTCGAATAGAACTAATAATCGGGTATTAGTAGGATATGCATTACCCTTAATTAATAGTTCGAAAATGTATAAGAACTGTATTGGAGACTTGCTAATTAGAACACCTATTTACGAGATTAGGGATGTTGACAACCTTGCTTCAAGTGGAAGGGTTGGAACAATAGTCTCTGGCAGTGAACATCATATAGCCATAAGTTATGATGGTTCAAGAAAGGAAATTCGCTCAACACCTCAAGAGATTAAACCTAAAGATATTTCACTGGATTTCTTTAAAGAAATTTTTGCAGTTAGATGGTATAAGTCAATTCAATATTACGGAAATCAGTATCCTCGAAACTTTGGTATAAGTATCAATGGATTTTTTCAAACCCTAGTAGGGCTAGGAATTTATTTAAAGGTCGAACCAGAAATAATCGAAGAATCCATTTCAAACTTAATTTATGAAAATAAAAACAACATTCAAACTGAAAATATAGACTCTGTTATTAGACATGTTAAAAGAAGTATCCGTTTTAATCGAGCAGAAAAAAGAAATTTAATGGAAGGGGATGAACAATCAAAACTTCTATTTATTCGGAGACAAGAGCTTTATAACCAACTAATAGATACAAGCTGGGAACTTTATTTGGAATTCGATTCAGATAATGAAAAAATTAGACCATTGGAGGATATAATCCAGATGAAATACTTATCACCATTAGAAACGAAGAGGCATCAAATCACATTAAATTTTGACGAAATTAAATTGAAGGATACAAATCTTAAAGGTATTAGCTATACAATTATATGAGCCAGGTTATAGACATAGTAAAAGATATTGAAACTCTTTCGAGTTTGTTGCCAAAACTACCCCCTAAGCGGAAAAAGAACTTCTTTGATATTTTGGGTGTTCGTAATAAAGAAACTATCAATTCAAGGGTGATTGCTTACTTTTTAAGAAGCCATGAAGAACACGGACTTAATAGTTTGTTTTTTGACAGTCTATTGGAAGTTTTAAGAAGAAAGTTAAGTGAGAAACCAGATAACTATTTCGATAATTTTTCTGGGGATTATCAAATTACCACCGAGGAGTCTACGACTCAAGCAGAAGAAGACTTTAATAAGAAAATAGATATAGCCTTAACGGGAAATAATTGGGCTATTATTATTGAAAATAAGCTTTACCATAACCTGAACAACCCATTGTTAGCTTACTGGCAACATGCCAAGGCATATTCAGTTAATGTTATAGGAATCGTGTTGTCTATTCATAAACGAACTGAAAATGAGTGTAGGATAGATGATAATTTGCATTTTGTGAATATCACGCATCAAGAATGGATAAAGCAAATTGAAGATAACCTAGTCTTAAGTGACATAACCAACACTTCAGTCAAATTTTATATCACCGAATATATTAAAACCATAAAATCACATTACAAACAAAAAATGGACGAACCAAAGATGAACGATTTAGTAAACACCATTGCTCACCATCACGATGAGGTCAAAAGGATTCAAAATAAGGTAAATGAATCATTATTGTTTTTAGAACAACAAACTATCGAAGTATTTGAGTCCTTTGGCTATGAAAAAACGGGAACCTGGTTTACCAATCGGAAATACTCACACGAGCTTTTCTTCTATATGGCTCCCGTCCAAGAAATTCTATTAAACAATAGACTTTGGTTTTTTTATGAGGTACGAAATACTACTAACAATTTGTATAAGAATAAAATAAAACCCAACGAATTAAAAATTCACTTTAAAGAGGTCATTTACGATAAAAGCAAAATAACAATAATAGGAAATGATAAAAAGACCCATCATTCGCATATTGCCAAATATGGAGAACACAATTTTTTAGGTGATGGAGAATTTTTTAAAGATAAATTAACCCAAATTCTTGCCACGCATTTTATGAACAAAGGCGGTATTGTAGATGAAACTATGAAGTTTTTAAATAGCAAACTAATTTCATGAAGCAATATAACTCGTATAAGGATTCTGAAAGACCCTATTTAGGGGAAATCCCTACGCATTGGGTTCCAACTACATTGAAAAGAATTGCCGAAGTTAAAGATGGTACTCATGACACTCCAAATTATGTAGAAGACGGGGTTCCTTTTATAACAACTAAAGACATAGGTCCAAATGGTATTTCCTTTAATGAGTGTAAATTCATTTCATATGAGGATTATATACAAATAAATAAAAGGTCGGATGTTCAAGAAGGAGATATAATAATGCCTATGATTGGAAGTATTGGTTCTCCAATAATTGTTAAAACAAATAAACCTTTTTCAATAAAGAATCTTGCTCTTATAAAGAAAGGTCTTTTATGCAACATAAGTTATGTCCGCTATTATATTGATTCAGAAGCCACTAATTATCAATTTGGTCTTAATACTGCTGGGGGAGTACAAAATTTTGTTTCCTTGGGAACTTTAAGGAATCTGGGTATACCGAAGATTCCGATAGACGAACAAACTCAAATCGCCAACTACTTAGACCACAAGACGAAGCAAATAGATAACCTCATCAGTAAAAAGGAGCATTTAATTGAACTATTACAAGAAGAGCGTACCGCAATTATTAATCAAGCTGTCACCAAAGGATTAAACCCTAATGTCCCAATGAAGGATTCGGGTATTGAATGGTTGGGGATGATTCCAGAGCATTGGCAGTGTGCAAAGCTTAAATTATTTGTAGATAAAATCACGGACGGTTCTCATCACAGCCCACCATCTGAAGAAAAAGGCAAAAGATATTTGTCCGTAAAGGATATTGGTAATAATGAAATACTTTTTGACAATTGTAAACTTATTTCTGATAAAGAGTTTGAGCTACTTGTTCGCAATGGATGTCAACCAATCGAGGGAGATATTTTATTAACCAAGGATGGAACAATTGGAAGGGCAGCAATTGTATCAATTGACAATGATTTTGTGGTATTATCCTCTTTAGGTATCATAAGGCCAAACCCAGCAAGCTTTGATTCAGAGTTTCTCAGAGAGTGGTTGGTTAGTGACTTAAATGTTAATCAAATGTTGAGCTTTATAAAAGGTGCGGCTCTTACTAGAATAACAATTACCATCATAAATAATTTAATTGTGGCTGTGCCTCCAATTACTGAGCAAAAAGAAATAATGCAAAATCTAAATTCATCCATCGAAAAAATGGACAAAATAATGGATAAGGTATTAAAGGAAATAGAATTATTAAAAGAATATAAAACAACACTAATTAGTGAGGTAGTTACTGGTAAAGTTGATGTTAGAGAAGAGATGATAAATTAGATAGATTATGGAATTTAAAGGAAGTGCTAAACATGTTTTAAAATTAATCGATAGCCCCAAATTTCTTACAACCATAAATAAAATTTTAACTCCATTCGATGCGGTTTTAAAGAACAATAAAACAATACAACCTAAAGGTAAAATTGATTATTCGGAATACGCATTGCAACATTATATTAACAAACATAAACTTGCCAATACATTCCCTAATCTTGCTATTTTTAATTTCAATTCATGGTGGAACCCTCGTGGTGGTAAAGCTCCAACATGGGATATGATATCTTTGTGCAAACTAAATGGAAAAGACGCCCTTTTGTTGGTTGAAGCCAAGGCTCATGTCAGCGAATTTAAGACTAATAGAAAACGAGTAGTAGCTAATCCAACTGCTGGGTCAATCGAGAACCTTACCAATATCGAAAATAGAATCAAAGAAGCTTGTGATGATTTAAACTGTATTAACAATGGTTTTAATATTTCAATAAATACACATTATCAGTTAAGTAATCGACTTGCATTTTCTTGGAAATTAAATCAACTTAATATTCCAGTAGTATTACTTTATATTGGTTTTACGGGAGACAATCATTTTAATGATTGTTTTACTGATAATAGCCATTGGGAACAACAACTTAAGATTTACTTGCAAGATGTAGTACCGTTTAGTTTTTTAAATTCAACATCCTCAGATTTTTTATTCATCCATTCATCAATACCAATATAGTTATGAATAACAAAATGAACTTAAAAGAGTTTTTACACCCAAAAATGGATTTGTTATTTGTGGCTTTAAATGCACCCAAAAATTCGAATAGAAATGCACATTGGTTTTCGAACAACTTGTCTTTTTGGAATCTCTTGCATCGAACGGAAATTATTACCCGACCAATTTTTGATAAACTTGAAGGAGATGTGAAAATCTTTGGAGATAATACCATTAACTATAAAAATTGGAAAATAGGTGTTACTGACCTCAACCGAAGAGACGTTGAAACAAATAGTAATAATGTGATTGTACAGCCAAATGACGTTCATAGGGTGCTTTATCTAATTAAATCCAATAAAGTACGTAAAGTATGTTTAATGCATAGTCACGTGGGCAAAGCGTTCCGAGATTATGCTCATGAGGTAAGGTTTAATACAAATCGATATGGTGAAATAGGTAGGATGAATAAAACTAAAATTTTTGAAGTGCCGTTTCACTCAGCGATGGTAAAAAATAAGGAACTATATTATAAATTGTTACTGGATTAATATTAATGGAACATTTAGTTAAAAGGGTAAAAAATATAATTGGTATTTGTTGGGAGAGTTTCTCGGCAAAGGTGGGATGTGGATTAATTGGAGTTAACAAAGAAGCCTCGATGCAACTTCAGTTTGCTTATATTTTAAAGAATACTATTGATTTAGCTGTATATCATGAAGATGAAATAGTATCTATTGAATTAGAAACGGGGATAAAGATTGATGGAAGATTACGGGCTTGTGATATTGTTGTTCATATTCGTAAAGGCGAGGAAGAAAGGTTTTTACCCATCGAAGTGAAATGTTACAAAACCAAGACCTCCACTGGAAAATTGAGAGGAGCACAAGATATATTTAAGTTGGGGGTTTATGAAGACCTTTTGTTATTAGAGTCATATAGAAACGAAACCATGTTATCTGGAATTCAATTAACGATGACAGATAGTAGAAATTTCGTGTGGCCAAAAAGTAAAGATGCGAAGAGTTGGGATTATGATATTTCCCATGGTGCTAAAATTGAAAATGGTATTGATTTAACCACCCCAATTGGAGGCAAACCAGTAAACATTAGTTTAGTTGGCACTTATCATTTTAATTGGGTTGAGGTGGGTGAATTTTATTTTTTAAAACTAGAAAATCATGGATAATTGGGTTTTTAAACATAATGTAGATGATTCAGTAAGATACACTTTGGGTAATCTTGGTGAGAATAATTTGATATGCATAGGAATCAACCCAAGTACAGCAACGCCAGAAAATTTAGACAAAACGGTTAAAGGCGTTCGTGAAATAGCCAGGCTAAATGGTTATGACGGATGGTTGATGTTAAATGTATATCCCCAAAGAGATAGGAATCCAGAAAATATTCATTGCGAAGAGGAACGTGAAATAATCGAACTTAATCAAAATGCCATACGAGAAATATTATCCAAACATAAGTTTAAAACCGTATGGGCAGCCTGGGGAGTAGAAATAGACCGTAGGCCATATCTGTACAATTGTTTAAAGGGATTGGTACAATGCTTTGATGACAAGTACAGATGGATAAATTATGGCAATCTAACAAAGTATGGTCATCCACGTCATCCATCAAGAATGTCATATTCTGAAAAGTTCTCTACATTTGATATTAAGCAATATATTAAAAAGCGATAATGGCAAAAGGAATACATACCGAACTTACGTTTGAAGCTGCAATTGAAACTTCTCTACTAGAAGATGGGGGTTATATAAAAGGTTATTCAGAAGACTATAATCCAGAGTTAGGGCTCTTCTCTAAATATATTATCGGTTTTATTCAAGAATCACAACCCAAGGAGTGGGATAAGATTGAAAATATTCATAAAGGTGAAGTTGAGAACAAGGTAATTAACCGACTACTTCGTGAGTTAGATTTAAGAGGGACTCTGGATGTACTCCGTAATGGTTTTACTGACTATGGTGTTAAATTCAAAATGGCCTTTTTTAGACCAGAAAGTACCTTGAACCCAGATGCTGAGGTTTTATACCAAAAGAATCATTTATCCGTCACCAGACAGCTTTATTATGAGCGTGAAGGGAAGAACTCATTGGATATGGTATTAAGCCTTAATGGACTTCCCATAGCCACTATTGAGCTGAAAAATCAGTTCTCTGGTCAGAATGTATCGAATGCGAAGAAACAGTACGTATATTACCGAGAACCAAGCGAACCTATTTTTCATTTTAAGAAGCGTTCTTTGGTTCACTTTGCCGTAGATACTGATGAAGCATTCATGACTACACGCTTGGCTGGAAAGAATACCAGATATCTGCCTTTTAACCTGGGATATCAAAATGGAGCGGGTAATCCTCCAAATAAAGATGGATACCGAACGGCTTACCTCTGGAAATACGTCTGGACCAAAGACAGTTTAATGGATATTGTTGGGAAATTCCTTCACCTTAACGTAGAAGAATATCAAATTAGTGGAATTAAAAAGAAAAAGGAAACCATGATATTCCCACGGTATCATCAAATGGATGTCGTGAGAAAATTAACTGCCGATTCCCGCTTAAAAGGTGCTGGTGTCAATTACCTAGTTCAGCATTCGGCTGGTTCTGGGAAGTCAAATAGTATTGCATGGCTATCTTATAGATTGTCTAGTTTACATGATAACTTGAATAAGAGGGTATTCGATTCTGTAATTGTTATTACCGACAGACGAGTCTTGGATAACCAGTTACAGAACACCATCTACCAGTTCGAACATAAAGATGGTGTGGTAGTAAAAATAGATAAGGATTCCCAACAGTTGGCTGATGCCATTGCTGCGGGTTCAAATATCATCATTACCACTTTGCAGAAGTTTCCATTTGTATTGGACAAAATTGGTGAAATACCAAATAGAAAATATGCAGTTATAATTGATGAAGCTCATTCCTCTCAAGGAGGTGAGGCAACTAAAAAGATGAAGGAAGTATTATCAGCCAAATCTCTGGAAGAAGCTGAAAAAGAAGAAGTTTATTCTGGTTTAGATGAAGACGCGGAGGATGAAATAAGAAAATCGATGGAAGCTAGAGGAAAACAAGATAACCTCAGCTTTTTTGCATTTACCGCAACTCCAAAACCCAAAACAGTGGAGGTGTTTGGAACTCCAGACTCTTCTGGAAAGCCAAAACCTTTTCATTTGTATTCAATGAAACAAGCCATCGAAGAAGGGTTCATCCTTGATGTGCTAAAAAATTATACTACTTATAAAACTTACTTTAAATTATCTAAACAAATTGAAGAGGACCCTAACGTAAATAAAAAACAAGCGGCAAGGGCAATAGGAAGATTCTTGTCATTACACCCACATAATCTTGCCCAGAAAACCGAAGTCATTATAGAGCATTTTAGACTAGTTGTGTCTAAGAAGATTGGTGGTAAAGCCAAGGCAATGGTGGTGACAAGCTCAAGATTACACGCTGTTAGGTATAAAGAAGAATTTGATAAATATATAGAAAGTAAAGGCTATACCGATGTAAAAACTTTGGTGGCCTTTTCTGGAAAGGTAATTTATAATGGTCACTTAGAAGGTGTGACAGAAGTAGAATTAAACGGATTCAAGGAAAAAGAACTTCCTAAGAAATTTTCCACAGATGAATATCAAATCCTATTGGTGGCGGATAAATACCAAACTGGATTTGACCAGCCTTTGCTACATACCATGTATGTTGACAAGAAATTATCTGGAGTAAGATGTGTGCAAACTCTTTCAAGGTTGAACAGAATGCATGCGGGTAAGGAAGATACGTTCGTCCTTGACTTTGCAAATGACACAGAGGATATTCTTAATTCCTTCCAACCATATTACGAATTAACGACAGTCGAAGAAACTACTGACCCTAATCATTTGTATGATTTGAAAGGCGAAATTGAAAAGGCACATGTCATTTGGGATACTGAAGTTGATTCTTTTTGCAATGTGTTTTTTAAATCGGCTAAGTCGTTATCGGTTAAAGAACAAGGCAAGCTGAATGCATATATTGACCCAGCAGTTGAAAGATACAAGCAATTACCAGAAGAGAGTTCAAAAGAGGATGTAATGGGAACTGAGATAACTCAAGAAGATTTTAAGAATGCTCTTCAATCCTTTACCAGGCTTTATTCATTTTTAACCCAAATTATGCCCTTCACAGATGTGGATTTGGAGAAATTATTCACATACAGTAGATTCTTATTAAAAAAATTACCCCGCAAGAATCAAGCAGATAGATTTAAGTTAGGAGATGAGGTTTCTTTGGAATATTATAGACTTCAAAAAATAGCAGAACACAACATAGCTTTGGAAGACCAAGGAGAATATGGACTGGATGGTAGCATAGCTTCTGGTATTCGAGGTACGAAAGAGGAAAAAGTAGCTTTATCTGAAATCATTGAGGTATTAAACAAACGCTTTGCGACTGAATTTAATGATGCTGACAAGCTTTTCTTCGACCAGATTGAAGCTGAGTTGGTGGCAGACGAAAAACTCTCTGAACAAGCTAAAAACAACTCCATGGCCAACTTTAAGTTTGGTTTTGACGATGTCTTTATGGATAAACTTATTGGCCGAATGGACCAGAACCAAGATATCTTCACAAAAATGATGGACGACAAAGATTTTGGTAATTTAGTAAGGGAATATATGCTTAAGAAAGTTTTTAACCGATTGAATAAGTAGTATGACAATAGGACTTTCAATTGAAGAAGAAATAATGTGAGTTTATAATGGTGCATGAGTGGGTTCACCTTCATGAACGGAATCACAACGACCGCTTCATTGGGTTAATGGACCAGTTTATGCCAAAACGGAGGCTCCACCGAGATTAATTGAACAGCCTACCAATCGTACATAATGATTGGGGGTATTGAATTTTTAAAATTCGGTGGTATTAATAAAATTGTGAGTAAAAGGATAACTCAACTGATAATAAATTAAAACTGAAAAAATGAGACTTCTAATGATTCTTTTCTTATCAATTCTGACTAGCTGTCAATCAGACACATCACGAGTACCTTTAGTCAAAGAAATTCCAGAGCGTAGCTATGCGGGAAATGTTAAGACCATTGTCGAGTTTCACTGTGAAAGATATTGGACAAATGAAACTCCAATGAAAATTGACAAACAAAGTTGTAAGATTTATGAAATCTCTGAATTCAATCGGGAAGAAGTTTTAATTAAACAAAGGACATGGTATGATTTAGACTATCCAAATGACCCTGGGTTTATTGAAACCGTGAAGATTAATGACTCTGGTCAAGTCATTGAAAAAAATTCTAAACAATTTGATGGAATCGATTTTAATGTAAGAAGAAACTATTCATACAACCCTTCTGGTTTCAAAACAGAAGAGATAGTATATAGAAAAGGTGAATTCTCTAACAGAGAAGAGACTATATACGATGAATATAATTGTCCTATTAAAGAAATTTCTTATGGTGAGAATAATAAAATGAGGCACTATTATAGCAATGAGTTTGATAACAAAAATCGGGAGGTAATAACCCAAAAATTTGACAGTGATAGTAGCTTAGTTTTCAAATCGGTCAAAGAATATGAAGGAGATAGTAAATCTTGGGTAGTGAGAAATACATATAATGCTGAAGGTGAATTAACTGAAACAAAAGATAAAAGAGACTCCTATAAGACAAATAAAGTTGACTATTTGTATACATCAAGTTTGCCAAACGAAGATTTTAAGGATATTGAGTATTATCCAAATGGGAAAATCAAAACATGGCATTTCAAAAATCAATATAACAATGATGTTTATCAAACTTATGACGAAAGTGGTAGACTCATTGAACGAAAAATATATAAAAATGATGAATGGTTAGAGTCTTTTACCTGGAAATACCGAGAAGATGATGTAATACTGGAAGAGAGTAATAGCAAATCTACAATTGTCGGTATGGCATATTACAAAAAAACGACTCATTACAGAATTGACGTAAAAGGCAATTGGATTGAGAAATATTCTATTGATAGTGAAGGAAATGTTACAGAACTTGTCGTTCGGGAAATTGATTACTACTAATTTTCTATTCTTAATCGTTAAACAAATAAATATAAAATCGTGTGACTATGGATAAGCATTTAAAAACTTTCTTTTGGATTGCGCTGGGACTTCTGGTAATAACTATATTATATCCAATTGTTCTATATTGTTTTTTTGGAGATTGGACAGAGAGTGGAACATTTGGTGATTCGTTTGGAGCATTAAATGCACTTTTTTCGGGCCTTGCATTTACTGGGGTAATTGTAACCATCTTAATACAGAAGAATGAACTGCGTCTTCAACGACAAGAACTCACCTTGCAAAGAGGTGAAATGGCTCAAACAAGAGAAGAATTCTTGCTGAACAGAACTACGAATATTGTATATCAACAACTAGAAAGGTTTGAAAGGGCATTGGCTGGATTTGAAATAATTTACAACGGTGACTCCTATAAAGGAGATAATGCCTTATTTATACTTGATGAGCATCGTACTCAAAATCCCACATATGACCACACATTGTCCGAAGCAGATAATCTAGAGAAGAAAAAGGTTGCCTTAAGCGAAATGGCAAAAGTTCACAACGAAAATGAGCAATCCATCGAAATGCTTGCACATGCACTGTATAATTCGATTACTGCTTTACAAGGCTTATTTTATAAGTCTAACCTTTCACCAGACATAATTAATGACCTTAGAAATACTTTTTTCGACAATATTGGATGGATAAATATGGGGGTGATTAAAAATATTTATAAAGTTCAAAAAGAGCAAATTGATGTTTTTGAAACCAAAGATTATTTGAGATTTAATTTAGGTGTAGGAGTTATGATGCATACTAATATTTTTATCGAACCAATTATAGAGTTCTGTGACACGAAAATCGCCAATGAGAATTTCAATGAATTGAGTGCTAAATGGCTTAAAGACCATGCCAGATAAATACTTTTTTATCTATCTGACTGTTTTACTTTGTGTTGCATTTTATAATTTAATATCCTATTTTTTTGTGGGAGAGGGTAAACCCAATCTTCTCCTAGCATCCTTGAGGCTCTCTATCAATAAGGGGATAGGTTAAAATGTTCTAATAAGTCTCAAATCGAGAAGAAATGGAATAATATTATACCAAGTTAGGACTCGGAATGACCACTGGAGCGAAACCAAAAAAGAAAGAGTAGTTTCACTAATTTCATAAAAACTAAAAATTAAGCAAAAATCAGTGCTAGAAAGGCCAAAATCCTTCTTTAGTGTTCCAATTGTGTTCCTTAAAAAATAAAAAGACTTAACTATCAAATAGTTAAGTCTTAATTTAGTCGGGATGACAGGATTTGAACCTGCGACCACTTGACCCCCAGCCAAGTACGCTACCGGACTGCGCTACATCCCGAATTTTAATTTTGTCAAGATATCATTACTAGCTCGACTCTTTATCTGGTACCTATCTATGTTACTCTACACGATATGCGAAAATAAGAATTTAATGGCATCCAACATATTACAATATTGTTTAAAATTAAGATTGAAATAACCTTTTTAACTTTATATAAACTTTAACTGCGAACAATGAAAAAGAAAGTACATTTAAATGACAAAATGAGTAACACGGATTGAAACCATATAAATTCATCTCTAGAGCCAAAATTCATCAATAAAATTATAATTTAAGTAACACTAATTTGTAACTTTCAGAAGTCATAAAAATTGAAACGCCGTTTAACCTAGTGAGAAACATTTGAAATGTAACGAGTTTATAAATCGATTCATCTATTAAATCATTCGAATTATGATATTAAAGATAATTGCAATTGGAATACTGTCCACCTTAGCTATGACTGCTTTTAGTTATGCGCTTTCAATACTTACCAAAAATAAGTTTGAAGAACCTCAATTATTAAATGAACTCATAGGCAGATTACCCAAAGTTCATATTACGCTACCGCGAGAGCATGTTCTTGGATGGCTACTTCATGTTTTAGTCGGAATTTTTTTTGTCGGAATATACGCTGTATTATATCACTATAATATTGTGACCCGTTCTATTCTTTCGGGCGGTATATATGGATTTGCCGCGGGACTCTTTGGAGTTCTTATTTGGGCGATTAATTTATCTATTCATCCCAATCCTCCCGTATTAAACAGGCTTGCCTTTTATCTACAATTGGTACCAGCCCACGTTATTTTTGGTATCACCATGATCTTACTTTATTGGTAGAAAAACCAAAGTACTGAAGACTGAAATACAGAACTTTTAGCATAGCCTATCATCTCCGATAAGGCCTTTAGATTTCTATAATCCGTAAAAAGATACTACAAGGGAATATTCCCATGCTTGCGTTTTGGCGAATCAACATGTTTCGTCTCTAACATGGCAAAGGCTTTCAACAGTTTTCGTCGTGTTTCCTTCGGAAGGATAACCTCATCAATAAAACCACGCTGTGCCGCTTTAAAAGGATTTGCAAATTTTTCGGCGTATTCTGCTTCTTTTTCTGAAAGTTTTAAATCCGGATTTTCAGCAGCAGCAATTTCTTTTCTGAAAATGATCTCACTCGCTCCCTTCGCTCCCATTACAGCAATCTCGGCTGTTGGCCATGCAAAGTTCATGTCTGCGCCAATATGTTTACTATTCATCACATCGTATGCACCACCATACGCTTTACGGGTAATTACTGTAACTCTCGGAACAGTGGTCTCACTTAACGCGTACAGCAATTTTGCGCCGTTTAATATAATTCCATTCCATTCTTGATCGGTTCCTGGTAAAAATCCAGGAACATCCACTAAAACCAATAAAGGAATATTAAAACAATCGCAGAAGCGCGTAAAACGTGCTGCCTTTATAGAACTTTTTACATCTAAAACACCTGCCAAAATCATAGGTTGATTAGCAACAATACCGATACTTCTACCTCCCAAGCGTGCAAAACCTACAATAATATTATCTGCATAGTCTTTATGTACTTCAAAAAAAGAATCTTTATCTATGATCCTCTTGATCACCTCATGCATATCGTAAGGCTTATTTGATGAATCGGGTACAATGGTTTCTAGCTCTTCCCGTATTTCATCACCTAATTCATAAGGCAAAGTTTCTGGAGTTGTCTTATTATTTTGCGGAAGATAGCTCAGTAATTGTTTGATCTGTTTTAAACAAACAATATCACTGCTTGCCGTAAAGTGAGTTACACCACTTTTGGTTGCGTGTGTTCTGGCACCACCTAATTCTTCGGAAGTAACCGTTTCATTCGTAACCGTTTTTACCACATTAGGCCCCGTCACAAACATATAACTACTATCCTGTACCATCAGCGTAAAATCGGTCATGGCAGGCGAATATACCGCTCCTCCAGCGCAAGGTCCCATGATCGCGGAGATCTGCGGAATGACCCCCGAAGCCTGCACATTTCGGTAAAAAATATCTGCATATCCTCCCAAAGAACGTACGCCTTCTTGAATTCTCGCTCCCCCCGAATCATTCAGACCAATGAGCGGCGCACCTACCCTGAGGGCGTGATCCATCACTTTACAGATCTTTTCTGCATGCGTCTCCGAAAGCGCACCTCCAAAAACCGTAAAATCCTGCGCAAACACATAGACCAGTCGGCCATCTATAGTTCCATATCCTGTTACTACGCCATCTCCGTAATAGATTTCCTTATCCATTGCAAAGTCTGTAGTACGATGGGTCACCAAAATTCCCATCTCTTCAAAAGATCCATCATCTAACAAATACTGAACCCGTTCTCTTGCGGTTAGCTTCTTTTTATTGTGTTGTTTCTGAATGCGCTTTAATCCGCCACCCAAATGGGCTTCAGCAATTTTTTCCTGTAATTTTTTAATATTCTTACTCATAACTGCATTACAAATTATTTATTGGGAAGACGTACTAATTTCATGTCCTTAAAATAGGCTTGCAACGCAATTTTTGCTGCAATTTCAGCTTCCGCTCTTAATAAAGCTTCCATTTTTTCTTCGGAATAATACATTTTTACAAAATGCGTATTAAAATTTCCGCTTCGAAAGGCCTCGTGTTCAAAAACAAACCTTCCGAAGGGCAAGGTCGTACTCACCCCTTCTACTTCAAACAGCGAAATAGCATCGAGCATGTATTGTATTGCTTCATTTCTGGTTTTTCCGAAGGTAATCAGTTTAGAAAGCATTGGGTCGTACTGAATAGGAACTTCCATTCCTTCTTCATATCCGTCATCTACACGAATATGTACTCCTGACGGCGGACGATAGACATCTAATGTACCTACACTAGGCATAAAGTTATTCAGGGAGTCTTCTGCATAGATTCTAAGTTCCATAGCATGTCCCTTGATTTTTAGATCCTCTTGTTTAAAAGAAAGACGTTCTCCATTTGCCACCAGAATTTGTTGCTCAACCAGGTCGATCCCAGTTATTAATTCGGTTACGGGATGTTCTACCTGAAGGCGGGTATTCATTTCCAGAAAATAAAAATTTAGATTTTCATCCAATAAAAATTCTACGGTACCTGTCCCTACATAATCACAGGCTTTTGCCACTTTCACAGCCGCCTCGCCCATTTCTGTTCTTAGTTTTGGTGTAAGAACCGAAGAAGGCGCTTCTTCTACTACCTTTTGGTGTCTTCGTTGAATACTGCATTCCCGTTCAAAAAGGTGAACAATATTTCCATGTGTATCGGCCAGTACTTGTATTTCAATATGGCGCGGAGATTTTACATATTTTTCAATAAAAACAGAGCCATCTCCAAAAGCATTTTCAGCCTCACTGATAGCGCGTTTCATTTGTTCTTTTACTTCTGAAGGGTTTTCTACAATACGCATTCCTTTACCGCCACCACCTGCAGAAGCTTTGATAAGAATGGGGAAACCGATCTCTTTGGCTATCTCTGAAGCCTTTTCAACATCTGTTACGGCTTCATCGATTCCCGGAACCATAGGAATACCATAGCCTTTTACTGCATCTTTAGCGGCCAGTTTACTTCCCATTATTCGAATAGCGTGAGATTTTGGTCCGATAAAGATCATGCCACTATCTTCTACTTTTTCAGCAAATTCGGCGTTTTCACTTAGAAATCCGTATCCTGGATGAATAGCATCCACATTCAATTTTAATGCAACTTCGATAATATGTTCGCCACGTAAATAGGATTCATTGGAAGGTGGCGGCCCAATTAAAACGGCTTCATCTGCAAATCGCACATGAAGTGCATTCCTATCTGCTTCAGAATAAACCGCTACAGTTTTAATGCCCATATTACGGGCAGTCTTCATAACCCGCAATGCTATTTCTCCTCTATTTGCTATGAGTATTTTCTTTATCATCATTAGGATTCAAATTCAATTAACAAATCTCCTTTATCTACTGTGTTACCTTTTGAAATATGAAGTGCTTTTATAATACCATCACGCGGAGACATCAATGCGTTCTCCATTTTCATGGCTTCCAGTACACAAACCGACGCTCCTTTTTTCACTTCTTGTCCTTCAGCAACACTCACTTCTATGATCAACCCTGGCATGGGTGCATGAATTTCATTAGCAACCGTGTTTTCTCCCACCGCAAGTCCCATTTCAGCGATTAAGGCATCTAATTCATTTTCAATACGAACGTGATAGCGATTGCCATTTACTTTAACCGTATATTTTCTGTTTAAAAAATCGGTATCAGTAATTTCTGCTGATATCGAAACTCCTTTTTCAATTATATGAAGTTTATTTTTGGAAGCGATCAAATCGAACTGCTCTAATTGATCTTTAGACATCTTAAAAGAATGGAGATCATCTACAATTACAGTAAACATTGGTTTCATAAAGATTAATTTTTGATAAAGGTAAGGTTTGTGCTTTTATACAGCAAAGGCGCTAAAACGATTTTTAAAACCAAATGCACTATTTCTAATATATAGAAAAGGTCAAAGAAGCGAAAACTATTTTTTTTGAAGAGACCTACTTGCGGTAACCCCTTAAAGACTTTGGCAATTCCTAGCAACAAGGCTTTTACATTTCCGGCATTTTTTAGTATCTTTTCCTACCAATACTCTTGCTATGTTTAAATACAGTTTTCTTCTAATCACCCTCTATATTTTCACGGGCTGTCAACCACCAAAAAAGGAAAAAGACGTTGCCTTAAATACTAAACAAAGAACCTATGCCATTGAGTCTGTAATTGATGGTTTGAACAATCCTTGGGGTATGACCTGGTTGCCCAATGGAGCCATGCTTATTACTGAAAAAAGCGGTGAATTGATCTATTTTAAAGACGGAAAAAAAACAGAGGTAACCAATGTTCCTAAAGTTTATAACCGTGGTCAAGGTGGTTTATTAGACATTGAGTTGCATCCTAAATATGCTGAAAACGGTTGGATCTATATGACATACGCTTCTTCCGAAGGCGACGACAACGGTGGAAATACGGCGCTTATTCGCTGTAAACTCAAAGATGATATGTCGCTCGACAACATCGAAAAACTTTATAAAGCAACCCCAAACACTACTCGCGGGCAACATTTTGGCTCCCGTATCGAATTTGATAATGAAGGCTATCTCTACTTCTCCATTGGCGAACGTGGAGATCGAGATGTAAATCCACAAGACATTAATCGCGATGGCGGAAAAATTTACCGACTTCACGATGACGGAAGCATCCCTAAAGACAATCCCTTTGTGGGCAAAGATGGTTTAGACGCTATTTATACCTACGGAAATAGGAATCCTCAAGGTATGGCCCTTCACCCAACTACAGGTAAAATATGGATCCATGAACACGGTCCTAAAGGTGGAGACGAGATCAATATCGTTAAAAAAGGCGCCAATTATGGTTGGCCTGTGATCTCTTATGGCGTAAATTACAGCGGCACCAAGTTTACAGACGAAACCGAACGACCTGGGATGACACAACCTATCTATTACTGGGTCCCTTCTATCGCGCCCTGCGGAATGGCTTTTGTTACCGGGAATATCTATCCAGAATGGAAGGGAAAACTATTGGTGGGATCCCTAAAATTTAACTATGTTGAGCTGCTTACACTTAAAGGCGATAAGGTAACCGACCGACAAAAAATAGCCGAAGATGTTGGGCGGGTTCGAAATGTAAAGCTAAGTCCCGACGGTTATATTCATATCGCTATTGAAGGCCAGGGTATTGTTAAAATGGTACCCAATTAAAACTGAATCAAAAAAAAAATAACTTCTATGAAAATATTTTGGCTTCTTTGCCTTGCTGTAATCTTTGTATCCTGTAATACTTCCGAGGAAAAAAATAGTTCGAAACCCGACCTTCAAATAGGTAAAAACAGCAACTCAAAAGTTCTACAACAAACGGATTTAGAAAAAAGCATGGAACGCGGTGCGCTTGTCTACAAAGACTTTTGCAACCAATGTCACCGTCCAAAAGGCCAGGGTGTGGGTAAAAGCTTTCCGCCTTTGGCTGGTTCCAACTGGCTTACAGAAAAACGCGAAGAAAGTATTCGTGCCGTTAAATACGGACAAAAAGGAGAGATTGAAGTGAATGGGCAGGTCTATGATGGTGTTATGATGCCCATGGGGCTCAGTGATGAAGAAGTTGCTGATGTAATGAATTATGTGATGAATTCATGGGGAAATATCCAAACCGAGATGGTCACCGAAGAAGAAGTGAGCGCTGTTGAAAAGTAAAAGGCTTCGATCGAAACCGAAGCCTCATTTTATTTACTTCTTAGCAGGTCTATTCGCGCTTTTGTTGGTTTCAACAAACATCAATTCAGAGATTATTGGATTGGGTTGCTGAACCGTGAAATTGGTGATCGTGATGTATTCACCAGTACTAATCTGACCGTTAAAGATGCCAACCTGACCTAAAACATCGACACGAATTTGAAAGGTCGCCGGTGATGGTCCGCTATAATGATCAAGCGCCACCACATACTGCCCTTGAGGCGCTGTTCCTGTTAGCCAGAATATGTTTTCGGGTCCGAAGCCATCCACATCATCAACATCTAGTTCTCCGCCACTATCGGAAGATTCATTTGAGTATGAAATGGTTTCTCCAAAAGGATCGGTCACATACAGATCCAGATCGGATGTATTATTCCACGTAAGTGTCACCTGAATATCACCATACCCATACATCAAAGCGGCTTCCGTAGCATTGATGGTATCGGCATACGTATCTTGGTGATTGTTTCCTGCGTTGACCAACAAGCTAGAAATATCAATAACATATCCAATGCAGCTTCCTGCATCTCCCGTTACACACCCAATTGTATTGGCATACGTACTAAATCCCGCTGCAAAGGCGTCTGTAGGTGTGTCATTGGGATCTAAAGCACCAATAATAGCCAATAAAGTAGACCCACAACTTACGGCTGGTAAAACAAATGCCAGTCCGCCGGTTCCTGTTGCAAGCGCAAGACCTAACGCACAATTAAATACTCCTACCCCAATACCAGCCGCTTGTAAGGCCGTTCCTAAATCGTTAGGTTGACGAAACTGATCAAAATTATACCCTTCTAAAACAAGGTCTCTAAAAATATAGGATTCGCCACTAGGATCAATTACCGCCATATCCAGGGTGTTTCCATCGTAATTATCGAACAAAAAGGTGTGTTCTAGCATATAACCTCTTGTTGGAAGTCCGTTTTCAGCAAACTGAATCACCGCCTCCTCATCGCCGTTAAAATAAACGGCACTATCTACCAAATTTGTCTGTGCATTGGTATGTAATACTAAATGCTCTCCATCTTCGTGATTGATGATCAACGGAAATTCTGCATCGGCTGTCTCAACCATGGCAAATTCTAAAAATTCGTCTTCTTGATCTGACTCCTTATCAGAATCACATCCAACCAAACCCAATACAAAGGTCACTACCAATAAATAAGCTGTTTTTTTCATAATATCTTCTTTTATAATATGTTGATGTATAAAACTTAAAATAATCGACGCTGTGTAATTACAATGCAATATAGTTGCCTCAACATGTGGAATAAATACCCAATACTGGGGAATTTCAGAAAAGAATATAGTTGTCAATAGACGTAAAAATGACATAATTTTCTACCTTTGAACAAACCATAATTTATGCTCATTATTGGGATCGCAGGCGGTACAGGCAGCGGAAAAACAACAGTAGTACAACAAATTATTAGCCAACTTCCAAAGGATGAGGTATGCGTGATTTCACAAGATTCGTATTATAAGGACACGAGTCACCTCACTTATGAACAACGCATAGCGATCAATTTTGATCATCCCAACTCGATCGATTTTGCCCTTTTGGCTGAACATCTCGCGCTATTGCGTGACAACAAACCCGTTGAGCAACCTGTGTACTCGTTTGTAGATCACAACAGAACAAAAGAAACCGTAACCACTTATCCCAAAAAAGTGATCATTGTTGAAGGGATCTTAATTCTTACACACCCCGAGATCCGAGAACATTTTGATATAAAGATCTATGTGCATGCCGATAGTGACGAACGCTTGATACGCCGACTCAAACGCGACATTGCAGAACGCGGTAGAGACCTCGAAGAAGTCCTTACACGCTACCAAACGACACTAAAACCGATGCATCAACAGTTTATTGAACCCACCAAGGAGTTTGCTGATGTCATCATTCCTACCAATCGATATAACACGGTTGGAGTCGATCTAATTCGCTCCATTATTCATCAAAAACTAGGTTAATGGCAGCGAAATTTTCAGAAATAAAACAGCAAAAATGGTTCAAATTTATCAGCAATAAATACGTGCTGATCGTTCTGCTTTTTTTTGTGTGGATGTTTTTTTTCGATACCAATTCGTGGTTTATTCATAACGAACTAGATGGCGATATCGAAGCGCTCAAGGAGAATAAAGAATTTTATCAAAACGAAATTAAAAAAGACAAAGCCTTCATTGAAAAAATGCAGGATAGCAACGAACAAGAAAAGTTTGCGCGTGAAAAATACTATCTAAAACGCGAAAATGAAGACATTTTTATCATCGAACACGAGGATAGCTTAAAGCAAGAAAAAGATCATGAGTAAGCCTTTATTTACAGCCTTTGAACCCGTTTCTTCCAAAGCTTGGAAGCAGAAAATTCAATTTGATTTGAAGGGAGCCGACTATAATGAGACGCTCGTTTGGCAGTCGCTCGAGGGGATTAACGTAAAACCGTATTATCATCGCGATGATTTTTCGCAGCCGTTCAACGCAATCCCAGGACACCCAACCCATTGGGATATTGGTCAGCATATCTATATTGGCGATGAGAACATTACTAACAAATTAACACTTGATGTCTTAGATCGTGGTGCCGATGCCCTGATCTTTACTTCAGAAAAAGTCTTTGACCCTAAGGTTATTTTTGCTGGGGTTGACTTCGGAAATGTAACGATCTACTTTCAATGGCGCTTTCTCGACGCTTCGTTTGTCAAGACGCTTCGCTCCTTTTTCACTTCGGAAAATGCCCGCGTTTTCTATACTATCGACATTATCGGAAATCTAGCAGCCACCGGAAATTGGTATCACGATCTCAAAACAGATCACCAAATACTCGATACGCTCATTTCCGAAGCACCTTCAGAACAAATCATAAGCGTTGATACTACTCACTATCAAAATGCAGGCGCTAATATGGTACAGCAACTCGCATATGCCATGGCACATGCCAATGAGTATCTCAATCATTTTGATGGCAACAAAGACCTCAACATGAGCTTTCAAATTGCCTGTGGCAGTAACTATTTCTTTGAAATTGCCAAGATCAGAGCCCTTCGTAAATTGTATGCAGCTTTGGCCAAAGAATACAATTTTTCAGAAAGGTGTCATATTGTTGCTGTTCCTAGCAAACGAAATAAAACGATCTACGATTACAACATCAATATGTTGCGTACCACTACCGAATGTATGAGTGCCATTTTAGGCGGGGCAGATATGATCTATAATCTACCTTATGACGCGCTTTACCATAAGAGCAACGAGTTTGGCGAACGAATTTCCAGAAATCAACTATTAATTCTGAAAGCAGAGAGCTATTTTGATATGGTGAGCAATCCCGCCGATGGATCTTATTATATTGAAGCACTTACCAGCGAACTTGCCGAAAAAGCCTTGAGCCTCTTTAAAAATATTGAGGAAGGTGGCGGATTTCTAGCACAACTCAAAGAGGGAACGATTCAACGAAAGATCAAAGAATCTGCTCAAAAAGAACAAGCCTTATTCGACGATGAAAAGCTGATCTTACTAGGTACAAACCGACATATAAACCCAAAAGATCATATGAAAAACGATCTTGAATTGTATCCTTTTGTAAAAATGAAAGCGCGCAAAACGCTCGTCGCGCCTATTGTAGAAAGAAGACTCGCTGAACAAATTGAACAAAAACGTTTAGAAACCGAATCATGAAAAAAATCTTATTCCTTTTTAGCATGATCATCCTTATGGGATGCAAAGAAACGATCGACTTCAAATACACCGATCGAGATAAAGTGCTTAACTGCAAAGATGCAGATAACAAACTGATGCACGAGGCATTGTATAGTTTTCAGGATGACATTGGAAAAGCTACGCCTAATAATCGCTATAAGGAGGGCACTCCTCCGTACTACAAATTTGCCTATGCAAATTACATTTATAAGGGTGTGAATGAAGAAGCCAACTACCAAGAAATAGCCAGCCTACATTCTATTGCCATTGCCGATCTTTTACATGATGACCAGGATCTATGGGTAGGAAGCAAGCCCAATATAAAGCTCAATTATCAAAGCGATTATGTGCAATGCCTGATCGATAATTTTGACAATAAAGCCGTAAAACAGACTTTTCAAAATTTAAACGAAGCCAATTCGTTGTCATTGCGATTACTCGTAGACACTTTTATGCTTAATATAAAAGATACCGAAACCGATAAAGACTTTGCTCTATTTATTGCACTCGACACCTATTATCGGCCGTTGTTAAATCGTGATTTTTCTAAATAACCATGTAATGAGTAGAAAAAATATTCAACATATCAATTTAGACGTTGCCGAAACGGTTTCAGAACAAACCATACTTGCTGTCGATACTGCCGAAGGTATTTCAGTAAAAAAGGAATATCACGCAAGCGATCTGGAAAAACTTCATCACCTCGATTTTGTGGCGGGAATTGCGCCCAACCTTCGTGGCCCCTACTCGACCATGTATGTGCGTAGACCTTGGACCATTAGACAATACGCAGGTTTTTCTACCGCGGAAGAAAGCAATGCCTTTTATCGCCGAAATTTAGCTGGCGGACAAAAAGGGCTCTCTGTTGCATTTGATCTGGCAACCCATCGCGGCTATGACAGTGATCATGATCGCGTGGTAGGTGATGTTGGAAAAGCAGGCGTTGCAATTGATAGTGTGGAAGACATGAAGATCTTGTTTGACCAGATTCCGTTAGATAAAATGAGCGTTTCTATGACCATGAACGGCGCCGTTTTGCCCATTATGGCGTTTTATATTGTCGCTGCGGAAGAACAAGGTGTTTCACCTAAAGATCTGGCGGGAACCATTCAGAATGATATTTTAAAGGAATTTATGGTGCGAAACACCTACATCTACCCACCTACGCCCTCAATGAAGATCATCAGCGATATTTTTGAATACACTTCGCAAAACATGCCGAAATTCAATTCGATCTCTATTTCTGGTTACCATATGCAAGAAGCTGGCGCCACCTGCGACATTGAACTTGCTTACACCCTGGCAGACGGAATTGAATATATCAAAAAAGGTCTCGAAGCAGGTATGGATATTGACACCTTCGCTCCCCGACTCTCCTTTTTCTGGGCCATCGGGATGAATCATTTTATGGAGATCGCTAAAATGCGCGCCGCGAGAATGCTTTGGGCAAAGCTCGTTAAACAATTCAATCCAAAAAACGAAAAATCATTAGCACTCCGAACCCATTGCCAAACCAGTGGTTGGAGTCTTACCGAACAAGATCCATTCAATAACGTAGCAAGAACCTGTATTGAAGCCTCTGCTGCGGCTTTCGGTGGAACACAGTCGTTACACACCAATGCTTTAGATGAAGCCATTGCGCTGCCAACCGACTTCTCCGCGCGTATTGCTCGAAATACACAGATCTATTTACAACAGGAAACCCAGATCACCAAAACGGTTGATCCTTGGGCAGGGAGTTATTATGTAGAATCATTGACCAACGATATTGCTGAAAAAGCCTGGGAACTGATTCAAGAAGTAGACGAACTCGGCGGAATGACCAAAGCCATTGAAGCGGGTATTCCGAAATTACGTATCGAAGAAGCTGCTGCAAAAAAACAGGCGCGTATTGACAGCGGACAAGACATCATTGTAGGTGTTAATAAATACCGATTAGACAAAGAAGATCCACTGCAGATCTTAGATGTCGATAATGAAAAGGTACGCCTATCACAATTGGAGCGTTTGGCAAGTGTTAAAGCCGAGCGTAACGATGCTAAAGTGAAAGCTGCCCTTTTAAAATTAACCGAATGTGCTAAAACAGCTGACGGAAATTTATTAGCTTTAGCTGTTGAAGCAGCTCGCGAACGTGCAACACTAGGTGAAATAAGTGATGCGTTGGAAGTGGTCTTCGGAAGATATAAAGCACAAATCAAATCATTTAGCGGTGTATACAGTAAAGAAATGAACAACGATCCCTCTTTTGAAAAAGCGCGTGAAATGGCCAATCAGTTTGCTGAATTGGAAGGGCGTCGCCCGCGCATTATGATCGCAAAAATGGGTCAAGATGGTCACGATCGTGGGGCCAAGGTAGTGGCTACAGGCTATGCCGATGTAGGCTTTGACGTAGATATTGGTCCGTTGTTCCAAACACCTTCCGAAGCTGCACAGCAAGCTATAGAGAATGATGTTCATATTTTAGGCGTATCTTCCTTAGCTGCAGGTCACAAAACCCTGGTACCTCAAGTGATTGAAGCTTTAAAAAGTCACGGTCGGGAAGATATTATGGTGATCGTTGGTGGTGTGATTCCAGCACAGGATTATCAATATTTATTTGATGCAGGCGCCGTTGCGGTTTACGGCCCGGGAACGCGTATTAGCGATGCTGCGATCGAAATGTTGCAAATATTAATTGATTCGGTGGCGTAAAATATAATTATGAAAAATATAGGTTTACTTATTGTGATGACCCTACTCCTCTGCTCCTGCCGAGAAGAAACGGCGATGAGTTCTATTGACCCTGAGAATTGGACGATACGCGCTGCGACGATCAAAGCTTCAGATTCATTGGAATACGGCAAGTCGTACCTATCTATTTATTCACAGATCTATAGCATGTCTGAACACAAAACACACAATCTTACCGCCATGGTGAGTTTGCGAAATACCAGTGACAAAGACACTATCTACCTCCTTCGAGCCACCTATTACGATACCCACGGAAAGGAAGTGCGCACCTATTTTGATACGCCTATTTATTTAGGCCCCATGGAAACCACCGAGATCATCATCGATGAAAAAGACGTTGCAGGGGGTACAGGCTCCAATTTTATCATTGAATGGAACAAACCAAACGATAGCCCCGAACCCCTTTTTGAAGGCGTTATGAGTTCTATTATTGAGCAACAAGGGCTTTCTTTTACTACGCAATCGAAAAGAATTCAATAATTCAACAGCACCTTAAAAAATTAGGTGTAAAGTAATAGATTAAAAAAAAATGCGTTCTCTTAGGGTAACTATTAACCTCCCATTTATGAAACGTGTCCTTTTTTATGTATTCGGAATTCTTGTTTTAAACCTTACATTGTCTTGTGCTTCAGATGATTCAAAAAGCAGCAACGATGGTGACCCGTTGGCTAATGTGGTAATCTCATCTAAAATCGAAACCTCCATAAATACAGCTGTGGATCCCGCCGATGACAACTATACCATTGTAGAAAACACACCCCTCAACGCTAATAAATATACAGAGACAACGAGCGAGTTTTATACAAATGATATATTGACAACTAGTTCAGTTGATACTGAATATGAGTACAATAATGCTGGCTTTTTAACCAATCAAAATAACGCTGATATTATATTTTCACGTGAATACTTCTACGATACAAGTAATACTGTGATCGCTGGATATCTTTATTTAGACAATGGAGCGGTTTCCTATTACCGTTTTGTAAGTCAGCCAAATAACGTTTATTTCCACGAACGAATAGACTCACCTCATACTGACCCTAGTGCCGAGATCATCAGAAGAGTGATCATTGAGTTAAATGATAACGGACAGGTAGTTTCCGCAGGAAGAGATATTGATCTGGACGGCGCTATAGATAATGTTCGCACTTTTACATATGCCGAAAACGGTAATTTATTGACCGCTACTGACACCTCTCAAACGTTTATTTTCTCTTATACAGATATAATTGACACCGAAAATTTTATTCAGAATGAAATGATTGGCGTAAAAAATATCTCTATTATTTACGGTGAGCTTTATGGGTTGTATGAACTTGATAGGCTTTATGAAGATCCTAGTTCTTACAATCTTTCTACGGAAGAAGCTGCCAATGCTACTTATGAAGTAAATCAGGCCAACTTTTACACCAAAATTACCTACCCTGAAAATAACGATGGAAGCCACGTTAACACACGAACGGTTGAGTATCTGTTTGCCAATTAATGAATGCATATTTAATTCAAACAGCACGACTCGGACTTCGGAATTGGATCGAAAATGATCTTGTCCCTTTTGCTGAAATGTGCGCCGATGCTGAAGTTATGCGCTACTTTCCGAAGCCATTAACAACTTCCGAAGTTGCAGCACTAATTGAACGTTTTCAGAAACACTTTGACGAATTTGGCTACACCTATTTTGCGGTTGATGAACTGGCTACTGGTAAATTTATTGGTTTTACGGGCTTGATGTATCAAACATACGAAGCACCATTTACACCCAATGCCGATATTGGCTGGCGTTTAAAGCAAAGCGCCTGGGGAAAGGGTTTTGCTTCGGAAGCTGCCACGGCTTGCCTCGATTATGGTTTTAAAACCAAAAAACTTTCGGCGATCTACGCTGTTTGTCCGAAGCAGAATCAACCTTCCGAAGGTGTGATGAAAAAAATTGGCATGCATTACGATACAAAATTTATACATCCCGCCCTTGACGATTATCCGGTACTAGCCGAATGTTTGCTCTATAAGATCGAGCCGTAGATGCTAAGGCGAATTGGCTATATCGTGCTACATTTGATAGTTGTTTTACTGCTAACGGCCCTTACACAGGTTGGCGGACTCGTCTATCTTTTGGTCATTCTTTTTATTAGATCGAATTTAAACCGCTATCGCCTAAAGCGCCTTGCTTTATTTATGACGGTTTATCTTTTGGCAACCTTACTGATCGTTCCTTTTGTGGCGCCTTTCTTCGGAAGAGAAAAAATTAAAAATACAGAGATTGTTCGTCCGCACTCCCTTTTTTACACCCTTGCCAACCGAAACTACGTCACACCGCAACTCAATGAAGCGTTGCAAGCGATCTCAAAACGTTTTGCAGGCACATATCCCAACATTGAGATCCGCTATTTGGATGCAAATCTGCCGTTTGTAAATGGCTTTCCGCTACTGCCGCATTTAAGTCATAAGGACGGAAAAAAACTGGATATCACGTTAGTTTATAAAGATGCGGAAGGTGTTAGCAATAGGAAACCTTCGGTAAGTGGTTATGGCGTATATGCTGACCCAACAGCTTCAGAATTTGATCAAACCCGTTTTTGCAAAGAAAAAGGTTATTGGCAATATGATTTTCCGAAGTATTTATCATTAGGCGCCATCAACGATGATCTTTCCCTTTCCGAAGAAGCCACCGCCACCCTAATCAAAGCGATCGTAGCGCAACCCGAAATTAGCAAGGTTTTTATCGAGCCGCACTTAAAAAACCGACTGCGACTTACAAGTCCAAAGATCCGTTTTCACGGCTGCCAGGCGGTGCGGCACGATGATCATATTCATTTGCAGGTACGGTGAGTTTGGGAAAGCTCTATACGGTTAGAGCGAATTAATTTATTCTATGATCGCATAGTCAATACTTAATTTTCGTAACGCTCTTAAAGCAGAACCCGTATTTTTATCTTTTAACTCGATATCTACAGCATCTCCTTCCAGCAGGATATCGGTAAGTTCATTCGACAAGGATTCGTTCATGTTTGCTGAAATTTCAGCAATACATTTGGCTATGGCTCTTTCATCGGGCCGTTGGGCATCACAAGACAACAAGTTTATTTTCATAATTACGTATCTGCATACAAGATACGAGCCTTAGGGTCATGCCGGAGGCTTTTTCTAAATTAATATCGTTTTCGTTTTCGGTGTTAAAAACAGAATGCTTTACTTTTTGACATAATTCATCTCCCTTTCTACGATTGCACACGCCAATTTAAAGAGATATTCATCAATACTGTGTTCGTCAATTTGCCCTGTTTCGAAATCCGTTCCGTAGCCCATAGAAGCAGTTTCATGTGGGTTAATTCTTAAAAAGGCTGAAGACCTTTTAACCGATTTCGCCACTTGGTCCATTTGTATTCTCAGCTTTTCTTGTACTTCCGGGGCTAGCTGCTCAAAGGTGAGTTCCTTTGCTAGACTTACCGCTTTTCCTGCGGTATTTAAGGCTGTGATCTTGTGACCACGCATAAATTTGCGCTCCAGATCCCCCAAATGAACAAAACCCATGATCTCTGGCGGAATGGCAGGCACCAAATCTTTATCACTGGTGTGTAAGAATGTTTTTTTCGCTAAGCGCGCATCATAGGCCGCTTTAAAATCTGAATTTCCAACGCGCGGAGATCCGTAGGTATATACGCCAGAAACCGTATAATTTTTTAGTGTAAGACGATAGGCTAATAATTGTGCGAGTCCGCCACCAAGACTATGCCCCGTAACGATGACCTTTTTATTTTTATCAATGCTGGTTTCTAGTTTGTCCCAGACCTCATTCAGTGCATTTTGAAAGCCAGCGTGCACCTTCCCATTTCCGCCAAAAGCTTGTTTTTTATTGAACTTTAGATCTGTCAGTATATCGGTAACGCTGCTGGTTCCTCTAAAACAAATGATCTGGTAGTTACCTTTTTGCGACAGAAAAACTTCGGTATCTAAGCGTTCCCCTTTGATCCATTTAAAAGACGAAAAACCACGAAGTGCGAGTTGTTTTTTTATGAATTCAGGATCGAAGTACGAGAGATTGCTAAATTCGGCTAGGATCGCTGCATTTTCCAGAGTGTACCCTTTTCCGTTGAAATCGAATGCCGTTGGCGGAATCACATCAGGTCTTCCGTAGCGGATCTTGTTTACTGTAATACCCGCCGCTCGTAGACCAAAGAAATCAATTTGGCCGCAGCTTTCACAGCTGACTGCGCTATCTGCCAAGTGAAAACGATCTGGCCCGCTTCCGCTGACGCTAAAGTTTACACCATGTAATCGTGCATATCGGGTAAGCAGCTCCTTGAACTCGGTGGTGGTTGGTTTGCCTTTTACCGCATAACCGTTGTCTGTATTCACCACATAATGCATAAAAACGGTTTCGATGGCTTGTTGCATGGTCGTTTCTTCGGAAATCGCCTGCCTCAGTTGTTTTCGGAAAATAATAAGTGTCTCTGCGAGGTCTTTGTTTTGGGTGTGTATTTTAAGTAACAAGGCATTTTGCGCGGCTAGGTTTGCATAACTGTAGGCAAAGCCTCGGGTGATGGTTGCAATATGCGACGCACCTAAACTATTTTTCTCTAAGGCGATCATTGCCAAACCTAGGGTTTCTTCGGAAGGCATGTGCTGTGCGTCTACAGGCTGTAAAAACGAAATGGATTGGTCTGACGTTATGTTTTGCGCAAACGAGACGAGCTGTAACAAAGAAAAAAGAAGCGCGAAATAGATGGTTTTGGCGGTCATGCGGAGGCTTATAAAATATGCAGTTAAGATACTCAAAAAGAATACATTATAAGCCTTAACACATCAGATTTACAAAACGTGTTAGCCAGGAACCTAGGGAGTCGTAGAATGAAGACTCACAAGTTTATTTTTAATTTTATTCAAAAGAGAATATACTTTATTGCACCGCTTTATTCGAATATTCTATCTTTAAATAATTCTCTTAGGTCGTCAAATGACTGTTTTGGCTTTTTACAAATATAAATATGCTGATGTAGTTCTTCTTCATTTTCTGAGTAGGGATTGTAGACTGTTTTTACTTTAACCACTTCATTGAAATATCCTTGGAAAAAATCCCCAACATTGTAGCCCAAGGCTATCGTTACAACTGGCATTTCTCCTTTAGGCCCCCAATTATAGAAGCTACCGTGTAAAGAAAATGCCTCTGGCAAATCATATTGCTCGTTGAACAAGTTGACGGCTCCTGCCTGTGCGTAATGTTTTCCCCAAATGATCGTATTTTGTTTTTCAGTGTTAGATAATCCATTATAAACATTTTGTAATTCCTTTAATGTTGTCTCCCATTTGTCCTTTGAATATCTTTCATCAAATCGGACGTTGTACTTTCCTCCTGGTACAATTTCTCTATTTTCATGTGGATAATCATGTTTTAGATAACTTTCTAAAGGAAATATAGGCATACCAAAAGGAATTAGAAAAATGCCCGTTAAAAGAATAACTGTTATTGGATAAATCAACCATTTTCTTTTTATGAGAATTATATTTTCCCAAAAAACACCCCCGAATGTTAAAATAGTAAGTGCAATAGGAAAGAAATAATATCCTTTCCCTTGGCTAAAAGCTAACAATAAGATGGATAGTAATATAGAGACTGATAGTGCTCTGTATTTCTTCATTGAATTATGAAACATTGAGATGATCGCCACAATTAAAATTATTGATGTCATTGGGTTCAATGCCATAAGCAATCCTTGTAAAACGTCTAATGGTGCTTGTTGATCTAATTGGGTTTCGTAAAGTCGGTCAAACATTTTTAAGACAGGAAAATCATTTACAATTTGCCAAATAATATTAGGACTAATCAAAAGGAGAAAAACAATGATATTCCACCAAAATTTGTGTTCTATTAACTGTTGTCTTGTTGGCTTGAAGAGTAACAAGGATGATACTCCGAAAATAAAAAATATAGCATCATACTTTGTTAGAAATGCCAATGCGGTAAAAATTGTTAAGAGCCACAGGTATTTTTTGTCGAGGTATTTCACATATTTTGTTAGAAAGTAGAAATTCAATACCCAAAACAATTGACTAAAAACAACAGGCTGAAATAACTGTTGAGAGCGGCCAAATGCGGGGGCTATAATTATACATAGTAATACCAAAAAAACAGCTTTTGCTTTTCCACCTAATTCTACAATGATCTTAGAAATGACAATAAGTATTAAAATTGCTGAAATATGGGAGAAAATATGATGAATGAAGACAGCATTTGACTGAAACAAATTTTGAATAAAAGCAATAATTCCAATTAGTGGCGGAAACTCCATAAACCCAAACGCAAGATGGTTTCCTGTTTCAATATGTAGCAGTTCATCTCCTTGAAAACCCGAATTCATATCGGCTATTAAATGAAGCGCCAATTTGATAATGCAAAAAGCAAATATGATACGTTTGATTTGTTTATTCATCTATTTTTTTTGCATTATCGCGGTTTTTTAAATGGCACACAATGCTTTTGCATACGGCCCCTAGGTTGCAAATTATAAAATTATTTTTAGATGAAGTACAAGGTGAATTTTTAAATTTTATTTAATAAATATCAGCCAAAATTAAAGTTTGGCGACTTTCACCATCTTTTATATATACTGTTGTAAGCAGTTTATTTCAGAGTACTTTCGTCAATCCAAGTTATTCTGAATCTATCACAAATCGCGCTAAACATTTCTTTATCAAGTGGCTTTGTGTCTCTTAAAGTTGCTCGACCCTATTTTGTGCGAAAAGAACAGGCTGTAGCAAAGAAAAAAGAAGTGCGAGATAGATGGTTTTGGCGGTCATGTTTAGGTTGATAGAATATGTAGTTAAGGTACTTAAAAAGAATAAGTTAATGAACTTACAGTCAGAGATTTACTTTCTTTTAGCAAAAAACAATTGTTGGTAGGGTTCTTTGCTTATTGTAGGATTCTATATGTATGAAATTTTCAGAGCTGTTTAGGGTGAGGGTGGTGTGAAATTAAAATAAGAAAAATCCTATTCTACGATATGTTTTGCGATAGCTTCTGGCCAAATAACGAATCTTCCGTATTGCCCTTCTTTTTCAATCCCGCCGACTTCTTTGCCTCTTTTGGTAGTGACCCAATTATCGTCTTTCTTATACATTAGCTTGTTATCTGTAAACCAACTGTTTACTTTTCTACTACTTAAGCCTGTTAGAGTTGATAATTCTTTAGTTGTTAAAAGTTTTGAATTTTTTATATCTTCAGTTTTTTTGACATTAAGAATGGTTTGTTCAGTCTGCTTCTCAATTTCTTTGTCCACTTTTTTTACCGAAACTCGAATTTCTTCACTGATTGTTAAAAGCCTTTGAACCTCATTATAAATATCATTATATAAATCGCCGTCTTCCTCCTTGGTAACGTGAATGCCCATCTCATCATTGTTTTGTTGAGAAAAAGAATACAAATTCATAGAAGTAACAATGGCCTCGTTTTCATTTAGATAACATTTTGCATGCAATGTGCTACAAAGGCTTGTTCTAATACCTATTTGACTTTCAAGCCAGTTGCTCTCCTCAACTTGCAATTTGTTTTCACGGTAAATAATTCTAATATCCCTTTTCTGAATATTGAGGTTTTCTAAATGATCTTTTATTCTTTTATGAAATTGAAGATATGGACTAATTAAAATAAGTCTATCAGTAGTAGTCTTTATTAGTTCTTCTAAATGGTAGGAGACACCTGTTGTGTTTAAAAATTTTGCCATTACTTATTTAAGTTTGATCGGTTTTAAAAATTCACAATAGTTATTGGGTATTGCCACTAATTGAACACCTAATTTAGCAAATACAACCCAAATAGAAAATCTACGAGGATTTTCGTAAGTAGGCTAGAACAAGCAATTACTTATAGCCATTGTTGTGTATAGTGCTTTTACTTTTTAATTATTACTTCAAATTTCTCAGATGTCATAATTTGGTTGTTTTTAATTATCTGACAAATTAGCTTATGTTTTCCTTTGTATGCTGTTCTTTCCCAATGCGAAAAAGAACTTGCATACACGTTTTCATCTAGCGTTTCGTGACCTAAGTCCGGTATAGCTTCTGCTTCATCACCTTCATTTTCAACTATCCATTTAACATCAAAAGGCGCAGGAATACTTGTGGTTGCAGTAAATTTCAGCCACATTTTCTTTGGGATTTTCATTGAGCCATTTGGAACATTAGAATTTAAGCGAAAGCCTTTTTTGCTAATATGTAAACTTGCATTTAAATTGATTTGACTTGAAGGAAGAAAAATACTTTCATCTAAAAAACTAAATGCTTTTGTTTCTATTTTCCAAAAGTCAGAATTGAAAACCCATTTCCAAGCGCTATAAGCTTTTTCTTCATCACAATCAGAACTTGATAAAATTTCTAGCTTTCTTACAGCTTGTTTTAATTTATCTTTAAGTCTGTTTACTTCGTTTTTATATATGCTTTTTTCAGTTAATTCTGAAGCTTTATCAGTCGGATTAAAAACTTGGTTATTATATTTAAGTCTATTGTATATTGATTCAATTGTTTTAACTAATGAAACATCATCTCTATGATAATCTGGAATATAGCATTCTGATGCTAAAATAGAGATAACCAAACCGCCTGGTAAACTCCAGTTTTCCCTTGATTTTGTGAATTTTTTAAGTAGTCTAACAATTCTTCTAAATTGCCCATTTTCAACTGTTGCCCCATTTGTTTTTTGCGGACTATTATTCATAACAAAATTGTTAAACCAAATTGTAATATCTTGAGGATTCCTGTTTTGCCAATCAGCACCTGCGTGTTCGTATATAGTATTGCCAAAAAAATCAGTTGATTCTCTATAGACAGCAAAGTCTACGTGATAACCTTCACTATACCATATAGTCACTGCATTTGTCCTTGCTTCAGGTTGTTTTGAAAAATTACCCGTTTTCTCTCTTAATGCTTTTTCTATTAATTTTCTTGAATTTAAGGCACTTGATGGCAAACTATCTTTTGGAAAAATAATAGCAATATCAATGTCATAATCATTATCATCGTGCCGATTAGCCGTATGCATTGCTATACTTCCTTGTTCTAAAACAGATGGATGTGGATACGATTTATTTTCTTTTTCATTAATCGAATCAATTCCTGAATTTAATCTATCAATATTTAGCTTTTTATATTCTCTAAGTTTATTTCTGTCCGCTTCTTTGAGTCTTACAACGTCATTATAAAAATCACTTAGTTTAGTGTTAAGGTTGTACATCAATTAATTACGATTTTGGAAGAGTCATCTTCATTTAAGTTTATTGCCCATTTATATTTTGGTATAGCATTACTCATATAATTATAAACTAAAAATTTTGGGTCTGTTCTTTTGCTGATTTTACGACCTAAATTTATAGCTAAAGAAACTGGGCCAGAATAGAATAAGTGAATTAAGGTTATATCTGGATGTTCGCTTATTATTTGGTCTACTGACTCTCTAAACATTTGAGAAATAACTTTTATTTCAGTGGTGTTGTTTATTGAATCTAATTTAATTGGATTTAGTGAAATTGATTTAAAAATAGCAATATTAGAGACTACATCTTGTATCAATATATCATTTATTGGGTAACTTATTTCAATTTTTATAACAGCTTCTTTTATTTGACTATCTCTTGAAACACAGTTTTGATTTATATCTAAATTATTTTCTCCTTTATCCAAATAATCCCAATGATAACTATTGCGATTATACTCAAAGAATTCAATTTTAAATTTATCTGCTATTTTTGAGCCAATATCAAAAAGAAGAGGAATATGGGCTAAACCAAAATAAGCAATTTCTGTGTTTGGATTTGTCCTTGTTAATGTAGCTAATTCAGATATAAGGTTTTGCTGTTCAAATACAGCGTAATCAGGAAAATTTAATTCACCAGATTTATATGTCTTAGTTTGGTTAATTATTATTGTTTGGACTTCATAATCTTTATAATAGCCATTTCTTATTTTTGAAAAACTAGGATTTAAGAAATCATCTATTGATTTATGTAAAATTGCTATCAGTAACTTGGGCTTTTCTTTATTCTTTTTATCAAACCATTTATTTAAAAAGTAAATACCTAAACCAATTAAAAAAAGTGCAAATCCTATAATCGTGGTCGACCATTCAATAACTGTTATACCTAAATCGGTTCCATATTGTTTTTTTAATTCTTCTTTCGCTATGTTTAGAGCTATTGCAACCCACCAAGATATTCCAGTGAGACCAGCAGTCACTAAAGCTAATCCTGTCCGAATACAAATCTTTACAACCCATCTGTCTAATCGAGGTTTGTAAATAGATATTATTTTAAATATAAATTGTTCTAGTCTATTCAACCTGTTTTTTCGTTTTTCGGCATTATACACAACGGTCTCGTATAAGAATAGTAAGGGATTAAAATATACTAACTTTCATATCTAGCACTTAGCCAAATTTACAATTTTACCGTTATTTTCTTTTAACCGTCAAATTGTAAATTTGGCGGACTTTGTTAATATGTACCAACTTAGGGTTTGGCACTTAACCCTTATTATTTGTATACATTGTTACCTGCTGGCTTTTATTCCGTTTCCATTTGTTCATCCATCATCATTTCATAATGTTCTCTACCGATATTATTGAATATTTCTTTAAAAACATCAAATAAAAGTTGTGGCAATTCACTAGATACCTTTTGATAATATACTCCATCTAATGCTGTAACTTTATGGCTTTCGTCATTTATAGAAGCAACAAAGGCATATTTTAAATAATATTCTGGACTTTGTCTATCATCATTTAGTATCGAACTCCAAGCATCATTTCCTATTCCAATGAAGTGTACATAGCTTTCAATTATCCTTCTCATTGAGTTTGATATTAGAATATTTAAATCAGAATTTTGTGGAAGATTTGCCTTTAATTCTTTTATTGTATTCCAAAGTAAAGCGTAGTCATCCGTTATTGTTTTATCCCTCTGTCCTTGAATTAGGGACGAGTTATTTACTTTGGAAATTTTGTAATGCCAATAATCAGTACACATTGGTCGTTTTGCAAAAGAAACTTCTTTATAAAAATAAAGATTATGAGTTAGGATAAAGACTTGGTTAATATTCTCATTTTTAAATAATTTTTTATCTGGACGATTATTACCTTTCCTTAATATTAGTTGATGAATTAATGATGAGATAACAAACAACGATTGACTATCAAGGCTAGAAACAGGGTCATCTATCACTATGATTTTCTTTTTCGTACTATTCGTAATAATATCATCTGTTCCAACACATAATTGATAAAAATATAAAAATGAAATAAAGCTTTTTTCACCTTCACTTAGTGTTTTGAAAACTGGGTTTTCATTTGTACTGTTTGGTCTTTTTAAATAGTATTGAGAAATATTATTGACACTATCTTTTTCTTTAATCTCAAAACTTTCAAAACCTGAATTTTTTAAAATTAAATTGATATTATCTACCGCATCTTGTGTGTTTACGGTTTGACCTCTTAGAGTTTCAATTTCACCTCTCGTAGTGATTAACTCTGTATCATAATTGGTAATGAACTCGTCTGATAATGTATTTATCCTTTCATATTTATCTTGCCTTAGTTTAAATTCTTCAATCTTTACTTTACTTTTATTAGCCATATAGACCCAAATTGAAGAGATAAGATTTTTTTTATTTTGGTCTAATTCTAATAGAGCCTGATTGTTGATTTTAATTGATTTTACTATTGCTGACAAAGAGCTTTTAACAGTATTTAAAGAGATTATTTGCTTTCTCTCATTTGAGTTTAGAATTTTCGATTCAATTTGCTTTATGTTATCAGAAAATAATTGTTGTAAGCTAATATAAGTGTTAGATAAAATACTCTTAGGATTATGTAAACTTTGTATTTCAAATATGTTTTCCAAAAATGAATTGGTTTTTTCTTTGTATTGTGTTAAAAGTTGTTCAATATTTTCTATCTCTTTTTTTGATGTTTCATCAAAGTATTGATTAAATTGAGTTCTTAAATTTTCATTTATGGTTTCTTGCTGACAAAAGGGACAAATGCTATCTACTTTTTTTATTAGCTCAAGCCCTGATTCTACCCAGCTTCTAGAGTCTAAGGATTTTATTAATCTGTCTATATCAACATCCTCATTACCGACAATTATTTTATTTAGCAATGGGCCAAATTTCAGTTCTAAATATCTAATTTCTTTGTACAAGTTTGAATTGACTGTAGTTTGAATTTGAGATATTTCTTTCTCGTAATATTCATTATACTGGTCAGTTAATTCTCTTATTGTTGGAATATCTGTCGGAAGTGACCCTAGAATTTGTTTGAGCTTATTAAGATGATTTGGTTTACTGCCTGGATATTGAAGGCTTAATTTTGTGAAAGAATTGAAAGCATTCCTTTTATTCCAACAAAAGCCAAGAAGTTGGGTGTTTTTGTTCTGTTTATCTGTTTCAAGATTTCTTTTTACTGCTATTCTTTTTGTCTTTAAATCTTGAAGATTATTAATTCTATCCTGTTTACTAGCAATTTGCCTATCAATTATGTCATTGGTCTCATTTAAAGAGAACACTCCTTTTAAAAGTGGGTTTCTATTAAAATTAACTTCTACAAAGTTTTCGTCATAAACTAGAATTTGTTGATTTGATTCATCATAGCCACTATTAGTGCAATCAGCAAATAATTCATCTCTATTGGCTGATTCTTGCCCTATATTGAAAAGATATTTAGCTATGGTTGATTTTCCTGAACCGTTAGAACCAAAAAAGAAATTTAGCTTTTTCAAATCGAATAATTCAACTCCATTTTCTGGTTCATAAGAAGCAATATTTTTTAATAGAATTGATTCAATCATTTTTTTTCTTGGTTTTTTAGCTTGCAGGTAAACATTCTTACTTACAGGCTTTTACTTTCTTTCAAATCTTATTAATTGTCTTATTCCGAAATATTCATATAAAATATCTTCTAAAATAAGTAGTTTATCAGTTGTTGTTAATTTCTCTAAAATCAAGTCAGAATTATCTTTTCTATCATTGTTAGAAATTCTATTGATTGAGTTTTTTATAATGTTCTCGCTGTCTTTAGAACCCCTTTCTAAATTAAAAAAATCAGGAATTGAATTAAATATTTCTGAAACTTGCATTTTAGTATTATCTTTTTTTTCAGCTACAACTAATTCTCTAATAAAACTCAATAAGTTTTCTGATTTAGAGTTTTCAAGATTTATCGGTTCACTATGAAATCCGATTTTTAATTCTTTACAATATGAGTAATGATGACTAGATTCTTGGTCATTAATACTATTGTGAGGTGTTATTGTAATTGAATCTTTAAAAAATCTGATGTTAGAATATTGATGTTGGTTTTTAAACGTAAAATCGTATATTGAAATATGATCAAAATAGCTGGGAATTATTCTGTTTCCATAGCTTTTCAATCGAGTCAAATCTCTACTCTTGTAAAATAAGGGTGCAACGTAAGAAGCTTTTGCTTTTTGTGATAGTAGATACATTGTATTATGTTGGTCGAACCTACCATTTTTCTTTAATAACTCTAAAGCATAAAATCCGTGATTCGTTGGTAAAGAAACCGAATCTCTATCAGTTAATAAAGCTCCTTTAAATTGTGGTGAATAAAAATACGAACGTTTAAACTGAATGTAAAAAGGAACTATAGTTGACAAAACTCCATCATAGCCTAATTCATTTTCATCAGTTTGTGATATTCTACGGATTTCAATTTCTTTCTCTCGATAATAGAGGTTTCTGTTCATAGCTGTTTCTATCGCAGAAATATAATCTTCTTCTGTAAAATCAGGAGTACTTTTTTCTCCTTGTCTTTTAATTATTCCCATAGTTTTTTCAGCTTGCAGGTAACTCCTTATAAAATAAATTCACCGCTGATACCCCACTCCATTCCCGGGATACCGACAATAAACGCCCAAGCTACAAAATCGTATAACTGTCTAAACTAAGTGTTTTTACGTATTTTACACAAAAGGCCCTGCCAATCAATCAATTGCCTCGGCGCATTTTATCTTAATTAGTTGTTTCCGTACAATTTCTATCAAAAGTTTGAGTCGTACCTACGGGTTTCCGTAAAGCCCTCAAAATTTCTCGCTCATAACCCATAGTTTTCTCGGGATAAGCACGATAAAAGTCCAAGCTACAAAAGTTCAGCATGCTAACAAACAGGGTTTTCCCCCTTTTTTGTTAATGAGGGAAGGAAGAGGTTTAAAGTTGAAAGCTGAAAGTTGAAAGTTGATGGTTAAAAGTTAATGGTTAATGGTCAAAAGTGCTAACCTGTCCATATTCCATACTCCATATTCATACGGGTCACTATTCACCGCTCACCTCTCACTATTCCTGAGCTATTGTCCACACAATGTTATTCGATTTTGCAAATTCTTGAATGGTTGTGAGTCCGATTTCTGCTCTTCTTTGATTGACAAAGGCAGGGTCCTTAATTTCGTAAAAAGCAGGCGTTTCGAGATCATAATTTATCTGACTCCCATAAATTTGAGGCTTATTGGCATTGACCAGCATTCTATCTATCATGCGTGCATAATGATTGGGTTGTGACTCATTTTTAAGAACCGATGCCTTTAGCAAGGGACCGTATTTTTCTTTGGAAGCATTGGTGCCGTGCTGTAAAATAGTCCATTGCGCTGCATTCGCTAATCTGCCCACCTGAGAAATTCCGAGCCAGCCAAAGGTATCTACCATGGTTGTCAATTTTTTTTCAAATATCTTATCCTGCGCCTCAACCACTTCCCAAAAGTATTCCATTTCAAAAGAATCCTTTCCCAACTTCTCCTCCGCCTCTACATAAATGCGCCTAAAGGTTTGATCTTTTCTAAACAAAACCTCTAATTCGGTTCTTAACGAATCCAATTGTTTCGTGGTTGGAATTTTAGTAGGTGAACTTACTTGTGCGCATGACGCGCATGTAATGCAAAAAAACAGCACGAACGTAAAATTTTTCATATCAAATCTTCTAAGATCCTCAAATATAACTAAATTATTAGTTTAAACTAAGTTTTTAGTTGAAATAGTCGTTAGTGGCTGTAGGCTAAAAGTTCAAAGCTGATGGTTGAAAGTTCAAAGTTGAAAGTTGAAAGCTGTAGGCTGTAGGCTGTAGGCTGTAGGCTAAAAGTTCAAAGCTAAAAGTTCAAAGCTAAAAGTTCAAAGCTGAAAGTTCAAAGCTGAAAGTTGAAAGTTGGAAGTTGGAAGTTGAAAGTTAATGGTTAAAAGTGCTAACCTGTCCATATTCCATACTCCATATTTTTACTGGTCACAGCTCACCGTTCACAACTCACCACCCGCTACTCACCATAAACTGTTTCCGCCAAATGCGCGTCCATCTCTGCATCGGCGACATATAAAAACAACACGGCCATCATATCGCTAAAGCCATCAGACGGATTATTGGTTTCTAAGATCAGTTTGTAGCGATGCTCGGCATACAGCTGAATCCCTTCCGCACTACTGTAAACAGGCACGTTTTTGAGTCCGCGTTTTTCATCGTAATTATCGCAGTCAAAGGTATACACGATTTCGTTCGCCGTTTCGTCAAATAATGTGAATTGGGTCGCAAAAGGATGCAAATGCGCTGCCATAGCATGTACGCGAGTGTCCTTGAGCAAATACAATTGGTAGGTGATATCAAATTCGTAATGTTCTTCGCCCTTGGGCAAGATCCAATGTGACGACAGTGGCTTTCCGTCTTTGCTGTTAAACGAATGATTTTTTAGATCTAATGGCAAGCAAAGTGAAGGATTTTCGTCGTGGTTGGGGTTATTCGGACTCTTATAATCGTATTCTCTTAGCAAGACCACGGCCTTGGGCGAAAGTGCCTTTAACGGTTTTGCACCATCTTCCATATAGAAATCGATCGTGTGTTTTACCTTAAAAAACGGATCTTCAATATTGTGGTTGAGGGTTCGGGAAGCAACGATAAATTGTTCGTCATGCGGTATCGGAAATCCAAAACCTTCGGGGAATTTAATTTCGTTGATCCCGTTGGAAAGCGTTGTTAAGCGCGGGTAGCGCTTTTTCATGCGCCTCGGAATGTTCAAATTTCGGAAATGGATCGCATCGTAATAATCTACATTGGTATGACATAAAAAATCGTTGTTGTGCTGCTGCTCCCCTTCTCTAATGACTTCGGTTCTAAAGCCCGTGATCCAACGCAACCGCTCGCTGTCTGGATTCATATTGACGTTGATCAGTGATTGCGGACCATCCATCGATTCGTAGATATCATCTACAAGGAGATCGGGCGTGGTAAGGCTAAATTTATTGGGGTTGTCAACGATCTCCCAGTCGGGATCCATCCAATGTACAAAGTGCAATACTTCAGTTTTTACAATGGCTTGGTGTCTTTTGGAAAGTTCGTTATACCAAATGGCAAACCCGCCAACGCCTAAAGCGAATAGCAACAGCAACATTTTGGGTTGTAACAATTTCCGAAGCACAAAAAATAGATTTAGATACGGCACAAAGATAGCGATAAAGATGGCTTACAGAACCAACGGTTTTGCGTATTGCGATCGTTACATTGGGCAGGAAAAAACTTGTTCACTATCTGTTAACAAATTTCATTTTCTATCCGCATAATTAATCGTAATTTTAACCCTTAATTCCAAAAAATTAATGGGTAAGATCATTGCCATTGCAAATCAAAAAGGAGGGGTTGGTAAAACCACCACTTCAGTCAATCTAGCTGCGTCATTGGGCGTGTTAGAGAAGAAAGTACTACTTATTGATGCAGATCCACAGGCCAACGCTACGTCTGGTTTGGGGATTGATGTAGAAGCTGTAGAACAAGGAACCTACCAGCTCTTAGAGCATACAGCCAAAGCAAAAGATGTGATCATAAGCACCTCATCGCCCAATTTAGACATCATTCCGGCGCATATCGACCTAGTTGCTATCGAGATAGAACTCGTTGACAAGGAAAACCGCGAATATATGCTGAAACAGGCGCTCGACGGACTCGCAGATGACTACGACTTTATTCTTATTGATTGTGCTCCGTCATTAGGCCTTTTAACGCTAAATGCGCTTACCGCGGCACATTCGGTATTGATTCCTATACAATGTGAGTATTTTGCCTTAGAAGGGCTAGGAAAGCTATTAAATACGGTGAAGAGTGTTCAGAAGATACACAACCCAGATCTCGACATTGAAGGCCTGCTATTGACCATGTATGATTCTCGTCTGCGTTTGTCGAATCAAGTGGTTGAAGAAGTAAAAAAGCACTTTGATGAAATGGTCTTTAAGACAATCATTCAACGAAATGTGCGTTTGAGTGAAGCACCTAGTTATGGCGAAAGCATTATTAGTTATGACGCGGGTAGTAAAGGTGCCAATAATTACTTAAGTTTGGCACAAGAACTCATAGAAAAACAGTAAACAGTACCCACCTACGTGGGCAATAAATATGGCGAAAGCGACTAAAAAACAGGCCTTAGGGCGCGGTTTATCTGCCTTGCTCAAAGATCCTTCAAATGATATCACCTCGGCTAGCGATAAAAACGCTGATAAAGTTGTGGGCAGTATCGTAGAATTGGAATTGGGCACCATTGAGGTGAATCCGTTTCAACCGCGAACAAGTTTTAATGAAGAGCAACTACGTGAATTAGCCTCTTCGATCAAAGAATTGGGCGTGATCCAGCCTATTACCGTGCGTAAAATGGATTTCAACAAGTACCAATTAGTAAGTGGTGAGCGACGTTTTCGTGCTTCCAAACTCATTGGATTGGCTACGATTCCTGCTTATATCAGAATTGCCAACGACCAAGAATCTTTGGAAATGGCACTGGTTGAAAATATTCAGCGTGCAGATCTTGATCCTATTGAAATTGCACTTTCATACCAACGTTTGATCGAAGAAATTTCGGTTACCCAAGAAGAATTAAGTGACCGTGTAGGTAAAAACAGATCGACCATCGCCAATTATTTGCGTTTGCTGAAATTGGACCCTATTGTCCAAACAGGGATGCGCGACGGCTTTATTTCGATGGGCCACGGGCGTGCACTGATCAATATTGAAGACACCAATGATCAGTTAGACATCTACGAAAAGATCGTGAGCAATAAACTTTCGGTACGTGATACCGAAGCACTAGTTCGCAACTACAAACAACCTGGAGAAAATACTTCGGCTAAAAAAGAAAAGACGGCGATCCCAAAATTTGCAAAAGAAGCAAAATCACAACTTTCAGATTATCTAGAAAGCAAGGTTTCTGTAAAGGTTTCACCAAAAGGCAAAGGTCAGTTGGTAGTTCCTTTTGCCAATGAAGACGAATTGCTACGTATTTTGAACTTAATGACCCGTGAGAAGTAAACTGGCCTATATCGTCCTGCTTTTCTGCGCAACTACCTCCCTCTTTGCTCAAAATACTGATGAAGTTGTTGAGCAGAAAAAGGATACGGTTGTCATAAAAAAAGGCACTTCAATTGTAGTGGATAAAGCAGTGGTTTCTTCGGAAGAATACGACCCTTTGGCGCCTTCCCGTGCTGCATTCTATTCGGCTGTTGTTCCTGGACTCGGACAAGCATACAACAAAAAATACTGGAAGATCCCCATCATTTACGCCGGAATGGCGAGTGGCGTTTATTTCTATATCCAAAACGACAAAGATTATGATCGCTTCCGAGACGCCTATAAAAGACGTCTTGCAGGCTATACCGATGACGAATTTTTTGGCGATGGCGAAACGGCTGCGATCTCCAACGACCGACTGATCACCGCACAAAAATCGGCACAAAAAAATAAAGACGTAAGCATCATTGTGACACTCGCTTTTTATCTTGTTAATATCGTGGATGCCAATGTAGACGCGCATTTAAGACAATACGAGGTTTCTGAAGACCTCTCACTACGCCCTACATTTGATTCAAACCCGGTGTTTGCACAACCTAATTACGGACTCACACTCACCTATTCTTTCAAATGAAAATAGCATTATTGGGATACGGAAAAATGGGGAAGATCATTGAAACCCTAGCGAAGCAAAAAGGTCATAAAATTGTTTTTACCGCTTCGCGAAGTACTTCGGAAGGAAAACTTACCGATGCCGATGTCGCCATTGAATTTTCAACACCCGAAGCCGCTGTTACCAATCTCACCGCTTGTTTTGAAAACGGAATTCCCGTAGTTAGCGGAACTACCGGTTGGCTGGAGGACTATGATAAAATGCTAAAATTATGTGAAGCCCGTAACGGAAGCTTTATCTACGCGTCCAACTTCAGCGTTGGCGTGAACTTATTTTTTAAGATCAACGAACAACTGGCAGCATTGATGGCTCCATGGAAGGAATACCATGTGGATGTGGAGGAAATTCATCATACTGAAAAGAAAGATGCACCAAGCGGAACAGCCATTACCATTGCCGAAGGTATTTTACCTCACAGCGACAAGCAAAATTGGCAATTGGATGCTTCCGAAGAAAATATGCTGAACATTTCAGCAAAGCGAATTGATGATGTAAAAGGCACACATATTGTTTCATATACATCCGAGATCGACACGATCTCAATAAAACATGAGGCTCATAGCCGTGAAGGTTTCGCGAAAGGTGCTATTTTAGCAGCCGAATGGCTTGTGAACCGAAAAGGTGTTTATACCATGCGCGATGTGTTAGGGCTTGAAGATTAAAGTGAAAAGCTTTAAAAATATAATAAGGAAATAAACAAATTTAGATATGAGTTGGACAGGATGGTTACTTTTTATACTTGCAGTGCAAGTGATCCATTTTTTAGGAACTTGGAAATTATACGTAAAAGCAGGAAGAAAAGCTTGGGAAGCGGCAGTACCCGTTTATAACGCGGTTGTCTTGATGAAGATCATCAACAGACCATGGTGGTGGACGATCCTTTTGTTTATCCCTATTGTAAACTTGATCATGTTTCCCGTAGTTTGGGTAGAAACCTTACGTAGCTTCGGAAAAAACAGTACCGCAGATACTTGGTTGGGTATTTTAACCTTCGGACTCTATATTTACTACGTCAATTATACACAAGACGTCAAACACATTAAAGATCGAAGCTTAAAGCCTAGATCGAGCGGCGGAGAATGGATCAGTTCTATTTTATTTGCTGTGGTTGCTGCTACCATCGTACACACCTATGTGATGCAACCGTTTACCATTCCTACTTCGTCTTTAGAGAAAACATTGTTGGTTGGCGACTTCCTTTTTGTAAGTAAGTTTCACTACGGCGCACGTGTTCCAAAGACACCTATCGCTTTGCCTATGGTTCATGATGTGATTCCGTTTACAAAAATGAAATCGTATTTCTCTGGACTTGAATTGCCGTATTTTAGATTGCCTGGCGTACAAGATATTGAGCGTAATGACATTGTAGTATTTTCGTGGCCAGTAGATGAATACGAAGATATTGGTCCGCCACCAAGTGGCAAAATGTACAAACCCATCGATAAAAAATCGAATTATGTAAAGCGTTGTGTTGGTCTTCCTGGCGATAGCTTAGAAGTACGAGATGGCTATGTTTATATCGACGGAAAACAAAACGATCTTCCAGATCGCGCTAAGTTGCAGTTTGCCTATGGTTTTAGAACCAAAGGGCAAATGAATCCGGATATTTTTAAAGAACGCTATGACATCACCGATGGCGTAGGAATGGATAAGGAAAAGAATGCCTATTATTTACCAGCCGTTTCGGAAGAAGCATTAGAAAAATTAAAGTCGAACCCAATGATCACCGAGGTCTTTCCATATAAAAAGGAAAAAGGCGTTCGCGATGCACAGATCTTTCCGCAGAACGAAAATTACAATTGGAATGCAGATAACTTCGGACCCTTATACATTCCGAAGAAAGGTGCTAAAGTGGCTATTACACAAGAAAGTTTACCCTTGTACAAGCGCATTATTGAAACTTACGAAGGTTCAGAAATGGGCGTTGACAACAAAATATCGTTAAATGGATCTCAGGTCTTGCTAAATGGTACACCAATCACGGAGTACACGTTTAAAATGGACTACTACTGGATGATGGGTGATAACCGAAACAACTCCCAGGATGCCAGAATGTGGGGCTTTGTACCGTTTAATCATGTAGTTGGAAAACCAGTGATGGTTTGGTTGAGTTACGACAGTAATTTAGGTAAGTTCCGCTGGGATCGTATGTTTACCACCGTAAAAGGAACTGGAAAACCAACATCATATCTTTGGGTTTTTATTCTAGTGATCGTAGGCCTTTTTGGCTGGGATTTCTACAGAAGACGAAAAAAGAAGGTTAACAAATAGAGTTAAGGTTCAATTTGTTGGTTGATTTGTTTATTTGTTGATAAACTATGTATACGTACGCCTTTGAAAAACTTCATGTTTGGATTGCTGCTAAGGACTTAGCAAAAGATCTATATACTATACCAGAATGTTTTCTAAAGGAAGAAATGTACGGTCTGACTTCACAAATTAGGCGTGCTTCTGTATCTATTGCTTCGAATATCGCTGAGAGAGCAGGTCGAAGAGATAATCAATATGCTTAAATGCTCTTCGGAAAGGTCAAATCAACAAATAATCGTATCAACAAATAATTATCTACAATGTCAATTTTAATTCATCCTACCTACTTCCCAAACATCGCACAGATGGCGGCGGCGGTTCAAGCCGATGAATTGGTATTTGAAGGTGATGATAACTATCAAAAACAAACCTATCGAAACAGGGCGTATATTGCAACCAGCATGGGGCGGTTGCAACTCAGCGTACCTATAAAGCACAATAAAGGGATCCGGCAAAAATATTGTGATCTTCAAGTTGACGAAACGTTTCCGTGGCAATCACAGCATTGGAAATCATTACAAACGGCTTATAGAACCTCACCGTATTTTGAATTTTACGAAGACGAGCTAGTACCTTTATTTAAAAGACCGGTTACCCATCTTATGGAACACAATTTGGCGGTCTTTGATCTGTTATGTGAGCTATTACAGGCGGAGATCCCCTATTCGCTTACCGAAGAATATTTTAAAGATCCTGAGCAAAAAGATCTGCGGTTTCTGGCGGAAGTTAAACAACCAAAGAATTTTCTACCAACAGCCTACAATCAGGTATTTGGAGAAAAACATGGCTACTTGCCCAATTTGTCCGTGTTAGATCTGCTTTTTAATGAAGGGCCCAACGCACTGTATTATTTAGAAAGCGAAAAGTTGGCTTTTCTACCCTAATAACACTACCAGCCTACGGTTGCGCGCACTGGATAATGATCTGAAAAAGTGTTTTTGAGCGTCTCGAAATTTAAAACATCTAAAGTTTCCGAAGTAAAAATATAGTCGATCCGCATCGGGTAGCCATCAAAGTTAAAGGTGGTTCCTAGGCCGCTTCCGCGCTCTAAAAAAGCATCTTGCATATCTTGATTTAAAGTACGATAAACGTATGAAAAAGGCGTATTGTTGAAATCGCCAGCAACTATCGTTGGATACGGAGATTGTCTGCGATGCTCAAGAATTTCGATAGCTTGTTTTTCTTGAAGACTAAAAGCATTCGCGATACGAGCCCGAAGTCTATCCTTATCACCTTCCTGTAAATAATCTACCTTCGGGAGTATTCCTAGCGACTGTAAATGTAAATTGTAAATGCGCAAGGTATCAGTACCTTTTACAATATCGACATACAGTGTGTTGTTGTACGAGTCTTTAAAATCGAATGCGCCACTATGTACGATGGGAAACTTTGAAAATACGGCATGCCCTAATTTGGCGTTTTTGTTTTTAAAGTGAATATATTGGTAAGGAAAGGCGTCAAAATTCGCCTTAGGTTCTCTATAAAACTCCTGAATGCTAAACACATCGGGTTGTTCTTCTGCAATGATCTTTTGTATTACTTCGGAAACATTATCGGTATTATTCTCTTCATAGGCATTAAACAATCGAACGTTATATGAAACAATTCGCAGGGTATTTTTATATGCTGAAGGGTCGCCTTCCGAAGAAAATTCAAAAAATGAACTAAACTGGAAAGAGGCAATGACCAATACTGCAAAAGAAAGCCAGAACGGGCGTTTAAACCGAATGAGCCAATAGAGCGCGAATAATAGGTTTAAAAGGATCAATGGTGAAACTAGCAGACTTAACAGCGAAAGCGTAGGAAATGACGACGGTTTGAGGTATGGGAGCACAAAAGAAACCACCAACAAAAATGCTACAAGGCTATTGCACCAAAAAATCAACTTTCCGAAAAACCCCAATTTCTTCAAAATGTTTACGTTTTATTAGTCTTGCTTCCCTGCCTTGAAAAGGAAATCCTTTTCGGCTTTGGTAAGGCTATCATAGCCACTTTTGCCAATTTTGTCTAATATGGCATCTACTTTTTTCTGATGCGCAGAAACGTCTTTAGCACTTGACTTTGCTCTTGGTGTAGCCGATTTGGTTCTGTGTACTTTCTTAAAGGGCTTTTTTTTCTTCGGAAGAAATAACCCTTCCACCCAATCCATGATATTTTCAAACCATTTACCAATATCATTTCCTTTTGCCATTTGAATGGCGTAGAAATATCCGAAGATCGCTCCCCCTACATGTGACAATAAGCCGCCTGCATTTTCAGAGATCGAAATACGAACCAGATCGAGTAAAAAGAGTGTGAGTCCGATTTGCCATAGTTTTACCCGCCACTTAATGATCATCACTTCTGTATTGGGCGTAAATGTGGCAATAAAGATCATAATTGCGGTTACCCCGGCAGAGGCACCATATAGAATCCCATTGCTGTTAGCGAATACTGGGAAAACATTATAAGCAAGCATATAAAACACTCCACCACTTATAGCTCCCAATAAATAAACCGTTAAAAATCGCTTGGCGTTAAACAGGTTAAGAACAATGCGCCCAAACCAGTACAACATATACATATTAAAGAAAACATGAAAAAAGCCATGATGAATAAACGCATAGGTAAGTATAGACCAAGGCTGCGTGATAAAATCAGACATATTCTCAGGAAGCGCAAACCATCGCGTGAGTTCGATTGGTTTTAGATTCATAAAAAAAGCTGCGAGACGCACTATCAAAAAGATTGCTGCATTGATGACAATGATCTTTGTGACAATGTTTGCTGTCTTATACTGATATGTTAACGACTTTGCTGCCATTTAATAGAGACGTGTATTATCAAAACTATTTTTCTTCCAGTAGTACGCCATTATAAATCCAAAGAGCGCTCCGCCTAAATGCGCCCAATTGGCGATATTCTGACCAAACAATGAAAAACCAGTAAGTCCAGAAAATAAATCCAGCAGTAATAATGCAGGGATAAAAAACTTGGCCTTTATAGGTATAGGTAAAAATATAAGCATTAGCTCTGTATTAGGATACATTAGACCAAACGCTACAAGAATACCATAAATTGCTCCCGAGGCCCCAACGGCTGGTGTATGGAAAGCTGCAAACATAGCATCGATCTTTTCCATAGGCACGGCTTCCAGTACTGCTTGACTTCCACCCTTTCCTGTAGTTAAATAACTTTCTAGATCTGCTGGGCTCCATCCTCCAGAGAGCAGGGCGTCCATTGTATCGTGAATTTGTATATAACCAACAAGGTTATGAATTAAAGCAGCTCCAATTCCTGCCGAAAAGTAGAAAAAGAGAAATTTATTTCTACCCCACATGGCTTCCAGCGGCGACCCAAACATATAGAGTCCAAACATATTGAACAGAATATGCATAAAACTATTACTGTCATGCATAAACATGTGAGTAATGGGCTGCCAAACCCTAAAGTTTGGATTTTCAAAATAGTACATCGATAAAAGCCGGTATGCTGCCTCCCCGGTCATTAAAGACCCTACGTAAAAGATAACATTTATAATGATTAATATCTTTACCGTTTCTGTTATTCTTCCCATTTATCTAAATTTTTTATCAAAATCGGTGACATCCATGGTGATGAGTACCGGTCGATTATCTGGTGAAACACTGGGTTCCTTACAAGCAAAGAGTTGATTTACCAAATGCTCTTGAGCTTCTTTACTCATGGCTGTTCCTGTACGAACCGCCATACTTTTTGCCATCGATTTGGCCAAAAGATCATTTTGACTAAATCCCGAATCGGGAACTTCCTCTTTGATGTCGTCAACCAATTGTGTCAAAATTGCTCCTGCCTGGCTTTCGGTAACCATTACCGGAATACCACTTACTTCAATATGTTCTTCATCCATACTAGAAAAAGCAAAACCTGTAAATTCTAGCTGCTCCTTGATTTTTTTAATGATCGCAGTATCAGATTTAGCAAATTCTAACTGTAAAGGAAATAGTAATTGCTGACTCACAGCTTCCTTAACCGTAATATTTTTTAGTATTTCTTCATATAGAACACGCTGATGCGCCAAATGTTGATGAATCACCATCAAGCCACTTTTAATCAGGCTAATAATGTATTTATTTTGAAGCTGAAAGGTAACTTGCCCGGCTTCATGTGTATCATCGGCAAATAAATTTGCAGCAACCACTTCAGTTTCACCTTCAAAAGTATCATCTTTTAAACCAACATATAACGACTCCCATGAAGCGGCTGTTGAAGTTTCGCGCTTATAAGGAAATTTTATATTACTTTGTTTTGCTTCCGTTTTAAACGGATTGAATGATCTATCTACCTCTATGGTTGGTGCTGTAGGCGACTTTTTACTGTACTCATACGGCGTGTCAAAACCACTATCCTTATTAAAATCAAGCACGGGTGCAATACTAAATTGCCCTAAACTATGCTTAATCGTTGCGCGAAGCATGGCATAAATAGCATGTTCGTCGTCAAATTTGATCTCGGTTTTAGTAGGATGAATGTTAATATCGATAGACTTAGGATCGACATTCAGAAACAAAAAGTATCCCGGATGCAATCCGCCTTTTACTAAACCTTCAAAAGCCGAATTCACAGCATGATGCAAGTAAGAGCTTTTAATAAAGCGATCATTTACAAAAAAGAACTGCTCTCCCCTGCTTTTTCGAGCAAATTCAGGTTTTAAAACAAAACCATTTACCTCTAAAATTTCTGTCTCTTCGGAAACAGGCACTAATTTTTCGTTGGTCTTACTTCCGAAGATATTTACAATACGCTGTCTCACATTGCTCACAGGCAAGTTAAATACATCGGCGCCATTATTGATCATACTAAAAGCAACCTGCGGATGTGCCAGCGCCACTCTGTGAAATTCGTCAATGATGTGGCGGGTTTCCACCGGATTACTCTTTAAAAAGTTACGTCTGGCAGGAATATTATAAAATAGATTCTTTACGGCGATGGTGGTTCCTTTTGGCACCACTGCTGCTTCTTGAGATGTTACCTGACTTCCTTCGATACAGATCTTAGTGCCAACCTCATCGGTTTCCGTTTTAGTTTTAAGCTCTACATGTGCGATCGCGGCAATTGATGCTAAAGCTTCCCCACGAAAACCTTTGGTATGAAGGTTAAAAAGATCTTCAGCTGCTTTTATTTTTGAAGTTGCATGACGCTCAAACGACAAACGCGCATCGGTGGTACTCATCCCCGAACCATTGTCGGTTACCTGCACTAATGTCTTTCCTGCATCTTTGATCACTAAAGTAATCGATGTAGCTTTGGCATCGATAGCATTCTCCAGCAATTCTTTCACTACCGAAGCGGGTCGTTGTACGACCTCACCGGCTGCGATCTGATTTGCAACGTGATCGGGTAAAAGTTGAATGATATCTGCCATTAATAACTTCGGAATATGGACAAATCGAAATCAATGATAAAGAGGAAGATGAGTATTAAGACAGCGGCAATGATAATAATTCGACGGTTTGCTGCAACTCTTGGTGAAACATTAATTTCCGAAAAAGCAGATTTGAATTTACCAACAACCCCCTTATTCTCGCCTACTGTTGAACGAAATTTATCAAATTTATGTTCCATTTGAAACGGACTCCCATCACGATCACTCTCGTAATAACGTGGGGTGTAACCAAATTTTTTGTTCTTTCTTGTCTTTAAAAAACCCATAACTCTTCGTTGTGTAAATGTACGTAAATCACAGCAGTTTTTGAAGCCTTTCACTGCGGTTTATTCAAAGCAAATATTGTTCCGTTTTTGGTGGTGATTAGTGAAGGGTGATTGGTGAACAGTGGCAGAAGCGTTAAGCGTTAAGCGTTAAGCGTTAAGCGTTAAGCGTTAAGCGTTAAGCGTTAAGCGAAAATGAAAAAAATTAACTATTTGTTGAATGCCCGCAACCACTGCGAACAATTCGCGGTCCTTTAGAAGCAAATTACAATACCTTATGCTTTGGCTAGAACTTCGCCTCTTTCCGAAGTTGCGCCATTTTAATGGCCGCAATCGCTGCTTCTGTACCTTTGTTACCGTGTTTTCCACCACTTCGGTCAATGGCTTGTTGCAGATTATTGTCGGTTAAAACACAAAAAATAACTGGTATATCACTTTGTACGTTCAGGTCCTTAATACCTTGGGCTACTGCTTCACACACATAGTCGAAATGCTTGGTTTCTCCCTGTATCACACTGCCAATTGCAATGACCGCATCGAGCATTTCATAACTTTGCTGTATTTTTTTACAACCATAGATCAATTCAAAGCTCCCAGGTACATCCCAGCGAACGATATTCTCTTTGATACCGCCACAATCTATGATAGCATCAAAAGCACCTTGAAACATCCCCTGAGTTATATTGTGGTTCCATTCAGAAACAACGATCCCAAATCGAAAGTTCTTCGCATTTGGGATCGTTGCCTTATCGTAAACCGATAAATTATTGTTGGTCGTTGCCATATTCATTGCCCGCGTAGGCGGCTAACTTTATTTATTGCATTGCTTCAGCCTTCCCTAGATACACCTTAGCCTGAACAGCTTGCTGTACTGTTGGGTATTCATCTACGATCGTTTGAAAATGTTTAAGCGCCTTGGCCGTTTGTCCGGCGTTTAATGCTGTAACACCAGCTTTAAGAAGGAAACGTGGTGTAGTAAAATCATTCTTAACCATCGTTGCAGCTTGTTCGTAATATTTAAGCGCTTCGTCATTTTGCCCTAATTGAACAAAAGCATCACCAATAGCACCTTTTGCCATTGGAGCGATAGTCATATCGTCGCTTTTAAACTTGTCTAAGTAATTGATAGCATTCTGGTAATCTTTTGTATTCAAATACGAGATCCCAGCGTAGTAGTTTGCCAAATTTGCTGCATCAGTACCGCTGTATTTGTCTGCGATCTCAATAAAGCCATAACTCTGTCCTTGACCATTTAGAGCCCAACGGTACAAACTATCACCGTCTGTTGCCGTAAGCGCCTGCTCGTAATATGTCTGCGCCTGATTCATTTCGTTCATTGCCTCTTCCTGCTTAGGCGCAAGAATAAATTGGGTGTATCCTAAATATCCTAAAACACAAACCAAAGCTGCAATTACAAAACCAATAATATACTTTTGGTTCTTTTCTGCCCAAGCCTCAGTTCTTGAAGCACCAGCATCTAATGAGCTAAAAACTTCAGCAGTTGTGCTTCCGTCTTCTAACTCAACTTCCTTCTCTACTTTCGTTTTAGGTTTATATCCGCGTTTCTTATACGTTGCCATAGTTCTATTATTGAGCGGCAAAAATAAAATTTTTATTATAATTTGAGGGGAAAATATTCCTTATTTTTCAATAATTTGCAGGGCTGTTCGTGCTGCCTCGTCCAAAAACCCATTCTATAATAAATCTGGCAACCTTACTTGCACTATGGTATTACAAAGCTTATCTCTTTTAAACTACAAGAATTTTGATTCAAAAACCTTCCAATTTGACCCGAAGATCAACTGCTTTGTAGGCCATAATGGTGTAGGAAAAACCAATATTTTAGACGCTATTTACCATCTTTCCTTCGGAAAAAGCTATTTCAACCCCATTACAAGTCAGAATATAAAGCATGAAACCGACTTTTTTGTGGTTGAAGGAATCTACGAAAAAGACGATCGAAAAGAAAAAATTGTGGTGAGCGCCAAACGCGGTCAGAAAAAAATGATCAAGCGGAATGGCAAGAGTTATGATAAATTTAGTGATCATATTGGCTTTTTACCCTTGGTTATCATTTCTCCAGCAGATCGCGACCTCATCATCGAGGGAAGCGATACAAGAAGAAAGTTTGTAGACGGTGTTATTTCGCAGGGAGATCAAAACTATTTACAAATCCTGCTCAACTACAATAAAGTACTAGCACAGCGCAATAGTTTGCTTAAATATTTTGCACTCAACAACACCTTTAACCAAGATACGCTCGACATTTACAATAGCCAATTGCATGACTTCGGAAGCGTGATCTACGAAAAAAGGAGTAAGTTTCTAAAAGCCTTTTTACCTATCTTTTTAAAACGCTACGCCTCTATTAGCAGTGGACCCGAAACCGTTGACCTCACATATAAAAGTCAGTTAGACGAAAGTGACCTTATCTCGTTATTAAAAGAAAATCAAACAAAAGATAAAATAAGTCAGTATAGCAACTTCGGAACACATAAAGATGATCTTGTTTTTGAGATCGACGGGCATCCAATTAAAAAGTTTGGTTCTCAAGGACAGCAAAAATCATATCTTATTGCCTTGAAACTCGCACAATTCGATTTTATCAAGGAACAGAATAAAGTCAATCCAATTCTTTTGTTAGATGATATATTTGACAAATTAGATGAAAAACGTGTTGAACATATCATTACCTTAGTAGACGGAGAACAATTCGGGCAACTATTTATTAGTGATACCCACGCCGATCGTACGGAAGCCGTGATCAAAAAGGTATCACAGACCTATAAAATGTTTCCTTTAGAACGTGACGAAGTCAATAAATAAAACATGGGAAGCACAAATTTGTGCTATTTAAAAAAGAATCTAAAACATGAATTTTAAAAAACATCCTTTCTTTTATTTCTTCGGAATTGCGCTGTTATTCTTAAATAGCTGTGAGCAACCCTACACCACGCCCAATGCGGAAGCGCTCAACGGCTATTGGGAAATAGAGAACGTAACCCTAGCTGATGGTTCTATCAAAGAATTTTCAATCAATTTGAACATCGATTTTATAGAAGTAAACAATATGGAAGGAGTGCGTACCAAAGTAGCGCCCCAACTCGATGGCTCTTACCTAAATTCTGGAAATACCGAACAATTTAACATCCGCATCGAAAATGACAGTCTTAATCTGTACTATAAAACGCCTTATGACACCTGGAAAGAGACCGTCCTTTTAGCAAAAGACAGTATTTTGGAAGTACTCAATAAAGACGGAAAAAGATATCGCTATAAAAGGTATTCGCCTTTAGTGATTGGAGAGTGATGAGTAAAAACGAAATAGTTAACTTTAAGCTTTAAACTGAAAACAAACAATGGCAAAAAAATTTCAACGCGACGGTCAGAACACCATAGGAGACGTATTGCAAAACTTTATCAAGGCCAATCGGCTAGATAAAGGTCTGGATCGCGTGGAGGTTAAAGACGCGTGGAATAGCGTTATGGGACAAGCCATTACAAAATATACAACAGCAATTTCGCTGGAGCGCAGCACGCTGTACGTTCAATTAAGCTCGTCTGTATTACGAGAGGAATTAAGCTATGGAAGCAACAAGATCATTCGTTTGCTAAATGATCACCTCGGAAAAGAGCTGATCAATAAGTTGGTGCTTCGCTAAAGGAATTTGCACGGTTCTTAAAAGCCTACAGCGGAAAAAATCACTAATTCTTCCGTTAGACTTTCTTTTGAGATCGTCCTTGAATTTTAATGCAATCACAAACGGAAAATCGCTTCACAAAGCCTATATCTGCGAACAAAGCAGCCTCGCTTCACATTTCCGAAGTAAAAAATAGACTGAATTTATGGCAAAACTCTTTAGAAAATCGTACTATTATAAAATTGATTAAAAAACCAAATAACCAATGAAATTATTTCGACTTTACCTGTTGGCGCTACTTCTTGCTCCTTTTGCTATCAATGCACAAGATTATGTGGCTCAAAACATCAGTTTTAATCCGCCGCACTCATACATACAAATAGGAACCGCTTTAAATGTTGACGACCGATTTTCTGAGGTCATTCCTTTAGGCTTCGATTTCGATTTCTACGGAAATACCTACAACTCGGTGGTCATTGGAACCAATGGCGTTTTGACCTTCGACCTCTCACAGGCAGATGGATTTTGTCCGTGGAATTTTGATACCGATATTCCGGATCAAAATTTTGAGATTCTCAATGCGATCTTTGGCGTCTATCATGATATGGATGTTAGCGCTAGTTTTGAGGCTGAAGTAAATTATGGGCAATATGGAACTGCACCAAGCCGACGCTTTGTAGTAAATTTCTTTAAAAATCCGCATTTTAGCGGAAATTGTAATAGTCAGGAAAGTACCATTCAAATAGTATTATCTGAAACTACCAACAATATTGAGGTCTATATGCAAGACAAGCCTGCTTGCGAACTCTGGAACGACGGAAATGCCATTCTAGGGATCATGAATGAAACTGGGCAGTTGGCAACCGTAGCTCCAGGTCGCAACACCAGTGATTCTCCTTGGATCACAGCCACCGAAGCATGGCGTTTTAGCGCTTTTCAAGGTACAAATGTAGAAGCATATAATACAACATATACAGTCTGCGACATGGGTAACGGCGGGTTTGAAGCTTTTAACCTCGACCTTATCATCCCAGACGTGATCGGAAACCAATCTAATGTTACAGCCACCTTTCACGAGACCTTTTTAGATGCAAATAACAACCTCAATCCACTTGCTACACCATATTTGAACACGAGCAATCCACAGACGATCTACGCACGTGTGGAAGACGCTGGTGGTTTATATGCCACGTCGGAAGTAACCCTGAGCGTGATCAATTGTATAGATAACGATAACGATGGTGTAGATACCGCTGCTGAAGATGTTAACGGCGATGGGAACCTCAACAATGACGATACCGATAATGACGGAATTCCTAACTATCTTGATAGTGATGACGACAACGACCGTGTTGACACAGCCCTCGAAATTACAGGTATTGGTGCTGGTGCCACTGGTGCTTATATTTTTATTGACACCGATGGCGATGGCATAGAAAATTACCTTGACAATGACGACGACGGCGATGGTGCGCTCTCTGCGCAAGAAGATTCGAATGAAAACGGAACTCCTCTCGACGATGACATTAACAATAACAACATTCCAGATTTTCTCGATCCAGAAGTCGTGGTAGTAGTCATTGTGGTGCTTGACACAGAAGATGTGCTGCAAACCGAACTCCAATTATTCCCGAACCCAGTTTCAAATATCTTGACGATTTCTGGAATTCAAAGTGCTTCGGAAATTTTAGTTGAAATGTATACTGTGAACGGACAAAAAGTCTTAGCGCGCTCGTTAGATTGTGCAAACGGAACCGCAGGGCTGAATATGGAACAACTTGACAACGGACTCTACTTCCTGCGAATTTCAGATGGAAATAGTACGGTGACCAAAAAGATCATTAAAAAATAAACGGCTTTTTCATAAAGGTTTCTAAAAAGCTCTCGACTATGTTGGGAGCTTTTATATTTTTACAATACTTAAAACGCCATCATCATGAAAAATATCCTATTGCTTGCCGCTTGTAGCCTCGTATTTATTTCCTGTAAAGACAATAAAAAGGAAGAGGAACTAGTCATCCATGACACGGTAGAAATTTCAGAAATGACTAAAAAGACCTATCCGAAAGAGATCGCTGCTATTTTTGAAGCCCACGGAGGACTCGCAACGTGGAAGGAAATGAATAATCTATGTTTTGAGATCGATGGAAGAAATGGTACCGAGGTACATTCTACGTCTTTAGGCAATCGAATGACGAAAATAGAAACAGACGCTTGGAGTATAGGTTACGACGGAAATGAGGTTTGGTTACTGAATAACAATCCGAAGAAGGCATATCAAGGAAACGCGCGATTTTATCACAATTTGATGTTTTATTTTTACTCCATGCCTTTTATCCTTAGCGATGACGGCATTCAGTATGAAAATGTACCCATGACTGAACTCGATGGTAAAAAATATGCCGGAATAAAAATAAGTTATAATGACGGCGTAGGTAACTCTTCTGACGATCAATATATTCTATACTACAACCCAGACAGCAACCAAATGGAATGGCTAGGCTATACGGTTACCTTCGGAAAAGAAAACAAAAGTGATGATTGGCATTTTATTAAATATGACCAATGGCAGTCTGTAAACGGACTCATGCTTCCGAAGAAACTAACATGGTATAATGTTGAAAACAACAAGCCTACCGACGAACGTAATGATTTGTTGTTCTCTAAAGTTACCGCTACAGAAACGATCATTCCAGACTCAGTATTCGCCAAGCCCGAAGGTGCCGTTGTTGTAGAGTAAACTTTTGTGCGCGCTATGGTTTGTTTGTCTCTACATCACGTCGGATGACTTTTTTGTAGAACCACTCCATTAAAAAGCAAAAAACAATGATCCCAAGCGCCACAATAACACCTGTTTTATTCTGTGGAAATTGTTGAATGATCAACGTACAAAAAGCTAAAAGACACAGCAGACTTGCTACGAGATGAATCCACTTTTTAGACGCTAGCTCGCTGTGTTTTTTAAAACCAATATAATTTACAATACAGAAGATCAATAAAAAACCAGCGCTTCCCGCAGTTGATATACTCTGTAAATTAAAAAGGTTGACTAAAGCAATAGATAATATTGCTGTAATGAGTAAACCTACTGGTTTGCCCCAAAACATATGACAAAAATATCTCGGTAGTTCGTCATCTTCAGCTATGTCATAATTAACTCTACCGCTTCCCAATATGGTTGCATTGATCGCAGAAAATGTAGAGATCAAAGCGGTGATCGTAATAATGGTAAAACCAATCCCGCCTAAGGTAGGCTCGGCTGCTTTGGCTAAAACATAATCTTTTGCATCTGCAATTTCAGAAAATGGCAATGCTCCTACCGTCACGATCGCGATCAGGATATAAAGCAGCACAACAAAACCCACAGCTCCAAAGTATGCCTTCTCTGTATTTTTCTCTCTGTTTTTTAAGTCTGAAATAGAATTGGCTATAAGCTCAAACCCTTCATAAGCAACAAAAATCACCATCCCTCCAGAAAGCAATAGCAACGGACTCTCCCAATTGCCAGGAGATAATTGCGACAGATTTTCTGGGTGAAGTGAAAACCCGTAAAAACCGATACCAATAAAAGCGATTAGAATAATTAGTTTAACCACAACCGCAACAGATTCTATTCCACTAACCAATTGAACGCTTAAATAATTTATAAGCAAGGCAAGCACAATGATCGCTGTCTGACAGATCTGCACATCAATTTCCTTATCACCAGTAATTGCAAACAACTCTGCGCCATACGAGCCAAATGCCGAAGCATAAAGCGCTAACATGACAATGTAACTTATCCAAAGTAAGTTGTTGATAGCGCCCGCAAAAATACCGTTTCCAAATTGCTGATGAACAAACCGAACAGTTCCTCCACTTTCAGGATATTTTTTAGAGAGTTTCGCATACGAATACGCAGTCAAAAGGGCGATAATACCTGCAAAAAGAAAAGCAACAGGTGTTCCTCCTTTAGCCAACGACACCGCAAGCCCAAGTACAGCAAAGATACCACCGCCAACCATGCCGCCAATACCGATGGAGATAGCGTCTTTAAGTCCGATCTTTTTACCCATTCCTATTCCTTAGGAAACATTTATTGTCCATTATACTTCTCAGAATACCGTTTCCAAAGTTCTGTTTGGTGTGTTTCTAGCGAGATGTTTCGACCATCGATAAAAGCATGTGTCAAAATATTGGTTCGCATATCTAGCGCATCTCCTTCAGAAACAAAGAGCGTCGCGCTTTTTCCTACTTCCAGCGTTCCGTAGTTCGCATCTATTCCTAAGATCTTTGCCGAATTTCCAGTGATCAATTGTAGTGCTTTCTCTTTGTCTAGGCCCTGCCCCACGACTTGCCCAGCGTAAAATGGTAAATTCCGTGTTTGAAAGTTAGACGCACTTGAATTTTGCAAGGCAACTGTGAGTCCGCCATCCATAAGTAATTTTGGCAACTTATACGGAAAATCATAATCGTCGTCATCGCGTTCTGGCGTATTATGTGTAAACTGAACTAATACAGAAACGCCTTGCGCCTTTAAAAAAGGAATTACTTTATACGCTTCATAACCACCAACAAGAACCACTTCCTTTGCTCCTGCTTCTTTTAAAGTTGTAACCGCGTCAATGATCTCTTTTTCACCATCTGCATAGACATAGGTCTTTTTTGACCCGTCAAATACACCTTGCATCGCTTTAAATCCTTCGTTAACCGATTTTTGACCGTTGCCGTTTCCGTAAGCTTTGGCATTTGCCATATAAGCTTTTAATTCGTCCAGTTGTTTTTGGTAGTCTTTATTAGGTTTCCAACCGCGTTCTTCGCCTACCCACCATCGTCCACGACGATAGCTACTTGGCCAGTCAACATGGATCCCATCATCCACTTTGATCGCCGCATCTTCCCAATTCCAGGCATCAAACTGTACAATAGAAGATGTTCCAGAGATACGTCCGCCTTTTGGAGCGATCTGTCCTAATAAAACGCCGTTAGGTCGCATAGACTCGATCACCTTACTTTCTGCGTTATAAGCAACAAGACTGCGAATATTTGGAATAAAATCTCCTATCTCTTCTTGGTCATCACTGGCACGTACTGCATTGACTTCGACCAATCCCAAGGTTTTTGCCGGAGCGATAAAACCTGGATAGATATGTTTTCCATTTGCATTGATTGTAGTTCCTTTGGCGGGTGTTTCAGGACCTCCCAATGCTGTAATGGTTCCGTTTTCAAATACGAGTGTCGCATTCTCAATAACACTTCCGTTTCCAATATGTGCCGTAGCACCTATAATAGTCATTGGCTGCTGTTGTTTTGCTGCCGGGGTTTGTTGTGCAAAACCATTCATTCCGAAGAAAAAGGCTGCAATTACAAAAATTTGTTTTACTGTCTTCATAGCTTCTTAGTTTATGGTTTCACATTCAAGATCACGTTTCATTTTTCGCTTGGGAGGTTTGGTTTTTCCGCCACCTTCTTTTTCAGAAAGCATCATCTTTATAAGCTTGTTTCGTTCAGCTGCGATTGCTGCGCGCTTTGCTTTGTCAGCTTCAAGGTCGAAGTAAGTCACACCTTCAATAATGGTCTTTTCAGCCTTCGCATATATAGATAACGGATGATCATTCCACAAAACAAGATCTGCATCTTTTCCTTCCTTGATACTTCCTACGCGCTCGTCTAAATGTAGAAGCTTTGCTGGGTTGATGGTGACCATTTTCCACGCTTCTTCCTCGCTCATACCACCATATTTGACCGTTTTGGCAGCTTCTTGATTTAATCTACGTGACATTTCATCGTCATCACTATTGATAGCTACCGTGATTCCTTCTTTTGCCATGATCGATGCATTATAAGGAATTGCATCATTCACTTCATATTTATATGCCCACCAATCACTAAAGGTAGAACCGCCAACACCGTGTTCTTTCATCTTATCGGCCACTTTATACCCTTCTAAAATATGCGTAAAGGTGTTTACTCGGAAATTGAACTGCTCTGCGACCTTCATCAACATATTAATTTCGCTCTGCACATAACTGTGACAGCTGATATATCGCTCGCCATTTAAAATTTCGGCGATAACCTCCATCTCTTCATCATAGCGGAACGGTTGCCCACTTTTCTTTTTCGCATCATACTCTTTTCCGCGGTTAAAGTAATTTACAAACAATTGCTCTACCCCCATTCGGGTCTGCGGAAATCGGCTAAAACTCTGCCAATTAGATTGCTTTACGTTTTCACCAAGGGCGAATTTTATGAACTTCGGACTATCATCATAGATCAAACCATCGGCGTCTTCGCCCCATTTCAGTTTAATAATAGCCGAACGTCCCCCAATAGGATTTGCCGAGCCATGCAAGATCTGGATTGATGTTACACCCCCTGCTAGATTGCGATAGATATTGACATCTTCAGGGTCTACAACATCTTCAATGGTAACTTCCGCAGAAGAATTATGTCCGCCCTCATTGATAGAAAGTGCAGCAATGTGCGAATGTTCATCAATGATACCTGCGGTTAAGTGCTTTCCTGTTGCATCAATGACCTTTGCTCCTCCAGCTGATAAGTTTTTGCCAACCTGCGCGATCTTTCCGTTTTTTACCAAAACATCTGTGTTTTGTAAAACTCCGGCGCTTTCACTCGTCCATACCGTAGCATTCTTAAAGAGCATGTTTTGTGCTTTCGGTTTGCTATTAAAGCCATACCCTACATTTGGATAGGTCAACGGTAATAGTTCGTGTTTTTCTTTTTCTTTTGAATCGTCTTTCTTTTCATCTTTTTTGGCGATACCGCGTTGATGTTGTGCATTAAACGACGTCTCCGCACCACTTGGCAAGATCATTCTTCCCGAAAACGACATATTATCTTTCGGAATAATAGCAGTCGTTCGGTAGACATCATTCGTATCAGGGTCTGTAAACGAAAGTGTGACCCAATTTCCCTCATAATCTAACTTCGATTTATATTCTTTATCGCCAATCTTTACGGTAGACGAGGGTTTTGAAGCACTTCCTGCGATCTCCACAGTAAAACTCTTTCCGCCAGCAGAAATACTGTAGTTACCACGGATATCTTTTTGGTCTTTATCATTGATGACATGCTTTGTTCCCTGCACCCAATTTTCGTATAAAGTAGTTTCTTCGTCAAAAATATCACCTGACGTGATCAAAAAATTGGCATAACGTCCATTTTCCAAAGAACCTATTTTATCGCTTTTCCCTAATAATTGCGCTGGCACCGTTGTAAGAGCTTCGAGTGCTTTGGTCTTATCATAACCATACGTAAATGCTTTCTTTAGGTTTTCTGTAAATTCTGAAGGTTTTTTCAACTTAAAAGTTGTTAAAGCAAAGGTGATATCTTTCTCACTCATTGCCTTTGGGTTCATGGGTGCCTGATTCCAAGTCCGCATATCTTCCAAGGTGATATAACTCGCCATATACGGATTAGTAACATCATAAGCCTCTGGAAAATCTAACGGAATAATAAATCGCGCATTGGTCGCTTTAATGCTCTCAATACGCTCATATTCATCACCACCGCCCACAATCACATAATTCACATTGAATTTATCTCCGATCTTGTCTGCGCGCATATCGTTGCCCTTGTCGCCTGCTTCAAAAAAAGAAGTGAGTTCGCGATTGGCAATTAAAGCTTCTAAAGAACGATCTTCGGTCTCTATATTCCCTTTGGCATACCAATCTGCATCCCAATACATTTGGCGTAAGAGCGCCATGGATCCCATAAGCGATCCTGGATACGACTGTTTACTGACAACGCTTTTTTCAAAAGAAAAATATTGACCCGACGCGTCATCAAGAATGCGTTGCGCATTTCCGTCTTCATCATTTAATGCAACCAAAACCCCGGTTCCGCGCGCAATACCATCCATAAGATGTGTATTTACCACGCCAAAACCTTCCTTTCTGAGGTCTTCAGCCGATTTCTTGTCGTATTCAAAAGACATGATCGCTTGTTGTTCTGATCGAATATGATCATTCCAATAAAAACCTTCGCGCGTTGCTTCGTATTGTGGCGATCTTCTGCTCCCTGATGGCCGTTTCGGCTTTTCAACGCCAAAATCGGTATACGAATCAATAAACGACGGATAGATGTGTTTTCCTTCAAGGTCGATAACCACAGCATTCTCAGGGATAGAAACCGATTTCCCTGAAGCGATTACCTTTCCATTTTGAATAAGTAATGTTCCCTTATTGATTTTGTTGGTTGGCGTCACATAAAGTGTTGCATTAGTAAACGCAGTGTAATTTTGGTTCTCTTCTTTTACGCCGTCGTTCTTTGGAAAATAATCTTGAGCGTAGATTCCGCAGGACACAAAAGAAAGTAACATGGTAACAAGCAATTTTTTCATACTAGATTGGTTTGGAAGTTTAAAGCATTAAATATAGACAATAATCTAGGTACTTAAAAGTTGCAAAATGCCAATTAACACTTAACCACCATAGAAAGATGAAGTATATTAGAAGGGTTTGTCTTCAAAATAATTCACCACCAAAGCTACCATATAACTGTAACTCATTATACCATCGCTTTGATTGCTAGCTTTTAGAAACTGATCCCAGAATGCCTTTGAGATATCTTCCAACGGATTTTGATAACTCTCCCAGAATTCACGCATCTCCCGGTAACTTTCCAAGATTCCCGGATGCACGGTAGCAATGAGACGGTCATACTCACTCATGTCGCGGCGCGCCAATTCATTAACACAATACCGAAGCGCAAAGATGTAACCGCTATATTGAATGAACGGATCGTCATTATTAATAGTAGCAAGGGTAGCAATAAAATTTGCTTCATTTTCGGCAGCATACCCAATTTGATGTGCCTGCTCATGACAACTCACCACAGGAAACTTATAGGTTTTTATCAATCTATTAACTTGGGCTTCGCCCGAAAAGGGATTGTAATACCCACTGTACCCCATATAGGTCAACCCCAGGCTCCAACCACTTTTCTTAATGCTTTTGGGTGAATATGCCAATGCTGGAAACTCCTGTTCTAAATTTTTATACCCGTTGACCGATCTTTTAAAAATCTCAGATTGTGTAAATGGAAGATCGATCTTGACACTATCTGCGTAGCCCAATGCATTATGCATCGTATTCGCCTTTGCAATGAGGCGTTCTGTTGTAGTGATGAGTTGTTCTGTAGTATAATCACGCTCTAAGTGGAGCGTTTTATGCAAAGGCTCTCGATAATAGTTAAATCCCCATAGCAGATGAAACACAAAATAAACAAGTGATAAGGTTGCAAGAATATCAAGCATAAAAGAAATTGGCTGCAACCAGAGTCTTCTACCGTTTTTATAGATCCAACGAAAGGCCAGCAAAACTATGCACAAATAAAAAACATCACCCAATGAGAAAGGCAACCATCCAAAAAGATAGCGACTCACCTTTGAAATAAGAGGATACAAGCCTTGACTGTAATACGTTTCTACAAAACCAGGGAAATTCTTCAAGATCTGAAGTCCCACGATCTGAAGCGGAAAAAGTAAAACTAAAACGAGACGGGATTTATTCTTTAAAAAAGATAGGTTCATTTGTGGGATCCATGGAAAATGATACGTTTCAGAATTACACCCCTAAAACGTTTTATAAAAGTAATAAATCCTTGTAACTTTACAGAGGAGATCTTTAATTGGTTATTCGTAAAAATCAAATCGCTAATTACAGTGCTTCAAACACCAAAATAAAAAGTAAAAGAAAAACTATGAACGAAAGTATTCGCAAGCTCGAACCAAAAGCCATCTGGAATAAATTTGCCGATCTCAATGCGGTGCCGCGCCCTTCAAAAAAGGAAGAGCGTGTTATTGCCTTTATGAAAGACTTCGGAAAAAAACTTGGCCTCGAAACTATAGAAGATGAAGTTGGAAATGTGATCATTCGAAAACCAGCCACAGCAGGTATGGAAGACCGTATGCGCATTGTAATGCAGTCGCATTTAGATATGGTGCATCAAAAAAATAATGACACCAACTTTAATTTTGACACTCAAGGCATTGAAATGTATGTTGATGGTGACTGGGTTCGTGCAAAAGGCACTACACTTGGCGCCGATAATGGCTTGGGCGTTGCAACCATCATGGCGATTCTAGAAAGTGATTCAATTGCGCACCCAGCTTTGGAAGCGCTTTTCACTATCGATGAAGAAACGGGAATGACTGGTGCCATGGGATTAAAAGGAGGTATTCTACAAGGCGATATTTTACTAAACCTCGATACCGAAGAAGATGACGAAATTGGTGTAGGCTGCGCGGGAGGTGTCGATATCACTGCCACCAGAAACTACAAAGAAGTTGATGCTCCTAAGGGCGAAACATTTACCATTAGCGTAAAAGGCCTGCAAGGCGGACATAGTGGGATGGATATTATTAAAGGTTTGGGCAATGCTAATAAACTGATGAATAGACTTCTCTACGCAACACAGAACCATATGCGGATTGCATCGGTTCATGGTGGAAGTCTTCGGAATGCAATTCCGCGTGAAAGTGAAGCAAAAGTGGTTGTAACCGATGTTGCTCTTTTTTCTTCGGAAATGGAACAAGCTAAAAAAGGAATTGTAGACGAATATAAATTATTAGAGGCCGATCTTGAGATCACTGCCGAACAAACTTCCGAAGAAATCAAAACGGTAATGGACGAAACGGCTCAGAAATTATTTCTTCAAGGCGTTTATGCTGCACATAATGGAGTGTACCGTATGAGTCCCGCAATTGAAGATCTCGTGGAGACCTCAAATAATATTGCAAAAATCACTGTTGAAAATGGTTCGCTTAAAATTGCGTGTTTGACGCGTTCTTCCGTAGAAAGTTCAAAAGATGATCTTGCAAATGCCTTAAAAGCAGCTTTTAATATGGCAGGATGTGACGTTTCTCTTGCGGGTGAGTATCCAGGTTGGGCTCCCAATATGGAGAGTCCTATTTTAAAAGTTTTAGATCAACTCTACGAAAAAATTAACGACAAAAAAGCGCATGTAGCTGCTTGTCATGCTGGATTGGAATGTGGGATCTTAGGGCAAAATTACCCTGAAATGGATATGATCTCCTTTGGCCCTACCATCAAGGGAGCACATTCACCTGATGAACGTGCTAGTATCTCTTCAACACAAAAGTATTGGACATTTGTATTAGAAATTTTAAAAAATATTCCAAAAAAATAATTTTTTACAAAAAAAGTAACAGTGGCTTACTATTTGCTTTACATCATTTGTAAGCTTAATATTCACCCTTAAAAACACAAACAAACAATGGGATTATTTACATTTATTAAAGATGCTGGTGCGAAAGTCTTCGGAATTGGCAAAACATCGACCGAAAAGAAAGCAGAAGCACACGCAAAAGAAGTAGCTCGCGAAGCTGCCGAAGACAGACAAGCCGAAAAACATTTGGCAGAAGTTATTAGTGACTTAGGCCTTGAAGTAGAAAATTTACAGATCGCTATTAACGATGATATAGCAACCGTAACTGGTATGGCTGGCGATCAAGCTACAAAAGAAAAGATCGTATTGGTTATTGGGAACTCTGTTGGTATTGCAGCAGTTGATGATAATATGACGGTAGAAATTCAGGAACCAGAAGCTATTTTTCATACCGTTGAACGCGGTGACAGTCTTAGTAAGATCGCAAAGAAGGTATACGGAGACGCTATGAAATATCCTGTGATCTTTGAAGCGAACAAGCCTATGCTTACGCATCCAGATCGTATTTATCCAGGACAGGTGCTTAGAATTCCAAATTTAGACTAGCACATTTTAAACCATATAAAAAGCCTCTTGTTTTTTCAAACAAGAGGCTTTTTTATTAGATCATATTTATACTATTCCGAAGCTAAACCTACTAGTTCTAATTCAAAAACTAGGTCTGAGTTTGCTGGAATCATTGGTGGATAACCACGTTCTCCGTACGCCAAATGTGAAGGAATATACACAATGGCTTTATCTCCAATAGACATTTTTAGCAAGGCCTCACGAAAACCAGGAATGAGTCTCGCATCTTTGCTATAATCTGTTTCTGTAGGGATATATTTGTTTGCTGCCAAACGTTGCTCATCTACATTTTCGTATTTCTCGGCAACGTCTAAACGGTTTGTGTCAAAAACAAAACCATTGCTTAAGTAACCTGCATAGTTCATTAATACCTTAGATCCTTCAGCAGGAACTTGCCCCTTACCTTTCTGTACCCAGTGAATTTCAACGCCAGAATCAAGTTTTTCAACTTCTTGTCGTTTCATTGTATGTTCTACCGCCGTTGCTATTCCTATTTGCTCAAGGCGCTTCCCTTTGGCCATTCGCTCTGTTTCCAAAATTTCCATTTCTTTTGAAAACGCAGGAACTTTTACGTTTCCTTTTCTAATAATATTCACCTCATTGATAACGACAGGTGTAACTGGCTTATCTCCTGGTTTTGACGTTTCAACTTCACCGATAGCATCTACAATTTCCTGCCCGATCACTACTTTTCCAAAAATAGTATGTTTTCCATCTAACCATGGAGTTTCCTTTAAGGTTACGAAAAACTGACTTCCATTGGTTTCCGGACCTGAGTTTGCCATTGACAAAATTCCTTTTTCAGTATGCTTTAATGAATCAACAAATTCATCTGGAAAACGATATCCAGGATTTCCACTTCCAGTACCTAGCGGGTCGCCCCCTTGAATCATAAAATCTTTGATAACACGATGGAAAGTGATACCATTAAAGAATTTTTTACCCTTATAGATTGAATCTACCATTTCATTGGTTCCTTCAGCAAGTGCCACAAAATTGGCAACCGTTAAGGGCGTAGCATCATTGTATAGCTCGGCAACAAAAGTTCCTTTACTTGTATTGAATTCGGCATAGACCCCTTGTCCTAAATCTGGGTACTTTGTTTGACATGAGCCTAAGCTCAGGGTTAATATTAAAACTGCAAATGCTAATTTTCTCATTGTTTTAAAGTTTAATTTTCTAATGATTGTTCAATTGATTTTAAAGTAACTGTACTCTGAATAGGAACATTGGTTCCTAATTTATTTTCAATACCGTAATACCCAAAGGCTTTATATGATGGAAGCAGAAAAGTAACACGCTCTCCTACTTTCATTAACTTAACACCATCGCGCAAGCCTGAAATTAGATCCTGATTACTTTGGTCGATCCGATACGCCTGAACTCCGTTTTCTTCCTCTGAAATAATGGAAGTTCCGTCTAATTTTTTAATATCGAATGTAAAAGTGATCTTGTCGCCATAATCGGGCATCTCTGTGGCTGTTGTATCTTTTGTGTTATAGAAGTACCAAAAGCCGCTATCTGAAGCAAAATACGGTGTGTCTGGATTAGCATCCATGATTTTTTTGATCTTTGCCGTTTCGGCCTCAAAGATCTTTTTGTTTCGCTCTACCGATTTATTAATAAAGGTTCCACTAGCCTGCTGCTCGGGTCTACGTGCCTCCGGACTCTTACATGAAAGAGCAACAAGACAAAAAAGAATCATTATAAAAGCATTACGCATCATGAGACAATTCATTTTTAAAGGAGCGTAATATACTAATAAATTCAGTAATGGTAGCATCTAAGGACTGAGTACTTCTTCCGCCCGCTGCATTGATATGGCCGCCCCCTTCATAGTGGTTTCGTGCAAATTCATTCACCGAAAAACTCCCTTTACTTCGGAAAGAGATCTTTACAATATTCTCTTGCCTATTTTCAATAAAGATCACTGCAAACTTGACCCCTTCTACGGAAAGCGCATAATTTACAAATCCTTCAGTATCACCTTTTCTGAAATTATGCTCATCCAGTTCAGCTTGCGAAAGCGTAATATAAGCGGTGTGATATTCCAGGAGAATGTTTAAATTTTTTAGCGCCACACCCAACAAACGCATACGGTCTGGGCTATTAGTGTCATAAATTTGTTCGTGAATCTGTGATCCGTTGGCACCCGCTTCCAGTAAATTTGCAATAACTCGATGCGTTGTAGCTGTAGTAGACGGAAAACGAAAAGATCCCGTATCGGTCATAATACCCATATATATTAAAGTGGCAATTTCCGAAGAAATTAAAGCCGAATCACCCAAAGCATCAATAAAATGATACACCATCTCACAGGTTGAACTCATACTTGTATCACTATACGTTGCCACGGCATAATCATCAGGTTGTTGGTGATGGTCGATCATGATGAATTTAGCCTCACTGGTCTCCAAATGCTGGGCTACATCACCCGTTCGGTTAAATGCATTAAAATCTAAAGTACATATTATATCGGCGTCTTTTATAACTTCTACACTTTGAGCGTGTTCTTTTTCATACGTTAGTAAGCTATCACAACCCGGAACCCATTTAAGGAATTTTGGAAAGTCATTTGGCATTACAACCTGTGCCTCGTGTCCTTTCATTTTTAAATAAAAGTAGAGTGCCAAACAAGAGCCAACGGCATCGCCATCAGGATTCTTATGACCAATAATTACAATTTTTTTAGGGTGTTCCAACAGTTGAGAAACTGTTGCAGTTATTTCAGCATTCATAGAGCGCGAAGATACAATTTATTAACGTTATAAAAGATACAGATTATGTACTTTTACCATTGAAACCAACAACTGTAACTATGAGAATATTTGTTTTGCTTCTTACCTTTATTAGCCTCTACGCTTGTAAAGAAAAGACAACTTCAGAAATGACAACGAGCGCCGAACCTAAGGAAACAACCCCAGCCTTTGCGTCAGATTTCACCATGGTTTTTGCAAGTTGCAACGACCAAAAACGCGAACAACCTTTATGGAACGAGATACGAAAACACAAACCAGAAGTTTTTATCTGGGGCGGCGACAATGTGTATTCCGATACCGATGATATGACCAAAATGAGAGCCGACTATAACATGGTTTCGGCAAATCCAGACTACGCGGCACTAGCCAATGAAACCCAAATTATTGGAACCTGGGATGATCATGATTACGGACTCAATGACGGGGGTGTTGAATGGGTAAAGAAAGATGAGGCAAAAGAAGTACTTCTCGACTTTTTAAACGTTCCCGCAACCGACTCGTTACGGCAACAAGAAGGATTATATCACGCAAAACTTTACAACACCACAAAAGGGAAGATCAAAGTTATATTGCTCGACACCCGATATTTTAGGTCTGAACTCAAAAAAAGTGATCGAGAAGGATGGCGCTATGAATCATGGAACGACGGTAAAAAACGTACCGTTCTAGGAGACAAACAATGGCAATGGCTAGAAAAAGAATTACAAGATGAAGGGGCTGATTTTAATGTGATAATATCGAGTATCCAAGTTCTAAATTACAATCATGGATGGGAAAAATGGAACAACTTCCCTGCTGAGGAAGAAAAATTGCTGCATATGATCAATAACGCTAAAGCACACAATATCATGATCCTATCTGGTGATCGTCATCAAGCGGAAATTTCGGTGATGAAAGACGAACAGCTAGGCTATCCGCTAGTCGATTTTACAAGTAGCGGACTTACACATGTATTCCCAGACGGCTTCACTGAAACTAATGAATATCGCGTGGGCGATGTCTATAAAGTACTCAATTTTGGTGTATTGCATTTCGACTTTGACACGAAGCAAGTTCAATTTGAAATTCGAGGAGTTGGAGATACATTATACAACACCTTTACACAACAATATCAGTAAGACACTAAAAACCGTATCATTTTTCAAGGATTTGAAGCGATAACTAACTGTTTCGTAACATCGGTTCGAAAAAAATAATGTAGTTTTGCACAAATTTTAAAAAAATCATGAGAACAGATAGAACATTTACAATGTTAAAGCCCGATAGTGTTGAAAAAGGACACATTGGCGCTATCCTAGAAAAAATTACAGCTTCAGGTTTTAGAATTGTAGCTTTAAAATTAACACAAATGACCACGGCAGATGCTCAGTCATTTTACGCTATCCACAATGAACGTCCGTTTTTTGGCGAATTGGTAGAGTATATGACACGCGGACCGATCGTTGCGGCTATTCTTGAAAAAGACAACGCTGTAGAAGATTTCCGTACGTTAATTGGTGCTACTAACCCAGCTGATGCTGCCGAAGGAACCATCCGTAAATTATATGCTGCCTCTATTGGAGAAAATGCAGTACACGGTAGTGATAGTGACGAAAACGCTGCAATTGAAGGCGCATTTCACTTTTCTGGAAGAGAGATGTTTTAATAAACAGACCCCTTAGTTATATAAAAAACCTCTCAGGGTCATCTTGAGAGGTTTTTTTTGATCGTTTCTGAATACTCCTACATCCTAAAATACGAGCTAAAAAACTACCTTTGCAGTATGCACAAGCAAATCTCCAGTCTTCAGAATCCTTTGATAAAGCAATGCATCGCTTTGCAAGAAAAGTCGCGAGAGCGCAAAAAATCAGGACTGTTCATCATTGAAGGTCAGCGGGAAATTGAACTTGCATTACAAGGCGGATATACAATTACAACCATCTTAATTTGTACTGAAATTACTTCGGAAGAAAGTATTACTGCGCTTCTCTCTTCGGAAGTTGAAATTATTGAGCTATCGCTTCAAGTATATCAAAAAGTGGCGTATAGAAGCACTACCGAAGGTATCATCGCCCTCGCTAAAACGAAGGCGCAAAAACTTCGTGATCTAAAGTTTCCGAAGAAAAACCCACTCATATTAGTTGCCGAAGCACCCGAAAAACCTGGAAATATTGGCGCACTTTTACGTACCGCAGACGCAGCAAATGTTGATGCAGTTATTATTGCCAATCCAAAAACAGATCTCTATAATCCAAACATCATACGGAGCAGCGTGGGATGCGTTTTTACGAATCAAATCGCCATAGGCAGCACAGCCGAGGTGATCGCATTTCTGAAAGAGCAGCAAATAAGCATCTATTGCGCCGCCTTACAGGCCTCAGTTCCATATAATAGCTGCGATTTTATACAGTCATCAGCCATTGTGGTTGGAACCGAAGCCACTGGATTAAGCGCAGAATGGCTAGATCAAAGTAATCAAAATATCATTATTCCGATGCAAGGCGTCATTGACAGCATGAATGTTTCGGTCGCCGCCGGAATTCTTATCTTTGAAGCCAAACGTCAGCGTAACTTCTCTTAATCGACGTTTCATTTATGACTCCAAACACGCTTTTTTATATAATTATCGCCGTTATTCTGCTCAGTTTTATTCTTGAAACCTATCTAGACGCGCTAAACGCCAAACATTTTAATGATCCATTACCCCTTGAGATAGCAGATGTATACGATACCGATGCTTACAAAAAATCACAGCATTACAAAAAGGAACGCTATCGCTTTGCATTATTTAGTTCACTCATTAGCCTGATTGCAACAATCTGTTTCTTCTTTTTTGACGGGTTTGCATATGTAGACGGGATTGCGCGATCTTTTTCTGAAAATAGTATCCTTGTCGCTTTGATCTTCTTCGGAATTATCATGCTAGCGAGTGATATTTTAAGCACACCTTTTGGATATTACAGCACCTTTGTAATAGAAGAAAAGTACGGTTTTAATAAAACCACAAGAGCTACCTTTATTTTAGACAAACTCAAAGGCTGGTTGATGTTAGCCGTTGTTGGTGGCGGTTTATTGGCTGCGATCATTTGGTTCTACGAACAAACAGAAAACACCTTTTGGCTTTATGCTTGGGGCTTAGTGACCGTTTTTACGGTCTTGACGAACTTATTTTACGCCCGACTCATTGTTCCTCTATTCAACAAGCAAACACCTTTAGAGGATGGTATGCTGCGCTCGAAGATAGAAACCTACGCAAAAAAAGTTGGATTTACGCTTGATAAGATCTTTGTGATCAATGGATCGAAACGAAGCACCAAAGCAAATGCTTATTTTTCTGGCTTCGGAAGTGAAAAACGCATTACTCTTTACGACACTTTGGTAAACGACCTTGAAGACGATGAGATCGTTGCAGTCTTAGCACACGAAGTAGGTCACTATAAAAAGCATCATGTCATTATTAATTTGATCGCCTCCATCCTGCTCACCGGATTTACCCTATGGCTGTTATCGTTATTTGTGGGAAGCGAGTTATTATCTCAAGCCTTGGGTGTAGCGCAACCCTCTTTTCACATAGGGCTAATTGCCTTTGGAGTGTTGTATAGTCCAATTTCAGAAGTAACGGGTCTTTTTATGAATTATCTCTCCCGTAAATTTGAATACCAAGCTGATAATTATGCAAAAAATACCTTTGCTGGTGAACCGCTAATAAACGCATTAAAAAAACTTTCAAAAAACAGTTTGAGTAATCTTACACCACACCCAGCTTATGTTTTTGCGCATTACTCGCATCCTACGCTATTGCAACGCTTCAAAAATTTGAGACGTAAAAATGATTGAAGTCAACCTCTTTTAGTTGTATGAGCTAGACGCATTGGTCATGAGACGAACTGCGCTATTTTTTAAATTCTCAGCTTCCAACATTGAAAGAATCGCCCGTTTTTTCCTTAGGAATTAGATGAAGACCAATTGCTAAGCATTGATAGCAAATAATCTTGCTTTATAAAAAGCAATGTTCTATTTTTAATCTATGACTGAAGCCGCCCTAGAGAAAGAAAAGAAACAGCTCACCAAAGAATATAAAGAACTGCTTAAAATTAGTTATAGAACGCTTTCTTCGGAAGACAAAAAACTAATTCGAAGTGCGTTTGATATCGCTGTGGACGCACATAAGGATCAGCGTAGAAAGTCTGGCGAAGCTTACGTTTTTCATCCAATTGCCGTAGCTAAGATCGTAGCTTCTGAAATTGGCTTAGACGCAACCTCCATTGCAGCTGCCTTACTTCACGATGTTGTTGAAGATACAGAATACACGCTTGCTGATATCGAACAGCTCTTTGGTGAAACCGTAGCGCGAATCGTTGACGGGCTTACCAAAATCTCTAAAATGCCTTATGATGGCGATGTTTCATTACAAGCAGAGAATTTCCGAAAAATGCTTCTTACGCTTAATGAGGACATTCGGGTGATCATCATCAAGATCGCCGATCGATTGCACAATATGCAAACAATGGATTCTATGCCGCCCGAAAAGCAAGTAAAGATCGCTTCGGAAACACTCTACATCTACGCGCCCATGGCGCATCGTATCGGGCTTTATAACATTAAAACCGAATTGGAAGATCTAGGGTTAAAATATACAGCTCCCGAAGTCTACGAAGATATTCATAGTAAGATCAAGGAAAGCAAAGAGGAACAAGATGCTTATATCGCAGCTTTTTCTAAAACTATTGAGGATTCGCTAAACGCAGAACACCTCAACTATGAAATTAAGGGACGACCAAAATCCATCTTTTCTATCCGTCGTAAAATGATCGCCCAGAATGTGAGTTTCGACGAGGTATACGACAAATTTGCGGTTAGAATCATATATAAAAGTGATAGAGAAAATGAAAAGTTTCTCGCCTGGAAAATTTACTCGATCGTTACAGATCATTTTAGACCAAACCCCATACGTTTACGCGATTGGATCTCCTCACCGAAATCTACAGGTTATGAAGCCCTACACATTACGGTAATGGGACCTAAAGGCCGCTGGGTAGAAGTACAGATTAGAAGCGAGCGAATGAACGAAATTGCCGAAAAAGGCTTTGCAGCACACTATAAATACAAACATAAGGATAGTGATGATGGCGGACTCGAAGATTGGCTCAACAAATTGCAAGACACTTTAGAGAATAGTGACATTAGCGCAGTTGATTTTGTTGAAGAATTTAAACTGAATTTGTATTCAAAAGAGATCTTTGTCTTTACACCTAAAGGAGATCTCTATTCGCTTCCAAAAGGTGCTACCGCCTTAGACTTTGCTTTTCATGTGCATACCGAAATTGGATATCATACACGAGGTACACGGGTCAACGGGAAATTAGTTCCACTAAGCCATGAGCTCAAAAGTGGCGATCAAGTTGAAATAATGACTTCGGAAAAGTCGAAACCTACTGCAAACTGGCTAGACTATGCAAATACTGGACGAGCACGATCAAAGATCAAATCGTCACTAAAAGAAGACAAAAAAGAAATTGCCAACGAAGGAAAAGAAATTCTAACCAGAAAACTTAAGTCCCTAAAGATCGCTCTTGATGAAAAAACCATCAATCAGCTCGTTCAATACTTTAAGGTAAAAACAAGTTTAGATCTGTTTTATCGCGTAGGCGCGGGTATCATTGACAATCAGAAATTAAAAGATTTTGCCGCTTCGAGAAGTAACGCTTTAATGAGTTTCTTCAAAAACCGGATGCGCAAGCCCTCAAATCCTTCCGAAGTAAACAGAGAAGAGATCACCGAAAAATTTGATCAACTCGTTTTTGGAAAGGAAGAAGAAAAACTTGACTATAAAATGGCCAATTGCTGTAACCCCATACCGGGGGATAACGTCTTTGGGTTCGTCACAGTAAATGAAGGGATCAAAGTTCATAAAGTGAATTGCCCCAATGCGGTTCAATTACAGAGCAATTACAGTTATCGGATCATGCCCGCCAAATGGATCGATTCTACCCAACGAGAATTTAAAGCACAGCTCAATATTACAGGAATTGACACTATTGGTCTTGTAAATGAAGTGACAAAAGTAGTGTCAAACAACCTGCTTATTGATATGAAAAGTGTTCATTTTGACAGTGACGATGGCGTCTTTTTAGGCAAGATCATCGTGGTGGTCAAAAACAAGACTATTCTTGATAACTTAGTGGAAAAGATTAAAAAAATAAACGGTATTGATAAAGTCACACGCATTTAATTTAAGTAACTTTACCGCTCTGTTATGAGTTCGAAAACCGACACAAACAACCAAGCTATCGTCAAGAATGTTTTTACTGCATTCTTGGAAAAGAACGGACACCGAAAAACCCCCGAACGATACGCTATACTTCAAGAAATTTATGATCAAACAGTGCATTTCGATATAGAATCGCTCTACATAAATATGAAGAATAAAAATTACCGCGTAAGCAGGGCTACACTCTATAACACCATCGAATTACTGCTCGATTGCGGTCTGGTTAGAAAACACCAATTTGGTCAAAATCAAGCTCACTACGAAAAGTCGTATTTCGATAAACAACACGATCACGTGATCCTCTCTAATGGCGATGTCATTGAATTCTGCGATCCACGTATACAATCGATCAAAAAAACCATCGAAGAGGTCTTCGATATTGAAATTACAAACCACTCTCTTTATTTCTACGGAAATAAAAAAGACAGCGCAAATAACAGCGACACCAATTCTTAAATATTATGGCAGTAGATTTACTACTTGGATTACAATGGGGCGACGAAGGCAAAGGAAAAATCGTTGACGTACTCACAAAAAACTATGATATCATTGCTCGTTTTCAGGGCGGTCCTAATGCAGGGCACACCTTAGAATTTGACGGAATCAAGCATGTACTTCGCACCATTCCTTCCGGAATTTTTCACAAAAAATCTGTAAATGTCATCGGAAACGGCGTTGTTATCGACCCTGTGGTATTTGTAAAAGAATTAGACGGGTTAGATCAATTTGACATCGATTATAAGTCGAAGTTGATCATTTCCCGAAAAGCACACCTCATTTTACCAACGCACCGTTTACTCGATGCAGCTTCCGAAGCATCCAAAGGAAAAGCTAAAATTGGTTCAACACTTAAAGGAATTGGTCCAACATACATGGACAAAACTGGTCGGAACGGTATTCGTGTTGGCGATCTTGAATTAAGCGACTGGAAAACAAAATACCGTGCACTTGCTAATAAGCACGAAGCGATGATCGCTTTCTACAACGTAGATGTACAGTATGATCTGGCCGACATGGAAAAGGAATTCTTTTCGGCGGTTAAACGATTAAAAGAACTCACATTTATCGATAGTGAAGAATACTTAAATCAAGCGATAAAGAACGGCAAAACTATTCTTGCTGAAGGTGCGCAAGGCTCGTTGCTCGATATCGATTTTGGAACCTATCCCTTTGTAACTTCCTCAAACACCACAGCTGCTGGCGCTTGTACCGGACTCGGAATTGCTCCAAACAAGGTAAAAGAGGTCTACGGAATTTTTAAAGCATACACCACCCGTGTTGGCTCAGGCCCCTTCCCTACCGAACTTTTCGACGAAGTAGGTGCCGAAATGGCAAAAGTAGGTCGTGAATTTGGTGCCGTGACAGGCCGCCCAAGACGTTGCGGATGGCTCGATTTAGTAGCACTGCGCTACACTTGTGAAGTGAATGGTGTAACCCAACTTATGATGATGAAGGGCGATGTGCTTTCTGGTTTTGAAAAGCTAAAAGTATGTACAGCCTACAAATACAAAGGCGAAACTATAAAACATTTTCCCTACAATATCGAACCTGAAAATGTAACACCTGTCTACTCCGAATTTGATTGCTGGAAACAGGATCTTACAAAGATGACAGACGCGAATCAATTTCCAAAGGAACTCAACGCTTATATCGATTTCCTTGAAAAAGAACTGGAAATTCCTATCAAAGTAGTTTCTGTTGGACCAGACCGTACGCAGACCATACATCGCTAGTACACGATTTGTCTTTCGATAACGTTATATTTGCACGCAAAACACGGCTTAATTGAAGGCAACGAAAACCTATATCAAATTTTTCTTTCTTTTTTTTCTCTTCGGAAGTATTTCCGTAGCACAAGAGAAACAGAAAGTCGATATCAAATCAGGTTACCTCGAAATTAAAGAGGAATTGCCAGATGCTGTCATTTACACCAAAGACAATACCGGGCAAGTATACATTGTACACGAAGGTGTCGAAATGTGGTGCGACCAAGCTTATGTTTATCTTAAAGATAATTTTGTAAAAGCCTACGGAAACGTTCGTATTTCACAGGCCGATACGGTAACGATGAGCAGCAAGTATGCTGAATACAACGGCAATACTCAATTTGCTTTTGCGAGTGGCGATGTGTTTATGAAAAACCCACAAACCACACTTAGAACAGACACACTCTATTTTGACCGTATCAAACAACAAGCCTTTTATCGCAGTGGCGGAACAGTTGTGGATACCGCTAGTACATTAACAAGCCGTATTGGTCGGTACTTCGCCGAAAGCAAAAAATATCAGTTCCTCTCAAACGTAAAGATCGTTAACCCAAAATACACCGTAAACAGCGAGCAGCTCGATTTCTATTCTGAATCTGGAGGTGCCTATCTCTACGGAAAATCAACCATTGTAAGCGAAACGAGCACAGTTTACTGCGAACGTGGCTATTACGACACACGACAAGACAATGGCTATTTCGTTAAAAATTCACGTGTTGACTATAACAACCGTATTCTTTATGGTGACAGTATTTACTTTGACCGCAATCGAAGTTTCGCTTCAGCAACCAACAACATCAGAGTACTTGACACGGTAAATAAAAGTATTATTCGCGGGCATTATGCCGAGGTTTTTCGTGAGAAAGATTCTGTTTTTATAACCAAACGTGCAGTTGCAGTTACGGTTCGCGACAATGATTCTATCTATATTCACGCAGATACGCTGCAAGTAACGGGGAAACCCGAAAATAGAATTATCAAAGGATTTTATAGAGCGCGCATGTTTAAGCAAGGTCTTCCAGGTGAAGATCCAACAAGTGGCATGTGCGATAGTATTTATGTCAATCAGAAAAAGGGAATCACCAAATTGTTACGAAATCCGGTGCTTTGGAGCGGTCTGAGTCAGATGACGGGCGATACCATTCATATTCTTTCAAATACCAAAACCGAAAAACTAGACACTCTAAAAGTGTTTAACAACGCGTTTTTATCACAAAAAGATCCAGATGGTTATAACCAAGTAAGTGGAGAAAAACTGATCGGTTTGTTTACCTATAACGAATTAGATACGGTAAATATTAACAAAAATGCCGAGGTTATTTTCTTCTCCCGCGATGAAGAAGAAAAATTAGTGGGTATAAATAATACGGTTTCCAGCTCCATTCAAATGTATTTGGAAGCACAGGAAATACAAGGTATTCGGTTTATTAAAAAAGGAAAGGGAAAATTATATCCGCCCTCTAAATTCCCCGATAACGTTCGAGAACTCCCAGGCTTTAATTGGCGTGGTTATGATCGTTTGCTTCGGAAGGAAGATCTTTTTAGAGGAAAACCCGCACCGATACTTCCGAAGATAACAGGAATACCACTACCCGAAGATGAAGGCCAATTTTTTGACGATGTACCGGAAGATGAATTAGACCTTCCAGAAGCCTCAAAACTGAAACCGAAAGATCTTCAAAATAAAGCCGACGACCCTAAACCTAGAACGCAAACAGATCCAGAAGGTGATGGAGATGATGGTGAACAGTGATCGGTGAGCTTTGCGCTTTTAGCTTTTAGCTTTGCGCTTTTAACTTTTAGCTTTTAACTACTCCGTTTTATTTAAATGAAAGAAGATTTCTTTACATATCAAACACAAACAACACCACATCCATTAGCGATGGAGGTGTCGCATGCCATTGGAAGCTATATTTATGATACTTCGGGAAACAAGCATTTAGATTTTGTCGCTGGTGTTTCGGCTTGTAGCTTAGGTCACAGCCATCCCCGAGTTGTAGAAGCCGTTAAAGGGCAATTAGACAAGTATATGCATGTTATGGTTTACGGTGAATATATTCAATCACCGGCAGTTGAACTCACAAAATTATTAGCTGAGAATCTGCCAAAGCCACTGGAAACCACCTATTTGGTAAATAGCGGCGCCGAGGCCATCGATGGCAGTATAAAGTTAGCACGTCGTGTGACAGGCAGAACTGAAATACGTTATGCGCATCACGCCTACCACGGAAATACCTACGGTGCGCTAAGCGTCATGGGCTACGAAGAGCGCAAAAAACCTTTTGCCCCACTTATTCCCGATTGTCATCCTATTACATTTAACAATATAGAAGATCTGCAAAAGATCACGACTAAAACTGCAGCAGTTATTTTAGAAACCATTCAAGGAGGAGCTGGTTTTATCATGCCTGAAAATGATTATTTAAAACGTGTTCGAGAACGTTGTAATGAGGTTGGAGCACTGTTGATCTTAGATGAAATTCAACCCGGTTTTGGACGTACGGGAAGACTCTTTGGTTTTGAGCATTTTGACATTATCCCCGATATTTTAGTGATGGGCAAAGGCATGGGTGGCGGACTCCCAATTGGCGCTTTTACAGCTTCTCAGGCACATATGGCATTGTTAAAAGAGAACCCGAAGTTAGGTCATATTACAACATTTGGCGGTAATCCGGTAATTGCTTCGGCAGCGCTAGCCACCTTACAGGAAATTACAGAAACCCGTTTGATCGCTCAAACGCTAGAGAAGGAAGCCTTGTTCCGAAGTTTACTAATACATGAGCAAATCGTTGAAATTAGAGGCAAAGGGCTGATGCTCGCACTGATCATGGAGACTGCCGAAATAGCTTCCGAAGTCATTCTACAATGTAAAGAACGCAGACTCATACTCTTCTGGCTGCTCTTTGAATCACGCGCCATACGCATTACGCCGCCGCTGAACATTTCGGAAGGAGAAATTAGGGCTGGATGTGACATACTGACGGATGTGCTCAATAATCTACACCGAAAGTAGCGACCTCCTAAACAGCTGTAATACAATATTATACACCTCAAAACCACTGTTAATAACCGTGTTAACAAGAATAACGGCATATTTATTGAATTGCCCTATACAATGTTACCTTTAAATTAGAAGAAAACAGTTAAACCCTGCGTATGCAATTGAGCCCTAACGAGCATAACAATTTTTCACTTACCCGTTTTGAATCGATGTTGAAAACCAACAACGTTCTTTTCTTTGATGCCGACGAATTTGAAGAGATCATTCATCATTATTTGGAGAATGGGAAGATCGCTTTGGCTAAAAAGGCAACTAAAATGGGGCTTGAACAACATCCTTCATCAATAAGCCTAAAGCTTTTTCAGGTTGAGATGTATATTTTTGAAAATGAACTGGACGTTGCAGATGACCTTCTTGAAAGACTACATCAATTAGAGCAATCTAACGAAGAAATTTATATTCAAAAGGCGAATATTCTATCGCGAAGAGATCGTCATAAAGACGCTATTGACCTTTTACAACAAGCTTTAGCTATTACTTCCGACGAAAGCGATGTGCTCTCTTTAATTGGAATGGAGTATCTTTTTCTGGAAGATTTTGAAAATGCCAAACTGTATTTTATGAAATGCGTTGAGGCAGATGAAGAAGACTATTCGGCGCTTTACAATATTATTTACTGTTTTGAATATCTAGACCAAGAGGTGGCGGCAATTGAATATTTAAACGATTTCTTAAATAAGAATCCGTATTGCGAAGTTGCCTGGCACCAGGTTGGAAAGTTGTACAGCGATGCAAAAGAATACGATAAAGCAGTGGCAGCATTTGATTTTGCGATCATTAGTGACGACCGTTTTATTGGCGCCTATCTTGAAAAAGGACGTGTACTTGAAAAGCTCAAAAAATTTAATGAAGCCATAGAAAGTTATACCATTACATTAGGCATTGATGACCCAACCTCTTTTGCGCTTCTTCGTATCGGGAAATGTCATGAGAAGCTAGGAAATGAAGAAATGGCGCTTCAATTTTTTACCAAATGTGTTGAAGAAGACAGTCTTTTAGACAAAGGCTGGATCGCTATAACCGATTATTACATGCGGAAGCGGAACTTCCAAAAAGCACTGTATTATATTGATAAAGCCATCAATATTGATAGCGAAAATGTACTTTATTGGAAACGCTATGCAAAGATCAATAAGCGTTTATCTCTTTATGAGGAAGCTGAACACGGTTTTAGAAGAACGCTTGAACTTGGCAATTACGAGTTAGAAACGTGGTTAATGCGCTGTGATATTCTGATTAAATTAGGTGAAAACCAAGCCGCCGTAAAAAATTTATTTCAAGCGATAGAATTCTATCCAGAAAATGCCGAGATCGAATATCGATTAGCAGGTTTATTTTATAATCTTTCGGAAACAAGAAAGGCTGAGTTTCATTTAAAAAATGGTTTGAATTTAGACCCTGAGTTTATAATTATTCTGGAAGAGCTTTTTCCGAAGATCTGGGTAAAAAAAGCGGTTTCTCAAATAATCAGTAATCATAAAAACCCGTCGCATTAATTTGTGTATTTTTGAGGTAAATTCTTTTCTTTTATGGCCTCAAGAAGTTTTCTACAATACCTAACAATAACCGCTAAAGGTCTTGCAATGGGGGCTGCCGATGTTGTTCCAGGCGTTTCTGGAGGAACCATTGCTTTTATCTCTGGGATCTACGAAGAGTTAATCGAAACTATACATAATCTAGACTTTGGAATTTTAAAACGCTGGAAACAGGACGGACTAAAAACCGCTTGGAAAGCCTATAATCTGTCATTTTTAGTAGCACTTTTCACTGGTGTGTTTATCAGCATACTATCTCTGGCCAAAGCCATCACATGGCTCTTAGAGAACCACCCCATCATGGTTTGGTCGTTTTTCTTCGGATTGGTAATAGCAAGCATTCTATATGTTGGTAAACAGATCACTCAATGGAATACAAAGATTATTATTGCATTGATCATTGCCATTGGAATTGCTTACGCCATCACTTTAGCCAAACCGCTAGGATCAACAGATAGTACCTGGTTTCTATTCCTCGCTGGTTTTATTGCTATTATCGCTATGATACTTCCTGGTATTTCAGGCTCATTTATTTTATTACTTCTAGGAGCCTATACAGGTGTAATTGGAACACTCACTCAGTTTGGAAAGGGAATCACCTCCCTTAACTGGGAATTGTTCTGGAGCGCTTTTACGCGGCTATTTGTTTTCGCAATGGGTGCTATTGTTGGGCTCAAATTATTTTCCCGAATTTTAAACTGGATGTTTAAAAACCATAAAAACCTTGTCCTGGCTGTGTTGACGGGCTTTATGATAGGAGCGCTAAACAAAATATGGCCGTGGAAGGAAGTTCTTGAATACCGCATTAGTCATAGTGGCATTAAAGTGCCCTTTCTCGAAAAAAGCATACTACCCACCCATTTTGATGGAGATCCTAAAATTGTTTTAGCATTAGTTTTTATGCTTGTTGGTTTTTTAAGCATCTATCTATTAGAACGTATCGCAAACCATAAAAAACCGAGTTAATGCAAGTAAAACGGTCTTTTGGCGATAAAATATGGCTGATTCTAAAAGGACTGGGGATGGGCGCGGCAAACAAAGTACCAGGCGTATCTGGTGGCGTTGTTGCCTTTGTGGCGGGATTTTATGAAGAATTTATTTACTCGCTACAAAAGATCAATCGCAAGGCTTTTGGCCTGCTTATCAATCGTCGTTTTAAAAGTTTCTATCGGTATATAAACGGCCAATTTCTATCGTTGCTTATTCTGGGAATGATCATCAGTTATTTTAGTGTATCTAAAATTTTAGACTTTTTGATCATCCATTATGAATTATATGTTTGGAGTGCTTTCTTCGGAATGATCGTAGGCTCGATCTATTATATCGCTAAAGATTTTGGAGATTGGAACAGAAAATACATTGCCTATTTGCTCTGCGGAATTATTGCCGGAGTAGCGATTAGTTTTTTAGAACCCGCTAAAGAGAACGATAACCTGCTTTTTGTTTTCTTTTGTGGAATCATAGGGGTGTCGGGTATGACTTTACCCGGACTTTCGGGCTCGTTTATTTTAATTCTCTTCGGAAATTACGTGTTGCTTTTGGTAGATTCTGTGAATGCGCTCTTTGATACGTTCACCGATATTTTTAGTTGGGACTTTTCCTTTGTAAATGATCCCGAACGAATACAGTTGCTTAAAGTACTGAGTGTTTTCTCATTAGGATCACTTGTTGGATTAATTTCGCTGTCACATTTATTGGCATACGTATTAAAACGATACAAAAAGGCAACCTATGCGGTCATTATTGGTTTTATTGCGGGATCCCTAGGCGTTGTTTGGCCTTGGAAAGAAAAAGTATATGCAATCGATATTGCCGGAAACATCAAGATCGACGGGAACGGACGAGAGATCATCACCGATTATAACAGATATCTACCATCGGAATTTTCTGTCGAAACCATGTTAGCCATTTTGTTTATGTTTGTTGGTATAATCATCGTACTCAGTCTTGACTGGTACCAAAAATTACGATCTCCCCAACATGGCTAAATATGGACTTATAGGTAACAACATAAGTTATTCCTTTTCAAAAACGTTTTTTACCATAAAATTCGAACGTGAAAATAGGTCAGATTCTTATCATAATTTTGATATAGAATGCATCGAAAAATTAGAGGAAATTTTGAAGAAGCATCAAGACCTAAGAGGTCTAAATGTAACCATTCCATATAAAGAATCTGTACTTCCAATGCTCGATTTTGTAAACAAAGAGGCAAAGGCTATCGGCGCAGTAAACACCATTAAAATAAAAAACAACGGACGCCTATATGGATATAATACAGATCACTACGGATTTGCAAAGGCACTTACTCCTTTCCTTCCGTTGGAACAAAATACAGCTTTGATCTTAGGAACGGGCGGTTCTTCAAAAGCGGTTGCGTTTGTTTTAGAAACGTTGGGTTTTTCAGTGTCTTATGTTTCTCGCACCAAAAAAGATAACGCCTATACTTACAAAGAGCTCAACAGAGAGATCATCCAAAAACACGCCCTTATTGTTAATTGTACCCCATTGGGAACATTTCCAGATATTTATGATTGTCCAAATATCCCGTATGAATTTATAGGAAAAGATCATGTTTTGTTTGATCTCATCTACAATCCGAAACAAACCGAATTTCTAAAAAGAGGCTTTTTACAAGGCGCAAAAATTAGTAACGGAATCAAAATGTTAGAATTTCAGGCAAAAAAAGCCTGGAAGATCTGGAAATCGTAGTTTCTTTTATTTCCAAAAAATTCGTTCAGCCATTGCTGTTTGCACAGTTGTTAGTATCTTGACACATGTTACAGAATTTCTCTATAGCAATGACCTATAACGAACCTAAACATTGAAAGATATGTCTGACGAGAACAAGAAAGAAGAGCACGAAACACCTGAAACAAATCCAAATCCCCCTGTTTCAGAAGGAACTGAAAAGCAAGTTGACACTCCTAAAAATGTCGACGAAGCGAAAGCCGATTCAGACGAAAACAAAACCGAAGTCGCTGTCAACCAAGAAAGTGAGGCCGAAAAAGCTGCGCCCGTTCAAGTTTCAGAAGAAAAAATAGACACGACAAAAACCATCGACGAAGCGAAAGCCGATTCAGATGATAACAAAACCGAAGTCGCTGTCACCCAAGAAAGTGAGACCGCAAAAGCTGCGCCTGCTCAGGTTTCAGAAGAAAATAAAACCGAGAAAGTTGCCGATACTGTCGCCACTAAAACTGACGATGACGAAGAAGCAACCGACGATGATGAAGAGGAAGTAGCCTCATCTGATGAGGAGGAAACCGAAGAAGAGGAAGAGGTAAAAGATTATCACGCACTTACAAAAAAGCAATTGATCGCCGAGTTAGCGTCACTGCTAAAAAGTAAACCTATTCAAGAAATTAAAAATGACGTTGAAGAGATCAAATCTGAATTCAACGCTAAATTTGCGGAAGAGGTTGCAGCTAAAAAGGAAGAATTTCTGGCTCAAGGAGGAAATATCATTGACTTCCACCACTCTACTCCTTTAAAAAAGGAGTTTAGTTCGCTTTATTTTGATTACAAAGAAAAACGCAACACACATTATAGAAATCTAAAAAAAGATCTTCAATCTAATCTAGAAAAACGACTAGAACTTATTGAAGAACTTAAAGGCTTGCTGAATGCTGAAGAAAGCATCAATGCAACCTACAATCATTTTAAAGACATACAGTCGCGTTGGTTTGAGGCGGGCGCGATCCCAAGAGATAAATACAACACTGTTTGGAATACCTACCATCACCACGTTGAGAATTTTTACGACTTCTTACATCTTAACAGAGAGTTTAGGGATCTAGATTTTAAACACAGTTTAGAGCAAAAACTCAAATTGATCTCGCGTGCTGAAGAGCTTGCAACAGAAGAAAACAGCAATCGTGCATTTCGAGAATTGCAAATGCTTCACAAAATGTGGAAAGAAGAAATTGGGCCTGTTGCAAAAGAGTTTAGAGACGAGGTTTGGGACAAGTTTAGCGCCGCAACTAAAGTCGTTCACGATAAGCGCCAAGCGTTTTTAGAGGAAGAAGAAAAGCATTACGAGACTAATTATGAGACTAAAATGAGTCTTATTGCTCAGATCAACGAGATCGTTTCGCAAACCAAATCGGCACATCAGTCCTGGCAAAACGCCATTAAAAAGGTACAAGAAGTTCGTGATCTGTATTTCGCAACGGGGAAAGTTCCACGTAACAAAAACAAAGAAACTTGGAACGCTTTTAAAGAAGCAACACGTAATTTCAATCATAATAAAAACGCCTTTTATAAAAATCAGAAGAAAGAACAATTCACTAATCTTGAAAAGAAGCGGGAACTTATTGCCACTGCGGAAGCGAATAAAGACAGTGACGATTTTGAGGCTACAACGCCATTGATGAAGAAGATCCAAGGTGATTGGAAAAAAATTGGCCACGTACCCCGAAAAGACAGTGATAAGATCTGGAAGCAATTTAAAGCAGCCTGTAATCATTATTTTGATCGCTTGCACGCCGAAAAGAATGAAGCCAACAAAGAAGAGGTTGCTAATTTTGAGGCGAAGTCTGAATTCCTAGAAGCCTTTAAAACGATGGAACTTTCTGGTGATCATGTGGAAGATCTTAAAACAATCAAAGGCAAGATCTCTGAATGGAAACAACTAGGACGGGTTCCGTATAATAAAAAGAATATTGACCAGAAGTTCAATAAAGAGTTAGATGCTGTCTTCGGAAAACTAGACCTTGGAAAAAAAGAAAAAGAGCTCATCATGTTTGAAAACAAGATAAGTACCATGGTTTCGCAAGAAGATGATCGTAAGCTACAAAACGAGCGCTTCTTTATTTCTAAGAAAATTGATGAAACAAAAGCTGAAATTAACCAGTTGGAAAACAACCTTGGTTTCTTTCAACATGTTCCAGACGACAATCCTATGGTAAAAGAAGTTCATAATAACATTAACAGACACAAGGAACAATTGGAAGTTTGGAAGGCAAAGTTGCAAAAGATCAAATCGCTTGCATAGCAAACAATGGTTTGTCCGTTATGTAAAAATATCAACCCGAAACGTCAGCAAGAAATTGCTGGCGTTTTGTTTTTAACATGCTCGCAATGTGGATCACTTTTTAAGCATTCCACCCATTGGCCTACTTTAGAAGTAGAAAAAGCCCGCTACGAAACTCATAACAACGATGTAACAGACCAAGGCTATCAAAATTTTGTGATGCCTATTGTCAAGGCAGTGAAAAAAGATTTTAAAACTACAGCAAACGGACTCGATTTTGGCGCAGGCACAGGTCCTGTTATAACCAAATTACTCGCAAATGACGGATACCAACTTAAACTTTATGATCCCTTTTTCTATCCAGATACTGCGGTGCTCAACAAAACATACGACTTTATTATTTGTTGTGAGGTGATAGAGCATTTTCACCATCCAAGCCTTGAATTTCAGCGCCTTTACGATCTTTTAAATGAAGACGGAAAATTGTATTGTATGACCGAATTAGTTCCAGAAACACCTCTAAATAATTGGCATTATCAACGAGACCTAACGCACGTTATTTTTTATTCCGAAGAAAATCTGATATGGATTCAGCAACACTTTGGTTTTAAAAAACTGACCATTGATGGGCGGTTGACTATTTTTGAGAAATAGAGGGAATTTGGTTTCTGGGATCTGGTAAAGTTTCTTAAATACCAACAATCCAACCATCAAAGATACTAGCTACAGCTTTTTTGCCTCATTCCAATACACATCCATCTCTGCTAGGGTCATATCGCGGAGTGCCTTTCCTCCTGCTCTTGCCTTTTCTTCTAAATACTGAAAACGTTTGATAAACTTTTTGTTGGTGCGTTCTAAGGCATTTTCGGGATCAATTTTTAGAAAACGCGCGTAGTTGATCATTGAGAACAATACATCGCCAAATTCGGCTTCCATTTTTTCTTGATTTTCCGCTTCCACTTCGTGTTGCAATTCGCCTAGCTCTTCTTGAAGTTTTTCAAAGACCTGTTCTGGTTTTTCCCAGTCAAAACCGACGCCAGCAACTTTATCCTGAATCCGGTTTGCTTTTACCAAAGCAGGTAACGATTTAGGAACACCTTCTAAAACGCTGTTCTTTCCTTCTTTGAGTTTTAGCTTTTCCCAGTTTTGTTTTACTTCTTCTTCGTTGGCAACTTTTACATCACCATAAATATGTGGATGACGAGAAATCAACTTTTCACAGATCTGGTTGGCAACATCGGCAATATCGAAATCCTTTGTTTCACTACCGATCTTGGCATAAAATACGATGTGAAGTAGTAAATCACCCAACTCACCTTTCACTTCGTTTAGGTCTTTTTCAAGGATGGCATCGCCTAGCTCGTAGGTTTCTTCAATGGTGAGATGACGTAGCGTTTCCATGGTTTGTTTTTTATCCCATGGGCATTGCTCCCGCAGTTCATCCATGATGGTTAGCAATCGGTCAAATGCTTGGAGTTGTTCTTTTCTAGAATTCATAACTACAAAACTAGTAGAATTGGGTTTCGGTTAGAGAAAGAGTTATTAATTTATGTAAACAATATATAATTCTCTATCTTTAAACGAAAGCCTTATGCCATTTAATAATATTAATACGCCCCCTCCTAAACTTAACGCTATGAAACTTATAATAAAAACATGTGTTTTATGTCTTGGGTTTTGTTTCTCGAATGTATTATTAGCCCAATACACGGCAATCCCCGACCCTCAATTTGAGGTCAAATTAATTGATCAAGGTATTGATACCGAAGGTACATTAGATGGTCAGGTTTTAACCGATGATATTGATCATATAATTTTACTTGATTTAGACAATTTAGCAGGACCAACCATAACCGACTTAACAGGAATTGAAGACTTTATTGCTTTAGAGATATTAATGTTTCCAGAGCATCTTGTGGAAAATATTGATCTTAGTAATAATATTAATCTGAAAGTCTTAAATTGCAAGTTTAACAATCTAATTAGTTTAGATCTTACGAACAACCTTTTATTGGAAGAGTTAGACGCGACGAATTGTTTTCCTGGCACTTGCAATCAAGAAAATTTGTTTACTAGCTTGGACCTAAGCAACAACCCCAATCTCAATTTTATTTTCATTAACTATTCTAACACTTTAACCGAATTAGATCTAAGCAACAACCCTTTGCTAGATCGAGTGGGTGTATCTGGAAATAGTATTCTAACTAGTTTGAACGTCAAAAATGGTAATAATACTTTTCTAGAGAGCTTGAAAGTGCTTGACTATGAAAATGGAATCCTTAACTGTATTGAGGTCGACGACCCTGTCGCGGCAACTAATGCCAGCACACCTCCTTATGATATGTGGGAGGTTGATCCCGGTATTATTTTTAGTAAAGACTGCACCTTGAGTGTCCAAGATGTACTTGAAGCAAGTATAGATATGTTTCCTAATCCTGTTAAAGACATGCTGTATGTTTCTTCTACACGCTACCCCATTATAAACATTACAATATATAATGTGCTTGGCAAGAAGGTTATATCTGTATCGGATAATTTTCAGCAGATCATTATGAGTCAACTACCTTCTGGTTTATACAGTATCCATATCGCTATGGAGGAAGGAGTTGTGGTTCAGAAACTATTGAAAGAATAGTATTAACAATGTGATGCTAGAAGCACGCATGCTCTTCCGCCGCTTTAGCGACAGCGGGAAGCATAAAGTTGGTAGTTAAACGTCAGACTTTAAAACAAAAAACCCACCGTTTTTTTTAAACGGCAGGCTTCTTTATATCTTTTATCTCTAGAAACAACGAACCATTGTTCACTGCTCACTTTTCACCTCTCACTAATTACTTCTTCCGCGCAGCCGTATTCTTGCTAGCGCCGCCTTTGGCAGATGATGAGGCTTTAGGTGCCGCTTTTTTAGCAGGTGCAGCCTTGGCTCCGGTTACTTTCGCAGCTTCAATTGCTTTGCTCACAGAAGCATCTTCACCTTTAGCATCTTCTTCAGGCTCAGAGAAGTCGGTAATCCCACTCTTATGAAGCAAATTATACCATTGCATTACCTTTTTTATATCACTTGGATACACACGATCTTCATCATAGTCTGGTAATACTTCAAAGAAATATTCTTCCAATTCGATCTTCGGTGCTTTATGACTGATCGCCTCGCCACCGTTTTCTTTTGCCGCAATTTTTTCAAACACTGCACGCAACGGCACTTCTTCCGTCAAGGTATAAATAGCGATCTCACTCAACAAACTTACGTTGTTACGAGCACTCACACTAATACGTTTGCCATCCCCTAAAGATTCAGCAAGAAAGCCTGTTCTTGTTTGGGTTTTCAATTGATAAAGGCCAGGTTTCCCTGAAATAGATAAAATTTTCTCTAAACTCATAAACTAAATTTCTTTTTGGGTCTGCAAATATGTTTTCTTTATTTAATATATGCAACCGTCTTAACGTTTCTTTTTGGCATTTGGATAGCGCATACGATATGCCACATCAATATTTCCTTTAGATATATTTGCCAATTTACCTTTAAGCAAACGCTTTTTTAGCGGCGATAGTTTATCGGTAAACAAAATTCCTTCAATATGGTCGTATTCATGTTGTATGATACGAGCTACAATGCCATCAAAGGTTTCGGTGTGTTTTTTAAAGTTTTCATCATAATATTCCATCGTAATGGTTGGTTTTCTGAAAACGTCCTCATTCACAGCTGGTATACTCAAACAACCTTCATTAAAAACCCACTCGTCTCCTTCTTCCTCCAAAATTTTAGCATTGATAAAAACACGTTTAAAATCGGATAATATTTTTTGCTCTTCTTCGGAATACTCTTCGTCGTCTTCAAAAGGTGTTGCATCTACCAAAAACAAACGAATTGGCAATCCTATCTGTGGCGCAGCCAAACCGATGCCTCTTGCACCGTACATGGTTTCAAACATATTTTCAATGATGCTATCCAATTTCGGATAGTCTTTTGTGATCTCAGCACCTACTTTCCGAAGAACCGGATCGCCATATGCTACTATTGGTAAAATCATACTACTTTATTCAATTTTTAATGAATCAATGATTCAAGGTTTTAATGTATCGCCCATACTCGATGAACTACTGATTGTACAGGTATTCCTGCAAAATAATGGTAGCGCTAATTTCGTCGAGCAAGGCTTTATTTCTGCGCTGCTTTTGTTTTAGTCCGCTATCAATCATCGTCTGAAACGCCATCTTACTGGTATAACGTTCATCGACACGAGAAATAGGCATCGTTGGAAACAATTTTTCAAATTGCTCAATAAATTTCAGAATATGAACCTCAACATCACTGGCGTTGCCATCCTTTTGCTTTGGTTCCCCAATAAGCACACGTTCTACAGACTCGTCTGTAAGATACTTCTTAAGAAACTCTAGCAACTCTTTTGTAGCCACTGTAGTTAATCCCGAAGCGATCAATTGAAGCTCGTCGGTTGCCGCAATTCCCGTGCGTTTTGTTCCGTAATCTAATGCTATAATGCGTCCCATTTCAACTGCAAAAATACGGCATTCGTGAATAGTATACTAAATAGTGGCACTTTTTCCTTTTGGAGCGTATCTTTGTGATGTATTCTGAAAAATTAAAATCGCACTACAACATGATCCAATTACAAGAAATCATTGAAAAAGCATGGGACGATCGCTCCCTTTTGACCGACACAACCACAATCGCAGCGATTCGCGAAGTCGTTGATCTTTGTGACAAAGGCGAATTGCGCTGTGCGCAGCCAACGTCAAATGGATGGCAAGTGAATGAATGGGTCAAAAAAGCAGTGGTTTTGTATTTTCCTATTCAGAAAATGGAAACCTTTGAAGTGGGAATTTTTGAGTATCACGATAAAATTCCGCTAAAAAGAAACTACAAAGCACGTGGTATTCGCGTTGTACCGAACGCCGTTGCACGACATGGAGCTTATATTTCAAAAGGGGTAATTATGATGCCAAGTTATGTGAATATTGGAGCCTATGTTGATGAAGGCACCATGGTAGACACATGGGCAACTGTTGGTAGTTGTGCGCAAATTGGAAAAAATGTTCACCTTAGTGGTGGCGTAGGTATTGGTGGTGTTTTAGAACCGTTACAGGCCGCTCCCGTAATTATTGAAGACAATGCATTTATTGGCTCACGTTGTATCGTGGTCGAAGGTGTTCGCGTTGAAACAGAAGCCGTTTTAGGTGCCAATGTAGTGCTTACAGCTTCTACAAAGATAATCGATGTAACAGGCGATACGCCTATAGAGCGCAAAGGAATTGTTCCTGCACGATCGGTTGTAATTCCAGGTAGTTACACCAAATCGTTTCCTGCAGGCGACTATCAGGTACCTTGTGCGCTAATTATTGGTACCCGTAAAGAAAGCACCAATAAAAAGACATCGCTTAACGATGCCTTACGCGAATATGATGTGGCCGTTTAATAAGGGTTTAACGCAACAGTAGTCTGAAAAAAATTCTCATCATACAGCAAAAGATGATCGGCGATGTGCTCACGAGCAGCGTCTTATTTGAGGTACTCAAAAACCATTTTCCGAAGGACGAATTGCACTATCTTATCAATTCGCACACACAAGCTGTAGTGCAAGGCAATCGTAATATTGACAAATTAGTTTTGTTTACTCCCGAAATGGAACAAAACAAATTGCGGTTTTTTTCTTTTCTGAAGGAAATTAAAAAAGCAAAATACGATGTGGTCATTGATGTCTACGGAAAATTAAGCAGCAAACTAATTTCCAAAGCAAGCGGTGCCAAGATACGTATCGCTTATAAAAAACAAGCGAATGGCCTCTTTTATACACACCAAATAAAACGCCTTAAAACACCTAAGCACCATGCAAGTCTCGCCATAGAAAACAGACTGAGATTATTGGAGCCTTTAGGTATTTCTTTTGAGCCCACAGCGCCAAAGATCACGCTTACAAATGCGGAAACAGATCAAGCGAAAGCCATTCTTACAACCGCTGGAATTTCTTCGGAAGAAAAACTTTATATGATCAGCGTACTTGGCAGCGATCCTTCAAAGACCTATCCGTTTGAATATATGGCGCAGCTTTTAGATGAAATGATCAAGCTACAGCCAAAAGCCCAGGTGTTGTTTAATTACATTCCGAAGCAAGAAAAAGAAGCCAAAGCGATCTATGATGCTACTTCGGAAGTCACTCAAAAACAGATCTATTTTGAGGTCTTCGGAAATAGTCTTCGTGAGTTTTTAGCACTGACCAAACATTGCGATGCTATGTTCGGAAACGAAGGCGGCGCCGTTAATATGGCGAAAGCACTCAACATTCCTACCTTTATTATTTTCTCGCCACACCTAAACAAAGGAAATTGGTTTGGGGAAACAGAAAATACAAAGCATGTGGCTGTCCATTTGGATGAATTTATACAACACACCAAAGAGGATCGATTATTAGCTAAAAAAGATCCAAGATCGTACTATTTAAAATTTAAACCTACCTTTATCGCGCCGTTACTGACAGACTTTTTACGCGCCTTGTAATGCAATACCGTTTCCTTATTTACATATCATATAGTTACTCCATCCCCATTGGGAATCCGCTGGAGGAAGAAATACGTTCGCGCGGCTATGATGTGATGTGGTTTGCCGATGAGGATGAGGGTATGGATAAGCTGGCTTCGAAAGAGAATGTATTTCACACCATTAAAGAAGTTGTTGATTATAAGCCACACATTGTGCTGACGGCAACCAATATGGTCCCCGATTTTATCTCCGGGCTCAAAGTTCAGGTCTTTCACGGGTTTTTAGCTCAGAAAAGACCTTCAAAACGTCATATCTTTAGTGAATTTCGAATTAGAGGTTTCTTTGATCTCTATTGCACCCAAGGGCCAAGCACCACTTCTATATTTAAAGAGTTGGAGAAAAAACACGGTCATTTTAAAGTAATTGAAACGGGCTGGAGCAAGGTAGATCCACTCTTTCCGTTGGCAGAGAGACAACCACATACGATTCCAACGATCATGATCGCCTCCACGTTTACCGAGCGATTGAGTTTAGCATATAATGAAGAGGTCTATCAAGAAATCAAGCGCCTTTCAGAAACAAATTTGTTTCAATTTAAAATGGTGCTTCACCCAAAAATTCCAAGGCACATCATAGATAAATGGAAGCGACTAGAAAACGAACATTTTCATTTTTACGACACTACAGATCTCATTCCTCTTTTTAGAGAATCAGACCTGCTTTTTGCAGATACTACGTCGGCAATTCAGGAATTTTTGCTTCAAAAGAAGCCTGTGGTCGCTTTTAATCACACATTTCCTCATAATTATTTAATTCACGTTTCCGAAGCAAGCAAAATAGAAGCCGCTTTTAATCAAGGACTTACACCCAGTAAAACGCTTCTTAAAAATATTGAACGATTTATTTTAGAACTTCATCCCTATTTTGATGGTAAATCGAGCCAACGTATTATAGATTCTTGCATCTACTACGTACACGCAGATAAAAGTGAGTTAAAATTAAAGCCAATTAATTTGATACGTAAGTTTAAAATAAGAAATCGTTTGGGGCATATGATATTAGAAACCGACCGTCAGCCGTTTACCCTCAAACCCGTAAAGGACGAGGATATCTACCAAGCGAAACGTGCCAAAATTACGGCGATCATACCTACAGGGAATGAAATTCACAATATTGAAGAAGTAATTGCTTCGGTATCCTTCGCCGATGAAATTTTAATTGTAGACAGCTATAGTACAGACGGCACCTACGAGAAAGCTACCAAATTGGCCGATAAGGTCATTCGAAGGGAGTATCAATATTCAGCTTCACAAAAAAATTGGGCGATTCCACAGGCAAAACACGATTGGATCATCCTCGTTGATGCAGACGAACGTGTAACACCAGCCCTTCGGAAAGAGATCATTGGCATTCTTGAAAACCCACCAAAAGACGACACCGTTGCCTACTGGATTGGCAGAAATAACCACTTTATGGGGGAACCTGTAAAACACAGTGGTTGGAAGAACGACAAGGTTATTCGCCTTTTCAAAAGAGATGCCGTTCGTTATCAAGACAAGCATGTGCACGCCGAGATCATCGCCGATGGTAGCATTAGCCGACTCACAAATAAATTATATCACGATACGTATATCACGCTCGATAAATATCTTGAAAAGATGAATCGATATGCGTGGTGGCAAGCCAAAGACTACGATAAAAAAACAGGTAAATTAACACCGTATCACTTCTTTATTAAGCCGTTCTGGGGATTCTTTAAGCATTATGTAATTCAAGGAGGTTTCCGTGATGGCGTTGTAGGCCTTACCATTGGCTACATTCAGGGATATACAGTTTTTATGCGTTATGCCAAATTATGGTTACTTCGCCGTAATCGCAGTTAAGCTTATTTCTTAAGATACTTTTCTTTTAGATGCTTCTTTCGGTAGAATTTCTTCTGAAATTGCTGTGTTTTACCCCACATTAAGTTATAAATTTCGTCATAACTCCACGACGTATGTTTGGCATACTCATCGCTCATGATCGCCACCATATCTTCTCTGGAAGTTAATCGCGTAAAGTTAATGATGCGCTCTTCAAAACTGAGTTCTTTAAAATCCATCCGATTAAGATCAACCAAATAAAAGTGATATTCAGTCCCAATTTTTTTGATCAAGGTGTTTCCTGGCGAATGATCTTTAAACAGAATTCCGTTTTCGTGTAATTTTAGCGTAAAAACCGTAAATTCTCTAAGAATTCGTTCCCGTTCAGGATATTCCGGCTGCCTAATTAACTCTCTATAGGTAAGATCTGCGTCAATAAATTCACTTATATAAAAACTCTTTCCTAAACTCAGAGCCATCTTTTCTTCTAAAAAAGCGATGGGTGCCGGCGTACCTATACCGTGCTCCAGCAAATAAGTTGCATTATTAAACGAGCGTTCGGCTTTCGATTTTCGGAAAAACCGATACACCACTTTATTAAGAATATTTGGAATTTTAAATGCCTTAACGTTAATAACCAAACCATTAACATCAAAATTTTTAATGACATTTCTATCTCCCTTGCCCACTTTTTCTCCTGTGTGATGAAAGCTTTCCAATACAGCAAGGATCTCTTTTTTCTTCGGAAGATATTGAGGTGAAAAATGGACGTTCATCATAGATTTTTAATCTTGAGACAAAAGTACTATTTTAATTCTTCTGAAGATCAAACCATAAGGCACTTCTAAAATTATGGTATCTTTGAGCAAGCTTTTTGGTATGCAAAACGTCTTTCTAGAATCTCATAATATTAAGAACCTAAATTTTGGGTTCGGACAGTTCAATTACCACCTAATAAAGGCGCTTTCAAGGATAGAAACTCCAGATTATAAGATCACCCTGCACGGAAAGGATACGGCATGGCTACGAAAGGAATACGGCGATGCATTTGACTATAAAAAAAGTTATTCGCTACGACGTTATCCGTTGTTTCGTATTCGAAAAAAATACGATCTGTGGCATTCACTCAATCAAAACATTAAAATTGAACCTTTTAGCGACATCCCGTATTTATTGACTGTTCACAACATCACCCACATTAAAGATCCACAGAACTACCTCCATGAGAAAGTACATCAGCGTTTTCAACAAAAATTAAAACGAAGCACAGCGATCGCGTATATTTCGGAATACGCAAAAAGCTCAACACATCAATTTTTTGAGGTGCCGAAGGTGCCGGAATACGTGATCTACAACGGAAACCCGATGACTGATATCTCAATTCCACAAGGTTTTCAACCACCGTTTAAACCAACAAAACCGTATTTGTTTTCTATCGGTCAGATCACAGGAAGAAAAAACTTTATTTCGGTTGTGCGTATGATGGTTCACCTAAAAGATCATCAATTGGTTATTGCTGGAAAAAACAGTACAAGTACTGCGGAAGAAATTCTTTCCGAAGCAAAAAAATTAAACGTTCACGATCGCGTTTTCTTGATCGGAAATGTTAGTGGCGATGCCAAAAAATATTATTTCCAACATTGTGATGCCTTTGTTTTTCCTTCGTTACGGGAAGGCTTCGGACTCCCAGTAATTGAAGCTATGCGCTTCGGAAAACCCGTTTTTACTTCAAACAATACATCACTTCCCGAAGTAGGCGGCGATTTAGCCTATTATTGGGACCTATTTGACCCAAAATACATGGCCGATGTTTTTGAAAATGGAATGCATCATTTTTCAAAAGATGCAGAAATGCTCCAAAAGAAAATGATTACCCGAGCACAAAGCTTTAGTTGGAACAATGCCGCGAAAGCCTATGACGAAGTGTATAAATCTATATTAAAATAACATGGTATTTAAAAAACTTGCGGGTTCCTTACAACGAAAAAAGACACGACGCGAAACCGTGAAGGCGATCTTATCCAGTGAGCAACATAATAATGATGTAGTTAACATTCATCGTTTAGACACCAAAAATATTGGTGATTTTTACTGCGCTCCGCACCATTATTTTGATATTCTACATGGTAAAAAGCTCGATATTTTTGATAATAAGAGTCAGGATAAAGAAGTGACCAAAAATTTTACGGAGACCATTAGTAACAATGCGCTGATCATTGGTGGCGGCGGACTCCTAAACCGCAACGGTTTTAAGCTACAAATGAAGCTTTTTGAAACACTTGCAAAAACCACTTCTAAAAAAACTGTCCTGTGGGGCGTTGGTCACAACGAAAAATCACCAAAAACCTACGGAAAAGTAACAAAATACAATGTGGATGTTACCAAATTTGGACTCGCAGGAACACGAGATATTTCTATGCCAGGCGAATATGTACCTTGTGTAAGCTGCTTACATCCAATCTTTGACGAAACCTTTAATGAAACTGAAGAAATTGGCATCATATTTCATAAAGACACCGTTAAAAAAGCACAGATCACAAAACAATTTGATGGAATACCAAGCACTTCAAACACAACGAATCTCGAAGAACTTATTTCTTTTATTGGTAGTTGTAATATTGTTTTAACAGATAGCTATCACGCTATGTATTGGAGCATGTTATTGGGGAAACGTGTTGCGGTGATCCCAAACTCATCAAAGTTTTACGATTTTAAAGAAAAACCCGTTTTTACGAACTTTGACGACGCCTTAAAAGACGCAAAAAAAACAAACCCATATTCTGGCGTTTTAGAAGAATGTCGTGAGTTAAATCACGCCTTCTACGAAAAAACGGCAAATTATCTAAACTTTTAATATGTACGACGAAATTAATAATGCGCTAGAAGTTTTAAAACGCGGCGGACTCATACTTTACCCTACAGATACCGTTTGGGGAATTGGTTGCGACTCTACACATCCCGATGCTATTGAGCGCATTTATGCCCTAAAAAAGCGCACTGATAGTAAAGCAATGATCTGTTTGGTTCACGACTTTAAAATGCTCAATCAGTTTGTGGAAGACGTTCCAGAAGTAGCATACGACATCTTGAGATATGCCGAAAAACCAACCACTATCATCTATGACGACCCTATACGTGTCGCTGAAAATCTGATTGCTGAAGATAATTCGTTAGCCATACGTGTGGTTCAAGATGATTTTTGCAAAAAACTTATCCGAAAGTTTCGTCGTCCTATTGTTTCTACTTCCGCAAATATTAGCGGAGCAAAAACACCTACCGAATTTAAAGAGATAAGTCCGGAGATCATTGCAGGCGTTGACTACGTAGTAAATATAAATCGCTCTAAAAAATCGGCTAAACCTTCGGCTATTATCAAACTTAAGAATAATGGAAGTGTTACGGTCATCAGAAAATAACATTCGTCTAAATCGTTTCCAAAGAAAAGTAGATCTTCTTTTTTTTGCTTCGGAAAGGCAATAAATAGCGATCTATATTTTGGATGACCTATTCTATGTCGTAAATTTGCAAGACGCACTATTGCTTCAAAAAATACTCGTGAATTCGTGGCAAAAACAACCAATTACACAACTGCTTTAACCAATCCGATTTTCAGAACAATAGCACAAGCTGCTACAAATTTAGGTTTAGAAAGTTATGTTATAGGTGGTTTCGTTCGTGATTTTATTCTAAAAAGAGGCGATGCTAAAGATATTGATGTTGTTGCAGTAGGCAGCGGGATCGAATTGGCAAAAGAAGTTTCAAATTTATTGCCTGGAAAACCCAAGGTATCTATTTTTAAAACCTACGGAACAGCAATGCTTAAAACAGGTGGCATTGAAATTGAATTTGTTGGCGCTCGGAAGGAATCGTATAACGAGGACAGCAGAAATCCTGCCGTTGAAAACGGAACACTTGAGGATGATCAAAATAGACGAGATTTTACCATTAACGCCCTTGCATTAAGTTTAAACGAAGCCACTTTTGGAGATTTACTCGATCCTTTTCAAGGTGTGGAAGATCTTCAAAGAAAGATCATAAAAACACCATTAGAACCTGATGTAACCTATAGTGATGACCCATTGCGTATGCTGAGAGCTATTCGGTTTGCGACCCAATTAAATTTTATCATTGATTCTGAATCTCTTGAATCTATTACGCGCAACGCAGATAGGATCAAGATCATTTCCAAAGAACGCATCGTTGATGAGATAAATAAAATTTTACTTGCAGAAGTTCCTTCCAAAGGATTTGCACTGCTCCATAAAACTAAATTATTACCGCATATTTTTCCTGAATTAGTTGCGCTCGAAGGCATTGATGAAAAAGAAGGACAACGCCATAAAGACAATTTCTGGCACACCTTGGAAGTTGTTGATAACATAGCACAGAGAACGGATGATCTTTGGCTCCGATGGGCCGCATTATTACATGATATTGGCAAAGCACCAACCAAACGCTTTGATAAAAAAGTGGGTTGGACATTTCATGCGCATGAATTTGTAGGCTCGAAAATGGTCTTTAAATTATTCAAACGACTAAAAATGCCGCTGAATGATAAAATGAAATTCGTTCAAAAAATGGTACTGATGAGTTCCAGACCTATAGTTTTAGCTTCGGAAGTAACCGATAGCGCTGTGCGCCGACTCGTCTTTGACGCTGGTGATTACGTGGAAGATCTTATGACTTTGTGCGAAGCAGACATCACCACAAAAAATCCAAAAAAATTCAGAAAATATCACGCCAATTTTCAATTGGTTCGTGATAAGATCGTGGAGGTAGAAGAACGTGACCATGTTCGTAATTTCCAACCACCCGTTAGTGGCGAAGAGATCATGAAAGCCTTTAATTTAAGACCCTCAAGAGAGATCGGAATTATTAAAGATGCCATTAAGGAAGCAATTCTGGAAGGCGAAATTCCGAATGAATATGAAGCCGCAAAAATCTTCATGCTTAAAAAAGGAACTGAAATTGGACTAATACCAGCATCATGAAAGATCTAATTTTAGAAACAGAACGGCTAATACTTCGCCCATTCACCATGGATGACGTAGATGGAGTACTTGAATTTAGTTCCAACCCGGAAACACAAAAATATACGGGAGATGTAACGCGCACCACCAAGGCTGAAGTTGAAAATATTATTCAAAATGTATGGTTTAGCGACTACAAAAAGTATGGCTACGGCCGATTTGCCGTTGTTCACAAACAAGACAACAAAGTTATTGGGTTTAGTGGCATTAAATACCTACCCGAAATGGACGCTACAGACCTGGGATATCGCTTTCTACCTCAATATTGGGGCAAAGGGATAGCTACAGAATCGTGTGTCCCAATTTTAAAGTACGCATTTCAGGTGCATAATCTTAACGAAGTCATTGCTATTGTAGAACCTGAAAACTCGGCATCTTCGGCAGTTTTAAAGAAGTTGGGCTTCTCTTTTAATAAATCAGCGCCTTATCCTGCTGAGGAAGACCAAGGGGCTGTAGAATGGTATACTTTGACTAAAAAGGCTTATAATGAAAGACAATAAAAAGGTCATTTACTGGCTACTTACGGGTTGTGCACTTATTTTCATTATGGTAGTGGTTGGCGGAATTACTCGCTTGACACATTCAGGACTTTCTATTTCTAATTACAAGCTAATTTCGGGTACCATTCCGCCTATGAATGAAGTGGAGTGGCAGGAAGCGTTTGAATTGTACAAACAATATCCTGAATATCAGAAGATCAACAACCGTTTCTCATTAGAAGAATTCAAAGATATCTACTTTTGGGAATGGATCCATCGTGTGATTGGGCGATTTATAGGCTTGGTCTTCGTTATTCCTTTTCTTTATTTTCTTCTGAAGAAACAACTAACTAAAGCAACCATCAAAAAGTGTTTGCTGTTACTTTTTTTAGGCGGATTTCAAGGTTTTTTAGGATGGTATATGGTTAAAAGTGGTTTAGTAGATCAACCCGATGTAAGTCATTTCCGGCTAGCTATGCACCTTACAACGGCCTTTATAACTTTTGCTTTTACACTTTGGGTAGCGCTTGACCTTTGGTTTCCGAAGAAAAAAGAGATCAATAAAAATATTCGCAATCTGATCCGTTTTGGACTCATCGTATTGATTGTTCAAATTATTTGGGGAGCATTTGTCGCTGGTCTTGACGCAGGCTGGGTACACAACACCTGGCCCATGATGAGCGAAGGTCAGTTTATGCATGATAGTGTGACCATAGAATATTCCCCCGTTTGGAAAAACTTTGTAGAAGGTAAAAGTGGTGTGCAATTTATTCACAGAAATCTCGCATATGTGGTCGTTGCCATGATCGCCTTGATCTGGTGGAAAACGCGACGTATGACCTTGACACTCTTACAACAACGCGGTGTTAATCTCTTACTTCTACTTGTGCTTGTACAATTTCTTTTAGGTGTCTTGACCCTGCTTTATCACGTACCGGTTTGGTTAGGCGTTTTACATCAAGTTGTAGCCTTTTTCTTATTAGCCGCAATGACGTTTACATTGCATCGTTTTAGTAAATAAGCCAATGACTTTTCGCTAAAAAACCAATATCTTTGTACTATCAAAATTTGAGTTATGATCTATCGATTTCGAGTAATACTCGACGCCAATGAAGATGTTTTTCGCGATATAGAAATCGAAGCCAAAGCTAATCTGGAAGACCTCCACAACGCAATTACGCAGGCTTTCGGATTTGCTGGTCAGGAAATGGCCTCTTTCTATGTAAGTAATGATGCTTGGGAACAAGGAGAAGAGATCGCTCTCTTTGATATGAGCGAAACGCCAGGTGCATTACGTGTGATGAGTGAAACCATTCTTGAAAATACAGTGTGGGAAAGACAAACCAAACTTATCTATGTTTATGACTTCTTGAACATGTGGACTTTTCTCGTTGAATTGGCTGAAATTGCTGAACGCGAAGAAGGACGTATCTACCCTAATTTAATGTTCGCGCATGGAGAAATTCCGGAAGAGGCCACCGAACTTGAATTTATCGCTGAAGGCGACGAAGACGATGATGATTTTGAAGAAGACTATGATCTTGATCCCGAAGATTACGACAATCTTGACTTCGATGAAAACTGGAATTAAGCCAGTAAATTCAACAAACTACAACATTTCCACCTAGCTAATATTCTAAACGAATGATCAATTTATATTCTGCGCATATTGCTTCATTGTCTATCCACCGCGTGGGTAACAAAAGCAAAAATGAATCCCTTCTTCTTTCTGAAGCTCCTTATCAAATGGATGACGAGATCGCTCCCTTACTAAAAGAGTTTTTTCTAAAACCTTTTCGCGACAAAGAGGAAAGTTATTATCAATTTGCGCATGATACCGATCTTGAATTTCATGATCTATTTTCAATAGCTTCGGAAATCTTCGATCAGCCAGAAAATATCCATACCCTGAGCAAAAAAATAACAACACATCTTTTTGAACAATCAATGCACCCTCATATCAAGAGCGGTGAAGTATATATTGCTTTTCTCGAAAATCTTCAAATAGACAATGAAAAAGTAAACGGGATTGGAATCTTCAAATCGGAACTAAAACAAGATTTCCTTCAATTCTCTGAAAAAGGAAGTCAGTTAGAAGCACAACTTCAACAAGGTGTTAACCTCAACAAACTAGATAAAGGCTGTCTTATTTTCAACACAAAAAAAGAAGAAGGTTATAAAATTCTTTCTGTTGACAGCAATCGTTACGACGCACGCTATTGGTTAGAAAGCTTTTTAGGAGTAGATATCTGCGCCGATGACAACTTCCACACTAAGAAATATTTAAAATTCTGTCAGGATTTTGCTAAAGACGTCGTACTTCCTGCTGAAGACAAAAAAGAAGAAGTATTATTTATGAACCGTGCTGTAAACCATTTTGCTAAAAATGATCAGTTTGAAGAGACGGCATTCATGAATGACGTGATTGAAAATCCAGCGCTAATCCCTGAATTTGCTCATTACAAGCAAGAAAAAGCTCCAAAGTACAGTATTGAAGATCTAACTACTTTTCCTATTGCAAACACTGCTGTTACCGCGGCACGAAAGAAAATCAAAAATGTTATTAATCTAGATACCAATATCCAGATCAAGTTAGATTTTGTAAACGCAGAAAGTGCCGATAAATTTGTTGAAAAAGGCTGGGACGAAGAAAAGCAGATGTATTACTATCTTGTCTACTTTAACAAGGAAGAAAAAAGCTAAGCAAAAAACAAGCAACTTTCTTAAACGATAAACAGACCTAATATTTTTTAGCGTCCGTGTTATTCTCTAAATATTCACTAAGTTTTATATTTGGTGTAACAAAAGTCACCCTATTTCGTCATACTTATAACCAACCACCAAAATAAGTTTTTGTGAATACTATACTCACGATTAACAATCTAACTAAAAAATTTGGCCCCATCACTGCGGTCAAAAATCTTTCCTTTACCATTGAAAAAGGAAATGTTTACGGCATCTTAGGTCCTAACGGAAGTGGAAAATCAACCACACTGGGTATCGTATTGAACGTTGTAAATAAAACCTCCGGAGATTTCCATTGGTTTGACGGCAGCGGCTCTACCCATCAAGCCTTAAAAAAGGTTGGCGCGATCATCGAGCGACCTAATTTCTACCCGTATATGACGGCATATCAGAATCTAGCACTCGTGTGTAAGATCAAGGAAGTGCCTACACTTAAAATTCAGGAAAAACTTAGTATTGTTGGTCTGGAAGAACGCATGCATAGCAAGTTCAGCACCTTTTCTTTAGGTATGAAACAACGTCTAGCGATTGCTTCTGCCCTCTTAAATGATCCCGAAATTTTAATTTTAGACGAGCCTACAAACGGCCTCGACCCGCAGGGAATTCATCAAATTAGAGAGATCATAAAAAAGATCGCTTCCGAAGGAACAACGATCCTATTGGCATCACACCTTCTAGACGAAGTTGAAAAAGTATGTACGCATGTGGTTATTCTTCGGAAAGGTGAAAGCCTCTACACAGGTAGTGTGGATAATATGAATGCTAGTCATGGCTTCTTTATTTTGAGAAGTGCAGACATGGTAGCATTACAAGCGGCTTTGGAAGGGCACAACTCCTTCGGAAATATAAAACATGAAGGAGATACCTTAGTAGCCTATCTCAATGAACCTATGGATTCTTCCGAACTAAACAAACTAATGTTTAACCAAGGTATTATTCTTTCACATCTTGTAAAACGAAAAGAGAGCCTTGAAGAACAATTCCTTGAACTGACCAAAACTAAATAAGATGCTTAGACTACTTAACATAGAACTTCAAAAACTGAAGTACAATCGGTCGGCCAAGGTTATCTCGATCGTTTATTTTGCGCTTATCGGCTTTACAGCATTCATCGTTTCCATCGAATTTAATTTTGGTGGTGTCAACTTTCGCGTAGCCGACCAAGGCATCTTCAATTTTCCTTTTATTTGGCATTTTAACACTTGGGTGGTTGCATGGCTCAAGATCTTTTTCGCCATCGTTATCGTTTCCATCGTTTCCAACGAATACAGTTATCGTACGATTAAACAAAATCTCATTGATGGTCTTAGTAAACGCGAGTTTCTTACGTCTAAGTTTATCACAGTTGTTCTATTTACGGTGATCTCAACGATCGCCCTGTTTCTAGTTTCATTGATACTCGGACTCATATTCTCTGACTATACAGAATTCTCGATCATCTTTAGCGATATGCAATACATATTTGCTTATTTCTTAAAGCTACTGACTTTCTTTAGTTTCTGTATGTTCTTAGGTTTTTGGATCAAACGATCTGCATTTGCTTTAGGATTTTTAGGACTATGGCAGGTGATCGAAGGCCTTATCGCGATACTATTTCAGTATATAAAAATAAAAACAGACGTCAATCTCTTTGATACAGTCTACAATTTTTTACCCCTCAATGCCATGTCAGATCTAGTTCCTGAACCTTTTACCCGCTTTGGCGCCGTGCAATCTGCTGCCAATCAGTTGGGCGAAAGTTTTAACAAAAACTATGACGTACCTTGGTTGTCGGTAGGTATTTGTATTCTTTGGACCATCATTTTTGTTTACGGTTCATATGCGATTCTAAAAAAGCGCGATCTCTAAATACCTCCTTATTCGCTAACTCATTTACAAGGCTGAGAGATTATATGTATATTTAGCATACAATCTCTTAGCCATGCGTTTTTTACGTTTATTTCTGAAATATATTTTGCTGCTTTTCTCCACCATGGTCTGGAGTCAAGATATAGCACTCTTTGAGCAGTTTAATGGGCGTTATGACTATCTTTCCTTCGGAAACACACTCAACATTCAAGAAAATGGAGGCGGCACAGCCTGTGATATCCTTTCTGAAAGCGCGGCAGATTTTGAACTACAACCCGGACAACAGATTGTTAAAGCATATCTTTACTGGGCTGGCTCTGGAACGGGAGATCTTGAGGTCGCTTTAAACGGAACTCCCGTTGCTTCGGAAAGAGAGTTTTCCTATTCATACGATGCTGGAAATGGAGTTGAATACTTCTATTTCGCGGCTCAAGCCGATGTTACTAGTATTCTTACTTCCGCAGGAAACGGAAGCTATACCTTATCAGATCTAGACTTATTTGATGCGATACAACCCTTCTGTCAGCTAAATGGTGGCAACGCTACTAATTTCGGAGGCTGGGCCGTAACCGTGATCTACGAGGATGCATCCTTAACCTTAAATCAAGTAAACCTTTTTGACGGTTTCGAGTCTGTTTCCTCAGTAAACCAAGAAATCATTATCGAACTTAACAATTTAAATGTTTTAGACAACAACGGCGCAAAAATTGGTTTTCTAGCTTGGGAAGGTGATGTTAATATCGCCAATAATGAGACCCTTCGGTTTAATAATTCCATATTGAGTAATGCTCTAAACCCTGCAGACAACCAGTTTAACGGTACCAATAGTTTTACCGGTAGCAGTGAAATGTTTAATATGGATATCGACTTTTACGACATCGAAAACAATATCCAACCAGGTGATCAAAGTGCATTAGTTCGTATTACTTCTAGCCAAGACCTGGTTCTGATCAATAATGTAGTCACCGTGCTCAATACAGAACTTCCCGATGCGACAATAGAAGTTGATAATATTGAAGGAGGAACCGTATGTGGTGATCGCGAACTTGTTTTAGACTATACGGTTTACAACATAAACAGCACAGCAGTACTTCCTGCCAACACACCCATCGCTTTTTATGCTAATAGTACGCTTATGGGGCAATCGGCTACACAAAGTGATATCGCTATTGACGGACAAGAAAGTGGAAGTATAACGCTAACAGTACCAAATGGTATTCCAGCCGATTTTCAAATTCGGGTGTTTGTAGATGACGACGGAAACGGAAACAGTACTGTCAATGAAACGAATGAAGACAATAATTTCTTTTTTGTCGATTTTCATCTTTTACTTTTTCCTGAAATAGTAGGTTTACGAAATATTGAGATCTGTGATGCCGTTGGGCTCGAACTCTTTGACCTTACTTCAGTAACCAGTCAAATTGATCCTATCAATACGATAACGTATCATATTTCCGAAGAAGATGCAGAAAATAATGTTGACCCCATTCCCAACCCCGAAGCCTACGAAAACATCGAAAATCCGCAAACTATTTGGATTCGTGTGTCAAACCCTGATTGCTTTGTAATTGATAGCTTTGAGATCGAAATTATTATTTGTCCGTTGCCCGATGCAACCATTATGGTCACCAACGACTTAAACGCTTGTAGAAAGCGTGATCTGCAAGTTGACTATCTAGTGAGCAACGTCGAAGCTACCGGACCGTTGCCAGCTGCTACGCCTATTGCTTTTTATGTTGACGGACTGCTTCTAGGTCAAGCCGAAACACAAAATATCATTCCCATTGGAGGTAGTGAGCCAGGTAGTATTGTTTTAATGCTTTCTGAAGATGTCCCTGACACATTTATGCTGTTGCTTGTTGCTGATGATGTTGGCGATGGCAGTGGCATTGTAGAAGAATTAAATGAATTCAATAATGAATTTGAGATCGTTGTGCAATTTGGAAGCATCCCTCCTATTCCCATACTGCCAGATCTAGAGGCTTGTGACACTGGAAATGGTATCGGAATTTTTAATCTGCGGTTACAAGATCCGCTTATTTCTAGTGACCCAAATGACGTGATCGATTACTTTACAAATTTCGACGATGCCGTAGCAAATGTCAACCCAATCGCAGATCCTGAACAATTTCAAAATCTTACCGATCCACAAGCCGTGTATGTTCGTCAAGAAAACGAGATCTGTTTTGCGGTAACGTCGTTTTTGGTCACTACCATAAAGTGTGAACCTACCATTTATGAAGGCATGTCGCCCGAAGGTGATGGTAAAAATGATGTGTTTATTATTGAAGGCTTGATCGATGTGTTTAAAGATTTCAACCTTAAAATATACAGCCGAGAGGGAAATTTGATCTATGAAGGCGGAAATGAGGACGGACTCTGGGATGGCATCCCGAACACAGGTTTATTATATAAAGACGCTCTCGTACCTGTTGGAACGTATTATTACGTACTTCAATTAAATGACCCTAAATTTCCAGATCCGTATATTCGGTTTATTTATGTTAATTATTAGATAACATTCCGCCGAAAGCACACAAAATCGACCAGCAACTGTATGATATTCTTTATTTTTGATACTTCTGAAGCAACGCCATGAAATTCAAAATTAAATCAGAGTTCGAACCAACCGGAGATCAACCACAAGCTATAAAAGCGTTGGTTGACGGACTTAATTCCGAAGAAAAATACCAGACACTTCTTGGTGTTACGGGTAGTGGTAAAACCTTTACTGTAGCAAATGTAGTTGAGAGCGTTCAAAAACCGACCCTTGTCTTAGCCCACAACAAAACGCTTGCCGCGCAACTTTATACAGAGTTTAAAAATCTCTTTCCTGAAAATGCCGTGGAGTATTTTGTTTCTTATTACGATTACTATCAACCCGAAGCATTTATTCCATCAAGCGGAACTTATATCGAGAAAGATCTATCGATCAATGAAGAAATTGAAGTGATGCGTTTAAGCACGACTTCCTCCCTACTTTCAGGGAGACGGGATGTTTTAGTGGTTGCTTCGGTTTCATGTCTCTACGGAATTGGAAACCCAGCGGAATTTCAGAAGAATGTGATTTCGCTCCAATCTGGTCAGGTCATTTCTCGAACAAAACTATTACACCAGCTTGTTCAGGCATTATACGCCAGAACTGAAGTAGATTTTCACCATGGCCGTTTCAGAATAAAAGGCGACACAGTAGATGTATTTCCAGGATATGCAGACCATGCGTTTCGGATTCATTTCTTCGGAGATGAGATCGAAGAGATCGAATCGTTCGACCCGAAGACCAATGAGGTCATCATGAAATATGACAATCTGAATATTTACCCTGCCAATATGTTTGTAACCTCTCCTGACGTTTTACAAGGAGCTATAAAAAACATACAGGATGACCTTGTTAAACAAGTTGATTATTTTAAAGAAATAGGGAAACATTTAGAAGCAAAACGTCTTGAAGAACGCACCACTTTCGACCTCGAAATGATTCGTGAATTAGGCTATTGTAGCGGAATTGAAAACTATTCGCGCTATTTAGATCAGCGTTTACCCGGCTCGAGACCTTTCTGTTTGTTAGATTTTTTCCCAAATGACTATTTAATGATCGTGGACGAAAGTCACGTTTCTATTCCTCAAGTTGGCGCTATGTACGGCGGTGACCGCTCGAGAAAGGAAAATTTGGTAGAATATGGCTTCCGATTGCCAGCCGCAATGGATAACCGTCCTTTAAAGTTTGAAGAGTTCGAGGCAATGCAAAATCAGGTGATCTATGTGAGTGCTACGCCAGCCGACTATGAACTTGAAAAGAGTGACGGGGTTTATGTTGAACAGGTCATTCGTCCAACAGGATTACTGGATCCACCTATTGAAGTACGACCTAGCCTGAATCAAATCGATGATCTTCTTGAAGAAATTCAACTGCGAATAGAAAAAGATGAGCGAGTTTTAGTCACGACGCTTACAAAACGTATGGCAGAAGAACTCACCAAATATTTAACCCGTGTACAGATACGCACACGTTATATACACAGTGATGTTGATACTTTGGAGCGTGTTGAGATCATGCAGGACTTACGTCTTGGACTGTTTGATGTACTTGTTGGGGTGAATCTATTACGTGAAGGGCTTGACTTACCTGAAGTTTCTTTAGTGGCAATTTTAGATGCAGACAAAGAAGGATTCTTACGGAGCAATCGCTCGCTAACACAAACGGTTGGGCGAGCCGCTCGTAATTTGAATGGAAAAGCGATCATGTATGCCGATAAGATCACCAAAAGCATGCAGCTCACTATTGATGGTACAAACTACCGAAGAGAGAAGCAAATTGCTCATAACAAAGCCAATAATATAACACCAACACAGATCAAAAAGTCATTCGACAATGCCCTTACAAAATCGAAGCAAGAGGCTTATATGTTTGAAACTGCGGAAAGTTTAGCTGCGGAAGCTGCCAATGAATATTTGACAAAACCACAGATCGAGAAAAAAATTCGCGATACGCGTAAAGCGATGGAGAAGTCGGCTAAAGACCTTGATTTTATGATGGCGGCTAAGTTACGCGATCAGATCAAATCACTTCAGAAGCAATTAGAAACAGCGTAAAAGCGAATAGTTTATCATGCTCTTAACACAATATCTTTACATCCTTTTGTATTTTCCTCTTTCTATGATTTCAACTAATGCAATTGATCTACAATCGAAAGTTATTCCGAAGAGCATCGAAAAAGAAGCGCTATCGGCTTTATCGTATTATCCAGAATTGAAGGATACTGAGATTACTTTTAAATTTAAAGATCACATTAAAAAATCGACCATGCAGGCGCAGCCAACTGTTGGCAGTTTTTTTAAGTCGAAGGAAAACCGAGGTTATATAATTTTGATCAGCAGAAAAATACAAATAGATGGCGAGCATTTTTCGATTGACGATATACCAAGTGATGTGATCATTGGTTGGCTAGGTCACGAATTAGGTCATGTGATGGACTATAGAGAGCGCAGCAATGTAGGGATGCTTATCTTCGGAATGAAATATCTGTTTTCAAGCGGTCATATCAAGGAAGTTGAACGGGCTGCTGATACTTTTGCTATTCAACATGGGATGGGTGATTATATACTAATGACTAAAAATTTCATTCTCGATCACGCGAGTATTTCAGAAAAATACAAAGCAAAACTACGTCGTTTGTACATGTCTCCGGAAGAGGTAATGCATTTGATCAATGATCAATCAGAAAAACTTGAAGAACAACTAATTGATCACTAATTAGCTGTTTTCCGAAACAAAAGATTTCCATGCTTCAAACTTTTCTTCATTCATAACCCGCTCCATTTTTACCTGTCCGCCTTTCTTCTTATTTTTCGCGTTCCACTCATAAAAAACCGCTGGTTTTACCGTATCAACGATCACACCCTTTAGCGCTTTTGACCGTGCTACTTTATAATTTTTATTAGCCTCCTTTAGTGCCTTATCTAAGGCTTCTGCAAGCTGCTTACCGTCAGTATTTGCATCTGTTCCTAGGTACCAATGATGGTAAAATTCGCCATCGATGTTGATCGCTGCCAAGGTGAATTCAGGAATTTTAATATCAAACTCATGCTCTAGTTCGCGTAAAGCGGTTTCCATTTTATTTACAGAAAGCTGTGAACCCACAACATTTAAAAAGAACTTGGTTCGCCCGGTGATCATGATCTCAGCGCGCGCTACGTCGGTAAAGGCGATAGTATCGCCAATAAGGTATCGCCAAGCCCCTGAAACCGTGCTAATAATTAATACATAATCTTGATCTGTCTCTACTTCTTCCAAAGTAAGAATAGGCGCATCCTGTGAAATACTTCCGTCTTCTTGTATATATTCAGGTTGAAATGGAACAAATTCAAAGTAGATCCCATTATCGGTTACGAGTCGCATAGCAGTTGTATCGGGACGCTGCTGAAAGGCAATAAATCCTTCCGAAGCAAGATAGGTATCTATCACGGTCACAGGCTTAGATAACAGTTGTTTAAAGCTTTTTTCGTATGGCTGGAAGGCAACTCCACCACTCGTATAGACTTGTAAATTGGGCCAAATTTCATGGATATTTGCTACCTTATGATATGCAATAACTTCCTTCATCATCAATTCAATCCATGACGGAATACCGCTTAAAGCACCAATATCCCAAGATTTTGCCTGTTCTGCAATGGTTTTTACTCGTTTATCCCAATCGTCGATTTTGGCAATATCCTCACCGGGCTTATAATACCCTTTAAACCAAAATGGAATGTTGCTAGCACTGATACCACTGATCTCACCTTCCAAAAATTCATCTCGTTCATTGAGGTCTGTAGAACTTCCAAGCATCATGATCTCTTTTTCGAAAAAATCGGTTGGAAGATCAAAATTTGATAAGGCGCCTACTTGTTTGATTCCTGCGCCCCGAATGGCATCGATCATCGCATCGGTAACAGGAATTCGCTTACTGGTTTTTCCTGTAGTTCCACTACTCAGGGCAAAATACGAAGGCTTTCCTGGCCAAGTTATATCTTCAAATCCCTTTTCTACTCTGTTCCACCAATTGGATTGCATTTTATTATAATCGTGAAATGGAATCTCTTTTGCAAAAAGGCTTCGGAAATCATCCGATTCCAAAATACGCGTAAATCCATAATACTTTCCAAAGGCTGTATCCTTTGCTGTATTCAGTAAATTTTTAAGCACTTCTTTTTGTGCCTCAACGGGTGAAGTTTCAGAAACCAACGAATCCCGAAGATCAATTGCTCCTTTAATAATTGAACCTAAAATTGCCATAGTACAAGTTTATTTCTTAAAAATACATTTTTCGATAAATTTTGGAAGTGGCTTTAAAGTAAGTTTAACCTTTAACCTCAATATAGTACCTTTGTAATATGGCACATCATCCAGATTCTACAAGGCTAAATAAAGCAATAAGCGATAGTGGTTACTGTTCGCGAAGGCAAGCCGACACGCTTATTGAGCAAGGTCGCGTTACCTTAAATGGCGAGCGAGTGTCTCTTGGCGACAGAGCAATGCCTAACGACGAAATTAAGGTCGATGGAAAGCTTATTACTGAAAACGATACGCTTGTTTATATCGCCTTAAACAAACCCGTTGGCATAACATGTACAACAGATCTCCGTGTCGAAGGAAATGTAGTTGAATTTATTGGTCACAAGGAACGCATTTTTCACGTTGGAAGATTAGATAAACCCAGCGAAGGCCTGCTTTTAATGACCAATGACGGTGATATCGTAAATAAGATCCTACGCGCAGGAAACAGACACGAAAAAGAATATGTAGTAAAAGTGGATAGACCAGTCACGGATGATTTTATCAAAAAAATGAGTGGGGGAATTCCGCTACAGGAATTAAATACAACAACAAAACCGTGTAAAGTTGAGCGCGTTAGTAGATTTGTTTTTAAGATTATTCTCGTTCAAGGACTAAACAGACAAATTAGACGTATGTGCGAATATTTAGGTTATGAAGTAGTAGAATTAAAACGACTTCGCATCATGAATATTAATTTGGGAGACCTACCTACAGGAGAATGGCGGGATTTGACTGCAGCTGAATTAAAGGGATTGCGAGATTCGGTAAGTGAATCTGATAACAGTTCTTTTGTTGATGTTGAGACTGAAAAGAAGGAACGACGAGGAAGACGCGGAAGGCAATCGTAATTTTTGGGCATAAAAAAACCACGCACCGATTGAGTAATGCGTGGTCGTTTCAACTAACTAACCAAATTAAATTTCAATTATGAAATCTCAACCATTTTCTTCAATTCTTTCTTCTCTTCTAACTTTGGAAGGACTATCGATAAGATACCGTCTTCGTAAGTTGCTTTAATATCTTCGACATCTACCGTTTCTGGTAGGACAAAGCTTCGTGAAAAATTCTTGTAATTAAACTCTTTTCGAGTGTATTTTATTGTGTCTTTTGTTTCGGTTTGCTCTTCTTCTGTCGTAATTTTCGCTGAAACTTTCAAAGTTTTATCTTCTACTTCAATCGAAAAATCTGACTTCTTTAACCCGGGTACAGCTAAAGCCACGACAAAGTTCGTGAAATTCTCAGATATATTTATCTTGGGAATGCTAAAGTTTTCATAATTAGGTACATCCAATCGATTCTCTATCAAAAGATCGTCCAAAATAGTGGGTAACCAGCCGTTTGTTTTATTTAATACTCTCATTGTCTTTGTTTTAAAATTTGTATTCTTTGGGTTGAGTATAGCAATTAGAATTCCAAAACATAAACACAGTCAACTTGTCTTAAATTAAGTGGTTTTGCATGTCTTTTTGTCTTGAATCGCATGGAAATCACTTGTTTTTACCGAATTTTTAAGAAAAAGCGAGTTATATATAAGTACTTTTAGACAAAAGATTTTTAATGAAAGGACTTTACATTCGCATTATTTCGTTTTTTAATACTATTCAAGGGAAGATCGCCTTTTACCCAACGCTTCTCGCGATCTTAGGTTTTAATTTTGCCTTTGCGATGGCCGCTTTAGAAAACACTGGAGTTTCTAAGGCCTTGATAAAATATGTTCCACAGTTGATGCTAGAAGACGGCGATACTGCATTAACCATCATTAGTGTTTGTATTGGAGGACTCATTTCTATGATGGTCTTTAGTTTTTCTATGGTAATGCTGTTGCTGAGTCAGGCATCTAGTAATTTCTCACCGAGACTCCTACCCGGTCTCATAAGTGATAAAAAAAATCAAGTGATATTAGGCACCTATTTAGCCAGCATACTTTATTTGATCTTTACCATGTTCGCCATAGAACCAGATGATAAAAAGTACGCTTTGCCTGGTTTGTCCATTTTAATAGGTATTATCTTAACAATTGTATGTTTAGGGTTGTTTATCTACTTTATTCATAATATGTCCCAGAGTATACAGATCAACAATATTCTCGATGGCATTTTCGATAAATCGAAAAAACGTTTAACCGAAATGATCGCACAAGAAGGGCAACAAAAAAACTATAGCGTTAAAGGTTTTCCAAATACAGATAATTGGTTTAGTTATACTTCCAAACACAGTGGATACCTGCAAAACATTTCAGAAAAAAACATGTGCAACTTTTGCGAAGAGAATGGAACACGCTTTCACATTTTGGTTCCTAAAGGTTTTTTCGTTTTAAAGAACCTACCTCTACTAAGATCGGAGAAGGAGCTTTCAGAAGAAGACGTAGACAAAATTTTATCAAACATCAATTTTGATCGTGGAGAATTTGTAGAAGATAACTATGTGTTAGCCTTTAAACAAATCACCGAAATTGCTGTCAAAGCAATGTCTCCAGGCGTAAATGATCCTGGTACGGCTATCAATGCCATAGATTATTTGACCGAGCTTTTTGCATTGAGGATGAAAAAAATAGATGGTTCAATTCTCACTAAAAATGATACATCTTACGTGAAAATAAACGCAGTTTCATTTAAAAATCTATTGTATCAATCTATGGCATCGCTAAGGACGTATTGCAAACACGATCCAGTGATCGTTCAGAAGCTCATTTTGATGCTTTCTTACTTAAAAGTCCAAGAAAATTGCGGAGATCCAGCATACCAGAAGTCGGTTTCCAAAGAATTAAAAACACTCCTTAAAGATGCTAAGCGCGCTATTTCAGCGAAACAAGACTGGAAAAAAATTAAGAAACTAGTACCAAAGTCTTAATTGTAGTAGGTTTGGAATATTTGGATCAAATGTTGGGGAGGAATGATCTTATCTTCGAAATTCTCCATTTCGATAAGCACACGATTAATGGCTCCTGGTCGAATTCCCATACGAATACCAAATAATCGAATAGTATGCACTTCATTTTCATGTGTTTCCCGATCAACATTCATCAATAATACCAATTTGTGAAAATGAGTAATACGTTCTACTTCTGTAAACGAAGTTTTTGAAGGTAACGGATCTTTAAATAAAAGGTCAATTTCTTCCTTAGAAATATTCATGCGTTTTGCAACTCTTGTTATAAAGTCATATTCTGCATCAGTAACCTTATCGTCAGCATGAGCCAACACTATTAGATCACTTAAAAGGGCTTGGTTATTTTTATTCATACTAAATGGAAGCATTAAAACGATTTCATTTCAAATATAAAAAAACCCGGATGATGAGGCCGGGTTTTCAATTAAATTTTAGTTTCCTTACAATTCATAATGAATTGACACAGGAACCTCGTAGGTACGCCCAACGATCAATTCACTATTAATCTCCTTGTAATTCAAGCGATTCTTAACGAAGGTTTCAATCTGCTTGTTTGACGTTTCTACAGAAAGTACTACAATTTCGTGCTGCTTATTAACCGTAAAAGTTACATAGGCGCTTTCATCTGCGGAAATGTCTAAATTCGGATTAGCTAATAAACTGCGAATTTGCTCGGAAGTAGGACCCTTTTCGTTGTCTGAAGGAACATTTTCAGCAACTGTTACACTTGTAATGGCTAGCGCGATGGCCACCATAATTAAACTTAGTTTTTTCATGATTTGTTCGTTATTAATTGATTACTATACTTAATAGACATCATTGGAAGCCAATACGTTACATCCAAATATAGACTTTAACAATTTCTTAACAAACCACGAAAGCCCTGATCAAAAAGAAAAGGGCTTTTAGTTATAAAAATAACGGAGTCTTATGCTAAAACTGCTTGTACTTTATCTGCAGCTTCTTGAAATTCGATTGCACTTTGTACATCGAATCCACTATTATCAATAATTTCTTTAGCTAGATCAGCATTTGTTCCTTGTAAACGAACAATAATAGGTACATTAATGGTTCCCATTTTTTTATAGGCGTCAACAATTCCTTGAGCTACACGATCACAGCGAACAATTCCACCAAAAATATTGACCAATATCGCCTTTACATTCGGATCCTTTAAAATAAGTTTAAAAGCTGCCTCAACACGCTCGGCATCTGCAGTTCCTCCTACATCTAAAAAGTTTGCTGGCTCACCACCAGCTTGTTTGATAAGATCCATTGTTGCCATTGCAAGTCCGGCTCCATTTACCATACATCCAACATTACCATCAAGATCGACATAATTAAGACCAACTTTACCTGCCTCTACCTCTACTGGGTTTTCTTCACGAAGGTCACGCATAGCTGCATAATCTTTATGACGGTATAATGCATTATCATCGATAGACACCTTTGCGTCTACTGCAATGATTCTGTCATCACTTGTTTTTAAGACTGGGTTTATTTCAAAAAGTGAAGAATCACTGTTGCTATAAGCATTATAAAGCGCAGTAACAAATTTAGTCATTTGTTTAAATGCTTGTCCGCTTAAACCTAAATTAAAGGCTATTCGTCTTGCCTGAAATGGCAATAATCCCACAGCTGGATCAATTTCTTCATGAAATATCAAATGTGGTGTTTCTTCTGCCACGGTTTCGATATCCATTCCACCTTCCGTAGAATACATAATCATATTTCTTCCTGTACCTCTGTTGAGAAGCACACTCATATAATACTCTTCTGGCTCGCTATCCCCAGGATAATACACATCTTCGGCAACAAGAACTTGATGTACTTTTTTACCTTCCGCGCTGGTTTGCGGCGTGATCAAATTCATTCCTATGATGTTTCCTGCGATCTCCTCAACTTCTTGAAGATTCTTAGCAAGTTTTACTCCACCACCTTTACCACGTCCTCCTGCATGAACTTGGGCTTTAATAACATGCCATCCAGTTCCTGTTTCCTCGGTAAGTTTTTTAGCTGCAGCAACCGCTTCAGCTGGAGTTTGAGCTACGATACCGCGTTGTATTTCAACACCAAAACTCTGTAATATTTGTTTTCCTTGATATTCGTGTAAATTCATGGGTTTTGTTCTTTTTTCGAAGGACAAAAGTAAGAAAATGTAAAACATCTTACGATACTTTTTAAAGGAAATATAGACTTGATCCCGTGGCTAATAAAAAAGATGAGCCATTCGCGCTTATTGTTTCATGCCAATGCTTATAAATTATTTTTATTCGAAATTAAAATTTCAGAAAAGATTATGTAAAAAATAATCTCTCGCTAAGCCATATAGTTTTACTTTTACTCTCTTATTTTTTAACCTTTTATCAATTTAAAATCAAAACAAAATGACGCGCAGAGACCTTTTAGCGATCGCAGAAGAGTACGGGAGTCCCGTATATGTGTATAATGCTTCTAAAATGGAAGAACAATATAAACGCTTAACAGGTGCTTTTAAGGGTGTCAAACAGTTAAAGATTAATTATGCGGTAAAAGCGCTTTCAAACATTTCTGTATTAAAATTTATGATAAAAATGGGCGCCGGCTTAGACACCGTTTCTATTCAGGAAGTAAAATTAGGCCTCGAAGCTGGTGCAAAGCCAAGTGACATTATCTTTACTCCCAACGGAGTTTCGCTTACGGAAATCGAGACGGTAGCCGCATTGGGCGTGCAGATCAATATTGATAATTTGTCAATTCTCGAACAATTTGGAACCAAACACCCAAAAACTCCCGTTTGCATACGCGTAAATCCGCATGTAATGGCAGGTGGCAATACGAATATTTCGGTAGGACATATTGATAGTAAATTTGGAATTTCAATCCATCAACTCCCACATGTAGATAGAATTGTAAAAAATACGGGCATGAATATCAATGGTATTCATATGCATACGGGAAGCGATATTCTAGATATTGATGTATTTTTATATGCTTCGGAAATTTTATTCAACGCAGCCACGCATTTTAAAGACCTTGAGTTTATTGACTTCGGAAGCGGATTTAAAGTTCCATACAAACCGGGAGATATCGAGACCAATATTGAAGAAATGGGCGCCAAACTTACCGAACGTTTTAATGAATTTTGTAAAGACTACGGAAAACAACTCACACTGGCATTTGAACCCGGAAAGTTTCTGGTAAGTGAAGCCGGAAAATTTTTAGTAAAAGTAAACGTAGTTAAACAAACCACATCAACAGTATTTGCTCAAGTTGACAGCGGATTTAATCATCTTATTCGCCCCATGCTTTATGGTTCGCAACACGAAATACACAATATTTCTAATCCAAAAGGTCGCGAACGTTTCTATAGCGTGGTTGGCTATATCTGTGAAACAGACACTTTTGCAAATAATCGTCGTATCTCAGAAATAAGCGAAGGCGATATTTTAGCTTTCAGTAATGCTGGAGCTTATTGTTTTAGTATGGCGAGCAACTACAATTCTCGTTACAGACCAGCAGAAGTGCTTTGGTACGAAGACAAAGCTCACCTGATCAGAAAACGTGAAACCTTTGATGACATCATAAATAATCAAGTGATTGTAGCCTTGTGATATTAGTGTTTTGGATGCATATGAACTAAATAAGAACACCTATAATTCTTTAGCCTCCCAATACTTAAAGCGATTTATGGATTGGGATGGCTATCACAATAGCTATGATGATTTTTGCAAACAGCTGCCAAAAAAGGCCGTGGAAGTTTTGGAAATAGGCTGCGGACCAGGAAATGTAACAAAGTACCTACTACAAAAGCGACCCGATCTAAATATCTTCGGAATTGATTTTGCGCCCAATATGATCGCGTTGGCTAAAGAAAATAACCCTAAGGCCAACTACGAAGTATTAGACTGTAGAGATATTAGTACGCTCAATCAAAAATTTGATGCGATATTCTGCGGGTTTTGTGTTCCTTATATTGATCGCGATGCTACCGTACAACTTATAAGAGACAGCGCTAAATTAGTAAACGCAAATAGTCTTTTTTATTTAAGTACCATGGAAGGTGACTATAATAATTCTGGAATACAGGGTTCTGCATCACATTCCGAAAAAGTATTTATTTATTATTATGAGAGCTGGTTTTTAGAACAGCAGCTGGAAGAAAATAAATTTCAAATTTTAGATATCCGAAGGCAAAACTATGTTTCACCCGATGGCCAGGAAGCAGTAGATTTGTTTATAATTGCCAAAAAACTATAATTTTAAAGCATGAAAAATCTATTAGCCTTGTTAATGATCTTTGTTGCTAGTAGCTGTTCAAAGAAACCCATTCCCGAATCGACGCTAGAAAAAGCACTAAAAAGTGAATTTCCATCCATCAAAGCGGTTATGACAGATCTGGAAGCACATGAAGTTCAGATTATGTATACTCACATCGATCGAGATAAAAAAGGAAATGTAGTCTTTAAGGATGAAACTTTTCAAGTAGATGACAGCAACTACTTCTATCCCGCAAGTACCGTTAAATTACCTGCAGCCATTTTAGCTCTGGAGTATGTAGACGCACATCCAAATATAACGCCTCAAACCCCCTATTTTATTGAAGGTGACACTATCTCACATAATTTAGCAGATGATCTAAGACAGATCTTTGCAGTAAGTAATAATGAAGCATACAATCGTTTATATGAATTCCTCGGAAGAGATTATATAAACGAAAAGCTTCGCGAAAAAGGGATCAAACCTGTACGTATATCGCATCGTATTGAGACTGAAAATGCTTCAGAAGCAAAACGAAAACCATTACATTTTGTAGTCGACTTAGACACTATTTCTTTGGGCGGCGGAAATGACTCGGCTATCGAAAGAATTTCCGTAGAAAATCAACAAAAAGGAATTGCTTACTTACAAGATAGCACGCGCGTAAACGAAGCAATGGACTTTTCAGAAAAGAACTATTTCCCCGTAAAAAGTCAACAAAATTTAATGAAACGTTTGTTTTTTCCGGAGGCATATAAAGAATCAGAACGTTTTCAGCTTTCGGAAAACAGCTTGTTAGTTTTAGAGAAAAGTATGTCTACTGTAGCCCGTTTGCAAGGATATCGAGAAATTGATTATTGGGATGGCTATGTCAAATTCTTTATGTTTGGAGACGAAAGAGGTCGTATTCCTAGCAATTTTAAAATATACAACAAGGTTGGATACGCCTATGGAACGCTTACCGACACGGCCTATATTGTAGACACCCGAAACGATATTCAATTTATCCTTACAGCTACTATTTTAGTTAACGACAATGGTGTTTTCAACGACAATATGTATGAATACGAAAACATAGGAGTCCCTTTTTTAGCCGAATTAGGGCGCGAACTCTATCGACTAGAAATTGCACAAAAGCAAGCAAAAGAGCCGAAGCAGTAAATAGCAATGACATTTTCCTTATTATTTTCTGAAGAAATGGTTGTACCCTTTTTTACAAGTTTAATAACAAAGTAAACCTAACTTATAGCGCACAGATTTCTGCTTTAGCCTGCTTGAATTCCGCCAACATATCGGCAACAATTTCGGCTGCTGGTTTTATATCGTGAATCAAGCCTGCAACCTGACCGATCTCCAATTCTCCTTCCACCAGATCACCTTCAAACATGCCTTTTTTGGCTCTCGCTCGGCCTAAAAGTTCAATGAGTTGTTCCTTCGTTGGGTTTGTCGCGTAAAGCTCCATCACATCCTGAAAAAATTTATTTTTCAGCATCCGAACCGGCGCTAATTCTTTTAATGTAAGTTGCGTATCACCTTCTTTTGCGTCAACGACCAACTGCTTAAAAGCACGATGCGCACTAGACTCTTCCGAAGCTACAAATCTACTTCCTACTTGCACGGCATCTGCGCCCAGGATCATGGTAGCGAGCATTGCCCTACCTGTTGCAATTCCACCTGCGGCTATTAAAGGAATAGAAATTTTTTCTTTGACCATCGGGATCAAAGCTAAAGTTGTGGTCTCATCTCGGCCGTTATGTCCTCCCGCTTCAAAACCTTCGGCAACCACCGCATCAACCCCTGCTTCTTCAGCTTTGAGCGCAAATTTTACACTACTTACTACATGTACCACAGTGATCCCGTGATTCTTTAAATGCTGTGTGTACGTTTTAGGATTTCCTGCGGAAGTAAACACGATCTTCACCTCTTCCTCAATAATAATACCTATGATCTCTTCGAGATTTGGATATAGCATAGGAACATTTACTGCAAAAGGTTTATTTGTAGCCTTCTTGCATTTCTGAATATGTTCGCGAAGTACATCCGGGTACATTGAGCCTGCGCCCAAAATTCCGAGTCCGCCAGCATTACTAACAGCACTTGCTAATCGCCAACCACTATTCCAGATCATTCCCGCTTGAATGATGGGGTGTTCTATTGCAAAAAGCGTTGTAATTTTATTCTTCACTACTTTTTAACGACTTTAAAACTGTTGCTTTTTTCTTCGGAAGTAATATTTAAGACATACATCCCAGGCGCCAAACCTGACATAACAATAGTGTTTTCTAAGGAAGAGATTGTTTTTTCTGAAATTCTCTTTCCGAAGATATCATAAAGAACTGCGGTAGCATTTTCTACTTGCTTCGGAAATGATATGTTTACCAGATCCTCTACTGGATTGGGATAGATCGCAAATTGATTCTCTAAGAGTTGATCTTCCACTCCTAAATTTTGAAGTAATGACCAGGCCATTTCAAAATTTGGTATTCCATAGCCCATCTGGTCTGTGGGGTTTTCATAAAGATGAGCAGATTCTCTAACTACACGAATGATCCTAAAATTGGGCACTTCTGGACGCGATTGCCACAGGGACGCCACTGCTCCCGCCATAATAGGAGAACTAAAGGAGGTTCCACTCGAAAAGGTCACATTACCACTAGGATCTACAACAGCTGCACTAGCGCCTTTTGCCATAACATCTGGCTTTATTCTACCATCAACTGTAGGTCCAATAGAACTAAAATTGGCATAATCGCCATTTGAATCTACCGCACCAACGGTAAGAACTCCAGGAGCATCGGCTGGTGTTGCTACGAATGTAAATGTCTGTCCGTCATTACCTGCAGAGGTCACCAACAACATTCCTTTTTCCCAGGCAAGATTAGCTCCGCGAGCTGCAATGGTGGTCTGACCGTCAAGATCTTCATAACTATGGTCATAGGCTGGATTATCGTAATCTTGGTAGCCTAAAGACGTATTTACTACATCCACACCTAAGCTATCTGCTCGTTCTAAGGCTTCCACCCACCAAGCTTCCTCCACCGGGTTTTCGGTTGGAGCATATTCTGTACGAAACAAATAAAATGAGGCATCGGGAGCTGTTCCTACAAAGTTATCTTCGGGATTAGGGTTTCCGGCAACAATAGCACCTATATCACTACTTGTACTTGATCCATGAGTTCCCGTTCCATCTACATTGGTTTGACGTTCAGCAAAATCATAAGTGCCCAGTAATCTTCCTTCAGAAACAATATGAGCAAAAGCTGGATTATTCGCAAAATTAGGAAATCCACTATCTAAAACCGCTATTACCATATCTGCACCCGTCAAATTTTCTGAATGCAAATAATCAACACCCAACATGGTTGTTTGATTCTCGGCAGCTCCGTAATCGTATTCAATACGTGAGGTTTCTACTTCCATTGCAAATTTATCTGGAGCCGGATCGTTCCCGCCCCAAAAATTAAGCGATTTATCCATAAATTCAACACTCGTCACGAAAGTTAAATTGGTTAAATTTTCGATGTTTGCTTGCGAACCGCGAACATATACAGCGTTCATCCATTTCGATTTGGACAAAACCTCTATGCCCGAAGTATTTTTTAACTGCGTAATATATGCCTCATTAACGGGTACATCACGCTCATCAATAGCTGTGTTGTGGAGTTGTTTTCTGTCAATTGCATCTTGTGTTAAGATCGATATAGGGTTGGCAAGGGAAGCAGCAACATTCTCTTTGTCGGCTAGAAATACTAGCGCATCTTCTTGAGCGTACACAACTCCAAGAGTCATGAATGCCATTAAAAATAAAAACTTTTTCATAAACTTTTTTTTAGGAGATCACACCGCTGCCTAGCAATTCATCATTGCGATACCATGCGACAAACTGACCTTCGGTAATAGCAGACTGCGGATTCTCAAAGATAACATAAAGTCCGGAAACAGTTTGATACAGGGTAGCTTTTTCCAGCGACTGTCTATAACGAATACGAGCCATGACATCCATGGTTTCGTCTTCCTGAAGACACAAGTCTGGTCGAACCCAGTGTGTTTCTTGCTTTGTTACATACAATCCACGGCGGTATAGACCCGGATGATCCTTACCTTGCCCAGTATAAATAATATTCTCAGAAACATCTGTATCAATAACAAACAAAGGTTCTGGAGTACCTCCTACACTTAAGCCTTTTCGTTGGCCTTTGGTAAAATAGTGCGCTCCTTGATGTGTTCCCACCGTTTTTCCGTCGGTTTTAGTGTAAACGGGTTTTTCAGAAAGATAAACGAGTTCTTCTTGTTTATTCTGAAAAGTGCTCACTTCTCTTTTATAAGCTGGAAATTCGGAAGGTACTTCAATAATAACACCTTCTTTGGGCGCTAATTGTTGTTGTAAAAACTCCGGCAAACGAACTTTTCCAATAAAACACAAGCCTTGCGAATCTCGTTTTTCGGCTGTAATTAAATTTTGCGTCGAAGCAATTTTACGTACTTCGGGTTTTAATAATTCACCAATTGGAAATAAGGTCTTAGACAATTGTTCTTGTGATAATTGGCAAAGAAAATACGACTGGTCTTTATTTGGATCTTTTCCAGAAAGTAACTGATAGGTTTCTTTCCCATCTTTTTCAAGAATTCCTTTTCTACAGTAATGCCCTGTGGCGACGAAATCTGCGCCAAGATTTAGTGCAATTTTGAGGAAGACGTCAAATTTAATTTCTCTATTGCAAAGTACATCCGGATTTGGGGTACGTCCCATTTTGTATTCGTTGAACATATAATCAACGATTCGCTCTTTATACTCTTCGCTTAGATCGACCGTTTGAAAAGGTATCCCTAATTTTTCTGCAACCAGCATCGCGTCATTACTATCTTCTAACCATGGGCATTCATTAGAAATAGTGACCGAATCATCATGCCAATTTTTCATAAAAAGCCCTATAACATTATAGCCTTGTTCCTTTAAAAGGTAGGCTGCAACGCTAGAATCAACTCCACCGCTAAGTCCGACAACTACTGTTTTTTTCTGCATCATTTCTACAGTGCAAAATTACGATAAAAATTTTTTGAAACTAAAGGAAGTTTCTGAAGTGTTTTTTGAAGATCCTTCAGAATTAAAACTACTGTGCTTTTTTTAATGGCTTCGGAAAGGTTTCTTCACGATCTAACTTTCCATTGGTATAATATTTCCAGACACCGTGTTTTTTATCATCTTTATAATTCCCTTCAATACTCTTTTTTCCGAATTCATCATAGTACACCGCTAAACCTTCCATCTTATCATTTGCATAGTTTAATGCCTTTAGCAATGTTCCATTTGGGGCGTAATACTTATTCTCGCCGTGCAACAATCCTTCTTTATAAGTTGTCTCTTCAGCCACCCTGCCATCAGGATAATAGACCGTTTTAGGGCCGTGTAATTTCCCTGCTTTATAGTTTTCACGGGTCATTATATCATCGCCTTTTTTATGGTAATAAACCCATTCTCCAACACGGTCTTTTCCGTTCATTTCTCCTTCGCTCACCTTTTTCCCCTTGGCTGTAAAATAAGTCACTTTGGAAATATTAGTATCGGTGTTAAATTCTTTAATAACAGAGGGAACATTTTTGCAATCTTCACAGTAAAAACTAAAGGTTCCTATTTCTTTACCATGTTCAAACTGGCCGCGATAGCGAAGTTGCTTGCTATTTGGATATTTTTTTTCCCAAATACCATGACGTTTTCCGTTGGCATCGGTCTGGTTAATCTCGTTTTGGGACACGGCTGGATTTAATCCAACTAATATTCCGAAGAAAACAATAAATAACAGCTTCATAGCATTCATTTTTTAATAAACGCACAATTTTGATTTCTATTGAATGTGCTTACGAAAGTTATTCCAAAAAGAGTGCCATCTTAAATGAGGCACTCTTTTAGAACATTAAATTAAAAGATCTTATTACTTCTTCTTTTTACTAGATTTCTGTTGTTGCTCTGCCTGATCCATCATTTCGGCCATTTTCTTCTGAAAACGATTCTGCTTTTTAGGCGTAGCTTTTTTCACTTGGATCTTAGCATGAATTTTATCTTCATCTATGATAAAATTTTTGATCACTAACATAATACCAATGGTGATCAGGTTAGATACAAAATAATACAGTGACAATCCACTGGCGTAGTTGTTAAAGAATACCAGCATAAACAAAGGCGACAAATACATAAGGAATTTCATATTTGGCATCCCTGGTTGCTGCTGTGCCTGCATACTCTGACCTGTACTCATCATCATATAAACAAAAATGGCTAAAGAGGCCAATATTGGGAACAAACTTACGTGATCCCCATAGAATGGAATATGAAAAGGCAATTCGGCTATGGTATCATAGCTAGAAAGATCTTCAGCCCACAAGAAACTCTTTCCACGAAGATCAAAGGCAGTTGGGAAAAATGTAAACAAGGCGTAGAACACCGGAATTTGAAGAATGGCGGGCAAACAACCTTTTAACGGGCTCGCTCCGGCAGCATTTTGCACCTTCATAGTTTCCTGCTGAATTTTCATCTTGTTGTCACCATACTTTTCACGAATGGCATCAAGTTCTGGTTTGAGAACTTTTAGCTTAGCCTGAGACAAATACTGTTTGTATTGTACTGGAGACAGCATTAATTTAATAAGGATCGTTAAGACAATAATGGCGATACCAGCTGGTAAAAAGCCACTTAGGAACCCAAATAAAGGTATGATCAACCATTTGTTTATCATACCAAAAATACCCCAACCCAATGGCATAGCTTCATCGAGATTACGATCATACTTTTTAAAGATCTTATAATCTGTTGGCCCGTAATACATATTCATATTCTGAGTAATGTCACCGCCTTTAACGTCAAGTAACATTTTTGCGCCGTACTTCTTTGTATAAATTGTATCAATTTCTTCGTCCTTTACTAGGTCGATAGAAGAAAGAGCAACCTCTTTAAAAGGTGTATCGGTCAAAAGCATAGAACTCCAGAAATGCTGACGGAAATTCATCCAAGTAACATCTTTTTCAACTTCAGCGTCTTCGCCTGTTGGATCTAGCTTTGAATGATCTCCATTTTCATATTCATAGGTAAGTCGCGAATAGCGGTTCTCATAACTAATACTTTTTGCATGGCGATAGCCTTTCAATTGCCAATCTAAATATACTGGCTCTGAGGTATTGATCACCCCATCTAAACCTTGAGTTTTAATACTAAAGCCCATCATATACTCGCCTGGCGTAAGCTCATAGCGGTATTCAACATAGCTATCGGCAGACGATTTTAAACGCATGGTTAGTACGCTGCTTTCGCCTTTTTGTGATAACGAAGGTTCAAAAAACAGATCTTTCGTATTTAACGTTCTGTTTTCTGCTGAAAACTGCAAGTTTAACGAAGCATTTCCATCTTTAATCATATAGATCTGTTCTCCGTCATACATGGTATGTTGCTTCACCATAGCTTTGGTGATATATCCTCCCTTATTGCTCACTTCTAGGCGAAGTACATCATTTTCTAAAACAGTAACAGCGTTTGTTGCTGAAGGTAATGTTCCTGAATATGCAAAAGAGCCGAGTCTGCTTTTTAATTTCTCGATTGCAACAGAATCTTGTGCATTTGCAGCCGACAGCTCTTCGGTCGCTTCAACAAGTGTCGTTGTATCTTTTTTTACTTCGGAAGCAGCTTTTTCTATTGCTGCAGCTTCAGTTTTAGCCTTTTCTGCTTGAATTTCTTCTTCAGTTGGTTTGTTCATATATAACATCCAAACCAAGATTCCTCCAATTAATACAAACCCAATTAGGGAATTGACATCAAACTTTTTACTTTCCATATGTAGTTCCGCGTTACGGTAATCTTTTTTCCGAAGATAACTTCAGAATTATTTATAAATCGTTAGACCAACAATCTCGCCCATTTTTACAAAGCGACATATTGTCGGATTAATAATATTCGTAGGTATAGTTTTGTACTGAGCCATTCAAAAACGTTCGTACTTCAGTTATTGGATAATCCAGATCATTATATTCAAAAATGCTAGTAAATGAAGCGGTTTCTTCAACCTCATCATTCTCATTGTATCTCGTTTCAGAAAGAATATTGTGCTTTGGACTGATATTAGTCTCCCGAATATACGTACTTGCAAAAGCAAATTTACCTTTATCTCGAATTCTAACATATTTAATCACGACATCATTTATATAGGTCGCAACTTCTGTATCGTTACATTGAATCCCATTATACTCAAAAATTTGAGAGTAATATTCACTTCCATCAATATAATAGCCTAACCTGCTATTTATTCCACAACCCTCTGGTGTATGATTAACGATAAAATAAGAATCTTGATTTGGAGCAATTGGTTCGTAAACCCGATCACTTCTGTACGAAGTTGCATTTATACGATAATAGGTATCTGTTAGTAACAATCTTTCCGTTACATCATAGATTCTTAGAATGCTATTGTCTCCGACATATTCATATAGAAAATATATACTTCCACTACCAACGGTTGGTATTCTCTTGCTCACCCTTTGCTCGCTATCATACTCATAATAATCAAATAATTCACCGTCACGATAAACACTTTTAAGAAGTAATCCTTCCGACGCATCATCCATTTGGTCATCAGAAACGGATGTCTTGTCGTCAGAAGAACATCCTGCCAACAATATGATCGCCGCGAATACTAATAAATATATGTGCTTCATTTTTTCTTATTTCTTTTCTGAATAATCATGCGCAGCCTTTACAAAAGCTACAAATAGTGGATGTGGATTGGCAACAGTACTTTTATACTCAGGATGATACTGTACCCCAACAAACCAAGGATGCGTTGGAATTTCAACGATCTCCACCAAACCAGTTTCAGGGTTTATTCCTGTGGTCTTAAGCCCTGCCGCTTCAAGTTGTTCTCTATACGCATTGTTGAATTCATAACGGTGACGGTGGCGTTCATTGATACTATCTGCATTATAAACTTTAGATACTATACTATCTTTTACTAGATCACATTTCCATGAGCCGAGTCGCATAGTGCCGCCCATGTTTTTAATGTTTTTCTGTTCCTCCATAAGGCTGATCACGGGATGTTCGGTTTCTACGCTCATCTCGCTAGAATTAGCATCTGCAAGACCTAGTACATTCCGACTGTATTCTATAACCGCCATTTGCATTCCTAAGCAAATCCCTAAAAAAGGAAGTCCTGTTTCACGCGCATAGCGCACTGCTTCAATTTTCCCTTCAATACCGCGTTCTCCAAAACCAGGAGCGACTAAAATTCCGTCCAGATTTTTAAGTTCGTTCGCTACATTTTCGGCGTTAATATGTTCGGAATGAATTGGCTTTACTTTTACTTTAACTTCATTCTCTGCGCCAGCATGAATAAACGACTCAAGGATAGACTTATAGCTGTCTTGTAATTCAACATACTTCCCGATCAAACCAATTCGCACCTTACCTTTTGGATTTTTATGTCGCTTTAAAAACTGATTCCAATGCGTTAGATCTGGCGCCTTCGTATCTTCTAGATTCAATTTCGCTAAAGTTACCTTATCAAGTCCTTCTTCGAGCATCATATTAGGTACATCATAAATAGTAGATGCGTCAATAGACTGAATAACAGCTTCTTTTCTCACGTTACAGAACAAAGCTAATTTCGCTTTAAGTTCTTCGGAAAGCTCATGTTCGGTGCGACAAACAAGGATATCGGCACGAATACCGCTTTCCATGAGTAATTTTACTGAATGCTGTGTAGGTTTTGTCTTTAGCTCACCTGCAGCCGAAAGATAAGGCACAAGTGTTAAATGGATCACCATGGCATTATCATCACCCAGCTCCCATTTCAATTGACGTACAGATTCAATATAGGGCAGTGACTCAATATCGCCTACAGTTCCTCCTATTTCAGTAATGACAATATCAAAATCGCCGCTTTTACCTAAGATCTGAATACGCTCTTTAATTTCGTTTGTGATATGCGGAATGACCTGTACGGTCTTCCCTAAGAATTCGCCACGGCGTTCCTTTTCAATAACACTTTGATAGATACGACCAGTAGTTACGTTGTTCGCTTGTGATGTTGGAACGTTAAGGAAGCGTTCGTAATGCCCTAGATCCAAATCGGTTTCTGCGCCGTCGTCGGTCACATAACATTCGCCATGTTCATACGGGTTTAACGTACCTGGGTCAACGTTAATATACGGATCTAGCTTCTGAATAGTCACGCGATAACCTCTCGCCTGCAACAGTTTTGCTAGCGATGCCGCTATAATTCCTTTTCCTAAAGATGATGAAACCCCGCCCGTAACGAAGATGTATTTTGTAGTGCTCATGAATGCCAATGCTAAGTTACCTTACGGGATGCAAAGGTAGGGATTTCTTGGAGAAGGCAATGCAGATTCTTTTTAAAATTGGACGGTTTTTACAGAAAGTAAAACCGTGGCATACCAACCAATAGAAGTTAACGCAAAATGCTGGATGCTAGAACCAAACTCATGAATCAACGTATTTATTACGGGGGCAAGTCTTAACAATACTAGCTAGGCACTACCACTTATGCTTTGAATTGATCAACGGACGTAGCATATCTTCAAGACCGTTGATCTTGATCTCATGCATTTCATGCATTAGATTCCCCAATTTCCCTTCCGGAAAACCTTTTTGTTTAAACCAAACATAATATGTTTCGGGTAATTGGATAAGGAGTTTTCCTTTATACTTTCCAAAGGGCATCTTGTAATTTGCCAAGATCTCAAGATGTTTAGGATCTGGTCCTATAAAGTTATTTCCAACGGTCATAGATCTGTAATTGTTGAGCGACATAAACCTCCCATTGCTCCTCGCCCTCCTCGTTTTTTGAATGATCACTTTCTAAATCAAAAGCATCTTGCATGGCTTTTCGTTTCTGCTCAATATCGTGATAGATAGTTTCAACTTCTTTTTTTAATTCATCTGAAAAATGAGCTGCCTCAAGGCGTTTCTTAAGTTTACGCGCATGCAGTTCAGAAATATCAAAGTGTGTTTGTTCATGTTTTAAGATATAGGCGTTTACTTCGCCCTGCAAATACCAAGATTCAAGAGGATAGAAAAAGCTTGAAACTTCAAACTGTGTGCTGCGTTGGCCGTTAGTTATTTTATACGAATACGAAAAGGAAATACCAGAATTGGTGCTCGCAACAAAACCTAATGCAGGCTTGGGTTTACCTTTAAAATCTGACCACTGTAGCGGACGCTCTTGATTCCATGTCATTTTTTCTTCGGAAGCAGAAGTGGCTTCCATCTCAAGATCTGTTGGAAGAAAGCCAACAATAGAAAAGAATATAATAATTAGAAAGCGCATCATTCAGAGAAACGGAAAAAATATCATTTTATTGGATGTTCACTTCCGAAGCCTTACGAGCCCCATTGAAATTTTATAACTTTTTCAATATCGGGGTGCAGACTATAATGAACAGGACAGGTTCTCGCTGTATTTTCTAAAATCTTTTTGTGCTTATCAGAAATATCAACAGGCAATTCTAGAAACACTTCTATTTTGGAGATACGTCTAGGATTTGCCGCCATCGTTTTTGTGACCATCGCCACAGTTCCGTCCAAAGTAATTTTTAGATCACGGGCTTTTATCCCCATCATAGTGAGCATGCAATTTGCAAGACCAGTAGCGACCGTGTCGGTAGGTGAAAAAGCTTCTCCTTTGCCATTATTGTCGGTTGGAGCATCAGTGATATATGTACTTCCTGATTTCAGATGTTCACATTCGGTACGCAGATTGCCGATGTATGTTACTTTTGACGTACTCATTTTACAACTTGAAATTGAAGTGTTAGTGTATATTTTATGATATACATTGCATTGTTTTGATACCCTGAAAACATTTTTTTACTGTAGCGAAACTTATTTTCTACATATTCGGTTTCATAGTCGGTATCTGATGCATCGTAGATATTATCTGCACTCGCAAGGCGGAGCAAAACATCGTAGGTTATATCAAAACCACGTACGGCATATCGATTAGGAAGCACACCGTATTTATTTTTATAACTTATCAGAAATGCGTCTTTATCTTTATAATTGTAACTTTTATTTACACTAGGAAAAGTAAAACTCAATTTTGCAAGATTTCGGTTAGAAATATCGTCAAAATCGAACGCGTCATTTTTGTCGAGCGTAAATAATCTCAATTTATAATCGTCTGGCATCCCGTGCAATAAATTGACCACATTACTAACGATCACAGGATCTGCCGAAGCCAAAATAACCCAATTATCTTTTCCTTTTTCAATTTTTGAGGCAATATCAGTTTCGTATAAAAATCCTTTAGCACGCGGCATAGCCGATTTTGCATTCGGGAAAACCGCTAAAATCTCAGATTTACTTTTGGCGTGTTTTACGTCAGAAATAATAATAAAATTCTTACCCATTTCATTGCGCTGGAGGTATTCGATCATTCCGCGCTTAAGCATCTCATCACTTGGGAGCGTTTGAAAAAGGTTAGAAGACATTTTCACAGTTTTATTGCTCAATGGCGAAAAGACAGGGGTTTTACTGCTTCTTAGATCCAAGGCCGCCTGCTCAACATTTTTACCGAGTAACGGACCAATAACAGCATCTGCATCTTTGATATTATTCCCTGAAATAATGCTACTCACTTTTCCTGCACTTCCTTGGGTATCATAAACATCAATACGTGTTGAGATCCCTTTATCCTTTGCAAACTCTGCAGCCATTAAGATTCCACTGTGAAAATCTAGGGCGACACGCATTATACCGTTTTCTCTAATCAGATCGACATTTGTTTCCGTAGAATCTCCAACTGCTTTTTGAAGTTGAAATGGCAATAAAACCGCAATTCGTTTTTGATCGCGATTAATGATCATGCTTTCTAGATTTACGGGCTCAACAGAACCTGAAATAGACACGCTTGAAGACTGTTTAGGGATTTTAAGGATCATTCCTTCCTTTAGACCATCTTTAGCATATGGGTTGAGCTGTATGATCTCTTCTTCGGAAAGACCTAAATTCACTTTGAGTCTGTAGAATCCTTCCTGCTTTTTAACTTCGTAAAAATCGTATTCCTCATCTTCTATGGTTGCACTTTCGGTAACTGAAGTATTAGGCACATTAAGAATCATTCCTATTTGTAAACCATCACCCATACCTGGGTTGAGCGCTTCTAATTCGGCAATAGTAACACCGTACATTCTTGCAATACCGTACTTTGTTTCTTTTGGCTGAACGATGTGTTGTTTAGCAGCGGGATCAGTACCGATCACATTCTTGTCTTTTGGATTGACCGCCACGCTTGATGTGGTCTCAAATCCCATAGGGATCTGTATTTTTTCTCCCTTTTTTAGTTGTCGCGAATAAAGCTCCTTATTATATTTTTTGATGTCGTCTTGCTCAACGCCGTACTTTATTGCAATACTGTATAAGGTCTCTTTTCGACGAACCTTATGTGTTTTAAATTTCATCTTTGCGGTACCCGTACTTACAAAGGCTTCCGAAGGTATCACAAGCACATCATTTTCCTGAAGCCCACTAACAGCATTCGGATTTAGCTTATAAATATCAACGGGTTTGATTTTATAGAGTCTCGAAATACTGGAAACTGTCTCGCCTTTCTGTACCGTGTGACTCTTATACTGGGTTTGCCCCATCGCTCCATATGAAGTGACACAAAGCATTATGATGATGATATAACTGAAATATTTCACGTACTATATAGGTTTATTTTCTTCTGAAAAATACAATAATGAACTGAGCTTCGTCTTAAAATTCCTTTAAAACTTAGACCTTCTACTCCCACTCGATCGTTGCAGGTGGCTTTGAACTGATGTCATATACTACTCTATTAACGCCTTTTACTCTGTTTATGATATGATTGCTTATCTCCTGCAAAAATTCGTAAGGTAAATTCACCCAATCTGCCGTCATACCATCAGTTGATTCAACAGCACGTAAGGCAACTACTTTCTCGTAGGTACGCTCATCGCCCATCACTCCAACACTATTTACTGGTAAGAGAATAGCTCCTGCCTGCCAAACTTTGTCATATAGATCCCATTTACGCAAACCATTAATAAATATAGCATCTACCTCTTGAAGGATTCGCACCTTTTCAGCGGTGATATCACCTAAAATTCTAATTGCGAGCCCAGGACCAGGAAAAGGATGTCTTCCAAGTAAAACTGGGTCGATACCCATTTCGGCACCTACGCGACGTACTTCATCTTTAAACAACATACGCAATGGCTCAACGATCTTTAATTTCATAAAGTCTGGTAACCCTCCTACATTGTGATGCGACTTAATAGTCACTGACGGCCCATTAACGGAAACACTTTCTATCACATCAGGATAGATTGTTCCCTGTGCCAAATATGTTACATCTGTAATTGAAGTAGCCTCATCGTCAAAAACTTCAATAAACGCATTACCAATTGCCTTTCGTTTTGCCTCAGGGTCACTCTCTCCTTTAAGCGCATCCAAAAAACGTGCCGAAGCATCTACGCCCTTTACGTTAAGCCCCATGTGCTTGTATTGATCCAGAACACTTTCAAATTCGTTCTTTCGAAGTAAGCCATTATTTACAAAAATACAGTAGAGGTTTTTTCCGATCGCCTTATGCAATAATACAGCGGCTACGGTAGAATCTACCCCACCACTTAAACCAAGAACAACGCGATCGTTACCAATTTTATTTTTCAACTCGTGAACCGTACTATCCACAAAAGCAGCAGGCGTCCAAGATTGCGCAACACCCGCAATATGAACTAAGAAATTTTCTAACAGATGTTTTCCTTCCTTAGTGTGATATACTTCAGGGTGAAACTGAATAGCATAAGTCTCTTCTCCTTCAATGCGATACGCTGCATTAGCAACATCATTAGTACTTGCAAGACGCACACCCTTTTTGGGGAGCTTCGCGATAGTATCACTATGACTCATCCAGACCTGCGTATTTTCTGAAATCCCGGCAAAGAGTCCGTCGTGACTTAGGATAGTGGTAAGATTTGCTCTTCCGTATTCCCGAATATTAGAAGGCTCAACGCTTCCTCCATTAAAATGTGCTAGATACTGCGCGCCGTAACAAACCCCAAGCAGGGGTTTGTGCCCTTTAATTCTTGAAAGGTCTGGATGCGGAGCATCCTCGGCGCGCACTGAAAATGGGCTACCCGATAAAATGACCGCTTTAAAACTGGAAAGATCTTCTGGAATTTTATGATAAGGATGGATCTCGCAATAGATGTTCAATTCACGCACACGTCTTGCGATAAGCTGTGTGTATTGCGATCCAAAATCTAGAATAAGGACGTTGTTTTGCATGCGCAAAAATACGTTAAAATTTCATTTTGAAACGATTCGAAATTAGAAAAAATTTAAGGATTTTACGGCAAGTTCAAGATCGTAAATTTATGTTCTAACGGCTTTAAATCTTTCTTTAGAAGGTCTATAAGCAAATCACCATATTCTAAATACCTCTCTGAGAAATTGACTGTTCGTTCTTGTAAGCTTTGCTTTGGAAAGAGATCATCTTGTATAATCATCAAACGATCCAAGGCATCTGCTAAGTTTCTTTTTTGGGCCTTTAGCAAGCGATTTTCCAGATGATCTAAGCCGTTAAGCTGTTTCTTTTCTTGCGCCGCAACAGCTCCCACAAATGATTTGTCTGTTTTACTTGCCAACTCATACAGTTCTTTAAATTGCTGCTTTAAATAGCCTTTCTGTTTCGAAAAATCGATGTCGATCGTAGATAATTGACGTGTATATGCACTTTTCAATTCATCCTGATCTAGAAATAATTGTTCTATATCAACTTGCAGTTTATTAAGCTTTTCTGAGAATTTATTCGAAGAAAGCAGTGCCGAATTCCGCAGTAAAAGAATAGGAAAGACCACCTCAACTTCTTTAAAATAATCTTGTAACTGAAACCAATATGCTAATTCGCCACCACCACCCACATAACATAAGTTAGGTAAGATCACCTCTTGATATAAGGGTCTTAACAATGCATTTGGCGAAAAACGTTGTGGATTTGATTTAAGCTCTTCTAAAATTTCAAATTCACTAAAACTTAGATTTGTGTCATTGACATAAAACTTTCCGTCACGTTCAATGATACGTTCGCGCAGTCCTTCAGTAAGATAAAATAAATTGATCTCCCTTGGATGAACTTGCTCAGGATATCCTAATCCGGTTAAGCGCTTTGTCGTGTCACTAATACAGTTATAGGAAGTTTGTTTTGTAAGTTCCTTTTCAGCAAAGGGAATAAAAGCTTTTTTAAGTTCTTTGTCGTTGCCATCTACAATGACCAATCCATCATTTTTGAACAAGGCATTGCCAAGATAGCGCGTGGCGTCGGCGAGATTATCATGCTTTATATAAGCTTCCTCAAATAAATCTAAAAGAAATTTTGCATGATCTGTAGTACCAAACTCACCTTTTAATATCTCTAAAACATTGTCTAAGCCGTCTGTTGTGAATTCTCCAACAGCACCGCCGCTTTCACGTTCCCAAACAATTTTTTTCCCTTTAAAATTAAAGTAATTGATCTCATCAAAATCATGATCCTCGGTGGCCATCCAATAGACTGGCACAAAGTGATTTTTAGGGTACTTCTTTTTAAGATCTTTGGAAAGATTAATTACTGAAATAATTTTATATAAAAAATACAGGGGTCCAGTAAAAAGATTCAGTTGATGCCCCGTGGTTATTGTGAAGGTATTGTCCGACTTTAACGAATCAATGTTTTGTTTTGTGACTTCGGAAGGTTCTAATTGGGCATACTGCTTATTCAATTGAGTTACTAAACGTTTCCGAAGCGACGAATCAAAACTCGCTTTCTTAGCTTCTACTTGTGCCTCAAAATTTTCTATCTCAGGAAAGTTTCCGTAGAAATTGTCTAAAGTGATCTCTTTATTGAGATAATCGCACATCAATTTAGAAAAATAGCCGGTTTTTTGATACGAAAGAGTGCTTTTTGACATTATTTATTGAGAAGGTTCAAGCAAAAATACAGTTTAAATCATAATTGTGAATTCGTAAAGACGAATTTGAGAAAACTTTAGTAGTTTTATCATTATCATTAAAAACTTCCGCATGAACCGTATTCTTTCTGTATTCTTCCTGTTTGTTGTTGCAAACACATTCGCGCAATTACAATCACCTTCCGAATTTTTAGGCTATCAAATTGGAACACAATTTACGCGTCATGCCGATGTAGTAAATTATTTTGAACATGTCGCTGCCAATAGTGATATGGTGACTTTTGACACCTACGGAAAAACGAACGAACGCAGACCCCTTACCTATGCCGTGGTTTCCACATCACAAAACCTCGCAAATATTGAAACCATACGGACCAACAATTTAAAGAATATTGGTATTGCTAATGGGAGCGCTAATCCCGACAAAGCTATTGTTTGGCTAAGTTATAATGTGCATGGCAATGAAGCTTCAAGTACCGAAGCCGCAATGAGTACCTTATATGAACTCATCACAAAAAAAACCGCTTGGTTGCAAAATACCGTGGTAATTATCGATCCTTGTGTAAATCCAGACGGGAGAGACCGTTATGTAAACTGGTATAACCAAGTAAAATCAACACCCTACAATGTAAAACAATCGGCCATTGAACACAACGAACCGTGGCCAGGTGGACGACCAAACCACTATTTGTTTGACCTCAATCGTGATTGGGCATGGGCAACGCAGGTTGAAAGTCAGCAACGTCTTAAAATATACAATAAATGGATGCCGCACGTACATGTCGATTTCCATGAGCAAGGTATTAATGAGCCTTATTATTTTGCCCCTGCTGCAGAACCGTTTCACGAAATTATCACCGATTTTCAACGTGATTTTCAATCGGAGGTGGGCAAAAATCACGCTCGTTATTTTGACCAAAATGGTTGGTTATTTTTTACCAGAGAACGTTTTGACCTACTATACCCTAGCTATGGTGACACCTACCCTATGTTTATGGGCGCCATTGGAATGACCTACGAACAAGCAGGACACGGTCGTGCAGGATTAGGTATTAATACAGACGAAGGATTTGTCTTGACACTCGTAGACAGGGCAGCACACCATACAACTACGGGACTATCGACGGTTGAAACCGCATCTAAAAATGCGTCTCAACTAAATACAGAATTCAAGAAATTTTTCAACAATAGTAATCTAAAGTACAAAAGCTACGTAATGCAAGGGCATCCTGACAAGATTCATGCGTTAACCGAGCTTCTAGATAAGCACGAGATAAAATATGGCTTCACCAATAGTGGTACCGTTAGCGGATATAATTATTTAAAAAGCGGAAATGGTAGCATGGATGCCGCTGGAGCATTGGTTGTTAGCACCAATCAACCCAAAGGAAAAATGGTAAAAGTATTGTTTGAACCCGATGCAAAATTAAGTGACCCTCTTACCTATGACATCACGGCCTGGAGTGTTCCGCATGCCTATGGATTAGAAACGGTTGCTAGCACATCTTTGGTGGCTGCGAATGGTGGAAACCCATATATTAAAACGGTTAATCAAGTGGTGCGCGCCAATGCCGGTTATGTTGTTTCTTGGAACAGTTTGTACGACGCAGCATTTCTTTCAGAACTATTACAGAATGATATTCGTGTTCGTTTTTCTGAAAAAGATCTTCGCTTTAGCGGAAAAGAATTTAAAAAAGGAAGCTTGGTTATCACTAAAAGCGACAACCGTACCAATGAAAAATTTGACGAAACGGTTACCAAGATCGCAAATAAACACGAGCGCTCACTGTTTGTAGCTAACAGTAGCTTTAGTGATACAATGACCGACTTTGGGTCACCAGATATCAAACTAATCAATACCCAACGTATTGCAATGCTACGTGGTAATGGGACTTCCTCTCTGAGTTATGGAGCTCTTTGGCACTTTTTTGAACAACAACTAAAATATCCAGTGACCTCTATTGATACTGATGATTTTAGCGCGCAAACCTTATCACAGTTTGATGTTCTTATTATGCCAGATGGTTGGTATGGAAGATTTCTAAATGAAAACACACTGGATAGCCTAACTGATTGGGTACGTAGAGGTGGAAAAGTTATTGCGATCGGAAACGCGGTTTCTAGTTTTGCCGGGAAGGATGGCTATGGAATAAAAGCTAAAGACAATGATGCTTCCGAAGAAAAAGATAAATCAAAAAAGGAAAATTTAACTCCTTATGATCAGCGTGAACGTGAGGGTGTAAAAGATCTTATTACAGGTAGTATCTACAAAACAACACTAGATGCATCACACCCAATGGCCTTTGGATATGGTGATACCTATTACAGCTTAAAAATAGGAAACGACGCTTACGACTTTTTAGAAAGTGGCTACAATGTAGGTTATATCAAAGGTGATCCGATTACTGTATCCGGGTTTTCAGGAACCGATGCAAAAGCCGGATTGGCAAACTCGGTAACATTTGCTGAAAATAGAATGGGAAGTGGCAGTATGATCTACCTAGTTGATGATGTGCTATTCCGCTCTTTTTGGGAAAATGGAAAACTATTTTTAGTGAATAGTATTTTCTTTGTTAACAATAATAAATTTACTTTATAAAAATAAGCCAATACTCTTTAAACTATTGGCTTATTTTTATTTCAGTTAAGACTGTTGCTCTTCCTTCATAGCTATAAAAGGACGCTCTTGCTCATCAGTGTAGAGCCACTCTGTATCTTCGTCTAACAACATAGATTCTTCCATGTCATAGTACGATTGTGACTCAACAACTTTGTAAAGCCATTCTAGACAATTTCTAGACTTTCTTTTAAAGGTGTATGTTAGTACTTGTTTCATTTTCTTAATTTTCATTTTTCGACTTGAAGACTCAAAGTCACTTGGTTAGATGCTAAATGTAGGAGAATGATTTCAAATAAAATACAATTCGTAAGTTTTTTCGTACAATAGTATAAAATTACCGATGAACTGTTTTTCTTGATTCGTACTGGTACGTATTGCACCAAGTCAGATTTCAATAAAGATTCATTCTGTTACACAATATTAGTATAGATTAACGAAGATCACAATAGGTAAAAACCCCTAATTTGAGATGTTTTTTCCTTGAAAAGAGAATTATATAGATGAATGGGCATTCTTTTGCTCGATCCACTTACTCAAGTACTTAGTACTTTGAAGCGTGTGGTGTTGAAGAATTTGTCCGATAAAATGAGCTTCACGATGATTTTTAAGTTCTGCTGTAAGCTGATGGATTGTTTGTATAAATTCTTTGGAAAAATTGCGCATTGCAAATCGCTCTTCTATTAGCTGATAACCATTAAGCTGAGCCTTATTCCAAAGCTTGTTTTGATTGTATAGTGCTACTGAAGCCTCCACAAAATCTTCATCGCTTCCCGCAACAATTCCACCAAAAGCTAGACTACCGCACATCCCTTCCGCCCCTATTGGTGTCGTTACAGAAGGTGTTCCATGCATCATCGCATCGAGCAGTTTTCCTTTTAACCCAGCGCCAAACCGAATAGGCGCCAAACACACTTTGGCTTTTTGCATCACTCGCTTGAGATCACTTGTCCAACCAACTACTAGAAAACCTTCATATTCGTTGTGAAATTCTTTGATCTGCTGCGGAGCGTAAGCCCCATAAACACGTAGCTGAGCATCGGGCAGTTGCATCCTGATCCTAGGCCAGATTACTTTTTTTAGTTGACGTACTGAATCAATATTTGGCGCATGTAATAAATTCCCCACTGTTATAAAATCTTCCCGTTCGTCAAAAGTTAGATTTTCTTTTTTATTTTCTTCGGAAGGCGGAGTTACTAAAAAAGGAAGATACCACAGCAGCGTCTTCGGAATTTTAAATTTTTCTTCTAGCAGCTGTATTTCTACTTCGGAAATGATCAGCGAAAGATCACAACGCAAAATACTTGCAAGTTCCCGCTTTGCTGTTTCCGAAAACAGATCAGCTTCCGAAGTCGGAAAACCCTTTAAAACCGCCTCTTGCCTTGCTTTCCGAAGAAAATGTAGATCTTCAGTATCTAGAATCCGTACCGCGTTACTGCACACTTCAGCAACGCGCCAACCAAACTGTTCTTCAGTTATAAAACGATCAAACAAAACAACATTAGGTTGTAATTCGGTTAGAAAATCATCAAAAGAAGGATCATTTAATTGAATTGCCTCGGCAGTAATTCCTAAGTTCTGTAAGTTTACAGACCGTTCCGAAGCCATTGCTGTGCAAGCAAACGTTACGGTAAATCCTCCTGCCTGAAAGAGGGCTATAAGTTGCATCATACGCTGACCAGCCGCTGTAGTTGCAGGTTCAGGAAACGTATGACCAATGATAAGAAGTTTTGCTTTCGGGCTACTCATTTTTAGGTTGCTACCTTTGCGCGTCTAAACTTAAAGAGTTCTTTAATGGTAATAGCATTGAGGGGAAACTCAAAAAACACATGAAGGATACTCAAAAAGTATAAAGCGATCAGGCCGGTATAAAAATCGTATAGATATAGACTCACAGCTGCAGCCCAAATAAGTACAATGTAAACAGTTTTCCTCGTAGTTAGAGCGTTCTTCCAGCCAATAATCGAGGTTTTAGAAAACCAATTCAAATAGTGGTAAGTGTATGCGAAGGCAATAAATATCTGTGCTTTGATCGCAATGGGCGACAGCGCTATAAATTGTCCGTCTCTAAGCCCGCCAAACAATTTGGTAATGGCTGCCGTAACCATGATCATTCCACTACTACTGTAAATATTGGATGTTTCTTGAGAAACACTAAAATCACTTGGATTGATATTTATAAATGCAATTATAAAGGGAACAAGTAATAAAAGTACCGCTCCACCGTAACCTACCTTACTTGACGATTTTGAGGCACCATAAAGCATAAAAAGCCCTGTAAAAAAATATACATGAATAATAGTAGGCAAAAACAATCCCACAAAAAATGCTTCCGTAGGAAGAAAGTAATAAAGCAAAATAGAGAGCAGAATGCTCACTGCCAACATAATAATTAGGTGAGAAATTTTCTTAAAAAATATCAGCCCGATAGCAAAGAGAAAACCTGACAACAACAGAAAGCTCGTATTCTTTAAGGCAAAAGTGACACCCTGCATAAATGAATTATCGATGCTAAAATCTATGATCTTATATACTGGATAAATAGAAACCAATATGGCAAATAATAAGAACACACGAATCCATTTGCTGTTTTTCTGTACGAAATACTTCTTATCCTTTAACCAATTGATCTCGGTCAAATAGTGAAGCGGACCTAAAATTGCATAGGAAAACAAGAACAATTCAAACGGAAGCATCACAGCGATGATCAAGGATACGATGATGAGGCCAATATTTAACAGATCAATTTTGTGAGACATATTGAATGTTGATTTCTTACCGCTAAAGATATAAAAGTAAAATTAAAACACATCCAGACCAAGACGCGCTGTCTGTATTGATTTTTTCGAGGCATCATCGCTATCTATCACGGTCCATGCGGCATAAATAAAACCATTCAATATTTCTATCTGCGGAAAACCGCTCGCTCTAGATGCGCTAGTGGTTGCAAGCGTAACTACATCGCCTTTACTACCGTTACTTCCTACCTTTAAAAGTTGAATAAGAGTGTCATCACCTATGGTTTCGATCCAACTCACAACGGCTTCATTTTCAGAAATTATAGAAACATCTACCCGTCCCAAGGTATCATGACTATCTACCCGAATTGGGAGTCCGAAACTCGCTCCTCCATCTTCAGAAAAGATCACCTGCACCTTAGGTTTGTCTTTGGCGGCCGTATACCAGGCTACAACAACATTATTTCCTATAGCATCTGTTGCAGGGCCATTTACGGGACAGCCAGCAATTTCCCAATTATCTTTACTTACCGTTTCAGGTTCTGTCCAAACATTATCTACCCAACGAACAATTGAGATATCCCTCACCTCATCTTCACTACGATCACGATATACTACTACAGGTCCATTGCGTGTCATAGCCGCGCCCGTGCTACAACAATCGCAAATGCGTTCATCGAGCTGCAGATCGTTATAAATAGTTCCGTCATTTTTTACAAATGCCCCTCGAAGCGTCATTGCACCACCTCCCGAATCATGATGGTGATCATCATGACCTCCAGCTGTATTTCGTCCATCTAACCAAGTGGCAAAAAAATCGCTTTCTTCAAAAGGCAGTATGGAAACGAAACCATGTTCACTTTTGGTGTTATCATCGTGGAGTATAAGATCTTTATTCCATTTTTGCTCTTCAGCATTATAAATAGCTAGCTTGATATCATAGGTGTAGGTCGCTGTGTCTGACTTCTGAAGGTAATTGGATAAAATATTTCCGTTATTTTCCGCGATCGCTGGAAAATCGGCCCAATTAGTAAACCAATCTGTTCCCTGTGCGATTTCCGAAGGAAGAGACCAAACGTCATTATTGAGTACAGCATAATGTAACTTATCGCTGTTATCTACAGTAGTTACCCATGAAAAGTAAAGCGCTTTACCCGTACTAAAAAGTCTTGGCAACTGACTATTTTCTTCGGAAGGATTACTAAACTGAACAACTGTCTTAAGTTCTTCTTCGGAAATAGGATCTTCCGTTTTTTTGTCGTTTTTACAGGAAATAAATAGCCCAATGGCTAAGCAGATCAAGGCAGCGTGTTTTTTGAGCATTTTGGTGGTCTCTTTACTTTCCGTATAAAAATAAGGAAAGCTGTATATATAAACGGTAATTGCTTATAAATTCTTGTAGACAATCATATCGCCCACTGCTGAAGTTCAAGCGATGAAACATACAATAAAATCAGATAATCTATTGAAAAAGACTATGTAGTGAAACCTTAAGGACTAATCTTTTACCAATTCAGCATAAAGATCGAAGTCTTCGGCCGCTGTGATCTTTACATTCACAAACTCACCAGTACGAATGTAGCCTTCTTCGGCATTGATTAGCACTTCGTTATCTACATCTGGGCTGTCAAATTCGGTTCTTCCCACAAAATAGCTTCCTTCTTTACGGTCAATTACGACCTTAAATTCTTTACCTATTTTCTGTTGGTTCAATTCCCATGAAATTTGCGACTGAATTTCCATGATCTTGTTGGCGCGATCCATCTTTACATCTTCAGGAACATCGTCTTCTAAATTATAGGCATGTGTATTTTCTTCATGAGAATAGGTAAAGCAACCAAGACGTTCAAAACGCATTTTTTCAACCCAATTCTTTAACGTTTGGAAATCTTCTTCGGTCTCACCAGGGTAACCAACAATTAAAGTGGTTCTGATCGTCATATCTGGAACTGCTGTGCGAAAATCTTCTAATAATTTGGTTGTTTTCGCTTCCGTAGTACCACGACGCATTGACTTTAAAATAGGGTCTGCAATATGTTGTAATGGAATATCAATATAATTACAAACCTTAGGTTCGCGTTTCATCACGTCTAATACATCCATCGGGAAGCCTGTTGGAAATGCATAATGCAATCGAATCCACTCGATACCTTCTACTTTGACTAAATTTTCAAGTAGTTCGGCTAAATTTCTTTTCTTGTAAAGATCTAGTCCGTAGTAGGTAAGATCCTGCGCAATAAGGATAAGTTCTTTGACACCTTCGGCAGCCAATTTTTCGGCCTCTGTAACTAGGTCTTCAATAGGTGTTGATCTGTGTTTTCCGCGCATAATTGGAATTGCACAGAAGGAACACGGACGGTCACAGCCTTCGGCTATCTTGAGATAAGCGTAATTTTTTGGAGTAGTTGTTAATCGCTCCCCAATAAGTTCATGTTTATAATCAGCTCCCAGAGCTTTCAGTAAACCTGGTAATTCTGTTGTTCCAAAATACTGATCTACATTTGGAATCTCTTTTTGCAAGTCTGGCTTATAACGTTCACTTAAGCAACCCGTTACAAATACTTTGTCTACTTCACCATCCTCTTTTTTCTGAACGTACTCGAGAATAGTATTTACGCTCTCTTCCTTGGCATTTGCAATAAATCCACAAGTGTTAATTACAACAATATTCCCTTCTTCTTCATGAACCACTTCTTTATTGTTGGCACGTAATTGCCCCATGAGCACTTCACTGTCATAGACATTTTTAGAGCAACCCAAAGTCACAACGTTGATCTTATTCTTCTTAAGTGTTTTAGTACGCATTTCCTGTATATTGGTCGGCAAAGATACGATGATTTTAAACCTTTTACGCTAGCAATAGTCTAAGAATAAAATATTGTTCTATGTCCCTATACATCATGCTCGATTTATGTAACACTGCACATGATCACTAAAGTAATAAATGCATAAGGCAAGTTATAGCTGAACCCTATAACTTGCCTTATGCACTGCAACAACTGCTTGTAAAGAAAACTAATACTACAGCCGATAACTTAAAAATACGATATCGCTATTCAACGATAAGTTTATGTACAAAAGAGGTTTCATCATTTGTAAAACGCAAGAAATAAGTACCTGAAGCATTTAAATCTTGAATGATGGTATCTCCTAAAATCTGTTTTGTGTCAATAATTCTACCCAACAAGTCTATGATCTCTAGGTTGTAACTATCATTTGTTTTAATATTAATGATTCCTTTTGATGGATTTGGGTATACTAATAGCTTGTCTTGGTTAAATTCGTCTGTACCTAGAATAATACCATTAAAGCCCATTTCATAAATAACTTCCCGCTCGTCGAAACCGGAGCCATCGTCAAATCGTTTGTCATTCCATACCACATGAATATTTCCGTCAGGATCAAACTCGCAGCTTGGTGGGTCAAAAGCAGGATTTTCATTGTTAATGACTAAAGGCACGCTAAAACCATCAGTGTCATTGTATTCTAGAAACGTATTACTATTTGCTAAGAAGTCAGTATACACAATACCACAATCGTTATCACCATTGCAATCCATGTCAATTCTTTTAATATTTCCTGCAGCGGAAGAAATTTCTGTAGTGTCTATCATTTCAAATTCGTCTGCACCAGCGTTATATTTAAATACAGTAAATGCCGCGCGAATCGGGCTCTCTTCGGTATGCATAGTAAGAACGCGCATGTCGCCATTTCCATCTTGTAGTAAGGTGTATTGTAGACCAGACACGTTTGTCACTGGAATGGTTTTAGGTACACTTAGCGTGTGTGTTGTCTCATCATAAATTCGATAGTTTAAAGCAAGGCTATTTCCAGGGATTAATTCAGAATAAACGATCATGGCAGTGCCATTTCCCATACTTTCAATATGTGGAAAACCTGCGTTTAAACCGTCGGTAATATCAGATACGGCCATGTCGGTTGACCAGGTGGCCCCATCAAAATAAGACAAATAGATTTCTTCATTTGTTAAGTTTTCGCGATAATCATATCCCCAAACCACTACAGGTAAGTTATTGGCGGTGCTATAGATTGCATGGCGTCCGCTGGTATGATTTACAGTTCCGTTTAAGTCTGATACCTTAACACCATCACTCCAAGTTTGGGTTGCTGCATTATAATGTGAGTATCCAACATAGTTACGCACGTTTTCAAAGGCCCAAACGTTGTAACTTACATGAAGATCTCCATTGGGCGAAACGGCAATAGAAGGAAAGTGATTATTTCTACCTCCAATTTCTCCTCCAGCATCAACAAATATTTTGTTCGTCCAATCGCCATTAATATCTCTTCGTCTATACATGATCTTTTGAAGACCATTTGTATGATTATCATTGTAAACTACATGAGCACTGCCATCGCTCCCCACTGCAAGTCGTGGATCCCATGAATCTACAGTTTGATGGTTAGAAACATTATAATCGGAACCACTCCAATCTAAGTCTAACGCGGCGTTATTTCTAAACGTGTTTTGAATGGGTAAGTCTGTTGCATTTTGACTACTGAAAAAGATCTTACCGTTTGAATCGGAAGTAAGCAAGGGTTCGTTTTGCGAAGACGCAATAAAAATAGAACCAAAAAAGGCAACAGAAAGGAGTAATTTACTTTTCATAAAAGGGGGAGTTTAAATAGTTAATCTTCCCAAATATAATTATGAAATGTACAAGAAAAAAGCTTTCAGAAAATCTTTCCGTTTTTTAACATAAAACGGAGATTCTAAGAAATGCCTAAATTTTGATAGAATTTAACTGAAAAAAGAATCGACAAACTCAATTTTATTAAATACCTGTAAATCTTCTATACCTTCACCTACACCAATATATTTTACAGGAATTTGAAACTGATCACTAATACCAATAACGACACCACCTTTTGCCGTTCCATCGAGTTTGGTCACTGCCAAGGAAGTAACTTCGGTTGCTGCAGTGAATTGTTTGGCTTGTTCAAATGCATTTTGACCCGTTGAACCATCTAAAACCAATAATACATCATGTGGTGCATCTGGAACAACTTTTTGCATGACCCGTTTTACTTTGGTCAATTCGTTCATTAAATTTACTTTGTTATGGAGACGTCCAGCAGTATCTATGATAATCACGTCGGCATTTTGATTTACACCACTCTGTAGTGTATCAAAAGCAACACTTGCCGGATCACTACCCATGTCTTGCTTTACAATAGGAACACCTGTACGATCTGCCCAAACCTGTAATTGATCAATAGCCGCGGCTCTAAAGGTATCTGCTGCGCCAAGAACTACTTTTAGACCAGCATTTTTAAACTGATAGGCTAATTTACCAATGGTTGTTGTTTTACCCACACCATTCACACCTACTACCATAATCACGTGCGGACCAGTTTCGTGTTTTGGAATTTCAAATTGCGTAGCATTTCCACCATCGATCTCGCTTAGTAAGGCGGCGATCTCTTCCCGAAGAATAGTATTAAGCTCGTCGGTTCCAAGATATTTATCTTTTGCAACACGGGCTTCAATTCGGTCAATGATCTTGAGTGTTGTGGTCACACCAACGTCACTTGACACGAGTATCTCTTCGAGGTTGTCTAATACGTCATCATCTACTTTACTTTTTCCAGCAACGGCCTTTCCGAGCTTATCAAAGAAAGAAGTCTTTGATTTCTCTAGCCCTTTATCAAGGGTTTCTTTTTTTTCTTTGCTGAAAATTTTCTTAAAAAAACTCATATTCATTTCCCGCGAAGGCGGGAACCTTTTTATTATTAATTAAACACTTCTAACAACACCTTTTATAACCTCACTAGCTTCGCGTTAGCGATTGAGGCACTGTTGGAGCTCTCCAGACACAAGTGTCTAGAAGCGACTGCCGAAAGCGCGACCCAGACCGAGTCTGAGTACACCGAAGCTGTATGGCGAGCGTCTGGGAAACGCCCAACCAATTCTTCCTGACTACAAAATTAACATTTATATTGGTCTAAAACTATAATACACCTCAGCATTTCGCTTTGGTGTATATAGAAAAAGCCACTCTCGTAAAAAAGTGGCTTATATTATAATGTCTTCTGGAGATTATTTTTTGCTCATCCAGTCATTTACCAATTCTGGTGCCATGATGGCCTCGGTAAATACGTATGCTCCTGTTTTAGGCGACTTAACCATTTTGATTGCTTTGGTTAAACGCTTAGATCCTGTTTGTAACGATGCTACTGATTTCTTTGCCATGATGAATTATTTTATCTCCTTGTGAACAGTCATCTTTTTCAAGATAGGGTTGAATTTCTTCAACTCCATACGGTCTGGAGTGTTCTTTTTATTTTTTGTAGTAATGTAACGCGAAGTTCCTGGTTTCCCAGAATCTTTATGCTCTGTACATTCTAAAATTACCTGTACTCTATTTCCTTTTTTAGCCATGATGCTAGACTTTTACGTTTCCTGAAATTACTTTGTTAGAATTCCGTTTGCACGGGCTTCTTTAATAACTGCAGAGATGCCTTTTTTGTTAATATTTTTGATTGCTGAAGTGGAAACACGAAGTGTAATCCATTTGTCTTCCTCAGGAATGTAAAAACGCTTTTTCATCAAGTTTACATTAAACTTGCGCTTGGTTTTGTTCATCGCGTGAGAAACATTGTTCCCAACCATTGCCTTCTTTCCGGTAAGCTCACAAACTCTAGACATTGCTGTAAATTATTTAGTTATTTTTAAACAGGCTGCAAATTTAAGTAATTATCTTGGTTTGCACAACAAATGAAATTCAATTTTTTAAAATTTCTTTTAGTAACAATTCGAATGCTTTATTTGTTGCTTTGCCAATAACGCGTTCACGGGCATTTCCGAAGTTAAATTTATAACTACTAACTCCCTTAGGACCAGCGATACCGATACAAACCGTACCCACATCATCTTTTCCGTCTCCTTTGGTCGGACCGGCGATTCCTGTAGTTGAAATAGCGTAGTTCGTTTTAAATAATTTATTTGCGTGGGTTGCCATGGCTTCAGCCACAGGTAAACTCACCACTGTATATTGCTCAACTAGCTTCGGATCGATTCCAAGTACATCCGATTTGAGTTCGGTTGCATAGGGAACTATACTTCCGCGGAAGTAGGCTGACGCTCCTGCTTTACTTGTTATTTCTTGTGCAATAGCCCCACCAGTGCAACTTTCTGCCAAGCTGAGTGTTTGGTGGCGTTCTTGCAATAACTCACCAATACGTTCCTGAATACTCGCTTCATCTTCATAGCCAACAACAATATCGCCTAATAGCACCTGTAAGGCATTCATTTGAATATCAATACCTATTTTAAGGGTTTCTTCATGGGTTCCTGAAGACGATAAACGTAAACGAACCCTTCCTAAGGAAGGTAAATATGCCAGTTTGATTTCGGCAGGAAGTGCTGCTTCCCAATTTTTAATTATCTCCTGAATTTCGCTTTCACCTTTTCCGTAGGTAAGTAAGGTTTTATGATATATATAAGGTCTATCAAACTTTTTTAGAACTCGGGGAATCACTTCATTTGAAAACAATCGTTTCATTTCATACGGCACTCCTGGCATTGAAACGAATACGGTATTATCTTTCTCCATCCACATTCCTGGGGCCGTTCCGAAGGGATTATGTAATATAGTCGCCTTGCTTGGCACCATAGCTTGAGACAAGTTAGAGGGCAATGGTTCCCGCTCAATAACTTGTTTAAAGATAGTTTTAATGTTTTGTAAGACCTCTTTATTTTCTACCAGAGTATCGTTAAAATATTCTAGAAAGGTTTCTTTTGTGATATCGTCTTTGGTAGGCCCTAATCCTCCCGTCACCAAAACGAGATCTGCGTGATTTTGGGCGTTGGAGAGTGCTTCAAGAATATGCTCTCGTTCGTCTTGAACTGAGGTTATTTGGAAGACCTTTACCCCTATTTTATTTAGTTCTTTGGCAATAAATACCGAATTGGCATCTACAATCTGACCAATAAGAATTTCATCGCCTATAGTGATGATTTCTGCTAACATTTATAAATGGTAATCTGCTTTTAATTCTTTAAAAACCTCTTGCAAAATATCATTTACTTTTGCGAGATGATTATCTACTACTGCATTGCTTTTGGAAGTGCGTGTCCAATCTTCAATAAAGGTTATTTCCTTTTTTAGTTCAATGCCCAACATTTCAAAATTGGGTTCCATTTTGTGTGCGAACTGATATGCTAACTCTTTATTATCGTTAGCAATAGCTTCATTCATCGCTTGAAGATCTGGAGGGATTTCTTCTAGAAACGTTTTTGCTACTATAGCCATAAAGTCGGAGTCTCCTCCGGCAATTTCATTTAGGCTGTCTTTTTGATAATGCTTACTCATCTATTTGATTTTAATGGAAAAAACCTTCGTTTCTTCAATATATCCTGTTAGGTTGTCTTCAGGGTTAATTTTACCTACACCACTTGGTGTTCCTGTAAATATAATATCCCCAATTTTTAATGTAAAAAACTTTGAAACATATTCAATTAGCTCATCAATCTTCCACAACATCAGTGCTGTGCTACCTTTTTGAACAACTTCTCCGTTTTTTTCCAAGCGGAAAAGTATGTTATTTATATCGGAAAACGAACTTTTTTGTAAAAAATTACCTACAACAGCCGATCCGTCGAAACTTTTTGCCTTTTCCCAAGGCAGGCCTTTTTCTTTTAATTGCTTCTGAAGATCCCTTGCAGTAAAGTCTATTCCGAGTCCGATCTCATCATAATACGTATGCGCAAATTTGCGGTCAATATGTTTGCCTATTTTTTTGATCTTCACCAAAATTTCAACTTCGTGATGGATTTCTTCTGAAAAAGTAGGAATAAAAAACGGCTGTTTCTTTAGTAAAATAGCAGTATCTGGCTTCAGAAAAACAACAGGATCTGTAGGTTTTTCGTTATCAAGTTCTTCAATATGAGCCGCATAATTCCGGCCAATGCAGATAATCTTCACAGCGTAGGTTTCTTGGTTAGTCTATAAATCGATGTGAAGTTACAAAATATGTTTCAAATTTTATCGCTCCTTTTTTCGCAACGTTTTAAAGCTTATTATTCAATTTACTTAACTTAATACGGGTGAGCACTTTCTTCGTATATAAAGGAAAATCGGCATTTAAGAGCCATCCAAAATAGCCTGGTTCTTTTTCCATCACTTCATCAACGGTCTTTCCTTTGTGTTTTCCGAAGCTAAAGATCACCTCCCCTTTTTTGTTATAACCAATATAGCCAGCAAAGTCAACAAATTTGTGATGCGCGCTAAATTCAGACAAGTGGTTTATGTCATTCTTAAGATCGGAATACATATCTAATTGGGCTTTTAAAACCTCATAGGTGGCATTGGTATCGGCAGCAGCACTATGGGCATTGGCAAGATCTTTATCGCAATAAAACTTATAGGCAGCCTCTAGCGTACGCTTTTCTTTTTTATGAAAAATAGTCTGTACATCTACAGATAATGCTTTTTTCATGTCAAAATCAATTTCCGCACGAAGCATTTCTTCGGCAAGAAGTGGTATGTCAAATCGATTTGAATTATATCCTCCAAGATCACTATCCTTGATCAAGGCGTATATTTTAGTCGCCAATTCCTTAAAAGTGGGTTCATTGGCAACCATTTCATCGGTAATACCGTGAATGGCACTTGTCACTGCCGGAATGGGCATTTCTGGGTTAACACGCCATGTATGGCTCTCTTTGTTTCCGTTTGGGAAAACCTTTAAAATAGAAATTTCTACAATGCGATCTTTGGCTATATTGACGCCTGTAGTTTCAAGATCAAAAAAACAGATGGGCTTGCTTAGTTTTAACTCCATGGTATAATTTATGCAGTAAAGGTAGTAATTGTTACTTTTGTCTACCTATGATTCAGAAAATTCTATTAACAGTTGCGCTTTGCCTTGCACAAGCTTCTTTTGCCCAACAAATTAAGGTAAAACTCACCGAAAAGAAAAACGGAAAACGTTTGGTTTTAATTGCCGAAAACACAACAAAAGACACACTCAATGTGTTTTTAATGGTTACTTCGGAAGGTTACCGCCGCAGCGCCTCTAGACCTGTTATAAAAAATATTCCTCCACAATCTAAGATTCCAATGATTACTATGATCGAGATCACCGGACAACAGCAAAGCTATACATATGACCTAATCGTTAATGAGGAAGAAAACCACTTGTCATTGAATTTTGACGATAAACCTAAAGATATCGAACAACTTATTAAAAATAAGCTTGTTCTTTTTACAAAGACTGCGTGTAAAAAATGTGACGACCTTAAAAAGGCTCTCACGGAAGAGCGCATTACACATCAAAGTTTTTCACTCGACAACGATCCGTTGATCTACCGACAGTTTATGGCGCTGATCGAAAAGGATTTTACGCTTGAAACCCGCATTCGATTCCCAATTATCTGGAACAAAGACCAAGTGTTATTTAGTTATGAAGAGCTAAACGAAATGGTTATTCGACTTGGGGGACAGTGATTTATGGATTCAATGAAAGAATGATTCAATGAAAGAATGAATGATGCAATTCTGGTTTGAAGCGTTATGCTTAAACCAGTTTTAAATCCTTAATACACTAAAATATCAACTTAGATCTCTCTATTAGAATCCCAAGCCTCAAGATAATCTGCCACTTGCTTAACAAACTGTCCGCCAAGCGCTCCATTGACCACTCGGTGATCGTAGCTATGTGACAAGAACATTTTGTAGCGGATACCAATAAAATCGCCCTCAGCAGTCTCAATAACCGCAGGCACTTTTCTAATTGCGCCAAGTGCTAATATCCCTACTTGAGGTTGATTAATAATAGGTGTTCCCATTATACTTCCGAAGGTACCAACATTAGTAACCGTATACGTTCCGCCTTGAATGTCGTCTGGCTTTAATTGACCGTTCCGAGCACGACTTGCAAGATCATTCACGGCTTTAGACATACCCACTAAATTCAATTGATCTGCATTTTTAATCACGGGAACGATAAGATTGCCATCTGCAAGTGCAGCAGCCATCCCTAGGTTGATGTTTTTACGTTTTATGATGCGATCTCCGTCAAGAGCGATATTCATCATTGGGAAGTCTTTTAGTGCTTTTGCAACCGCCTCCATAAAGATTGGTGTAAAGGTTAAATTTTCACCTTCGCGCTTAGCGAAAGCAGCTTTAACTTTACTTCTCCAATTCCATATTTTAGTGACATCGGCTTCAATAAACGATTGAACATGCGCACTTGTTTGTGTACTTTCCACCATGTGGTGCGCGATGAGTTTCCCCATACGCGTCATCTCAATAATTTCGTCGCCTCCATTTACAGAAACGGGCGCAGCAGTTTTAGGCGCAGGCTTGGTAGCTTCCTTATTTGGTGCGACTTGGGTTACCGTTTCGGTTTTAGCCACTTCTTTTGGTGCGGTTCCACGATTTTCAATGTAACTCAACATATCGTTTTTTGTTACGCGTCCATCTTTACCTGTACCAATAATTGCATCCAATTCACTTTGCGAAATACCTTCTTCCGAGGCCATATTCTTAACCAAAGGCGAATAAAAACGATCTTCACTACTTGCAACAGCTGTAGGCTGAGTAGCGGCTTTGGCAGTAGAAACTGTTTCTGCAACAGCAGCGACGGTTTTTGGAGCTGGGGCGGTCATTTCATTGCTAGATGCTTCCTGCGTATCAGCAGCAGTAGCTTCACCATCAATTTCAATGATCGCTATTGTTTGTCCGACTTGAATAACATCGTCTACTTCAAATAATTTTTCAACCAAAACCCCGTCCACTTCACTTGGAACCTCGCTATCAACCTTATCGGTTGCGATCTCAAGCACTGCTTCATCGGCCTCAATACTATCACCTACTTCCTTTAACCAACTCGTCAAGGTAGCTTCGGCAACACTTTCACCCATTTTCGGTAACTTCAATTCAAACTTCGCCATAATTGTATACTTGCAATGTAATTATTGATATATAATTGCTTTGTGTGGTATTACAAAGCAGCTGCAAAATTAGTTATTTTTTGGCTGTTTGCCATTTCAAATTCACGAAAAAACGATCACTTCGCCTTTTTCATCACTTTTATCACTTCCAATAATAAAAGAAGCGCGCGGAGGCCGTATGCGGAACTGATTCCCTCGATTCTTCAATTGCTTCATTACTGAAAAGATCTGTTGGTAAGATATATATTCAGCATCAAATATAAACAAGGTGTCATTAAACAAACTGTCTTGTAAAATTGCTTTAGATGCAGATTTTAGCGGTATTTCCATTGCTTCGGAAAGCCCTTTAAGCAATTGCAAATTTTCAGTAAAAACATAGGCTGTCTCAGGTTGCTCGACAACTAGCTGTTTTTTGTCTATTTTCTTCTTTCGAAGTACTTTAGCAAAGGAAACACCCACTTTAACAAGGCCGTTAAAAACAGCGTTGGTTTGAAAATGCTTTCCGTAAAAAATGTCCATAGCCCCGTAAAAACGATCTAAGTAAGCGGCATCTTTCTGGGTACTTTCTCCTTTATAATGCAGCACTTTGGATGTTCCCAAATAATGATTTTCATAGCCAGCTCGAGTGATCTTGTAGGAGAGATCTATATCTTCACCATACATAAAATAATCTTCGTCAAACCCACCAACCTCATTGTAAATCTCTCTCTTTAAAAACATATAGGCCCCAACCAAAACCGCTACCTTTCCTGCGCTCTCATTAGGCACTTTATATGCATAATACTTTTTAACGAAGCCCAATAATTTAAGTAGAGAAGCTTTGGGTGTAGGGACATTTCGTTTACTTTCTGGCAAAAAGTTTCCCGTACCATCCATCAAATAGGTTCCCAATGCTCCCATGTTTGGAACAGTTGCAGCATAGTTGAGACACTGGATAAATGTTTCTTCTGAAACGGCTGTATCTGGATTTAAAATACATAAATATTCTCCCTTTGCTACTGCTACAGCTTGATTGTTTGCCTTACTGAATCCAACGTTATCTTTATTCTCAATAAGGGTAATTTCTGGAAATAAAGCTCTCACCATGGCACAACTATCATCTGGCGAATTATTATCAATCACAATGATTTCTGCATCAATATTTCGGATAGCTGTTTGTACACTACGTATGCACTGCTCTAAGAAATATCGTACGTTATAATTTAGAATGACGACCGATAGCTTCATGAATTATGAACTTTTTAATGAAGATTCAAACGGAATTCTGTGCAGAATACTTCGTCCTAATGTCACCTCATCTGCGTATTCTAATTCATCACCCACAGAGATACCTCTGGCGATTGTGGTGGTGATCACCTCAGCAGATTCGATCTGCTTAAAAATGTAGAAATTGGTAGTATCTCCTTCCATAGTTGAGCTAAGCGCAAAAATCAATTCCTTTACGGCTCCTCCTTTTACTTTAGCCACCAAGGGTTCGATATTTAATTCACTTGGTCCTATACCATCCATTGGCGAGATTTTACCGCCTAAAACATGATAATGACCTCGATACTGGCTTGTATTTTCAATAGCCATTACATCGCGAATATCTTCCACCACACAAACAAGGCTTGCATCCCGATTTGGATTCGCGCAAATTTCACAAAGCGTCGTATCTGAAATATTATTACAGTTATCACAAAAATTGATATGCTCCCGCATTTGCTGTAAACTCTTTGCCAGCAATTGGGTTTGATCTGTAGGTTGTTTTAAAAGATGCAGTACTAAACGGAGTGCCGTTCGCTTTCCAATTCCCGGTAGCTGTGACATCTCGTTGACCGCATTTTCAAGCAATTTGGATGAGAATTCCATGGGTTGCAAGGTAAAAAAAATGCTTCAGAAAAATATTACATTTCCTGAAGCATTCTCAATAAATTATTTACCGAAAAACTATTTTTTTATAAGCTTTTTGGTCACTGTTCCTATTTCAGAATTCATTCGAATAAAATACACGCCTGAAGAAAGCGTATTTATTTCCAATGTATACGAATTGGCAGCTTGTACATCGCGTTTGTAGATCATTAACTTTCCGGAGACATCAAACACTTTAATATCCATTTCGATGGTTTGTGGCATGGTGATTATCACTTCGGAAGAAGCCGGATTAGGATACATTGCGATCTGTTTAGCCAAGGTACTCTCTGTAGTACTTAAAATAATATCCTCTACCAAAGGTGATTCCCACAAACCTCTACCGTAGGTTCCTGCATAAAGCATATTTGTCTCGGTATTGATATCTAGTTCGTTAATGATCACATTTGGCAGGTTATTATTATATGGTTGCCAATCGGTAAGGGTATCGTCAATATAAAAAATTCCGTAATCCATCCCTACATATAGGCCGTTGGCATTATTATCGTCCCATACAAGTGCTAAAGCACTAAAGGCTGGAAGGTTTTTCTTGTAGTTTTGCCAATTAGCACCGCCATCATCAGAAACAAAAACTCGATTAGTACTTGTTGTTGCAGCAGCAATTAGATTAGGGTTCGTCGGGTGTATAGCGATAGAATTAACAGTACCACCTGGACCAGCAAAACTAACCCAATCTGTCGCCCCGCCATCTGTTGTTTTAAACATAGCATTACCTCGCGCTGCATACATAACTTGGTTATCTGATGCTGCGATCTTTAGATGGTCTAAATTTCCACCTAAAATTTGAGAAATTTGCGTCCAAGAGTTTCCTCTATTTGTCGACTTATAAACTCGATTATAACCTAAGTATATTACATCAGTAACTAAAGGATCTTGCTCAAACGGCGTTACCCAGTTTCCTGAGCCAGCACCTGGTTCGTTCAATTGAAGTAAGTTTATCCCTGCATCTTGTGTGCGATAGAGTTGTCCGTTTTGACTTGTACCATACATGATCGAGCTATTATCTTTATCAATAAACCCTTCCATACCATCTGCACCAATCCAATCTATCCAGCCATTAGCTTCAGTAAAGAAAGAACTACCATTGTCTTGTGAACCACCAGTTACAACAACCTCGGCCGTTTGCGAAACGCCAATACGATACCATTGTCTAATTCCGAGTCCTTTTGTGATATCACGGTAATAATCAGGATCTACTATAGTGGTATCATCGGCAAGAAAAATTCCTCCATCAGACCCAACATAAAGCGTAGTTCCCATAAATTCTAAAATATCAACATCGGCATGATGATATCCTTTATTGTCTGCAGCTGCTTGCTGCGGAATCCAATCGGAAGTATTACTAAAGTTAACCCCTGCGTCGGTAGATCTCCAGGTAAGTACTCCTGCTATATGAACTTCGTCAGCATCCGTTGGATTTATAGCGATATCCATATCACGTGGTGCTTGTCCGCCTGGATCAAAGCCATCTGTATCATATCCGAAGTAATTTCTACCTGCATGATCTAATGTAGTAAAGGTATCACCGCTATCGGCTGAACTATAAAGCCCACCAAAACTACCGCCATTGGCTTCTAATACATATAATCTTGAGGGATCATCTGCTGAAACTCCCATCATTTTTGCGCCATTACCTCCAACAGCTATCGTTGTAAAAGTTAACCCATTATCTGTTGATTTATGGAAAGAATTTCCAGTAGCATATACTGTATTCGTATCGCCTGGTTTGAATTCGATATCATAGCCTCGGGTATCGTTAGCAACTTCAACCCATGTGTTTCCTCCATCATCAGATCTATAAAGACCAGTATTCTGAGAAGAAGCATACATAATATCGGTGTCGTTTGGATTGATCAATATTTTATTGACGATAGAATTGCTAATATCTGCGATCTGATTCCAAGTTGCGCCCGCATCTATAGATTTATAAATTAATCCTGAACTCGAACCAAAGAAATAAGTGTCTGAATTCGTTGGGTCTATCGCTACTGAGTAGACGTATAGATTTGGAAAATTATCATTTAAAGGTGTCCAATTGGCACCTTCGTCTATAGTTCTCCAAACACCTCCTGTATTGGCTCCAACTATAATGTGATCTGTGTTTGTTGCGTCAATAGCAATACCCGTAATTCTACCAACACCCGGACTCCAGGCTGTTGAAGCATTCCAATCATCAGGCCCTTTTTCTACCCAGTTATCAACAAGCACCATGCGGTCTTCTGCTGTTTGATTGAGGTATGCATTATAGTTTTCTAATTCTTGGATGCGCTCAGTAGGTGATGTTAAATAGCCGTTTTCGTTTTTTAGACGATTGGCCATATACTCCCAACGTTTAAATTGTTTATAACCTGTTCCGCGACCTTGATCTTTACCTTCAAAATAGGCCTCAGCACTGTCAATAATTTCTTGAACGGGATAGGTACCTGCATCGATCATTTGAAGATACTCTTGTGCCTGTACCGTAAAACCGGTAACACATAAAATTGCAATAAGTAAAAGTTTCTTTTTCATGGGAATATATTTGGTTTGGCTAACTAGTTAATTTTCAATAGCGATTTCAAAAGTATTAAATTTTACCTTTGTTAGCTGCTCGATGTTTGTATTTTTACAAATATCAAAATAAATACGTCGCTCTTTTTATGCAACCCTTACATATTTTATTACTTATTGGAGGATATTTCGGTGTGCTCTTGCTTATTTCTTATTTAACCAATAAAGGAGGTAGCAATGCCGATTTTTTTAAAGCCGGAAAACAATCTCCCTGGTATTTAGTCGCTTTTGGGATGATTGGCGCCTCGCTTAGCGGCGTTACCTTTATCTCTGTTCCTGGATGGGTAGAAGCTTCAAAATTTAGTTATTTTCAAGTGGTTTTAGGCTATACGGTTGGTTATGCGGTTATAGGAACTGTCTTACTTCCACTGTACTACAAACTTAATCTTACTTCTATATATACATATCTTGACGAGCGCTTCGGAAATGCTTCCTATAAAACTGGCGCCTCATTTTTCTTGCTTTCGCGTATCGTTGGAGCGAGTTTTAGATTGTATTTAGTAGCTATTGTACTACAGAATTTAGTATTTGATAGTATGGGCGTTCCTTTTTGGGCCACCGTATCTATCACTATCCTTCTGATCTGGCTTTATACTTTTAAGAGTGGAATTAAAACAATTGTCTGGACCGATACGCTTCAAACACTCTTTATGCTTATTGCTGTTGGGGTCGCTATTTATTTTGTTTCTTCGGAATTAGGTATTGAGGGCAGCAATCTTTTTTCTTTTATTGCTGATAGTGATCTATCTCAACTATTCTTTTTTGACGATTGGAAAAGTAGCGATCACTTTGTAAAGCAGTTTCTCAGTGGGGCATTTATCGCTATCGTGATGACTGGTTTAGACCAAGATATGATGCAAAAGAACCTCACCTGCCGAACACTTAAAGATGCCCAAAAGAACATGTTTTGGTTTACCGTTGTGCTTACTATTGTTAATTTGGTCTTTTTAACACTCGGACTCTTACTTACTGTATACGCACAACAAAATGGTATAGATGCTCACAAAGACCAATTATTCCCAACAATTGCTACTCAAAGTGGCTTGGGTATTGGTTTGGCGATATTTTTTCTCTTGGGCCTTATTGCCGCAGCCTATTCAAGTGCCGATAGCGCACTTACATCACTAACAACCTCCTTCAGTATTGATATATTAGATATAGAAAAAAAATATAGTCCCGAAAAACAAGTACGAATACGAAAACGTATTCACGTTGCTATGTCGTTAGTACTTATTTTCGTTATTATCTTTTTTAACTATGTGATTGGAGATGCTTCAGTTATTGCTAAGGTCTTTACTTTTGCAGGATATACCTACGGACCCTTACTGGGACTCTATGCTTACGGACTTTTAACTAAATGGAATGTTAAGGATCGCTTTGTTCCTATTGTTGCGGTGCTGACACCTTTTGCAGGCTTCGCATTAAGCTATCTATTAAAACAGTTATTTGGTTTTGAAGTAGGCTTTGGAATATTGATACTTAACGGATTAATAACCTTTTTCGGCTTAGTATTGATCCGTTCCCAAAAGAACTAAGGTACACGCGACCTCTACTTCTATATTATTTTGCTTCAGCAATTGATAAAATTCGGGATTTTCAGTGCCTGGGTTAAAAATAACCCGCTTAGGTTTTAACGAAAGTAAATAGGTGTAATAAGGGGCTTGCCTTGACGCATTTAAATAGAGCGTAACCGTATCGATATCTTTATACGGAATGGCTTCCGAAGTAATAGAAATCCCTGCCACTTCACCTTCACGAAGACCAATTGCAACTACCTCGTGTCCATTTTTTACAAGTCTGTGAATTGCAATATTTGAATAGCGATCGGGCTTTAAACTAGCTCCTATGACCAAGGTTTTCTTTTTCATTGATTTTGTTTTACAGATAAGTTTCTCAAAAATAGCTGCCTAAAAAATCAATTCATTTAAAAGTATGTTAAAAAACAATTTATGTGTAACAAACTAGGTTTTGCTCCGTCTATATAATAGAAATATTTCAAGCTTTACTGCGAAAATTTTTACGTTGATGGTTAGTGTTAATAATTGCAGTGAAGTTACAAGCCCGAGGTCCAAGTGCCACGGGCTTGTTTTTTAAACAAAACTGAAATATGTTAAAAAATGTTAAAATAAAATAAACGGTGCAACGTTTTGCGCAGTTTTTAAGTCTATATAGTAGAAAGCCGAAAAGCAATTTATGAATTATTTGAATTAGCCTTCTTAAAAAATAAACTGTTTGTTGGTAAAGAGCCTTCCGAAGAAAATCTAGGAAGGCTCTTTTTTTTATTTAAACGTTTGTAGTATAACGACTTCTATCTTGATGTGATTTCTCTTTAAGCGCAAAAGGACAATTCAATCAATTACCCAGTTAACCACTTACCAATACATCCTACATCTGTCTTAGATCAACCGTCATATTACCACCTCATAATTACACTTCCCCAGGTAAAACCACTTCCAAAAGCGGCCAAAACCACCAAATCTCCCTCTTTAATCTTTCCCTGTTCCCAAGCTTCTGTGAGGGCAATGGGAATTGAAGCAGCAGTTGTGTTTCCGTATTTCTGTATATTATTAAAAACTTTTTCGTCTGGCAATTTGAATTTACGCTGAATAAACTGCGATATTCTCAAATTGGCTTGATGTGGTATCAACATATCGATATCGGAAACATCTAGTCCATTCGCGGCTAAGCCTTCGTTGATAACTTCAGAAAACCGAACCACCGCATGTTTAAAAACAAACTGACCATTCATATGCGGATAATAAGGAATATCTTCCTGTGGATTGTCTGCAATAATCTGGGGTACCCAATAACTTGTACTCGGGCCTTTTAACACTAATTCATCTTTATGCTTTCCTTCACTGTGTAGATGCGTTGATAAGATCCCGCCTTCTCCTTCATTTCTAGAAACTACAGCGGCACCAGCACCATCACCAAAAATAACCGAAACACTTCGGCCTCGATCGGTAAAATCTAAACCACCGCTATGATTTTCGGCACCAATAACCAGTATATTTTTATACATCCCAGTTTTTATAAATTGATCGGCTACAGACATTGCATATACAAAACCGCTACATTGATTGCGAACATCTAAAGCGGGAATGGTTCGCATACCCATTAAATCTTGTACCTCCACTCCACCGCCAGGAAAATACATATCGGGGCTTAATGTGGCAAAAACAATCATATCTATATCATCAGGTTTTAATTTAGCGCGTTCTAAAGCTATCGTTGCAGCTTTGACACCCATAACCGACGTAGAGTTACCATCACCTTTCTTTATATGTCGGCGTTCCTCGATCCCAGTTCGCTCCCTGATCCAGGCGTCATTGGTATCCATTAATTTTGCTAAATCGTCATTTGTGACAACATTTTCAGGTACGTAACGACCCAAGCCAGTAATTTTAGAAGTATACATTTGCATTTCAATTATTTGATGAAAGCAAGATAGTTATTCGGTTTTACCAAGAGAAGTTTTTTATGATTAGTTCCTATGCACGCATAGCTTCAGCGTGTATTGATAACAGTAATTTTACATTTTAGGCAGATAAAATTGTAGCGATTTGTAAATTGAATTCTGCTTATTTTCCTTCCGAAACACCCCAAAAAATAAAGGGCGCGAAACCGCGCCCTTTAACAACCTAACCAAATAGTAGTAGATTACTTTTTCATAGCAATTAATCATCCCACTACACCATAAAGATAACCCAAATGTTTAATACATTTTCCCAACGATTAAACAATTTTATGTTAAAGTTGCGCTGCTGTATGAAGTTTATATTTGTTAATTGAAACCCGAGCTCCCAAATCGTGCATCAAGTTATACAATCCAAAAAATGTTCTGTTAATATACAAAAAGTGCTTTGAGCCTCTGTTTCCGTTCATCTTTCTAATTTCAGTGTCTTTTGAATATTTTTCACCTAGTTTAGCGATCCTTCCGAAGAAATCCTCATCACTAAAATCAAAGGTTTCTCCGTGGAACGGCAACGTAAATAAACTCAACATTTCGTGAAACAAGGCGGAGAAAAAAGTAATTTCTTCTTCCGTATCATTCGGTAATAGGATCTCTAAAGCATAAAGTTTTTCTCTAAAAATTTCCGGGTTGTTAATACTTTCGGGTTTTGCCAATTCAAAATACGGATCGTAAAAGCTATCGGGAACTTGTTTTATACAACCAAAATCGATCGCAATAAGTTCTCCTTTTTCAGAAACCAGAAAATTCCCAGGATGCGGATCAGCATGAATACTTTTAAGCTCATGCATCTGAAACATATAGAAATCCCATAAAGCCTGCCCTATTTTATCGGCTTTTACACGATCGGTATTGCTTTTGGTAAATTCTGAAAGATGCTCCCCTTCCATCCAATCCATTGTAATGATCTTTTGCCCAGACAGTTTTTTGTAATACTTCGGAAATTTTAAATTCGGAATATGCTCGCAAGCCTCCGTCATTTGCGTACTTTGAGCCAATTCTAAGTCGTAATCTGTCTCTTCTAAAAGCTTCCCTTCTACTTCTTTAAAGTATTTGTCACTGTCTTTTCCTTTAATATTAAACATTTTCATAGCGACAGGTTTTACCAAGGCGAGATCACTGCTAATGCTAGCTGCAACTCCGGGATATTGAATTTTAACCGCCAATGTTTTGCCGTCTTTAGTGGCTTTATGTACTTGCCCGATACTCGCCGCAGCAACCGAATTAGCGTCGAACGTGTCAAACAAAGACTCTGGAGTATCGCCAAAATACCTCAAAAAGGTTTTACGCACTAAAGGCGCTGAAAGTGGCGGTACCTGAAACTGCGCCAATGAAAATTTTTCTACATAGGCTTTAGGCATAATGCTTTTGTCCATGCTCAACATCTGCGCAACTTTTAGAGCAGATCCCTTTAAATTTTTGAGTCCGTCGTAAATATCTTCAGCGTTACGCTCATTGAGTTTTTCTTTGGTTGTTTCTGAATTGACGATCTTTTCGCCATAGTATTTTAGATAATTCCCTCCTACTTTAACGCCGGTTTTTACCAGTTGCGTAGCACGTGAGATCTTTCCTGTGGGTATAGAATCTATGGTTTTCAAGAGCGAAATGTTTTAAATTAATTTTTTGAATTTTGCATGCTTCCAAAGCGATCCTTAAAGAGAAACTTTCCCAGGTCTAGTACACTTTCCAGTGGTGTGGTTTCAAAGACATCAAAAACAGCGCGCACCGATTTTTCAATGGCAACGTCAGTTTTTTCAAAGCCAGGCGAATTGTCTTCCATCCAAAACTTCAGAATAAAAAGGGTTTGCAACCAAGCGCCTTCAGAAAAAACCGAAACAGGTTGCTGCAAGACCTTCAACTTTTTCTCATCATTTCGGTCACGAATCAAATCGGCTGCAAACTCTTTAATGCGAAGTCGTAACCCCTTCAGTTGCGACATGTTTTTCATCATATCGGAATGCTCTCGTAACGCAAAAAGCACATAACTTCTATTGGCGGTTAACATTTCAAAAAAAGTATAAAAGAAAGTTAGCATCTTTTCTTTATTACTGAATTGCTCAAAATCTGGCGTCTTATGCGCCAAACGCAAGGTGTGATCGTAGAAATCGTTCCAAATTTCCTGCTGAAGCGTTTCAAATGAGCCAAAGGCAGCGTAAAAATCCTGCTCGGTCATCTTGTGATCTTTACAAAATTTGTAAACACTTTTTGGGCGTGATTCGTTTTCAAGAACAGTTTCCATATAGGCCGAAATGATTGTATCTCGGGTTACTCTCTTGGTTTTGGTAGCTGCTTTTTTTGTTGCCATAATATAAAAATTAATGATTTAAGACATGAATATCTCGCGGATTGAGTATCTGACTGTTAGCAAAATATTCCGTTTCTCAAAGATACGACCTGTTGAGCCTTTACTATTCATTGTTAAACAAAAAGCTTTGTTAAAGTTTGATGATTTCTCATGTGTGTTTCTTCCGAAAAGATCAAAAGATAAAACGCAGCTACTTTATGAGTGACAGTCTGTCAGAATCTAAACTATGGTACTCTATTTGCCTATTCTACTTCAGAAAAAATAACTTAAAACATATACTATGAGTACAGGAACTATTAACGTGGCGGTTGAAAACATTTTTCCGCTAATTAAAAAGTTTTTATACAGCGACCACGAGATCTTTTTACGTGAGTTAATTTCAAATGCCACAGATGCTACATTAAAGCTTAAACATCTTACCAATATTGGTGAAGCTAGTGTAGAGTATGGCAATCCTATGATCGAGGTTAAGATCGACAAAGAGAAGAAACAACTTCATATTATCGACCAAGGAATTGGAATGACCAAAGAGGAAGTTGAAAAATATATCAACGAGATCGCCTTTTCGGGAGCTGAAGAATTTTTAGAAAAATACAAAGACAAAAATTCAGATGATGCTGGAATTATTGGGCATTTCGGACTCGGTTTTTATTCTGCTTTTATGGTTGCCGACAAGGTAGAAATTATCACAAAAAGCTATAAAGATGAGCCCGCAGCGCATTGGTCGTGTGACGGTTCGCCCAATTACACATTAGAAGAAGCCGATAAAACAACTCGCGGTACCGAGATCATTTTGCATATCTCTGATGACGAAACCGAATTTCTTGAAGAAGGTCGTATTCGTGAACTATTGACCAAGTATAACAAGTTTATGCCTATTCCAATTAAATTTGGAACCAAAACAGAGACGCTTCCAAAGCCAGAAGATGCTAAAGAAGAAGATCCGGCTCCAACGCAAGAAGTTGATAATATTATCAATAATCCGAATCCTGCTTGGACCAAACAGCCTGCAGATCTTGAAGATAAAGACTACTCAAGCTTTTATCGTGAATTGTATCCAATGCAGTTTGAAGAGCCCCTTTTTCACATTCACCTGAATGTAGATTACCCTTTTAATCTTACTGGAATTTTGTATTTCCCAAAAATGGGTAATGACATGAGTATCCAGAAAGATAAAATCCAATTATACCAAAATCAGGTATTTGTAACAGACAATGTTGAAGGGATCGTTCCTGAGTTCTTAACCATGCTTCGCGGTGTGATCGATAGCCCAGATATTCCGTTAAATGTGAGTCGTAGTTACTTACAAGCCGATGGTGCAGTAAAAAAGATCTCAAGTTACATTACGCGGAAAGTTGCAGATAAGCTAAAAAGTCTCTTCAACAACAATCGCGAAGATTTTGAGGCGAAATGGAACGACATCAAGATGGTGATCGAATACGGAATGCTTACCGAAGAAAAATTCTTTGAAAAAGCACAAGATTTTGCATTGTATCCTACGGTAGATGGAGCGTACTTTACTCTAGAAGAGTTAAAGGAAAAGATCAAGCCATTACAAACCGACAAGGACGATAAATTGGTTGTACTGTATGCATCTAATAAAGATGAACAACACAGCTATTTACAAGCTGCAAAAGACAAAGGTTATGAGGTCTTATTGTTAGATTCTCCAATTATTTCGCACTTGTTACAGAAGTTAGAATCTACCAATGAAAACCTTTCGTTTGTACGTATTGATAGTGATCATGTTGAAAATTTGATCAAGAAGGATGAAGAAGCGATCTCGAAACTTTCCGAAGAAGAGAAAACAAGCTTGCAAACACTTCTAACTGAGATGATCCCTTCGGAAAAATTTTCGGTACAGCTTGAGGCGATGGACAGCCAAGCCAACCCATTTATCATTACCGAACCAGAATTTATGCGTCGTATGAAAGAGATGCAACAAACTGGTGGCGGAGGTATGTTTGGCATGGGCGGACTTCCAGAAATGTATAATTTGATCGTGAATACAAATCACGAATTGGTTTCAGAAATTCTCAACACCAAAACGAAAAAGAAAAAAGAGCGTTTAGTTAATCAAGCGCTCGATCTCGCTAAATTGAGCAAGAATCTTTTAAAAGGTGAGGAAATGACAGCGTTTATAAAAAGAAGTTATGAGATGATCAAATAACAGCTTTTTTAACACTTATATTCCACCGCCCTGATAGCACACAGCTATCAGGGCGGTTTTTTTTTGATCATTCAACGTATTTAAACACAGTAATTTATGCGCTTCGACTAAGAAATTTACAGTTTATCTAATTCCGACACAAACAGAGGGCTTTAACATAAAATTTAGTTAAATTTAAAGTACTAATCTTAATAAAATCTTAATTATGAAGAAAATTACACTATTAACATTTATGAGTTTGCTCTTTACCATTAGTTTGGTGATGGGACAAAGTTCATTGTCCTCCTCTGGCGGGGCAAGCGGACCGGAAATTGTGAATGGACCCCCTGGGTCGTCTTCACAGCAGTTCATTCCAATTGGGACAGCGACTGTAATTACAAATAATGTTTCTCAGGCTATAACGCCAGGACAAGAGATTGCTTGTGCGTCGGGCACCAGTTTCAGAGACAATAATATCTTTATGGATTTTGATCTAGCAGCAAATTTTGGCGTAGATGGAGATTTTAGAGTATCAAGTGTTGAAGTCGCTATGGGGCCAGTAACTACTCCAGCAGGATTTCCAATGACCGTGAATGTATGGTCTTCTGATGGTGCTTTCCCAGGTGGGACTTTAACGTTAATTAATTCTAGTTCGATTACTATTACGAATGCGGACGCGAATACAATCGTTGCAGTTCCAATTTCGGCAACAATTCCAGAAGGGTTGCATGCTGTGGTAGAAGTTGTTGTGGTAGATGATTTAACCGATACTAATTTCATGCGTTTTGGATGTAACTCAGCCGGTGTTGGAGCTGAGGAGTCATGGATTGTAGCCCCAGTTTGTGGTATAGCGGCTCCTACTACATTGACCGCACTTGGATTTGCTCAAGATTTTGTTATAAATATTATTGGAAAACAAACTTCTGTTACGGCTTGTGCAACTGATACACCTAAGCCAATTCCAGCAGTGGGTACATCGGGTCTTATGGATCCTTCACCTATTACAATTACCGATGTAGGTGTTATTGGAACAGGCGCAGGTGAATACAATATCGATGCTGTAGAGGTAAATCTGACTCATACCTGGGATTCAGATATTGAAATGACTTTAGTTTCGCCAGATGGAACTATGTGGGATCTATCAAGTGACAACGGTGGCGCAGGAGACAACTATACCAATACTGTATTTGCCGATGGTAATCCAAATATTACAACAGGCGCAGCACCATTTACCGGTAGTTTTCAAGCAGAACAAGGTCCCTTTAGTGTTGGCTTTGCAGGTGACAACGTTAATGGCAATTGGATATTAAATATTAATGATGATGCCGGCGGCGATAGTGGTAACCTAATTTCTTGGTGTATTTCTGTAAGCAAAAATCCTGTTGTACCTATTATTGTATGTCCTGGTGATATCATGGCAAACAACGATCCAGGTCAATGTTTTGCCACAGTAAACTTTAGTGATGCTGTTGCGATTGACCCTGAAGGAGGACCAGTTACGGTAATGCAAACAATGGGAGACCCTACAGGAAGTCAATTCCCATTAGGAGATACTATTATAGAATTTACAGCGACAGATCAAGATGGAGATACCTCTACATGTCAATTTACTATTACAGTAGTAGACAACGAGCCACCATCGCAATTTGACTGTCCAGACAACATTATTGTTGACAATGATCCAGGTGTATGTGGTGCTTTAGTAGACTATCCAGATCCTATCTTAGTTGACAACTGTGTTATGGGTGGCGGATCAAATACTGGTACATATGACATGACCATTTATATTGAAGAGCCTGCTCTTGCGGCTTCTAATGCATTTAGCTTTACAGGTGCTGAATTGGGCGCTGTAACAGATGCGACCCTTACG
>NZ_JBYVKA010000003.1:0-668166 GCF_058148545.1 Ulvibacter sp. 2305UL32-6
GATAATCAACTCAACGACATCAAAGCAGCCAAATGTATTCTCTTCCAAACGTGCCCATACAGAGTCAAAACCAGCCATTGTATTTGTATACATGGTAGGATCTGGGATTGGAAACGCACCTGCCTGAGCCGCCGTTTCCGAAGTAAACCAAGAAACTGTAGTACCCGGTTGTCCATTCATAACTTGCACATCCCGATCTGTAAGATTAAAAAGACCAATACCATCATACGGTAGATCATCACAGATCTTTAAAATATCGGGGATCCCCGCAGTAGGTTGTGGTGCGAATTCTACTTCAATTTCGTCGGTAGCTGCACAACCTGTATTACTTGTAACTTCTATTTTATAAGTACCATCGACAGTAACATCTAAAGTGCTATTTGTCTCCCCAGGAATAAGGTCAAACATACCTGTACCTATATTTAAAACAAACCATCTATAAGTAGACCCTAATTCTGGCATCACACCAATAGTAAAATCTTCACCTTCACAACCAGGGTTCCCACTAGCAATAGTGGCATCAGGTCCTAGATCAACACCTATATTAAATGATCCAGCTTCTAAATAAACGGAGATATCAAACTGTGTATCTTGCTGATCGGCAATAACTAATTTAATGGTATATGTATTCCCTGGAGTAACCGTTCCCATAGCTGTCAATTCTACGGTTTGACCATTAAAATCGATAGCTGCGCTTGCCGCGGGAACTGAAGGAGCCATAGGATTTGTTATAGGCTGAAAATTGTATTGTCCAAAATATTGTTCATTAATCGCCGCGCATTGGCCAATTACCTCATACCGAATGTTAGTAACTTCAATTGGTGTTGCTGTTCCTGGCAATACGGCTAAGTTCTGAACAGCTCCAGTAACATTGTCGGTAAGAATAAAAGCGAAAGCATCAGAAAAAGAACATTCAAAACCCTGATTATATTCTTCAGAGGCCATGATAAAATCGAAACTGATGTTTGAAATTAATGGAACAAAATTAAACTGAATATACGATGCGTTCATAGTTCCAGTAGCGGTTGTATTAGCTTCTAGATCTGCATCACCTCCCCATGCACCCCCGCCATCACTATTGAGGTCTACATTAGGGCCAGGAGCATTTTGCACATTTCCAGAAGATAAAACTACGCCTTCGGCAAAAGGAAAATTAGATCCATTGGCATTAAAATAGGCAATACCATTTACGTCGCCAAAATCGGTTCCTGTGCTTTGAGAAAAGTCGGAAACCTGGGCACAAGGGCTGTCAATTAAAATATCTTCAACAAGCTGTTGAGTAGTAAATGTTTCATCAATTGTGATTTGAGCCAACCCTACAGCCGAAACCAGCAATGAAACGAGGAGTAATATTTTGTTCATAAGGGAGGGATTATGCAGCCAAATATATTGAATACATTGAGTTTCTTTTTATATTTTTGCAAAAAAATGCACTAGATGACTGATTTTAACATTACTGTACAACCTACAAATAACGAAAATATTGTAAAATTTGTTGCGAATACTTTTTTAACTCAAGCCAAAAGCTTCGAATTCAAAAACATAGAAGAGGCTCAACCGAGCCCTTTGGCGCAACAATTATTTCACCTTCCCTTTGTTAAAACTGTTTATATCTCACAAAATTTTGTCGCTATTGAAAAATATAACATTATAGGTTGGGATGCCGTTCAAGAAGATGTCGCAGAAGCAATTTCAGATTATTTAAAAACTGGAAAACCAGTAATTACTTCTTCGGAAGATACAACCAAAATTCCTGTAACCGTATATGCAGAAAGTACCCCAAATCCAGGCGTATTAAAATTTGTAGCAAACAAACCTTTGGCTTCCGGAATTTTTGAATTTAAAAATATTGATGAAGCGCAACAAGCACCTTTGGCTGCTGCTTTATTTACCTTTCCATTCGTAAAGGAAGTGTTTATTAGTTCCAACTATGTTTCGGTCACAAAATACAATGTTGCCGAATGGGACGAGATCTCAATGGAGGTGCGTGAATTTATACGTAGCTATATTGAAGACGGAAAAGTTATTTTAAATGATGCGTTGCTTCAGAAAGAAGAAAGCACTACTTCCGAAGAAAACGAAAATGGGACTGCACCCGAATCAAACGGCACTATAAATACATCATATACAGACATAGAAAAAGAAATCGTTTCTATTTTGGATGAATACGTAAAACCAGCCGTTGCAAGCGACGGAGGCCATATTGCATTCGATTCATTTGACGAAGCAACCAAAACAGTTCGCGTCATCCTTCAAGGTGCTTGTAGTGGTTGTCCGTCATCGACTGTTACACTCAAGAACGGTATTCAAAATATGCTAACTGAGATGTTGCAAGGACGTGTTACTACTGTTGAAGCTGTTAATGGATAATGGAAGCGCAAAGAGTGAAGGCAGAAGCTGCTATTGAGTTTTGAAAGGGAAAGGCCTTAGATGACAAATCACGACTCACTTCTAACTAATCTCTACCATTCTACCCCCTATATTCGGTCTTTTAACTTGATTTTCAGAAAAAACCGTACAATAAATTGTAACTTGGTTCTTCAGAAAAATTAACCTTAAAAATAAAATCATTATGGCTGTATTAAAAGTAATTGAAGTATTAGCAAATTCGACAAAAAGTTGGGAAGATGCCGCACAAAACGCTGTTGCACAAGCTGCTAAAAGTGTTAAAAACATTCGCTCTTGCTACATCAACGAGCAAACTTGTATTGTAAACGGTGATTCTATTACAGAATATCGTGTAAACGTAAAAATTACATTTGAAGTAAAATAACTTCTTTTATGATCAAATAAAATGCGCTTTTGATCTCTTCGGAAGCGTATTTTTATTTCTTATCTATCCTACTATGCGTCTTTCGGTATTCCTCCTTTTTATTACCATTTTTATTTCTTCCTGTAACTCTTCAAAAAAAGATATTGTGCAAAATCACGCCTACACCAATGAACTTATCCATGAATCGAGTCCGTATTTGTTGCAACACGCGCACAATCCGGTAGACTGGAGGGCATGGAATGAAAAGACCCTTGAAACCGCCAAAACGGAAAACAAACTTATGATCATTAGTATTGGGTACGCAGCCTGTCATTGGTGTCACGTAATGGAACGTGAAAGCTTTGAAGATTCAACCGTTGCTGCCGTGATGAATAAGAATTTTATAAGTGTAAAAGTTGATCGTGAAGAGCGCCCCGATGTAGACCAAATTTATATCAATGCGGTGCAATTGCTTACCGGCAGTGCTGGCTGGCCACTCAATGTGATCACTTTGCCCGACGGAAGGCCTATTTGGGGAGGAACGTATTTTAAGAAAACTGAATGGTTAAGCGCCCTAGAACAGCTTCAGGAATCGTATCAAAAAGAGCCCGAAAAAATAAAGGAATATGCAGACCGTCTAGAAGAAGGGATCAAAAATATGGATCTGATCGAATTAAATACAGACGTTGTTGACTTCGGATCGTATAACAAGGAAGCCACCTTGGCTCTTTGGAGTAAGAATTTTGATCAAAAATTTGGAGGATATCAAAGAGCTCCGAAATTTATGATGCCGAATAATTATCATTATTTGCTTCGAAATGCCATACAAAACCAAGACACCGAACTTTTAAAATACGTTAACACGACTCTGACTAAAATGGCCTATGGCGGAGTTTACGATCACATAGGTGGCGGATTTGCTCGCTATAGTACCGATACTAAATGGCATGTACCACACTTCGAAAAAATGCTTTATGACAATGCACAACTAGTAAGTCTTTACAGTGATGCTTATTTAGCGACTAAAAATGAATTGTATAAAGAAGTAGTGACAGAAACTCTCGATTTTATTGCCAGAGACATGACCAATAGTGAAGGTGCTTTCTACTCTTCGTTGGATGCCGATAGCGAGACGGAGACGGGTGAGTTAGAGGAAGGCGCATACTACGTTTATACTAAAGAGGAATTGCAATCGCTACTCCAAGAAGATTTTGAATTGTTTAAGTCTTATTACAATATCAATAGCTTCGGAAGTTGGGAAAAAGGCAATTACGTGCTAATTCGCGATACGAGTGATGCAGAAATCATTTCAAAATTTGAGATCACTTCCGAAGACCTTCAGAAGAAAAAAGTCGCATGGAAACTGCAACTTTTAGCCCATAGAAACAAACGAGCTAAACCTCGCTTAGATGATAAAACCCTTACTTCTTGGAATGCATTGATGCTAAAAGGTTATGTAGATGCGTATAAGGCCCTTCAAGAACCAACATACCTCAGTGCCGCCTTAAAAAATGCAAATTTTATCAAGGAAAAACAATTGCAAGAAAGCGGCGCGCTTTTTCACAACTATAAAGATGGAAAAAGTTCAATTAATGGATATCTTGAAGATTATTCAGCTGTCGTTGACGCTTATATCTCCCTTTATGAAGTAACGATGGACATACAGTGGTTAGATATAGCCAAGGTATTGGCTGATTATAGTTTTACGCATTTCTTTGATGAAGAAAAACATATGTTCTATTTCACTTCCAACGAGGATAAGGCGCTAGTTACACGTACAATAGAGTACAGAGATAACGTTATTCCTGCCTCAAACTCTATGATGGCAAAAAATCTGTTTAGATTATCACATTATTATGACAGTCCGAAATTTGGCGATACTGCGAAACAAATGTTGAAAAACGTGCTTCCCGAATTAGAGCAATTTCCTTCAGGTTTTAGCAACTGGATGGACCTCATCGCTAATTATCAAGGTAATTTTTATGAAATTGTTGTCGTTGGAAAAGATGCCGCAAGTAAAATTCAAAGCATTAACCAGTCATATATACCGAATAAACTAGTTGCTGGAAGTACAATTGCCAGTGATGCATACCTTCTACAAGAGCGTTATATTGATGGAGAAACCCTTATTTATGTTTGTGTAAATAACGCCTGTAAGCTACCTGTAAGTGACGTGAAAAAAGCATTAACATCAATAAAAGTTACCAAATAGATTTATGGAAAAATTTCAAGATATTGAATTTTATATAGATAAATACGGACAAAAAATAATTGATTTTATTCCAAGTTTGTTGGGAGCTATAGCGCTTCTTTTTATCGGACTCTGGCTCGCTCGTATGATCAATAGATTAGTGGCTAAATTTTTTAAGCAGAAAGATTACGATCCTACACTTGAAAAATTTATAGCTAGTTTAATTAACTACGGTTTAAAAATTCTTTTGTTTGTATTAGTAATTACTCAATTAGGTGTTGAGTCTGCTTCGTTAGTTGCTATCATTGGAGCCGCGGGATTAGCCATCGGGTTGGCCCTTCAGGGTTCGCTAGCAAATTTCGCAGGTGGCGTGCTTATTTTATTGCTTAAACCATACCGTGTTGGGCATTTTATAAAAGCGCAAGGAATAGAAGGCACCGTAAAGGAGATCTCTATTTTTACGACAAAACTGAATACTTTTGGCAATCAATTAGCGATTATCCCAAATGGGCAACTTTCAAACGAAAGCATTATTAATTTTACCGAAGAAGGCATTCGAAGAGAGGCAATCACCATTGGAATTAGTTACGACAGCGACATCAAATTAGCAAAAGACATTTTATTAAACCTTGTGATGGAACAAGAATTAGTGCTTAAAATGGAGGATAAAATGCCTATGGCTGTTGTTATAGAATTAGCAGACAGCGCTGTAAATTTAAGCCTGCGTTATTGGACAAGAAATGAGGATTTCTGGAATGTAAGATTCTATACCCTTGAGGAAGCTAAAAGACGCCTTGAAGCTCAAGGTATTTCTATACCATTCCCACAGCGCGATATTCACCATTACAATTTGGAAAATCAAACAAATATTAAGTCGAAGGCATAATTTTTGATACATTTGAAAAAAATAAACACATGAAAACAAGACTATTCACAATTCTACTATTTGCCTGTGTGGCAATATCGATGGGGCAAACCGAACATACCTATTTACTTCAAAAAGAAATAGACGCTAATTTTGATGCTACTTTTAGAGGACTCTCTGAAGATCAGCTTAGTGATATGAAGGGCTCCGCATATGAAAATGAATCGTTTTTATTGGGTAATATTTACCAAAACGATAAGTTAGTATCTAAAAATGTATTATTGCGTTACAATGCGTTTTCTGATGAGATCGAAATAAAAAACGGCAATGATGATAGCTATGGGGCACTCCTAAAGAACGCCGACACCTATGCTAGAATCATGGATAACATTTATATCTTTATTCCGAAAGATGGGTCTAATTTAAAAGGACATTATTTTAAAATTTTGACTTCAGGAGAGCATTTCGAATTATACAGCAAAATGGAAGCTACATTTAGACCACCTTCTTTGGCTAAAACCTCATATGACAGTGATCAACCTGCTAGAATAAACCAAGAAACTAGCTATTACTTAGTTTCCAAGAGAGGTACATTCTATGAATTGCCTACGAGTAAATCTAAAATCGTGAAGGTGATGGGTTTAAAGAAGAAAGAGATAAATACCTATATTAAAAAGGAGCGAATTGACGTAAATAGTGAAAAAGACCTTATCAAATTGGTTAATTATTATAATTCAATTCTTTAAAATATAGTTTTTCCTCACATTTGGAATGTTTTTTTATGTAAATTGAGGTGGATTATAATCTCAATAAAATGACTAAATACATACTTTTATTTTTATCACTACTTTTTATTAATGATGTTGTTTTAGCTCAAAAGGAATATCCCGTTCGCGCCTCATCAAAGAACCCTTTTTGGGAGCTTCAGTCACGTGCCATTGAAATAGAATCGGCCAATGAGTTTTTTGGCGATAATCCAAATTCAGTCGATAATATTGAAGGTTCGCCTTATGCAAACAAAGAGTTTGTTTTTGGCAAATTATACATCAATGGAGAACTAAGCAAGAAGAACGTCTTATTGCGATACAACATATTATCTGAAGAGATCGAGATCAGTACTTCAAAGACATCTACCGAAGATACGTATGATGCTCTTTTTAAAGATCCGGCATACCATGCAAAAATTGGTAACACCATCTATATTTTTGCAAACTATCAAGATTCTGCTGATGATGGAGGCTACTTTTCATTTTTAGAAAGCGGTTCTGTTTTTGATTTTTATAAGAAAATGACGGTTACTTTTACGCCTGCTAAAGAAAGTAGACCCTATCGTCCTGCGATCCCCGCTAAATTTGAAAAGGACACTCATTACTATTTAGTTTCTAAAGAAGGGAACTTCTTTAAACTACCTAATAAAAAAGCAAGATTGATCAAGGCAATGGGCGATAAAGAAGAGGAAATTGAAGCCTTTATAAAAAGCCGGAACTTAGTTGTTGAGAATGAGACTGATATGATTGCACTGTTTAAGTACTACGACGGTCTCCTATCTAGCTCTAACCCGCAATAAAATCTTTAAGATAATACGGCTCGAAATAAGCAACATCCTCAAATTCCTGATTTACATACTTTTTGAATGCCAATTGAGTCATCTCGCTCGATGAAGGTGTAATGTTGGTTCTAAATTCTGCATTCGCATGTGCACATATATCTCGAAATTTTGCCACCCCGTTACCAATAAAGATCGTTTTCCCTTGTTTTAGAAAAGCAGAAAAAGATTCAGTCGATAAAATTTCAGCACGGGTTTCTCTTATTTGTATTTTTTCCGAAGAAAAAACAGCCGAATAAACTTCCATACGCCTTGCGTCCAACAAAGGAATAATTATGGCGCTCTCTTGAACTTGTTGTGCCAAAACAGTTAAGGTGGGAACCGATATAAGTGGAACATCTAAGGCATAACAGAGCCCCTTTGCGGCAGAAACTCCAATACGTAGACCCGTATAAGAACCTGGTCCTTTACTCACTGCTATAGCGTCTAAATCCTCTTTCCTGAGATTTGCTTTCTGAAGTACTTCCTCAATATAAACATGAAGTCTTTCAGCATGTGAATACTGCTTATCATTATCTTCTTTCAATGCAATAACGCTTCCATTTACTGAAAGCGCTATAGAGCAATTTGTAGTTGCCGTTTCAAGGCATAAAATGACCGCCATTAGTCGTTCTTTTCTGAAGTTTCTTCGTCTTTCTCCTCCTCCTTTTCCACTCTATCGCCAGACTTTAATGTTTTGGTAACTGTATTATAAGGCCCTGTAATAACTTCATCACCTGGTTTTAAACCAGTGATTATTTCAATATTAGCGTCATCCTGGATCCCCGTAGTGACCACACGTAATTTAGCCTCATCCCCATTTTTTACAAAAACACATTCAAACTTTTCATCGTTAGCAGAAGTGGTCTTTGCTTCCGATTTTTTATACGCCTTTTTAGCCGTTGTGGTGTCTGTTTTAATAACAACTGCACTAATAGGCACACCGAGAATGTCGTTCTTTTTATTAGTAATTATATCTACCGTTGCCGTCATCCCTGGTCGAAACGGAGAATAATGGTCAGGTTTTCCTTCGGTTAGATCTTTATAACTTTCTGGAAGAATTCGGATCTTAACTTTAAAATTGGTCACTTGATCTGCAGATAGTGCCTGCTGAGCAGAATTTGCAATTTCGGTAACAATTCCTTTAAATTCACGTTTTAAATAAGCGTCTACCTCAACAATAGTTGAATCACCACCAGATAATTTGACAATATCATTTTCATTTACGTCTACTTCAACCTCCATATTGTTTAGGTTGGCCACACGAACAATTTCGGTACCCGCCATTTGCGCTGTTCCTACCACACGTTCTCCCAATTCAACCGACAACATCGAAATGGTTCCTGACATAGGAGCATAAATAGTGGTCCTTGACAAATTATCCCGAGACTGTTTCACATTGGCTGCCGCACTTTGCACACTGTAATATGTTGCTTGTTGGTTACCCTTTGCCATTTCATAATCTGCAATAGAGGCATCCCATTCTGATTTTGAAATTACACCCTTTTCAAAGAGACTTTTATTTCGATCATAATTTAACTTTGCGTTTTTTAAACTTGCTTCAGCTTGCGCCAATTGAGCACGTACATTTTGAAGACCAGCTTGTGATTGGCTTACTGCCGCTTGAATCAAATCTGGATTAATCTTAACCAAAAGATCTCCTTTTTCGACCTTTTGCCCTTCAATTACTGGAAGTTCAATGATCTCACCAGAAACTTCCGAAGAAAGTTTTACCTCTACTTCAGGCTGGATCTTACCTGTTGCTGCTACCGTCTCGATAATATCGATAGGTTCGATCTTCGTGATCTCAACCGATTTAAAATCGCCACCCTTTCCGAACCATCCAACCTTTTTTCCATAGATCAATGCGGATAGCAGAAGTAATACAAAAACAACGATAATAATTAGTGTCTTTTTTTTCATGGTTTAAAATTTTAATTCCGATGCGGGAACGCCAAAATAAAGTTCAAGCACTTTAGTTTTGAAAATATAATCGTATTTCGAGCGATTTACCTCAATACGAGCATTGTCGTAGCGCAATTTTGATTGACTAAAATCAAAAGCGTTGGTTCGTCCTACATCGTAACGATCTTTTGCGTACTGGTATGCTAAATTTTGTGATTCTAAAGCAGATTCTGCAGCTTCATACGCTTTTAGTGCTCCTTTGGCATCCACATAAGCCTGATAAATACTAGATTCAAGATCTAATTTAGCCTGTTCCAATTGGTACTTGGTGCGTTCAACACTTATCTTACTTCGTTTAACATTGTTTCTTGCTGAAAATCCATTTAAAATAGGAACGTTTAAGCTTAAACCGTATCCAACACCGTCATTTTGCCAAAGTTGGTCTGTAAAGGTTCTCTGTAATGCATCATTATCTGAGTATCGTGTATCATATCCGAAAAAAGCAGATAGTGTAGGATAGTACACACCGCGGCTTAATTGAAGGTCTTTTTCTGCCAAAGCAACATTTTGTTCGGCAATTTTTACTTCGCTTCTATTTTCTTGTGCGGTATTGATCACTTCGGAAACTGGTTTCAGCATAATTCCAGAATCAACTACCTCATAACCTTCATCGACGACATCAAAATTTTCAAAATCTTTGATCAAAAGAAGTTGGGCTAAACTTATTTTCGAAATAGTCACTGCGTTTTCCGCCACGGCAATTCGCTGCTTTTCATTGGCATCGGTTGCTTGAATCTCGAGCAGATCTCCGCGAGGAATTACTCCAGCATCAACTAATTCATTGGTTCTCTTGATCTGTTCTAAGGTCACCGCGTTCTGTGATTGAATCACCTCTAAGTTTGCCTTGTTAAGCAGCACCTGTAAAAAGCCATTTGCAACAAACAACGAAATATCGTCTTTCATCTTATCTAAACGATATTGACTAGCAAGTTTTGATAGATCGGCACGTTGTAATTCACGAACATTCCGAAGGCCATCAAACAACGTATAGCCAATACTTGCTCCGCCACTAGCCGACAAAAATGTTACGTTAGCAGGATTCCCAGTGGTAGGATCAAAACCAAGACCCGTATTTTGGGAAACACTGGCACTGAGATTTAACGATGGTAAAAAGTTGCCAATAGCATCGAGTTTTTCAATTTCGGTGCTTGCCACGTCCAATTCGCTCTGTTTTACCGAAATATTATTTTCCAACGCATGTTGCACACATTCCTGCAAGGTCCATTTCTTTGCCTGTGCATTTACCACGATGGTGGCAAAAAGAAAGATGCTGAATAGAATTGATTTTTTCATGTTGCTTATTGTTGTTGAATATGTCTTTTGTTTTCTGAAAGTGTTACAGAATATTTCGAAAATTACTGTTGCCCGAAAGATGGAGCAGCCTTAATTTGATTCCAAACCTTAATTTTGTCGTCTTTAGAGATCCCGCTAACAATCTCTACATTAAGTCCATCGCTGATGCCAAGTTCAATATCACGACGCTCAAATTCCTGATCGCCAGTCGCTATTTCAACAAATGGTTTTTGCGTCTCCGGATCATACTGTACAAGCGCCTCCTTGAGTGTAAGCACATCTTCAGCCTTGGCCAAAATAATAGAAGCATTGGCGCTTAAGCCCGCACGTATAAAAGTTGTATCCTTTTTGCTTAGTGTCCCTTTTATTTCAAATTGAATAGCCCCGTTCTCACTAATTCCCTTTGGTGCAATATAATCTAAGATCGCATCAAACTTTTTATTTTCGATCGCTCCCACAGTAATTTCCAACGGAAGATTCTCTTTTATTTTACCTACTTCACTTTCATCAACCTTTCCTTCGAAGATCATTTTATCGACATCTGCTAAAGTAGCAATGGTTGTTCCATCATTAAAATTGTTTGATTCAATAACCTGATTTCCCGTCTTTACAGGAACGTCTAGTACCATTCCAGAAACAGTAGCTCTAATCTCTGTATTTGCTGAAGCTCCTAAGCCACTAGTTGTACCTGTTTTCACAATATCAAAGGTTTGTTGCGCGCCTGACAATCCAACTTTTTCTTGGTTGAAGCGTTGTTGCGCCTGATTGTAATTAAGTTGCGCCTGATCAAACTCATTTGCTGAGATCACACCTTTTTCAAAGAGTTCTTTTTGCCGATTATAAATGTTTTTTTCACTATTTAAGGCTAATCGAGCAGTTTCAACCTGAGTTCGTGCACTATTAATATTGTTTTTCGCCGAGCTCAATGAATTGATATTAGGCACTACCTTAACCTTTGCTATTAGATCGCCCGACTTTATGATATCTCCAGCTTCAACAAAGATTTCATCAATAATTCCTGAAATATTAGGTTTTATTAGCACCTCTTCTTTTGGAACAATACTACCAGTAGCCACTGTCTTCTTAACAATAGTCTGTATTGAGGCCTGCTCAGTTTCGTAGACCACTGGGTCTTGCCGATCAAGGCTAAAAACATACCATAATCCTAAAATAAACCCTAGAACAACGACGATAAGTACGGTGATTATAATTCCTTTTTTCATAGTAATAAGTGTATCAAATATCTTTTTGTTAACTATTCTGTTCGCAATGCATCCACTGGTTTAATTCTTGTGGCTCTTATGGCAGGGAAAAGTCCTGCTAAAACTCCTGAAATTATTAAGATGATCAATGCTGTGATCACCACTTCAATATTTACTGACGGGTTTGCGAAATTTTCTACAGGTCCGCTTTGCTCAAGCGCGTAATTCATGATCCAAATGAGTCCGGCACCAGAGGCTACTCCCGCCATACCGCTCAATAAGGTGATTATTAATGATTCTTGGATGATTTGTCCTCGAACTTGCCATGGGGTTGCGCCTAGGGCTCTTCGTACGCCAATTTCATTGGTTCTTTCCTTTACTGAAATGAGCAAAATATTAATCACTCCTATCATCCCAGAAGCTAGCACAAGGCCGCCCACAAAAAAGCCAACAAACTTTAAAATATCAAACAAGCCCGTGATCCTTCCGAAGGCTTCAGCACGATCAAAATTCCCAATAGCACGGTCGTCATCAGGGTGAATGGTACGCTGTTGGCGCATTATCTCCAAAATCTTAGGCTTTAAGGCTGTAATACTATATGCATCGTGCGCTGTAATCGCCATCCAGCCTACCTCGTCTCCGCGATTAAAAACCTGATTGAATGTAGTAAAAGGCACGTAAATAGTATTTGCCAGCTCCTCACTATTTCCATTGTCACTAGGAGCTTTAAAAGCACCAATGACCATAAAATTTACACCATTGATCTTTAAATATTCACCAATGGGGTCTTCACCCACGTTAAAAAGGCTTGTAACCACTCCATCGCCAATTACAACGCCTTTTCGTTTATCATTTATATCTGAATAACTTATAAAGCGCCCAGCCGTAATATCCATTGGCTGCTGACTTATAAACTCGGGGTAGTCGCCGCTTACGGTGAAAGCCCCGGTTTTTTCATTTCGGGTCACATTGTTTGCGCCGTTATATCCTCCCAATTGTCCACGAGGTGAAACATATTTTAACTCAGGTAACTTTTCCTTTAGTACATCAACATCCTCTACTTTAAAGCGAACATAGCGGCCTTTTGGCAATCCTTTATATGGTTTCGAGGTGCCTTGCCCCCACATAAACATCGAGTTGGTTGCGAAATTTCCAAAATCTTTACTTACCCCGTTGCGTAACCCTGTAGTTAAAGCAAGTAGCACGACCAAAATAAAGATACCCCACGCTACTCCAAAGGCAGTTAAGAGCGTTCTAAATGGATTGGCGCTAAGCGCTTCAAGGATTTCGTTCCAGCGATCTCTATTAAACATATTATTCGTCTCTTAAAGCGTCAATTGGTTTGATATGAGCAGCACGTCGTGCAGGAATATAACCTGCAACTGCTCCTGCTACTATTAAAATAACGACCGTAATAATAGCCGTATTAAAATCAACTTGTGGCGATTTTATAAAATCGTTATCCACCATAGGACTCACTAATTGCAATAATCCCACCCCTGCAAAAAGACCAAAAAATCCTGCAATGGCGGTGATAAATATCGCTTCCTGTAAAATAAGACCAATAATAGAACTTGGTAACGCTCCAATAGCCTTTCGAATACCGATTTCTTTGGTACGCTCCTTTACTATAATAAGCATGATATTACTAACACCAACTACCCCCGCAATAATGGTAAAGATCCCAATAAACCAAAATACATTTCGTATTACTGCAATCAAACTATATATTTTTTTTGCTTCTTCTAATGTATTATTGACGTTTACAGCACTGCGATCATCTGGAGCCACGGTATGTCTCAATTTAATATCTTGCTCAATATTTTCTGAAATCGCCATAGATTGCGCAACTGCTTCATCAAAATTGTCGGCCATTTTCACCGTATACGCTAACGACCGAACCCTATCACCTGCCCCAAATGCTATTTGAGCAGCAGTAAGAGGTACAAATACGCGTCCTTCTTCTCGTTCACCTCCTGGATCTGTATAGACCCCTACTACCTTAAAATTTACGCCAAAGATGGAAATTATTTCACCAACAGGGTCCTTACCTTTAAATAGATCCTTTTGAATGATATAACCAATCACTGCCACCTTCCTAGATTCATTCATATCACCTTGGCTTAAGAACCTCCCAGATGTCATACTTGCATTCTCAATAAACTGTTGGTCAGGGTTCGCGCCCTCTAATCTATAATTCCCCGTTTCCCCTTTATAAGTTATTTGGCTACCCCATATATTATAAATAGCCGTTTTATATTCTAAATTATCTTCATACTTGGCATTGATAGCCTCAAAATCACTATTTCGCATTTGGATATAGCGTCCCGGATTTAGGCCTTTATAACTTTTTGTGGTCATTCGGGTCCAAACCGAGATACGATTTGTTGCGTCTTGTTCAAATTGAGTTTTTACTCCTTTCTGAATTCCGCTACTAAAACCTAAGAGAATCACTAGAATAAAAATACCTGATGCAACTGAAAGACCCGTCAAAAAAGTACGGAGTTTATTTTTTCCAATGGTTTCAAATATTTCCTGCCAGCGTTCTAAATCAAACATTAGCTTCAGCTTTTAAACGCGCATCTACAGCCCGAATTTGCGTGACTTTACTATCATCAATGATTCGTCCATCTTTTAGATTGACGATACGTTTGGTCATATGAGCGATATCGTCTTCATGTGTAACCAGTAAAATAGTTTTTCCTTCATCATTGATCCCCTGAATAAGTTCCATAACCTCATAAGATGTTTTGGAATCAAGTGCTCCAGTAGGCTCATCGGCCAATAACACTTTTGGATCACTCGCCAAGGCTCTTGCAATTGCGACACGCTGCTTCTGACCACCCGAAAGCTCATTCGGCAAATGTGTTGCCCACTCTGCGAGACCTACTTTTTCAAGATAATGCATAGCTTTCTCCATACGAATGTTGCGCTTAACACCTTGGTAATACAAGGGCATAGCCACATTATCGAGTGCCGTTTTATAATTTATAAGATTAAAGGACTGAAAAATAAACCCAAGAAATTGATTTCGGTAGCGAGCAGCTACCTTTTCGTTCAGGTTTTTTATGATCTTTCCATCGAGATGATAGGTTCCACTATCAGCTTCATCAAGCATTCCAAGGATATTGAGCAGTGTAGATTTTCCAGATCCTGATGATCCCATAATCGATACCATTTCTCCTTCAGAAACTGAAAAATCAATCCCTTTAAGAACATGCAGGGAATTGTTCCCCATCTGATATGATTTGTGTAAGTCACTAATTTCAATCATAATAATACTATTAAGCACAAGGTAAAGGCTTCATACTTTTAAAGTGTGAAAATTTAGTTAAGACTTACAAAGCTTTTGGTTGGTGAAAGTCTATTATATAAGACGTCTTCTGTTTATTTTTGTTACAGTATTCTTCCGAAGAAAATGAAAACTAGACTGCTTTACTCTTCTTCCACATACGATAAATTACATAACCTAAACCGCCTACGAGTAGATACGGAAAAATCATTAGGTATAAAATACCATTGTTAACCCCCTTAGCGGTTGCGCCCCCATCTTCAGTTTCAAGCACTGCGCGACACATTGCACATTGTGCTTCAACCGGTAAACTTGCTACCACAATGAATAAGAGAAAAAAGATATATTTTGCTTTCATTTAATAATAAGGTGAGATCATTAAGTATACAATTACTCCGGTAACGGCAACATATAACCATAACGGAAATGTAATACGGGCAATTTTTTTGTGTCTTATGAAATCACTAGAAATGGCGCGAACATAGGTAATCAAAACAAACGGAATCACAATTATAGACAAAAGGATGTGAGTGATCAGTATAAAATAATACACATATCGAATGGCACCCTCTCCTCCATAGACAGTAGATTCGGAAGTCATGTGATAAGCGACATACATTACCAGAAACAAGACTGATAATGTAATTGCCGATTTCATAAAAAGCTCATGCGTTTTACGGTTACCCCTTTTGATCATAATCACAGCAAGTATTAATAAGATTGCCGTGATTCCATTAGTAGTGGCGTAAATAGGAGGTAGAAAACTAAGAGGTTCTACATTGGGGATCTTAACCGTAAACAAGACCGCTACAACGAGCGGAATTACTATTGAGAGTATCCAAATCAATATATTGTATTTTCTATTTGCGGCTACAGAACTCATTCTTTCAATAATTTATTAATATCCATAATTAGCATATCGATTCCTTCCTGCTCAAGACCATCATAGTAAATGATAGGGTTTCCAATTCCATCAATTCTTGAACGTATAATACCTTTTTTATCAATTAATGCGAAATAACCTTGATGCTCAAATCCACCTTCGATTTCGTTGTTTTCGGCGGCATAAATTTTAAACCCTGTGTTAGATAATTCAAAAATATCTGCTTTTGTACCCGTCAAAAAGTTCCAATTCGGATGTGTTGCTCCATATCCTTCGGCATATTCTTTTAAAACTTGAGGCGTATCATAGGTTGGATCTATTGAGAAAGAAGCGATCCCAAAATCGGTTTCGTCCATAAATGCCTCCTGTACTTTTAACATATTGGTGGTCATGATCGGACAAATACTAGGACAAGTGGTAAAAAAAAATTCGACCACGTATACTTTCTCCAGGTAATCTGCATTTGAAATAGTGTCATTATTTTGATTAATGAATGTAAATTCGGGTACTTTTCCTATTTCCACCATCGTACCAAAATCTGCTTCATCGATTTCGTCATAATTACCCACATTACTCATGCGGGTATTTTCTACAACTGTATGATTTTTCAACCTATCGACGATCCTTGGGACAAAGATGATCCCGAAAATTAGAATGATAGCACTAAGCCCGATATAAGCGTTTTTTCTTTTCATACTACATTATATTTCGCGATCAGATTTATACTTTTTAAGCTCTAAGCGATATTCAGCAAGGATCACCTTAATATCATCACTCATTTTATTGTTGATCACTGCCACACTACGTGCGTCAAATCCGTATAAGACCCCGACATCCTCATCCTGATCTCTACCTCTTAAACTGGCCTCTTTGTCTATAATGAATACGTATGGGGTAGCTAAATTTGCGTCCAGATCGAGATTTGTTTTGAGCGAGTTAAATACCTTGTTGATATCTTCGGAAGAACCAAAAGCAAAGCGCCATTTGGTAGCATCTGTAATTTCATTGATCTTTCTTTTGAGTTCTGCCGCGTCTTTTTCGGATCCCTTCGGAAGTAAAATAACCAGTTGAAAATCTGTAAATTGATAATTTTTTTTATAGATTTTATGCGTAAGATTAAATGCATTTGCTTTATTCGATAGGGGCTCATTTCCGAAGAAACCCAAAACAGTAATATGACCATTTAGCTGTAACGGATTACCATCAAGATCGGTAAAGGAGGTTAATTCAGAAACATTTTCAGTTAGTATGGGAAGCTTACCAAAGTTGTTCACTCCCGATGCAAAAAAAATATAAACCGTGATAGGGAGGATAAATAATATGCCAAGAATTAGGAACTTCTTCATTTGTGGTGCATTGCTTTTGCAAAAATAGCGAGCAAAACGGTCTTTAACAATGTTTGCTAGTTAAAATTACCCATAAAAAAAGCCCCGATAACGGAGCTTTTATTTTAAAGTGTGTTTCTTAGAAATCAAATTTTACAAATCCATTTTTATAGACTTCAAAAATATAATCACCTTCAATAAGTAAGATCATTACTAAGTAGCAGATCAAGAAGATCGCGGTCCATACAACTGCACGACGAAGCCCTGTGGTCTCATCTCGCATGTGCATAAAGTCCCAAGTAATATAATATGCTTTAACGAGCGTAAGCACGATAAAGATCAAGTTTAAAGGTTTCATAAAGATAAAGGGCGATAACAGGATATTACCCATTGTTGACCAAAAGCCTCCTTCAAAAGCCGACATAAATGGCGTCATTAAGAATTCAGGTTTTACAATTCCTAATGCAACTTCAATGATAGTTACAACAGAAAGAAAAACAAATACACCCCAGATCTTTGAAATATTCGATTTGAAAGTAACAAGTCCTCTGAAGATTGTTAAGTTATGTTCGTGGTGTGCCATTTTTATTACTTATAGTTTATTCTAAAAATCTTTCGATCTATCAACTGTTTTATACTAGATAGAAGAAGGTAAATACAAATACCCAAACTAAATCTACGAAGTGCCAATACAATCCTACTTTTTCTACCATTTCATAACTTCCGCGTCTTTCATAGGTCCCTATTACAACATTGAAGAAAATAATGATGTTAATAAGCACTCCAGAAAATACGTGAAAACCGTGAAAACCAGTAATAAAGAAAAAGAAATCTGCAAATAATGGTGTTCCGTATTCGTTGTGACGCAAGTTTGCACCTTCAACAACCATCGCTCCGTCATTTGTCAATTTAGCAATAGATTCTGAACGCGACAGTACTGTTGGTTTTCCATGTTCATCATAATACTGTGTACGTATTAAGAGATTGTCCTGCGCCATAAAACCGGCGGTCACTTCCTCTAAAGAGACAGAAGTTCTGGTAACGGGCTCTGCTTCGTACCAAATTCCGTTTTTCGCTTCGTGGTTTTCTCTAACTCCCTCAATAGGAATAGCAAAATCTCTTAAAGCTACACGTTCTCCTTCAGTATTTAAAAATTGAATGATCTTACCACCCTTAGTTTCTACTGCACCGTAGTCTCCTTTAATAAAGGTATTCCATTCCCAGGCTTGTGAACCTACGAAAATTAATCCCCCAATAATGGTTAAGAACATATACAGAATTACTTTTTTCTGTTGCATCTTATGCCCTGCGTCTACGGCAAGTACCATAGTCACAGAAGAGAAGATCAGTATAAATGTCATGAAAGCCACATAATACATGGGCGCATCTACGCCATGCAGAAATGGAAAGTGGGTAAATACTTCGTCGGCAATTGGCCAAGCGTCTATAAACTTAAATCTCGAGAAACCGTAAGAGGCTAAAAATCCTGAGAAGGTCAAGGCATCAGAAACGATGAAAAACCACATCATCATTTTACCATAACTCGCTCTTAAAGGCTGGTTTCCACCACCCCAGGTCTTTCCTTCGGTACCTGTTTCAACAACAGTTGCTTCCATACAAAGTAATTGGTTTATTAGTGTGCAAAAATAGGGATAATTTTCATCTCACAAAATAGAAAAATAAAAAGAGATAAATCCACAGTATATCAACGAAATGCCAAAAAGTGGCAGCTAGTTCAATTCCAAGGGTTTTACCGTTCCTATATCTTTGTTTATAATGATTATAAATTACAACTAAAAGCGAAATTAACCCAGCAGCAACGTGCAATACATGCATTATTACTACTAAATATATAAAAGAGGTGGTAATTGTGCTTTCGGCACCAGTAAAGAAATAGCCATTAGCTATGATCTGATTAAAACCCGCAAACTGTAATCCTAAAAAGACACAGCCTAGTAAAAATGTTAAGACTAAAAACAGCATTCCCAATCCTTGCTTTTCATTTTTAATTGCTCTTTTTGCAAGATGTATGGTAAGGCTACTAACTAGTATTACCGCCAGACTATAATAAAAAGCTTGTGGAATTTGAAAATCAGTCAACCAATCTGGTCGCTCTTTACTAACCACATAACCACTAGTGATTCCAGCAAAACTCATTGATAAACTAATTATACCAAACCACAGCATCATTTTTTTTGCTCGGCTTAGCTTTTGCTCATCAGTATCATTTAGGTATTTACTCATTATCTAATAAATTTGTCTGCTACAAAGATGATTTGAAGCAATGTAATATAACTAACGCTAACCAGCATTAATTGCTTAGCAGCTTTGTCTGTTTGTTTTTTGTATAATCGAATAGCGTAATAAATTAACCACACGCCTATGCCGCCAATAAGAATTGCCGCAACCAGGCTCAACTTTAAATCTCCTGTAACATGAAAAGCAGGTATCAACGACGCGATCACCGTCCAAATACTATAAAGAATAACCTGAATTGCCGTGCCTTTATTCCTTTTTCCATTGGGAAGCATAAAAAAACCTCCTTTTTTATAATCATCAAATAAAAACCACCCTATCGCCCAAAAATGTGGAAACTGCCAAAAAAACTGAATCATAAAGAGTGTTCCTGGCTCAATACCAAAATCGTTCGTGGCCGCAACCCATCCTAACATAAAAGGAATAGCTCCTGGAAAAGCACCAACAAAAACAGAAAGTGGCGTTCTCGTCTTTAAGGGGGTATACATGCTGACATACATAAAGATGGAGATCGCGCCAAACATGGCGGTCTGGGCATTGATACTATACAGCACTACTAAGCCTAAAACAGTAAGAACACTAGCGATAATAAATGCTGTTTTTACACCCATCCGCCCTGCAGGGACAGGCCTGTCTTTGGTTCTATCCATCTTAGCATCCAAATCACGTTCAATGATCTGATTGTATACATTCGACGCGCCAACCATACAGTAACCTCCAACACTAAGAAGTAAGAGCACATAAAAATCAATAGAATCTACTGCTAGCAAATAACCTGCTACGGAAGAAAAAACGACACTAACAGACAATCTGATCTTGGTGATCTCGGTAAAATTCCGGATCAACGATGGTTTTATAGTTTCTGATCGAGTGACAGACAAGTATTTTGTTTTAAAAATAACATAACACACTTGATTTTCAATATGTGCTGTCATTTTGTTCGGCCTGCAAAGATACACCTCCCTCCCTTTTTTCGCAATTTTATATTCTATATTCTTAGCTATTTATTTGGTCAAATTTTATTACTTTGAACCCTTATAAATAATGAACTATGAATTTTAAATTTATCCTTGCTATTGTCCTAATTTTTGGTCTGTTTTCTGCGGAAGCACAAACAGACGGCGGCAAAAGCAGCAACACTAAAATTATAAAAGTTAAAGACAATATCTATATGCTTCAGGGCAAGGGTGGTAATATCGGTTTTAGTATTGGACCCGATGGAATTTTAATGATCGATTCTCAATTTGCTGATGCTTCCGAAGACATCATGAAAGACATCAAACGCCTAAGCAAAGAACCTATTCACTTTTTGGTCAATACCCATGCACATGGAGATCATACTGGTGGAAATGCCAATTTTGCAAAACAAGGCGCTGCCATTATTGCACATTCAGGCGTTCGTAGCAGTTTAGAAGGAAAAAAGAACGCTTCAAAAGAAGCGGGCGGTTCAACAAAGATTGATGAAAAGTCGTTTCCAGTCATTACGTTCGACGATAAGATGAATATTTATTTTAACGGAGACACCATTTTAGTAATGCATCTTGAAAACGCACATACCGATGCCGATGCCATCGTATATTTTATGGACAGCAATGTCTTACACGCAGGCGACGTACTATTTAATGGAAAATACCCGTATATAGACACTTCAAACGGAGGAAGCCTAGACGGATACATCAATGGTCTTAATAAAATTATGATGGTTGCTGAAAAAGACACTCAAATTATTCCAGGTCACGGCGACTTAGCAACCTTAGTTGATGTTAAGACTTCGATTAGAATGCTTAGAGACTTGAGGCAACAGGTGACATTTCAATTTTTGAACCGCAAAACTGAAGCGCAGATCTTGGCTATGCGAGATTTTACTAAAGAATACGATGATCTTGGCTATGGAGATGGATTTATCTCTACCGAAAAGATATTGAAAGTAGTCTACGACGATGTTAAAAGAAAATATTCCGATTTCGACCCACGTAGTATGGAAGAAATTAAAAAAGAGCTTCTCGAAAAGTATGGTCAGGAAGAAAAATCAAAAAATGGTAGAAAAAACTAATGCTACCTACTTTCTTAGAAATCGTAATACCAATTAAATAGATCGGTCCTGATTCCAAAATTGACCCAGGTCGTGTTATTTTCAAATACAGTTTCTGTGTTTACATCTGGTTTAAAATCTCTGATGATCAAACTTCCGTAAAGCTTTAAATTAGTTGCAGGGTTAATTAAATATCCTGCTTCTAGCTCTCCATGGAAAAAATCGGTTGTATTTCCTTGTGCCAACGAATTTCCATCGTCACTGATCCGCATATCTTCGGTTCCGTAAATATCTCCTCCGTAAAATTTTTGGTCATCTGTGGTATTAAATTCGAAACCCCGTTTTGCTATAACGATCTTGGCGTTGCCATATATTCTTCCGTAGTGATAACGTGCGATCCCAATAAATTCAGAAAAATTAGCCCCTAAAGTATGCGCCATTGATTGATTATTATGGCCATAATTCAATATAATTGAATTGTGCGAATATGTATAAGGTCTTACACGATTGTATTCTGCTTGCATATATAAATTATCAACACCAAAGGCATCATAGTACTTAAGCCCCAATTGATATCCTATCTTATTTTTATAACTCCCGTTTCCTCCAAAAATATCTTTGGTTGAAAACTCGTCAATGATAAGCTGACTATAGGCATTTATTCGATCTGTAAACTTATATTTTGCCGTTAGTCCAATTAGCGCGTTTCCGCCACGCGACCCAGTAGAAAACTCAATGGCTCGATAAAAAATGACTGGATTAATGTAATTGAAGTCGAAGCCGCGGTCATTGTCATTTTCCCAAATAACAGATTCAAATAGGCCAATATTTAATCGCTTTGTCACATTATAACTCAAATAATGGTTAGCCATAAACTTTGTTCTATACGAACCACTTTCAGTTACCTCAGGGCGTACGTCACGCAAAGACATCCACGTATTGGTGTATTTGAGTTTCCAAAAACTAGTATTCAATTTCACAAAGGGATACGGACTTGCATTATCACTCATCAATAAAGATCGGTAACCATCACCAATAAAATTCTTTCCGTGACCTAATTGAATATTGAAGTGTTCAGATGCGGTATATGAAACATGACCGGTCGCAATAGGGTAATCATATGAATCATCGCGAAAGATCTTTGCTATACCGCGTCCCGGAATTATAGCCGGGTTACCACCATCGGGACGAATACTTTCAGCGTATCGATTAAAATAGTCTGCAAACCGTCCTTGACTTTCGTAAATAGTAGCAAAGAAGTTAACTTTTTTACCAATTCCACCCTGGGTGGTTACCAAGCGCGTATTATTATAGGTACTGATATCTTCGCCTATATCTTTCCCAGCTTGTAAATCTACACCCGGATCTAAGGTGATCCAATAATCCTTTCCCTTGAGAGTAACCATATGTTCGTTCCATAATTTCCTGCCCAACCAAGTAGTTCTTTCCTTAAGCAAGGGAGCGTTTTCGGCTTGAAAGTCATAGTACTTATTAACTTCGCTATATAGATAAGGCTTTTGTGCGGTGTGGTTATTCAACCCAACACGGTTCATAGCAGGATCAAATCTGCTGTAATTTGTATGTGACAATGGAATGTAAATACCACTGCTGTATTCATCATTCGAATAAGGAAATTTCTCGATCGCGTCATATTCTTCCTTTAAGGCATCTTTATTCTGAAGAGTTTCGGAAGTAGTAGCCACTTTCGGCCTATTATTGATTCCCGATAGATTAGAATTTTCAGAAGGCACGGAAGCAATTGGCAGGGTCAATGGAATATTTACTTCTAAGGTAAATTGGACATAAGACGGATTACCGTTGTAAGTTGCGGGCTGAATTTTTGGAAGCGAGTCAAAAACACGTTTAGCCTCTTCCTTCAATTCATTATATACTGCATCTACATATAATAATTTAAAAGCTCCTTCCTTATCTACCTCGAAAAGTAAATTTAATGATCCAGTATAATCTTCTGTACCAACAATAGATGGCACTTTATAATTCTTATAAATAAATGTGCGTAAGGTATTGTTAAAGCAAGATTCTAGCGCATTGATCGGTACGGTTGAACATTCGGGAAATACCGGATACTTTTCATATTGATTAACGGCATTTTGGGAAAATACGGTACTAGTTAGTAGAAAAAACAGCAATGAGGCAATGTATTTCATCTGTACAAAAATTGTATTTCAGTCGATGGTAGAATGCCTACTGAATTTTGGTAGTAGATACGCATATTTCGGGAGCATCAAATCGTACTAAAGTGTTTGTTTATGGCTGAAAGATACGTTTTTTCGTCCGTATGACAAGACGCAAAAAAAGCCCGTTTAGGTTCTCCAAACGGGCTCATGTGTTAACTAGTAATTTAATTGCAAAGTAATAGGAACCATATAAATAACATCTACATTTGAATCCCCTTGCCTTCCTGGCTTCATTTCTGGGAGCTTATCAATAACTCTTTTGGCTTCGTTCTCCAATGCAGAATGTTTTGAACGAGCTTTGATATCAACAACTTCACCTCTTTTATTAATTGTAAATTGTACAAAGATCCGTTGAATTGGATCCCCACTAAGGTCTTCAAAGTCTTCTGTTCTGAATTTTCTACTTACAAAAGCTGCAATTTTTGAAGACATACAATCCACTTTTGCCTTATTTCCAACCACACTTTCACAGCCTGGGAATACAGGAACATGTTCAACATTCAACACATTTGTTGTTCCTGTATTTACTGGTGGCGTTGGGGTTACAACTCCTGCATTCGGATCGGGATCGGTGTTTGTTATTGGTGTATCTGTTGGTGCAATATCAGGGCCATCTGTTTTAACCAAATTATCTACAGGTGTAAAGGTTGTGGCCTGTACTTTTTGTCGAACAGGAGGCTTCACTACTGGTGTCTTTACAACGGCTACTGGCTGTTTAACTGGTTCCTCTACTCTGTATTGTATGGTTGCCGGATCTAAGATCATCCCCGTTCCTCCATCAGATATAGGATTCGGCTTTACTTCAAATTCTATTTCCATTACAAGGAAAACGGCTAACAGGCTAAGAATAAGTCCGATTTGAAAATACAGCCTAGAATTCCAACGAATGTTGATATTCTTTTTATCGGCTCTTTTGGTCAATACTTTTTGATCACTTTTTACAGATGGTTTCATAACGTTGTATTTTAAGGATTAATAATACTTAGAGAATACAAGTGTTATGCCACAAAAGAAAAATCCTACCGTTGCCGATAGGATTTTACCTTAAATTATAAAGTGTTACTGTATTTACTGAACCTCAAATACGATAGGAAGTGAGTACAATACACCAACTGCTTTTCCACGTTGCTTACCTGGAGTCATTTTTGGCAAAGCACCAATTACTTTTTTAGCCTCAGCTTCTAAACTAGGATGCGGAGCTCGTGCTAAAACATTAACTACGTTTCCATTTTTGTCAATTTTAAATTGAACTGAAATACGTTGTCTTCCTTCCAACCCTAAATCTGAAGCAAGTTCATCACCTCTAAATTTATTACGAACAAACTTGGTTATCTTTTCAGACATACAAGCTTTTTTAGCAGCATTATTTCCTGCGCTTTCGCAACCAGGATAAATTGGCACATTTTCAATTACAGCAAAAGGTACATCAGCAATTTCTTCTTCTACAACCTCTTCAATTTCTTCAATTTCTACGATTTCTTCCTCTTGATTAGTTTCGGTAGACTCAATAATGGTCTCCTCAATCTCTTCTTCATCTTCAATCACTTCAATCACCTCTGGTGCTGGTGGCGGTGGCGGTGGTGGCGGTGGTGGTGTAATAGGCTGTGTGATTGGAATTTCTTCTTCCAAATCATCACCAACATCTACCATTCCTGCGTCTAAGGCAGACTTATCATATGTTTTCCATTCGATGGCTGTCCATCCAACAAAAAGCATAAATGCCAACCCTGCTAAGAGAAATACAGAGCTCCATTGTTTAAGATCTGCTTTGGGATTCTTTTTTACTTCCATGATATCGTATTTATATAGTTGCTAATTTATAGAAAATCTATTGGACTTTAAAACATAATACCGGATTATGTTTAAAAAAATGATTTCCTACTTGAATATAGAACAAAATCAATAAAACATTGTAGATAATTCATCAATGCAGCAATAAAACTATGCTCTAAACGGCTATTATACCAGTTTATTAAAGCTCAATTATTGTGCCATACATAAGAAATGTAACAGACAAACCCGATGTTAGTTTCACTACTGGTTTTCTACTTGAAAGATTATGGGAAGTGCATAAAGAACGCCAACAGGTTTCCCTCGTTGTTTTCCAGGGATCATTTTTGGTAACGAACCAACAACCTTAATAGCTTCTTCCTCCAATTTTGAATGTGGAGCCCGAGCGCGTACGTCAACTACATCACCATTTTTATTTATTTTAAATTGCACTGAAATTCGCTGTCTTCCCTCTAATCCTAATTCACCTGCTAAACCAGTATCAAATTTACCAACTACAAATTTCTCAACCTTTTTAGACATACACTCCTTCTTTGCACTATTATTAGGTTCATTTTCACAACCTGGATAAATTGGCACATCCTCAATTACGGCAAAAGGAACATCGGCAATCACTTCCTCATCTACCTCAACTTCTTCGATTTCATCAATTTCAGCGATTTCGGCATTTTGGTTTAATTCTGAAGATTCAATTATAGTTTCTTCAATTTCTGCCTCATCTTCAATTTCTAAAATAACGGTAGTAATAGCTGCGGGTGGTGGCGGTGGTGGCGGTGGTGGTGTATTAGGTAGGTCGGTTATGGGAATATCTTCATCAAGCAAGTCGGAAACATGAACCATTCCGCTATCAAGGTCTCCTCTGTCAATACTCTTCCATTCAAGACCTCGCCATGTTATAAACAGCATAAGAACCATGCCTACTTGAAAAAATATAAGGCTATACCGACTAATTTCTGCTCCCGGATTTTTTTTGACTTCCATTGCAGTGAGTTTAGGTGTTACTATTTCAGTGAACTAACCTGCTTCTCACAATATTAAAGGACAAGAGCCCCAGTAGACTTCCAAAACCGTTCGCCAAAACGTCTAATAAATCAAACTGTCGTGACGTAGTAAAATAGTGTTGGGCTACCTCAATGGCAATGCCATAAGAGAAGCATATAACCAAAACTACGATTACAGTCTTAGATAAAATATGATATTTATCACTAGAAAATGCAAACCATAACCAAATAAAGCCTAACACCCAATGGATTAAAACATGAATCGTCTTGTCCAGATACGGAATATTCATTTTTGGTACGTCAGTCGACGGAGCCAAAAAAGCAACTGTAACAAATAAGGTGTAGACTAAGGCTGCTGCAAAAAGCGTCTTAGGCTCCGATAACTTCTTTATAAGCTTCGTCATCCAAAAGTTGTCCTACTTCATCGGGGTTCGACATTCTGATCTTGATCATCCAACCTTCACCGTAAGGATCGTTATTGACCTTTTCTGGCTCTGACTCTAAAGAGTCATTGAATTCAATGATTTCTCCCGATACCGGTAAAAACAAATCAGATACAGTCTTTACAGCCTCAACGGTGCCAAAAACCTCCTCGATATCCATAGTTTCATCTAAGGTTTCTACTTCAACATATACAATATCGCCCAATTCACCCTGAGCAAAATCAGTGATACCAACTGTGGCTATATCACCCTCTATTAAGATCCATTCATGATCTTTAGTATATTTTAAATTTGAAGGAACATTCATAAGTAATTTGTATTAAGTGTTTTTTATCTTTTAGTTTCCGAAGTTGTAGCGCAAGGTAAAGCCGCTTCGAATAGTTGTCTGAGGAAATGCGGTCGATATCGCATATTCAGAGAATGTATGATCATAATAGAACAAGGCCGTTAAGTTTTTACTCAAAGCATAATCTGCAGAAAACTGAAGGCCGTAAATAGTTTGTCCAGCTGTTGTTTGATTATTTTGAATATCTAAATATCGAATAATTGTTTTATTATCTCGACGAGAAAGATCTACTTTAAAGTTTAGATCACTTCGAAGAATTTTCTTCTTTCCTCCAAAATTAGTTCCAACTCGCAAATCTTTAATGCGATATCCGAGACCTAGCACAATTTCGTTCCCTTGAATTTCAGTCAACAGATTATTGGCAAAACTCAATGAAAGCGCTCTGTCTTTTCTATATTCTGCCAAGATCTTAACTGAGTTTTTCATTTCAAAATCTAAACGTACCAATGGAGAAAATTGCTCGGTCAGGTTTACATTCGTTAAGAATAACTCGCTTTTAAAATTACCGGCTTGATCTTTTGCATCTGGATCATTGCGGTCAAAATCTAAGTTTGTTTGAAATTGATTTACTGTATATAACGCCTGATACCCATGCTGGATAGAGAATCGCTTAAAGCGCTTTTTAAACCAAGCTAAATTCATTAATCCGGTATACTTAATATCCCAGTTCGGCAATGGTATATCACGCAGGATACTTGTTTTTTCTTTGGAAGCATCACTTCCTTTGTATGCAGAAATAAAGGCTGGAAGCAATACATCTTGACTCGTCTTCCCATAACCTATTGGGAAGCCATCGTCATCTAAATTATTAGGATCTGAAGTATCAATTCCGCGGCTTTCAGCAAGACGTTTTGCAACAATAAGACGATTATTTCGGAAGTCGTCAAAGGCTTCAGAGGAAACTTCATCGCTCTGCCCGAAGGCTGTTCCTATCAATAAAGTTGAGATGTTAAAATTTCCGAAGGTATTCGGCGTCAACGATCTATAGATCCCATCTTCAACGATATAATTTTCAGAATAATTTTCAGAATACACTCTATTTCCGTTTAAATCGATCTTTAAATCGGGGATCAATTCAATATTCACCTGTGCATCTAATTGTCTGCTTTCACTCTCGGTGTACTGTTCGTTAAATTCTGGATAGATAGTAAGCCAACCTTTACGTGCTGCCATTTCTCGAATCTCTCGCTGACTACCCATGGTAAAACCGAAAGTAGGCTCCACGGTTCCTGCAAACCCTACTGAAGGAGTATAACCTGGCAAGAAAATACCCTGTGTTTCTTGATAATTAAATTGTATTTTTTTGATAGATGTTGCAAAACCGATCAATGTATTCGCAGCTTTTTCTCCTCCTGTTAGAGAAGATGTTCCACCAGCACCGCCAGCTCCTCCTCTACCACCACGAGCTCCAGATCCGTCTGAACTTAAACTTCCTTTTTTCTTAGAAGTTTCTTTCTCTTCGCCACCTGTTTTACCACTGCCTCCATTGTCTCCAACACCTTCAAGTCCGCCACCTTTATTACCACTAGCTCGTTTCGATCCGTTAGTGATCTTTTTAAGACCAACATAACGGTAAAAAGTATTCATGTCTAAGGTCGAATTGATCTTGTGTGAACGTGCATTTTGAACCGAATTACCCAAGTCATAAGCAATAGGCTCGCTACCATCATCAGTTGGTATTTCAATATTATTAAATAAGTCACTACTGTCCTGCCATTGAAAATCACCCGTATATGAATAGGTAGATCTTATAAATTTCAAGAATGGAAATTTAGCCGTAGGAAGATCGTAATTGACCTGCAGCGACTGCACGTGACGGTTAGGATCTCCTATTTCAAAGAAACCATCCCATACTCCAATAGCGTTATTTACATTTCCTTCCGAATCAATGTAATTATTAATAATACGGTTGTTTGCAGAATTAAAATTAAATCGCAAGGAATTGGTAAGATTGTAGTTGAGCGTGTACTGCCAGTCGAACAAGAAGTTACGTTGATATAATTTCGGCGCAGGAATATTTCCTTCAACAAAATTAACCTCACGGAATTTTTGCTCATTGTACTGTCGCACAATATTTGAACTCACCGCTATGTTTGTTGGCACATAATTAAAGTTTAGATCTTTTAAAAATTGCCAGTATTTACTATTGAAAACAGAGTCGTTCTTTTTAAATGGCTCGTACGGTTTTTGTGTGAAATTGTAATTGTAGGTTGCTCCAGCTCGAACATTCTGATCTAAAGATTCTTCAATCTCAAAGCTCTTATGATCTACTTGATTATATGAATACGACAGGGTCAAATTTTCTACATCATAGATCTTTGGTTTAGCATCGCCCGTGCGTTCCTTTCGAACTCCAATAAAATTAATGCTTTGTCTACGTGTATATTCAATAGACTGTTCTCGAATAGAATCTCTACTAGCTTCGGTAGCCGCATTCTTTAAGCTTACGTCTAATTCAATATCTTGAAGTTCTGGGTCGTATTGAGGTGTAATTTGTTCTTCACCAATTCCATAGTTAAACGGCAATTGAATTCCCCATTTATTAGGGAGTAACTGACCTAAATTCCAGTTAGTAACAACATCGTACTGTTGCACGTCTTCTCTACTTCGTTGATTTGGTCCTTGTTCTACACTACCAAAACCAACCGTGCTTCTTCCAGCTGTTGCACTTACGGTAGCAAAATCGGCTAGATTGGCATCAACATTTGCAACTGCGGCCCATCCTGCTTGATTTTTTAATTCTGAAAGACGTAATTCATTGAACCAAACTTCTCCACAAAGATCTCCAGAAGTTGCGTTTCTAATCCCCAACATAATGATACGAACATCTCCAAAACTTGGACGCCCTTTAATACCAATTCGCAGATCATTTTCGGAACCACTTCCCGACCCTTCGATCAACTCATTCTGATCAAAGAAAACGGCTTCATCTGTATTATTTGTTGTTCTGGTCTTTATTTCTTGAAGTAAACTAAGAGGCAGATTAATACGGTTCTCCACGGGCCAAACCACTTCAGGACTAAGTGATTCAGAAGATATTTTTAATGGAATCTGAACTTCATAATAGTTTTGATCTAAGTCATTACCCATACGCATAAAGGCTACTAAGTCACCATCATTTGGAGTGGTTTCATTTGCAATTCCTTGTGCGTGAATAAACATTTCCAGATTCTCATATTGACGCATGTCAACATTGAAATTTTTATATACAGAACGTGCATCTTGCTCTTCCAATCCGCAAACCCGAAGTGCTAATGATTGTTCGTTTTGACGAATCAGGTTGTTATTGTTGTTTAATTCTTCACGAATAACTCCCGGAGGCAATACGTAGATACCTCCATTTTCTTCAATACTTACTGCTTCTACATCAAACACAGTATCATCTTGTGAAGGATCTTGTCCAGGATTGGCTAAATCTAACGATTGATTGTAACGTCGGTAATCTCCTCGTACTAATTCTAATGTTCCAAAACGCAATACAGTTGGCTGTTCAAAACCTGTCATATAGGTTCTCATAAAACGAATCGAACGGAAATCGGATATCCCATTTACTGCTCGTTCTGGTTCCTGAATAGGAATTTTAAACTGAACCCAGCGTACTGGGATGACTGAATTATCTGGTAATGTAACATCAATATCTTTTACATCGGTAATATAATCTTGTGAACTACCATGCATACCCGTGTTATTCTCTACGGCCATACCTCTATAAATAGGCACTTTGTACTCGTAATAGGCATCAACGGTGTTCATTGTGTTGTCACGGTTAATATCTTCCACATCTGGCTGCGCTGTTGAACCTCTATTGGTATCACCTACGTTCTCTGGCGAATTCCCTTCTGTTCCGTTGTAACTTCTATAACGATCTAATATGTTTCCTTCGGCTTGTAAAAAATATTCGTAGTTATCATTCGATGGATCTGGCAGATTTCCGTAGCCACCAAACATATTTTGTTCGTCGGCATCATTTAAACCATCATAACCAATATCTTGAGCCGTTCTATCTGGACCAGTAGAGTCAAAAGTATACACCAATGATTGGTTGGTTGGCACTTTACCCCAAGCTGTTGGTGTTGTATTAGTATTCATCTCCCCATCGCCTGGAAGTCCATTTTCATACTGTTTTCTACCATCACGAAGGAGGTCTTCTGAAATATTTCCTAAGTTAAAATAAACAAATCCGTCGTCCACGATATTATCATCATGCACATAGGGATCCATTACCCAAAATTGAATGTATTCAACGTTGGATTGTTCAAAATCTGTTGTAGATAATTGTCTTGTGATTGCTCCAAAACGTTCCTGAGGATCATTCAAGGTATTAGTTCCTACAACTGCTGGATCAGGATCATAGTTATACGGTCCTCTTTCCGAAGGATAAAAAGCTAAATCTAAAGGAAACAATGCTTGCGTTTGCCCTTGAATAATGTCTTGTTCTGGAAAGATCTCATCTCTAAACACACGACGTGTAAAAGGTGAGGAAAGATCTTCATCATTAATACCCTCTGGGCGCTGACTACTATAGAAAACTGGGTCAATAGTATACCAATTTAAGCGGGCACGTTGATAGTTGTATTGTAATAGATCTCCCGCAGATGCATTTGGATCTATTCTAAAGTCTTCGGGAGTACTTCCTAAATACCAGCTCAATGGTGATTTTACATCAACAGCTGTTTGCGATGCCTCAAAATCATCAATATAAACGGTTGCTTTTCCACCGAAATCAGAAACCTTTGGTGCACCAGGAATAAGATATGCAAACTCTCCACGTACCGAAACGTTAGATTCTACATCAGTGTCAATGTTAGGTAATTTATTTACTAAGCGAGTTAAAAAAGGAACTTCGGTAGAATAATTTGCATTAAAACCAATTATCGTATTATTAATAGGTTCTACATTATACGATGATTTTTGTGTTAGCGGACGTTCATTCAAATTGATATAAGTCGCGCCAATTTGTAATTCATCATTAAATTTATGTTCTACATTCAATCCTGTAAAACGTTTGGTCTGTTGACCGAAGAGTGTATTGTTTTCCGTAGAAATATTGATAGGTGTGTTTGAATTCAACAAAGCAGAATCTAAGATCTGCACCCGTCCTAATTGATAATTTACCGTATAATCAACGCCTTCAACCAAGGTTCTTCCGCCAGCCGTAACTGTTACGGAACCTTGCGGGATATTAAAGGCTCCAATAGGAATTCCATCAGACCCAGTTGATTTATAGGTACCTTTTAGTTGAAATTTGTTCTTATCACTATCTTCTTGCTCTGCTTGCGTTTTTGTTGTTCGGTAAAGTGATCTATAGACGTATTTATTCTGGTTGGCATTATAGGTTGCCGGCATGTCATAAAATGGTTGGACAGCAGGAGGATCATCGGATCTCAATTTTTCAAAAAGATACTCACCAAATGGTTCTACACTTGTAAATATGATACGACCATTTTGCGTGTCCACCGTGATCCCAGGAATATAATCAAAGAATCCATCTCCTCCATTTTGCGGATCCCCGTTATAGTTGAGACGATCCAAATTGAAGACGTTTAATAAGATTGTATTTGCTACATCTTCGGGTAAAGGTTGTGGAGGAAAATTCATATTACCTTCGGCTGCACTGATGTAATTTAGCGGAGAAGGATTTGTATATAGTACATTTAAGTTGAAATCTTCTTGTTCCAATTGAAAAGCACCAATACTATATATGTTTTTCATCATCAGATCCCAAATAGGCTCTGTTACTGTGGTAATGTTACTCTTTAATAATTTTACCACTATACTCTGCGGAATTCCTTCAATTGGGTCATCACCTGGATCGATTGGCTGAATTTCTCCACCGGTTGGATCCACACCATCAGTTGAAAATTCTCCTACTTGATATACACGTCCGTTTACCGTATACTGAAACGCTACAGCCAAAACTTCATCGTTATTTAGACGTTGATTTAAGGATATATATCCTAGCTGAGTGTTTAATTGATATTCGTTAGTCTGAAGTTTTCTCGCGTTTTCTAGTGTTACATAATCTGTACCATCACTTACCGGTACGCCTCCAAAGCCTTGCGCAACTGTTGAAACATCACGAATTTCTGGAGTCAAAATACTTTGTATTGAAGGATCATCGATCCCCAATGGGTTAAAGTCGTTATTCCCGTTGTCTGGGAAAGCATTTCGTGATTGATTTATAAATCCTCCAGGTATTGGGTTTAAACCAATATTAGTGCGATCTGCTTCTCCAATATCTTGTAATGCAACTATATTTCTAACATTCTCGGTACGAGCAGTTCGGTTAGTGATCCACACTTCAGATCGCGTGATCTGAATATTACTATTGATAAAAGGGTATTGTTGTAATGAGCGATCGTAATTATCTCGGAAGTAATGGGCTAAGAAAAAGTGGCGGTCTTGGTCGTATTCAGAAATGAACAACTCAAAATCGTTTACTGTTGCTCCACCTTCGGCTACTACCGAGCGTGTTTCCGATTTCTGTTCTGAAAAGACTCCGGTAATGGTTGTTTTACCAAATTGCAATTCGGTTTTAACACCAAAAAGACTCTGAGCCCCTTGAATTAGTGTACTATTAAGCGGCATACTAACGTTACCTACTTCTATTTTCTGAATAATATCATCTTCGGTTGGCGTATATTCTAGTTTGATTTGATTCTGAAAATCAAAGGTCGATTGTGTATCGTAATTTGCCGTTACCTGAAGACGCTCTCCTACTTTTCCTAAAAGACTTAGACTAATTCGTTGGTCGAAATCAAAGGAAAGACTTTTCCGATTTCGAGGTGAAAAAGCTGGATTATCCTGCTTTGTAAACAAGACACCTAAATCCATCTCAACACTACCTTGTGGGATCACTTCAATACTATTTCCTCCAAAAATGCTTTCAAAAAAACTTGAATTAACATAAAAAGTGGGAAGCAGATTTTTTTGCAATTCTTCTGAACCTTCCTTTCGCCCATCAACAGCGTCAATCTTATCCTTAAAATACTCCTTCATTTGTTCCTTTAAGATCAAATCTTGGTATTCTTCAGGAGTAAGAATTATGGGATAGGTGATATTAAAATCACCCAAGGTTTTTGTATAGATATAACGATCTGAGATGGGATCGTATTGATACGCATCCTGGATACTTTGTGGTTCGGGAAGATCCATGCTCCCCATGGAATAGCCAGTATTTGTTGAATCCTGTGCGTATAATGAAAAAAGACCCCCAAATAAAAATCCGGTTATTAAGAATAATTTTAAAAATCTATGCTTGCAATAGTAATTATGTGCGCCCAATTGTTATAATTTTTTTAAAGCTTGTTTTATGATCGTTTCTACCGATGCTGAAGGGTCTTCCTTTACAATTGTGTCAAGTACCTTTTCAGCCTGCTTTCTGGCAAACCCCAATGTCTCCAAAGCAGATAACGCTTCATTTTTATTCGTATTGCTTGAAATCGAAGAAATACCCTCGATGCCAAACACTTTCAAAATCTTGTCTTGCAGGTCTAAAACAATGCGTTGCGCTGTCTTAGAACCAATTCCCTTAACAGATTGTATAGTTGCAATATCGTTAGACGCAATAGCATCTCGAAGCTGCTCCGGATCAAGTGACGAAAGCATCGTTCTCGCCGTATTTGCTCCTACCCCCGATACCGAAAGTAACAATCTAAAAATTTCACGCTCCATTACCGTCGAGAAGCCATACAAAGTATGGGCGTCTTCACGAACCTGCAAATGCGTAAAAAGTTTCACATTTTCTGTGGCGGGAAGTTGCCCAAAAGTGTGTAACGAAATATTGACAAAATAGCCTACTCCATTACACGCTATTACAACATCAGTTGGATTTTTCTCCACTAATCTTCCCTCCAAATGGTGTATCATATGTGAACATTATGTTAAGGTTTCAAATATAGTACAATTATTTGTAGTCGAAAGCTACGACCACACTAAAAAATAGCGCTCTATTTTCGTTTATTCCTACGTGCCTTTTGCTCCTTTTCTCGCTTATCTTTTTGTTGGGCATCAACAACAGCAACAGCAGCCATATTGACCATTTCCTCAACACTTGCTCCCAATTGTAGAATATGAACAGGCTTGCGCATTCCCAACATGATAGGACCAATAGATTCGACATTGTTTAGCTCTTTTAGAAGCTTATAATTGCTGTTTGCTGAATCAAGATTCGGAAAAATAAGGGCATTCACCTTTTTACCTGCTAATTTTGAAAATGGAAATTTCTTCTGAAGCATCTCTGGATTGAGCGCAAAATCAGTCTGTAATTCGCCATCAACTACCATATCAGGCGTAACGCGGTGTAGATATTCTACAGCCTCCTGAACTTTTGTAGCATGCGGATCTTTTGAGGAACCAAAATTTGCGTAAGAGATCATCGCAATAACAGGATCCATCCCAAACATTTTCATGGTGTAATTTGTCATTTGCGCAATTTTAGCCAATTCTTTGGCGGTTGGATCAATATTGATCGACGTATCTGAAATAAATAACGGCCCCCTTTTGGTCAACATCAAGTTTGTGGTTGCTACTTTAGAAACAGTATCAAAGCGACCTACAGTTTCTAGAACAGGACGCACCACAGAAGGATACGAGCGTGAATAACCCGAGATCATCGCATCGGCATCTCCTTCGTTTACCATCATGGAAGCAAAATAGTTTCGTTCGCGCATCAATTTTTGAGCGTCGAATAGCGAAACCCCATGTCTTCTTCTGTTTAACCAATGCTTTTCTGCATAAAAGTTTAACTTTTCAGATTGCTCATCCGTTTTTGGATCAATGATCTCTACATCACCTTCCCATTCAATTTGATCCATAAGATCGAGAATGATCTCTTTTCGCCCTAAAAGAATAGGAATCCCAATTCCTTCCTCAGCAACAATTTGCGCTGCTTTCAGTACATCGAGATGATCTGCTTCGGCAAAAACGATGCGTTTCGGACTTAATTTTGCCCTGTTAAGTAGTAGACGAACGATCTTATTATCGCTCCCCATTCGTTCATTTAATTCGTCACGGTATTTTTCCCAATTCGTTATTGGTTCTAAAGCTACCCCACTCTCCATTGCAGCTTTAGCTACTGCTGGTGGCACAGTAGCAATAAGACGAGGATCAAAAGGTTTTGGTATTATGTAGTCCTTTCCGAAGGTAAGCTTCGTTTCTCCATAGGCTATATTCACCTGCTCGGGTACTGGCTCTTTGGCAAGATCGGCTAAAGCTTTAACCGCCGCCATTTTCATGTCTTCATTGATCTTTGTAGCACGTACGTCAAGCGCACCTCTAAAAATAAAAGGAAACCCTAAAACATTGTTCACTTGATTAGGATGATCACTTCTTCCCGTAGCCATAATAATATCATCGCGGGTTTTTACGGCAAGGTCGTATTCAATTTCTGGGTCGGGATTTGCCATCGCAAAAACAATGGGATTTTTAGCCATTACTTTGAGCATCCCGGGAGTGACAATATTAGCGATAGACAGCCCTACAAAGACATCGGCATCCTTTAAAGCTTCCTTAAGCGTATCGATCTTTCGAGCTGTGGCGAATTCTGCCTTTTCTTCGGAAAGTGAATCGCGATCCTTCCGAATCACACCTTTACTATCCAGCATCACAATATTTTCTGAATTTGCACCAAAGGCCTTATAAAGACGGGTACAAGAAACGGCTGCAGCGCCAGCTCCGCTAATTACAATACGAACATCTCCAATATTTTTTCCTGAAATTTCCAAAGCATTTAAAAGTGCAGCTGCAGAAATTATGGCAGTACCGTGTTGATCATCATGCATCACAGGGATATTGAGCTCTTCCTTTAATCTGCGTTCAATCTCGAAAGCCTCGGGAGCTTTTATGTCTTCCAAATTGATCCCTCCAAAAGTAGGAGCAATGTTTTTCACTGTTTCCACGAAAGAATCAATATCTTCTGTGTCAACTTCAATATCAAACACATCTATGTCGGCAAAAATTTTAAACAGCAAACCTTTTCCCTCCATTACAGGTTTTGAAGCTTCCGGACCTATATTCCCAAGACCTAAGACCGCTGTGCCGTTGGTGATCACAGCAACCAAATTGCCTTTTGCGGTGTATTTATAAACGTTGTTTTTGTCCTTTTCAATTTCAAGGCAAGGCTCGGCCACACCTGGCGAATAAGCTAATGAGAGATCTCGTTGGGTAGCATATTTTTTTGTCGGAACCACCTGAATCTTACCAGGTTTTGGCTTAGCGTGATATAAAAGGGCCTCACGGCGTTTACTTTGTTTGCTCATAATATTGGAAGTAAGTTACTTCGGTTTGATGAGTTACAAATGTAAAGCAGTGGGAGGAATCAAGAAAGGTTATTGATCCTTTTTCGCGTCAAATTTGTAATACAATCCAAAACTAAGAGATGCTTTACGCGGCAGGAGGTTTGCAGAAAAAGCACTGGCCGTTGCTGCTGTTATTCCTAATTGATCTGTCAATTCAACAATCGTCTTAAAAGAATAGCCAGCATATTCCTGATCATTAGCATACAAAGCTGTATAAGATTGAATTAGAGGCAAAATTACATCACCATTCTTAAAAGATGTAATATAATCTAAACGTGCTATAAACCAGGCAGTGTCAAAAAACTTATAACCCGCTTCTCCATTTGCTTGAAAATTATGGCTATAATCATTGGTTCTTAAAGCGACACCTGCGTTTGCTTGAGCAAAAAAATTATTCGTGCCTTTTCCAACAGAAATAGAAGGAATGATACTCCATGCATCAAGGCCTGTGGCAATACCTGTTGAAGAATCATACGTTCCTGTTTTTGCCTCTGCATAAAGTGACCCCGAAACTACAAAACTACGGTTGTACAAATTATGCCGTACCCCAAATGTAAGATTACCCAATGCATCTTCTTGGTCTGTAGCCGAGAGATCACCCAGGCCGTCAAAGTATTCATTCTTGATCGACTTGAATGGAATAGTCACACTAAGTGTGGTTTTATCGGTTAGTCCATATTCAGCAAATACCTGATAGGTTCTGTCTGTAAGTGTACTTAAGAGTTCTGCCGTTTTATCTCCATCAACAAAAAGACGATTGTAAGGGCCAATATTTGTAAAGTTGAGCTGTGTATATAATTCGTCTTTCGCTAAGGTCCATGCACTTTGCGCTTTTATTGCCGTGATTGATAAGGAAATGATTATAAATAAAAGTGCCTTTTTCATATTTATTCCGGTTGGATGCTCTAGACATTTTGGTCGGAAAACACAGAAATTATTACAAAATACATCTAAATTTCTTTTTTTTTACTTCGGAACTACTTCTTCAAGAAATTAATATTTCGTTGTAAGCCACTAAATTTTGTGCGCTTTACAGCACTTTTCTTAAAGAGCTTCTGAAAAACATCCGTTGTTATTTCTTCCCAATCTTTTTTAGTCATATCAAGTAGTTGCGGATTCGGATCAAAAAGTGGTTCGCGATGCGACTGACTGAAGCGATTCCACGGACAAACATCCTGACAAACGTCACAACCAAAGATCCAATCGTCAAATTGGCCTTTGACTGAAGCTGGTATTTCATTCTTTAATTCTATCGTAAAATAGCTAATACACTTGCTGCCATCTACCACGTAGGGTTCAACAATTGCTTGGGTAGGACACGCGTCAATACAAGCGGTACAAGAGCCGCAATGGTCTGTAACTACAGTATCGTATTCAAGATCGAGATCTATGATCAATTCGGCTATAAAGTAAAAAGAACCCGTCTGTTTAGAAAGTAAATTACTGTGTTTTCCAATCCAACCTAGTCCGCTCTTTGCCGCCCAGGCTTTATCTAACACTGGCGCCGAATCGACAAACGCCCTTCCATGAACCTCGCCAATTTCCGAAGTAATAAAATGAAGCAATTCTTTTAATTTATCCTTGATAACAAAGTGGTAATCGGTGCCATACGCGTACTTAGAGATCTTATAGCTGTCTGAGATCTGTTCTTCGGAAGGGAAATAATTTAATAATAGTGAAATGACACTCTTAGAATCGGGCACAAGTTTAGTAGGATCCAGTCGTTTGTCAAAATGGTTTTCCATATAAGACATCTCACCATGCATATTGTTTTCCAACCAAGTTTCTAAGCGCGGGGCTTCCGCTTCCAAAAAGCCCGCCTTGCTTACACCACAGGAAAGAAAGCCCAAACGTATGGCTTCGGCCTTTATTTGTTGTGTATGCTTACTCTTATTATTGTACACTATATTCTCTTTTGAAGTGTTAAGATAGCATCTTTTGGTTTTAGCGTAATTAGCGGTGTAATTTGTATAGGCTCTGTTTTGTGCGCGATTTTAAATTGCTGAATTAGCTCTGCAATGGCAAGAACCATTTCAAAAATGGCAAAATTATTACCGATACACATTCGTGGTCCCGCACCGAAGGGGTAGTAATATTCTGAATATTTAAGCGAATTTCCGGCAGCAAATCTAGAAGGATCAAAGGTTTCTGGATTTTCCCAAAATATCGGACTTCGATGTATTTCATATAAAGAAAAAAGCAGGTTCGAATTTTGTTTGATCTTCATTTCACCAAATTGATCGTCTTGCAAATTTACTCTATCTATAAAATAGGCTGGTGGATACATACGCATGGATTCTTCAATAACCTGTTTGGTGTAAGGGAGTGCTTTTATAAGTTCCATTAGATCATCAGAACCAGTTTTTGCCCGCTTTACTTCTTGATAAACTTGTTCTTGAACCGATTGATCTCGCGCCAAAAGCTCTGCCGTAAATGTAAGCGCATTAGACGTCGTTTCGTGACCAGCGGTAAACAGTATCAAGATCTCATCAATGAGCTGCTTTGGTTTCATTGCAGTTCCGTCTTCGTAGCGCGCATCCAAGAGCATATCCAACAGATCATCTTCGCGTTTACCACTTTCTCGCCGGCGGTCAACAAGTCTCTGTAATATATTGCGAGCTTCTTGTACCAGATCTATATTTTTTTTGATGCTTCCGCCTAATTTAAACCACCATATTTTGTACGGCTGGCGTAACTCGCGCACCAACATTTTTTGAGCTGTTTCTGTAATAATTTGTAATCTCTTAATTTCAGGAAGCGTAACCCCTCCACTAAAGAGGGCTTTTGCAACTGTTTGAAATGCGAGATCATTGAAAGTCGGAAAAATATCTACTGGTAGATCTGAAGGGAGCTTAGCAATTTCAACCGAAATAGCTTCTTGCATTGCAGAAAGCAAATTGACCAACTGTTTTTTATGAAAAGCTGGTTGAATCATTTTACGCTGCTTCTGCCAATGTTTTCCTTCCGAAGTCAATAGACCATAGCCCACATATTTGGCGAGATCCCTAGTTTGAATTTTCGACTTGGTATAATTTTTTTGATTTTTCTGAAGCACATATTGTAAAAACCCAGCATCTCGCGAAAAATATACTGAATTGCCAAACCCAATTTGAAGTTGAAACGTATTACCCAGTTTTTCGAAATTTCTGTGATGAAATGGCAGTGGGTTTTTAAGGATCTGAGCGGCGTGTTTTAGAAATCTAAAAATAGAAACTTTTGGAATACCTTTATTTTGCATAGGTTAGAACAGCCCTCCTTGCGTGGGTCCTTTAATTTTTCCTAAATGTTTATAAGCAGCCTCGGTTACTTCACGACCGCGTGGTGTGCGCATAATAAAACCTTGTTGAATCAGGAAAGGTTCATATACTTCTTCTATGGTTTCGGGACTTTCAGAAACTGCCGTTGCTATGGTTGTAATTCCAACTGGGCCACCTTTAAATTTATCAATAATGGTGGTTAGTATTTTATTGTCCATTTCGTCTAAGCCATGGGCGTCAACATTCAATGCTTTAAGTGAGTATTTTGCGATAGCAATATCAATATTTCCATTTCCTTTTATTTGTGCAAAATCACGAACTCTGCGCAATAATGCATTGGCTATACGCGGTGTACCCCTACTTCTCCCGGCGATCTCAATTGCCGCCTCCATACTTATGGGAACATCCAAAATCCCTGAGCTTCGTTGTACGATGGTAGTAAGCAGTTCTGTGCTGTAGTATTGTAGTCTAGATGCAATTCCGAAGCGAGCTCTCATGGGTGCAGTAAGCAATCCTGATCGGGTAGTTGCCCCTACTAAGGTAAAAGGTGCCAAATGTATCTGTACCGATCTAGCATTGGGTCCAGATTCGATCATAATATCAATTTTATAATCCTCCATGGCAGAATATAAATATTCTTCAACTATGGGACTAAGGCGATGAATTTCATCAATAAATAAGACGTCGCGTTCTTCGAGGTTAGTTAAAAGTCCGGCAAGATCCCCTGGTTTGTCTAGCACAGGTCCTGAAGTCACTTTAATTCCAACATTGAGCTCGTTGGCAAGAATATGTGCGAGTGTGGTTTTTCCTAGCCCAGGTGGCCCGTGAAACAACGTATGATCGAGTGCTTCATCTCTTTGGTTAGCCGCTTGAACAAAAATTTGGAGATTTTCCAGAGCCTGATCTTGACCTGTAAAGTCGTCAAAAGAAAGCGGACGTAATTTTTTTTCAAGATCAAGGTCCTGTGGCGTAAGGTTTTCTTCGGAAGGGTCCAAATGTTCATTCATATCACAAATATACGAAAGCGAACGTTGCTTCCGTATAAGAATCATTTCCGAAGAACATGCTTGAATAATATAAAAGCCGCACCAAAAAGGTGCGGCTTAAATGAACACAGTAAAATCCCCACGATTTACTGTTGTACATAATTATCACAGTCATAAAGATACTGTTTATCAAGCCATTGCACCTACGTAAAAACCCTTAATTTTTCCTACAATAAATGTATATCTCACAATTATGGCTTACAAAAACCAATGTGAATCCTATATCTATCTCTTTAGACTCATTTTAACTATTGAATTATTTGCTAGCGTAAGGCTATACTACGAGGTAGGTAAAATGAAACATCCCCCTCCAAAAAATGGAAGGGGATGTAAAAGTTTAAGATCTATAAAAGCAAAATTTGTTTAGTGCTCCATTTCATCTTCGTTGTCATGCATAGGAATATGTTGTGGAATATAATCTTGACCTGGAATCACATAGTCCGTGCCATCTTTATTCATCTTACTATAATCATATGACCAACGATATACGTGTGGAATTGGGCCATCCCAGTTTCCGTGGATATGTTTCACTTCGGCTGTCCATTCTAAGGTAGTAGATTTCCAAGGGTTTTTAGGTCCTTTTTTTCCGTAGAACATAGATTGAATAAAGTTATATAAGAATACTAACTGGGCACCAGCAGTGATGATTGCAAAAATGGTAATAACCACATTTACATCAGCAAGATCATCAAAATATGGAAATGCTGTATTTGAATAATAACGTCTTGGTAATCCTGCCATACCAATAAAGTGCATTGGGAAGAAAACTCCGTATGCTCCAATTGCTGTTATCCAGAAATGAACATATCCTAAGTTTTTGTTCATCATACGTCCTTCAAACATTTTTGGGAACCAATGATAAACTCCGGCAAACAGACCATAAAGTGCAGAAATACCCATCACTAAGTGGAAGTGAGCTACTACAAAATACGTATCGTGAACGTTAATATCTAAGGCACTATCACCAAGAATAATTCCGGTTAAACCACCTGAAATGAAGGTAGAAACAAATCCGATGGAAAATAGCATTGCTGTGTTAAATTGTATATTTCCTTTCCACAGAGTTGTGATCCAGTTAAAGGCTTTTACCGCAGATGGAATTGCGATCAATAGTGTTGTAAACGTAAACACCGAACCTAAGAACGGATTCATCCCTGTAACAAACATATGGTGACCCCAAACAATGGTAGATAGAAAGGCAATAGCTAAAATCGATGCAATCATCGCTCTATAACCAAAAATTGGTTTTCTGGCATTGGTTGCCATAATTTCTGAAACCAGACCCATGGCGGGTAGAATTACAATATATACCTCTGGGTGTCCTAAGAACCAAAAAAGGTGTTCGTATAATACTGGAGATCCTCCCTGATTGTGTAATACTTCCCCGGCTATATAAATATCTGAAAGGAAGAATGATGTTCCAAAACTTCTATCCATGATCAACATCAAGGCAGCCGAAAGTAAAACTGGAAACGAAACAACACCGATTATTGCCGTAACAAAGAAAGCCCAAATCGTCAATGGCAATCTTGTCATAGACATTCCTTTGGTTCTTAAGTTAATTACGGTTACGATGTAGTTTAATGACCCTAATAAAGATGATGCAATAAAAATAGCCATAGACACCAACCATAGTGTCATACCTGCTCCAGATCCCGGAATAGCTTGTGGTAATGCGCTTAATGGTGGATAAACTGTCCATCCTGCAGAGGCTGGTCCAGCTTCAACAAAAAGTGACATAACCATGATTACACTAGATGTAAAGAAAAGCCAGTAAGAAACCATGTTTAGAAAACCCGAGGCCATATCTCGTGCGCCAATCTGTAAAGGAATCAAAAGGTTACTAAAGGTTCCACTCAAACCTGCCGTAAGGACAAAGAACACCATGATCGTACCGTGAATAGTAACTAAAGCAAGATATACACTTGGGTCCATGACGCCACCTTCGGCCCATTTTCCTAAGAATATTTCGAAAATAGTAAAAGGTTCTTCTGGCCAAGCAATTTGCATTCTAAAAAGAAGTGACATGGCAATTCCAATGATACCCATAAACAACCCTGTGATCAGGTATTGTTTTGAGATCATTTTATGATCAGTACTAAATATATATTTAGTTACGAAGGTCTCTTTATGATGATGCCCGTGATCATCGTGGTGATCTACTGCGAGGTCGTGTGCGTGTGCTGACATATCTTTAAGCTAATTTTTTTATTATTTTTTCAATGTAGTTGCGATAGTAGGCTGTTCAGCCAACCATGCTTCATAGTCTTCTTCAGACTCCACTATGATCTTCATTTGCATGTTATAGTGATTGTTCCCACAAATCTTGTTACAAAGCAACAAGTAGTCAAATTCATAAGGCTCTAGTGCTTCTTCCCCTAGTATTGCCAATTCTTCACTTTTTGCTCTACGCAGTTCGTTAATATTATTCACTTTGGCAATAATATATTCATCTTGGCGCATCTCCGCGGTAGTTACCGATGGAGTAAATGCAAATTGTGTTACCATACCAGGAACACAGTTCATCTGTGCTCTAAAGTGAGGCATAAAGGCTGAGTGCAATACATCTTGTGAACGCATCTTAAATAAGATCTTACGACCTACTGGCAAGTGTAATTCATTTACCACGATATCGTCTTGCGCATTTGGGTCTGACGCATCTACACCTAGTTGATTTACACCCTCAATTAATCGGACGTTAGCCTCTCCTAGTGTATTGTCTTCACCACTGTATCGTGCTCTCCAATCAAACTGATAGGCGTATAACTCAATAACCATCGGATTCTCTTCTTCATCCACATTCATAATGTCTGTCCAAGTGAAAAGTCCGTAAATTATAAGTCCTGCCAAAACGATAACTGGGATGACGGTCCAAATAAATTCAAGTTTATCATTATCTGCAAAAAATGTTGCTTTTTTATTCTTCTCACCACGGTATTTAAATGCATAATAATGCAATAACCATTGTGTTAAAACTCCCACAAAAAGAATCACAGCCCATGTAATAAGCATTAAATTATCAATGCCAACACCGTGCTCTGAAGCCGATTTTGGAAGGAGAGTGTCGGCCCATTTCCAATAACTCATGATCAAGAGCAGGTAAATGAATAACGTAAAGCCAAGCATCAAATAACCATTGATGTGGTTGTCTTTTTCTGAAGCTATTTCGGCAGCGCTATCTGGTTTGGCTTTAGACATCTTAAATATCTTACCCATTTGCCAAACAGCAACTCCTAAAAGAATGATTACTAATACAACTAAAAATGCGGTCATCGTTATCTGTCTCTAACTAATTAATTAATAATGAAAATGTTTACTCTCTTTTACAAACGGGTTATTCTTAACCAATAATGGCGCTTTGGTAAGTGCTCTAAACACCACAAAGAGAAACAACCCTAAAAAGAACAACATAGATGCTATTTCTGGAATTCCAATAAACCATGAAGTTCCAACGGTGCCTGGCATTACAAGTACGAATAAATCGACATAATGCCCTGCAAGAATAACAATCCCTGTAAGCACTACAAACCAATTTACACGTTTATAATCACTGTTCATAAGAAGTAGTACTGGGAATACAAAATTCATAACAAGCATTCCGAAGAAAGGCAGTTTAAAATCTTCTATTCGCGTTACAAAATAAGTCACTTCTTCAGGAATATTTGCATACCATATAAGCATGAACTGTGAGAACCATAGGTATGTCCAGAAAATACTAAATGCAAACATAAACTTAGCTAAATCGTGAATATGACTGTCGTTGACAAATTCTAAATATCCTTTCGATTTTAAGTAAATAGTTACCATGGCAATGGTAGTAATGGCACAAACCATCATACCAGCAAAAATATACCAACCATATAAAGTACTAAACCAGTGTGGATCAAAACTCATCAACCAATCCCAAGACATCATAGATTCGGTATAGATAAAGAATACTAAAAATCCTGCTGAAATTCTAAAACTTTTCTTGAACCACTTATTATCTGAAGCTTCGTCACTCTTACGAGAGAATTTCACCGCGAACTGACGATACAGTATCCATCCTCCTAAAAAGATAGCAGCCCGAATTAATAAACCAGTACCATTTAACCAGCCTGCTTTTCCTTGAAGCAATTTATCATGAGCTACAACCTCTGGGTCTGCCCAAACAAATAAGTGATTTACATGAAAGCCTGATAAAGCTAATAAAACGAACATAATGATTCCTCCAGGAACTAAGTACGCCGTAATTGCTTCCATAACCCTAAATAACACGGGAGACCATCCCGCTTGTGCCGCGAATTGTATCGCATAAAAAGCAAGTACCCCCAACGAAATCATAAAGAAAAAGAAGCAAGCTATATAAAGTGCTGCCCAAGGTCTGTTTTGTAGTTGGTGGAGCGTATGTTCTAAATGCTCTTCTTCACTACCATGTGCAGAAGCTTCTCCGTGCTCTTCTTGAGATACGGCATGCGTACCCTCAGAATCGCTATGAGTATCATGAGCTGCTTCAATAGCATGACCGTTGCCATGATCGTCGCCATGGCTTGCCATCATTTCTTTTACTTCAGCAGTAGAAGCCGGCGCAGTAAAAAAGCCTGCAAGGATACCCAGGGCTCCTAGCACCATACAAATGATCGCAAAAAGTTTTAATTTACTAGTTAGCGTATACATATCTTAGCTATTCTCTTTGATTCGTTTATTCTTGTTCAGTTTCGTTGTGCTGTTCTGTTAAAGAAGCAGTATCTGTAGACAAAGTAACCATTTGTGGTGTCTCTTCATTTACATCTTTAACTGGCGCTAATAAAGGTTCTCCGTTTAATGCAGCCTTTAAATTCATAACATGCATGGTAATTTGCCAACGTTCTAATTCGTTCGTTTGCGAAGCATAAGACCCCATACTATTTAGACCATACATTTGTACGTGGTAAACACCACCTTCTGTAATATTTCTTCCCGGATCAGAGTAGCTCGGAATTCCTAAGAATTTTTCACGTTCTACAAGAATTCCTTTCCCGGCACCAGCACCTCCATGACAAACCGCACAATAAATATTGTATAACTGTGCACCTTGTGTTAAGTTATCTTCGGTAACCTTCAATGGATTTTTTAATTCTACTTTTGCCAATTCTAATCCCTCTGTTGTATTAGGATAATCATAGGGCTGCCATCCACGTGGAATTGTACCTTCCGCAGGCAACATGGCCTCCATTCCATTTTCGAAAATGCCATAATCCCCATAGGTTTCATATCCTATAGGCTCATACATGTTTGGCATGTATTGATAATTTGGTTTGTTATCGTTAAAACAAGAAACCATACTTGCAGAAGCAATCAACAACAATGCTATATTCAGTATACTTTTCATATTAATGATCTTCATCTGTTTCAATTAAACTAATTTCTACAGCACCTGTGTTGTATAAAAACTCAGACATTTTTGCTACATCGTGATTCCCTGTATCTACAGCCATTAAAAAGTGATCATCAGTAGTTCGCACATCTGGGTTTTCAGCTTTCTTAAAAGGCCATAGTTTACTTCGCATATAAAAAGTGATCACCATTAGGTGAGCAGCAAAAAATACAGTCATCTCAAACATAATTGGGACGAATGCTGGCATATTCTCAATATAACTAAAGCTTGGTTTACCTCCAATATCTTGAGGCCAATCTTCAATCATGATAAAATTCATCATAGTAGTGGCTACAGCAAGACCAACCAACCCATACATAAATGAGGTAATTGCGATTCGTGTTGGTTCTAAACCCATCACTTTGTCTAGCCCGTGAACCGGAAAAGGTGTATAGACCTCTTCGATATGATAATGCTCTGCACGCACCTGCTTTACAGCCTGCATTAAGAGGTCATCGTCATTGTAAATAGCGTGAATCACTTTCGATGCCATATTAATTGTTTTTAAGTTTTGAAGCCTGACCAGCCCAATCGTCACGTTTTGCACGTCCAGGAAATTCGCCAATAATTTCGTCTAATAGATCGTAATCTTCATTGGTCATTCTACTTACCTGACCAAAAGTATAGATTCCTAATTGGTGTAGTTTTTGCTCCATTACAGGACCAACTCCACTAATTTTCTTAAGATCGTCGGCTGTTTGCGTAGCAGGATCAAAAGTTCCTAATTTACGCAATAGGCTATCTACCTGATCTTTTTGATATGGAGAATCTATTAGGGCATCTGCATTTACTGTTGGATTGTGTTCCTCGGAAGAATCAACATCCAAATTAGTGCTATTTGCCGCAGGCTCACGTACCACCGGGCTGTAATGCTTAACATCATCCCCGTGCTCAGCACGTAATTTTTTATATTTTGAACCAGACCCTTTTAAAATAGATTTTACTTCCGCCTGTGCAATTACAGGGAATGTTCTTGCATAAAGTAAAAACAATACAAAGAAGAAACCGATCGTTCCGATAAAGATTCCAATATCAACAAAGGTTGGTGAGAACATTGTCCAAGAAGACGGTAAGTAATCACGGTGCAATGAAGTCACAATAATAACAAAACGCTCAAACCACATCCCTATATTTACAACAATTGAAATAAAGAATGAGAACATAATACTCGTTCGTAGCCTTTTAAACCACATAAACTGTGGCGAGAATACGTTACAAGACATCATCGCCCAATACGCCCACCAATACGGTCCGGTCGCTCTGTTCAAGAATGCATACTGTTCGTATTCTACACCAGAATACCAAGCTATGAACAATTCCGTAATATAAGCTACACCTACAATAGATCCTGTAAGCATGATCACAATGTTCATCAATTCGATATGCTGAATAGTAATATAATTTTCAAGATTAGACACCTTTCGCATAATAATAAGCAAGGTGTTTACCATGGCAAATCCAGAGAAGATAGCTCCCGCAACAAAGTATGGTGGGAAGATCGTGGTATGCCAACCAGGAATTACCGAGGTAGCAAAGTCAAATGATACAATGGTGTGTACCGAAAGTACCAAAGGTGTTGCCAAACCAGCCAAAACCAACGAAACTTCTTCAAAACGTTGCCAGTCTTTTGCACGTCCACTCCAACCAAATGAAAGGATGCTATAAATTCTTTTTGTAAAAGGTGTAACTGCACGGTCACGGATCATGGCGAAATCGGGTAAAAGACCTGTCCACCAAAAAACTAAAGAAACCGAAAGATAAGTCGAGATCGCAAATACATCCCAAAGTAATGGCGAATTAAAGTTTACCCATAAGGATCCGAATTGATTCGGAATAGGCAATACCCAATATGCTAACCATGGTCGACCCATGTGGATAATTGGGAATAATCCAGCCTGAATTACTGAGAAGATCGTCATGGCTTCCGCAGAACGGTTAATTGCCATTCTCCATTTCTGTCGGAAAAGCAGTAGTACCGCCGAAATCAGTGTTCCTGCGTGACCAATACCTACCCACCAAACGAAGTTGGTAATATCCCAGGCCCAACCTACAGTTGGATTTAATCCCCAGGTCCCAATTCCAGTAGAAACAGTATAAATAATACAACCAATACCCCATAAAAAGGCAATCAATGCGATAGTAAATACTATCCACCAAGATTTATTTGCTTTTCCTTCTACAGGAGCAGCCACATCCACAGTAACATCGTGGTAGTTTTTGTCTCCAATGATTAAGGGTCTTCTAATAGGTGCTTCGTAATGCGACGCCATATCTTATAATGCTATTAGTCCGTTAGTTTAAACTTCTTTCGTATTTCTCACTTTTGCATGGTAGAACACATTTGGTTCTGTTCCCACTGCTTCAAGCAAGTGATACATTCTATTATCTTTTTTCGCTTTGTGAACTTCACTATCGTGATCGTTGATATCTCCAAAGACCATTGCACCACTATTACATGCAGCAGAACAGGCTGTTTGGAATTCAACATCTTTCACTGGTCTGCCGTCACGCTTCGCAGTAAGGATAGAAAGTTGTGTTTTTTGAATACACATAGAACACTTTTCCATTACCCCACGTGAACGAACTACAACATCAGGATTTAACACCATGCGTCCGAGGTCATTATTCATGTGATAATCAAACTCATCATTCTCATTGTATAAGAACCAATTGAAACGACGTACTTTATACGGACAGTTGTTCGCACAGTAACGTGTTCCAACACAACGGTTATACGCCATATGATTCTGGCCCTGACGTCCGTGAGACGTTGCCGCTACTGGACAAACCGTTTCACACGGAGCATGATTACAATGTTGACACATTACAGGCTGAAAGGCTACCTGCGGATTTGCAGAAGGATCTTCCATCGAGATCAAGGTGTCTTTTACTCCAGTTTCTCCAAAAAGTCCGCTTGCGCTTTCCTTTTTAACTACATCGGCGTCAAATGATTCTTCCGAAGAATAATATCTATCAATACGCAACCAGTGCATATTTCTACTTTTTCTAATTTCTTCTTTCCCAACAACAGGAACATTGTTTTCTGCATGACATGCGATTACACAGGCACCACATCCGGTACAAGCGTTCAAGTCGATAGACAGATTAAAATGATGCCCTACAGAACGGTCAAAACTATCCCAAAGATCAGCATCTGGTGAGGTCACCGCAATTTCTTTGTGATCTTTTGAAACCATCGGCATTGGATTCCATTCGCTGGCATCAGAAGTATTGAATATCTCCAAAGTGGTTTCGCGAATAATATCACGACCCATCATTGTATTTTGCAACTGTACACATGCAAATTCATGCATTCCAGTGGCTTTTTCAATAGTTACGTTTTGTACTTCTGAAAAGTTAGCGTACAATGGATAAGCATTTACACCTGTCTGCATTTCTTTCTGAATTGCAGCAGTCTTACCATATCCAAGTGCCAAACCAACAGAACCTGGAGCTTGTCCCGGCTGAATTAAAGCAGGCACATTGTTTAACACAACATCACCCATTTTAACCGTTACATAACTTCCGTTAAGCGCACCGTTAGCAACATTTTCATTTTCTATCCCTAATTTCTTAGCATCGGCTGAAGAAACGGTAACATAGTTATCCCAAGATGCCCGAGAAATAGGATCAGGCATTTCCTGTAACCAAGGGTTGTTGGCCTGCTGACCATCACCCATAGCAGTTTTAGTATACAAAGTTAGCTCTAAACCTCCATCTTGCCCAGTCATTGACAAAGCTCCATGAGACGATTGACTCGTCAAAGTAGCTTCACCATCAACAGCAGGCACTGGCTCGGTAACTACATCTACATTTGTGGTCAAGAAACCAGCTTCTAAGGTTTTGTTCCAAGACTTTCCGTCAAGAACACCTTGCCATGTTTCTTTTATATAATCGTAATAATTTTTCGTGTTTCCAGTCCATTGTAATAAACAATCCTGAAATTGTCTTGTATTAAATAATGGACGAATGGTTGGTTGAATCAAACTAAATGTTCCTTTCTTCATCTGAACATCTCCCCAAGACTCAAGATAATGAGGTGTAGCAGCAACTAAATCTGCTGCAGCTGCAGTAGCATCAAGTTTTGAAGCAAAAGCAAGTCTTAATTCAAGATTCTTATAAGCTTCAGTAAAGGCTTTATTATTTGGGAATGAGTATACAGGGTCTACACCTACTGTGATCATACCTTTTACACTGCCACTAATAACATCATTAAGCACTTTTTGTACTTCGGAATTACTTCCTTGACGTGTCATACGAGGTTTAGCCGTATCCATTACAACACTATTAGCGTTGTAATTAAGAGCCATAGCTTGTGCATTCACATCTGGAAGACCCGTAATAAGAACTCCTTTGCTTCCAGCGGCCTCTAATTGTTTTTTTGCATTGTTAACAGCAGTAGCTACATGATCGGGCAAACCTGAAGTACTACCTCCAGTTAAGGCACGAAGAACCGCCATTTGCTCAGATGGCTTTACAGGCACGCGCTTATCTGCGTTAGCACCTGAAAGTGTCATATTAGCTTCAAATTGAATATGGCGAGACATTTTTCCATTCTTTGGAACACGTCCTTTAGAATATCCACCTGAATACCCACCACCTTGCCAGTCGCCAATTAAATCGGCACCAACAGAAACAATAACTTCAGCTTTTGAAAAATCGTAATCAGGCATGGCGCGAACACCATATTTATTCTGAAAGGCATCTAATGCAGCCGATGAAGACACAGTATCGTATACTACGTGGCGTACATTAGGATTAAGTTCTGTAAATGCTGCAATAAGTTTAGCGGTAGAAGGACTCGCAAAAGTTTGCGTCAACAAAACGATGTCTTTGCCAGACATTTCGTTCATTTTCTTTGCAACTTCGGTATCAAATTCTTTCCAAGTGACCTCTTTACCACCAGCCATAGGCTGCTGTAATCTGTTAGCATCATATAATGACAAAACCGAAGCTTGCGTTCGCGCATTGACACCATTGTTATATACTGAAAGATCGTTGCGCTCAATTTTTATAGGGCGACCTTCACGTGTCTTCACCAAAACATTAGCAAAGTCAAAACCATCGGCAATACTAGTTGCGTAATAATTAGCTACACCAGGAATAATCTCATCTGGAGCAACCACATAAGGGATCGACTTGATCACTGGACCTTCACAGGCCGCCAATGATGCTGCCGCTGTGGTAAACCCAACATATTTTAAGAAATCACGACGCGTGGTAGAAGAAGCCTCAAGCGTTTCTTTGTCCCCCAAAAATTCATCTGTTGGAATTGACTCCACAAATTCATTTTCCTGAAGCGTCTTAACAATAGAGCTGTTTTCGTCTAGCTCTTCAACACTTTTCCAGTATTTCTTGTTTGATGCCATTTATACTTTATTATTTAATGATTGAAAGATTAAAAATTAAAGGATTAATTATTGATCTCTAAATTTTTGAATCTTTGAATTTCTAATAGTGACACTTTCCACATTCCAATCCACCCATTTGCGCAGCCGTCAACTTGTCTACACCGTATTTTTTGGAAAGTGCTTCATGAATTTTTTCGTAGTATTCATTGCCCTCAAGATTTACATTTGTCTCTCTGTGACAATTAATACACCAACCCATTGTCAATGGCGAGTATTGAGACATAATTTCCATCTCCTCTACCGGTCCGTGACAAGTTTGACATTCAACCCCAGCAACCGTAACGTGTTGCGAGTGGTTAAAATATGCAAAATCAGGAAGGTTGTGAATTCGAACCCATTTAACTGGCTTCGTTTCACCTGTATATTTTTGCTCATCGGCATTCCAACCAACTGCGTCGTATAATTTAAGAATTTCTTTGTTGTAATCAACACCGTACTCTGCCATACCTTCAGCTTGCACTTCAGCAGCAACTTCACCAATATTTTTATGACAATTCATACAAACATTTAATGAAGGGATACCTGAATGCTTACTTCTTCTTGCCGAAGAGTGACAGTAGTTACAATCGATCTGATTGTCTCCCGCGTGAATTCTGTGAGAATAGTGAATAGGTTGTACCGGAGCATAGCCCTGATCAACACCAACCTGCATAAAGTAGCCATACATAAAGTATGCAGAAGCAAGAAGTAAAAACACAGAAGACACTAAAACCAAAAATTGATTTTCAGCAAAAGCTTTCCAGATCGGAGTGCGCTTTGTCTCTTCTTCAAAAGCTACCCCATTTGCATCTGCAATCCGGTTTAGCGTTTTAGTCACTAAGAACAACATTACAACCAACAACAAGAAAACCAATGCGAGCGCACCAAGAATTAAATTATTAGAAACACCACCTCCAGTATTATTGCTAGCCGTATCAGCTCCACCCGTTGGAGGAGGGGCAACGGTTTTTTCAGTATATGTATACGCTAAGATATTATCAATATCTGTAGTAGATAACTGTGGGAAAGCTGTCATCGGCGAGCCGTTAAACTCCTCAAAGATCTTTACTGCTTTCGGGTCACCCGACTTCACCATCTCCGCACTGTTGGCAATCCATTTGTACAACCACTCTTTTTCATACTTATCGCCAACTTGAAAAAGGGCAGGTCCCACCGCTTTTTTGTATAATTTATGACATGCCGCACAATTTGCCTTAAACAAAGACTCACCGGCTTGTGCGTCACCAACACCAGGCGCTGGAGCAGCCGCCTCAGCCTCGGCCGTTAGTACAGGCGCATCTTGCGCTATACTGGCGGTAGAAATTGTTAGCATACAAGCTAACAAGACAAGTGACAAATTTGAGAGTAGATTTTTTAACTTCACCTTTTGCATAGTAATGGTTAATTATTGTCAATAGTTTGGCACGTAATTGGTTAATGTTTCTTAAACGATTAACGCCCCTTTACGAGCCACAAATAACGGCACAAAAGTACGGTTTAAAGTCGATTTGAAAAATCTAAATAAAGTGTTAACGGTTAATTTATAATTATTCTAAATAATAAAATTAGCTCGAATAAAGTTTATAAGATTTACATTTGCACCTCAATACTATTACAATGAAGACTCAACATACATTTAAAATATTAATTATCAGTATTTTACTTACTTTTTCTTCGGAAATTACTTTTGCACAACAAGCAACAGTTACCGTAAATCAAGATAGCAAAATAACACAATTGCTCAACCTGAAAATGGCGCTGGAGAAGGAAAATAAACTTACCGACGGTTATACCATACAACTGTATTATGGTGAATTAAACCAAGCAAATAGTGTTATAAGAAAATATCGTGGTCTTTACGGAAGTTGGCCCGCATCGATTGAATATGAGACACCAAATTATAAAGTCTGGGTAGGAAATTTCAGCACACGCCTTGAGGCTGATCGTGCTCTATTGGAAGTTCAGCGAAACTTTGAATCTGCTTTTATTTTAAAGCCAGAACGGAAGAAGCAGTGAGCAGTGAGCAGTGAGCAGTGAGCAGTGAGCAGTGAGCAGTGAGCAGTGAGCAAAATATAAAAGCCCGAATTCCATAGTGGAATTCGGGCTTTTTTCTATCAATAGAATATCAAGAGTATCGATAAACTAAAACTTATTTCAGCTTTTTCTTTACTGCAACTTCCTGGAAGGCTTCTATAATATCGCCTTCATAAATATCATTGTAGTTTTTAATCTGAATACCACAATCATATCCTTTAGCTACTTCTTTCACATCGTCCTTGAATCGTTTTAACGAATCAAGTTCACCTGTATAGACAACCACACCTTCGCGAATCAATCTAATTCCAGCGCTTCGTAAGATTTTCCCAGTCAAGACCATACAACCTGCAATGGTTCCCACTTTCGAGATCTTAAAGGTCTCACGAATCTCTGCAGTACCCGTGATCTCTTCTTTCATTTCTGGAGACAACATGCCTTCCATCGCGTCTTTTAAGTCGTTGATCGCATCGTAAATAATTGAATATGTACGGATATCAATTTCTTCCTTATCAGCTATTTGACGGGCATTCCCCATTGGTCTAACGTTGAAACCAATGATGATCGCATCGGAAGCCGAGGCTAGCAATACATCACTTTCAGTAATAGGACCAACCGCTTTATGAATAATATTCACTTGAATTTCTTCCGTAGAAAGTTTTTGGAACGAATCTGTCAATGCTTCAACAGAACCATCCACATCTCCTTTCAGAATAATATTCAACTCCTTAAAGTCTCCAAGTGCAATTCGTCGTCCGATCTCATCAAGTGTAATATGACGTTGCGTTCTAACCGACTGTTCACGTTGTAATTGTGTACGACGACTCGCAATGTCTTTCGCTTCGCGCTCATCTTCGAACACATTAAATTTATCTCCCGCCTGTGGCGCACCGTCTAAACCGAGAATCGAAACAGGGGTCGAAGGACCTGCTGCTTTGATCTTTTTCCCTCGTTCATCGTGCATGGCTTTTACTTTTCCGCTATTTTGCCCTGCAAGAACGTAATCTCCAATACGAAGTGTTCCCGCTTGCACTAAAATAGTTGAAACATAGCCCCGCCCTTTATCCAAGAACGCTTCCACAACGGTACCACTAGCTGGTTTATCTGGATTTGCTTTCAATTCCAATAACTCAGCTTCGAGTAATACTTTCTCTAATAATTCTTTAACACCTTCACCTGTTTTTGCTGAAATATCATGTGACTGGATCTTTCCACCCCAATCTTCAACCAACAAGTTCATTTGCGCTAATCCTTCTTTAATCTTTTCAGGATTTGCGTCAGGCTTATCTATTTTATTTATTGCAAACACAATTGGCACACCAGCAGCTTGCGCATGACTGATTGCCTCCTTTGTCTGTGGCATGATGCTATCATCTGCAGCCACTACAATAATTGCTAAATCGGTTACTTGAGCACCTCTGGCACGCATGGCGGTAAACGCCTCGTGACCTGGTGTATCAAGAAATGCTATTTTTTGTCCGTTCTCCAACGTAACTCCATAGGCTCCAATATGCTGTGTAATTCCTCCAGATTCTCCTGCGATCACATTCTCTTGACGAATATAATCCAGTAATGATGTTTTACCGTGGTCAACGTGACCCATTACAGTAACAATAGGTGCGCGATCTTTTAGATCTTCTGGTGCATCTTCATCTTCTTGTATCGCTTCTTCGATATCAGCAGTAATAAACTCTACCTCATAGCCAAATTCATCGGCTACAATAGATAATGTTTCGGCATCCAAACGCTGATTCATTGTTACCATCATACCCAGCGACATACAAGCAGAAATAATATTGGTAACTGGCACATCCATCATGGTAGCCACTTCGCTTACCGTTACAAATTCGGTAAGTTTTAACAACTTATTGTCAGCTTCTTGTTGTGCAAGATCTTCTTCTGTCTTTTGACGGTGACTATCTCTTTTCTCTCTACGATATTTTGCACCTTTTCCTTTAGAAGACTTCCCTTGAAGTTTCTCTAGAGTTTCGCGTACTTGTTTTTGTACTTCTTCTTCACTCGGCTCTTCCTTTGGCACATTGCTGCGCCCTACTGCCTTACGTACCGGACCTCGTTGATCACGACCTGCGCCAGAAGATCTAGGAGCTTCTTTACTTATGCGGCGTCTACGGCCCTTTTTCTCATCACCCGGTTTCTTGTCAGTTTTTTTCTTTTCAGGTTTTTTAAATTGAGAGAGGTCAATTTTTTTACCCGTAAAGTTCGGACCATTCAGTTTTTGATAATTGGTTTCAACTACCGTACTTGTATTTTCTGCAGGTACCGCAGCAGGAATGGTTTTTTCTTCCTTTTTATCCGCTACTTCCTTAGGCGCGTCGGCCTTCACCTCAGCAGGAGTAATTTCCTCTTTCTTTGCTTCGACCTTCGCAGGAGTTTCCGTCTTCGGAGCCTCCACTTTAGGAGTGTCCTTCTTAGGAACTTCAGCCTGAGGCACTTCCTTTTTAGGAACTTCGGCCTTTGGAGTTTCTGTTTTAGGAGCTTCCTTTACAACATCTTTTACGATCGCTTTTGGCTCCTCAGCTTTTGGCTCAGCTTTTTTCTTATCGGCATTAAGGTCAATTTTCCCAACCTTCTTTGGACCGTCTAATTTGGCTTCGGCTTTTATGACTCTTGAAGCTTCTTTTTGTTGCTTTTCCTCTAATTCGCGCTCGCGCTCTAAACGTAATTCTTCTTTCTCCTTACGTTTTTCTTCGCCTACTTCCTTAGACTGTACCTTCTTGCTTTTATCGGTTTGAAACTCGTCAAAAAGCACCTGATATTCGTCGTTGGATATCTTTGTAGTTGGACGTGCGTCCACCTCATAACCGTGAGAACTTAAAAATTCCACAGCCCGATCCAGCGATATATTGAACTCGCGGAGTACTTTGTTAAGCCTTATTGATTTTACTTCAGCCATAAATGCTTTTCCTGTTTTTCTCTAAATAATATATGTAAAAGTAGGTATCTTGACCCTACTCTTCAAATTCTTCTTTTAAAATATTGATAACCTCGGTAATTGTTTCTTCCTCCAGATCGGTTCTTTTTACCAAATCAGACAGGTCGTGTTCCAATACGCTTTTCGCCGTATCTAAACCAATACGCTTAAATTCATCAATGATCCATCCTTCGATCTCATCCGAAAATTCGCTCAATTCTACATCCTCTTCAGCGCCTTCTCGAAGCACATCAATCTCATAACCAGTTAGTTGGCCAGCCAAACGAATGTTATGACCTCCACGCCCTATAGCCTTACTCACCTCTTCAGGACGTAAGATAACCTCTGCGCGCTTTGTCTCCTCGTTGATCTTGATTGAAGTAACTTTCGCCGGGCTTAACGCACGGGTAATATACAACTGCAAGTTATTAGTATAATTAATAACATCAATATTCTCATTTCCTAATTCACGAACAATTCCGTGAATACGAGATCCTTTCATCCCCACACAAGCACCTACAGGATCAATACGATCATCGTAAGAATCTACAGCTACTTTAGCTTTTTCACCCGGAATACGCACCACTTTCTTAACAGTGATCAACCCGTCAAAAACTTCTGGGATTTCTTGCTCAAACAATTTTTCTAAGAAAATTGGATTCGCTCTTGACATCAATATTGATGGCTTATTCCCTTTTAGTTCAACACTTTCAATTATACCTCTTACATTATCTCCTTTACGGAAAAAATCTGAAGGAATTTGTTTGTCCTTCGGAAGGATAATTTCATTTCCATCATCATCTAACAAAATAACCGCGCGGTGGCGAATATGATGTACCTCAGCTGTATAAATTTCTCCTTCAAGTTCTTTAAACTGCTTGTAAATGTTGGTATTGTCGTGTTCGTGAATTTTTGAGATCAAATTTTGACGAAGCGCTAAAATTGAACGTCTTCCTAAGTCAATTAACTTAACTTCCTCCGAAACATCTTCACCAACTTCAAAATCATCCTCAATCTTGCGTGCTTCACTTAGCGATATTTCTTCGTTAGGATCTTCCACTTCTCCATCTGCTACAACAACACGATTTCTCCAAATCTCTAAATCTCCTTTATCAGGATTTATAATTATATCGAAGTTATCGTCACTTCCAAATTTCTTCTTTAAAGCGTTTCTAAAAACCTCCTCAAGTATCGCCATAAGCGTTACTCTGTCTATGAGTTTATCATCTTTAAATTCAGAAAATGAATCAATTAACGCTAAATTTTCCATGTCATTCTTAATTAAATGTTACCATAACTTTTGCTTCTACAATATCTTTGTAAGCCACTACCGCCTCTTTCTCGACGGTTACTTTCCCTTTTCCCACAGGCTTTGGCTCACGCGCCTTCCAAAATAAGGTCACCGCTTCATCTTCAACAGCAGTCACCTTTCCTTCAAGCGTCTCACCTGTTTTCGTTTTTATTTTTAACGTACGTCCTAAGTTTTTTTTATACTGTCGAACCTCTTTTAAGGGTTCAGACACGCCAGCCGACATCACCTCCAAAGAAAAATCAAGCTCCTCATCTAAGTTATGCTCAATTTCACGACTTACAGAAATACAATCTGAGACAGTTACACCTTCGTCGCCATCAATAATGACGCGAATTTGATTATTCTCAGTAATCTCCAAATCTATTAAGAAAAGTGACGGATTATTATCCAAAGCCTGGTTTAACAACTCTACTACGCGCTCTCGCATCATTTTTGGCTATAAAAAGAGGGGACTTTTTTGTCCCCTCAACTAATTACGTATCAATTTCGGTGCAAATATACTATATTTTTTAAAATTATAAAAATGCCTATCCCACCATTAATTTTTGTAATTTTCTTCTAACAAAGCGAAACTTAAAATTTCCTCACATGAAAAAAATATTAGTTCCAACCGATTTTTCTATTCAAGCCGAAAATGCTTTAAAAGTAGCCGTTCAAATTGCTAAAAAAAATGATGGTGTCATCTACCTCCTGCATTCCATGGAAATGCCCACACATCTTGCTAATATGAACAACGGCGCTCTTCCAGAGTCACTATTCTTTATAAAATTAGCTGAAAAACAATTTGAAGAACTTTTGCAAAAACCGTATCTCGCTGATGCTGAAATACATCAGGCCATTGGGCACGCCGAAATTTATGACGACATCGCAGAAGCAGTTAAAAAAGACGGAATTGATCTAATTATTATGGGATCGCACGGAGCTAATGGCTTTAAGGAGATGTTTATTGGAAGTAATACCGAAAAAGTGGTTCGCACATCTAATATTCCAGTATTAGTGATCAAAAATCCACATCAAAATTTTGAAGTAAATGATTTTGTTTTTGCCACAGACTTTTCCGAAGAATGCAGAAAACCCTTTGACGATGCGCAAAAATTTGCAAAAGCCATCGGGGCCAAAATGCATTTATTGTTTGTAAATACACCAAACGACTTTAAAACCACCACGCAGGCAAAAGAAATTATGAATCAATTTATCCGTGGTATGGGTGTAGAAAACTATTCGCTCAACATTTACAATGAAACCAGTGTTGAAAAAGGTATTCTGCAATTTGCCAAAGATACCAACGCAGATCTTGTAGGGATGAGCACGCACGGACGCAAAGGAATCTCGCATTTCTTTAACGGTAGCATTAGTGAAGATCTTGTAAATCACGCTAACATGCCAGTAATAACCTTTAAAATTTGATGCGACTTATTGCTGTGTTGTTTATTGTTTTTTTTCTGAAAAGCTGCGGAAGTTCTTCGGAAAAGCCACGCACCATAATCGGTGAGGCTCCTACAACCGAAATAGACAAAAAAGACACCCCTCCTATCATTCAACCGCCACCTCCAAACGCGCCTAAAGGTTCGGTTTATGGAAATTTCCGTGGAAATAGCAGACCATTTTACGCGCATGTTTCAAAAGTGAGAGGGTCTAAGACCACCATTAGCTTTGAAGACAAACAACTCCCAAACATAACATTGACAGATGCTTATGGAGCAACCGTTTTAGACCTTACCTTACCTACTTTTGATCGCGATTTACTGCTTGTTACTGCTAAAATTAAAGATCCTAATTTTAATAAATATTATCTATACATCCTGCAAAATACTACTTGGAAGCTAGTCACAAATGGCTTTGCCATTCACAAAAGTAATATGAAGGATGTGGTGCGCCCTATTTGGGTCGATCCCCAAGATCCTAATAAACTTCAAAGACATTATTCAGTGTTTAACATGGACGAAACAGATCCAAAAGGATATAGCTGGTTATTATTAACGGAAAGCGTTCCAATTGAAAACCGATAAATCCCTTGGCAATAAATTGCCGCATTCTATAGCAATTACTAACTTTAGAACCTATAAATAGTCTTATTCCGTCCATGCGCAAAAAGAAAACATCGAAATTTCCAACAATCAAACGTAATAAAAAAACAGGTTTAGCGCCTGGCACTATTGTTTTTACGGGTAACCAAAAGGTTGAAAAAGTATTGATTCATTACATGAAATACAATAATGAGATACTTGAGGAAATAGAAATCGATAGTCATAATGAAGTTCATCTACCTGTTTCCCCAAAAGATCGGGTTGATTGGTATGATGTTCGTGGAATGCATGATACCGAGCTTATTGAGGTCTTCGGAAAAGCTTTTAATATTCACCCCCTCGTTCTAGAAGACACCATCGATATCAACCAAAGACCCACTTTTGATGTTTATACAGATGGAATTTTTCTATCACTTCGCGCCATAACATTCGACAGAGAAACCTTAGAAGTACGAAAAGAACATGTAGCTATGTATTTTTACGAGGGTTTCCTAATTAGCTTTCAAGAAAGTGAAAGCGATCTATTTGCCTCCGTTAGAAAACGACTTACTTCTTCAAGCGGAAGAATTAGACAGCGCGGTTCAGATTATCTGGCTTATGCACTTGCCGATAGCATTGTTGACGACTACTACGTAGCACTTGAGGAAATGGAGATCGTTATTGAAGATCTCGAAGAAAAAATGATGGAGGAACTCGACATCAAAGATAAGAGCAGCATACATACGCTAAGAAAAGAGCTTCTTGTGCTTCGAAAATCGGTGGCGCCTTTACGTGAAGCTGTTGGACATTTTTCAAAAACCGACAGCCCCTTCGTTCAAGAAGATAGTCAGATGTATATTCGAGATCTATATGAACATACTGTTCAGGTAGTTGATGCTGTAGAGTCGTATCGTGATATTTTAAACGGCCTGCAAGATCTTTTTCTTTCCGAAGTGAGCTTTAAAATGAACCAGGTTATGCAACTGCTAACCCTTATTTCGGTCATCTTTATACCTATCACATTTTTGGCGGGTCTCTACGGAATGAACTTCGACAATATCCCGGAACTGCATCATGAAAATGGATATTATATCCTGCTTATTGTAATGGCTGTTATTGCGATTGTCCTCTTTATTCTCTTCAAAAGAAAAAAGTGGATGTAATTTTCAGAAGTGTTAAAACCCGTTAAAACACTTGGATTAATGCGGTTTTCGTATATATTTTAGTTGTATTTCTTCGGAAAATTAACGAACTAAAAAATTATACAGATGCAAATAGAAGAATCGCAAACCGCCGTAGAAGCTATCACTGAAAAACTCCTTAATTGGTGGGATTTATTTCTACTTAACCTCCCAAATATCGCTATCGCTATAGCCGTATTATTACTGGCTTACTTTGTTTCAAAATTTGTGTTTCGCGGCGTAATGAAAATCGCTACCAGCGAAACGCGACAGACTTCCGTGACGCGACTTATAGCGCGAACAGCATCGGTAGTGGTTGTGCTTCTAGGTCTCTTCCTTGCGCTCGGCGCCTTAAATCTCGGAAAAACCCTAACTGCCTTGATATCTGCCGCAGGTGTTTCAGGATTGGTTATTGGTTTAGCACTCCAAGGAACATTAAGCAATGTTTTTTCTGGAATTGTACTTTCATTCCGTGAAAACATCCAAGTAGGAAACTGGATCGAAACCAACGGTTTTGCAGGTCATGTAACCGATATCAATCTAAATTATTTTGTACTTCGCGAGGCAGATAATAACAAAGTGATCATTCCGAATAAAACGATCATTGAAAGCCCGATAAAAAATTACGCCTTAACCGAAAAGATGCGCATTGTCATCGCTTGTGGCGTTGGTTATGAAAGCGATCTCGAAGCAGTAGAAAAATTAACCAAAGAAACTATCAAAAACACCTTCTCAAATATTGAAAAAACCGACGATGTAGAATTTTTCTATCAAGAATTTGGCGATAGCTCAATTAATTTTATATGCCGTTATTGGGTAGAAAGCACAAGCGCTATTGAACGTCATCGTGCGCTTAGCAAAGGAATGATAGCCATTAAAAAAGCATTTGACCAAGAAGGTGTTAACATTCCGTTCCCTATTAGAACGTTGCAATTTGACAACGAGTTACAAATGGCAAAGGAAGCATAAGACGCTTTATAAGGCTTGAATTATTGTGTGACGGTAAAGGAAATTCGAATATTCCTAACATCGGTATTTGGTCCAGAGCCGTCAGATCCTCGCGAAGTGGTGAGTTCTATAAAATCAGTTCCGGTGTATCCTATTTCAGGCTTGTATCGATAGATACGCTGCCCAGAATTCATGTCCGTATCTATTTGGCTCAATTCAAAATGTTCCGCTTGCGTTCTAATTCCTGCTCCCTCCTCATCACCGAAACTCCCTAAATCGTAAGTAAAAATTTCAGTATTTGATAAAACGACCTCTTTTCGAACAATTAGGGCTCGAGCCTCGTTTGTTTCCGTAGTGCAGGACAAACAGAATAAAAAAAACGCGGCAACAACTACCGCATAATTAAGCTGTTTTTTTATAAATGTTTTTAATGATACCATGCTACTACTCCAGTGTTTAAAAAATAGGAAATAACCACTACTCAAATATATTAATTTTTAGACATGCAAAGTGTGTACTCAAAGAAACCTCATAAAAAAAGTCCTAACCGCAAGGAAAGGACTTTCTAACATTTTGTTGGCCCAATAGGTCTCGAACCTATACTCTTCTGTACCAAAAACAGACGTGTTGCCAATTACACCATGGGCCAATGCAATAATGAGGCGCAAATTTAAAATAAAGTTTCTTCTGCGCAAACATTTTTCAGTAAAATATCTCGAAAATAGAACAAAAACTGAGTTTCATTTCAAAAAATAGGACTAGTACTTAAATTCCACCCCTCCAATCTTTGAAATATATCCTACTTCAGTTACGTTAGTATTTTTTTATAAGACCACTAGACATATTATTAGTATTTTCGCCACTATAAAATGACACACTATATGGGTTCCTTTAACTTTACCAAATGGAATAATATTTTAGGATGGTTTGTATTTGCCGTTGCCTTGATCACCTATTGGCTTACTGTTGAGCCAACAGCCAGTTTCTGGGATGCAGGAGAATACATCACCACAGCAAGTAATTTAGAAGTAGGTCACCCGCCGGGAGCCCCGCTGTATCAATTGTTAGGAGCGTTTTTCTCCATTTTTGCAATGGAACCTTCCAACATTGCTCTTACCATCAACTTGATGTCGGTCTTTGCGAGTGCATTTACCATTCTTTTTATGTTTTGGTCGCTTACTATTTTACTTCGGAATGTCGTTTCAAAAAAAGAAGAACTAAACAAATACAACGCGATAGCTATTCTTGGAAGCGCAGCCGTAGGATCACTTGCATTCACCTTTACCGATAGTTTTTGGTATAGTGCCGTAGAAGCCGAAGTATACGCAGCCTCCTCGTGTATGATGTCGGTTTTATTTTATTCTGCCTTACGCTGGGAGCGAGAAATGAATACCCCTCGCGGAAATCGCTGGGTCGTTTTAATTGCCTTTCTAATTGGACTTTCTTTTGGGGTTCACTTTATGGGTCTTTTGACCATCCCTGCAATGGGCTTCCTCTACTTCTTTAAAAACTATAAAACAGTAACCCTCAAAAATTTTCTAGTCGCCAATGTTGTAGTCGTTGCCGTCCTGCTCGTCATCTTTAAATTACTACTTCCATGGACCATGAAGTTCTTTAGTGCTTCGGAATTGTTCTTCATTAATACCATAGGATTACCGTTTAATTCGGGCTCCATCATTGCCGGAATACTGTTTATTGCATTGTTCTACTTCGGACTCAACTATACACGTAAAAAAGGTTTTGTAAATTTTAATACCTTAATTCTAGGTGTCCTCTTTATTTTTATTGGTTTTTCAAGTTGGCTCATGCTTCCCGTTCGTGCCAATGCAGGTACCGTGATCAACGAAAACAACCCCAATAATGCAAGAGAACTTCTCGCTTATTACAACCGTGAGCAATACCCGGAAACGCATCTTTTTCACGGGCCACTGTTTACAGAGATCTATGCCGGACTCGATGAAGACAATCCGTATCGCGACGAAAAACCTAAATACGAAAAAGACGAAGCGACAAAAAAGTACGTGATCGTAAACGACTATAAAAATGCGCTTCAAAATACAGATGATGATCATAAAGCATTTCTTCCAAGGATGTGGAGTATTGAAAACAGCGTAAATTATCTCGACTTTACTAGTGGTTTAGACTTTGCTATAAAACGAGAGTATCGTGGTGAACAACGCCTTGTTGATGAAGTTTCAAAATTTAAAGAAGCCTACGCCAATGGTCTCGTTGACGGAGATGATTATCATAAATTTTTACAGCGTTTTGGTCCGTTTTTAGATATCGAAAAGCCCAGCTTTATGCAAAATATGGAGTTTATGTTCGAATATCAGTTTGGATATATGTACTGGCGCTATTTTATGTGGAATTTCACTGGAAGACAAGACGATATTCAAGGCCAATATACAGACCTCCACGGAAACTGGCTCAGTGGGATCAAATTTATAGATGAATTACGTCTAGGATCACAAGATAATCTTCCCAGCGATGCTGTCAATAATAAAGCCAGAAACACCTATTTCTTTCTACCGCTTATTCTAGGAATTTTAGGAATAGTCTTCCACTTTAAAAACGACCATAAGAACTTCTGGGTATTATTAATCTTTTTCCTATTTACAGGAATTGCTCTTAAAATTTACCTGAACGAGCGACCTTTTGAACCTCGAGAACGAGATTATGCTTTAGTAGGATCATTCTACGTTTTTGCTATGTGGATCGGGTTTGGTGTTTATGCCCTATACGAGATCCTCAAAGAATATGTTAAACCAAAAATAGCAATCCCTATAGTACTCACAGCGACTTTGCTCGCTGCTCCCGTGCTCCTCGCTACCCAAAATTGGGATGATCACGATCGTTCAGGTCGTTATACAGCCAATTCAATGGGTAAGATGTATCTCGATTCGGTAGATGAAAACGGAATCCTCTTTACCATTGGTGATAACGACACCTTTGCGCTGTGGTACGCGCAAGGAATCGAGGAATATCGCCAAGATGTGCGCATTGTAAATACCAGCCTTTTTGCAACCGATTGGTATATAGATGACATGAAGAAAAAGGCGTATACAAGTGACCCTATTCCTTCACAACTCACTCATGATAAATATAAGTGGGGAACACGCGACTTTATTGCTTTTCAGAAAACCAAAAAAGACACAATTGACATCAAAACCTGGATGAATTTTGTCGCCAATGACAGTCCGGCGACAAAAGTGGAGCTAGGAAGTGGTAAACTGGCCAATAGTTTTCCATCTAAGATCATCCGAATTCCTGTAGATAAAGAAGCAGTGCTTCGTAACGGTATTGTACGGCAAGAAGACGCAGATAAAATTGTTCCTTATATCGACATCGAATTAGACGGCGACTTTATTTATAAAAATAGACTGCTCATGCTTGATATTATTGCAAATAACAACTGGGAACGTCCTATCTATTTTAGTGGCGGAAGTTTTGGTGACGACGATTACCTTTGGATGAAAGACTACTTACAGCTCGATGGTGTTGTGTACAAATTAGTACCTATTAGAACTCCAGTTAATCCAAGGAACCCATTTGATATGGGGCGTGTTGATACCGAAAAAATGTACAGCATCGTAAAGAATTGGGATTGGGGCAATAGCGGTAGTCCTGATATCTATCACGATGTGGAAACACGAAGAAACGGTATCACATACAGAAGCAATCTCGCTCGTCTTGCCGAAAATCTAATCAATGATGGCGACAAAAAACGAGCAGAGGAAATTCTTGACCTAGCTATGGAAAAAATGCCTGTAGAATACTTTGAGTATTACTCGCTCTTGGATGCGTATGTTTTAGGTTATTACGAAGTTGACAAACCAGAAAAAGCCCGTGAAGTGTATAAAGCGGTCTCTAAAAAATATCAAGAGAAGTTGGTTTACTTCAGTGGATTAAAACTGAAACGACAATACACCATGCCCGATGAGATCATTAGTGCCATGGAATATTATCGAAACCTAGTGGATATTGTGGTTATGAAAGATGACGAAGAATTTGCTCGTGCAGAAGCCGCCAAATTCAATGATTACCTAAAATTGTTCCGTCATTTTTATTCTGAAGAAGAAAATATGGAGTTAGATAAAGATATTCAAGAAGAATTGTTGGATCCCAATATCCCTATGGATACGGCGCCTGAGAATATCGAGATGGTTCCCGAATAATAAAATATGTTGAAATCGTATTTGGTCAAAACGCCCAAGCTTGTACGACGGATCTTTCCGAAGCGAGTTTGGGCGTTTCCATCTAAAAAAAAGACGGTTTATTTAACTTTTGATGATGGCCCTATTCCAGAAGTAACTCCTTGGGTCCTATCGCAACTGAAAAAATACAAAGCCCAAGCCACTTTCTTCTGTATTGGCGATAATGTGGGTAAACATCCCGAAATTTTTAAAACGATCATTTCTGAAGGACACACGATAGGAAATCACACCTTTCATCATGTTAATGGTAAAAAAACAGCTTTAGAGAACTATGTGGAAGATGTTATAAAAGCTGAAAAGATGATGACAAGTGTTAGTTCGAAGTTCGAAATTGCTTACCAGACACCAAGCACCAGTAACCAATCACCAGTCGCCAAACTATTCCGACCGCCTTATGGTCGATTAAACGGAAAACAAGCTCAAAGCCTTCGCGATCTAGGATACAACATCATTATGTGGGACGTGCTCAGCGCCGACTTCGATCAGCAAATTTCCGAAGAAAAATGCTTACAAAATGTTTTAAAAAATATACAACCCGGAAGCATTGTGATCTTTCATGACAGCCTAAAGGCCAAAAAAAACCTGAGATATGCGCTTCCGAAAGTATTAGAATATTGTGACAGCCAAAACTGGAAATGCGCCGCCATTGATAATAATTTATTTTAAGATAGGCTTACAAATTACATTTTAGTATTTTTAATAAGTATGAAGAAAATGGATCTTAGAACAGTAGATGTGGTACAATATGTACATCCTTTGCGAGAAGGAGGTTCACTTCCTGCTATTGTAAAAGCAAATGACGGGTATTTATATGTGCTAAAATTTAGAGGAGCCGGACAAGGAAAAAAAGCATTGATCGCCGAATTTATTGGCGGAGAACTTGCAAGAGCCATCGGTTTAAATGTTCCTGAATTGGTCTTTATGAATCTCGATGATTCTTTTAGCAAAACGGAACCCGATGAAGAAATTCAGGACTTGCTTAAATTTAGTGTGGGTTTAAACCTTGGGTTACATTTTTTGTCGGGCGCCATTACCTTTGATCCTTTGGTTTCAACGGTTGATGCTCTAACCGCTTCAAAAGTAGTTGTGCTAGACAGCATTATTAGCAATATTGATCGAACAGCGAAAAATACAAACTTATTACAATGGCATAATGAACTTTGGGTCATCGATAATGGCGCCAGTTTTTATTTTCACCATGATTGGAAAAATTGGAGAAATCATCTAAGTAGAACATTTCCGCTTATAAAAGATCATGTGCTTTTACCGCAAGCGTCCAAATTAGAGGAAGCCGCGGCAGAGATCCAGCACGCCTTAAGTCAGGATACAATTGCTCAGATCATTTCAAAAATTCCAGAAGATTGGTTAGAAAGTGAGTCAGATTCGTTAACTCCAGACGAGATGAGAGCTGCCTATATTGAATTTTTGGATGCAAAACTCGGTATGATTGCATTATTAGTTAAAGAAGCGATAGATGCAAGATAGAGTTACATTTGAGTATGCCATTGTTAGAATTGTTCCAAAAGTGGAACGCGAAGAGTTTTTCAATGTTGGCGTGATCCTTTTTTCCAAACGGAAAAAATTTCTCGATATAAAATATCAAATCAATGCTGAAAAGCTAAAAGCCCTTGCACCCGAGATAGAATTGGACGTATTGAATGATTATTTAAAGGCTTGGAAATTAATTTGCGATGGAGAAGCCGCTGGAGGTCCCATCGGAAAAATGGAACTGCCTGATAGATTTCGATGGCTAACTGCGTGTAGAAGCACGATAATTCAGAGCTCAAAAACACACCCAGGCCTCTGTCTTGACCCAAGTAAAGAGTTAGATGAGATATTCAAAAAGTATGTATTGTAAGTTTACTAGACGTATTCTTTGACTAGCCCTATAAGTGTATTCGCATCTTGCTCACCACTTTGACGCCATTTCATTTCGCCATTTTTGTAGATCATAAGCGTTGGCAATCCCTTTACACGAAGGGCTTCGGCGAGCTCATTGTTCTTTTCGACATCAATTTTTATAACCCTCGCTTTATCGCCTAAAGCAGCCGCCACGTCCCGAAGAACAGGATGCATCCCTTTACAAGCGTCGTCCCATTCAGCGTAAAAGTCTAACAGAACCGGAACGGGTGTTTCAATTAATTCTCCAAATTTTGACATACGTTGTGATGCTTTTCTGAATAATCGTTCTACAAATATAACATTTCCGCTTTAATAATAAGCATTATGCGGTCTTACGCTTCTTTTTGAGCTGAATTACGGTGATTTCAGGCCAAATTCCAACACGTCCGGGATATCCTAAATAACCAAAGCCTCTATTTACGTTAATATATCTTCCAAATTCTTCATAGACGCCAGCCCAATTCTCATAACGATATTTCACTGGGCTCCATTTAAACCAACCCGGAATTTCAATGCCAAACTGCATCCCGTGGGTATGACCACTTAGTGTCAATTGTATATTCCTAGTGTCTTGTTTAACTTGTTCCTGCCAATGCGACGGATCATGACTCATCAATATTTTAAAGTCGGATGCCAGAACTCCCTCACATGCTTTGTCGAGATCCCCTGCTTTTTTAAATCCGCCAGCACCCCAGTTTTCTACACCTATCAATTTCAATTGGCTTTCTCCTCGCTGAAAGGTAGTATGCTCATTGAGTAAAAGATTCCAGCCCATTTCCTTTTGAAGTTCTTTTAAACTATCGAGGTTTTGCTCTTTTTCTACTTCGGAAGACCATTGCACATAATCACCATAATCGTGATTTCCCAGTACCGAAAAAACGCCGTCTGTTGCTTTTAAACTTCCGAAGATATCTTTCCAAGCAGTCATTTCCTCAGCAACATTATTGACCAGATCGCCTGTAAAAAGAATTAAATCACTTGCTTGCTTGTTGACCAGATCTACCGCGTAGCGCACTTTTTTTTCGTTGTCGAAACTGCCACTATGTACGTCACTAATCTGGGTTAAGGTATAGCCATCAAATTCTTCTGGAAGATCGTCAAACTCGAGGGCATATTTTAGCACTTTATAGTTGTATTTACCCTCGATCATTCCGTAGATCAAGGATGCAAAAGGAATTGCAGCCACTCCAAGGGCAACGGCACTAACAAATTTACGCCGTGAAGGCATATAAAAACTTTCACTTCCATTACCTATTTTTAAAAAAATAGCTACAATAAAGCGAACAACATCTTCCCCGAACATAAAAATCACTGCCAAGAGTTTAGGAACAAAAAACGCAATAAAGATCCCAAAAACATACATTCCCAAAGGTGTCATCATTCGGCTACCACCCGACTGTGTAATCTGGTATATGAGCAACCCAAGAACCAACAACGAGCTTATCAAATAAGCCCCGTGAAGCCACGTGTTTTTAGACAATGTTTTAAATGCCTGAAAGGCATAAATATCGATTAAAATATAAATTACTATAAAAATAATCCAACGGATCATGAGCAGTTTTTTTCAGAATCCATAAAGATAGGCTCCTTTTAAAATGTTGTTCCTATTCTTCACTTTTTTTTAACTGTTTTTGTATCTTTTGAGCTGCTAATAACCTCGAATGAAACAAATCTCAACGCTTCTTTGCTTATTGCTTCTTCTAACTGCCTGTAATAATCAGGAGTACGATCCTTCAGAAAAAAACAATTCCTCAAAAACCAGCTATGTCAACACCTTTATTGGTACAGGTGGCCACGGACATACCTATCCTGGAGCAACCATGCCATTTGGCATGATGCAATTGAGCCCAGATACACGTCTTGAAGGCTGGGACGGCTGTAGCGGCTATCATTATAGTGATTCGTATATCTATGGCTTTTCGCATACTCACCTCAGTGGCACCGGTGTTAGTGATTACGGTGATATATTGTTGATGCCCACCAATAAAATTAACTTCAACAATGGCGCTGATGGTAAAAAAGGCTATCGTGCCCACTTTTCGCATGAGAATGAAAGCGCAAGTCCGGGGTACTATCAGGTAAAATTAGACAGCACAAATATTGAAGTCGAGCTTACCGTCACCCCTCGCGCGGGAATGCATAAATATGTTTTCCCTTCTTCGGAAGATCAAGTCGTTATTTTAGATCTCGATCATCGTGATTATGTACTCGGAACATCCTGGTCTGAAGTTTCCACTACCGAAATAGAAGGCAAACGTTTCTCAAAGGCTTGGGCAGAAAAGCAGATGCTTTTTTATAACCTTAAAACTTCACACCCCTTTGAAATAAGAAGCTCAGACGCTGTTGGACGAAATGCTATTGCCCTTGTTCTTGATAACCCAAATAACGAACCCGTTTATATTTCCGTAGGAATCTCAGCGGTAGACGAAGTTGGCGCAAGGAACAATCGCGAAGCCGAAATTGGCTCGAAGACCTTTGCGGAGGTTAGACGCGAAGCAGATCAAGCTTGGGAGCAGCAACTGCGTAAAATTGATATTGAATCTCCAAACGACGACTATAAAACAAACTTCTATTCGGCACTATATCACACCATGATCGCTCCCAACCTATATCAGGATGTCGATGGGCGCTACCGTGGGATGGATCTTAAAATTCATCAAACAACCAATTTCAATTACTACACCGTCTTCTCGCTATGGGACACCTATCGCGCGGCGCATCCGCTCTACACCATTATTGAACAGCAACGTACCAACGACTTTATCAATACTTTTTTAGCTAAATATGATGAAGGTGGCATTATGCCAATTTGGGATCTTTCAGCAAATTACACAGGCTGTATGATTGGCTATCACGGCGTTCCGGTAATTGCAGATGCTTATCTAAAAGGTATTAATGGTTATGATGCCGAAAAGGCGTTTGCGGCTATGAAACATAGTGCAATGCAAGACAAACTGGGTCTCGAAGCGTATAAATCGATAGGTTTTGTTCCCGTGGAAGAAGAAAGTGAATCGGTCTCTAAAACCTTAGAATACGCCTACGACGATTGGACCATGGCTGCGATGGCAAAAAAGATGGGCAAAACTGCCGATTACAAATTGTTTTCAGAACGCGCCCAATATTATAAAAATGTGTTCGATCCAGAGACGGGTTTTATGCGAGGTCGGTTCAACAATACATGGTTTGCTCCTTTTGATCCGTATGAGGTGAATTTTAATTATACAGAGGCGAACGCATGGCAGTATAGCTTATACGTTCCACAAGATATCACCGGACTCACTAAAATTATGGGGGGAAAACAAAAACTTGAAGAACATCTGGACAGATTGTTTTCGGCAAAGACCGAAACCTCGGGACGAGACCAATCGGATATCACAGGTTTAATTGGTCAATATGCCCACGGAAATGAACCGAGTCATCATATGGCTTATCTGTATAATTTTGTCAATAAACCTGCTAAAACGCAAGCGCTAATTCGGCAAATATTAACCGAATTATACACCAACGAACCCGATGGAGTTTCTGGAAATGAAGACTGCGGACAAATGAGTGCGTGGTATGTGTTTAGCTCGCTTGGCTTCTATCCCGTTACGCCTGGAACCAATCAATACATTATTGGGAGTCCGTTGTTTCCATCGGCTACCATCAATTTGGAAAATGGCAAAAAATTTACGGTTGAAGCAAAAGCTATTTCCGAAGCAAACAAATATATTTCTGAAGCTTTTCTGAATGGAAAGGCGCTTAACCGAACTTACCTTACACACGAAGAGATCATGGCCGGCGGAACACTTACTTTTTCGATGACAGCTACACCTTCTTCTTGGGGGACCGAAGCAGGCTTTGAACCCAAAACCGAAATTAAAGAGCATCAAATTTTGCCACCGCCCTTCCTCGCTACAGGGGAAGCCGCTTTTAAAGAACAAACCGAAGTGGTTCTGGGTATAGTAACTTCGGAGGCTGATATTTTTTACAGTGTAAATAACGCTCCATTTAAATTGTATAGCGAGCCTTTTATCATTTCCGAAGCAACCACACTAAAAACCTACGCAGCGGACGGATATGGTCGCGAAAGTAAAATCCTCAGTACAAAATTTTTTAAGATCGATCCAAATTTGAGCATCACCTTAGCTACGGAATATGCCAATCAGTATAACGCGGGAGGGAATGATGCACTTATTGATGGGATTCGCGGTGCAAAAGACTTTAGAACGGGTGCCTGGCAAGGGTATTTTGGTGAAGATCTAGTGGCGATCGTCGATTTGGGAAGCGAAAAACCTGTAGATGAAATTAAAATCAACTTTTTACAAGATCAAGGCAGTTGGATCTTTTTTCCTTCGGAAGTAGACGCTTTTATTTCTAATTCCAAAGATTTTAAAAACTCCTTAGCCACTGTAAAAATGGATAACAGTCAGCCGTCCGAAGAAGCAGAGATAAAAACCATACAATTTGACGGAAAAGGAAAACGCGCACGCTATGTAAAAATAGTCGCTAAAAATTTTGGCTCCTTACCCAATTGGCATTTGGGTTATCCCGATGGCGTTGCTTGGATCTTTGCCGATGAAATAACGATCAAATAAAGGAATTATAGCTATGAAACGTAGAAAATTTATTCAGAGTGCCTCTTTAACAGGCTTAGGCGTTGTTACGGCAGCCTCCGTTATAGGATGTGACGAACCTAAAACCAAAACCGAAACAACACCTTTGACTGTAGCTGCTAAAGGCGCTAAACCCGTCGTTATAGCCACTTGGAATGTAAAAGAAGCTACATCTAAAGCCTGGGAAACCCTAGTTCAGGGAGGTTCGGTTTTAGACGCCATTGAAAAAGGCTGTAATGTGGAAGAGGCCAATGCTGAAGGTCAATCGGTTGGAATAGGTGGTCTTCCAGACCGCGACGGAAATGTAACACTAGACGCATGTATTATGAATCCCGCCGGCGATTATGGAGCGGTGGTCTGTATGCAAAACATTATGCATCCTATTTCGGTGGCCCGAAAAGTGATGGAAAAAACGCCTCATGTTATTTTAGCTGGGCAAGGTGCCGAAAAATACGCGCTTTCCGAAGGGTTTAAAAAAGAAAATCTTCTTACCGAAGCATCTAAAAAAGCTTGGGAAGAGTGGAAAAAGACCTCAAAATACCAACCCATTATAAATATTGAAAATCACGATACCATTGGAATGTTGGCAATGGACAAAAACGGTGATATTGCAGGTGGATGTACTACCAGCGGACTCGCATATAAAATGGCAGGACGAGTGGGTGATTCACCTATTATTGGCTCGGGCTTATTTATTGACAACGAAATTGGTGGAGCTACTGCTACAGGTTTGGGAGAGGAAGTTTTGAAAACCGTAGGAAGCTTTCTAATAGTAGAATTGATGCGTCAAGGAAGATCACCTCAGCAAGCTTGCGAAGAAGCCATTGGTAGAATTATTAAAAAAAGTCCGGATTTTAAAAATTTTCAGGTAGGATATATCGCTTTAAATAAAGCAGGTGAAACTGGCTATTACAGTATTCATGACGGTTTTAGTGTCACGAAATACCAAGATGATAAAAACGATACTAGTACTTCAGATTTTTATAATAAAGTCTAATAAAATTATATGAATACATCCAAAAACTATCGTTCTGCCTTTATTATTGTCACCGTTCTTTTCTTTTTGTGGGGTTTTATCACAGTACTTGTAGACAGCCTGATACCAAGGCTTAAAGATGTATTTGAACTTTCATACTTTCAAGCGGGACTCGTTCAGTTTGCCTTTTTTGGGGCTTACTTTTTACTTTCGGTTCCAGCCGGATGGTTACTGTCGAAGATCGGTTATCAACGCGGAGTTATTCTCGCTTTAGCAACCATGGCATTAGGTTGCATTTTATTTTCTCCTGCGGCTTCTGAACGTAGTTTTGGTCTATTTTTATTAGGCTATTTTACCTTAGCAGCCGGAATTACCATTCTACAAGTCGCAGCTAATCCTTATGTAGCAGTACTTGGAAGCGAAGATGGAGCCTCGAGTAGATTAAATTTGTCACAAGCATTTAATTCCTTGGGAACGGCGATCGCCCCAATTGTTGGCGCTTTCTTTTTATTGAGTGATACTATTATGTCTTCGGAAAAGATTGCATCGCTTTCGGAAGCGGACCAAAAAACCTACTATATAAATGAAGCTAGTGCCGTACAGACCCCCTTTTTTGTATTAGCAGTCTGTATTGCCTTGTTGGCAGTTCTTTTTATTTTTATTAGGCTTCCGAAGATACTTCAAAAGAGTCCGAAAGGAGGTTATATTAGTTTATTAAAAAACAAGTATGTCCTTATGGGTGTCTTTGGAATCTTCCTATATGTGGGTGCGGAAGTGGCCATAGGAAGCTATTTGGTGAATTACTTTGCCGACATGAATCTTGCGCCTATAATCGCTGGAAACACAACGATGATGAACATCGCAAATGGAATTGCGACCTTGTTCAACAAAACATTTGATGGAAGAGATCCAAAAGCATTGCTTGGAGTATTCGTGATCTTTTATTGGAGCGGCGCCATGATAGGCCGTTTTGTTGGCGCGTATCTTACCCGTATTATGCGTCCTGGCAAGGTATTAGCCATCTTTGCCTTTTTAGCTATTAGCATGATATTGATTTCAATAAACACGACGGGCCTGGTTGCCATGTGGTCAATTTTGGCGGTTGGATTATTTAACTCCATCATGTTTCCAACCATATTTTCACTTACCATAGAAGGTTTAGGCGACTTGAAACCTCAAGCATCTGGGCTTTTGTGTATGGCAATTTTTGGAGGCGCAATTATTCCGCCTCTCTATGGCTTATGTACCGATTTAGTTGGTTTTAAATGGGCACTCGTGTTAGTTGTTGCCTGCTATGGGTATATCTTATTTTTCGGCTATCAAAAGCAAAAAAACACCCAACTAGTCAACGACTTGTAATAAAAACTGCTGTATTTGTAAATTTTTAAGAGATACTCCACATATTTTTTATAGTTTTGCTAGACATAAGTAGGTTGATACATTAGTGTATCGATCAAATTTGGGGCGAAAAGTCACCACTCTCGTGGTGGCTTTTCTATTTTATAGCTACCAAGACCACAACACATATTTACCGAAGCCATATTTATAGATCGATGCTGTTATTTGTCCTGTTATGCGAGGTACAGAGTTAGTGTGGTATTTTCAGAATAGAAACCAATAAAAGAAGCCGCTCAAATAAAGCGGCTTCTTTTATTGCTTTTATCTACAGGAAATATTATTGCGAAAATATCTTTTCGCCACTAGCCTCTTGAGCTTTAAATTTCTGCACCAGATCAAGGGCATCAGGAATTACATCGCTACACAAAATAATAAGTGATCCTTTTATCGCATTATTTACTGCATGCGTTATGGCTTCCTTTTCAGAAGGAATAATGGTCGTCTTTTTATTTGGGTTTTTCGATTTGATTCCGTCATTGAGCATTTTGATAAGCTCTTCTTCTGTTTTTCCGCGTAATCGCTTATCCTGACGAATAATAATTTCATCAAACATTTCCGCGGCAATCGAACCCATTTCGTTATTATCTTCTATACGTCTATCGCCAATTCCTGCTATAATTCCCACTTTTAGAGTGCATTCTAGCTTATTTGTAAATTGCTGTAGCGCTCTCATTCCTGCTGGATTATGAGCATAATCGAGTAGAATCGTAAAATTTTCGAACTCAAATAAATTTAATCTTCCTGGCGTTTGTGATGCCGAAGGAATAAAGGTCTCTAGACCAGCTTTCATATCTTCAATACTAATACCTCTTACATTGGCCGCTAAGATGGCTGCCAATACATTCTGGATCATAAACTCTGCCTTTCCTCCATAGGTTAGTGGAATATTTTCGGCTCTCATGATGCGCATTTTCCAGGCACCTCTACAAATAGTTACATAGCCGTTTTCATAAACTGCCGTTATTCCGCCTTTACGCTGTAGCGCTTGAATTCTCGGGTTATTTTCATCCATCGAGAACAATGCGAGATTACAGTTGATTCCTCTGCGCATGTCATAAACGAGGTCATCATCAGCGTTTAATATAGCATAGCCATCGGGCAAAACTGTTTCTGGAACTACGCCTTTTACTTTGGCTAATTGCTCCACGGTATGAATTCCCTTTAAGCCTAAATGATCTGCGGCAACATTTGTAACAACCGCCACATCACAATTTCCAAAACCAAGTCCGGCACGTAACATTCCTCCGCGGGCGCATTCCAATACAGCAAAATTTACCGTTGGATCTTTTAACACAAATTCGGCACTCGTTGGCCCAGTGCAATCACCTGTCATTAGCAAACGGTTTTGAATATATACACCATCACTAGTGGTATAACCTACTCTATATCCTCGCATCTTGGCTATATGTGCAATAAGCCTACTTGTTGTGGTTTTACCATTGGTTCCTGTAATTGCAACAATAGGAATACGTCCTGTATCGCCTTTCTGCGGAAATAACTTATCCACTACTGGCGCTGCAACATTTCTTGGTAAGCCAGTAGTTGGCGCTAAGTGCATTCGAAACCCTGGACCCGCATTTACCTCCAAAACGGCACCGCCAGTTTCAGAGAGTGGCTTTGTAATATCGCTGGTCATAATATCAATTCCGCAGATATCGAGATCGATGATCTTGGAAATACGCTCCGCCATAGAAACATTGGCAGGATGAACAATATCTGTAACGTCTTCTGCCGTTCCACCCGTACTTAGATTTGCGGTATCCTTTAAAATAAGGCGCTCGCCTTCCTTTAAAATGGAGTCTTCTGTATAACCTGCATCTTTGATAATGGTTTGCGTAAGACTATTCATGGTGATCATGGTAAGAACGTTTTCATGCCCATAGCCACGTCGTGGATCACTATTTACAATATCAACTAATTCTTTGATCGTTGATTTCCCATCACCTATAACATGGGCAGGCGTACGTATGGCAGCCGCTACCAATATATTATTAATTACTAAAAGCCTATAATCTTCGCCCGTTACAAATTTTTCTACGATCACCCTTCTAGAAACCTCTTTGGCCGCGTGAAATGCAACTACGGCATCTTCATAATTCTGAATATCAACTGTAATTCCGCGTCCGTGATTCCCATCGATAGGCTTGATCACCAAAGGATAGCCAATATAGCGGCATGCGTCTTCTAAACTACTTTCCCGGGAAATAATGTCACCTCTCGGCACCTCAACTTCCGCTTGTTCTAATAAAAATTTAGTGTCTTCTTTATCACAGGCGATCTCAACGCCAATACTGCTTGTTTCTGAAGTAACGGTAGCTTGAATCCGTTTTTGATTTGCGCCATATCCCAACTGAACCAACGAATATTTATTTAAGCGAATCCACGGAATTCCTCGACTTGCAGCTTCTTCCACGATAGAACCGGTACTGGGTCCTAAGCGTTCGCTTTCTCGCAATTCACGCATTTTTTGGATATCTTCATCCATATCGTATTGCTCTGATGCAATTAGCGCCTCACAAATTCGAACCGCCGCTTCAGCAGCATAACGTCCTACGCTTTCCTCTACATATGAAAAGACAACATTATAGACCCCTTCTTCTCCATACCCACGAGTTCTTCCGAAGCCCGTATCCATACCTGCCAATGTTTGAATTTCCAACGCGATATGCTCAATAATATGCCCCATCCATGTTCCTTCTTCCACCCGTTGAAAAAAGCCTCCCGGCTCACCTACAGAACATCGATGTGAATACATAGTTGGAAACAAAGCTTGCAATCGTTCATTAAACCCTGGAATCTTGTCTGAAGGATACTGTTCCATTTCCTCCAGATCTAGCACCATAACAATAAGCTTGTGACGGCGCACAGACCAGTAATTTGGACCGCGCATAGCATTGATTTCTCGTATTTTCATATAGTTGATTTTATTCGTTAGTGTAGGTCAAAGATTATAAATATATAATTTTTTTAGGAACAAAAGCCGTATTTTTGCCAGCAATAAACTGAAAACCCCATGACTGCAAAAGGAACCTTAATTCCCATTGGTGGAAATGAAGATAAAGGCATTGAAATCAGCGAAATTTACCACTTAGAATATATTCAAGATGGTATCTTATCACGTGTTGTTCGCGAAAGCGGAGGCGTAGATGCTTGTATAATCATTATCCCAACAGCTTCCAGTATTCCTGTGGAAGTTGGTGAGAATTATATGACAGCCTTCGGTAAGCTTGGATGCACTGATTTGCACGTGATGGATATTCGCGAACGCAAACAATCTGAAGACCCTGCTAATATTGCCTTGATCAAAAAAGCAGATTGTGTTATGTTTTCGGGCGGAAATCAGTCAAAAATCACACGAAAAATTGGCGGAACTACCATTCACCAAATTCTTAGCGAGCGTTTTCAAAAAGAAAGAATTGTCATCGCTGGTACAAGTGCTGGAGCCATGTGTATGTCGAGAGAGATGATCACTGGAGGAAGTAGTCAAGAATCTTTTCTGAAAGGTGCTGTTGGTATGGGCGACGGGATGTCTTTTGTTCCTAAACTAATTATAGACTCACACTTTATTCGTCGCGGACGTTTTGGTCGTTTGGCCGAAGCTGTAGCACGCTTTCCTGAACTTATTGGGATTGGTCTTGCCGAAGATACCGGACTTATCATCAAAAAGAATTCTTTTGAGGTTATAGGCTCAGGAATGGTCATTGTCTTTGATGCCCGAAAAGCGCGTCATAATAATCACCAAACCTTGGCTGAAGGAACGCCTATGTCATTAACCAATCTAAAAACACATATTTTGGCACATGGCGATCGTTTCAATATTAAAAAGAAAAAAGTAAAAGTGTCTCACTTACATATTTCTGTAACGAACCCAGATTTTGTAGCCTAGTCAAGCGCTATTCTTTATAAATACTTAAACCACTTTCACCGCTCGATTTCTTAAACGCGCGATACATGCCTTCGGTATTAAAGGGCATGCTAATATTACCTTTTGCGTCTACAGCTATGAGTCCGCCGTCTCCACCCAATTCTAAGATTCTTTGCTGAATTACTTCGGAAGCAGCCTCGTCTAATGAAAGCCCTTTGAATTCCATCAAGCAAGACACATCATAGGCTACGACACCACGAATAAAATATTCGCCACTTCCCGTACAACTCACCGCACATGTTTTATTATTCGCGTAATTTCCAGCACCTATCATCGGACTATCACCTACCCGACCCCATTTTTTGTTTGTCATTCCTCCTGTTGAGGTAGCTGCCGCAATATTACCCTGTGAATCGCAAGCCACAGCACCTACGGTACCAAACTTACCGTCCTTCTTTACACTGTGATCAAGCTGAAAATTATCACTGTCTTTTATGCCCTGCCATTGCTGGTAACGCACCTCATCATAAAAATAGTCTGGTTCTTCCAATTGATATCCTTGCTCTTCGGCAAAACGCATGGCGCCCTCGCCAGCTAAAAAAACATGATAACTTTTATCCATCACATCACGTGCCAAAGCAATCGGATTCTTAATTCCTGTAACCAACGAAACAGCACCTGCCTTTCGGGTTTTTCCATCCATGATGGCGGCATCCATTTCGTGGGTGCCTTCCGCCGTAAACACCGCGCCTTTTCCAGCATTGAATAAAGGAGAATCTTCTAAGTGCATTACGGCCTTCTCAACAGCATCCATTGCGGTGCCATCATTTTGTAAAACGGCATATCCAGCATCCAAAGCGTTTTGCAAGGCTTCTTTGTATTGCATTTCCAATTCCGAAGTCATTAATCCTTTTACCAATGTTCCTGCGCCTCCGTGAACAGCAATAGAGAAGTTGTTTTTCATAATCAATTTATTTGCTTCAAAAATAGGTATTGCAGCAGACTTTTCATTTTGTTTTTCTGAAATATCTAATTAAAAAACTAGTGTGAACTTTATTCTTTCTTCTTTTCTCTTTTTTCTATTTTTACGGAAAAGCAACCGACCATGCCAGACCAAAAAAAACGCCTATTCCTTGTTGACGCCTACGCGCTGATCTTTAGAGGGTATTATGCACTAATTAAAAATCCACGAATTAACAGTAAAGGCATGGACACTTCGGCCATTATGGGCTTTATGAATTCCTTTCTTGATGTTATTAAGCGTGAGCGTCCAGATCACTTAGCAGTATGTTTTGACAAAGGCGGAAGTGAGGCGCGCAACGAAATGTTTGAAGATTATAAAGCGAACAGAGACGAAACACCGGATGGAATTCGAATTGCAATACCCTACATCTGTCAGATCCTGGAAGCCATGCATATTCCTATCATGGTTAAAGAAGGTTTTGAGGCAGATGATGTAATTGGCACCCTTGCTAAAAAAGCCGAAAAGGAAGGCTACCAAACCTTTATGGTAACGCCCGACAAAGATTTTGCGCAGCTAGTTTCAGAAAATATCTTTATGTACCGCCCCGTTTTTGGCGGAGGTTACGAAACTTGGGGAATTCCGGAGGTGCAGAAAAAGTTTGAAGTTGAGAGTCCGTTGCAGGTAATCGACTACCTAGGAATGATGGGCGATGCCAGTGACAACATCCCAGGCCTCCCAGGCGTTGGTGATAAAACGGCAAAAAAGTTTATTAACCAATTTGGTTCTATGGAAGGACTTTTAGCAAACACAGACCAGCTAAAAGGTAAGATGAAAGAAAAAGTGGAAGCCAATGGCGAACTCGGTTTGCTTTCTAAAAAGCTAGCAACCATCATGCTTGACGTGCCGGTTGAATTTAATGAAAAGGATTTTGAGATGTCCGAACCAGACGTTTCTGCGGTAACTGAAATTTTTGAAGAACTAGAGTTTCGTCGTCTTACCGACAACTTTGTCAAGGCATTTTCGGTAGAGGCTATGGCTTCTAAGGGAACGTCGCATCAAACCAAAGAACAGGCAACCGAAAAACAAGTTGAAACCAAAACTCAAAAAAGTGCTAATGCCGGTCAAGGCCAGTTTTCACTTTTTGGCGGGGATGATGAGCCTTCGGCCGCTGCCGAAGTTTTTAGCAGCCGACAAACCATTAAAGATACCGAGCATTTCTATCAAACCATTCAACCCGGAATGGGAACAACACTCTTTCTTCAGAATTTAATGAAGCAAAGCAGTGTGTGTTTTGACACTGAAACAACGGGTTTAGATCCATTGACTGCCGAGCTCGTTGGTATCGCCTTTTCATGGGAAGCCGGCAAAGGATTTTATATTCCATTTCCGAAGGAAAAAGAGGAAGCACAACAACTCATTGAAGAACTTCGGCCGTTTTTTGAAAGCGAAACCATCGAAAAGATCGGTCAGAATTTAAAATACGATATTAAAGTACTTCGGAAGTACGCTATAACGGTTAAAGGTAAATTGTTTGACACCATGCTCGCGCATTACCTCATCAATCCAGATATGCGTCATAATATGGACGTACTCGCCGAAACCTATTTGAATTATACGCCCGTTTCCATCACCGAATTAATTGGTAAAAAAGGAAAAAACCAACTTTCAATGCGGGACGTGCCTCTTGAACAACAAACCGAATATGCCGTAGAAGATGCCGACATAACGCTACAATTAAAACAACACTTTGCAACCGAATTAGAAGACGCCAATACTCAAAAACTCTTTAATGAGATCGAAGTTCCCTTGCTCCGCGTTTTAGCCGATATGGAACTTGAAGGCATTAACCTAGACGTAAATTTCTTACACTCCCTTTCTTCCGATTTAGATCGTGATATTCTGGAGTTGGAAAAACGTATTTATGAAGAGGCTGGCGAAACCTTTAATATTGCCTCGCCTAAGCAGTTAGGTGAGATTCTCTTCGGAAAACTTAACCTAATTGACAAACCGAAAAAAACTAAAACCGGACAATATTCAACCGCTGAAGATGTACTCTCATATCTCGCAAAAGATCACCCAATAATACGGGATGTGCTTGACTATCGAGGGCTCGCAAAACTAAAGAGCACCTATGTAGATGCGCTTCCGGAACAGGTTGAACCTACTACCGGACGCGTGCATACCGATTATATGCAAACGGTGGCTGCTACCGGTCGTTTAAGCAGTAACAATCCTAATTTACAGAATATCCCAATTCGTACCGAGCGAGGTCGTCAAGTGCGTAAAGCCTTCGTTCCGCGCGATAAAGACCACGTATTACTTGCTGCCGATTATTCACAAATTGAACTCCGTATCATCGCTGCTTTGAGCGAAGAGGAAACCATGATCCAAGCCTTTAAAAACGGTGAAGACATTCATGCTTCAACTGCCGCAAAAGTATTTAATGTGCCGCTAGAAGAAGTCACTCGGGAACAACGTAGCAATGCAAAGACCGTTAACTTCGGAATTATTTATGGTGTTTCAGCTTTCGGGTTAAGTAATCAAACCGATCTTTCACGAAGCGAATCAAAAGAGTTAATAGACACCTATTACAAAACCTATCCAAAGCTTCGGAATTATATGAGCGAGTTGGTCGATTTTGCTCGTGACAATGGTTACGTGCAGACCGTTTTAGGAAGAAGACGTTATTTAAAAGACATCAATTCGCGTAATGCCGTAGTTCGCGGTGCGGCCGAACGAAATGCCGTTAACGCACCTATTCAGGGGAGTGCTGCCGATATCATCAAAATCGCAATGATCCATATTTACAAGAAACTTTCCGAAGGAAACTTTAAAAGTAAAATGTTACTGCAGGTACACGATGAACTGGTATTTGATGTCTATAAACCAGAATTGGAAACCCTCAAAACGCTTATTAAAACTGAGATGGAAAGCGCCTATGATCTAAAAGTTCCTTTAGATGTTGAAATTGGCGTTGGTGAAAACTGGCTGGAAGCACATTAATAGCGATACGCTTCATAGATCACAAGAACAGCATCGGTTGCATTAGAAACCCTCAAGGTAAATCCTGTATCGTTAAAGCTATCAACATAAGCATTGGTTAACCCAAGGCTATCACCATTGTTATTTGCATAACGCAAACCAATACAATGTGAAGGAGAAGCATAAAGCGAAATATCGTTTATGGAAGCTCCTGAACCTCCATTAAATATTACTTGCTGCGAAATTGTAGTTCCATTATAATGAGCATAGCCTTTCATAGAACCAAAAATATTTTCTTTGGTATTATTATTATTTGAGCCACTACTGTTATCATCATTTAAAGTGTAAGCATCAACATTGGCGTAGGCAGTAAATACAATACGCGCAGGCTTAAATGGAAGATCAATATCAATATCTCCCGTTGTACTAATAATTTGTTTCCCAACCCAAACTGAAGGAGTATTATCAACCAACTTAGACCATGTAGACCCGTTCCAGAAATAAAACCCGGCATCGGGCAATCCTGCCGATCCGGTATGATAAATCATCGTGCTTTCAATAAGATTTGGGGCATTCGGACTTGTAACTGTAATCATGTCTTTTTCAGAGTCAAGTGATACTCGCGGTATGAGTATGCCGTTGTTACTTGAACTCACATCTAAAGCGGCCTGTGGAGCAGTTGTTGAAATACCAACTTGTGCTTGTAGACTCGTGGTGATAAAAAACAATACAATTAATTTTAGATAAGTAGGCATAAATAATTTTATTTGACTGCAAAGATATATTGTTTAAGGAATTTTCCTGCAAATTAAACACCAGCAGCCCTTTACTTTCGATGAATAACAAATACATTTCGACGAATGACAAATCTTAGTGTTTATATCAAGGTCTAATACTAGGTCTTCCCTAAAATTTGTTACCGAAATATTCCAAAACTGGAAGTCAAAAGGTTTATAACCATAATAAAAGCGGAAATGTAGAAAGTATATTTACTAACTTTAACCTTAGAAGTAGCTACAAGTGTTTGTCAACACCAAAAAAATCGATTGATCCGTGTTATTGACAATTAATAGCGTAGCATAAACAGAACCTATGAAAAAATTATACTTTGTTTTATTAATAACCATTGTTTCCTCTCTATTTCCCAATACGCTTTACGCTCAATGTGACGACGTAACGGTAGACAGCCTTACAAATCCAGGGCCATATACAGTAGAAACACTAACTGAAGCAGACGGAATACGCAATGGCCCAGACTATGCTGGAGCCACAATCTATTACCCCACTAATGCCGATCCGCCATTTGCGAGCATCGCCATCGTTCCCGGCTTTACCGCAGCTCCTTCAAGTGTGGAGGATTGGGGGCCCTTCTATGCCTCACACGGTATTGTGACCATTATTATTGGCACTAATTCGCCATTCGATTTTCCAGAGGCGCGCGCAAACGCCCTTTTAGATGCCTTAGAAACTATGCGACAAGAAAACGCAAGAGTATCCTCTCCTCTTGAAGGAAACTTAGATATCGACAAATTTGCCGTTAGCGGCTGGTCTATGGGTGGCGGTGGCGCACAACGTGCCGCTGTACTTGACAACACCATCAAAGGAGTAGTTGCCTTATGTCCGTACCTTCTAAATCCACAATTAGATCATGACAGTCCGGTGCTTATTTTTAGTGGCCAAAATGACCCAACAGCGCCTCCTGCACAACATGCTAACATTCATTATAACGTAACTCCTGAAGCTACCAACAAATTACTTTTTGAAGTATCCAACGGTAACCACTCGGTGGCAAATACACCCGACGGAGGTAACGGCTCCGTTGGACAAATAGCACTCTCTTGGGTTAAATTGTACGTAGAAGAAAACGATTGCTATTGTCCGTTGCTCAATGACGAATTATTAGTCAATCCGCCAGCAGCCTCAAAAGTGGAATCTAGCTTTGAGTGTGAATTGTTGGCTGTTTCAGAAATTCAAAGAGCAATAGGTTTCTATCCTAATCCAACTCAAGGCCTGATTCAAATCGTCATAGATCGCGATGTCCCTTACGAAGTCTATACAACCATGGGGCAACGTTTGTTACAAGGTGTTTTAACGGGAGAGGACAAACAAATTGACCTATCATCACTTCCTGCAGCTATGTATTATATACGCATGGAAAACGAAGTTTTAAAAATTATAAAAAACTAAGTCATTACTATAAGATCTTTTTAGATGGCAAGCCCACGCCTTAGGCGTGGGCGGGCTTTCGGCTATATCTTTTGTTTGTCAACTTGAGCGCAGTTGAAAGGTCATGGTCTTATGACAAACAAAAGGATGCCGCCTTAATCCCTCTTGCGACCCGTCTTAACTCGAATTGAAGCAAACAAAAAAACCCGAAAGATCGCTCTTTCGGGTTTTTTAAATAAATCGTTTTAAGATTACTGCTTCTCGTAGACGATCGTAAGATCCTCGATAACATATGCAGTACCATCGCCTTCAACAACCTCTAGATCATATCCGTTAGGAATTACAAATGTGATCTCGTCACCATCTTTGGTTCCAGAAAAGCTAGCACCGTCTGAAGTTACTGTAACAGAATTACCACTTTGAACCCACGTCATTACGCTAGAGTCATTTTCTTGTACACAGTCAATTGTATACTCGTAGTCGTCTGTAGAACCAGCAACGATCTCTAATGTAATGTCCAAATAAGAAGTTGAATTAATCGCTCCTGTACCATCTGCGTTAAATACAAATGTTTCGTTTTGGTAACAACCTGTTTCTGTAATCAAATTGTTTGAGGAATCACCATCCATGTCTAGATCTACAGCAGTTTCACCACTAAAGACAGTCATTTTCCAGGTTCCTTCAACAGCAACATTCGAACTTTTGTTGTCATCATCACCCGAACAAGAGATCAATACCAACGCAATAGCCAAAAGGCTCAATACTTTTTTCATAGTTTCTTTTTTTAATTTAAGTCCGCAAAAGTCAATAAAATTCAGGGAGTACTCTAACTGTTTCTGTTAATTTATTGACAATTTTCATAACTCGCTTCCGAAGGAAAGAAAAGGCTACAACACAAAGCGATATGTAGCTTTTATCAAGAAAGTATTTTGAGGTTTCTGGCTAACTAGCTGCTTGTCGATTAAACTTCCAAAGCTATTAGCTGGATCATCAATTCCTGTGAGCCCTTGAGACCAAACTAAAAAGATCTCAGAGCCTGGGATGTATTCCCAGCGCACTACCAAATTAGATCGAAACTGCACAAAAGCAAAATTAGGATCGCTGAAACTATAATCTATATTTCCGTCTTTATCCTCATCAACCAAATAATCACCTGTATCTTCATCTTGGTTGATCTGTGCATCATCATACAAGGTAATTCGTTTATTTATATCGGTTGATGTCGCATCATTGACATAGTTGAAGTCAGAAAATTTCGCCTTGAAAATAAAAGGCTGTCCGTAGTATTGAATAGTTAAATTAGGGTTGATATTATAATTTACGCGTAAGGTAGCACTCAATTGATCGTTTTCAATAGCCCCTAAAACATAACGGGTTGTACCGTCAAAATCACTTTGAGAAACATACTGTGTTTTACTCGGATTTTCTTCGTATTCAAGATCAAAGTTCATACTTAGGGAATTTAGTGGCTGATACCGCAATCCGATCTCATAACGCTGCAAAGAAAAGTTCCCTTGTTTTGCCTGAGAATTCACAGTCCCAGCCCGTAAACTAATTTTTTTCCGTTGATCTGTTCCAGAGAAGAAATACCAATAATTCTCTTCATTATAGCGCCAGCGCGGACCCCCACGTAAAAAAGTGTTGACAAAAATGCGCGGTTTGTGAGCCGCTCCAAAGTCGCTCCACCAGTTATTTTTATAATTTACATAACCACCTACTTCATACTGGATTCTGTTATAATTACCCTCAAAGTCAAAAGCCGTCGTAATCTCTGCCCGCAGATTTCCTTGACGATACCAGGAGGTTGGTTTGTTAAAGAGTCTTCGAGCAAAAGCCCCTTGCCTGATATCATCTGCTTGACGTAAAAAACCGATATCGTTTATCTCAAATTCGGGAGATTTAAAATTGGTCCATGTACCATAGCGCCAATTTCCGCCACCCCCTTTTCCTATTTCAAAACCACCGCCTGTTCCAGTCAATGAGGTCTTTGTAGGATCTACCTCAACGTGGCTAGCATCTACCCGTTGAAACAGGTGCGTTATTGACGTCTGGGTTTCGTTTATTGCCTCGGCACTTCCACGTACATTACTCATTACAATACCTCCATTCATATAATAAGTACGATCTTTCCAATTATGTGTAAAATCTAGTCCGGCAGAATAGGCATGGCTGTGCAAAAAAGAAACTCGTTCATCCATATTTCTTATAGTAGAGGTGAAAATGGCACCAAACTTTGAATTTCGCTCATTAAAATCCTTTTGAACACGCCCCACCAAATAATTAGTGGCCGGCTCTACCAATTCTTTACGACGCTCGCCCACTTCAGGAATGTCATCGCGGGTGTCGAGATCAATTTCAGCAAATTCATTGGCTGTAACGCTTTCTAAGATTCCAATTCCCCAGCCATCTTTTGTCTTTCCACTAAATTTTGCTGCTCCCAAAATGGTAGTATTAATTGGGAAATCCTCATACTCACCAATTTCACTATCTACTGTTGTATATCCCTGTGGGGTTCGCCCAATTCTACGAGAAAAGAACACATTATCTTGGCCACCTATTCTAAAATCAAAAATATTCTTGTTTTCAACAAAAAAGGGGCGGCGCTCTTGAAAAAAGATTTCAAAACCATCGAGTGCGATCGCACCTGGATCGGCATCAACTTGTCCGAAATCTGGATTTACGGTAAGGTCTAAGGTAAGATCATTAGTAATTCCAATTTTTGCGTCTAATCCAACAGTGAATTTACCATCACTGCCATCGCGAAACGGATTTCCCGCTTCTGTTTCATAAGTGTCTAATTTTGCTAATGTATACGGTTGTATTTCTAATTGTTTTTGCGGCTTGATGCCTTTTATACCGTGTAACTCACCAAAGGAACTAACCCAACCGGCTGGATTTGCGGGAATTTGCTGCCAAGTAGAACGTTCTTCATTAGTAAAATAGCGGCGTGTTGACTGAATTCCCCAAACTTGCTCATCGGCAGCACTAAAACGCAACTGACTCAAAGGTATGCGCATTTCCGCAGACCATCCATCAGAATCTATTTTGGTGTGAACAAACCAAATTGGATTCCAGCTATCGTCAAAATTGCCATTATTGGAGATAAATTCGTCACCTTTTACTCCTGAAGCCGAAATAGTAAATGAAAAACCAGTGCTTTTATCATTATAACTATCAAGATTTATCTCAACCCAATCTCCGGGAAAATCATCTCTTCTCCCCATTCGCCTTTCGATGCTTGAAGGGTCTGCCTGATAACATTTAAACGCCACATATAAGTTTTTTGCGTCATAAGCGATCTTCATTTTGGTTTGCTCGCTGGGAGCTGTTCCGTTATCAGGTTCCCACTCAACATAATCACTGGTCCATTGCACTTTGTCCCAAGCCGTATCATCAAGGATACCGTCAATTATAATACCCTCAGTTCCTGCTATAGAGGCAGTAGTATAGGTGCGTTTAGGATATTCGTTGGGTGAATTAATATCAGAATCTGATGTATCTTGAGCGAAACAAGAAATGCTCAAAAAAACGCATAGCGTTGTGATGATTGATTGATGTAACATTTGGATAGTTTGTATAATAGACTACGAGAAGCCGCTTTTGTGACATCCTTAATATTTTTTTAAGATTATTTTAACATTTTAGAAGTCATCATGTTTCCCTTCTTAACCGCCGAATAATGCTATCTTTAAGCTTCTTTATCTCAACAAATGCGAAAGTTAATTTCTAAAAAAAAACCTGCCTATAAAATCTCGGAAAATCTATCGGATTATTTAAACCGACAAGGGAGGAATATTAAAATTCCTATCTATTATGACGACCTGCTTCGTTTTCAAGGCTCCGTATCGGTTTTTGATAAACAGGAACGAGATACGCTTTGGGTGAGTGTATATTATTCAGAATACGAGCGCGAGGAAATAGATTTCAACTTAAAACGGATGTACTCTATATTACATTCAGATGGAAGCGATTCGTTGATCCCCTATCTTACCATAGACAGTATTGATTTTTGCACCTTCGGAAACTCTAAGCCATTTCGTATTAAAGTACGTAATGTACTTAACGATAACTATCTCTTTTTTTATGTTAAGAAAGCCGACGCATCGCGTATTTACGGGCTTGAACTGGAACATATTCTATCACCTAATCATATTACATTCTTAGTGCATGGCAATTCGCTTATCGAAGAACATATTAGTGGAATTCCGGGTGACGACTTTATAGAAAACCAACTTGACGAGTGCTCGCTACAAGATAAGCGTGAGATCGCGAAAGAATTTGTAAAGTTCAATGAGCGCTGTTTTGTGCGACTTTTAGGTGATATGCGCTCGTACAACTATGTAATGGTCTTAACTCACGATTTTGATCGAATTCAATATCGCATACGGGCGATCGATTTTGACCAACAAAGTTATGAAGGCAATATCAAAGTGTATAAACCGCAATTCCTTAAAGAAAATAATAAATTAGTTCAAATGACCCTTGATGTCTTACAAGACGCTTCGGTTGATCAATACAAACGTGAAGAGCGCTCACTACTTGCTAAAAGAGCAACAAGTGAGCGAATTCGTCTTGCCGAACTCATGTACTGCATGAAAAGAGACCGTATCTCACCTCCCGAAAAAATGAAGCGCCTCAGAAAAGAGCTGTTTGATCTAACCGGAGATATTAACTTTAAAAAATCTAAGAATATGGGGGAAGTACTACAAAGTGCGTTAGACTTTATTATTAGAAACTATGAAACCGAAAACCCTTATCTTATTTCTTAGACAGTAAAAAATATTTACAATTTGACCTATTTGTTTACTATGCGCGCATAGTAAATCGTTATCTTTAGAACCTCAACGCATGTTTCATCTTTATTTCTCATTATGAAAATCAAAAAAGTCCTTGTCGCCAACCGCAGTGAAATTGCTATCCGAATACTCCGTGCTTGTACCGAAATCAATCTAAGTACTGTTGCTATCTATACCTATGAAGACCGCTATTCTCAGCATCGATATAAAGCTGATGAGGCCTATCAAATTGGAGAAAACGATGAGCCTCTAAAACCGTATCTAAATGCCGATGCCATCATCGAAATAGCCAAATCTAAAAATGTAGATGCTATTCACCCCGGTTACGGATTTCTTTCTGAAAATTCAGAATTCGCCAGAAAATGTGCTGAAAATGATATTATTTTTATTGGTCCGGACCCCAAAGTGATGGATGCCTTAGGCGATAAGATCACGGCAAAAAAAATAGCAAAAAAATGCGGCGTTCCTATTATTCAGAGTAATACAAAAGCTCTAAAATCATTAAAAATTGCACTCTCAGAGGCCGAAATGATCGGTTATCCGGTAATGCTAAAAGCTGCTTCAGGCGGCGGGGGTCGAGGGATGCGCATCATCCGTTCAGACGAAGATCTCACACAAAATTTTGCTTCCGCCAAAAGCGAGTCATTGAATGCCTTTGGAGACGACACCATGTTTTTAGAAAAATATGTGGAAGACCCAAAGCATATTGAAGTCCAGATCGTAGCCGACAATCACGGAAATATTCGTCACCTATTTGAACGCGATTGCTCAGTACAGCGTCGTCATCAAAAAGTAGTTGAGGTGGCGCCTTCTTTTAACATTTCAGAAAAAGTCAAGCAAGATCTCTACACTTACGCCATTAAAATTGCTGAAGAGGTTCATTATAATAATGTAGGAACCGTTGAGTTTTTGGTCGATACCAATGACAATATCTTTTTTATTGAAGTTAACCCACGTATTCAGGTAGAACACACCGTTACCGAAATGGTGACCGGTATAGATCTTATAAAAACACAGATCTTTGTTGCTGGTGGTTATAAATTATCTGACAAACAGATCAAGATCTACGGACAAGATTCTTTGGCCACCTACGGATTTGCTCTACAGTGCCGTCTTACTACTGAAGATCCAGAAAATAACTTTACTCCAGACTACGGAACCATTACTACCTATCGCAGTGCATCAGGAATGGGAATTCGTCTTGATGCTGGTAGTATTTATCAATCGTATAGTGTGAGTCCGTTTTTCGACTCCATGTTGGTAAAAGTTTCAGCCCATGGAAGAACGCTAGACGGCGCGGTGCGTAAAATGACGCGGGCGCTTAAAGAATTTCGAATTCGTGGTGTGAAGACCAATATTCACTTTCTTCAAAATGTGATTCAGCATGAAACTTTTAAGGAAGGAAAGGCAACAGTTAATTTTATTCAGAACACCCCTTCACTTTTTAAAATAAAACAATCACAAGATCGTACTTCGAAAGCTGTTAATTTTTTAGCTGAAGTCATTGTAAATGGTAATTCTGATGTCAAGTTTGTTGATAAAACCAAGAAATTCAGAAATGCAAAGATTCCAAAGTATAACAAGAAAGAGCCTTTTCCGAAGGGCACAAAAGACCTTTTAACCGAACTCGGTCCCGAAAAATTCTGTGCTCAGCTGCGCAGCAATCCTCAGATCCAGTTTACCGACACCACCATGCGAGATGCGCATCAATCGCTATTGGCGACTCGAATGCGTTCTTACGATATGATGAAAGTGGCCGAAAGTTTTGCTAAAAATCATCCAAATACCTTTAGTATTGAAATGTGGGGTGGCGCCACCTTTGATGTCTGCTTAAGATTCTTAAATGAGAGTCCGTGGACACGTCTTCGGGAATTGCGAAAACTAATGCCCAACATCTTATTTCAAATGCTTTTACGCGGATCTAATGGTGTTGGCTACAAAGCCTATCCCGATAATTTAATTGAAAAATTTATAGAAACTTCGTGGGAAAATGGGATCGATATTTTTAGAATTTTTGATTCGCTCAATTGGGTCAAAGCGATGGAACCAAGTATTCAATATGTACGTGAAAAAACAGGTGGAATTGCGCAGGCAGCTATTAGTTATACGGGTGATATATTGAACCCAAACGAGACAAAATACGATCTAAAATATTATGTACAGCTAGCGAAAGATCTCGAAAATGCGGGTGCCCATATGATCGCTATTAAGGATATGGCAGGTCTTTTAAAACCCTATGCAGCGACCGAATTGGTCTCAGCTTTAAAAGACACCGTTAAGATTCCGTTGCACCTACACACACATGATACAAGCTCGATACAATCTGCTACCTATTTAAAGGCGATTGAAGCTGGTGTTGATGTGGTTGATGTAGCATTAGGTGGTTTATCTGGCTTAACCTCACAGCCCAATTTTAATTCCATTTTAGAGATGATGCGATACCAACCGCGCGAACATGCATTTGATATTGACAAACTGAATGAATTTTCAAATTATTGGGAAGATACCCGTGAATTATATTATCCATTTGAATCTGGCTTAAAGTCGGGTACAGCAGAAGTCTACCATCATGAAATCCCTGGTGGTCAGTATTCTAATTTACGACCACAGGCAGAAGCTTTAGGCTTGGGTGACCGTTTTGACGAAGTAAAGAAAATGTATGAAAAGGTAAATGCGCTCTTCGGAAATTTGGTCAAAGTAACACCAAGTTCGAAGGTGGTGGGCGATATGGCTATTTTTATGGTGACCAACAATCTGCAACCCGAAGATGTTATGGAACGAGGTGAGAGCATTTCGTTTCCCGAATCGGTGATTAATTTCTTTAAGGGAGATCTGGGGCAACCTTTGGGCGGATTTCCGAAGCAACTTCAGAAGATAATCCTTAGAAATAATAAGGCATATACCAATAGACCGAATGCTCATTTGGAGCCTATTGACTTTGACACAGAGTTTGAGACTTTTCGTAAGAAATTTCAAAAAGGTTTTACACGACCAATAGAATTTGAAGATTTCCTATCATACAGCCTATATCCAAGAGTTTTTGAAGATGCTCATGGGAAATATAAAGATTATGGAAATACGGCAATCATGCCGACAAAGAATTTTTTCTACGGAATGGATATTGGCGAGGAAGTCATTATTGATCTAGAACCTGGAAAAACGATCTTGGTCAAATTGCTCTCTGTGAGTGAGGCGAACGAAATGGGTGTTCGTATTGTTTTCTTCCAGGTAAATGGCGAAAATAGATTTGTAGAAATTATTGATAAGGCACTACATGTAAAAAAAGAAGAGCACCAAAAGGCAGATCCTTCCGACACAGGACAATACGGAGCTCCATTACAAGGCTCCCTCTATAAAGTATTGGTTAAAAAAGGACAAGAGGTAAAGAAAAATGACCCTTTATTTATTATTGAAGCGATGAAAATGGAAAGTACCATTACCGCAATGCAAGCGGGAACAGTACAATCGGTTTCGCTAAAAGCGGGAACAATGGTTAAGATGGATGATCTTATCGTAACTTTAAAGTAAAAGGCATTGAGAATCTAATTCTAAAGCTTTCTGCTAAAAATAGCTGCTATACCCCTTGTTATTCAAATAAATAATATTATTTTTGCACCCCTTTAATTAGGGAAAAAACAATGATTAATTAACTTTTGACAAAAAACTAATGGATACATTAAGTTACAAAACAGTATCTGCTAACAAAAACACTGTTGTAAAAGAGTGGTTATTGGTAGATGCGGACGGCCAAACATTGGGTCGTCTTGCCAGTGAAGTTGCAATATTACTTCGTGGCAAACACAAACCAAGTTTCACCCCTCACGTAGATTGTGGTGATAACGTAATTATTATTAATGCTGAAAAAGTGGCCCTTAGCGGAAACAAATGGACAGAGAAGACGTACATACGTCACACCGGATATCCAGGCGGACAACGCAGCCTAACAGCTAACGAGCTTAAAGGGAAGAACCCTGCAACCGTAGTTGAGAAAGCAGTAAAAGGGATGCTACCTAAAAATAAATTAGGTGCGCAATTGTTCCGGAATTTAAATGTGTATGTTGGTGAGAACCACGGACAAGAAGCACAAAAACCAAGAACTATTAAACTTAATCACAAGCAGTAATGGAAGTAATTCACAAAATTGGTAGAAGAAAAACCGCTGTGGCTCGTGTATACTTGGCACCCGGTAAAGGAAACATCACAGTAAACAAGCGTACGCTTGAAAATTACTTCACTACACCTACGCTACAGTATAAAGTGAAGCAACCTTTAACGCTAACAGAGAATCTTGAAACTTTTGACATCTCTGTAAATGTTTTTGGTGGTGGAATCACAGGACAAGCAGAAGCTATTCGTTTAGCGATCTCTCGTGCAATGTGTACATTAAATGATGAGAATCGTGGAATCTTAAAGCCAGAAGGCTTATTAACAAGAGATCCAAGAATGGTAGAACGTAAGAAATTCGGACAGAAGAAAGCTCGTAAGAAATTCCAGTTCTCGAAACGTTAATATTATTAACCTGATTGGGTATCTCATTGAGATAGTTCAATCGTGTTATATAAGTTCATACAAATACAATTATTATTAAGCTGTTCCCCCGGTTTTCGGACCGGGGATTAGTTTAGCATCTAAACCATACGCATAACGCGGAGGTTGCTATCCTTTTAAGAACGTAAACTAAAAACAAAATGGCAAAACCAGAAGTAAAAGAATTACTCGACGCAGGTGTACACTTTGGTCACCTCACAAGAAAGTGGAATCCAAACATGGCTCCTTACATTTATATGGAGCGTAATGGGATTCACATTATCAACCTTTACAAAACCACTGCAAAACTTGACGAAGCTAATGAAGCTCTTAAGAAAATTGCAGCTAGCGGACGAAAGATCCTTTTCGTAGCTACTAAAAAACAAGCTAAAGACATCGTTGCTGAAAAAGCAGGAGACGCAAACATGCCGTACATCACTGAAAGATGGCCTGGTGGAATGCTAACCAATTTTGTTACTATCAGAAAAGCCGTTAAGAAAATGGCCTCTATTGATCGTATGAAGCAAGATGGAACTTTTATGACCCTTTCTAAGAAGGAACGTCTACAAGTAGATCGTCTTCGCGCGAAGCTTGAAAAGAACTTAGGTTCTATCAGCGACATGAGTCGTCTTCCAGGTGCTTTATTTATTGTTGACACAACTCGTGAGCACATTGCAGTTGCAGAAGCTAAAAAATTGAACATTCCAATTTTCGCTATGGTTGACACAAACAGTGATCCTCGTGAGATCGATTACGTGATCCCTAGTAATGATGATGCTTCAAAATCTATCGAGAAGATCATGTCTTCAGTTTCAGAAGCTGTAATTCAAGGTCTTTCAGAAAGAAAATCTGGTAAAGAAGGTGATGCTAATGATGCGCCAAAAGCGAAAGCAAAGGCTGAACCAAAAGCAAAAGCAGCACCAGCTAAAAAAGCAGAAAAAGCAACTAGCGAAGAAGAGTAGCCTGCAACAAGGAGTTTATAGTATGACAAATACAAATGAGCTTCCGCAGAAATTAAGAATTTTATAATATTAAAAAGTCGTCAAGTTCATTTCTATAGCTGAAATTTGCGACGACTTTTTTAGCTAAATAGTAAATAATGCGATTGCCCAGCAATCACAATAAAAAATAAATACGATGGTAAAAGTAACCGCCGCAGAAGTAAACGAGTTAAGAAAAAAGACCGGAGCCGGTATGATGGATTGTAAAAATGCATTAGTTGAGGCTGAAGGTAATATGGAAGAAGCAATCTCTATCCTACGTAAAAAAGGACAGAAAATTGCTGAAAAAAGAGCCGATCGCGATTCTAGCGAAGGCGCTGTAATAGCAAAAGTGAATGACGCTAACAATAGAGGTGTTATTATTTCATTGAATTGCGAAACAGATTTCGTTGCTAAAAATGATTCGTACATAGAAATGGCTCACAAAATGGCCGATATCGCTTTAGGAACATCTTCTAAAGAAGAATTCTTAAAAGCTAAGTTCGATGGGATGACTGTTGAAGAAAAGCTAATTGAGCAAACAGGAGTAATTGGTGAAAAACTTGAAATTGGTGGTTTCGAAATTCTTGAAGCACCATTTGTAGGAGCTTACATTCACGGTAACAAAATTGGAGCTTTAACAGGTCTTTCAAAAGAAGTTGATAATGCAGAAAAATTAGCGAAAGACGTTTCAATGCAAGTAGCTTCTATGGGAGCAACAACATTATCTTACAAAGATTTTTCTCCAGAATTTGTTGCTTCGGAAACAGAAGCACGTATTGCTGTTATTGAAAAAGAAAATATTGAGCTAGGTCGTTTAGGTAAAACCTTGAAAAATGTACCTATGTATATTTCAAGATTACAACTAACTGACGAGATTCTTGCAAAAGCTGAAGAAGATGCAAAAGCTGAATTGAAAGCCGAAGGGAAACCAGAACAGATCTGGGATCGTATCCTTCCTGGTAAAATAGAACGTTTTATCTCTGATAACACGACCTTAGATCACGAAAAAGCTCTTTTAGATCAGAATTTCATTATGGACGACAAGAAAAATGTTGCCGACTACGTAAAGTCGTACGGCGATGTTGAAGTTGTTGGCTTTAAGAGAGTTTCTTTAGCGTAAATTACAACGTTATTTTATACAAAAGGTCCGTTTTTAGCTGTTGCTAAAAACGGACCTTTTATTTTATTCTCAAATTTTAATACCCGTAATTACCGTTCATCTGTAAAACATTTGAAGCTATAAGAACCTGATCTTCACTATAGGCCTTAATACGATACGTTCCTACATCGTAAAAATTGAATTCAAAGTTTACGGCTGTTGAAGTGCTACTAAGATCTACCGTCACATCTTTATATTTATAATACTTGCCGTCATAAGAAAGTTTATCAATAAGCACTAAAATCTTTTCCGTTTTTAACTCGTAAGGGTTATGATCTACATAAATCCACACATTCCCTCTACTGGCTCCTGTTCCGTGCTTTAAGGTAGTATATCGTTTGCTTGTATCTGGAATGCTATTGCCATTTTCAGAATAAGACACCAAAGAAAAGAACAATCTGGATGGCTTATAATAGGCGGCCATTTGTTCTTTAAGTTCGGCCAATTCTTTATCTAACCTTACTTTTATAACCGCATTTGCTTGGGCAGCTGTCATTATAGGAAGCTTATCTCCACGTGCCGAATTAATCGAAGAAGACCTTTTTGGTAATGTGAGGCCATTTTCTATCAATTCAGTATGGGCTTTACTATCAATGGCAGAAATATAATACATTCCATTAACACCTCCTACTAGACCAATTCCCGTAGTACGCCCCTTGGCTGTAGCAATTCCAATTACTTTATTCTCTTCGCTAAATACCGGTCCGCCGCTATTTCCGGGGTGAATCTCGGCATCGGTCTTTAAATAACCATAATCAGCATTAAACACATAATCATAGCCACTCATAATACCCAAACTAATAGTGCTCAGATCTTTTAACATAAGTCCCGCGGAACCCATAAATTGTGCCGGATAGCCGTAGACGCAAAGATTTTCGCCTTGTGCTACATTGTCTGAATTACCAATTGGTAATGTTTTAAATTTCTTGCTAATAGGTTTCCCTTCGAGATCACTTACTATTTTTAACATGGCGCCGTCATAGGTACCCGAACCGATAGATACAACTTCGGCAATATACAAGGTATAATCATTCTCTCCTTTTCCGTGATACACCTGAACCACCGGAATACTATGACCCGTTCGATTCACTTTTGTAAGCGCTCTGTTTGAAAGTAGCTCTTCCGAATACAATGCTACCGAATTCATCTCCTTTTTATTGTCGAAATAGTTATAATCCATATAGCCCTTCACACACATCTCAACAACATGTTTGTTGGTAAACAAATATCCGTCTTCTGTAACGATAAAACCTGAGCCTCTTCCCAAATAACCTTTGCCTGGTTGTAGTTTTTCCAATTCAGGATCCATTACTAAAATTTTTACCACGCCTTCGTAGTATTTTGAAGCTATTAGCTTGGTGTCTAACCCCTTTTCTTTACAAGAAAAAAAGCAAAAGAAAACTAATAGATAAACTAAATATCTATAATTCATGTTAGAAATTTTAGAATTGATTGTTAGCTATTTAAGACTTCTAAAAATAATAATTGTTTCTGAAACAGCGCAATTCAAATTCCATAAATTTCAGAAGATCAAAAAAGTACATTTCAGGTAGGAGTAATTAAATAGATATTTTTAAAATACAGCCATCTTATTTCACGTGTTATTTTATATAAAAAATAGCATGGTTTTAATGATTCGGTATATCATCTGAGATTTTTGGTTATTTTTGCACGAACAAACTTCCGCTATGCAATACAAAAGAATCCTCCTAAAACTTTCTGGTGAAGCCTTAATGGGTAACAGACAATACGGTATTGACCCTGACAGACTTCAAGAATACGCACAGGAGATAAAAGAAATTGTTGAAATGGGAGTTCAAGTTGCCATTGTTATAGGCGGTGGAAACATCTTTAGAGGAGTTGCTGGAGCCAGCCGAGGTATGGATCGTGTTCAAGGCGATCATATGGGAATGTTAGCAACCGTCATTAATGGTCTAGCATTACAGAGTGCTATGGAAGATGAAGGAATACCAACACGTCTTCAAAGCGCCATTAAAATTAACGAAGTTGCCGAACCGTTTATTCGCAGAAAGGCAATTCGTCATTTAGAGAAAGGTCGCGTTGTTATCTTTGGAGGTGGAACTGGAAATCCTTACTTTACAACAGATAGTGCTGCTGTATTGCGAGCTATAGAAATAAATGCAGATGTTATTTTAAAAGGTACACGAGTAGACGGCATTTACTCAAGTGATCCCGAAAAAGATATAACAGCAACAAAATTTGACTTTATTAGCTTTGATGATGTTCTTCGGAAAGGCCTTAAAGTTATGGATACCACGGCCTTTACTTTAAGTCAAGAAAATGAATTACCTATTATTGTTTTTGACATGAACACAAAAGGTAATCTCCTTAAAGTAATTTCAGGTGAAAATATCGGAACCAAAGTAAACTTGTAATTCACTACGGATTTATTATTTTTGAATTGGTCTGGTTTTTGAATACACCGTGATATATTCAGAATTAATAATTAAAACAACCACATTTGTGGAACTAATAAGATGGAAGACGAAATTAAATTCATATTAGATAGCACCAAAGAAGCAATGGATAATGCAATAATGCATTTAAAAAAGAAATTCGTGAATATTCGTGCCGGAAAAGCATCGCCATCTATGGTGGGCAGCGTGATGGTTGATTACTACGGAAGTCCAACGCCACTAAGTCAAGTTGCCAATGTTAGCACCCCAGACGGTATGACTATTACCATTCAACCTTGGGAAAAAGGTTTGATTCCCGAGATCGAAAGAGGAATCCACCAAGCAAATTTAGGTTTTAACCCTATGAATAATGGTGAAAGCGTGATTATTAATGTACCGCCATTAACAGAAGAGCGCAGAATAGAATTGGCAAAACAAGCCAAGCATGAAGCTGAAGAATCTAAAATTGGAGTGCGTAACGATCGTAAAAATGCTAATAGCGATATCAAAGATCTAGATATCAGTGAAGATTTAAAGAAAAATTTGGAAATCGATGTTCAAAAAATGACCGATAGCCATATCCTCAAAATTGAAGAGATCTTAGCACACAAGGAAAAAGAGATCATGACGGTTTAATCTACAAATCGTTAAACTAAATACAATAAAGCGGCTATTTAGCCGCTTTATTTATAATTTTACGGCGTTACACCTCACTTGAATGCGCAAACAATTATGCATTTTCCTATTTCTTTTTACATGTAGCGCATCTTTTTTTGCGCAGGAACCCGCCATTCAAACTAAGCAAGACACGACCGCTACGCGAACTCAAGAAAAACAAAGTCCGTTTAACACCGGATTTTTCCCCGTTGGCTTTTTCGATTTTGACTTAAAGTATTTGATCAAATTCAACAACTATGAAGGCCTGCGGCTTGGAATTGGTGGAATTACAAATAACAAACTGAGTAAAAAATTCAAATTTGGAGGCTATGTAGCGAATGGCTTTAAGGATGATGATATTAAGTTTAGTCTTGGAGGAAGTGCCTTGCTCCACAAAGAAACCAGTACATGGGTAAACTTGTATTACATCGATGACTTACAGGAAATTGGTTCATTTAAGTTCTTAACAGATAGCCGTGTATATTCGGTTTTTGAACCGCGATTAGTGAACGTCAAACAATTTTATAAACATCGTACTTGGCAAACCAATATTCAGCATGAGTTTACAAAAAAGTTTTTAGCCGAAGTGCGCCTTTCAAGATCCCGCATCGATCAAATTGAGAACTACCAATTTGTAAATGATGGTACTACTTACAACAATTACGAAATTGCGGAGGCAAATGTATCGGTTAGAATTAGCCCGAAAACCAATTTCTTTACACGTGATGATGGCTTTATAGAATACTTTGACGGTCTTCCAAAGATCAGTGCACAGGTAACTCAGGGCTTTAGCGGAATTACACGTAGTGATTTTAATTATACGAAATTCGGACTCAAACTCGATTATTATATCAAGCGAACCAACCTGTCTTCAACCAATTTTCTACTGGAAGGAAATTACGCTTTAGGGGATGTTCCATTAACGCATCTTTTTCATGCCTATCCGAACGCTCCAACAAAAGATGAAATTCTACAACGTTTCTCTGTCGCAGGCAGACGTAGCTTCGAAACCATGTATTTCGGAGAATTTTTTTCAGATAAATTGGCAACACTACAAGTTAAACACAGCTTACGCAGATTCAGAATTTCTGACCGATTTCAACCCGAATTGGTCCTTTTAACTAAGCACGCCCTTGGAGATCTCGACAATCCAGAAAAACATCAAGGAATTGGTTTTAGCACCTTAGATCAGGTGTATAATGAATCTGGCTTAGAACTTAATAAACTCATTTTTGGCTTCGGCCTCAGTTTCGCTTATCGTTACGGTTATTACAACCTCCCCGATTTTGAAGACAATGTCTCTTTTAAGTTTACTTTTTATGCTAAATTTTAAGCGTTTTATTTGCACGCGAAAAACGAAGTGCATCGTGTTAAATTACTACCTTTGCACAGCCTTTTAAGCATTTATCTTGAATAAACTTTTCAGTATCGGTTTTTGGAGTGCAGTAGCACGATTTATTCTTCGGAACAGACCCTTCATTCTCATTGCAATTGTACTAATTACGGTGTTTTTGGCGCTTCAATGGAAACATATGCGTTTTACGTATACAGAAGCCAATTTACTGCCCGATGATCATGAGACCAACCTTGAATACAAAGAATTTTTAGGCCATTTTGGCGAAGAAGGAAATTTAATTGTTCTCGGTGTAAAAGATTCGCTATTATTCACTCCCGAAAATTTTCAAGCTTGGGATGCACTTTCAGATGATCTAAATACTTCCGAAGAAGTAGAACTTACCCTCTCCATAAGCGATCTTCAAAAACTACAGAAAAGAAAAGACACAGCTGCATTTGAAATGGTTCCTTTTATTCAGGATACCGTTTTCAGTAAAGAAAAACTGAAGCAATATCAGTACGAACTCTTTAACAAACTACCATTTTATAATGGCTTGGTTTATAGCCCTAGTAAACAATCGGTACGTACCGCCATCTACTTAAAAAAGGATATTGTAAACACTCCCGCACGAAAGGATTTTATTGATAAGTTACTTATTCCACGCATAAAGCAGTTCGAAGCCGAAACAGGAATCACAGTGCACACTTCGGGTATGCCCTACATCAGAACCTTGAATTCGCAGAATATTATTGATGAAATAGGGATGTTTATCGGCGCCGCACTAGCGGTCACCTCTATTATATTTTTCTTCTTTTTTAGATCCTTTAGAGCAACCTTTATTTCGATGATCACCGTGATCATTGGCGTAATGTGGGCCTTCGGAATATTAGGGCTACTCCATTATGAGATCACCGTACTTACAGCCTTAATACCACCACTTATTATTGTAATTGGTATTCCCAACTGTATCTTCCTCATTAATAAGTACCAACAGGAAATAAAACTACACGGAAATCAAGCCAAATCATTGCAGCGCGTAATTACCAAAGTAGGTAATGCTACCTTAATGACTAACGTAACCACGGCGTCAGGTTTTGCCACATTTATCCTGACCAACAGTCAGTTGTTAAAAGAGTTTGGTATTGTAGCTTCTATTAATATCATTGCAATCTTCTTGTTAAGTCTGCTTATCATTCCTATTGTTTATAGCTATATGGGCGTTCCTAAACACAAGCACCTAAAACACCTAAATAAACGATGGATCAGTACTTTCGTCAATTGGACAGAGCGCATGGTGCGCAATCACCGTATTGCAATTTTTATAGCCTCTATTCTTTTGCTCTGCGGAAGTATTATTGGCATGTACAATATTCAAATTTCAGGAAGTCTAATTGAAGATATGCCCAAGAATACTGGGTTTTATAAAGATATCAAGTTTTTTGAAAGCGAATACGAAGGTATCATGCCCTTAGAGATCTTGATCGATACCAAGCGGAAAAAAGGCGTCATGAAACTTGCCACGCTTAAACGTATGGACGAACTTCAGGAATACATCAATGAAGTACCTGAATTTGCTCGCCCTTTATCGGTTGTAGAACTGGTCAAATATTCGAAGCAAGCCTATTACAACAACAATCCAGAATATTACCAACTCCCAAATAGCCAGGAAAGAACTTTTTTACTATCATATGCCAAGTCGAGTGCCAAAAGCACAAATCTACTCTCTAGCTATGTAGATAGTACAGGTCAATTTGCCCGCATCACGACCTTTATGAAAGATACCAAAACCGACAGGTTTGACCGTATCGAGGAGGATCTTCGGGTTGAAATTGATAAGATCTTTCCACCAGACCGTTATAAGGTCTCCCTTACCGGGAAAGCATTAGTTTTTCAAAAAGGAACAAAATATCTCGTTAATAATCTCGTGATCTCCCTTTCACTCGCCATTTTGCTTATTGCTCTTTTTATGGCTTGGATGTTTAGAAGTTTAAGAATGATCATGGTATCACTAATTCCCAACCTGTTGCCTTTAATTATTACGGCAGGACTCATGGGCTTTTTGGGTGTTCCTATAAAACCTTCAACCATACTCGTATTCAGTATTGCCTTCGGGATTTCGGTTGATGACACCATTCACTTTTTGGCGAAATACCGCCAAGAACTTATTGCCAACAACTGGAAAATTAAAAAATCTGTATATGCTGCCTTGCGCGAAACTGGTGTGAGTATGTTCTATACGTCTATTGTTTTGTTCTTTGGGTTCTCTGTTTTTACTATTTCCAGTTTTGGAGGTACCGTAGCGCTCGGGGCTTTGGTTTCAGCCACCCTCCTCTTTGCCATGCTTGCAAACCTCCTTTTACTACCAGCACTACTCCTTTCATTAGAAAAAAATATTGCCAATAAGGAAACCTTTAAAAAACCGGCACTTAAAATCATCCCAGACGATGACGAGGAAACAGACGATCTGGATGTTCCAGACGCCTGATTTTACGGCATCTTCACTACCTAATTTTGATTAATAAAACTATATTTGCTTTTCAGAAAAACTAATCATGAAGCATACTGAAATCATCACTCTACTCAAAAGCGAGCCTTCTGTTAATAAGGCCGAAGTCATTGTACGCGGTTGGGTTCGCTCCTTCCGAAGTAATCGATTTATCGCCCTCAATGATGGCTCAACTATTAACAACATTCAATGTGTTGTTGATTTCGAAAACTTTGACGAAGATCTTTTAAAGAAAATAACTACCGGAGCCGCTGTTGAAGTTCACGGACCCTTAGTAGCAAGCCAAGGACAAGGACAAGACGTAGAAATACAGGCCAGCAAAGTCATTATTTTAGGCGAAGCAGACCCCGAAGAAGTAAAAAAAACCATTCTTTCACCAAAACGTCATACTCTTGAAACACTTCGTGAACAAGCACATTTACGCGTACGGACCAACACTTTTGGTGCCGTAATGCGTTTGCGATCTAAACTTGCCTTTGCCGTTCATGAGTACTTCCAAACAAACGGATTTTTCTATATGCATGCCCCTATTATTACAGGGAGTGATGCAGAAGGAGCCGGGGAAATGTTCCGTGTTACAGCCATGGACGCTAAGAATCCGCCTTTAGATGAAGACGGAAATGTAAATTATAAAGAAGATTTTTTCGAAAAAGAAACCAATCTTACCGTTAGTGGCCAGCTTGAAGCTGAAACCTATGCGATGGGGTTAGGAAAAGTATATACATTCGGACCGACATTCCGTGCAGAAAATTCAAACACCTCTCGGCATTTAGCTGAATTCTGGATGATCGAGCCCGAAGTGGCTTTTTGCGATTTGGATGGAAATATGGATCTGGCCGAAGACTTTATCAAATATGTGGTAAAGTATGCTATCGATAATTGTCAAGACGATCTGGCGTTTCTTGAAAACCGTTTGATCGAAGAAGATAAAAGCAAACCCCAAGCAGAACGAACCGATATGTCACTACGTGAAAAGCTTCAGTTTGTACTTGAAAACAATTTTAAGCGCGTTAGTTATACCGAAGCAATCGACATATTAAAACGTTCTAAACCAAATCAGAAGAAAAAATTCAAATATATAATTGAAGAATGGGGCGCTGATCTACAGAGCGAACATGAAAGATTCTTAGTTGAAAAGCATTTTAAATGCCCTGTGATCCTTTTTGATTATCCAGCCAACATAAAGTCATTCTATATGCGTCTAAATGACGATGGGAAGACCGTACGCGCCATGGATGTTCTTTTTCCTGGCATTGGTGAGATCGTAGGGGGTTCGCAGCGTGAGGAGCGTTATGACGTGCTTAAGCAAAAAATGGAAGCCATGGGCATTCCGCAGGATGAATTGTATTGGTATTTAGATCTTCGTAAATTCGGAACGGCCGTACATAGCGGTTTCGGCCTTGGTTTTGAGCGCTTGGTTCAGTTTGTAACAGGTATGGGTAATATTCGGGATGTAATTCCTTATCCAAGAACACCTGGAAATGCCGAATTCTAGTATTATTACACGAGTGTTAAACAATACTCTTTGGAAGATTTATAGTGTCACACACAGAATGTAACACAATAATAAAACTAGCTACTTATTCCTTTAAGTAGCTAGTTTTCTTTAATTTTATAAAACCGAAAAGCAACTCATGTTAAAACAGCAGCTCAATTTCAAATTATCACAAAAACTATCACCACAGCAGATCCAGCTGATGAAGTTGATACAGCTGCCTACGCAAGCCTTTGAACAACGTATTTCGCAAGAAATGAACGAAAATCCTGCCCTTGAAGGTGGTAAGGAAGAAAATGATGAATACGATGAGTTTGACGACAACTACGAAGAAGATTACGACGATGGTAATGAAGTTATAGAAACTGACATCAACGTTGATGATTATTTAAGCGATGACGAAACGCCAAGTTATAAGCTTTCGGCTAATAATTACAGTGCTGATGATGAGGAAAAACAGACGCCTTATGCTTCGGGAACTTCCTTTAATCAACATTTATTACAACAATTAAACACCTATCGTCTTGACGAAGAGGAAGAAGAGATCGCTAAGTTTTTAGTGGGTAGCGTTGATGAAAGTGGTTATATCCGACGAGAAATTCAGGATATCGTAGATGATCTAGCGTTTACACAGAATGTATATACTTCCGAAGAAAAAATTAAAAAGGTCTTGTCCATCGTGCAAGATCTGGATCCTGCAGGCGTTGCTGCGAGAAATTTACAGGAATGCCTATTACTACAGCTAAAGCGCAAAGAATCGACGGCTTCAGTTGCTTTGGCCACGGAGATCATAAAAGACTCTTTCGATCATTTTTCGAAAAAACATTATAAAAAACTACTCTCCAAGTTTGATATTTCCGAAGATCAACTCCGTGGTGCTATTCATGAAATTGAAAGTTTAAATCCGAAGCCAGGCGGAACCTATTCGGGTAATACCCGTATGGTAGAGCACGTTGTTCCAGATTTTGCCATAAATATCATTGATGGCGAACTCGATCTAACCCTCAATGGCCGAAACGCCCCCGAATTGCATGTTTCTCGTGAATATACAAACATGTTAAAAGGGTATAAAGAAGCAAAAGACAAATCAAAATCGCAAAAAGATGCTGTTCAGTTTATCAAACAGAAGTTAGATGCCGCTAAATGGTTTATTGATGCTATTAAACAACGTCAGCAAACCCTATTTGTAACGATGAATGCTATCATGCATCATCAGGAAGAATATTTTTTATCTGGTGACGAGCGGAAATTAAAACCAATGATCCTCAAGGATATTGCAGACAAAATTAATATGGATGTGTCTACGGTCTCCCGAGTTGCCAATAGTAAGTATGTAGATACACCATACGGAACCAAACTGATCAAGGAATTCTTTAGTGAATCTATGACCAATGACCAAGGCGAAGAAGTTTCTACACGCGAGATAAAGAAAATATTGGAAATCACTATTGGCGAAGAGAACAAGCGTAAACCTTTAACCGATGACAAACTGGCTCAAATTCTTAAGGAAAAAGGATACCCTATTGCCCGTAGAACCGTGGCAAAGTACCGAGAGCAGTTAGATCTACCCGTAGCCAGACTTAGAAAGGAGATCTAAATGAATTATTTCTTAAGGGTTGCAGCTTATCTTTTTCATCCGCTTCTAATCCCTGCGATGGGCGTATTCATTTATTACTTGATCACACCTCGTTTTATGAGTATGGAGCTGGCGCAATCCTCTTTATTTGCCGTTATTATCATCACTATTTTTATACCTGTAATTACCTTTTTTCTACTAAAGAATCTTGGTGTTGTTAATTCAATTCATCTCCCCGAAGTAAGGGAGAGAAAGATCCCCTTGATGATCCAAAGCTTGTTATTACTTCTAATAATAAAACTTGTATTTGATCCTTATGATTCTCCAGAGCTTTATTACTTTTTCATTGGTGTGTTACTTTCGGCTTTATCGGCTCTAGTATTGGGGATTTTTGGCTTTAAAGCTAGCCTTCACCAAATGGGAATATCGGGGCTCACCATGTTTATTATAGGCCTAAGCGTATATTTTCAAGTGAATTTATTGTTGGGGATCGGGTTTTTCTTTTTTGCCAATGGCTGGATAGCATCTTCACGCTTATACACAAAATCGCATACATACCCAGAACTTATCGTAGGCTTCTTTGTGGGAGTCATTCCACAATTGCTGGTCTTAAATTACTGGTTATAAAATATAGAAAATGAGACCCAGTTTTAGACTTTTGAAGTCCACCTTGGCGCCGTTGGTGGTTGTGGCATTTTCGAAAAAAGGATTGATCGTATAGTTTGCGTAGAAATTAATCTTACTATAACCAAAGCTCAATGTCGCCGCGAGTCTTACTTGATCAAATTCTGGGATATCCGTTTGATTTACGGTGTTTCCTGATTGAATAAAAGTCGATTTATACCAATAGGCGTATCCCACACGAACACCTCCATAAACGCGCCAGAAGCTATAATCTACTGGAGTGGAACTTCGCCATCTAAGCTCAAATGGAACCTCAATAACAGCAGTACTAAATCGGTTGCTATCATAAACAACATCGGTTTCATTACTTAGACTCGTAAATACGGTTTCACCTTCTGTTGTTTCACCAATAAATAGTGTACTTCCGTATTGGTCAAAAGACACGCCTAAACCCACTGCAACCGCAATATTACGTCTAGCATTTATTGGCATATCCCTCAAAAATCCGAATTGAATTCCCCCAGATAGTCCTTGTAGTTTCACATCCTCTGGTGCGCTATTAATCAAATTATAAGTGACTCCTGCGTAGAACTGGTCTTCTCTATACTTGGCATCACCTTCATTTAGAACGGCGGTTTGTTGAGCCATACTTCCGAAGGAAACAAAAAGAATCACATATAAGAGTAAACCGTAATTATGACCTTTCATTTGTTCTGGATAACTGTTTTAATAAAATTGATCCTAAAAAAAAAAACGCCTTGCACCCAATAAAAGGAACAAGGCGTTAGAATTGTATTCTTAACACTTACTTATTGACTTCAAGTCCTGGAGCTGCAATGTAAATTAATTTTAACATGTTTAGCTCTCTTAATTCTTGTTTGATATCGGTAACCAAACCTGTGTTGGTTTCCTTATCTACCTTGAGCGCAACCATTACTTTATCCTGTAATTCGGGACGTAATTTTGCTCGAGCTTCGGTTAGTGCAAATTTTAGATTTGCTAATTCTGTATACTTATCTCCAATTTGGATCTTCCCGTCTTTACCATACTTTTCAGCATAGCGAGCGCTTGGTTTTCCTGCATAAATATATACCGCACGATCTTTCTGTAGTTTTTCTACCTGATCTGCTTTTGGAAGTTCATTTTTTACAAGAAGATTGTTATCTCGTAAAACTGTTACAACCATAAAGAAGAACAATAGCATAAACACAATATCTGGTAACGACGCCGTATTTACTGGAGGCAACTCGCCTCCCTTTTTCTTTGTGAATTTTGACATAATTTATAATTATTTATTGCCCAGATTTCTTCGGTTCTGCTTCTGAAAGTTTCAGTGGGAATAGCTTTTGAATATTCTCAAGCTTTTCCATTGTCGCTTCTTCATTTCCTTGGAAACTACCTTCATCAATAGCTTTTTTAACTTCTGTAAATTTCCAACCGTATAAACGCTGAGATTCTCTATTCCTTAGAAAATTATATGCAGCTACCAACTCATTCTGTACAGATATATACATATCATATGATGTTAAGCGGTCATTTTGCACAGAGATTACAGCTTTTTCAGGGTTATCTGAAGATGCTACGTCTCTTTTACCTTTACAGTAATTACAGTACAACGGACTTCCAGAAGGAGCTCCACCATTATCTAAAAAGTCGATTGCTGCCTGACGCAAGTCTTTCAATTGCATTAGCTCGTCTTCAACTAATAACTGATCATCCTTATTGACATTAACAATAAACAAGTTCTTTTGTTTAATGATAACATCAGGCTGATCAATCTCGTCCATTGGAGGCAATTGTCTCGCGATCCCCTTATCCTTTTCAATGGTTGTTGTAACCAAGAAAAATATAAGAAGTAGGAACGCAATGTCCGCCATAGATCCCGCATTAACCTCGGGTGTTGCTCTTCTTGCCATAATTAATTAGATACTTTTTTAATTCCGCTGAAAATCATCGCTCCTACAGCTAACACTGCAAGAATATAGAACATATTCAATCCTGCTCCTACCCAACGTGATCCACTAGCAGATAGCGTACCGCCATCTTTTAAAGGTGTTTCTACACCACTAGCAAATGCATATGATATTACTATAATGGCAACAAAAATTGCCAGTACTAACAATGTCTTTTTAACATTCCCACTTAAGATTCCTTTGATCACAAATATTAATATAAGTGCTACGATCAAGGCCAACGTAATGTAGGTAATGTATAAAAATCCGTCCACTCCTTCTCCTGTTGCAACGATCGTATCATTCCCTTTAAATAATAAATTAAAGAAGAAATACACGCCGATCAAGCTAAGTACTAGAGCTACTATTTTTAAAACTTTATATAAACCCATTATGTGTGGTATTTTAAATTATTTTCTGTTTTTGTAGTCTACCAACATATCGATCAATGTGATAGAGGCATCTTCCATACTGTTTACAATGCTATCAATTTTAGCAATGATGTAATTATAAAAGATCTGTAGAATAATCGCAACGATCAATCCAAATACAGTTGTTAAAAGTGCTACTTTAATACCACCCGCAACTAAAGAAGGGTTCATATCTCCTGCTGCCTCAATTTTATTAAAGGCAAGGATCATACCAATTACCGTACCCATGAAACCAAGCATTGGTGCAAGTGCGATAAATAACGATACCCATGAAACATTCTTTTCTAATTGACCCATTTGTACACCTCCATAAGCAACAACTGATTTTTCAGCAGCTTCGATACTCTCATCTGCACGGTCAAGTCCTTGATAATAGATAGACGCAACAGGTCCTTTTGTATTTCTACAAACTTCCTTAGCAGCTTCAATACCACCACTGTTCAAAGCATCTTCAACGTTTTGAGCTAATTTCTTAGTATTTGTAGTTGAAAGATTTAGGTAGATAATTCTTTCAATAGCAATCGCTAAACCAAGAATTAAACACAATAATACAATACCCATAAATAAAGGAGTACCTTCAATAAAGTACTTCTTAAGAGTTTGATGCCATCCTAATTCTTCTTCACCAGAGGCAGCACCTTCATCCTGAACAATGGTTACTGTGGTTGCAGTAATTAGTGTTTGCGCAGTGCTTGGTGCATTGTAAGATACTGCTGCGTTCGCGTTTAAAGTTCCCGCAAAAACGAGTGCGGCAATTGCCATAATAGAAAATAATTTTTTCATTGCTATCGACTTAAAGTTTGTTTTTAGTTAAAGGTTAAAGATATAAAATAATTTAGTTAATAAGCAAGATTATTATGCGTACGAACCGATTTATCGGTTAAAAGCTTATCGGATGTTACCTTATTTTGACCTCTAATAGCAAAATCGTAGGAAAATACCACGAATACTGAAGTTACCCCAGTTCGCCTTTTTTATAATGGGAAGTTCACAATGTACTCTTTTTACGTTTTGATTCTTAGTTATTTACCCATTCAGGGGAACGACTAAAAAATTTAAACACGCCTAAAAATTTGATCTATTTATGACAAAAATTTTCAGTCCTGACCCTTAGAAATAGAGCACGGAACTACTTATCGGTTTTTACTAAATCACAGCAGTAGCAAGAAAAAAAATGCCTTTTGCAATAAAAACAGCTCCTCTTTTAAAACAAATTGCAACCAAAATATTCTGATCAATGCCAAAAACGCTGCGAAATAGGCCAATCTTGGTGAAGCAGCCTTCTAGATTTTCTTCAAAAAAAATCTATCAATATGCTTAACAACACAATTATATCAAGTGGCAATACAAAAAAATGCTCAAGCATTGTTCATCATAGGGATTAGCTCACCTGCGTTCGCTGATCCCAGTGGGGAACTAATAATAATAATTGCTGCACAACTGTATAAAGCCCCGAAACCAAAAATGCTCAAGCATTGTTCATCATAGGGATTAGCTCACCTGCGTTCGCTGATTCCCAGTGAGGGATCTTATAAGAATAATTGCTGCACAACTGTATAAAGCCCCGAAACCAAAAATGCTCAAGCAATGTTCATCATAGGGATTAGCTCACCTACGTTCGCTGATTCCAAAATAGTATCTTGAACAAGCATAAAAATCCCGTTCACGCCTTAAAAGGCATGAAGGATTATTTCTTTTACAAAATTTTCTGAAACTGCGTTTCAACATTTTGTAAAAGAAATAATCCCCGCAACTTTCAGTTGCGGGGATTTCCTTTTGCAGAGAGGAAGGGATTCGAACCCTCGATACGTTGCCGTATACACACTTTCCAGGCGTGCGCCTTCGACCACTCGGCCACCTCTCTATTAATACTTGGCAAATATCAAGAATAAAAAACGCTTACAAAATTTTAAAGTCGGTTTTTTTAGCTCATTTCCCCGCGAAGCGATGTCTCAAACACTGTTTTCATTTCTTCCGAAGAAATCCCCTCACCTAATAAATACATCAACTTTGCTAATGCCGCTTCAGTTGTAATGTCTCTTCCTGAGATCACCCCCATTCTCTTTAGGGCAGTGCTTGTTTCATACAACCCCATGGCGACACTACCGCCGCTACACTGCGTTACATTGATCACTGGGATCCCAGCAGCGATAACTTGCTTTAAGGCCGCAACAAACCAAGGCGCATTGGTAAGATTGCCACTTCCATAGGTTTCCAAAATAACTCCTTTGGCATTAGGATATGAAAAAAGATGCTTCACCGTTGCTTCATTAATTCCCGGAAACATTTTGATCAATAATATATCGGAAGCAAGATTTTTATGCACCCGTAATTTCTTTCGGCGGTTTACCTTATAAAGGTCATCATAATTGACAACCAGATTTACGCCACTTTCAACCAAACACGGAAAATTTAACGAGGCAAAAGCTTCAAAATGCTCGGCATTGATCTTTGTTGTTCTATTGGCGCGATATAATTTATACTCAAAATACAAACCTACTTCGGTTAACAACGGTCGACCATTTTCCTGCAAAGCCGCAATCTGTATCGATGTGATCAAATTCTCTTTGGCATCGGTACGCAAATCACCAATAGGTAATTGTGAGCCCGTAAAAATGACTGGCTTCGCCAAGTTTTCTAACATAAAACTTAACGCCGAAGCGGTATACGACATGGTATCACTACCGTGAAGCACTACAAAACCATCAAAGCGAGCATAATCTTGTTCGATCATTGTTGCAAGAACCACCCAATACTTGGGATCCATATTTGAACTATCTATAGGCTCATCAAAACTTGTGGTTTCAATCGTACAATCCAATAATTGTAGTTCTGGAATATGATCTAATAACTCGTTAAAATTGAAATTTCTCAAAGCACCTGTTTCAAAGTCCTTGATCATTCCAATGGTTCCGCCCGTATAAATAAGGAGTATGTTCGATTTTTGTTTCATAGGCAAATAGCGAGGTATGGTCAATCGCGTCTAATTTGTGATTTAAATCCCAAAAACAGCTTTGGCATTTTGTGTGGTAATTTTTTCCACCTCTTCTTCGGAAATGTGATACACCGCGGCTACTTTAGCAGAAACCAACTTGAGATGTGCACTTTCGTTTCGTTTTCCTCGGAATGGTACCGGCGCAAGATACGGCGAGTCGGTTTCCAAAACAATATGTTTTAATTCGATCTGATCTAAAAACTGATCGATCTTTCCGTTCTTAAATGTAACAACGCCACCAATTCCTAATTTCATATTTAAGTCAATTGCCTGTTTTGCCTGTTCCAAAGTTCCGGTAAAGCAGTGAAAAATTCCGAAGAGATCCTCACCCCTTTCGGTTTCTAAAACCTCAAAAATTTCATCAAAAGCATCGCGACAATGAATAACAATTGGCAATTTATACTTTTTAGCCCATTGAATTTGCTGCTTAAAAGCTTCCTTCTGAATGGCCAAAGTAGAAGTATCCCAATATAAGTCGATCCCTATTTCGCCAATTGCGATAAAAGATCGCTTAGCAAGCTCTTGAGCTACATGCGCTAATTCTTCCTTATAATTTTCTTTAACTGAAGTTGGGTGAAGCCCCATCATAAGATGTACTTGCTGCGGATAATCCCGCTCTAGATCATACATTGCTTTGGTATAGGTAGAATCTATAGCAGGTATAAAAAATTGACCAACTCCAGCATCATTGGCACGCTGCATCACGGCAGGTCGGTCATCATCAAAAGCGTCACTATAAAGGTGGGTATGCGTATCTATTAACATCTTGCAAAGTTACCTATTTTGTTCTCTATCTTTGTAAAAAAAAGAAGTGCAACTAAGAACCCTGCTCGAAAATCAAAATTTTGTTAGAATTCCATTGAAAAGCTTAGCAACAGGACATTATAAACTCATTGCTAAAATAAATGGTAAAAAAGGTGATTTTATACTTGACACAGGTGCCTCAACAAGCTGTATTGGTTTTGATAGAAGTCATACTTTTTTATTGCATAGCGAAGAAAGCGAAATCAAAGCAGCCGGTGCTGGTGCCATTAATATGGAAACACGTATTACCCATAATAACACCTTGCAAATAGGAAAAAAGCTGATAAAAAACACCTCCTTTGTACTTTTTGATCTACAACATGTAAATGCTGCTTTGGAACAGACAAAAGAACCCAGCATAGATGGAATTATAGGCGCCGATATCTTAAAGTCTTGCCGCGCAACAATCGATTATGGTCGAAACTGCCTCTATCTTAAATAGTAACGTTTGGCTTGTCGTTTTTTTTAGTATTTTTATCTCCTAGCCCTCCTGCATGCAATTGAGAATAATATATGTCATCCTACTGTCGCTCTCCATTATTCCTAATGGCATTGCTCAGGATATTTCGTTTTATAAGAATGCGGTAACATCGGCTTCCTCAAACGCCGAAAAGCTGCGCGCCCTTGATTCTGTGATCTCAAAAAGTTTTCGAAAAAACAACGACGATTATATTGCATATAGTTTAGAGTATATTGAACTAGCAAAAGAAATGGATAGCATCAGACTTGCAGCCAAAAAAGCGATCAACATACAAATCCCTCTTACCAACTACAATAATGATCCAAAGCAGGCGATCAGTGTTATAAATTCTGTTTTAGTACATAAATATAAACTTCGGGACAGTTTTTTATTAGGTGTTCTTTATCTAAAAAGAGGGAAAACACACCAACAAATCGATCTTAAAAGCGCTATTGAAGATTATACCTTAGCCCTAGAAAGTTTTTCCAAAAATGATATTGCCGTAATTGGAGATGCTTATTTGTTTAGAGGGCAAGCCAATGCAGATTCTGGACAATTTATTGCCGCAACTGAGGACTTTAACAATGCCTATAAAATTTATGAAAGTCTCCAAGATTACGAATATATGTTATATGCCCAGCAAGGAAATATCAACATGTATAGCTTAAACGGTTTCTTTAAAAAAGCAGAGATAGAGCGAAATAGATATATTACCAAGATCAAAGAACTCAAACTAACCAAAAACTTACCGTTGGCGTACTATAATCAGGCAATCGACTATCGTAAAACTGGCGAACGAAATTTAGAATTTAAGGCATTACACAACGCCAAAAACTATCTCGATCAAGGCATTGTAGACCTGAGCACTTTTGTAAGAGTACATTCAAAATTACTAGAATATCACTGTCAGGATAACGATCTGGTGGCAGCGAAAAAATATTTGACCATTCTAGATGACAACCTTCCAAAATTTGAAGGAAACGTACTTGCGATGCTAAATTATTTGGAAGCAAAAGCCACCTATCTGGCAAAGATCTCAGAACCTGAAAAAGGACTTAGCTTTGCGCAGACAAAGTTAGAAACCGCAGAGAGTTTAGGAAGTGGCGAAGACATTATTGCCTCCCATTTACTCCTCTCAAATATTTATGAACAAACTGGAAATTACAAGAAAAGTTTGTATCATAAAAAAAAATACTCCCGCTTTCGGGATTCTGTATATAGCAAAAGTACCGCCAATGCGCTAGCCTACTATCAGACATTGTATGATACCGAAAAAACGGAGAAAGAACTTTTAGAAAAAAATGCCAACATTCAACTTTTAGAAGAAGGAAACGCCTCGATAAAAAAGTTCGTTTATTTTATCGGAATTTCATCTGTTCTTAGTTTCGGACTCATTCTATTATATCGTAATCAGCGTTATTTGAAGGAAAACAAACTTCAACAAGAAAAGTTCAGCCAAGAACTTTTAGTTTCCCAAGAAAAAGAAAGAAGACGTATTTCCAAAGATCTTCACGATGGTTTGGGCCAGCATTTGTTACTCATTAAAAACAAACTCATTGATTCTGGCGATGCCCAAGCAAAACAAATGGTTGATAAAGCGATTGACGAAGTTCGTTCTATTTCCAGAGATCTGCACCCTTTTCAACTTCAGGAAATGGGCATTACGAAAGCCATTGAACATACACTCTCCCAAGTAGATGACAATTCTTCTCTTTTTGTTTCTTCGGAAATTGATAATATCGATAATATTTTCAGTCCCGAACAAGAGGTCAACATCTATCGTATAGTGCAAGAAACGCTAAGCAATATTTTAAAACATGCAGAAGCTGAGGCTACTCGTGTTTCTGTCAAAAAATTTTCCCGATATATTGTTATTTCCATAAAAGATAATGGCGTTGGCTTTGACTTTCCAGAAAAATTGCAGAACTTGAAGTCGCTAGGGTTAAAAACCTTATTAGAGCGGACAAAATTCTTAAACGGGCAAATGAAAGTGCAATCTGTACGGGACAATGGAACCACTTTAGAATTTCAATTTCCTGTTACATGAGAAAAGAATCTATTATTATAGCTGATGACCATCCCCTACTCCTTAAAGGTTTGAGTGATTTTCTAATTGAAAAAAAGTACAATCTTGTTGGTTCAGGCAATAACGGACGAGAAGCCTATAATTTAATTGCCAAGCTACAACCCTCCATTGCAATCTTGGATATACAAATGCCCTTTATGTCTGGGCTAGAAATTGCAAAAAAGTGCAAAAATATACATATAGACACTAAAATTGTGCTTATTACACTTCACAAAGAAAAAGATTTGTATCAAGAAGCTCAAGACCTAAACATCTTTGGCTATATTTTAAAAGAATTTGCATTAGAAGAAATAGAAAATTGCATCTCTTCAGTTTCACAAGGCATTCCGTTTTTTAGTCCGAAGATCAAAGCCCTGTTAGGTAAAGATTTTTTTGAAGATGAATCTTTAGAAGCACTAACTCCTTCAGAAAAAAAGATCCTTAAATATATTGCAAATGATAAAACCAATAAGGAAATAGCATCCCTTCTCTTTATTTCTTATCGCACTGTAGAAAAGCACCGCAGTAACATTATAAACAAGTTAAAGTTAGAGCCAAAAACCAACAGTCTCCTTATCTGGGCTAAAGAAAATCACGACAAACTTCACTAAGGAACTTAAAATACGTATTAACACGTATTTCAAATCTATTGCTTTATTGCCATCTTTACACTGTGAAAGAGATTGTATTACATAAAGCATCAAAGACAAGAACACACAAACGAACTAGTTGGTTTGTAATCTTGATAATAGCCGCTGCTGTAGCTACCATCATTTTGAATATTGTTAATTATATTGTTTCGTTTTAGCACACGCCAAATTTGGCACTACTAACCAAATTAAAACCCCGTCTTCTATTAAGAGACGGGGTTTTTTTATGTTTTAATTTTATATCTAAAACCTATAACTCTAACGCTTTTTTCACATCGTTGTTCATTAGTAATTCTATTGGGTTTTCAAGCGCTTCTTTAACAGCAACCAAGAAACCAACCGATTCCTTTCCGTCAATTATCCGGTGATCATATGACAAAGCAACGAACATGATAGGTGCGATAACAATAGCACCATCCCGAACGATAGGACGTTCTACGATATTATGCATTCCTAGAATTCCAGATTGTGGCGGATTGATAATAGGTGTTGACAGCATACTTCCGAAGACACCTCCATTTGTAATGGTAAATGTTCCTCCAGTCATTTCATCAACAGTAATTTGTCCGTCGCGGGTGCGAATCGCAAGGCGTTTTACCTCAGATTCAACACCTCTGAACGTAAGGTTTTCAGCATTACGGATCACGGGAACCATTAAACCTTTAGGTCCCGAAACTGCAATTGAAATATCTTTATAATCAAAAGTCACCATTTCCTTACCATCAATCATACTGTTTACGGCAGGATACATCTCTAATGCGCGTACTACAGCTAGGGTAAAGAAAGACATAAAGCCTAAGCTCACTCCGTGTTTTTCCTTAAAGGTCTCTTTGTATTCTTTACGCAATTCAAAAATTGGCGACATATCAACTTCATTGAACGTAGTCAACATAGCTGTTGTGTTTTTTGCCTCTACCAAACGTTCTGCCACCTTACGTCGTAACATCGACAATTTGGTTCGTGACGACCCTCTTGTTCCAGGTCCTGGAGTTCCCATAGAAGGTGTTGCATTTTCTGCGTCGCTTTTAGTAATCCGTCCATCTCTTCCTGTTCCAGAAACAGCTGACGCGGCAATATCCTTTTCATCAAGGATCTTTTTCGCGGCTGGAGAAGGAGTACCACTTGCATATGTTTTATTGGTAAGCGGCTCAGCTTTAACATTGGTGTCTTTTGCTTCGGCCTGACGTTTATCTACATCTGGCGCCGCATTCCCTTTTCCTTTTTCATCACCTGCATTTTCATAGGTGTCAATATCGTCTGCATCTTTACCTCCTGGTTTTTCAGCATCGGTATCAATAAGACAAACCACAGCACCCACGGCTACTGCATCGCCTTCTTCGGCTTTGAGAGTAATAATTCCGCTTGCCTCTGCAGGAAGTTCAAGAGTTGCTTTATCGCTATCAACTTCGGCAATAGCCTGATCTTTTTCAACATAATCGCCGTCTTCAACAAGCCATTGTGCTATTTCAACTTCGGTGATCGATTCTCCCGGTGAGGGAACTTTCATTTCTAACATAGTATCGTATTTACTATTGATATATTATTTAAATCACGGTTTCAACTTCCGAAGAAACGTACATCCTTATTTTTTTGGTGTCTCAAAAACACTGTCAATAACTTCTTTATGTCTCGCCTTTGATCGAGCGCTACTTCCTGCTGCGGGAGAACTATAAACGCGGCGGGATGCAACTCGTAGCGGTACTAACTCGAAATTCATCAACATAAATCCCCAGGCACCCATATTTCTAGGTTCTTCCTGCGCCCAGACATAGTCGGTCACATTCGAATATTTCTTTATAATTGCTTCCAATTTTTTCTTCGGAAGAGGAAAAAGCTGCTCAATACGTACAAAAGCTATGTCATCTCTTCCATTCTCTTCCTGTCGTTCGATAAGGTCGTAATAAAACTTTCCCGTACAGAAAACCAATGATGTTACTTTCTTTTTATCAGCTTTTGGATCGTCAATGACTTCCTGGAAGCTTCCGTTTGCCAATTCTTCTTTTGTTGAGATCACTTTTGGATGACGCAACAAACTTTTAGGGGTAAATACCACAAGCGGCTTTCTAAAATTCCACTTCATTTGACGACGAAGTAGATGATATAAATTTGCAGGTGTAGTTACATCTGCCATGATCATATTATCTCGAGAACACAATTGTAGATAACGTTCCATACGAGCACTTGAATGCTCAGAGCCTTGTCCCTCGTATCCATGAGGCAACAACATGACCAAACCGTTTTGTGTTTTCCATTTCGCTTCGGCTGCCGAAATATATTGATCTAGCATGATCTGTGCTCCGTTCGAAAAATCACCAAATTGGGCTTCCCAAATAGTTAGTGTTTTTGGAGTTGCCATGGCATATCCGTAATCAAATCCTACAACCCCATACTCAGACAGTAAAGAATTATAGATATAGAAGTGTCCTTCAAGACCTAACATATTATGAAGGTTCAATTCTTCGGCATCATCATCTGTTTTGATAATTGCATGACGGTGTGAAAAAGTTCCTCGCTCTACATCCTGACCAGACATACGCACATTAAAACCTTCTTCCTGAAGCGTCGCATACGCTAATAATTCACCCATCGCCCAGTCGAGCTCATTTGTTTCAAAATAGCGTTTATGTCTATCGTCAACAATACGCTTGATCTTCTTAATAAAATTTTTGTCCTTCGGAAGTTTCGTGATTCCTTGAGCCAAGAAATCCAATTTTTTTAATGGAAAAGTAGTGTCAGTTTCAGCAAGAATATCTTCTGAAGTACCGTGTGTATATCCTTTCCAATCATCGGCAAGAATTTCTGTAATAACTGTCTTATCCTTTTTTCGAGAAGCTTCTAGATCGTTTTCAAGATCTTCTTTATAGGCCACTTCCAAATTTTTTACGTAACCCTTATCGATTACGCCCTCATTTAAAAGTCGTTTGGCGTATAATTCTCTTGGATTAGAATGTCTTGCAATGGCCGCATATAACTTTGGTTGCGTAAAACGAGGCTCGTCACCTTCGTTATGCCCATATTTTCTATAGCCCAACATATCAATAAATACATCACGCCCAAATTCATTTCTAAAATCTAGTGCAAATGTAAACGCATGGCAAACAGCCTCAACATCATCGGCATTTACGTGTAATACAGGTGAAAGCGTCACTTTACCAATATCAGTACAGTATGTAGACGACCGTGCATCGAGATAATTAGTGGTAAAGCCCACTTGATTGTTTGCAACTACATGGATGGTTCCACCGGTGCGATAACCTTCTAATTGTGCCATTTGAATCACTTCGTAAACCACTCCTTGTCCTGCAATTGCAGCATCACCGTGAATTAAGATTGGCAGAATAGCCTTTTCGTTACCATTTAAGGTATTGTCTAATTTGGCACGTGCAATCCCTTCTACTACCGCATTCACAGTTTCAAGATGCGAAGGGTTTGGAGCGAGATCCATACGAACTTTCTTTCCGCCGTTGGTTTGTCTAAAACTAGTCCATCCCATATGATATTTTACATCACCGTCAAAAAGTTCGGCTTCATCGTATTCTTTGCTGTCAAACTCACTAAAGATCTTTTCGGGCGATTTTCCGAAGATATTCGTCAGTACATTTAAACGCCCACGGTGAGCCATTCCCACAACGAATTGTTCAATACCTTTTTCAGCGCCTTTTTCAATAAGGGTATCTAAGCCAGGGATCAAAGCATCAACACCTTCAATAGAAAAGCGCTTTTGACCCACATATTTTGAATGTAGAAAAGTTTCGAAAGAAATTGCCTCGTTTAATTTTCCTAAAAGATGTTTTTTCTCTTCGGAATTATAATTTGGATGATTATCATTTTTGTTTAACCAATTCTGAATCCATTTAATTTCGTCTGGATTCCGAATATACATATATTCTACTCCTATAGCATCGCAATAAATGGCATCTAAATGACGTACGATCTCTCGTAAGGTTGTTTTTCCGAGGTTCAAAATAGAACCTGCCTCAAATGATGTCTCTAGGTCGCTTTCAGATAAACCAAAATTTTCCAGCGCCAGAGTAGGTGCGTATTTACGTCTTTCACGAACTGGATTGGTCTTTGTAAATAAATGGCCACGTGTGCGGTAACCATCAATCATTTTAATGACCTGAAATTCTTTTAATACATTATCTGGAACGACAGCCGAATCAACCCCAAGTGCTTCTATGGAACCGTTTTCAATCCCAAAATCAAAACCTTGGAAGAAAGCTCTCCAACTTGGTTCAATACTATCTGGGAACTGTAAATACTTATCGTAAAGTTCTGCTATATAAGCAGGGTGGACGGCGTTTAGAAAAGAATATTTATCCATACGTGGAATGAAAGCGTGCTATTTAAAAATAAAACGTTACAAAAATACAATAAATCCCCAAACTACTTAGTCCGAATTTGTATATTTATAGCAGGTAACTCTTAAATTATTCCCAATGCTTTATTCGCGAAACGTTCTATTAAAAATGATTCTTTTTTGCTTTTTCTTCGGAAGTGTTTCCGTGATGAGCGCTCAAGAAAATACCACATCATTTTGGGATCATGTTCGCTTTGGCGGGGGTGTAGGACTTAGTTTTGGCGACGGATTTTTTAGCGGAACCCTTGCTCCAAGCGCTATTTATGATGTAAATGATCAACTTTCTATGGGAGTAGGCCTTAACGGAACTTACAACAGTTTGAAGAATACCTATAACTCAACTATTATTGGAGGCAGCTTGTTAACGCTTTTCAATGTGATCCCAGAAATTCAACTCTCGGCCGAATTTGAAGAATTGAACGTCACTCGAAACTTTGAAAGCGACCTGAATATTGAAGATCAAAATTATTGGTATCCTGCCCTATTTTTAGGGGGCGGCTATCGTACTCAAAATATCACCATTGGCATTCGATATGATGTACTCTATGATGAAGGAAAAAGTGTTTACGCCAATGCCTGGGCTCCTTTTTTTAGAGTTTATTTTTAATGCTATTTGCTACACCGTTCGCTGCATTAACCATCCGCCAAATTCGCGTAGTTTCGTTCGGTTTTCTTCGGAAATATCAATATGTTGTAATAAGGCATTTGCCTGTTGGGTGTAGCTTTCTATTTTCGCGATTGTCGCCTCTGCAGCACCCGAACGTTTAAAAATAGCTTTCACTGTTTCTATTTTTTCCGACGGATCTTTAGGCATTTGTTTGAAAAGATCTCGCAGCTGTTCTTTGTCTTCCGAAGTTCCCTGCGCTAAAGCCGTTAAATAGAGAAAGGTTTTTTTATTGGCAATTATATCCCCTCCTACCTGCTTTCCGAAGGTAGCTGGATCTCCGAAAGCATCTAGATAATCATCTTGCAATTGAAAAGCGATTCCAAGATTTCTTCCGAAGTCATATATATGATCACGACAATTTTTCGACGCATTTGCCACAATGGCTCCCATCTTCATAGACGCGCCAATAAGTACAGCCGTTTTATAATCTATCATTTTAATATAGGCATCGATTGTCACATCATCTCGTGTTTCAAAATCGACATCGTACTGCTGCCCTTCACAAACCTCTAGAGCGGTTTTACTAAAAAGACGCGCCAGATGCTGAAACATCTCTGGTTTGTACGCCTCAAATAATTGATATGCTAAAATAAGCATCGCATCGCCAGAGAGAATTCCGGTATTAATGTCCCATTTTTCATGTACTGTTTCCTTGCCGCGTCGCAAAGGAGCATTGTCCATGATATCATCATGAATCAATGAAAAATTGTGAAAGAGTTCTACGGCCAATGCTGCATTCATCGCCTTTTTATAGGCTTCTTTTCCTTCCGAAGCAGCTAAAAAGAAATCGGCTGTAAGTAAAGTGAGCACTGGTCTTAAACGTTTTCCACCTAAAGTGATTATATACTTTATAGGTGCGTATAACTGAACAGGCTCCTTCATTTGTACAGCAGCATCGAGGTGTTCAACCAAAGCACTACTGTATTTTTCTAAATGATCCATGCAAGAATTTTTGGTAAAAATACAGATTAGATAACATTCCTATGATGTAAGTAATAACATTTTAAAAAAAAATACGCTCGGGGAATACTCACAGGCAGTTCATTATGAGCATAAATGTTAATAAATCATTAAAACTTTGGAAACTTATAATGTTTTTAAAGTTTCCTGTTATATATTTGCACTCGATTATGAGAGAAAAAATTATACAAAAAGCAACCGATCTTTTTATAACGCTCGGTTTTAAAAGTGTTACCATGGACGATATTGCCACCGCAATGGGTATTTCAAAAAAGACGATCTATACACATTTTAACAATAAATCGTCATTGGTTCGTGAAACAACCATGGCTATGTTCAATCATATAACGCAAGGAATTGACTGCATTTGTGCTTTGAATAACAATCCTATAGAAGAGCTATACGACATTAAGAAATTTGTAATGTTACAATTAAAAGACGAAAAACTATCACCACAATACCAATTGCAAAAATACTACCCAGAAGTTCATGAAACTTTTAAGCATAAGCATTTTGAAAAAATGCAGGATTGTACCAAAAGGAACTTACAACGAGGAATTGAACAGGGGTTATATCGCGATAATATTAATATCGAATTTGTCGCGCGAATTTATTTTATCGGCATCAATGGCATTAAAGATGACGTGATGTTTCCCATGACCGAATTCCCTAAAAAAGCACTTTTTGAAGAATATCTCGAATATCATTTAAGAGGTATTGTAACTAAAGAAGGGCAACAAATCTTAAATAAATTTATAAATAACAACCAACCAAATGCGTAACTTATTTTTAATTTTAGGCGTGTTGCTGTTAACCACAACGGCATATGCACAAGAACCCAAGCGCTACAGTTTCAATTTGGAAGAAGCCGTTAGTTTTGCAATTGACAGCAACTACCAAACCATCAATGCCCGTCGTGACATTGCTGAAGCGCTAAAACAGAAGTGGGAAACCACGGCTACCGGACTACCGCAGATAAGTGGTGCAGTTTCATACCAAAACAATTTAAAGCAACCTGTAACACTTTTACCCGCTGAAATTGTTGGAGGTGAACCCGGTACTTTTGTCCCAGTCAATTTTAGTACAAAACAAAGTGCGTCTGCAACTGCCACATTAAATCAGTTGATCTTTGACGGAAGTTATCTCGTGGGGCTTCAAGCCGCGAAAGCGTTCTTAGATTATTCTGAAAATGCAGCTGAAAAAACCAATCTTGAAGTTAGAAAAGGTGTTATCAATGCCTACGGAAGTGTGCTACTTTCCGAAGAGCTTGTTGCCATCTTTGAAAAGAACAAGGCCAATCTTGAAAAGAACTTATTTGAAACCCGAAAGATCTTTGAAAATGGTCTTACCGAAGAAGAAAATGTAGAACAATTGGAGATCACCTTACTCGATATTGAAACACAACTGAGCAATGCTCAACGCTCTGCAACCATTGCCCGTGAAATGTTTAATGTAGCATTGGGCATTGAAATAACAGACATCGTTCTGTTTGAAGACAATTTAGATGCCCTTGCTGAGCAAAACACCCAACTTAAATATTTAGATAATACCCTGAATGTGGAAGAAAATATTGACTATCGAATTGCTTACAATCTCACTGAACAGCGAAGTCTCGAATTAAAACTAGAGAAAAGCAAAGCATTACCAACTCTTTCTGCCTTCGTAAACTATGGAACCTCAGCTTACAATGAAGATTTCACTTTCTTAGATGGAGATCAACCGTGGTTTCAATCATCTATTTTTGGAGTCAATATGAGCATTCCAATTTTTAGTAGCGGTATGCGAAGTGCGCGAACACAACAAGCCAAAATTGCCTTAGATCAATCAAAAACAGAGTTAGATGAAACTGCTAAGCAGGTTCAACTTCAGCTAAACACCGCAAAAAGCAATTATCAATTCGCTATCGAAAAGTATGAAAATTCGAAAAAGAATATTAGTCTCGCAGAACGAATTGAGAATAAGAACCAAATAAAATTTACTGAAGGGCTTTCAACCAGTTTTGATCTGAGACAGGCTCAAACACAGTTATACACGGCACAACAACAGTATTTTCAAGCCATGCTTGATCTTATCAACGCCAAAGCCGAGATCGAATCGGTTTTAAATATTCCTCAATTACGGGTTACTTCCGAAGAAATCCGCAATCAAAAATAATTATGAAAACGAGCAACAACCAATATACAACGACCATGAGAAATCTATTACCTTTATTAACCCTATTGCTTCTGCTTGCATCTTGCGGAGGTGACAAGGCAGAGAAATCTGTTTCAGAGATCATTGCCAGCGGCGACGTGGCCCAAATGACCGAAACAAGAAAGACTATAGTTGCCGAGCAACAAGAATTGAACACTCAGTTAAAGCAATTAGATGAAAAATTGGCAGAACTGAATCCGGAGACAAATATCCCTTTAATCACCGCCTTTACAAGTAAAAAAGAACGCTTTGAGCATTATGTAGAGTTACAAGGAAGCGTAGAAACCGATCAAAATTTAGTTCTTACTCCCGAAATGAGTGGTGTACTTACTAATGTATATGTAAAGGAAGGGCAAAAAGTGAGTAAAGGACAAATACTAGCCAAGGTTGACGACGGTGGAATGAGCCAACAGTTAGCGCAAATGCAGGTACAGGCCGACTTGGCAAAAACCACTTATGAACGTCAAAAACGTCTTTGGGATCAAAAAATTGGAAGTGAGATACAATACTTGCAAGCAAAATCGAATTACGAAGGCATGCAAAAAAGTATTAGTTCTATGCAACAACAAGTTGGTAAATCAAATGTTCGCGCCCCTTTTTCGGGTATTATCGACGATTTGATCACTGAACAAGGAAGTGTAGTTTCACCAGGAATGACACCACTTATGCGAATTGTGAACTTAAACGAAATGTATATCACCGCCGATGTGCCAGAGAGCTATTTGGCCGATGTTGTTACAGGGAAAAACGTAGCGGTTGAGTTTCCGGTGCTAAATAAGAAGCTCGACGCCAAGGTGAGTCAGACAGGAAGTTTTATTAATCCTGACAACAGAACTTTTAAAGTGGAAGTCGATGTTCCTAATAAAGATAAAAGCATTAAGCCAAATCTTACCGCGCGTTTAAAGATAAACGACTATACCAATGAAACCGCAATTTTGATTCCGCAAAGTATAATAAGTGAAAATGCAGCTGGTGAGCAATATGTTTATGTTTTAAAAGATAGACAAGGTGAAAAAGCAGTTGCTTCGCGAGTAATCATTGAAACGGGAAGAACTCAAGGTGATTTTATTGAAGTTATCAAAGGAATTGAAGACGGCAATGACATCATCGAAGAAGGTGCACGAAGCGTAAAGGACGGTCAGACTGTTAAAATTATTTCATACTAACCAAATTAGTAGCCATTAGGCAGAATGTACTATGGAAAAAACGAAAAAAAATACCGAAAAGGAGTTTAAACTCTCCTCTTGGGCCATACATAACAAGACCACTATTTACATGTTTATGGCACTTATCCTATTTCTTGGGTATAGTGCATACAACTCAATGCCCAGAGAGAGTTTTCCAGAAATTAGAGAAACCAAGATTTACGTCAGTTCGCTCTTCCCTGGCAATACCGCCGAGGACATTGAAAAACTAATAACAGACCCTTTAGAGGACGAGTTAAAAACGGTAAGTGGGGTAGTAGAAATAACCTCAACATCACAAGAAGATTATTCTATGATCGTTATCGAGTTCGATGATGATATCCCGGTTGAACAAGCCAAACAACGTGTTAAAGATGAAGTAGACACCGAAACATCTAGTGAAGATTGGCCATCTTTTAATGGCGCTAAAATTGAACCCAATATTTTTGAGTTGAGTATGAGCGAAGAAATGCCCATTCTCAATATTAATATTTCAGGAGACTATACCGTTGCACGTCTTAAAGAATTCGGAGAATACCTACAGGACGAAATTGAAAACCTTTCAGAAATTAAGAAGGTAGATATTCGCGGAGCTCAAGAAAAAGAAGTTGAAGTAGCTGTTGACATTTATAAGATGATGGCGAGTAATGTGAGCTTTCAAGATATTTCTAGTGCTATTAGCGATGGAAATATGACGATGTCGGCAGGTAATTTTAAAGCCAGTGGTCAACGGCGTACCATTCGTATTCTAGGCGAAATTACAGACCCTAGTGATTTAGAAAATTTTGTTGTAAAATCTGAAGATGGCAACATTGTTTATCTAAAAGATGTGGCTACTGTTGATTTTAAAGAAAAAGACAAAACCACCTTTGCAAGAGAATTTGGCGCGCAAGTGGTCATGCTTGATGTAAAAAAGCGCTCTGGACAGAATATGGTGGAGGCTGCAGAAAAAATTGACGCCATTGTAGCAGATGCTAAAGAAAACGAATTTCCTTCCGATTTAAGCATAACGATCACAAATGATCAGTCTTCCAAGACCATTGGTCAAGTAGATGATCTAGTGAACAATATTATCTTCGGAATCATCCTCGTTGTCACCGTATTGATGTTCTTTTTAGGATTTAAAAATGCGTTGTTTGTAGGATTTGCCATCCCGATGTCAATGTTTATGTCCCTAATGATCTTAAGCTGGATGGGGTACACCATGAATACCATGATCCTTTTTGGTCTTATTATGGGACTGGGAATGCTGGTAGACAATGGGATTGTAGTTGTAGAGAACGTGTATCGCCTTATGGAAGAAGAAGGCTTAAGCCGGATAGAAGCAGCGAAAAAAGGTATTGGTGAAATAGCATTTCCAATTATCATATCAACAGCTACTACTGTAGCAGCCTTTATTCCGCTGGGATTATGGCCTGGTTTGATGGGCCAGTTTATGATTTACTTCCCCATTACACTGTCGGTTGTTTTAGGCTCGTCGCTCTTTGTTGCGATCTTCTTTAACTCGGTTTTAGTTTCCCAGTTTATGACCATTGAGGACCGCGATATGCCGTTAAAGAACATCATTAAAATTTCGGCCATAGTTGGAGGTATCGGGATCTTTATAATGATCTTTGGTGGCTCATGGAGTGGTCTAGGCGTTTTGATGCTCACTGTAGCAGTGATGTTGTGGGTATATCGATTGATTCTTCGGAAAATGGCTAATCGTTTTCAGAACAAATCGTTGGTTACACTTGAAAACTGGTATGAGCGTAATTTAACGCAAGCTTTTAAAGGAGCTCGGCCCTATGTTATTTCAGTAGGTGCTTTGGTCTTGTTTGTTGCATCAATTGTTGCTTTTGGAATTTCCGTAGGGGCTCAACGCACAAAAATTGAATTCTTTCCAGATAACAAGCCCAATCAGATCATTGTTTACTTAGAATATCCAGAAGGAACCGCGATAGAAAAAACCAATGCTATTACTAGAGAAATTGAACAGCGTGTTTATGGAATTCTCAATGATGATATGTATATGGATGATGGGGAGAACTTTTTAGTTGAAAGTGCCGTGTCTCAAGTTGGTGAAGGGGCTGGTAACCCTCAAACCGATGGTGGTTCGGCGGCCGAGATGCCTCATAAAGGTAAAATTACAGCCTCTATGCGTGAATACAAACACCGCCGAGGAGAAGATAGTGAGACACTTCGTAAAAAAGTACAGGAAGGATTAGCGGGTATTTACCCTGGTTTGCTTATTTCAGTAGAAAAAGACGCCAATGGGCCTCCACAAGGAGCAGCCGTTAACATTGAATTGGAGGGTGATGATTACAACGAATTGATCGCCACAGCCGAAAACATGCGGAAATTTTTAAATACCAAAAATATCCCAGCTATTGATGAATTAAAAATTGATGTCAATAAAGATAAACCTGCCATGCAAGTGGTGGTAGATCGTGAAAAAGCAGGTGAACTTGGTGTAAGCGCTGGTCAGGTAGGTCAGCAATTGCGAAACGCTATATTTGGAACAAAAGCCGGAGTTTACAAACATGATGGTGAGGATTATGATATTTATATTCGTTTTAACGAGAATAGCCGTTATAATACAAGTGCACTTTTTAATCAAACTATGACCTTCAGAACCAATACTGGGCAGTTAAGAGAGATTCCAGTATCTGCCGTAGCGGAAAAAAAGAACAGTTCAGGGTTTAGCGCTATTAAGCACCAAGATACTCGAAGAGTTGTTACCGTTTATTCAGGACTAAAGCCAGGTTATACTGATGCTGGAGCCGCGGTAGCGGAAGTTCAGGAAGCTATGAAAAGTTTTGAGGGTATGCCTAGCAATATAAATGTTGATTATACCGGGCAATTAGAGGAGCAAAATAAAGAGCAGGCCTTCTTGATGAGTGCTTTTTTCAGCGGACTCTTTCTTATCTTCTTAATTCTGATATTCCAATTCAATTCAATTTCGAAACCGGCTATCATTATGGTAGCGATCTTTTTAAGCTTGATTGGTGTTTTCGGTGGAATTGTTATCTCAGGATCGCCATTTGTGATCTTAATGACCATGATGGGGATAATTTCACTTGCAGGAATTGTGGTGAACAACGGAGTGGTTCTTTTAGACTATGCACAATTATTGATTGACCGAAAGAAAAATGACTTAGATCTTGACGACTCAGAATATCTAGCAAAAGAAGATCTTTTGGCTAGTATCATTAAGGCTGGAAAGGCGCGTTTAAGACCTGTATTATTAACTGCCATTACCACGATCTTAGGATTGATCCCGCTGGCTACTGGTCTTAATATTGACTTCTTTGGGTTATTTAATGACTTTGATCCTAATATTTACATGGGAGGAGATAACGTGATCTTTTGGGGACCATTGGCTTGGACGGTGATCTACGGATTAGTGATCGCTACTTTCTTGACATTAATTGTTGTTCCCGTATTATTTTATCTGGCAATGCGTTTAAAAATGTGGTTTCATGATAAGCGTACTCCAAATACTATTCAGGAAACTGAAGATATTAGTTTAGAAGCTGCCGAATAAACAGTAGATTTCGCTTCTAATAAAATGAAAAGAGCCCTTTCAGAAATTCTGAAAGGGCTCTTTAATTTAAAATATTGAGTTTATTGATTTTCAGTTAACGGAATTGGAAACTGTTGAAAGATGGCATCTCCTGCTCTATCAATAGGAAGAACATTTAGCATATCAAATCTTCTTAAATCGATCCAACGATGTCCGCCTTCAGCAAACAATGAATACCTTCTGTTATATAGAATTTCGGCTTTAAGTTCGGCTGGAGAAGTTCCTCCTGCATAATCGCCTATTTCAGCTGCATTGCGAATCACATTCAGCGCAGAAACAGCAGCCCCTGGGTTTGAAATATGATTTGCTTCAGCATATAATAAAAGAAGCTCTTCATTTCGAATTATAGCTGCAGAATCTGTATTGCTCTCATAAATAAACACGTCGTAAGAACCTGTTAAATTAGATTGTGTAAGCGGGTTTGGTTGTAATACGTCATTTTCATCTGGCACCTCGCGAAACACAGCTTTATTCACTCTAATATCACCTGGTCTTGCTTCATCAATAAAGCTAGGATGCGCAATTCTCGCGTTTGCTCCAGTTGAATTAAGTGCAAAAAACAAAGGGTTAATGATGTCGGCTCCTGTTAATGAGAAGGTCATATAAACTCCCTTATCTAAATTTCCACTCAAATCCATAAACGAATTTTGCAAAATAGAATTTGCAGAGGCATAGTTCCCTCTGTACACTTCAACACGTGCTGCAAGCGCTCTGTTGAATTCGTTAAAATCTGATGGTGCATAATCAGTAGTTGGCATATTTCTAAATTCAAACCCCGAAGGCACAGAAAAAGGAAATGTTCCACCACCATTGGCTAAATCAGTAGACGCATCATTAAGCATTTGACTAATTGCTGCCAATGATTCATCGTAGCCTACAAAAGGCCCCAAATTATCTGGATCAGCCACATCAAGACGAATTCCATTTTGATATTGATGATTTAATAGCATAAGCAATTCATGTGCTTTGATTGTATTTGCAAAACCTCGAGTTGCCGCGATCTCAGCAGAGCTGAAATCGGCTGTTGTATTTTCAAGACCTTGCAACAATAGATTGATATCCTTAACAGTTGCATATCTAGCAGCATACGGATTGGTGGTATAATAGGTATTATTATCTAATGTACCTGTTAGCAAATCGGCAGTCCATCGCGGATCTGAACTTTGGAATCTCCAATATTCTCTCCCAGCTACAGACATAGCATCTACTTGGGTTCCCAGACGCACACGCATATCAGACACAGCTCCTGCCATAGCCTGCTGCAGTTCACCTCTCGAAATATCATCGGCAACCGAATCTGTGGTGGCGCCGTTCAAATTCTGCCCATCCTCAACAGTACATGAGAGTACCATCCCGACAAGCATTAATGTTAGAAAACTTTTTATAAATTTCATATTGTTATTTTTTTTAAAAATTAAAAGTCTAATGCTATATGAAACACATATCGCTTAGAAGATGGAAATGGCGTTACCTCTACTCCAGTTGATAAACCGTTTGATCCAAAGTTAGAAACTTCAGGGTCATAACTGTTATAATCAAAAATATTGATCAGGTTTTGTCCAGAAACACCCATTCTAAAGTTCGTGATAAATCCGTTAAATGCGCTATCCAAAAACTTCTTAGGTAAATTGTAGTAAAGCCCTACTTCTCGTAATCTTAAGTAAGAGGCGTCTTCAACGAACGGAGTTGCTACCCCTCCAAAGAAAGAAGCAATTCTAAAATCACCATTGTTTAGCTCTCCTGAAGGATCAAGATTAGTATCGTCATAATCATAACTTGTTTGTCCGAAATCGGTTAATAAACTAGATAAGTTTATGTTATCTCCCCCTTTTTTCCAATGCCATAAAAAGGATAGATCCCAGTTTTTATAGGTAAAGCTATTATTAAATGTCATTTGAAAATCTGGTTCAGCATCACCAAGAACTACAAGCTCTCCGTCGGCATTGTTTCCAACAATTTGAGTGGCACTTTTACCTTCTTCAATTCTAAAAGTTCCTAAACCTGTACCAAAACCACCTAGGTTAAACGGATCAACATCTAACTGTGTAATTTCAGATTTGTTTTTGAAAAATAAGATCCCTGTATTCCATTCAAAATTTTCACCTTGAAAAACCCCTGCATTTAAACCTACTTCGAAACCTTTGTTCTCTAGATTACCTGCATTAGCAAATCGAGATACAAATCCAGAAGACGACTCATTATTTGCTAATAGAATAAGGTCATCCACTGCTTTGGTGTAGTAGGTAACTTCTAAGCTAATTCTATTGTTGAACAAGCCTGCATCCAATCCAAATTCAAGTTCTTTTTGTCGTTCAGGTGTAATTGTTGGGTCACCTAAGGTTCCCGGAACCGTGATCCCTACAAGACCGTCAACAAGTGAACTAACATAGGCCGTAAAAAGGGCTCCGTTTGGCGCAAAGTTTCCTGCTTCCCCATAAGCCGTTCTCAATTTAAACTGACTTAGGGTTTTTCCTTCACCGAAAAATCCAAATTTATGAAGGTTTAAAGCAACCGATCCTTTTGGATAATAAAATATTTCATTAGCGTCACCGTTGTTGCTTGACTTGTCGCCACGCACACCCACGGTTGCAATAACTTTATCCTGAAAATTCACTTCCTCTTGCACAAAGAAACCAGCATCTTCCTGCTCTTGTCTAAACTGTGTTACACTCGAGTTTGCAGCTTGATCTAGGTTTGTTTCTGAAGCAATTAAGCCATTGGCTAAATTACGTACTGTATTACGATAGAATGTCTGTTTCGTAAGTCCAGCTTGTGTCGAAAAGTTAATATCACTGGCTGTGTTAAAATTATGAATTAAGAAAGCCGAAAAGTTGGCATCTTTATTCTCTGTGGTAGAAAGCGCACTAACACCGTCTAAACCACCATTACTAGGCTTCTGAAACTGTAGCTCCCTTGGGAAGATAACTGTATTTACGAGTTCGTAATAATCAACCCCTGCTCGTAATTGTAGATCTAGACTTGAGTTGTCGGCTTTATATACATTAAAGTCTAAATTACCTCCAGTGATAAATCTATTAACATCCTCTCTGTTTGTCATCAAATCTCTTGTTTGCAAAGGGTTTGATGCCGCATAAGGGTTATCTGGATAGTTTCCATTTGCATCGGGACGTAACTGAGCCCACGGTGGTGTTGATGTTAACGCTACTCCTAAGGTTGTTCCTGTATTGTCATTGTTAAAAAAACCACGATCTGCTTTCGAGTCTATATAATTACTATTAAGAGATACTTTTGCGCGATCACCCCAAAACTTGTGTTCAAGATTCAATCGAATCGATTTCTTATCATATCCCGTTCTTTCCACGATACCATCTTCTTCGTTATTAGAAAAGGCGGCATAAAAAAGTGTATTCTCAGAACCTCCAGAAATACTGGCATTGGTATTCAAAATAAGACCATCTCTTCCGTAGATCTCTTCTTCATAATCTCTAAGTGTACCATTGGCTTGAGCTGCTAAAAATAAATCTCCCTGACCAGGACCGAATCCATTTTCAGCAATTTCAGCAGTATAAGTACGTTGACCTAACGGATTCAACATTCTATTAAAACCAATGTCTTGAGAAAAAGAAACTTTTGTTTGACCTCGTTTCCCTTTTTTCGTCGTAATAATAACTACCCCAGCCGCGGCACGCGAACCATAAATAGCAGCTGCCGAAGCACCTTTTAATATTTCAATACTTTCTATGTCCTGAGGATTAAGATCTGAAATCCTGTTTGAAGGGTTATCTTGGTTAGAAGCACTTCCGCCGGAAGCCGCTCCAGAAACCGCGTTCAAACCTGCCGCAGCAATACTACTATTATTCACATAGACTCCATCAATGATATACAGAGGTTGAGAATTACCGTTAATTGAGGTAACCCCTCTAAGTTTAACCGAAATACCACCTCCAGGTGCACCCGAACTCTTTGTAACTAAGGCTCCTGCAAATTTACCTGCCATTGCGCCATCCAGTGTTTGAGCTGGAGTTCTTCCTGTGAGCTCTTCAGCACCAACTCTAGCCACTGCATTGGCCGCATTAGAACGCTTAATTGTAGAAGCAAGTCCTGTAACTACAACTTCTTCTAAGGCCTGAGATGACTCAGACACAGTTACATTTAGCCTTCCAGCCGCAGTCACTTTTTGCTCAACAGTAGTATATCCTAAAGATGAAAATACCAAGGTTGCTGGAAGTGTTCCCACGTCCAAACTGTATGCTCCGTTAATGTCTGTGGTGGTACCATTTGAAGTGCCTTTTTCCACTACATTGGCGAAAGGGACAGTATCGCCTCCGTCAGAGACTACCGTTCCGGTGATCACGTTCTGTGCGAATACAAAGCACGGTAATACCATTAATAAGAGTAGGATGATCCTACGACTAGGTTTGATTTGTTTCATAATTGTTGAGTTTTCAATGTTTATTCGAATTTACTAAAGTATTTGCAATTTTTTTATTCTTTTTCAACTTTTTTAATTTTTATTAAGCAACTTTATTGGCAAATGAACAATTATTGTCAATCTTAGTTTTATAAAATGCTTAAAACAAGCTACAATACATTAGAACTTATTAAATTTGCACTCTTTAAAAGCTAACGCATCATGTATAGAACGCATTCTAATGGCGAACTTCGCGCCTCAGACATAAGTAAAACAGTAACATTAGCCGGATGGGTTCAAAAAACCCGAGACAAAGGTTTTATGGTTTGGGTGGATCTTCGGGATCGCTACGGAATAACTCAGTTAATTTTTGATGAAGAACGTACGCCAAAAGCAATGATGGAGCAAGCTTCAAAATTGGGCCGAGAGTTTGTTATTCAAGTTACCGGAACCGTCATTGAACGCGAATCTAAAAATCCGAATTTACCCACAGGTGACATCGAAATTCTAGTTTCCGAAGTAAACATTCTCAACCAATCATTAACGCCTCCATTTACCATTGAAGATGAAACCGATGGTGGTGAAGATCTCCGCATGAAATATCGCTATCTAGATATTAGAAGAAAACCCGTTCGAGAGAACCTTATTTTTCGTCACAAAGTTTCAATGGCGGTGCGTAACTATCTTTCTCAAAAAGATTTTGTTGAAGTTGAAACCCCCTACCTTATTAAATCAACACCCGAGGGTGCACGAGATTTTGTAGTTCCTAGCCGAATGAACCAAGGTCAGTTTTATGCCCTTCCTCAGTCACCACAAACTTTTAAGCAATTGCTTATGGTAGGCGGTATGGACAAATATTTTCAAATTGTAAAATGCTTCCGCGATGAAGATCTTCGCGCCGATAGACAACCAGAATTTACACAAATTGATTGTGAAATGGCGTTTATTGAGCAAGAAGATATTCTTAATATGTTTGAAGGCCTTACCCGCCATCTTCTTAAGGAAATTCGCGGAATTGAAGTTGCCGAATTCCCAAGAATGACCTTCGACGATGCCATGAAAAAATACGGAAATGACAAGCCAGATATCCGTTTTGGGATGGAATTTGGCGAACTAAATGCCGTTGCGCAACATAAAGATTTTGGCGTTTTCAACAATGCTGAACTCGTAGTAGGAATTGCCGTGCCAGGTGGAAATAGCTATACTCGTAAAGAAATAGACAAATTAATTGATTGGGTAAAAAGACCGCAAGTGGGCGCTCTTGGAATGGTTTACTCACGCTGCAATGACGACGGAACCTTTAAATCTTCTGTAGATAAATTTTACGATCAAGAAGATCTTGCCAAATGGGCCGAAATTACCGGAGCCAAAGCTGGCGATTTAGTATGTGTACTTTCTGGAGATAAACATAAAGTTCGTGCACAATTAAGTGCCTTACGCATGGAGTTAGCAGAACGTCTCGGACTTCGGAAAGCAGATGATTTCGCTCCATTATGGGTTATCGATTTTCCTTTACTCGAATGGGATGAAGAAACTGAACGTTACCATGCCATGCACCACCCATTCACTTCACCAAAGCCGGGACAGCTGGAATTATTATCGACCAATCCTGGCGATGTGAAAGCCAACGCCTATGATCTTGTTTTAAACGGAAATGAAATTGGAGGAGGCTCTATTCGTATTCACGATAAAGAAACTCAAGCATTAATGTTCGATTATCTCGGATTCACGCCCGAAGAAGCGAAAGCGCAATTTGGATTTTTGATGGACGCCTTTCAGTATGGAGCTCCACCACACGGCGGACTCGCATTTGGATTAGACCGATTGGTAGCTATTTTGGGCGGACAAGAAACGATCCGTGATTTCATCGCATTTCCGAAGAACAACGCTGGTCGCGATGTGATGATCGACGCTCCCGCACCAATTGATAAAGCGCAATTAGAAGAGCTAAGTCTGCAGCTGAACATAAAAGATTAATCAAAGATCGCGTCGCCTCATTACTTCTAGGCGAAGCGGTTTTTTTATCATTTGTACCAATGAACTGGAAAAAAGGACTGAAAATTACAGGTATCATTCTAGGTATTCTCCTTGTTGTCATTGGTGGCTCCGCGGCATATATTTATTACGTATACTACGGAAAATTTCCTGTCGACGAGACCAAATACACCAACCACGTTGGTTATATAGATCCTCAGGAAGCACTTTTTACCGAAAATTTTGAATTGTGTGAAAGTGACGACAAAGGAAACACATTCCTTTTAGGCTCCTATAGTAGCTCAGATCCTGCGATTTATCGAGGTACAAAATATACCTTCCGCAATTATATTTTAGATAATTATTCGCATGAGGCATTTTCAGACACAGGCTTATTAAACCTCCGATTTCACATTAACTGCCACGGCAAAACAGGGAACTTGATCGTGAATCAGTTAGATGTCAACTATAAAAAAACAAATTTTCATCCAGAGTTGGTAGCCCAATTAACTGAGCTTACCATGCGAAACGAAAACTGGCAGGTACGCGCTGAAAGCGACAATACGTTTTCAAAGCACAATCACTATATGTACATAATTTATAAACTTGAAAATGGAGCTATTACAGAAATTCTTCCTTAGTATTTGTCTCGTTTTCTTCGGAAGTTGTGCTACAGATACAACCAATCTATCAGACACCGATCGTTCGGCTTTGTCTAAAAAAATCTTTGATGAAGGATCACATTTATACCAAGGATCTCCAAAAAGTATGACTCGTATCGCTCACGCCATTGAGGTCGATCCTGGTAATTGTGAAGCACAGCGAGAACTTTCGGTAGCCTATCTCAAACGCGGAATGCCATTAGAATGGGAACCCCAAATGAATAAGGCAGTCGCTTGTGACCCTGCACTTTGGCAACCCTATCGAGGCTATAACTATTTGTGGTTTTACCGAGATTATAAAAAAGCCATAGCAGATTTTAACGCTAGTGACACCTTAACCCCAAATTTTATAGATGCACCCCAAGGACATAGTGTTGATTATTGGCGAGGCATCGCTTACTTAGGACTTAAAGATTACAAGAATTCTATCGCATATTTTGATCGTTATATTGATCAAGAAACACTAGATTATGGAGAAGATTGGGCAGAACCAACTGCCTTCCTTTTTCGTGGAATTGCGTATCTTGAAAATGAGAATACTGTAAACGCTCTTCTAAATTTTGATAAATTTGATTTTTACAGCAAAGGACGAACCAGCGACGCTAATTACTACAAAGCACTTATTTTTAAACAGCGTGGCGATTGCGAGAAAGCATTGACGTTGATAGAGACTGCGATCACTAACTTTGACGCAGGTTATTTCAACAGTAGAGCATATGTAGAGACTTTGCGCCAAATCTACAGAAAAGACCTTACATCTCTAAAAACTGAGATAGACACATGCCTAAACGAACCCTCTTAAAGCGCTTTCTTATTTGGCGCATCAAGCATATTTCGCATAAACAATTTGTGTTTGTGCTAAGTATAGCTGTGGGATTTTTAGCAGGCTTAGCCGCGGTTCTTATAAAAAACGGTACTCACTTAATACAACTCCTCTTAGAAGGAAAATTGATTCAGGATTACCATACGGCATTCTATTTTATCTTTCCTATCATCGGGTTATCATTGGTTTACCTGATCGTTAAATATATCCTTAAAGTACAGCCTACCCAAGGGATTCCTTCAACACTTTATGCGATCTCCAAACGCAAAGGAATTATGAAGCGTTTCCAAATGTACGGAAGCCTAATAACCGCGCCGATCACCGTAGGTTTTGGAGGATCTGTGGGACTGGAAGGCCCAACAGTAGCAACGGGGGCAGCATTGAGCTCTAATCTATCGCGTCTCTTACATCTCAATCAAGCTACACGTACACTTCTTATTGGTTGTGCCGCTGCTGGCGCCATGGCCTCAATTTTTAAAGCACCTATTGCCGCCATTATTTTTGCCATTGAGGTTTTTAGTTTAGACCTAACATTAGCCTCATTGATTCCTTTGTTGTTAGCCTCAGTCTCCGCAAGTGTCACGTCTCATTTTTTCTTCGGAAATGATGTCTTACTCCCTTTCCGAATAGAAGAAGGTTTTACTATCTCAGATATTCCGTTCTATATTTTCTTGGGCTTGATTGCAGGACTTGTCTCTATCTATTTTACCGAAATGTATGAGCGTATTCAGAAATTTTTTGATCGTATTGCCTCTCCAGTAAAACGCCTTTTGATAGGGGGAATTGGAATTGGGGTACTCGTGTATTTTATTCCTCCACTTTATGGTGAAGGCTTTGATGTTATAAATGATCTTGTACAAGGAAATCCGGAAAACGCATTACAAAATAATTTATTCGACCTTGATCTTAGCAATGTATGGGTAGTGATTGCCTTACTCGCTGGGCTTGTCTTTTTTAAAGTCATTGCAAGTGCATTTACTTTCGGAGGAGGCGGTGTGGGTGGTATCTTTGCGCCTACTTTATTTATGGGAAGTATCTTAGGAAATTGCGTGGCCAAAACAATAAACGCCCTAAATATTTTTTCAAATCCAGTTTCAGAAAGTAATTTTACTCTGGTGGGAATGACAGGGCTTATGGCTGGGGTACTTCATGCGCCGTTGACGGCTATCTTCCTCATTGCCGAAGTGACGGGAGGCTATGAATTGTTCATTCCGCTAATGATCACGGCAGCTATTTCGTTTACCATAACAAAATACTTTGTACCTCACTCTGTCTACGCGATGGAATTGGGTCGCAAAGGAGAACTTATCACCCACAATAAAGACCACGCAGTTCTCACATTAATGGATATCAACTCGGTGGTTGAGACCAATTTTATTCCTATTTATTCAACTATGACCTTAGGGGAAATTGTACACCAGGCTGTCGTTAAATCAAACCGAAATATTTTTCCTGTGGTGAACAAGGAAACGGCTGAACTTGAAGGAATTATTTTGCTAGACGACCTAAGACCTATCATGTTTGATCAGAGTTTATACACAGAAGTAATTGCCCGCGAGCTGATGAAAGATCCGCCCGCTACTATTTTAATGAAGACTGATAAAATGACCGCAGTGATGAAGAAATTTCAAGATACGGGAGCATGGAATTTACCCGTCCTTTCGGACGGTAAATATTATGGTTTTGTATCAAAATCAAAACTTCTAACAGCCTATAGAAGAAAGTTAATCGACTTCTCTACAAAATAATTATTATGAAATACATTTTACCTTTTTTATTGCTCATTTCTATTGCTGGAGCATGCTGCGGTTTTTACATTCGGGAGGCCGATCCAAAGACTGGAGAATTTTTAATTGGCGCTTCTATTTCTCTCCTATTTTTTGTCACCATGCCTGTCTTTATCTATCGAAGATGGAAAGACAGAAGCGTAAAAGAATATATGCTCACTAAAGAAAATATAGAAAAAATGCGCGATCACTCCAGAGACAAGAAGCTATAAATCAATGGATTTGAAAAAAAAATTGACATTTCGTTAACATTTCAGAACATATTTATACTACCTTTGAGTATTATTAATATTTTTATTTTTTATTACAATGGAAGGAACAGTAAAATTTTTTAACGAATCAAAAGGTTACGGTTTTATCACAAATGATGATACCGGAAAAGACATTTTTGTACACGTAACCGGTCTAAACGGCGAAGCCCTTAACGAAGGTGACAAAGTAGAATATGTTGAAGAAGAAGGAAGAAAAGGAATGACCGCGGGGCAAGTTCGCGTGATCCATGATTAAGATATACATATCGAACCAACCTAAAAAAACCCGCTCTTTTAGCGGGTTTTTTGATGCCTTTAATTTAAATTCCTTTTTTCAATAAAAAAGCGTTTTAGTAATGCCGAGGCCTCTTCAGCTAGAACACCACCAGTCATTTTGGTTTTGGGATGCAATTTCGTTTCCATTGCAATACAACCTCGTTGTTCATCACGCGCGCCATACACTATTTTAGGGATCTGACTCCAAAAAAGCGCCCCTGCACACATTTGACAAGGCTCTATGGTCACATACATCGTACAGCCTTTTAGATATTTTCCGCCTAAAAAATTCGCCGCTGCAGTAATAGCCTGCATTTCTGCATGAGCCGTAACATCATTCAAGGTCTCTGTTAAATTATGCGACCGAGCAATAATTTTATTTTTGATCACAACAACGGCACCAATGGGTACTTCCCCCTTTTCGTAAGCGGTTTCCGCCTCTTGCATGGCACGCTTCATAAAATAAATATCATCGTAAGGGTCTACTATACTCAAAGTGTAAGGTTTAATATTGGAACTCCATTAATCGTTGTTACAAACTCATCAACGCAATCACAAAAGTACAATTTCAAAATGTATCTTTGCTTTGTGTCAAAAGCGATATTACATACTATTAATTACCCTGAGGATCTTCGAAAGCTTTCTTCGGAAGACCTTCCACAGTTAGCGCAGGAACTACGCGACTTCATTATTAATATGGTCGCTACTAAAGAAGGGCATTTGGGTGCTAGTTTAGGCGTGATCGAATTAACGATCGCGCTCCATTTTGTCTTTAACACACCCGAAGATCTGCTGGTTTGGGATGTGGGGCATCAAGCATACGGACATAAAATTTTAACCGGTCGGCGCGACGTTTTTTATACCAACCGCAGGCTTGATGGTATTAGCGGTTTTCCAAAACGGAGCGAAAGTAAATACGATACTTTTGGCACGGGACATAGTAGCACGGCAATCTCAGCTGCGCTGGGGATGGCAATTGCTTCGCAATTGACAGGTGATGCCGAACGGCAGCACATTGCCGTGGTTGGTGATGCTTCTATTGCCAGCGGGATGGCATTTGAAGCGTTAAATCATGCGGGAGTTACAAATACCAATCTCCTCGTCATCCTTAATGATAATGCCATTGGAATTGACCCCAGTGTGGGTGCCTTAAAAGAATATCTAACCAAAGTAACTTTAGATGGTGCACCAGACACCGATAATATTTTTGAAGCTTTAAATTTTGACTATTCCGGACCAGTAGACGGGCATGACCTTTCGATTCTTATTGCGGAGCTGCAGCGTCTTAAAAATGTGGAAGGCCCTAAATTATTGCACGTAATTACAAAAAAAGGAAAAGGACTCCGACAAGCAGAAGAGCAACAGGTTATATATCATGCGCCTGGAAAATTTGATGCTATTACAGGTGATCTCCTTCCGAAGACAAAAGAAATTCAAGCACCAAAATTTCAAGATGTATTTGGTAAAACTTTAGTAGAATTGGCTTTAAAAAATGAAAAGATCGTTGGCATCACACCAGCTATGCCCACAGGAAGCTCCTTAAAATATATGATGGAAGCCTTCCCTGAGCGCGCCTTTGATGTAGGTATTGCCGAGCAGCATGCAGTTACCTTCGCGGCAGGTCTGGCTACACAGGGGCTCCATGTATTTTGTAATATATACTCCACTTTTCTACAACGCGCCTATGACCAGGTTATTCACGATGTATGTCTCCAAAAACTGCCTGTCATCTTCTGTTTGGATCGTGCGGGCCTTGTAGGTGAAGATGGTGCGACCCACCACGGAGTCTTTGATATTTCGCACTTACGCTGTATCCCCAACCTCATTATATACGCGCCTAAAGATGAAATTGCATTGCGAAACATTCTCTATACGGCACAATTGGGGCTAGACAAACCAATCGCCATCCGTTATCCACGTGGTCGCGGCCGCATTATTGATTGGAAAAAAGATTTTCAGAAAATAACTATCGGTAAAGCCGAAATAATTCAAACCGGAGAAAATATTGCTGTTCTTTCTGTTGGAACCATTTTAAACAATGTGCTCGATGCGTTAGCTCTTTTCTCGGATGATCAGAAGATCGGATTGTTTGATATGGGCTTTATAAAACCACTTGACGAGGATTTGCTGCATGTCGTTTTTAGAAAATACAAAACTGTAATTACTATTGAAGATGGTGTCATTTCGGGTGGCTTCGGAAGTTCAATTTCAGAATTTGCTGCCAGACATCACTATAAAAATACCCTCGAGATCATGGGTATTCTAGATATGTTTATCGATCAAGGGACAGTCGCACAACTACAGGAGATCGCCCAAATTTCTTCCGAAGCAATAAAAGAAACTCTTCAGAAATACCTATAAAAAATCCCCTCAAGCCAAGGCTCAAGAGGATTTTACATTGTTACTAATACATTTTATTATCGGATGATCACTTTTGCGGTATGTACATAATTACCACCATCAATATTGATCACATAAATTCCGGCGCTCAGGTTTTGCGCGTCGATATTTACGGTGTCTTCTAATAATCTATTTTCATTAAACACAACACGACCGTTCATGTCGGTGATCTGAATCGTTACATTTCCAACATTCAACACACTTTTAATATTAATGTTTCCTTCGGAAGGATTCGGATAAATAATAAAATTATTATTAAAATTATTGTCGTTCACACCTAAAGAACATTCCGCAGGTAAGTCGAAAGCCTCTACCTGATCAGAACGATTGTTTACACTCCCTTGGCTTGCGCTTAATCCTAGTCCCCTAGCTGCAAATGCCTCCCAGATAAGACAGAAATTCGCACCGCCATTAGTCAATTCATCTGCTTCCAAAATTGCATCGCGTCCGTCTACAGATCCAGGATTACAACCTTGTAGTTTTAAACCATCCATAACTAATTGCATAGCAATATTGTTTCCACCTGTTCCATTGTAAACATCAGGATCAAAACCATATTGGTCAATAAGATCCCATGTCATATCCCAAAGCATGGTAGTCCATACAAAGCCAATTCCGTGTGGTTGTGACACCATAGTATTTGAATCTCCATATGTAAAATCATTGATAGCAAAGTCTGTACTATATGGCGCCTCACGGAAACCCGGTCCGTTTGGTGTTTGACCGTTATCATAAGTTCCTATTCCTCGTATTTCAGTGCCATCATCGCCAGGCAGAATAGTGATCATTAGTCCGAAATAATCACTCCAGCCTTCACCCATCTGATCTGCATTTTGAAGACATCCCACATTGAAGCGGCCTCCGGTTAGACGATTCGAAATTCCATGACCATACTCATGTGCAATAACTACATTATCATAATCTCCGTCGATTTCCTGACCCACAGGTTGTGATTGAATAGTTCCATTAACAGTTCCTGAAGCGATCTCTGTAATAAGGGCTTCGCCATCGGCGCTACTTATCATGATCATAGGAATAGTCACCATAGCACCTTGCGCACCAGGACCCATAGCAATAGGATCAAGCGCTATATTATTGACAACAACAACGGCTACAGCACCTGCATTTTGAGCCGCTAGCCCCTTAAAGCCAAATTCACATTCACCTCTGCGTATCACAGCGATCTTACCGCTGAGGTCCCCAGCATTTTGAATAGGGTCACAAGCATCATTGGGATCTGTTGAAGCACCTGCATCATTATCTTCTACAACTACCATATCTTGCGTTAGAGGCATAGCTGGAATAGCACCTCCAAAAGTTGCTGCCACTGCGTTGATTGGTCCAGTTAATGGTCCATTATTGATTGTAAGTAAATCTGCCTGGTCAGACGGATCCCATAAAAACATTTGCATTCTTGGGCTTTGTCCGTCTGGTGGGGTTCCAAAGTTGGCGTTGTTTTGACCGCTTCCGTCCTGTGCGTCTGCATTAACAAAATCGCCTTGACTTCCGCCATTTCCGTAATTATTTTCTTGAAAATTTCCACTTTCTTCATCAAAACCATACTGATAATATACATCGTGCATGATATTATTCATATAGAATAAGTTGGTCATAGCTGCATCTTCCGTCGCCTCGGGCGGTGCATTAAAATCGTACGGGAAATCAAAAAATAAGCCAGGACCACCATCGGCTCTGTTTCCTGTTCCGTTGTTTCCGTTTCTATCTTCTTGAACCAGAACATTATTTCCAACCGTTTCGGTTGATTCTGCACCTGGAACACCATCAGTATCGTGCCATCCAAAAGGAGAAGCGGTTAGATTTTCTGGTGAATTTAATAATTCGTCGGGTCCGTGACTCGGACTTTCAGTTGGAATTGGAAAAACACGATACTGCGCGCCACCAGCACTTACTAAACTTGGTGTTGGCATAGCGTCTTTAAATAAGATACTCTGCTGCGAAGCCGTGTTTGCATGTGCATGATCACGTTCAGCAAAATTACAAGAAGCCACCCAATCCATTGTTTCCAATAATTCTCCAGTTACCGCATCGATGCGCACATTATAATAATGTGAAGCGTCTAAATAATAGATGCTCAAATCCCATGCAAGTCGTAAGGTATTGGTTTCTTCAATTGATTGATACACCAACTTAACTGGAATATTTTCTAAGGAGATTCCACCATTTGAAAACAGATAAACGTTTCCTTCGCGCTCCAGTAATTCGATATTTGTAGGTGTATCTATTCCAAGTGCATTGGCCGCCTTATTAATGGCGTTCATTGCCGTAATTCCAGGCGAGGTCGTGTTTACTTTCTGATTTAAATTTGAGGTAAAACCCATTTTTAAATAGGCTACAGCATTATTTTTAATAGCCGCAGCAGAAACTGAATTGAAAATTTCAATCCCTTCATGTTTTTGTGTGAAATAGACATTTTCTACTTGCATACTCTTTGAGAAGCTTTGAGAACTAATGTCAATTTGTTGAACGTCTTGGGCTGTTAGGCCTAAAGGCGCTTTGTTATTTTCTAGATAGTTTTGGATTACTTGCGTATAGTCCTGCGCATGCACAAAACTAACTACAAACAAGCCAAGTAAGCAGAGTACTTTTTTCATCGATATAGTTGGTGTTAGAATTAAAGCAATAATCAATGTGAGTATTGCCGACAATTTTTTCTAAAAATATTACAAAAAGTGCTCAAAACCATAAGATTACTGATTTTTAACAACAGTCTGTCTTATAAATTTCCTTGTATTTTCTGAAATAGCTGTAGGGCATTTCCATCAGTAAGACGTGAAACATAATTGCAGCACTCCATCAAATATTGGTAAACCGTTGGGTGTTCTTCAGTAGCATTTTTAAAATTAGACAATATGAGCTTGTCGTAATGTCGAAGTTTCCCTCCATCGTGATAGTTTTCAAAAGCTGTTGTGAATTTGTCTAAAAGGGTTGCTAAAATAGTATAGCCTGCGAGCTCTTTTTCAACAACTTCGGTACTTTGGTAGACCTTTTCTACGGAAATTTTAATGATATCATCAATTTGGGCTTTGTACTTACTTTTGTCTAGTAGCGCCACTTGAAAATCGCCTTTTAAAATAGCTTCTTCATTAGCCAAAAAGATCTCTGAAGCTTCCTTAATCAAAACGCTTATGGCCAATGATCGAAGGTATGCTAGTCGATCTGAAGCCTGCGTTAACATATTGTATTTTTCTGTGTTTATTGTGTCTTTAACTAAGGCGATCAGATATTCTAGAGCAAATTCTTCCTCAATTAGACCTAGATTGATTCCGTCCTCAAAATCAATAATTGTATAACAAATGTCATCGGCAGCTTCTACCAAATAGGTTAAAGGATGTCTGTGAAATCGTAGATCGTCCGTTTTATCACGCGCTAGCAATCCTAAGGAGTCTGCAACTTCTTCGAAAAAGGCTATTTCTGATTGAAAGACACCAAATTTTTTGTCTGCTATATGCGTTGTGGGTTTTTTCGGAAGAGATTCCTTCGGATATTTCATAAAAGCTCCAAGCGTAGCATATGTAAGTCTTAATCCGCCATCAACACCATTTTTTGATTCAGTTAATATTTTAAATCCGTTGGCATTTCCTTCAAAATCTATAAGATCTTGATATTCTTTTTCAGAAAGATCTTTTTTGAATCGCTTTCCATTTCCGTAGGAAAAATAATCACCTATAGCTTTTTCTCCACTATGACCAAACGGTGGATTTCCGATGTCGTGTGCCAATGCTGCCGCAGCTACAATAGCTCCAAAATCGTTAAAGGTATGCCCGTGAACTTTATGCAAGTGTGGATGTTTTTCAAGAATGGCTTTCCCAACACTTCGCCCCAAAGAACGGCCAACAACCGAAACCTCTAAACTGTGGGTAAGACGCGTATGAATAAAAGAAGTTTTTGACAAGGGTATGACTTGTGTTTTATCTTGTAAACTTCGGAAGGCAGACGAAAAGATAACCCTGTCATAATCTACCTCAAAACCAAGGCGTGTTTCGTTTTCTTCAATTCGTAGGCTTTTATGTTTATGTCCTTGTTTCCGAAGAGAAAGGAGCTGTTCCCATTGCATCATACTGCTATACTTTTAAATGCAAGATAGTATTTTCAGAAAGCATTTTGGACGTCACCACATGTTAAATTGGTAACATTGAGATAACGTTGGGCTAATGGTTAAGTAAAGCAATCGTAACATGGACATAACTCAAGTCGTTAGCAATTAAATTTTCTTTGCGCAAAGAAATAAACCTAAATGAAATACTTTTTTACACTAATAGTCATTCTTCTTGCAAACGTTGCGTTTTCGCAGCAAAACGGATCGATTGTGGGACAATTAACAGACAAAGATTACAACAATGAACCGTTAGCTTTTGCCAATGTGATCATTAAAGGTACTGCCACTGGTACCACTTCAGATTTCGAAGGCCTATATGCAATAGAAAACTTAGCACCTGGAAGTTATATAATACAATACAGCTTTGTAGGATACGAAACTACCGAATTACCAGTAAATGTTGAGGCAGGAAAAGTTACTACGGTAAACGTTCCTATGGGCGGAAGCGCAGCCGCACTTGACGAAGTAGTCATAAAAACAACCATTCGCCGAGAAAGCGAAGTTGCCTTACTTATTGAGCAGAAAAAAGCAACCACTATTAAGGAGAGCATTGGTTCTGAACAACTTGCCAAAATGGGTGTTTCAGACGCAGCCGCAGCAACCACTAAAATCTCAGGAATATCAAAAACAGATGGAACAGGAGATGTATTTGTACGTGGTCTTGGTGATCGTTATTTATATACGACTCTTAATGGTCTTCCAATTCCTTCAGATGATATTGAGCGTAAAAATATCGATCTTGGGTTATTCCCAACACGTTTGATCCAAAGTATTGACGTTAGTAAGACCACTGCAGCAGGATTATCTGCCGATCAGGCTTCTGGAAATATCGATATCCAATCAAAACGATTGACCGGAAGCAGCTTACTTTCTGTTTCAGCGAGCACCAGTGTTAATACAAATGTTGCAAGTGATGGTAATTTTAGCAATTTTAAGGTAACTCCAAACAGTGAAGATGTTACCGTAGGTGTTTACATGCGTGATTTTAATACCCTTGAGGCAATCACCGAACAATCTTGGAGTCCTACTAACCAAAGCACGCCTCTTAACAGATCGGTTGCTATTAGTGCGGGGAAAAAATTAGGTGAAAAGGTTAAGATCCTTGCCACTTTGGGTCAGTCTTCAAGCTTTGAATATCGCGATGGGGAATTCAAACAATTTAGAGGAAACTTTATAGACGATTCTATTCCTGACGCCATTACCTGGAAAAAGACAATAGCAACTTCAGGACTATTCAATACGCAATTTCGTGCAAATGATAATAACAAACTGGAATTTAACGCGCTTCTTATTAATAAGATCGAGGACGAAGTATTTGAAGGTGGGCGAGAAGGAACAGCAACTATTTTTGAGGAAACAGACCCTGCGGAAGGTTTGTCTCAATTCATTCGTGATCAAAATTTAAAGAAAACTTTAGTTGGAGTTGGTCAACTTAGCGGTGAGCATGATATTTCAGAAAAAAACACCTTAGACTGGGCCGCTGGATATAATTATTTAAGTGCTGATGAGCCTAACCGCATTCGCAACGAAGTTAACTTTAATGAAGACCTCGTTCAATTAGGTAGAACTGGTGGTTTTCAGCAGCGTAAGAGTATTCAAACAATTGAAGATGTTGAATACAACGCGCGTATTAATGACGCCATCAAGTTTGTTGATTTTGACACCGAAAAGTTTTATATCAATGTAGGTGGTAATCATCGAAATAAGGAAAGAAATTTTGGGTCTCAGTTCTTTGGAGTGGAAGAGACATTTACTAATGCTATCAACCCAGAATCTATTGACGCTATTTCAGATATTTTCACCGAACAAAATTTTGATAATGGCTTGTTGAAAATAAACAAGTTGCAACCCGATTTCTATAACGGTACGCTACAATCTTCTGCTGGGTATATCGAAGCAATGGGAGTTACAGGAAAATTTACTGTACAAGCCGGAATGCGCTATCAGCAAGATGATATTGACGTACGATGGGACGTTGGTAACTTTGTAGGTCGTGAAGGAAGTGTTATCAAGAAGTACCGTAGATTATATCCGTCTGTAAACTTAAAGTACGCTGTTTCTGATAAAATGGCCGTGCGTTTTGCAAATAGTACAACTACTACATTACCTGAATTCAAGGAAATAGCTCCTTTTGAATATGTTTCGGCAACTGGTCAGGTAACACGTGGTAACACAGAGATCGAAGCGTCTATTAACCGAAACTTCGACCTAAAATTTGAATTTTTTCCATCAAATGATCAATTGCTTTCATTAACTGGATTTTACAAAATAATTGAGAACCCCATTAATAAAGTACAAGACCGTGGTTCATCTGGCGCATTTTCGTACTTCAATACTTCCGACGAAGCAACTATTTATGGAATTGAGATCGAAGGTCGCTTAAAATTGATCGATGGTTCTGCAAATGAAAAAGCATCTCTTGACCTTAATATGAATGCTTCTAGAATGTGGCACACTCAAGACCTTCGTGAGATCCTCGATGAGAATGGTGATTTTCAGAATACCTTCAGATATAAAGGCATTACTGAAGTTGGTCTTCAAGGAGCTTCAGATTGGATCGTAAATACTTCAGTTGGTTACAATTCAAATACTGAAAGAGCTTTTACAGCAAACATTACGGGGAACTATGCTTCTGATAAAATTTATGCCTTAGGAAATCCAACTATTCGAAACGCAGGAGATGTGAATTACAATGATGCCATCATCGAAAAAGGATTTATAACCTTAGATTTTATTGCAAAGAAAGAGCTTACCGAAAAATTTACACTCGGACTAACGGCTAAAAACCTATTAAATCCAGAGATCAAAAGAACACAATTGGTTCGAAACCCAAATACAACAATCGAGACCGAAGAAACAGTATTGTCTTACACGCGCGGTATGCAGTTGGGACTAAACCTAAATTATACATTCTAAATCAATCAATAATCAAAAACGAACGCTAATTTAAACTTAAAATCATGAAAATTTTAAAAAACCTCTTTGCAATGACTACCATTGTAGCGATGTTGTTCTTAACAGCATGTAGTAACAACGATGACTTCCAAAGTACAGATGACGATGGTGGTGAACAAAATTTTGAATTAAATGGAACGCAAGACACAGACCGTGTTTTAGATCCTTCTCAAGAATACAGTCTTACAGGTACATATACTGTAACTGCTGGTAACAAATTAACTATCCCTGCGGGAACGGTGATCGTTTCAAATGTTGGAACAGAAAACTATATCGTAATTTCTCAAGGTGCTGAAATTGATATACAAGGAACTTCAAGCTTACCTGTAATCATGAGATCACAAGCTTCAAATCCTGGAGATTGGGGTGGCTTGGTTATTTTAGGAGAAGCTGAAACTACCGAAGGTGTCGATGCAATTGCTGAAGTAGGCGGATTGATCTACGGAGGTACAAATCCTTCTGATAATTCAGGAAGTATCAACTACTTAATCATTAAGAACGCAGGGGCACAGATTAACTCTGAGTCACAGTACAACGGACTTACACTATACGCAGTAGGTTCTGGAACAAGTATTAGCAATATCGCTATGCTCGACGGTGCAGATGATGGAGTAGAATTTTTTGGTGGAAGTGTTTCTATCACTAACATGTACTTAGAAAACAACGAAGATGACTCGGTAGATTGGACAGAAGGTTGGAATGGTACTATTACAAACACGTATGTGCTCCACACTATCGATGGTTTTTCAACGGCAGTTGAGGCTGATGGTGATAACAACAACCCAACGATCACAAACTTTACAGCAGTATCTACCACAGGTGGTACAGCGCTTCAGTTTAAGAAAATGTCTGGTGCAACCATTAACGGTTTATCTTTGACAGGATACGAAACTTCAGTAGACATGAAGGACGATGGCCCATTAGCGAATGTTATCATTGAAGGTGAAGACGCAGACCCAACAAACTCATACATTACAGCACCAACAGTTGATGTAAACACTTTTGCGTGGGTAAATTCAAACCAATCTGGACAGCAATTAACAGTATTGGGTGGAGATATTACAGGAACTACTACTTTAAATGCTTCTGAACGATATTTACTTGATGATGCACTTATTGTACAAAACGGCGGAAAATTGATCATCCCAGCAGGTACAAAGATAACTGCTCGTGACGGTGGAACCGAAGTATATATCGCTGTTCTAAAAGGAGGTGAAATTGAAATAAACGGTACCGCTTCGAATCCAGTGGTTATGTCTTCACAAAGCGCACAACCAGGTGACTGGGGTGGTTTAACTATCTGTGGAGATGCCATTACAACCGAAGGTACTGACGCTACCGCTGAAGTGGGTGGATTTATCTACGGAGGAACAAATCCCGCTGATGATTCTGGAAATATTGACTACCTAGTAATATTAGGTACAGGAGCGCAAATTAACTCTGAATCTCAATACAATGGTATTTCTCTATATGCCGTTGGAAGTGGAACAACAATTAATAATGTTGCCATCATTAATGGTGCTGATGACGGAATTGAATTCTTTGGAGGTTCTGTAGGAGCAACAAACGTTTACTTAGAAAACAACGAAGATGATTCTATTGACTGGACAGAAGGCTGGAACGGCGTTTTAGCGAATACTTATGTTCGTCATGACATCGAAGGTTTCTCAACAGCTGTTGAAGCCGATGGAGACAACAACAACCCAACGATCAACAATTTTACTGCTGTGTCTTCAACTACAGGAACGGCATTACAATTTAAGAAAATGTCTGGTGCAACCTTTACAAACATCTTATTGACTGGATACGAAACCAACGTAGACATGAAAGACGATGGGCCAATTGGTAATGTAATTGTTGACGGTACACCTTTAACAACTCCAACCGATGATGTGTTTAATGGCACTGCTGTTGATATTTCAGGATGGTCATGGATTAACACAAGATTATAAGCAATAGCTCATAATAGACTATTTTAGCCAAAAAAAGAGGCTGTTCATAGTGAACAGCCTCTTTTGTATTTAATAGAAAGTGCGTTTAGTTTGTTACTACCCGCGTCCCTTCTAAATTCCATGTTTTAACCTCGGCCATGCGAGCGTCTTTAAATGTAACCTCTTTTTTGGTATTTCCCTCGAAGAACAACCAAGTTCCTACCTTCTTACCTTTGTCGTAATTACCTATAGCTGTCTTATTTCCTTGAGCATCATAACTGATCCACTCTCCCTGCAGCTTATTATCTTCAGTATAGAAACCTGTTTGTGCAATTTCACCATTATCGTGATAAAGCGTCGCCTCAATCAAATTGTTATTTAAGACATATTTATTTGCCTTATCACATGTTTTAGAACAGGCCTGAGCCATGATCGCATTAACAGAGAATACAGCGACTAATATTAAGATCATTTTTTTCATAGCATTGGGCTTTTAATTGTTTCTATACCCAAATTTACGCAATAAGTAACAATTATGAAACCTTCAATTAACAATTTAGTAACATTTGATGCTTAACTATTTGATTTCAAAGTACTTAAAAAATGAAGATTTAACATTGGAAATAGCAGAAAGGTGTTTTTCTTAATAATTTTTTAATGCAGAGTTTACCCAAAAGGAACCTACACACTCGTAATTTGTGGAGTCGAATGACAAACACATTTTATATCGCTTTAGTTTTTGTCGACTAGCTTATAATGTGTAGAGGCTACCCAATGGGTAGCCTCTTTTATATATATTGGTGTATGTAAGCTTAGAAGTTAGTCATAAAAATGAACACTTCCATTACTAATATCATACATCGCTCCAACAATCTTAATTTCATCATTTTCCTCCATTTCTACTAATATCGGACTTCTTTTACGAATATCATCAATGGCCATAAGTACATTTTTTGCAGATACCTCATCCACAAAATCAAGATTTTTAGAATTCCGAAGACTCTCATCTTTAGGTTCTGAAACCGCCGCTACAGCAGGTTCGATCTTTTCGATCAGTTTAGTTAGATTTCCTAAGCGTGCGTGATCGCATGCGCCTTTTATTGCGCCACAACTTGTATGGCCCAAAACGACAATTAATCGCGTTCCAGCAAGCTTGCATGCAAACTCCATACTTCCTAAAATATCTTCATTGATAAAATTTCCTGCAATACGAATACTAAAAATATCACCTAAGCCTTGGTCAAAAACTAATTCTGCTGAAACTCTTGAATCAATACAACTTAAAATGGTTGCAAAAGGAAATTGCCCTTCCGTAGTATCATTTACTTGCTGTAATAAATTTCGGTTTGCGCTAAGGTTACCTTGAAAACGTTTATTCCCTTCTTTTAAATATTCCAACGCTTTGTGAGGGGTCATCGTTGCTTGTGTTTCTTTTGTGTGTGCTTTCATATCTACTCTATTTTAGTATGTATCTTTTATATTATTTTTAACCCAATCTAAACATTCTCTGAAATTTTTAAAGATATGTTCTTGTGGTATCAAGTTTGGTATGATATCAATTCTTTCCATCATGTATTTCGGTTGCTTAAGAACATCTACCAACAACACTTTGATGTTGCGTTGTGCTAGATCAACTAAAATATCTTCCATCGCATAAAGACCCGATTGATCCATATACTGCATTCTACCCATCCTGATCACAACGGCCTTTGCGGTATCAGGTATTTGCGATGCCAACTGCTGAAAATCACTTGTCGATCCAAAAAACAAAGGTCCCTTTAAGTGCTTAATAAAGACCTCTTCTTTTAAATTCTGCGGAAAATCATCTTCATCAGCCCACGCTTTTTCCTTTAATAAAGGCTTAACGTCTGATCGTTCTGCAGTAAGATCTCCCATCTTTTTCATAAACATAAGAGACGCGATAACAAGGCCAATTCCTACGGCATATACCAAATTCCAAACAGAAGAGAGCACTAGCACGACTAGCATGATAATTACCTCTGCTTTTGGCATATAAGGTATAGCTTTTAATCCTTTATAATCCATTACGCCTATTCCTACCGTGATTAAAATTCCTGCAAGTACTGCAGCTGGAATTTCAGAAGCGACAGGACCTAACGATAAAAGAATTATCAATAATAATACACCCGCAATCATACCAGACAATCGTGTTTTTCCACCCGATTTGATATTTACAACCGTTCTAATGGTCGCACCAGCCCCTGGTATTCCGCCAAAAAGAGCTCCGATACTGTTTCCTATTCCCTGACCAACTAGTTCTTTGTTTGGCTTGTGTTTCGTCTTTGTCATATTATCTGCAACAACAGACGTCAATAACGAATCAATGGCTCCTAAAAGTGCTAAAGTTAGTGCAGTAAAAATATAGGGTGTTATGCTTCCGAAGCTAAAATCAGTAAAGATCCCGAGATTTGGAATCGGCAATCCGCTTGGAATTTGCTCAATAGGACGATAATCTAAACCAAATCCAAAAGCAATCCCAGACATTACCAATAGCGCCACCAAGGTGCTTGGAACAGCTGTTGTGATACGCTTAAACCCGTAAATAATTAAGATGGTTCCTAATGCTAAGAGCAATTCTAACCAATTGATATTGTTTAGCGCTTTAGGAAGTACTTTGATCGCTCCCAATACTCCAGAAGCCTCTGAAGCCGCAAGCGTTTGCGATTCCTTTAAAATATCTTCTTGAGTGATGTCTTCAGCTCTTAGAATCGTTTCTTTAAAGTCTTCCAATACAAGAATACCCTCTCCGGCCTCTTCCTTTAAAATATTATCAAGAATGATCTCTTCGGCCATGGGTTTGTATTGATTTACAAACTCGGTATCTTCCTTTGGATAATACCCCAAGGCCGGCAATATCTGCGTGATTAAAATGATAATTCCAATCGCGGTCATAAAGCCAGATACCACAGGATAGGGAATATATTTTATATACTTACCTATTCCCAATAGCCCTAACCCCACCTGCATCAAACCTGCGAGTAAAAACACAGTTAATATCGCAGGCAAAGCCTTGTCTAGATCACCGTCATTTATGGCGATAATTCCCGCAATAACAACCATACTCACGGCAGTCATTGGAGCCGTTGGTCCTGAAATTTGTGTATTGGTGCCGCCAAATAGCGCAGCAAAGAAACTTACAAAAATAGCTCCATAGAGTCCGGCACTTGGCCCAAGACCTGAACTCACTCCAAAAGCTAATGCCAGCGGCAAGGCTACAATACCAGCCGTAATTCCGCCAAATAGATCTCCTCTAAAGTGTTTAAAATTGAATAAATTTTTCATCTAATAGTATTACATTATAGAAACCCCATCATTACTGAAGTGGTTTCACTTGTTTTTTAAATTCTGTTTTGAAAATTTTAAGCGAGCTGCTCTGGAGGGGGAAGCGGTATTTCAGTAATAAACCCAACAACCGAAGGAATACAGTATCGAGAAGTTACTGGTTTTTTGTTAAACCAAACCGCATCAAAATCTGGATAAGAATACAAAACAACTTGCTTCTCTTTAAGATCGACCTTGTAACTATTTTGATTTTCTTCTTCAGTAATATTGATAATCAAAACAGAATCACTATCAAAATTGATCAAATTCACAATAGCCGGAGCCATAAGCGTGAAGCTTAAGAAAAAAGAGATTGTGATTTTTGCAAGTGTTTTCAAATACAGATTGAGTAAGCGAACAAATATAACCTCAAAAAGTTATTTTTATAGACCACATTTTGTTAAATAAACTTTAAAAAATCTATTTAAAATTTATTTCTTCACCTCGGCTTAACCTTAACTTAACATTGAAGTTGGTTATTTGCAGCGACAAAAACTATAAACGATATTTAATGAGAGTTCATCTACTCCTCGTATTTGCTTGTTTTTCAGTAATTTATTCTACACAAGCGCAAGAGATTAGCGACACCAAATTTGGAAATGGTATTATTAACTATGTAGCTAAGGATAGTTCATTTAGTGTAAAATTTGCTCCACGTATTCAAGTGCGCTCTATCTCTTCATGGGATTATCAAGGGGATCGTTATGGAAGTGCAGAACACAATTTTCTCGTGCGACGTGCCCGCTTAAAATTTGAAGGTTTTGCCTATACTCCTAAACTAAAATACAAAATAGAACTTGGCCTCTCAAATAGAGATATTTCTGGAGGCAACGATTTTAATAGAAACACACCGCGCTATATTCTTGATGCGGTAATTATGTGGAACTTCTATGAAAATTTCGAACTTTGGGCAGGACAAACCAAGCTTCCTGGCAACGTAGAACGTGTTGTTTCTTCCGCAAACCTACAATTGATCAACCGTTCCTTATTAAATAGCCGCTTCAATATTGATCGTGACGCTGGCATACAACTCCGTCATTATACACAATTAGGAGAATCATTTTTAATGCGCGAAAAACTCGCAGTTTCGCAAGGAGAAGGTCGTAATGTTACAGAAGGAAATCAAGGCGGATTACAATATACCGGACGTATTGAGTTTTTACCCTTCGGAAAATTTGCGTCCAAAGGTGATTATTCGCAAGCCGATCTAAAGCGGGAACAAACACCAAAATTGATGATAGGCGCCACATACGACTTTAATAATAATGCCGTAAAAACCCGAAGCAATTTAGGTTCCTATATGTTTTTACAAGACGGCTCGCTCTACGAAACCGATATTACCACCGTATTCGTGGATGCCATGTTTAAATACAAAGGTCTTTCGTTTATGGGTGAATTCGCGTCAAGAGATGCCAATAAACCAGTTGCCATTGATCTTGACGATACACCTACAGGCGATATCGTTCTTGTTGGTAATGCAATTAACGCCCAAATAGGTTATCTTTTCAAAAACAATTATGAAGTTGTTGGAAGATATACGACCACACAATTTGATGACGTGACCGGAAATGATAACGAAGATCAATACACCATTGGCCTTTCAAAATATATTGTAGGACATAAATTAAAAGTACAGACAGATTTTAGCTATACGGAAGTAGGCGGAGAAAAGGACAATCTTCTGTTTCGAATGGGCTTTGATCTGCATTTTTAAATAAAAATAGATATAACAATTTGGTAACAATGAAGCACCACTAAAGTGTGACATTTGCACCGTTGAATTTAATAATACTATGGAGAATATATACTTATTAATGCTTGTTGCATTAGTGATTCTGGCGATTGCAGATATCGTAGTTGGGGTGAGCAATGATGCCGTTAATTTTTTAAACTCTGCTATCGGTTCAAAGGCAATATCGCTACGAACCATTATGATCGTTGCCAGTTTAGGAATCTTTATTGGTGCCGTCTTTTCAAGCGGTATGATGGAAGTAGCCCGAAAAGGGATCTTTGTCCCCGACCAGTTTTACTTCGATGAGATCATGATCATTTTTATGGCCGTAATGATCACAGATATACTATTGCTAGACTTTTTTAACACCTTAGGACTACCTACTTCTACCACTGTATCCATTGTTTTTAACTTGCTTGGTGCGGCTGTAGTGATGTCATTGATCAAAATTAGTGGCTCAGAGACAGAAACTTTGGCCGATCTTGGAAATTACATCAACACATCGAAAGCCATCGAAATTATTCTAGGGATTTTGCTGTCGGTACTTATTGCGTTTAGCGTTGGTGCCGTGGTTCAGTGGATCTCTCGTATGGTTTTTACTTTTCAGTACGAAAAGAAAATCAAGCATTTTGGAGCAATTTTTGGCGGTATCGCTTTAACCGCTATCCTTTATTTTATTTTTATAAAAGGCCTTAAAGGAACTCCTTATTATGGCGAAATGAAAGATGTTATTGAAGGCAACGAGATCATTATCATGGGCTTAGGTTTTGTTTTCTTTACGGGTCTTGCTTTTCTATTTCAGAAGATCACCAAAAAGAGTATTCTTCTTGTTGTAATTGCTGTTGGAACATTTGGCCTTGCACTCGCCTTCTCAGGAAACGATTTGGTGAATTTTATCGGGGTACCAATGGCGGCTTATCACTCTTACGAAGCATGGGTCGTTTCTGGAGTTGACGCCTCTTCCTTTTCTATGGGTGTCCTTGAAAAGAAAGTGCCTGCAGAACCATTACTTCTCTTTATAGCTGGTGCCATTATGGTTTTAACTTTATGGTTCTCTAAAAAAGCAAAAACCGTTGCTGAAACCGAAATCAGTCTTTCACGCCAAGGCGATACCCACGAAAAATTTGAGCCAAATATGCTCTCAAGAGGAATTGTAAGCGGAAGCTCATGGCTCTCTAAAACTTTTGGAAAGCTAGTTCCGGGGAGAACACAATTACGTATTGCAAAAAATTTCGAAAAACCAAATACAGCTGCCCTTTCAAAGGATCAAAGTATGGACGCACCAGCATTTGATATGATCCGCGCTTCTGTTAACCTAATGGTCGCAGGGGTTCTTATCTCGATTGCAACCGCGATGAAATTACCACTATCTACTACCTACGTAACCTTTATGGTCGCCATGGGTACCTCTTTAGCCGATAAAGCCTGGGGTAGAGAAAGTGCTGTTTACCGTGTTGCCGGTGTACTAAACGTTATTGGTGGTTGGTTCTTTACCGCTATTGGAGCCTTTATTGCTGCTGGAATCGTTGCTTTCCTTATCAATTGGAACAAAGAGGTGATGATCCCGATCTTGTTACTGTTAACTGTTCTTTTATTGGCGAGAAACTACCTTTCTCATAAAAAGAAAAGTGATGTAAAAATTGACGCAAAAAGCCTTAAAAAGTCTGAAAGCAGTACTGTACAAGGTATTATTACCGAAAGTGCCGACAATATAGCAAATGTAGTTTATAGAACTAATAAGATCTATACGGCTGTTCTTAAAGGATTAGCTACCGAAGACACCAAAGCACTTAAAAAGAGTCGCAAAGGTGTTGAAAAGCTCGATTCTGAGATCGAAGCGCTTCGAGATAATATATTTTACCTTATTAAAAGCTTAGACGATACCAATGTACGTGGTAGTAATTTTTACATTACTATTTTGGCGCATCTCACCGATATCGGACAATCACTGGACTTCATTTCCAAAAAGAGCTATAAGCACGTAAACAACAAACACAAAGCTTTACGCTTCAATCAAATTAAGGATCTGCAAGAACTAGACGATACACTATCAACCATGCTGGTTGAAATTGAGGAAGTATTTAATAGTAGAAAATTTGAACGCATTAGCTATGTGCTTGCGCGTAAAGAGGAGATTTTTGAAGGACTTTCAGAAAAAATTCAAAAGCAGATCGATCGTACTCGTAGCGAAGAATCTAGTCCGAAAAACACAACCTTATACTTCAACTTACTGTTAGAGACAAAAGATCTTGTGACCGCTATCATGAGTCTTATGGAAGAATACTATAACAGTTATCAGAAGCAATAAGAATCAACCCATCATCATTACAAAAAGCACGATTTCCTCTTTTGGATGTCGTGCTTTTTTATTGTATTTCGTTATCTTTAAAAGATGAAAAACTTCCTTCTTTTAGTGGGTCTTGTGCTTAGTAGTCATATTAGCATTGCCCAACAAATAACAGCAGATCAATTGCTTGAAAAAACCATCCAATATCACGATCCAAATGATACTTGGCCACAGTTCAATGGACAATTTACAGTGACTATGGAAACCCATAGTAATTCGAAACGTCTTAGCAAGATCTACATCAATTTACCAGAAGAATACTTTCGCGTACAAGCAACACGTGATACGATCGTCACAGATTATACCCTCAATAAAGAAGATTGTTCGCTCACTTTAAACGGTGCCTCCAATCTTTCCGAAGAAACCATTAAAGCAAACAATATGTCTTGTGAGCGAGCTGAAATGTATAAAAACTACTATACATATCTCTACGGTTTGCCCATGAAGTTAAAAGATCCAGGAACGATCCTCGATCCAACAGTTGCAAAGAAAACGTTTAAAGGCAAGGAATATTTGGTTTTAAAAGCCACCTACGATGAAGCTATAGGAAGTGATGTTTGGTTTTTTTATTTTGACCCAACGACCTACGCCATGGAAATTTATCAGTTTTTTAAAGGCGATCCTAGCGGAAAAGGGAAAGATACAGGTGAGTATATTTTGCTTACTGAAGAAATTGTGATCAACAATATTCGGTTTCCGAAGAACCGCGCGTGGTACTACAACAAAGACGATACGTATTTGGGTACCGATTTCCTGAATAAAATGTAAGCCGTGAAGCAAACCGAAAAGCTTAAAGAGATAGCCTTTGTTTTCTTCAGGATGGGTTGTATTGCCTTTGGAGGGCCCGCGGCACATATCGCCCTTATGGAGGCTGAAATCGTCTCAAAACGCAAGTGGATCACGCCAGAACATTTCTTAGATCTCGTTGGCGCCACCAACCTAATTCCGGGTCCAAATTCCACCGAAATGACCATGCACTGTGGTCACGAACGCGCAGGCGTTCCAGGGCTGTTTGTGGCAGGGTTTTCGTTTATATTTCCCGCGGTAGTCATCACGTGCTTCTTGGCTTATTTATATGTTACCTACGGAAGCCTTCCCGAAGTAGAGCCCTTCGTTACAGGTATTCAGCCTGCCGTCTTAGCAATCATTGCTTCTGCTATTCTAAAGCTGGGTAAAAAAGCCCTAAAAAATGCTGAATTAGCCATGCTTGGTGTATTGGTTCTAGCGGGAAGCATTGCGGGAATCAACGAAATTTATATGCTTTTTTTCGGCGGAATTATTGGCGCATTTTACTTTCTTCTGAAAAGCAAATGGCAGACAAATTCGGTAAAGTCGGTATCCCCTATACTGTTGCTGTTTTTCTCTTCGGAAGTGATCACCAAGCTCACAACCTTAAAAATTTTATGGACCTTTTTAAAGGTGGGAAGTATTCTCTACGGAAGTGGCTACGTCTTATTTGCGTACCTCGATGCGGAGCTCGTTAGCAACGGACTCCTCTCGCGACCGGCACTAATGGAGGCTATTGGGATAGGACAATTTACACCAGGACCCGTACTTTCAACGGCAACCTTTATTGGATATCAATTGGGTGGCTTTTGGGGTGCATTAGCGGCCACAGTGGGTATTTTCCTTCCGTCTTTTTTATTCGTTTGGGTTTTGAATCCGTTAATTCCTAAAATGCGAAAGTCAAAACTTTTGGGCTATGTGCTCGATAGCGTCAATGTTTCGGCAGTAGCCATTATGTTGGCTGTTTTGTATGTGATGAGTCTTGAGACGCTTTCAGATTGGCGCGCCATACTCATTGCTGTTTTGTCGGCCATCATCATTTTCGGCTTTAAAAAAGTACACGTGATCTGGGTAATTGTGATGGGTGCTATTTTGGGCTATGCACTTCAGTTTATGGCATAAAAAAAGGAAGCCAATTACTCCTGACTTCCTTTTCTTTATTAACACTTAAAATAGGTTAAGATCCGCACATTTCGCAGTCCTCGTCTGGGCCGCCAGTTTGCGATTTGGTCAATAATTCTCGTAATTCTTGTGGGGTCATAGGTTTTGTAGAAACGCTAGCGCTTGTCGCTGCATCTTCAGCAACATTTACAACTGTTTCAACAACCGCTGCGGCTACGGGTTCTTTCTTTTCTTCCTTCTTCAAGGTAAACTTGATCGCGTCTACAGCACTCTTCGTTCTCAAATAATACATTCCTGTTTTAAGTCCGCTCTTCCATGCGTAAAAGTGCATTGAAGTAAGTTTTGCGTAATTCGCGTTTTCCATAAAGAGGTTCAACGATTGAGATTGGTCAATAAAATAACCTCTATGACGTGACATATCAATAATGTCTTTCATGCTCAATTCCCAAACTGTTTTATAGAGTTCTTTTAGGTCTTGTGGAATATCTACATTTTGAACCGATCCGTTATCACGCATGATCTGCTCTTTTAGATCGTCATTCCAAAGATCTAACTTAACAAGATCTTCTAAAAGGTGCTTATTTACTACAATAAACTCTCCTGAAAGGACACGGCGTGTATAAATATTAGAAGTATACGGCTCAAAAGCTTCGTTGTTTCCAAGGATCTGTGAGGTTGAAGCTGTAGGCATTGGCGCAACAAGTAATGAATTACGCACACCGTGTTTTTTAATTTCTTTACGCAATTTACCCCAGTCCCAACGACCGCTTAATTCGCTGTCCTCTATCCCCCAAAGGTTGTGTTGAAATAATCCTTCGGAAATAGGAGACCCTTTATAAGTTTGGTATGGTCCATCGGCTTTAGCCTCTTCCATAGAAGCAGTTAAAGCAGCAAAATAAAGCGTTTCAAAAATTTCTTGGTTTAGTTTTTTAGCTTCATCACTTGTAAACGGCATACGCAACATGATAAAAGCATCTGCTAATCCTTGAATTCCCAATCCAACCGGACGGTGACGGAAATTCGAATTTTCAGCTTCTTTTACTGGATAGTAATTTCTGTCAATCACGCGATTCAAGTTCTTGGTAACGCGTTTGGTTACTTTGAACAATTCTTTATGGTCAAACTCACCATTCTTTACGTACATGGGTAACGCAATGGAAGCTAAGTTACATACAGCAACCTCATCTGGAGATGTGTATTCCATGATCTCAGTACATAGATTTGACGATCTAATGGTTCCTAAGTTCTTTTGGTTACTCTTACGGTTTGCTGCATCCTTGTACAACATATACGGCGTTCCTGTCTCAATTTGAGACTCCATAATTTTCTCCCAAAGCTCTCTTGCTTTGATGGTCTTTCTTCCTTTACCTTCAGATTCATATTTGTGGTACAGTGCATCAAACTCATCGCCGTGAACGTTAAATAAGTTCGGACATTCATTCGGGCACATCAAGGTCCACTCACCATCTTCTTGCACGCGCTTCATAAACAAATCTGGAATCCACATAGCATAGAACAGATCACGTGCGCGCATTTCTTCTTTTCCTGTATTTTTCTTTAAATCTAAGAAATCAAAGATATCTGCATGCCATGGTTCAACATAGATCGCGAAAGAACCTTTACGTTTTCCGCCACCTTGATCTACATAACGTGCTGTGTCGTTATAAACACGTAGCATGGGTACGATTCCGTTTGAGGTTCCGTTGGTTCCCGAAATGTAAGATCCTGTTGCCCGTACGTTGTGAATAGATAAACCAATACCTCCAGCCGACTGTGATATTTTGGCTGTTTGTTTTAGTGTATCGTAAATACCGTCGATACTATCGTCTTGCATGGCTAATAAAAAGCAAGATGACATTTGTGGTTTTGGTGTTCCACTATTAAATAAAGTAGGTGTTGCGTGTGTGAAGTATTTCTTCGACATCAGCTCGTATGTTTCTTTGGCTGCAGGCAGGTCATTTGGATGAATTCCAATAGAAACACGCATCAGCATATGTTGCGGACGCTCCACGATTTTTCCGTTAAGCTTTAAAAGATACGAACGCTCTAATGTTTTAAAACCGAAATAGTCATACCCAAAATCTCGGTTATAAATAATTGTAGAATCCAGATCATCTGCATTCGCCATGATCACATCGTATACCTCATCACTTAATAACGGTGCTTTTTTACCCGTACGCGGATTTACATATTCGTATAGGTCTTTCATCACTTCTGAAAAAGACTTCTTTGTGTTTTTATGTAAATTAGAAACTGAAATACGAGCTGCCAAACGTGCATAATCTGGATGTGAGGTCGTCATTGTTGCAGCAACTTCCGCAGCAAGATTATCTAATTCACTTGTTGTTACCCCATCATATAGTCCCTCAATGACACGCATCGATATTTTGACTGGATCTACCAATTCATTAAGTCCATAGCATAATTTTCTTACTCGTGCCGTGATCTTGTCGAACATTATAGGCTCCTTGCGTCCGTCTCTCTTTATTACATTCATATTATCGTGGGTATTATGAGGTTACTTAAAATTATTCAAAAACGTGGATTGTAAGCAATGTGTATATTGCTCATTATCAACTTTGTAAGCGAAAAGTCCGCCTCTTGGGGAAAAGACGGTAACTTCTCTAAAAATCTGCGTCGAAACTAATCTTATTAGACTCTTTGTCTTTATTTGTTACACCTGCTTTTTGATATTCTGAAACACGCTTTTCAAAGAAATTTGTTTTTCCTTGAAGCGAGATCATATCCATAAAGTCAAATGGATTAGTAGTGTTATATTCTTTTTCACCGTTAAGTTCAACCAAAAGGCGGTCTGTTACGAACTCAAGATACTGTGTCATTAATTTACTGTTCATTCCAATAAGACTTGCTGGAAGCGACTCGGTAATAAATTCACGTTCGATGTTAAGTGCATCTACAATGATTTCGCGAATACGTTCTTTAGGAACCTTATTGATTAGGTGATGATTATGCAGGTGTACAGCAAAGTCACAGTGTACTCCTTCATCACGAGAGATTAATTCATTAGAAAAGGTAAGCCCTGGCATGATACCGCGCTTTTTCAACCAGAAAATCGAGCAAAAAGCACCTGAAAAGAAAATACCTTCTACCGCAGCAAATGCGATAAGACGTTCAGCAAAACTCGGACTATCGATCCATTTTAATGCCCAATCTGCCTTCTTTTTGATAGCAGGAAAATTTTCAATAGCATTAAAAAGCATGTCTTTTTCCTTTTCATCTTTTACATAGGTATCGATAAGCAACGAATAGGTTTCACTATGAATATTTTCCATCATGATCTGAAAACCGTAAAAGAATTTAGCCTCACTATACTGAACTTCATTTACGAAATTCTCAGCAAGATTTTCATTTACAATCCCGTCACTCGCAGCAAAAAAGGCAAGAATGTGCTTAATAAAATAGCGCTCATCGTCATTAAGTTTCGTAGTCCAATCGGTTAGATCTTGATGTAAATCAATTTCTTCTGCTGTCCAAAAACTGGCTTCAGACTTTTTGTACCATTCCCAAATATCGTGATGTTGTATTGGAAAAATTACAAATCTGTTGTCGTTTTTTTCTAAAATGGGTTCTACTGCGCTCATTGTCCTTTCGATTTAAATTCTGTGTTTTGTTGCCTTTACTAGGGACTAACAAATATGGAAAATAAATAGACTTCAAATGGACAAAATCGCTTTAGGTTTTCAACAAAGTTTTCAACATTCGCTAAAATAGATTGTTCTTATCGATTTGTTAAAACCAATTACTAAATTATTGATTTTCAGTAATTTATATAAATTTAATTGGCTTATTAACAATTGACTCCCTTGTCGTTGAAAAGCCTTCACGCTGTCCTAAAATTCGGGTATTTATAGGGGTTGAGAACGCTTAAATACCATAAAAATTTTCAACATCTCGGGCCTCATTTTTTTTGAAATGAATCATCATAAAAACGCAGATTTCAGAAAACATGTGTAAAATAAAAAAAAAGACAAGCCAAATGTGACCTGTCTTTCTTACACTAAACTTAAAACTAACTTAAACTTAAAACTGCTTTACTCTTTGATTATTTTAAAGATACTCTGTGTTGAATTTGATTTAACTTCTACTAAATATATTCCAGAAGTCAATCCAGCGGTGCTAATTGTTGATTGATACTCTTGCGGCTGCACATGTATCACTTTTTGACCTAGAACTGAATACACTATAATTTCATCAATCATCGTTTTCGCCTGTATGTGTAATTCATTTTTAGTAGGATTTGGGTAGTAGGATAGACCTACGATCCTGTTTTCGGTTACATCTAAAACAACACCTGCTTCATTGTCAAAATAAAGTCCGTAGGCATTCCCTCCAACGTTCCCTGCGAAAGCAATACAAGCTAGCTGATCTAGCGTTTCTGCGACAGCAGGTGCAAAACCATTCCATACTTCATTACCAGTATCATTGATTAGCGTAGGTCCGCTTATAGCCGCACCATCATAATCTCTGTATATCAAACGATCATCGATTGAATTATCAATAATACTTCTAACATAAGCAGCTCTAATTCGATCTACATTGTTTGTTCTTCGAATCCAAGTATCATAATGCACATTAGTGTCACCCGGCAACGCTAAACCAGTCCATAAAACACTGTAATCACTACTGTTTTCACGTATATAATACTTAATGTTATACCCTAAAGGACTTCCTGTGGGAATGGAAGAGGTAAATATGACAACTTCGTCGGCTGGTAATAATTTTCTAGCTGCTGCTATAGACGGATTAACCGTTTCTTCATTCCCGCCGAGCTCCACAGTTTCTCGGGTCCCCCACGATGCTGGATCGTTATAATCTGGATTGACATTTGCGTATAAATTCCCTGTATTGAAGCCTGTATAGGTTACATAGCACGCACCGCTTCGGCCATAGGCAAAGTCAACTTGCAATCCGAATGTATTACTCGTTGAAACTTCATCAACCCATCCAAGTCCATAACTTCCAGCCGTGCTTCTTGCCGAAAAAACTTCGGAAAAAAGATTATCTAATTGATAGGTAGCAAATACTCTTTGTGTATTTGTTGTTCCTGGGTAATTTCTATCAACACTAAAATCTGAAACTTCAGAGGGAACAATTATTTCAAGAGACAATGATGCTGTTTGCAAATCCCATCGCAAAGCTTCAAACAACCCTCCTTCAAAAAGCGAATATGCGATTAGGTATTCTTCTCCTGCTCCGCTCAAGATCACAAGCTGAATTTTACGAAAAGGAGAAACTGCAGGCTCATCTTTCCATAGCGTAAAACTAGCACCATGATCGGTAGATTTGTAAATGTATAGATGATCAAGTGATCCTCCTGCATCAATTTCATTCTCGTAAGCGGCGACATAAATATCCCCATTGTTGGCAACTTCTATGTCTATTCCGTCAATAAAATCATCCCGTAGTAATAGGTCGGTGGTCCAATCCCTTTGAGGTACTATCTCGGGGCGTTCCACGATCTCTGTAGGAACATAAGGCACCCCGTTAAAACCGACTGTTTTGTATTGAACTCCTGTATACACGGGTTTATATAATGCAGCCACTTCTGGGTTGACCTGCTCCCATGCCGCCTTGATCGCCAACCTGTTTGCTTCTATTTCGGCTGCGGTACCGTTTTCTTCAAGGACATGTGCTTGTTCATAAAGCAATTCGAGGGCTGCGGTTTTTTTAGTTTCACCCAAACTAAAACCAGAAACAGAAGTGTTATCATCTGATTGTGAAAATAAATTTGAAGCACATAACAGACTTAATAATATTATACCAAGTTTTTTCATAATAGTAATTTTAATTTTTTTTGGAAACTTTAAATGAAGTTTCTCCATGCTATTTTATAGCTTAAAACTAAAAACAAACACTTACGCAAGTTGTCAAGAATGTAACAATTGCTGTCTTATTTGTAACAAAAAAGCCGGAAACCTATAAGGTTTCCGGCTTTTTTAAGCGTATGACCAATATTTACACTAAATCATCCACATCTAATTCTTCTATGGCATCCCATGTTTCGTCTAGATCCATTCCCGTACCCGTGGCTTTCATATAAAATCGATCGTCATGCATAAACTCGATCGTGCTATTATTGTTATTTTTACGATACTCTTCAATTGCCTTTACGCCATTCTTTTTGGTTGTTCTTCTACTTTTATACTCATCTTCTTCCTCAAAGTCTTGAGAGAACATCATACGCATTCCTGCTGTTGCTGCGGCCCCTATTTGCCCTGCGCCATCAATTACTTCGATTTTGAATTTTTTTGTTTTGTCTTCGTTCGCATAGGTCGCTTCAATATTAGCGATCTTCATATACGACATTTGGCCTGCTTTATAAGCAATGCGTTTCATTCCATTAATTTCATCAGGCAGCCAAGCCTTCATCTCATCATTAGTAAGAGGCTCTATTTGTTGCAACTCTTGCAGATCTTCTTGAAGATCGGTCATTTCCTTTACAGCCTTAGTGGCATTACTTACATTTTGTTTGGTCTCTTTTATTTTTTTGGAAACCGGATTTTCACAAGAACCGAATACAAGAACGGTTACTAAAGCGACTAATAGATATTTTTTCATAATTATTAAGGTTGGTTGTTGATAATACTAAGTTACTATTATTCAGTGAATTATTAAATGAAACGGTATGCTTTTTTCTTGATTTTTCAGCAAATAAGCAAGGCCGTACTATAACGACGGCCCTGCTTCAAAAAAACAATTGAAAAAAATTATCTTAGTCTTTCACTATTTTGAAACTTGCTGTTTGCAAACCTACAGTTACCTTCATGACATATACCCCAGATGCCAAAGATGCTGTATTCACAACTGTTTCTGTTGAACTTGGTTTAACATTCAAAAGTTGTTGTCCTAAGATGCTATAGATTGATATAGTATCAATCGTTTCTTTTGCTGAAACGTTCATCTCATCAGATGTTGGATTTGGGTAATAATTTAATCCGTCAATACTCAAGTCGTCTATTGATAAAATTTCTGCTTTGCTGTCAAAATACAATCCAAAACCACGTGTACCATTTGTTCCTGCAAAAGCAAGACAAGGTAAACCGTCTGCGGTTTCTGCAGTTACCGACGGAAAGCCATCAAAAACATCTAAGGGTGAGTCTGCCACCGATTCGAATCCATCAAAATCTGAACCGTTAAAAGTGATAGATCGATTGAGATCATTTTCTGAATTATCAATGTTATCACGTACATAGCTAAAACGTATCGTTTCATTTTCTTCATTTCTATTGATCCAACCATCGGTATGCGAGATATTCCAATTGGAACCACCTGAACCAAAATTGCTAAACACGGCAAACGCACCTGCATCTACTTTTAAATAGCCAACACCATCAAAATTTGAACCTGAGCCACTAGCTCGGTCTGATGCCCAAACAACCACCTTCGCTTCAGGTGGAGTTAAACGTGCCGCACGAATTGTAGGATTTAAGGTTTCTCTTGTGGCTCCTAACTCTAAAGTCTCTCTTGGTTCCCACATGGTAGGGTCATTAAAAGACGGATTGTAATTCACATAAAGGTTTCCACTCGCCGAACCTGTATATGTTGTATACAAATCTCCAGCTCGTGCATACGTAAAATCTACCTGAGCCCCACAAACACCATCAATGGATACTTCGTCAACCCAACCAAAACCATATTCTCCTGAGGTACTTCTAGCTGAAAATACTTCAGTTGCACAACCGTCATCTTTTAACATCGTAACAAATGCTCTCATGGCATCTGTATTTGCTGGAAAATTTCTATCTGCTGCAAAATCAGATATTCCTGTAGAAATCGTGTTAAAACTAAAATCGGCGTTGCTCGTATCCCAACGTGCTACCTGAAATAATCCTCCGTCAAATAGTAAGAAAGCCAAGATATACTGGTCTCCAACACCGTCAAACGATAAAAGTTGTATTTTTCTAATCGGTGTAGGTGATTGTAACTCTACAAACAGGTCCCAAGTGGCTCCATTAGTAGATGATCTATAAATATATATATTGTCTGCTGCACCTCCAGCATCGATTTCATTTTCATACATCCCTACAAACACATCTCCTGTATTTAAAGTTGTTGTCATATCGATTCCATCGACGAAATCGTTACGGATTAAAATATCGTCTCCCCATTCTCTAGACAAAGGAAGTGGGTCTGGACGCTCAATAATTTCTCCAGGCACATAAGGTGTTGGTCCTTGACCTAAACGATCGTATTTAGGAGCATTTGTAGGCTTATAAAGCGCACCAATAGCTGGGTCAATGGCTGTCCATGCCGCCTTAATAGCCAACCTGTTGGCTTCAATTTCAGCTGACGTTCCATGCATATCTAAATATTCTGCCTGTTGAAATAAAGCTTCAAGTGCAGGAGTGCGTTCAGGAATTTGTATTGTACTTCCTGTAGCATCTAAGCTATTTGTCTGCGCTGTCATTGCTAAAAAGCTAAACAGACATACTGTTAATGTAAAAAGTTTTTTCATGATTTCTAAAATTTGTAATTACTAATTGATTCGTTTTGATTCTATGTCTCACAATTCCATGAGACTCCAATATCCTCCATCTTTTACGATTTCAGATATCAGGACAAAATTACCTGGGGAGTCTAAATTTAGTTCTAGGTGTTTCATCCAAATAGATTGGAGGCTTCCATTCTTATTGCTTAGTGGTTTTTCCTATGCGCCTTCAGAAATACCTACTAAAGCGATTTACTAAATAGCATATTACATAACAATAGTAATTAGCTTGTTTCAAAAGTATGACAAGAAGAATGTCACACATGTTACAGTTGTAACATATCCTAAAAGATATGTAACAACGCGTAAAAGCCCCGATAAATAAAGGGGTTATAAGACTTTAAAAAATAATTGTAGATGTTTTATAAGGTATCAGCTACCTTCTCTAATTCGGCGTACCAAGGCGCGCCAAACTTACGAATAAGCGCTTCCTTTACAAACTTATAAACGGGCACTTGAAGTTCTTTCCCTAAAGTACAAGCATCATTGCAAATAGGCCATTTGTGATAATTTACTGCTGCAAACTCACTGTATTGCTGTACACGTACTGGATATAAATGACACGAAATGGGTTTTTTAAAGTCGATCTTACCAGCATTATAAGCATCTTCAATACCACAACCCGCAATACCGTGTTCTGAAAAAGTGACATATGCGCACTCTTTCCCGTCTACCAGCGGTGTTTCAAAATCATCAAGATCTGAGACGATATGGGTGCCTTGTGCTTCAATGGCTGCAATTCCTTCTGGACGTAAAAAAGGCTTAACTTTAGGATACACCTCTTGAAGTATAGCAATTTCTTCTTCGGAAACGGGCGCACCCGCCTCTCCAGCGATACAACATTCACCTTTACAAGCGCCTAAGTTGCACACAAAATCCTTTTCGATTATATCTTCAGAAACGATTGTCTTCCCTAATTGAAACATAGCGCAAAGATAGCAAGATTTGCAACGTCGGTGGCGCGACATTTTCAAAAAAAATAAAAGCTTTTTTCGTTCCCTTTCCAAAGTTATTCCGAAGAAAAAGTCAGCCTTTTTACTACAATTCATCCAACTTTATTGCCTAATTTTGCAGCCTCTAAAGAAAATGTATATGAACTTCAATTTTAAAGAAATAGCCACCGCAACCATGGTTCTTTTTGCCGTGATAGACATTGTTGGGAGTATTCCAATCATTATTTCGTTACGCGAAAAATCTAGTACTATTAAAAGTGGTCGCGCTTCCATTATTGCAGCTATTGTACTTATCATTTTTTTGTTCATCGGAGAGGAGATCTTAAACCTTATTGGTGTCAACGTCAATGAATTTGCCGTGGCAGGTGCTTTTATCCTTTTCTTTATTGCTTTAGAGATGATCTTGGGTGTAACACTGTTTAAACAAAAAGAGGGAAGCATGGAGATGGCTACTGTCTTTCCTATTGCCTTTCCTATTGTGGCAGGTCCAGGAAGTTTAACCACCCTATTATCGCTACGCGCAGAATACGCCATCGAAAATATTATCGTCGCTATTCTCGTAAATGTAGTCGTTGTATTTATTGTGCTAAAAACATCGGGCAGTCTTCAGCGTTTCCTTGGAAAAAATGGAATTGCTATTATTGAAAAGATCTTTGGTGTTATTTTGTTGGCCATCGCCGTAAAACTTTTTACCTCAAACATTCAAGAGCTCTTTATCTAAAATGCCAATCAAATAAATTTCTATGAAAACTTTTATTTATATCCTTATCATACTGTTGACAGGCTTCTTTATTTACAATCTGGCCATGATAAACTGGAAGGATCTTCTTGAAGGAGATAGCTTTGTTGCCGTTGTAAGTGCATTGGCTGCTGGCTGTGGTATGCTTCTTTTAACGATCTTATTGATCTCAAAAAAGATAGCAGCAAAGAAGCGCTAGTTTTTGTTTTTCTTCGGAAGGATGTTGTGCGTAACTGAACTGTATTCTGTTTACTCCATTACTGGGAGAAAGCCTTCTAATTCCATGACTTTTTGAATCATCGGGTCTCCTTCATTTAAAATGTACTCAAAGGCATTCGGACCGTATAATTGTTCTGCCATATTTGCTTTGATCGCTTTCTTTAAGGCTTCGGCATACTCCGAAAGATCAATTCTAGCCTCGCTAAGACGCGCATACTCTAAAAATGCATCGACCGTTTCAGTGTCTACTTGATAGCTTTCGGCAAAGTCAACAAACGGAATATTTTTAAAGACACTTCGGTTTTCTTCTAAAAGTTCAAAGATAAAGAAACTCATAAACCCGCTCCGACTCACAAACTCGATCGTTTCGTTTTCAACGCTGGTGTCCTTCGGAACAAAAACATCTGGCATGATTCCACCACCGCCATACACAACTTTCCCTTTCGGTGTAACAAATTTTAACGAGTCGGCAACCTGAATACTGTCCGCATGCAATAATTCGCCATTGCGATACCTGCTTTCATATTCCGAATAATAGGCGTCGTTCCCATTGCCATACGGACGTTGAATAGAACGCCCTGTTGGTGTATAATAGCGTGCTATAGTTAAGCGTACCGCGCTTCCATCGCCTAAAGACATTTCGCGTTGTACGAGTCCTTTACCAAATGAACGCCGACCGATAATGGTTCCAACATCGTTGTCCTGTAAGGCGCCAGCCACAATCTCACTTGCCGAAGCAGAATTTTGATCGATAAGCACATAGACCTTTCCATCTTCAAAATCACCTCGCCGCGTGGCAAAGCTTTCCGTTTCTTCTCCTTGCTTATTTCGCGTGACAAGAATAAGCTTATCGTCTGTTAAAAATTCATCGGCTATTTGTTCTGCTGCGGAAATGTAACCGCCCGGATTTCCGCGGAGATCAAGCACGAGTGAATGGATCTTCTTTTTATTTAATTCTTTTAGCGCACTGTGAAATTCATCGAAGGTTGTTTCCGAAAAACGATTCACTTTAATATAGCCAATCCCGTTAGTTAATTCATAAGATGCATCTACGCTAACTAAAGGGACTTCCTTTCGGCGCAAAGAGACATCGAACATTTTGTCTTCATCTTTACGATATACCTGTAATGAAACTTTTGAGTTAAGCTCGCCTTTTAAAAATTCAGAAATGCTATCACGCGACATCCCCCCGCCAAAAAGCGATACACCTTCGGCTGCCAAAATACGATCGCCTCCTTTAATTCCTGCTTTAGCCGCGGGGCCGCCCTCAATAGCACGAATCACCGCGATGGTGTCTTTATAAATATGAAAACTGATCCCAATACCTGTAAAGGCCCCGCGCATATCATCTGCGTTATCTGCGTATTGATCAACGGGAATATACACCGAATGCGGATCTAAATTTTCAAGAATTCCGTTTACTGTAACATCTACAATACTGTCGGTATTTACCTCATCTACATATTCATAATCGATATAATCAATAAGTTTATTGAGTTTATCTTTTTTTGAATTGGTAGCGAAGATCTTTTCGGTAGTATCTGTAAAATTTAGCTTTGATCCAATATAAACCCCTATCGCAACAGCAATACCCAAAAACAAGGGAAGATAAATAGGGTTCTTTTTCATATTAAATAGATAGATCTGGAATATGCGTAATACTAACGCCTGCTTTTTCTAAAAATTTCACACCACTGTCGTCTTTGTATCCTTGTAAATAAACAAGTCGTTTGATTCCCGACTGATGTATCAATTTACTACAATCTTTACACGGTGACATCGTAATATACAATGTTGCGCCGTCACATGATTGTGTTGATGATGCAACCTTTAAGATGGCATTGGCTTCAGCGTGCAATACATACCATTTTGTAGCTCCTTCTTCATCTTCACAAACATTCTCAAAACCGGTAGGTGTTCCATTATAACCATCACTAATGATCATCTTATCTCTTACAATAAGTGCGCCAACTTGTCTTCGTTTGCAATGTGACAGTTTACTCCATTCTTGCGCCATTCGAAGGTAAGCGACATCGTACTTGCGTTGTTTCTTTAGATTCATATACTGTAATGAGTGTCAAAATTAGCGCGAAGTTACACTCAAAAAAAATAATTGTGCATTTTTTAAGAGGCTAAGCCCCAAAACAAGTTGCAGATAACATAGGAATTGTCATTCCTATAATGATCGCCGAAACGACAAGGATCCAATCTCGCCTACTGATCTTAAACATTTGCGCGCTGGCAAATGCTACCATTAGCACCAAGAATACAACAATGACCTGCGATAATTCAACTCCTAAGGCAAACATTAATAGCGGAGCAATACTATTGTCAACGCTAATCATTTGATAATAGGTGGCAAATCCAAAACCGTGAATCAATCCAAAGAAAAGCGTAAGTCCGTAGAGTAAAAACCTGCCCTGGGTCTTTATGCTGTTACTGGCAGTAAAGACATTATACAGCCCAGTTAGCAAAATTGTTATAGGAATTAAGCACTCTATAAGCCCGCTGCTGATCATCACCACATTAAAATGCGCCAATAGTAGCGAAATAGTATGCCCAAGTGTAAAAAGCGTTACGAGCAGCAGCAAGCGTTTCCACGCATAAAATGAATACCCGGCAGATAAAGCAATAAGAAAAAGCACATGATCATAAGCACCCCAGTCTAAAACGTGTTCTAGTCCTAAAGTGAGATATAGCCAGAAATCGGTCATTATTATTATTTTTTGGGTCATGTAAAGATAGTGAAAGTAGTTTTTTGTAACTTTAAGGGAATCAATTTTTTCGTGTTATGAAAAAACTACTACTCATACTCGTTTTAAATGCAATTTCATTTCAAAGTTTTGCACAGGAGCCAAACGCAGATTTATTTCAAACGTGGTATTTAGCATCATACAGTTATGATTTGGGAGACACATATTATTTAGCCGATGTTGAGCCTTTTTTATCTGTGGATATGACGATTGATAGTCAACTTGGTTTTACAGGATTGGCATGCAACGAATATGGGGGCGAATTTTTATATGATGCAACCACAGATAGACTCGAATTGGTTTTTTTTGATCTGTGTTTGTGTGGCACATGTAATAACCCACCGCAGTCGCATGTTGACTTAGAGAATGATTATTTTGACTACTTTTTTGGCCATGAAGGCGCGTTTTATGAGTATGTACTTTGGACAGATTCTGGAACAGGAATCATGGATCTAACTCTCGAAGTCATTCCTGGCTTTACGTTAACCTATCAAAATGCGCCAGTATTGGGAACTTCAGAGTTTGAAGCGCAACGTTTTGTCATTAGTCCAAATCCAGTAGCGGAAACGCTTTTTATTACTTCGGAAGGAAGTATGATAAAGCAATTTTCGATTTATTCATTAACTGGTGAACGTATTTTTTCTGACGCTTCCGCAGCCGATCAGATCGATGTGTCAAGTTTGAAAACTGGACTCTATTTTGCAGAAATATTAACTTCCGAAGGAAAAAGTATTCAGAAATTCTTAAAAAGATAAATCATGAAAAATATTGCAGCATTGCTTTTTATGATTGTTTCTTTAACTACCGTTAATGCCCAAGATCCAACCCTATTAGAAAACCAATGGAATTTGTTTAATGTGGTAATCATGGGAGATGACAATATTCCTCCGCCTTTTAATGACGATATTACAGAAATTGGTTTACTCTTTGACATGCCTGGGTCTACAACTCCTTTCACAACGTATGTGTGCAACGGACTTTATGGACAAGTTACGTATGCTGGCACTGACACCTTTAGCCTGACCGATCTAAATCAAACGCTAGGCAGCTGTAATGGTAATTATTCGGATAATTACGAAATGACTTATTTTGAATTTTATTTTGATAATGCTACCAGCCCGTTCACGTATGAAATTACCGATGAAGGCGCCGGCGGATTAGGTCTGATTGTTACGGCAGCCAATGGCGACACGGCCGAATACGGCAATCCCATTTTGAGTATTTCTGAAAAAGACCTTCAAAACATAAGTATATATCCAAATCCAGTTGCGGAGACGCTTTTTGTTTCGTCGGAAGAAACTTTGATTGAATCAATTTTAGTTTTTACTATTAACGGAAAGCAAGTTCTTTCGGAAGCTGAGCAATTAAAAAGTATTGATGTTTCTTCGCTTAAATCTGGCTTATATTTTGTTTCTGTCAGCACTTCCGAAGGAAAAAGTATTCAGAAATTTATAAAACAGTAACACGGTAAAATAAAAGAGCCTCTTTGGGAAAGGCTCTTTTGGAAAAGACTGCATTGAGTATCTGCACGTCTTAAAATAGCAACTAAGCAGGTTATATTTTTTCAAAGGTTAGGTAATCGGTACCTCCATTGCCTCCGCTTACGTCTGTCAATTCTATTTTTGTATTACTTACTGAAATTATATCCCAATCGTCAATAAGATCATCAAATTTGTTGCTTTCAGGTACGGGGAAAAAGATATTAAAGTCGTCGTCATCTGAAGAATTACTAGAGTCATCTACAACAGACCATGTTCCTGTAACAGTTTCACTGCCCTTAACCGCCGTAAGTATTCCATTTTCAGCAAAGGTAAAAACGTAGCCTGCAAAATCTGATGTTTCATCTTGATCACTATCATAGAAATATGTGATCTTCCACGTGCCATTTTGTGCAATTTCGGAGGTTTGGTCGGCAGAATTTGAGTTGTCGCTAGTGCTATCATCACTAGAACAGGCTAAAGATATGAGACTAAATAATGTGAGTATTGTAAAGAGCTTTAAACGATATTTCATAATGTGCTTTTCTTAGGATTAAATTTTAATTTGTTAGTAAAACAGTCTCGCCTCGTCTTTTTTCTTTTTCATAGTGAAAATAGTTTCAACCTATTTCCAAAAAGTGATCAAAACAATTTGAGACTGTCATTAACTAAACAAACAGGTCTTTTATGTATTATAATTTTTCTAAAATTAAAATATCGGTGCCTCCGCCCCCACCACTCACGTATTGTAGTTCAACACGTGTATTGGTGAACATAAGGACATCCCAATCGTCATTGAACTCGTCAAAAGGTGCCCCAACAAAATATAGATTCAATTCGGCATCTGAATTAAGCACCTGCCAAGTACCATTATTTGTATTACTTCCGTTGGTAGCCACTACAGTTCCTGAGCTATTAAAATCGATGCTGTAGTTAACGTAATAAAAAGTCTCATCGTAACCGTCGTCTGTATACAATTGCACAAACCATGGACCATCTGTAAGAATGTCCACAAGTATTGATCCACTGCCTTGAGTGCGTTCAAAAGTCAAGAAATCTACAGACCCATCACCTCCACTACGATCTTTTAGGCGAATTATATCGTTGGTAACTTCAAGTACATCCCAATCATCTGCTAGTTCATCTAGCGGATCGAGTGTTCCAAAATTCAGGTTGAGTTCAAGTGCGGTTTCATCACCAGCTGCTGTAGACCAAAAACCATTGGTCGTTCCGCTTGTGTGCGTTGCCGTTGCCGTGTTATCATTCACAAAATTAAAGGTATAGTCGGCGTAATCACTGGTCTCATCCGTATCATCAAAATAGTAGCTAACATACCAATCGCCCGCTATAAGAGCATTTACGAGCATTGTATCATCTACACTTCCTCCTGTACCACAGTCACTTTCAAATTGCAGTCGGTCATCACCAAGACGTAGATCAACTTTGCTCTCTCCTGGTTGTTGTTCTATTACGTGAAGATTCCAGGTATTGTTAAAGTCGGGTAGCGTTGGAATATTAATTACCACGTCAATATTGTTTCCAGTTCCTGTAGCAGACCAATTTCCGTAGTAAATATCGCTTCCACTTTGAATGGTAATTGTTCCTGAGGGGTCAAATGAAAAGAAATATCCTATGTAGGTATCTTCGAGATCATCATCGTTACGCTCTAATTTGTCAACAAACCAATTATCACATCCGGTAAGTAGATCACTTAATTGTTGTGTGCTACAATTGTCACAATCATCATCATAAGGGTCGTTGTCGTCATCTTCATCGCATACATCATCTGCGTTTGCTATAATATCGGCCAGCTGTACAAAATTCTCGATCTCAATGGTTGATTCATCATAAAGGATCACTGTGATCGGAAAATCGAAAGTAACAATCGTATTCGGATCGATTGATTGTAAAAAAGCAAATAAGGCTGCGTCTGATTGAATTACTACTGTTTCTAGTAACTCATTGTTTAAATTAAACACTGAAGCTGTAATTGGATATTGAATATCAATACATTCAATATCGTCGTCATTACCAACAACACATTGCGCTGCGGCAGCATCAAGCTCGGCTTGGCTATTGATAATTTCTTCGGAATAGTCAGATTTCACAATCGTTATTGGAAATTGAAATTCCAGAGTATCGACATCATTTGGAAATTCATCAAAAATATCTTCTACCGTTTGAAGATCATCCTGATTTTCAATTATCACTTCGGTTCCATTCACACTAACTGTGACAGGCAATTTTATATTAAAACAACTCGCACTATCTAAGATATTGTCATAAGAACCGTCCTTCGTAGCCGTTCTTAATAATAAGTTGGCCACTTCAGACCCAAGTGCCTCTTCTACATCGGGCGTAATTACTACCATTTCCTCTTTACGACAGGACGAGAGCGCGATAATACTAAAGAGAATTGTAAATAATATTTTAAACCTGAATTTCATCATTTGTGCTTTTTGACGTTCCTGCTATATAGTTAAAACAATTTAAGATTAAAATCTCCCGAAAAAAAGTGAATTTTTTCTTTGTAGTTTTGTTTTTAGGATAAAATGTATGTCAAGAGACCTTTATAAAGATATCTGTAGTAAGAGCTTATTTGCAAAGCTTTATCAAAAGCATGCAAAAAATCTACATGACTTTCTCTACTATAAATATGGGGCGCAAAATAACCCAAATGATTTAATGCAAGAAGCCTTTGTAAAGCTTTGGGAAAACTGTGCAAAAGTGGTGCCCGCTAAGGCAAAGTCATTTTTGTTTACCATTGCCAACAATTTAATGCTAAACGAATTGAAACACAACAAGGTTGTTTTAAAATTTCAGAAGATCAAGCCTAAAGAATACACCCATGAATCTCCTGAGTTTTTATTAGAGAAAGAACAATATTTACTACAATATCAAAAGGCTCTTGCCTCCTTAACCGAAGAACAGCGCGTTGCTTTCACATTAAGTAAGATTGAAGGCAAAAAACATAAAGAAATTGCCGAATTATTAGGCGTAACCCAAAAAGTGATAGAGTATCGCATTTATAGCGCCTTCTCTATTTTAAAGAAACAGCTGAAAAATTTTAATATAAAATAATCAGGAGATTTGTTTTTCTAGTTGTTATATGCATAAGAGCACTCGTATGGAAAAAGATTATTTGTTGAAGAAATGGTTGAATGATGACCTCACGGAAGAAGAACGATTAGCATTTGAAGCGCTTGAAGATTTTGAAATTAATAACACAATAATCAATGAAGCTCAGCGATTCAAGGCTTCGCATTTTTCAGATCCAGCCACTTTTGATTCCGTTGAAAAACAAATAACCAAATCTATCCCGAAGAAAACTTTATGGAGGTCTAACCTACTAAAAATTGCAAGTATTGTTGCTTTAGGTGTTGCCGTATATTTTTCATTTTTCAATAACGCACTTACTAAAACACGCGCCTTGGCTACGCAACAAAAAGAAGTTGAACTACCCGATCATTCGAAGGTGGTGCTTAATTCAGATTCTGAGTTGAGCTTTGATGCTAAAGAGTGGAAGAAACAACGCATTGTATCTTTAAATGGAGAAGCATTCTTTAAGGTTGCTAGCGGAAAAACCTTTGATGTGCAAACTTCGGAAGGAATTGTTACCGTAGTGGGAACACAATTTAATGTGAATCAGCGTAAAAATTACTTCGAGGTAATTTGCTACGAAGGGATCGTTCAGGTAAAAAACAAGGATACACTACTAAAATTACTAGCCGGAGATTCTTTTAGAACCTTAAACAGTGTTGTTTCCGTAGGAAAAACAGAAGAAACGATCCCACAATGGACCCAACATATGAGTACCTTTAAAGACATTCCTTTTAGCTTAGTACTCGACGAACTAGAACGTCAATACGACGTTTCTATTGAATATCAAGGTGAGTATCGCGACCAATTATTTTCTGGAGGGTTTATGCAAAATAACCTTGAAAATGCCCTACAATCTATAACTGCCCCTTTCGGTTTAACCTACAAAATAGATGATACTAATATTAGGTTGTTTAAAGGGTGAAGGCAGTAATTAGGTATAGTTGTTCTATCGGCATACTCCTTTGGAGTACGTTTTTTTTCGCCCAAGAAAAAGAAGAAAAAACACGCCTGATCGACCTGATAATACAACTGGAAACACAGCACAATCTTACCTTTAATTATGCGACCGCTCATGTGGAGGACATATTTGTGTTTCCTCCTGAAAGCACTATTTCAATTTCTGAAAAGCTTGCGTTTATATCTGCACAAACTTCTTTAATATTTAACACCTTAGGTGATAAATTCATTACAATTACAAAACGTGAGGAATGGAAATTTTGTGGTACCGTTAAAGATCGCGACACTGGCGAACCTTTGCAGGGGGCTACGATCAAATACAACCAACAGGTTTTAATAACCAACGCCGACGGTATTTTTCACTTCATATCTAAGCAGCCTATAAATCATCTTACTATACAATATTTAGGATATAATACTTTAACACTATCCCTAGACACCTCGGCCTCTACGCCATGTATTGATATCTTAATGCAAGCTCGCTTAGAACCGTTGAGTCAAGTGTTTTTAACTTCCTATTTGGTAAAAGGAATCGACAAAATGAAAAACGGCGCGTTTAAAGTCGATTTTGATGAATTTTCTGCTCTTCCTGGAGTAATAGAAACCGACGTTTTACAAACTATTCAGGCATTACCAGGAGTACAAAGTTTAAATGAAACAGTTTCAAACATAAATATTAGGGGAGGTACAAATGATCAAAATCTCGTGCTTTGGGACGGAATTAAAATGTATCAAACCGGCCACTTTTTCGGACTCATCTCTGCGTTTAATCCAGAAGCAACTCAAACCGTTCTTGTTCAAAAAAACGGCACAGAAGCTTCCCTCTCTGATGGTGTTTCAGGAGTTATTCACCTAAAAACAGATGAACAACTCAATCGTGAGCGACAAACTACGATCGGGCTAAACTTAACCGACGCGAACATTTTTCTAGACCTTCCCCTTGGAAATCAGTCATCGTTGCAACTCGGGGGAAGAAAATCTTTAAGTGATCTTACCACAACCCCAACCTATACCTCATATTTTGATCGTATCTCTCAAGATACTGAAGTTGAATCAAACGATGCGATGATCGTCAATTCAGATAAAAAATTCAACTTTTATGATCTTTCGCTAAGGTGGCTTTACAAGCTAAGCGCAAAGGATCATCTGCGAGTCAATTTTTTAAACATCCACAATAAATTAGAGTTTGACGAAATGGCTACAAATAATACTATAGCTAATTCAAGAAGAAGTAGTGTTGCACAAAGCAGTTTGGGATTTGGATTTTTTTATAAACGAGAGTGGAATAAAAGCCTAAGTTCCTCTCTGGAAATTTACGAGTCAGATTATAAGCTTCAGGCCATAAACGCAAACATTTTAAACGACCAACGTTTTTTACAAGAGAATCGTGTTTCTGAAACAGGAGCCAGATTGCAGGCTACTTACGCACTCAACGATCAACAGGATCTTACAATAGGCTCAGGGATAATAGAAACAAAAGTTAGTAATCTCGACGATGTTGACAAACCGCTAGTTCGTATTTTAATTGCTGAAGTAGTTCGAACTGCGAGTGTGTTTGGTCAATATCAATGGCAATCTAAAAATCAACATAGTTTACTTTCAACCGGCCTAAGATATAATTATCTCGAAAAGTTTAATGAAAGTATTTTAGAACCTCGTTTTCGGTTTTCCCAAAAATTCTTAGATTATTTCAGTGCCGAAATTGCTGGGGAGATGAAACATCAAATTACGTCGCAGATCATTAACTTTCAGAATGATTTCCTCGGAATTGAAAAACGAAGATGGCAATTAGCTAACGACACTACTATTCCTATTACAAAAAGCAAACAGTTTTCTGCAGGGATCAATTTTAGCAAAATGGGTTGGTTGATAAATATTGACGGATATTACAAAAACATTGATGGAATTAACTCGCAAGCTCAAGGTTTTCAGAACCAGTTCGAATTCTCCAAAACCGATGGAAGCTATCGGGTTTTAGGCGCCGATGTGTTGATACGAAAAAGAATAGAGACCGTGACCCTCTGGCTCAGCTATGCGTTTATGAATAATGAATATACTTTTAAAAACCTCTCAAATCAATCCTTTCCTAGCAATTACAACATTCCCCATGCCATTACCTTTGGAAGTACCTATGTCAAGGATGGACTGAAACTAACGGCTGGTTTCCAATGGCGAAGCGGTAACCCAACTACAAAACCTATTTTAGGAAGCGAGATTATCGACAACCAAATTCAATATGGATCAATTAACGCCTCGCGTTTAAAAAATTATTTCCGCGTTGACGCCTCTGCACTTTATGCTTTTGATCTTAAGAAAACACAAATTGAAACGGGGATTTCAGTATTAAATGCCCTCAATCAAGAAAACGAAATTGGATCCTATTACCGAATTGATTCCGAAGGTGCTATTAAAGAAAATATTCAAAATGCGCTTGGCTTTACTCCTAACGCGATGATGCGTATTTCATTCTAAGCCCACTTATTTAAAGACTTCCATTAGCACATCGCCCTTCCAATAAGGTACAAAAGGAATGCCTAGTAGCTTTGCCAATGTTGGGGCAATATCGGTTGGGTTGGTCTCGCGATCGGTGACGCCAGGTTGAATCCCCGCTCCATAGAAGAGCAATGGTACGTGAGTATCTTCTTTATGCGGACTCCCATGACTTGAGCCGGTCTTTGCGTATAATGACATCCCCTCGGAAAGGGTATACACAATATCACCGCTTCGTTTTGGGTGAAAGCCTCTTTGTATCATTTGCAGGGTAAGCTCTTCCATCCTTGCAGCTAAAAGTTCCGTTCGTGTTGCGGCAGTACCTATGGCAGGATCCTTTAAGATATGATCTTTAATAACCTGTTCAATTTCCGAAGCTTTTCTTCCTGAAGCACCTACCAATGAATCGTTTAAATAGATCATATTCCCAGAAATATGCTCTATGATCTTATCATTTCCGAAGGTATCAAGTACAAAATCACCAAGTGCTATCTTAAATGTGGCTTCCTTAAAATAAGCATCATTATTTTGAGCTGATAAGCCGAAACTCGGATTGCTTTGGGCACCGTGATCGGAAGTGAGAAATAAGGTGTAATTATTACGTCCAACCGATCTATTAAGGGCTTTAATAAACCGTGCGAGATCGTTGTCTAGCCTAATGTAGGCGTCCTCAACTTCTTTAGAGTCAACCCCAAAATTATGTCCAATATCATCGGTACTCGAAAAACTGATCAATAAAAAATCTGTGATCTCATCTTGGCCAAGCGCTTCCTCTTTTAAAGTGGCCAAGGCAAAATCTATAGTGTAACTATTACCAAAAGGTGTTGCTTTGAGCAGATCATAACCACCATTGGTGGGCGCTAAGGTTTTTAGATCATATGGAAACGAAGTGCTCTCCTTTTCACGATAGCCGCGCTCTACAGGGCTTTCGTCGGGTCCGCTTTCTATATAATTGGCTATTGCTGAAAATGTATCCCAGGTTTCCATATATTTTTCAAGCTGATTTGCCTCATTGAATTCGATGACCCATTTCGGCAAACGTTTCATATAATAGGAAGAGGAGATCCAATGCCCTTGTCCTTCACCTCGAAACCAATAAGCGGCATTAGGTTTTTTACCCCCTGATAGGACGGCTCCTCGGTCTTTTAAAGATATACTTATGGTTTTTCCTTTATACTTTGTATGCTTTCTATTGATATCACCCATGGTCTCGACCAGTAATTGATGAGGTGAACTTTGAGCCGTTCTACTTCCTGTACCTACGGGATCTACCGAAAAATCGCTTACTGAGTAAGTCACCTCACTCGTAGTCTTATTATACCAGCTATTATTAAGAATGCCGTGCATGCTAGGTGTGACGCCCGTATGAATGGTGGCGTGCCCGGGTGCTGTTTTGGAAGGCACATAGTTTATAAAGTGATTTTGAAACGAATGCCCTTCTAACAATAAGATCTTAAAACCTGATTCTCCATATTTTTCAGCAAATCGTGTGAGATAATCATAGCGCATTTGATCAACTACAATACCTACTACCAACTTGGGTTTGGCATTAAAATCCTGAGATAACGCGGGATTTTGCGACAGTGCTGTCAAGCAAAAAGCAATGAAAAATAAGAAGGATACAATTTTTAGAGTCATTATGCGAAACATCGTATTTTTAAAGATATGCTTTATTCTTGTAGTAAATTGTTATTAATTTTGGCATTCGTATTGCAATGCAACATGTACAAAACAGAACGTTATGATTAAACAACTATTATGTCTCCTTATTGTTTTAAGCAGTTGCAGTCAGCGCGCCCAAACAACAGTAGATGCTGCCGATGGTTTCTTCGGAATTGATGTAGCACACAAGATCATTGTTTGGAATACCTCACACCTCAACGAATTAACCGCTCAAACCGAGCCTATTGAGAAAATTCGTTTCAACAGTGAACTGTATTACCTTACTTCACCAGCCTCAAGATTGTATACAAAAGAACGATATCGTGTGGTTAAAGAGAATGACACCTTTAATTTATATATCAGTTCATTTCCGATCATTCATATCACAACTTCAGACACCATTGTGGATGAACCGAAAATTGCTGCCAAATTCAAATTTTTCTCAAAGAATGACACCCTAACTTCAGCTATAGGTATAGAACTTCGTGGAAACAGCGCCATGCGTTATCCGAAGAAATCCTATGATATGGAATTGTGGGAAGATGCTTCAAACAAAAAATCAAAAGATGCTTCCTTTGGAAATTTGCGCGAAGATGATGATTGGCTTTTCAACAGTATTTATAACGAACCTCTTTTACTTCGATCTTATTTTTCAAACAAATTGTGGTTGGACGTCCACAAACCATACTATTCCGAAGAGGAAAAAAAAGCGAAAAGTGGTATCGATGTGCTTTATGCGGAAGTATTTCTCAATAACACTTATCAAGGAATGTATCTTTTTAACGAGCAACCGGACAGAAAACTACTAAAGCTCGATAAATATAAAAACAACATCGTTAGTGGCGAACTTTTTAAGGCACTTCGCTATGCTGATGCCACCTCCTTTAAAGCGGCTCCCCCTTATAAAAATTCACTTCCCATGTGGGATGGTTTTAGCATGGAATATCCTTACGAAGACTATGAAGCTCATTATGATGAGGTGCACGATATGATCGATTTTGTCGCTACATCATCCAAACGAAAATTTAACGCCCACATTGGAGAGCAGATCGCTATTGACAATGCAATCGACTATTTTTTGTTTATCAATCTACTTCGGGCAACCGATAACAGTGCTAAAAATTATTTTCTAGCCCGCTATAAAGCAAATGCTCCGTATTTCTTTGTTCCATGGGATCTAGACGGAGTCTTAGGAACAATACAAGACGGCAAACGAATTCCTACCACCAACGATATTTTAAGTAATACCTTGTTTGATAAGTTGCTCGAAAACAATCCCGATGATTACCGTAAGCATGTAAAAAAACGATGGAATACGTTGCGAAAGAGCCTATACAGTGAAAAAGCGCTTATGGAACGCCTCGATGCCGTTTACCAACGCCTTGTTGAAGAAGGGGTGTATGAACGCGATAGTTTTGTATGGCAACACAAAAACAATAAAGCAGATGATCTAGCTTATCTGAAAGAATGGCTGCAAAAACGATTGATTTATTTAGACGGATATATAGATAACTTGTAGCTTTAATCTTAGTGTAAGCGCGATCTGTATTAATAACAATCCATTTTCAATTGCCCACGGTGTTTAAGAATGTCTAAACTGACCAGATCATGCTGGTCCAGTATCTCTTCGAGCGTATCCAAGACATCGTTTTGCATGGAGAGTGAGCCACAAAGCATTAAGCAACCATTATTCTCCAATACGCCCAGGATCATTTCGCTCTGTTTTGCTAATAGATCTTGAACATATACTTTCTTGCCTTCTCTTGAAAAGCCCGTGTAAAACTTAATTCGATTTCCTTCGGAAAAATTTTTTTTGAGAATCTTTTCATAGATTGCTACAGAAGCAAGGGTACGTCCACCCCAAAATAAGTGGATCTCGGTCGCCTTATTTTCATTGATCATCCCAAGAAAAGGTGCGATTCCTGTTCCATTCGCAATAAGCACAGCAGAGGATGTTTTCTTCGGAAAATGGAAGTGCTTATTAGATGCAACAGCTGCCTCAAGAACTGCGCCTTCTTGTAACTGATACAAAAATGTAGACGCCTTGCCAAATTCATGTTTTTTAATGCTTAAGACTAGAGTGTCATCTATCTTAGCAATAGAATATTGCCTTGAAACCTCATTCCCTTCAACAAAAACATGAAGGAGGTCTCCAGAAACAAAACTTGCTTTTTTAAGCGGTTTTAGCTTGAGTAAAAATGTATCATCTAGATTTAACTCGGTGCGTTCAATGACTTTAAAAGGAATCTTTTTCAGTTTTGTTTTCTTTTTTTCTGAAAGCGCCAGCTTTAGATCAATGTTTATAGCTTCGCTCCATTGTTTAGCCCAGTTTTTAAATGCTTCTCTCTCCGTATTATTAATTTTATATAATGGAAGTAATGGTTGAAATGCCTGTTGAACTTGTAGTAAACCATCTACTTTGATCGCAAACCGACAGTAATCTGGGTATTCTAAAGAACCAAAGCCCACAACCGAATATTGAATCGCATGCGGTTGCTGAATGCTTGGCAAAAGCGTCTCAAATTTCCGAGCGTTGGTTGTCGCTTCGCCTTCGCCATAGGTAGCCGTGAAGACAATTATGTGTCGCGCTTCAGCAAACAGCATATAATTGTTGAGTTCGGTGAGGTACACCTTTTTTCCTGCTTCGGTTAAAGCCTTATAAAAAGATTGAGCGAATTGATAGGTTGATCCCGTTTCTGAACCAACTAAAATAATATACTCGCAGGCATCCTTATCAGGCATATCCACGTTAGTGGCGATTTTTTTTCTGCGTTTTATTGTCATTACAAAACCAGAATACATAAAGAAAATGATCGAGGCACTCGCTAAAAGCAAAACCATTGCCCATAAGGCATTTCCCTCCCCCGTGTGCAACATCCAACTTATTCTTGAAGCCAGGGTAATAAACGGATAAGGCGCACTACTTATCACAGCTCCGGTTTGTTGGTTCACGCGTAATTCTTGATCTTGTAATGCAATTTGAAAATATTCTTCAGGGTCTTCGGAAAAAGGAAATTCAACATTGCGAACTTTATTAAGCGTTGTCTGTTGAAAAATCGACCTCTTAAATGTATTTGAAGAATTTTCAGTAAGGTCTTCGTTAAAAACGACCGAAGCCTCAGGTAACAGATCAAATTTTTCAGCAGAGAGATACACCCCACTCAACGCAATAATGATGATAGGAAGAAAAAACCACCGACTTAAGATCACGTGGTAATGCATTTCGGCGTATTCCTTTTGCACATTAGAAAAGAGTCGCTTGATCCCTCCTTGCCTTTTGATCAGTAAAAACAGACCTGTAATGGCAATACAGCACAATAAAAAGGAAAAGATTCCCACAAAAACCCGTCCTGTACTTTTTAGGAATAGTGACCGATGTAGGTTGGTAGCAAAACTATAAATAAAAGGCCGTTCAGACACTTCCCCTAGAGTTTCTGAGGTAATTGGATCAATATAAATTTCCTTCGTTTCAAGATCGGGTGTAAGCACCGAAGCTTTTACAAACCCCGACCGTTCCACTTCCAAAGCAAAGACTTCCTCGTAATTCGCTTGAAGCGATTCGATGGTTGTTGCTAGCGTGACTTTACTCAAATCGGCTACGATATAGCCATTGGTCTGATGTTGTATCGGCTCAACAGCAAGTACGACACCAGTTACCGATGCTATTAATAAAAACAAGGAGGAGATAATAGCCAATAGAAAATGACTATATCTCCAGATGGAAATGGTCATGAATTATGGTTATTGTAGCAGCATTCGCACATAGCGAATCCAACCTTTACCTTCTTTTTTACTTTTTAAATTTTCAGTCGTTAGCGGAAACTCTAGGTCATTTTTATAATAATCTTGATCTTCTACGGAAGTTTCAAAACGCAAACTATATCCTTTGTCAATTTTATCTGCCGGAATTTGCAATACCGTCATGGTACGTTCACCACCGCTTATGGTCGCTCCCGAAATAGCATCAATATTGGGGCGATACTTTCCGTAGAATTTCCACCATTCGGGAATTTCACTATACCACTCACTGTCTTTTCCTTGAACATATAGCGTTTCTTCATATTCGCCAGCTGGGTTCAGCAATGAAACCACTACATAGGCGCCTTCGCCCGTATAATTGGTCATTTGTATTAGACACTTGACCGCTTTAGAATCGGCTGTTGAATAGGCCGTAAGCAGCAAGGCCGCAAGTATGAGTAATGGAACTGTTTTTATTAATTTTCTCATCTTATTTTAAAAAATTCAAGGGTATGTTATTGTTTTTCAAAAGTTCGTTTTCGCTTGCAAGATCATAGACACTTTCATCAAAATCTGTTTTCAAGTCGCTATCGCCACCTATAGAGATCAAATATTTCAATAAACTATCATCTTCTGCCTTCATCGCTGCAAGATGCAAGGCTGTAAGGCCTTCATCATTTTTAGCATTTACTGAAATATTATAATCCGAAAGACGCTTTAACAAGGCCAAATTGTTTGCTTTTGCCGCAAGATGCAGTAAAGTATTGCCTTCCGCTTGTGGCGCGTTTAAAGAAACTTGCTGCTGCTGAAGAAGTTTTAATTTACGTTCAAAATCGGTTGCCTTTTTTGAGTCAAATGAAGTCACTAAATAATACGCGAGCGTATTTCCGCTAGCATCTTTTGCCAAAGCATCGCTACCTTTTTTCAGAAGAAACTCGGTCACTTCTGGCGAATTTCCTTGAACTGCAAGCATGAGCGCTGTTTGTCCGTTTTCATTCGCATCATTAAAATCTGTTACCTTTTCTGAAAGCAACTGTACCATTTCCAGCGTATTCCGCGAAGCAGCATTTAAAAAAGGTGTGTTTCCTTCCGAATCTTTTCGATTCACACCCGCTCCCGCCGAAATAAAAAACTGGAGGATCGCTGGATCGGTCGTATTATAGGCCAAACGATGTAAGGGAGTATAACCACTTTTGGCAACTATATTAGGTTCTAAGCCAAGTGTTTTCAGATATTCATATACCGCCAAGGGATTGCTATATCCTCTTCCGCCTTGAGCAGCAAAAAGAAAAGCATTACCACCCCCATTGTTCAAGGTTTTATAATCAATTCCTTTATCAACCAACAACTTTAAAAAGTCAATATTCCCCTTTTTTGCGGCGTAGTTAAAAATGCCATTCCCATGAGTATCGGTACTATTAATATCGACACCCTTGTTCTCAAAATAGGCGATATCTTCTTCACTTTGAAGAAAAGGTGCAGCAAGTAATAGTGTATTCGCTCCATCCTCATTGGTCTCCTGCGCTAAATTGACGCCAAATTGAATAAAAAGATCATAAATAGCCGCGTCTTTTTGACCAGCACCCGCTGCAAAGGTAAGTGGCGTGCTCCCATGACTATCTAATGCTGTTACCGAAGCTCCTTCTTCCAATAATATTTTTACAATACCTGTCTTTCCAGCATAGGCGGCCCAATGTAAATACGTTCTACTATCATGCGTACGCTTGTCAATACCATTACCTTCTTGCGTTAGTAGATAGTTAATTGCCTCATCATTGACTTTTTCAAGCAACGCATATACGACGCCATCAAAGGCATTGCTATTCAATGCTGAAGGGTCATTCCCAGAAGCGATATCCTTTTTGATCTGTTCTACAGAAGGGTTTGCCTTCCAGTAGCTTCGGGATAGAAATACATTTTCTTGTGCGCCTATTTCCGAAGCAAAAAAGAACATTAAAAGAATACTTAATACGGCTTGCTTTATCATACTACGGTTTTTTTACAAACGATTCTATAACATCGTCAATTTGAGCTTCCGCCTTGTAATTGTCATCAAATAAGTACTTGTAAAGCACCTTATTATCAACTTTTTCTTCTAAAACAAGGTCTTGGTTACGTTTATATACCTCATCCCATTTAGCACGAACGATAGCCCATTTTTGGTCATTTTCTTTCCACCATTTGGCCGCGGCATCACAGCGACTATCGGCTACTTTTTTATATACGTTATAGCCTTTTTCTTGTGCCAATACAACATCTTCTTTCCCGCTTTTACGTATCACCTTCATATTATCTTGGTCGTGTACCCAACCAAAATCTGTTATTTCTTGACGATTTCCACGAACGGTCACGTTGTAGTCACTTCGTTTGGTATATTCACGTCTGGGAAGTGGCGCATCGGCCGTATTTTCCCAGTAACTTTTTCCATCAACATGCACCCATGTTGAAGAGCCTTCGTAACGCGGACTATCATCTACCTGAAACACTTTTTGAGTCCATTGACCTTGAACTTCACTCGCTGGTTTATGAATATATTTCCATTCGTTATCTCCATTATAGGTGTACAAATCTGTATTCTCATAAAGCCAATCTTGGCGCCAATGCTTTACGATCATGGGTTCTGCAGGATTTCCTACTTGAAGAATATGCTGAATGGAAATCTCATTGTCCGCATCTTTTATCAATTGCGCCCATTCCAATCCTTTGTCTATTTTCGTTTCTGAAGGTCGATAAAGACTATCACTGCTGTTGTGAAAGGTTTCAGCAAAATTGAAAGTCACTTCATAACAGCCACACATATCTTTAATGGCGTCCTGATCTTGTTGTTTTTTGTTTTGCGCCGTTACACCGAAAGTAAGGCTCAAAGTAAAAATTGCTACTGCTAGTTTTTTCATTACTCGATTACTTTAAAATTAACTTCTTTGTTATGTTTGATTTTCCGTGGGTAAGTGCAACGATATACACGCCACTCTGTAAGGCATTCAGATCAAGTTCTTTGTTATAAAAACCTTGGTTATTTGACAAGTTTGATGTGAATACGTTTCTTCCGTTACTATCGTAAATATTCATTTCACTAGGAGCACTTCCAAGCGTATTTAGATCGTAAATAATCGTCACTTTTTTGTCCTCGGAAGGATTTGGGTACATTCCAAACGAAACCCCTTCAGAAACCGTTTCCAACCCTAAAAGATCTGAAACATCTTCAAAAACAAAGGTTGTATTTCCACTCGCTGAACCTTCAAACTCAGTAAACGTTAGACGATACACGGTGTTATCTGCGCGCTTGATATAATAAGCCATGTCGCTATTTACATCATATCCCACACCATTAAACGATTTCCAATCGTAGCCCATCGTATTGATCTCTTCGGAATAATTTAAGCCATTTGGATCGCCGCCACCCGAAATTTCTTCGTTTTGAGCAACGGTCACATTTGGATTGTGTAAAACTCCTGTTACGTTGTAATACTGTCCTGGAGGATCTAAAAACGTAGTGTACTTTGTGAATACGAAATCCCAAGCATCTATTGCGGGCTCTGCTATTACTTCTGTGTTATTCTGAAGAGAATAATAATTATAGCGCTGATCTGGGTTGGTGGTGTTTAAAATTGTTTCGGTAGTTTCACCTACCCATGCTGCACCATCCCAAGTAGCGTACTTAAATGTATAGCCACTAAAAAACTCCTCGTTAATAAACTTGATATAGGTTCCGTTTGCAAATTTCAGTACAAAAACTATGGTTCCTTCTACTACATGCGTTACCGGATTGTATTCTCCCCAACCATAGGAAGCAGAACCCTGCATAAAAGCGCCATTATCCCAATTGGTATCATCGTTATACAAAGGTGTCCAAGACGCTTCGTCTGCAATATCAATAGTATTAAAATCTGCTGGGTCATTGGCGGCTTCAAAAACTTGAATTCCAATTCCATCGTTTACCCGAATTCCAATATTCTGCGGATTATCACGTAAAAAGGCGATATCCCAGCTAGTCGCTTCATAGGTATTTTCCGTTTGATCTGAAAGATCAAAATATACTTCATTTTCATATCCTGCTCCCATAGAAATAGTTATGGTTTCTTGAGCATTTACGAGTGTTGTGGCTACTATCACAGCCAAGAGTATTAATTTTTTCATGTTGAAACTTTTTAAAAATTTTTAGATTTGTTGATTATAGGAGATTGTATTTAAATTCTGGAAAACCGCGTTCGCCGCTGTCACTAAGCAAAGCAGTAAATTTTAGTTTGTAAGTATTTCCGTTTACGTCTTTAATAATGTAGAATATGTCATCAACAAGTACTTTATCTTCATTGATCACATCGCGCCATGTACTTCCAATTGCCCGTTGGTCTTGCTCGAAATTTTCAGAATTTACACTGCTCAACTGAAAATCGTCATATGCAATATCATCGGTACTCACAGCGTAGGCCGTCACTCCACCTTTGCGGTTGTGAAGCACTCCGTCTGAAAATCCGTAGGACCCAGCTCCTTCCAAAATATTTGTAAATACGGTGAAATTAATATCCCACTTTTCAGCTTCTGGCTCAACCAAAAGGGTACTGTTTGTATCAAAACTGAAAAAGGTAAAATTGTAAGCCGAATTTTTCGAAATTACAATCTCTTCATGTGTTGTAGCATTGAGATCTGCATACTGAAGAAGGTATCCGTTGCCTTGACGTAGTACTCGAATTTTTTTCCAACCACGCGCATCACCAGCAACAGCAACACTTCCTGGTGCCGGACTCAGCGTTCCTACTTCGTAACCTAGATTAACTAAATATACCTTGTTGTTGGCATCATTATCACTTACTGAAGCGATGGCCGTTTTGGTGATATTTCCGTCGGGATGATCAATATAGATCTCGTTCGCTGGGTCAAAAGTCCCCACGGCAACTTGGTCTTGAATCGCTGCCACGTCGGCTTGTGTTACTTCGTCTATATTGGTACTTTCCAATTGAGCGGCCGCCATATAAATGGAACCGTTGATCCCAACGCGGAAGTCAGAACCTCCGTAAAATCCTAAATCCCATGCATCTCTTTTTACAGCTGTTTGGTCTTCGGTACTTAAGTCAATATAAACTTGATTTGGCTGATTCGCTCCACCAACCGAAGGTTCAAATCCGCGTCCTAAAGATGCCGAACTATTGATCAAAAAGCTTGAATTTCCTTGTATGTTGGCGTTTGGATAATCTATCGCAGTGATCGTAAACTTGATCTCTACAGTTTCGTCTAAAGAGGCATTCAACTTGGTAAAAGAAATTGTTGCGCTATTTTGTCCTTCGGAAATAGGAACGATAATATTATTTCCTTCTAAGGGCGGATTCGTATCAAAATCTTCTCCGTAGATCGCATTGGTAGCTTCCACCAAGACGGTTACTGATCCTGGCTCCGAAGTCATTTCAGAATACACTAAATTAATATCTTGATCGCTATCGATCTCGCCTAAATTCGCCGAAAGATTTTCAAAAGCAACCACAAAAGGATCACCAGTAACGGCAGCAGTTTCGTCATCGCTACACGCGCTAAATATAGTTGCCATAAGCAACATTACGAGAATTGACTTTTGTGTTTTAAAAAATGTCATGATTATAGTGTTAAGTTATAAGTGAGTTTTAAAAAATAGGAGCGGCCGTAACCCAATGGAATTTGCGTTGGCGGTCCATTATGCGTTCCGCCACTAAATGCTGTCGTGTTTACTTGAGTTACGTCAAAAAGATTCCGACACCCGATGGTCGTAGTAAAAGCGCCATCAAAAAATGATTTATTGATGGTGGCATCCGTCCAACTGTAAGGATCTGTTTCGCCTTGTACAAATACTTGATCACCTTCAGTATTTGTTTTTTCAACAAATTGTTGCTGTTTCCCGATGTGTTTAAAGAATAAAGAGAAAGTTGTTTTCCACTTCGGAATTAGATACGATACGTTCGAATTGAGTTGAAAATTGAACAGAAAATCATCATTACTTTGTGTATTGCTGTCTAATACTTTGGAAACACCTTGAACCGAAGCGCCTAGCTGCCCTTTAAAATTGTTGTAATAAATTTCGTTTTCTGAAAAGACACCTAAAGCCCGAAAGCTGTCGATGTTGTTGTACTGAAATGCCAGCGGACTCTGATCAATGACGATCAATTCAATACGATCTTGAAGGTCTAAATAGTTAAAACTTAGCTTGTTTTTTAAACGTAAAGCTGTGTTAGCAAAAGCGCTTTTCTTTTTAATATGCAGAAAAGCCGAAACTCCTCTTTCAGGATTTAAGGCCGGATTTCCTTGTACGTCGTGGTTTACATCTACAAAAAACGTATACAATTCATTGTAATTTGGTGTGCGATTGGCAGACCCTAGTATTGCGCGCAATTCCCAGTCTTCGCCAAATTGCTGTTTGGCACTCAACGACCCAATATATTGTGTGTCAAATAGGTTGCTGAAGGAAGTCCGAAACCCCGGTCGTAGTGAGAAATTTTTTGTAAGCTGCAATTCCGAAGCAGCAAAAAAGTCGTAGTTATTTAAATTTTGAGTTATCGCATCACTTTCAGGGCCGATCACAATGGCAAGGGAAGACCCTGAGCCTTGTTCGGCTGTAACTTCATAGCCCAATTGTAAATTAGCGGTTTTGGTATTTATAATGTTACTAAAAGTTCCGCGGGAGAAAAAAGCGCTTCTACTCTGGTATTCTCCTTCTTCGATGTTTTCTTTTTCTTGGCTGCGAATGCGGTAGGTATAGCGTTCAAGATCTTTGGTCTGTTCTTGGTACGAAACCGAAATATTATAATCGATCTTTTTAAAGAAGGTTCCGGTACTATTTAAATGATGATAAAACCGATTGTTGGTATAAATCTCATCCAATGCCGAAGGATTTGTAGTGCCTGTAGACGGATTTTCATTTGGATCGACCGTTTCATTGTAACGATCAATGGTTTCGTTTAGGTAGTCGAAACGGTAAAATATGTTGAAATTCTCCTTTTTGTAAGAAAGCAGCGTCTTGGTGTTTTGCTGAAGTTTCGGCAACCACTCGTGACCGCGCAGTCCGTCGTTTTGATCATAATCGGCTCCTTGCTTGTCATCAAAGAATCCACCGAAGTCGTTTCTGGTATAAACGAGATTGGCGTAAAAATTTTCAGAAAAATTGTGCCCCACTTTCAACGATTGTACATGGCGACCTTTGTCAAACCATTCATACTCGTCCCCTACAGTTTCTTCCTGAATATAGGCGGTGATGTCCCAATCGTTGCGTGAGGACTTTTTTGTAATAATATTGATGATGCCAGAAACCGCATTGGAACCGTACTGCACACCCATAGCCCCTTCAACAATTTCAATGCGTTCAATATCATCGAGATTGATAAGCGTTAGATCGGTGTTATTTCCAACCCCTTCTTCATTGATGATAGGAATGTTATCAATAAGTACTTTGACATATTGACTATCGAGCCCAAAAAGACTAACCCCGCTCTTCCCTGTAGCGGTATTTGGTGTAATATTTAAGTTTAGGGTGGTATTGAGGACATCGGCTAAGGTATTTCCTGCTTGGCGTTCAATATCCTTTCGAGAGATCACTTTTACCTCAACAACCGATTTAGAAACGGATTGCGGATTTATTTGCCCGGTTACCACGACCTCACCTAGGCTTTCGGGTACGATCGAATCGTTTTTTTGAGGCACTTGAGCAAAAAATACCGCAGAGTGAAATAGCAAAATTAAAAGAGTAACTAAACGCATGTTTCTGATTCTAATGAAAGCGCAAAACTAGTTATTTTTATTTATTCTAAATAAGAATAGAGTAAATTTAACAATTAAATCATGAATTAAATGAATTCTCCGTTTCTCATAAGTTGGTTATGAGAACATTGTAGAAGCAACCTTTAGGATCAGTAGAAAAAAGAAAGGATCTTGCTCTATATGGTACATGACGCACCCCTTTTCATCAGAATGAGTACGCAAAGTTTATAATTGAAAATCCAAATTAATACGAGGCACTAAAACTGTTGAAGCGCAGCATAGAAATATGTAGGCGTTAAGAATTTGCGAAGCCTTGAAGTAAATTTAGCTGTAGTATTTCGGTTTTACGAAGTGAAAATGCCTCGCTGAAACTTGATTTTTTTGGTTCGTTTTTTCATCTAAGGAAAAAATGAACCAAACACACACGCGGCAGGTCAAAAGTCAGAATACACACAAGTTAGCGCGAGCAGCCTGTGCCGTTCTTGAAACGGTATCTCGCTCGTGTCGCAATAAAATAGTCAAGACAGTCAAGACGCCTTGCGGGATTCAATGACAAGTGCTGTAAAAATTAGATCAGAAAAGTATCGTTTATATACTACTGCATTCCTCTCGCTTCGCTCGTCGGATGCATAAAAAAGAAGCGAGCTCCTTTTTAAACTTTGAGAAAACATATTAGAAGAGTCAAACCTCCCTGCGGGATTCATTTGCGAAGCAAATGTTCCCGATACGGTCGCTTTGAGAACCACAAAAAGAATCACATCGCTTGCTATCAAAAAAGAAGCGAGCTCCTTTTTTGAAGCTCGCTTGTAATCCACCTTTTTTGTGGTTCATTCGTACCTTGGGCGGGAATCGAACCCGCACGCCGTGAAGCACTGGATTTTGAATCCAGTGCTTCTTGTATCTATATGAATCTATATGTTCTGATATTCATTTATTTAACTAATCATCAACGATTTTAATAGAATATAATATATCAAGTAAAATCTATAATTGTTTTACCTATGTTTTACCTAGAATGATTATCTTGCCATAATAAAGATGCAATTATGGCTTCTAGTATAAAAGTACTGCTACGAAAAAAACCAAATAAGGAAGGCTTATTTCCAATAGTCCTGCGTATCATTAAGAACAGAAAACCAACTTATTTATACACTGGTTACTATATCGACACCAAGCATTGGAATATTGAAGAAAAAAAGGTCAAAAAAACACATCCTAATTCTAGTCGTTTGAATAATATGATCGCACAAAAAATCGCTGAAGCCAATAGAACACTTCTCGATTTACAAGCTAATCACAATGCTATCTCAGCTAAACAGATTAAAAGAGAAATTACAAATCCAACAAGAGCCAAATCTTTTAATAAATTATCAAATGAATATTTAAAAGAACTTGAAGAGAAAAAGAAGCTTAGTCGCTATTCATCTGATAAAGCAAGAATTAAATATTTTATTGAATTTGCACAATCAGATAACATCAAATTCACAGAAATTGACCAAGTAATGTTAAGACGATATTCCTCTTATCTAAAAACAAAAAGGAACAACTCTAATAGATCCGTTATTAATTGCCTCATCGTTATTCGAACATTATTCAATCGTGCAATAAGAATGGGTATTGTTGAACAAAAAAACTATCCTTTTGGAACTCACAAGATTAAAATTAAGTTCCCTGAAACTGAAAAAGTAGGCTTAAATATTGAAGAAGTCCAAAGAATCGAAGATTTGAAAAACCTTACTCCTCCAGAAATACACACTCGAAATGTTTGGCTCTTTAGTTTCTATCTAGCTGGCATGAGAGTAGCTGATATTCTCAAAATCAAATGGGGCGATATTTGCGACGGGCGTTTACATTATAGAATGAATAAAAATGACAAACTACTATCCCTTAAACTACCAGAGAAGTTATTTCCTATTATTGAAAATTATAAAAACGATAAAACACATAAGAATGATTTTATCTTTCCTGAAATGTCAAAGGCTATTATTAATAACCCAAGGGATATCTTAGCAAAAACTAAAACAGCGAATAAAAAATTTAATAAATATTTAGACACTATTGCAATAAAGGCGAACATTGACAAAAAAATAACCATGCATATAGCTAGGCATACTTTTGGTAAAATATCAGGTGATAGAATCCCGATTCAAATACTTCAAAAATTGTATCGTCACTCCTCAATAACGACAACCATAAATTATCAATCTAATTTTACACATAAAGACGAGGATGAAGCTTTGGATAAAGTCATTAATTTTTAAATCATTGTTGTAACTTTAGCAAATGGAAGTAATATGTCTACATGACGAAGCATTCTATGGCCTTGTAGAGGAAGTTGTAGCACGCATTAAAGAGAAAAATAATATCCACAAAGACAAATGGGTAAGCCCAGATCGAGCAATGGAAGTGCTAAACATAAAAAGTAAAACCACGCTACAAAACCTTAGGGATATTGGAGCGATAACATATACGCAACCACAAAAGAAAATAATCTTATACGATTATAACTCAATCTTAGAATATTTAGAAGACAACAAAAAAGAAAGGTTTTAATGAGTAATTCTACAAGCGAACAATACATAAAGGCTTTCAATAATGCATATATATTGACTAAATATAACCCCACATTATTGGGGAAAATCTTAAAATCAAATAATAATAGCGATTTTTTTATAGGTTTAAAAGATGGGAAAAAAACATTTGAGATGGAACAGAAAATATTAAGGATAAATGAAATTGAAAGACTTAAATCTTCCAAGTCTAAAGAAAAGGGCTTAGAGCGATAATAAATGCTAAATTATTCTCTTATTTAGAAGACTATCAAGCGATTCGATGCTATTTCACTCTGAAACAAAACTCTCCACAATAACGAAACATTCTAAATAGTTTTTTCGCTTTCTATAATCTCGTTTCTTCTCAAAATTAACATGTGAAATACGTCCATAATTGTGTTCCTGCTCAAGCTTGTATATCACTTGTAACAAATCGTCAAAATTACCTTGCAAACTAAACTGGTATGATGTCACTGCGCTTTTATCAACAACTATTGTATGAGGCTCATTAAAACTTGCAATTATAAATTGTTGGTTGGTCGATTCGGTATTTAGAAATTCTAATATATTATTTTGTATAGAAATATTTTTAATATTGTTTTTTGCCAAAATTGAGTCTGCAAATCGCTCGCGTTGGCTCAAATTTAGCATGTTTTGCCTAATGCCTTTTGCATTGACAGACTTTTGTTTCAAGTCACTAACCTCCTTTTTTAATTCAAAAGTTTTTGAAATGGAAAGTTGGTACAGCAAAAGCAATAGAACACCAAATCCAACTGTCAATAGTATGTTTTTATTCTTCTTTGTCATCTTGTAATTGTATCTCTATAGCAAATGAAGATGTGTCGCCTAAGGAATTGTATTTTATTATTGTAATTCCACTAACCCAAGAAAATTGTTCCAAATTTTCAATCCAATTAGAGAAGTTATTTTTATCTAAGCTCTCCCCTTCCAAAATGATAGTGTTAATGCGATATTCTATATCTTTATTAGGGCGTATAGATCTTGTTAAAGGTTGAAACTGGATTGAATTAAATACGATAGAAGCAGGCTTATTAACAACAATTCTATTGATATAAAAAGAACTTTTAGAGCCTCCACTACTTAAAATATTATCGACTATTTTTTCTTTGGACTGAACGACTCTTTGTTTAGCTTTAAATACTTCTTTTTGACTACTTGCTATTTGGGTTTCCTGAATTAAGGTCTGAGATTGGTTATCATAAAAATTATAAAAAAGCACATTAATTAGAAGAATTAAAAAAACTATTGCAAGGCCAGCGACAATTCCTTTTTTAAAAAAATTACCTTGCCGCTGTAACATTTTAAGCGCATTGTTTTTTTCAAGAAAATTTGAAGTAGTCAGATTATGGTCCAAAACATAATTGAACAAGCCCGAAAGAGCCAATAAATAGTTTGAATTTACCGTAATATCTTCTATTGTATATACCTGAGTATTTTCATTTCCTAATTTGAAAAAATCAATTGAGTTTTCTTGAATCATTAAAATAAATCGAGAGGTAGTAATTGATTTTTCATCCAAGATTGAGATTGAATTTACAACATTATTAAAACCTAATTTAAATCCAATAATATTGATATTTTGCGCCTTAAACTCATCTAAAATACTATTAACGTATTGCTTTCGGCAAATAGCAACAAAACATTTAGATGGAGTGTGTAGAATTTCATAGTAAAACTCGGAAGATGAAATACTCGGGAAAGCATGCGACAGCGCTTTAGAATCTAGTGCATAAGATGGAGACTCTTTGACTAATACCTGAGTCGTGTTTATTGTTAAGAAAGCATGGTGGATTTTAGCTGAGATTACCTCAATCCTAGAGTACTCAACAAACTTTAACTCCTGAAATTCCCCTTTGTTTTTTTTTGCAAAGACACCAAAAATTTTCTCTTCATCATCAATTGTAGAAAGTTCTAGACTACAGTATGCAATGCCATATCTCCAATATGATATAAGTTTTTGGAACATCAGTAAATCACTGTTGGTTTAATAAGAATATTCAAGTTTCGTTTTGTAGCTTCCCTACGTCTTTTACTGAAAAACCATTTAATAATTGGTATACGAGCTAATAATGGAACACCAGATCCTGAATCATCCTTCCTAATAGATTCAATTCCCCCTAAAACTACAACATCTTGATCCTGCATTCTTACAATTGATGAAAATTCACGACTCGTAATACCAGGAGGAGCATCTTCAGCAATTCGCTCGCCATTAAATGCCGATTGAATAACCTGAATATCTAATGTGATTTGGCCATCTCCTGAAACAAATGGTAGAATTTCTAATGAGAGTTCAGCATCTATAGGTACATAATTTCTTATTTCCGATGTTTGCGGGATCTGCGAACCATAGAAACTTTGACTTGTCACGGCGTAATAAGTAGTTTCCCCACTTGATAGAAAAGCTTTATGTCCATTAATAGTAGTAAGTTTTGGTGTTGATTTTACTTTGAGGGTGCCAGCAGATTCCATAGCCTTAATATCTAGGTAAAAGTTAGGTACAACCCTACCTATGTTTAATGATCCAAACCCATCAAAATTTCCAATAACCTTATTTACATCTTTCGCGCCTATTGTGACATTACCACTTGGAAAGAACTCCCCCTGCGTTTGAACTGGTTTGTCGCCTATTCCGAACGACACACCTGTTTCAGTAATAGCGCTTCTATTTACTTCTAAAATCATTACTTCAATTAGTATCACTGGAACAGGCTTGTCAATAAAACTTATGAACTCCTTAAAACGTTCCACTTTAGCCCCAGGACCACTAACAACAAAACTATTAAGTTCAACATCAATCTTAATCTCTATTCCATCTTTTATATTCTCAGGGATAATTTCTTCAATAGAAGACAAATTTGATGAACCTCCAGAGCTATTATTATTGTTTATTCGATTATTTTGATTTTGGTTCTGATTGAAGTTACTAAAAGATCCATCAGGGTTGATTCCAGAGTTATTGTAGTTATTTCGGCCAGCTCTTTTTTGTCCACCCCCAGATGGATTATCTAATGATTGTATCGAGCGATGCATCATGGTAACAAGTTCGACTTGTTTTAAGGATAATTGATCTTCAGTTCCGAAATAATAGATATTTCCATCTTTTTTAAAAGTAAAATTAGAAGATGTTTTCATTGAATTTCCCCCGACAGCATTTGCGGTTGCCATACCTCTAGATTCGTTAGATTGAAATATTTTTTCCAGTAAATAATCAAACCCTATGTCTTTTGCTTTGACTGTTGCCATTCCCGCCTCTTCTAGTGGAGAAGCCGTGAAAATATCCAAATTCAGATCTTCACCTAGGGTATACACAACATCAGCAATAGCAGTGTTCTGCAAATTTATTTCTACTCTTTTATTAAGTGTATCTAATATTTTATAGTAAAAATTACTTCTACTTCGCTTAACTGATCTTGAACTACTATTTGATCCTGTTTGATTTGAAGGTGTTGTTGAATCAAATGCCGAATCAAAAGTGTAAAAACCATCATCGGTTTTATTCAAATACAAATTATTAGATTCTGCCATTTTACTAAGCGCTAGCCCGAAAGGAACATTCTTAATATAGATAGATAAAGACTTCTTTTCAATCTCTGGTGTATACAATAAATTCTTACCCGATTGATCCATTATTTTTCTAAATACTTCATCCAGTTTGTCATTTTTTAAATCTAAACTCAAGGATTGATTTGTTGGAAAATACTCTACCAAAATCTCTTTTTCTTTTGGTTTTTCTGGAGACTTCTTGTATTTACTTATAGACAATATATTTCCAGTAAAATCAATATCTAACTCATATTCCTTTGCCAAAAACAGTAATACATCTGATACTGAAACATTAGTGAAGTTGTTTACTATATTAATTGAATTTAAATCTGGAGATACATTAATGTTTAACTCATGCACTTTTGCAATAGCTAGCAAAAAATTAGATAAGGTTGTTTGAGAAATATTAATATCTATGGATTGATCCAAACCAGCAACTTCTATTTTTAATACCTCAAATTGGTTTTTAATTTTGTTAATTCTAGTTTCATCTTGAGCATGGCTTTGCCCAAAAGCGCCAAATAATAGAATTATTATTAAGAATATGTTTTTCATATAATTTAGTTAGCCAAGATTGAATAAACTTCGTCTATAGATGTTTCCCCAGCGATTACCATTTTGAGAGCATTATCCTTTAACGTATTTAAATTCCTCTTCTCGAAATACTCATCAATTTGCAAATCATTGTTCTTTATTGCTATTTCTAATTCTTTTGTAATAGGAATGATTTCATAAATAGCTTTACGACCATCATAACCAGTATAAAAACAGTTCGTACAACCTTTAGCAATGAAATGGTGTTTTATTTGATCTTTTTCTTTAAGTGAATCTGGAAATATATCCTCAGTTGCCTCCTTTTTGATCTTGCAATGATTACAAAGTTTTCTAATCAGACGCTGCGCTATGCTCGTATTAATCGTTGAAGCTACCAAAAATGGTGGAACTCCCATTTCGATGAGCCTAGAAATAGTCGCCCAAGCAGAATTGGTATGAATTGTCGACAACACCAAATGACCCGTTAAAGCAGCTTTAATTGCCATATTAGCAGTTTTCTCATCTCGTATCTCCCCTACCATAATTATATCAGGATCTTGCCTTAAAAAAGACCTTAGTGCTCTAGGAAAATCAAATCCTATATCCTCTTTTATCTGAACTTGATTAATTCCATCAAGTGTATACTCAATTGGGTCTTCTATTGTAAGAATATTTGTAGCTTCATTATTAAGTAGTTTTAGGGTTCCGTATAGAGTCGTGGTCTTTCCTGAACCAGTAGGGCCTGAAATTAATACAATCCCATTCGGGCTTTTCACACCTTCCAAATACAATTTTAATTCTTGCTGGTGAAACCCCAGCTGATCTAATTCAACCGCTTCAGCATCTTGCTTTAAGATCCTAAGAACTATTTTTTCTCCATAAAGTGTAGGCATTGTTGATACTCTAATATCGAAGTCTTCAATGTTGTTTTTTACAGATATTCTTCCATCTTGAGGGAGACGCCTTTGAGATATATCTAACTTTGCTTGAATTTTAATTTGATTAATTAGTTGCGGATATTCATCCATCGGGATAAAATATTGTTCTTTTAGCTTACCATCAAGTCGAAACCGCACTCTACTATGTCCGGCATAAGTCTCTAAGTGAATATCACTACTGTTAAAATCTTTTGCTGTTTGCAGTAATCTTTCAAGAAAATTTGTTGCATTTAGCTCTTCTACCTCTTGAGTTATTTTACGATAATTGAGAGCTAACTGGGAATTAATATTCTTTGGAGTTTCTTCTACTAGGTTAAAATCAAAGTCCAATAATACATCTAAATCTTGCCTTAATACATCAATATTTTGTGAATCAGTCTTGAGAACCACCTGCGATCCTATTTTTTCTGTTGGAATAATTCTATAATGAAAAGCCTGATTAGGAGTAATAAGCTGTTTAAGAGAAATAGGAATTTTATAGTCTTCCATCAAAATAAATAAATTGAATCAAAATAGCCCGTCCAATCAATAAGATAAACTAATATCAAAAAAAGAGACATAAAGCCAGCGAGGGGAATACTGGAATGCCAAGACGCTGATAAATTTTTAAGCACATTGTGCAAAACGAATGTAAACAAAATGGAGAAAAGGAAGAAATTAATAAAGGTAATCGTTGGAAAAGAAATAGAAAACGCAACTAAGAATAGCAAATCTCCAAGTCCAAATACTTCTTTAAAGAAATTCCTCTTCAGAATTATTTTAGAGAAAAGAAAAAGGACTATCAGAATACAAAAGACTAAGACCAAATTTATGAATAAATATGCTTTATAGAGGTCAGAACTTACATTTTGAAACAACAATAGTGAACCACAGAATGCAAACACTGGAAATAAAAACACCCAAACAAGGCATTGTTTAAAGTCTTGATAAGCAATTATTCCTAAGGCTAAAACTAAGAGGCCTTTCACTAAAACAAGCATCTAATCTTTGATAATTTCTTTCAGAACACCACTTTCGTCAATTTCCCAAACATTAAAAATACCGTCACCATCAAAATCAACTACAGCCTCAGCTCTTGCTTTAAATGAACTGGTAGAAGCCTGTATGATTTCATAGGAATAATTGGCTGTGCCTCCTTGAGTAACCATCTTGGGTGCTTCAAAATCAATCTCATTGAACTCTATGGAATATTTTGAATTTAAATACTGGAATTGTGTTTGTAAATTGGAAATATATTTAAGTTGACTCTGAGCCTCTTGAGACTTAGCCTTAGATATTAATGGTTTAAAAATAGGCCACGCTGCCAACATTAATATTCCAATTATTGCCAAAACAACCAACATTTCGTTCAATGTGAATGCAGATATTTTATACCTGTCTAAGTTCTTAATGATTCTCATACAGCAAATATAAATGAATACAATTTAAAGAGGGTAAATCGATAAATTTTGATAAAATTAGACTAATTTATTTGCTCAACAGTATGAGTAGAAATCCTAAATATTTTATCAGGCTTTTAAGTATTTAATTATCAGTATTTTACAAAACTTCCTTGGCTTTTTAATTTAAAAATCTTCAATAATTGATAAATATTTCTATTTTAGCAAAGGACTAGTATATCTGAATATCATACTCCCCGCGGATTTAGAATTGAAAGACCCAACACAATTGGGCATTGTAAAAGATAAGATCTGTTTTTTTTATTAACGAATCCATATTATTAATTTTTTTAACCATCATTTTGAATGAAAAAGCTTTCGCTTCCTATCGCTTTAATTGCCCTACTGCTAAGTGTTATTTCTTTTTTTTACAATCAATCTCCTTCAGATTTAGTCTACGTTGATGTCAACAAGCTCGTTGATGGCTACGAACGAACCGCTATTGAAAGAGGCAAATTCGACGAAAAGGCTAAAACTATGCAAGCCAATGTCGATAGCTTAATTTCTGGTTGGCAAAATGAGTTGAAAAATTACGAGAGACAGCGTAGCTCCATGACTAAAAAAGAAATAGAATTAAAACAGGAATTACTATCCAATAAGCAACAACAAATAGGGAATTACCAGCAAGCTATAAAAAGACAAATTCAAGAAGAAGATCAGAAATCTACTCAAACCGTAATTGATGACATAAACGAGTACGTGAAGGAGTACGGAAAAAAAGAAAACTATAAAATTATCTTAGGCGCTAGCGGTAGTGGAAACATCATGTATGCGGCAGAGTCTACTGATCTCACTCAAATAATATTAACAGGTCTTAACAAGGGATTTAATAAAAAAGAATAACCTTTATGAAATTAACTTTGATTCTTTGTTCCTTAATTCTCTGTTCGTGCAATATACAAACGTTTGAAAGCAAAGAAGATCTGATTAGTTATATTAAAAACCCTGAAAATGGATATTTTCAAACCAAAAGTATTAAAGGTTTTAAGTTCGACTTACTCCTTCGTCCGACAGATTTATTAGTTGCTCAAGAATTAAGGGATAAATCGAATCTCATTGCAGTAGATAGTTTAAGAAAAAAATACTCTGAATACCTTTATTTCAGTTTATCCGTTTCAAATAATGCCCAAGAATTATTGAGCACGGTTCCAAAAAACAGAAACGAGTACGGACAAATGTCGGCTGAGCTATCATTTGGTTTAGAAAATATTGTTTTTCTTTATACAGCGAAAAAGGATACCATTAGAATGATTAACTATGTTCATCAAAGAACATATGGAATGAGCAAGAATTCGACATTTCTATTTGTCTTTCCAAAAGATATAAAGCTTGAATCAAATGAAATAATATTTTCGGTGAATGATATGGCTCGATTAAATCGTGACATTAAATTCACCTTTTCAAAAGTTCCGCGGGACGTTCAAATTAGTTTTTAAAAAATCAATTTTATAAATATGAAGAATACCTTCCAGAGCATATTAAGTAATTTGTCGCTAATTTGTCTAGTGCTATTTAGTCATATTGTTTTCTCTCAAGGACCGAATGCTCCTGAAGCTGGTAGTTTCGAGCCTGTTGATGCAACTGACATGGTCAACTTATTAACTGGTGATTTAACATATGTACTCCCTTTATTGAATGTGCCAAGTCCGGAAGGTGGATATCCTATTTCCTTATCTTATCATGGTGGAATTGCCTTAGATCAAGAAGCTTCATGGACTGGTCTTGGATGGAACTTAAATCCTGGCGCCATCAACCGATCAATTAATGGGTTCCCTGATGATTATAATAACGTTAGATTTCATGAGTTTTTTTATGATGAAGGAGGGTCTGAAACTAACCACAGTATTTCGGTTGGATATTCATCAAATGGTAGTTTATCTGTAGGGCTGAATTTTTCGTGGGGATCGAATAAGTCATTAGCTGGGAGCGTTAGTCTGGGCTATGGACCAGCAGCAGGAATTGGCACAAATGCATCAATAGGCACCAACGGTCAGCAGTCTATTGGAATCGGTTATCAAAATAGTGGTGTTTCATTAGGCGGGAGCATAAACAATGCTGGTGTAAGTGGAAATTTTGGAATTAGTGATAATGTTGCTGGGCTTAATTTAAACGCAAGCTCATACGATGGAGTTAGTGCTAGTGTTACAGTGGGAATGAGCACTTCGAAAAACAAAGGTGATAGCGTAGGCCTTACTTTAGGAACTAATGGCATCGGAGTTTCATATCGTCGAGAAAATGACAATGGGAGTTTTGGAGGAATTGGGGTTGGTTTTACCAATTCTTTTAGTAATACAATTCATCAGGGAGATTATACAGTAAGACAGTTTAGTTCTGTAATACCAGTATTCGTGCCTACTCCTATAGGGGTATTTTCTGCTAGCATAGGAAAACAAAAGACTGTATGGTATTTAGACAAAATAACTGAGAATATAATAAACGGACCTCTTTACTTTAATGAAACAACAGAAGATACATTTAGGGTTTCTTGTTATAGAAGATATAATACTCAGTGTAATCAAAGCTGGCTAGAACCTTTTTTTTATTATTCTGAAACAGCAGAAACTTCGGTAATTGCTAATCAAATTAAATCTTACCAAGAGTCATTATATACTTGCGCTACTTGCGAAATTTCAACACTAGTGGAATCTTTTATGGATGTATATGAAATTCCCATGCTAACGAATTCTCCAACCTTTTTAGATAGAAACAACGCCGTCTTTCCAAATTTTGATAGCTTTAATGTGCAAGCTCAAGGAATATCTGGGAATATGTCAATTAAACATTTTGAAAACGGAAATTTGTTTAATCTTTCGAAGGACTTTTATGATAATTTTTCTGTCGTTTATACCATCAATGGCAATGCAAATAATAATCCAGACGAAAAATTTACTTTTGAAGAAAAACCCCAATTCTATTTTGAGAATGAGTTCTCTTCTTATCTTGGCACAGCTCCCGCAACTTTTAATACTAGTAATCAAAATGGAATACTTGATTATCATTTACTCTCAAATCCTGATGGATTGGATAGAAGAAAAGTTTCTAATTATATAGAATATTTCACGAACGAGGAGGTGTTTTCCAATGATCAAGAAAAGTACAGCCGAGGATATATTGAACCTCGAAATATAAATGACCTGTCTAATTCTATTCCAAAAGGTATTGGCGCCTTCACTATTACAAATGCTGAAGGTAAGAAATTTCACTATTCAATTCCGGTATATAACTATGCTACTGTAACTAGGACAATTGGAGTAATTGATGGTAAAGCTGAGGAGGATTCCTATTTCGAGAAAATACAGGATGAGCCTTACGCAACACATTGGTTGTTGACCGCGGTTACTGGTCCTGATTATGTCGACCTCAATAATAACCACAGAGTCGACACTGACGATTACGGTTATTGGGTTGAATTTGACTATGGAAGATGGTCAGAAGCCTATGCTTGGAAAACTCCCTATGGAAAAGAATTTACGGAATCAAAAGATGATGAGAATGTAAAAACACGAACTGCGGGATATAAGGACATTTACTACTTAGACGCGATCATTACAAGAACACACACTGCAATTTTTAGTAAATATCTTAGATACGACAATAAAAGCTACAACTGGAAATATGAATCGGTCAATTGGAGTAATAATCAAAGTTCCAATGACTTTGATGAGGTTTTCAACATCCCATCACAATATTGTCTTAAACTCGATAAGGTATTATTATTTAAAAATGAAGACATAGGGAATTTGAATAAGGAAAGTGGTATAAATATGCCTTACTCCAATCCTAGCTCAGTAAACATTCAATTTCCACGTCCAAATAGTGTGTCAAATACCCGATACTTTAATTTAGACAATAAAATTTATGATCGTTCCGATATTGAAAGTGATTTATTGGATAAAGCAATAAAGGTGATTGAACTAAATTATCGAAGCCCGGAAGCATCTTTAGTTAAAAACACCCCAAATTCTCAGGGTGTTGAAACTGGACGCCTTACTCTTGCTAGCGTTAATTTCCGAGGCAGAAATAATAGCAATGTACTACCTCCTTACCTCTTTGATTATTATGACACTGACAATTTTAATTTAGATGATATGAACGACTGGGGTTATCACAAAGTGAATCCCTGGACATGGTCGTTAAAACAAATTCTCACACCGCAAGGAGGTAAAATAAACATAAATTATGAGTCTGATGACTTTCATAAACCCGCAATACAGAATGGAAAGCTTTTTACGAGACAACTAGAATTTGAGTTTTTATCGTTGCCCCCTACTGGAGGCAACAACCCCGATACTGCTCCTGAGGGTTCAATGACAATCCGAATCAGGCCTGATCAAAATGATCCAATAACTAATAATCTGCAACTAGCTGATTATTTTGACCCAACGCTACCTTTCTTCATTGATTTATGGCATTCATCAGTAATTAACTCTGGAGGAGGAAATTTTAACTTTTCGACAATTGATATTAGGGAAAAGATGGCAACTATTACCAACTTGAACGCGGCTCAGAACTATATGGATATTCAAGTACAGGCATCAAGCCCCTACTATGGTGGTAGTTTTAACATTCAGGTGCAGCCTCTATCATATATTCAAGCCAATGATCAGTATGGAGATTTTCGAGATAATCAGAAAAAACCTCGCTATGAGAAAGCCTGGGTCCCAGCAAATGGTTCTGGAAATCTTAGATATTCTTTGCAATTTAAAATTGTAGGAAATCAACAAACTTTTAATGAGGTTGATGGTGATATTAGGGTAAAAAGTGTAACAATTGATGATGACATAAATACTTATAAAACAGAATATCTCTATAACGAAATTGGATATGACGAATATCCTACGGATAATAACTACAAATCTTCTGGTATTGTTTCATATATCCCGAATGAGGAATATGCCCCTATTCCTTACAGCTCTGAACTCCCCTCTCCGAAAGTGATGTACGAATATGTAGGGGTTCGAAATGTTGATAACGACAATCAAAATCAAACAAAAACTTCTTATCATTTCAATGTGCTTAAAGAAAAATCTCCTGGAGAAATAAAGTTTGGAAACATCTTTGAAATTACATCGGCAACAAATAATTATAATAATACTACTGCTAACAAGGACGTATCAATTAGTGAAATAATATTACACGATAACTTATCTGCTGTTGGACAATTGTTAGATGTCAAAAATTATAATGCTAAAGGACATTTAGTTTCCGCAGTTGAAAATGAATATTTTGATAGAATAGATAGACCATCAAATCAAGGCGTTGAACAGCAGTCCTATCAGACTTATAAGGAAATTGATTATAAGAGAAATAGTGCAAAGGATAAATGGATAATAAATTCTTCAACTCGTAGAAACTATACACAAGCCCTAAAAAGTAAAAGTACTTTATCTAATAATACGCCATCTAGTCTATTTTATACTGAGTATGACAATATTAGTGGTGCCGTAATGAACACAAAGTCTTTGACTAGTGGGGGTTATGAAGTTTTTAATAGTGTTCTACCAGCTTATAGAATAGATGAGTACAACAATCCATTGTTAACTTTTGGTATGGGAAGTAAAGTAGATGATATAACTAATAAGAATATGCTTTCTCAAATTGCCGTTAACACATCTTCTATTTTGTTTATCTCAAATAATCAGGTCTTTAATAAAATTACGGGAGTTGGTATAACCACATGGTCTAACGATTGGACATATTTAGATTATGCGGGAAATAAATATCAAGAACCTATTGAAAATTCTGTTTGGAGAAAACACAAAACATTCCTTTGGGATGGAAACTTAGATTCTGATGGTGGATATATTGGCTATGATGTTGCCACCAATGATGGATTCAATTGGTCTATATCTGCTAATGTACAACCGCAACCATGGAAAGAAATATCCAGAATAATGTATTACGATCATTATTCAATGCCTATTGAGGTTAGGGACATAAATAGTAATTCAATAGCCAAAAAAACATGGGACAATCAAAGTAAAATTTTTGCAGCTGGTAACGCTCAGTTTAGTGAAATCTATAGTAGTGGTGCTGAAAAAATTGAGTCTAGTAATGGCACAACTTATTTAGGAACTGGTATCTCAATGACCTCTTCAATACGTACCGAAGACAAATCACATACAGGTCAGTATTCTATAAGTGTTAGTACATCTAACGAAGCTTTTAAAACAAATTTAATATCTGGGGATCATAATGACGGAATATATAGAATTTCTGTTTGGGCTCATAAAGATAACTTTCAGAGTGCTCGAATAAAACATGGATCCAATAATCCAGAAGTATTTAATGCGGAAAAAGTTTTTGCTGGAAATTGGGTTCAATTAAATCATGAGGTACTTCTTAGCTCAAATCAAGAATCGATCTATCTTACCTCATCTAATGGTATAGTGTTTTATGATGACTTCCGTTTATATCCAATTGAATCTACCATGCAGACATATGTTTATAATAATTATGATCAGTTAGAAGCAATATTAAATGGAAATAATATGGCTACTAAATATAAATATGATAGAGCCGGTAGATTAATTAGAACTTATAAAGAAACCTCAGATAATGCAACGATTATGGGAGGATTTAAGAAAGTGCAAGAATATCAATATAACTACGAACGTGATTTTCAGAATGGAAACAACGGAAATGACTCCTATCCTCCAATTACAGCTTCAATTAATATTCCTATAGACAGTTATAGTTGTGACCCTAATGATCCAACTTGTCATGAGTGTAAAGCATTCACTCCATTTGTTTATAATTTAGAGGGTGGATCTGGAACATTTAGTTTTGATTGGCAATTTAGCACCAATGTTGATTCCAATTGGACCAGCCATGGTGTTACTTCAATTCCTGAAACTAGCTTTCCATATAATATTACCAATTCTGTTTTTTGTGAAACGAATACAAGTTATGTATGGATAAAATGGAGATGTATAATTTCTGACACAGCAGGAAATTCAATCACAATTCCGACTAATTCAACTCAACAAAATTTTGATTGTGGTTGTATTCCTCAATAATTTTTAAAAAGATAAACATGACTAGAAAATATATACACATTCTCTTATTGCTTTGTCTATCAATTTCAATCCATACACATGGGCAGGAAATTGTTTGGAGTGAAATAAGTTCATTTAATTATAATGCAACAAGTAATACTCTATCAAGTAATATTACTTCAGGAAATGAATCATATATTTTATCTCAAAGTGATTTACCTTCCAACGATATGGGGTATGTTGAATTAACTAATTTCAATTTAGATAATAGTGCCATTACGCCACAATCTGAGATAGATTTTCTATCACTATATTTTACTTTTGAAAACAGCTTTAGCCTTGCTGAAGTGCATGCAAATAGTTATTCAATTACTTACTCAGCTACAAATCAAACGATCAATATTAGTAGCCCTAACGGCATTATAGCTATATTAGAAAATATAACACTAAATAATTTAGATATATTCAGAATTGAAAAAATAGAAAATAATAAAATCCTATTAAAATTTAATACGAATGAATATTTTATTACAGATAACTTTATTGATGATGGACGTATTTCTTTGAGAACTGCAACAAATAATTTTTCATTTGATATTAGTACTGATGGTTACAGAACTGTCGACACAACACCATCCATACTAGTCACCGATGATGATAAGAATTGGGTTTTTTCAAAATCGTTTGATAATAGTAAAGCACTGAGAAGTGCTTCCGTAGGATACTTTGACGCATTAGGAAAATTCACACAGTCTCAATCTCGAGATTTCAAAACGAATAAAACGTGGGTCAATGAAACTCGATATGATTATCAAGGTAGACCAGCTTTACAAACGCTCGGGGAACCCCTTCTGGGTACCACACAAGACTTTACTTTTAAGGAAGACTTCATAATTAAAAATCATGATGGACAACCACTTACAACTAGTGGTATAGAATGGGATCCTGAAGGACCTCCAAAAGTACGGTCTAATATACCTGGTTCTTTAGGTTATTATTACAGTAACAATAATAATTCAGAAACATTTCAGGATGTCACCAATAGACCTTATTCAAGAACAGTATATGATGAACTAAATCCAGGAAAAGTACGCGCTGTTGTTGGAGGTAAGACATTAGATGTAAATAACAATAATACTGAAGATGGTCTTTTAGATGAGTTTCCACAAGGCTATTCGCACACAATGCCAGCTGCTCAGGAAATGTATTATGCATTTGGGCAGAATTATTTTGATGGGCCAGTTACTTCAAATGGAAAAGAAGTAATTGCAAAAATTTTCAAAACCGTTTCAATAGATGCTCACGGTAATGAATCGGTAAGTTTTTCTGATTCCGAAGGAAAATTATTAGCAGCAGCCCGTTCAGGAGGAAATACTTCTTATGAAGTTAAATATGTCATGGGTGAACAAGGCTACATAGATGTACATATTCCTACTAATTGGGACACAAGCTTCGAATTATTTGGTTGGGGAACTGAATATACCATCCAAAACTTGAGAACTGGTGAAATATTATCAAATTATATTGACATAAGCGCAGGAAATTTTTATAGAATAAGCCATCCCAGTCCCGGAAATGGAAAAACATATATAACTTCTGGCGGCGACATTAATCGAGATGCTGGTTCTAAAGGGATTAAATATAATGTAAATTACTATGACTATTCTTTAAATTATTATGATAAAGCAGGTTACTTGAAAAAAAGCATTCAACCTATAGGTTTTCATGCTTCTGCCTATGATTTAAGCACTGGAACCCCTACGCATGCCTTTGCATCTACATATTACTACAATGCGTCGGGAGAATTACTAAATACATCTAGTCCCGATGAAGGATCGGCATTCTTTGTATATCGTGAGGATGGTCAAATAAGATTTTCTAGAAATACCTTACAAGCTGCAAATGATGAATTTTCATACACGAATTATGATGATAAAGGAAGGCCTATTGAGAGTGGTGTTAGTGAAAGTGAAGTGCCATTTTTTCCAACAATTTCAACTGGTATTCCTGCATTCGCGGTTCAAGATAGTATATCTTCGGGTAGCGGTATCATAACAAAAATTGGAGAAACCAATTGGAACAACTCTGGCTTTTATTCGAACGAAAATACAGGTACGAGTAATTTTAGTTTAGAATTCCAATTTTCTCAGAATACGGAAGGCCTTGTTGGTCTTTCTGAAACTAATATAGATGGTAGTTATACTACAGTACCTTATGCCTTATATTTTGCAAATAATCAAGTTGATGTTTACAGCAACGGTACTCCACAAATGCGCTTTGCATCACCTTATATGGATTCAGATACATTTAGCATAGAACGAAACAACAATACTATCTTCTTTAAAAAAAATGACGAAGTACTTTATCAAATGAACCCTTGGTCTAGCACTGCTCCTAGTTTTCCTGAATTGTATGTTGATGGGGCTCTTTATACGGAAAATTCTGTGGTAAGTAACATGGTAATGAATGAACTTAGCACTACTACAACTACAACCCCACCTCCGGTAGATGATTGGATCGTTGACCCCACTACGTGCAAAGAACAGATTTTTACATCATACGACATAGCTGATGTAAGTGGAATTAATGATGTCATTAACCCTCAAGTTGCATCTCGAGACCAAAGGCATTTAGCAGGAAATGTCTCTAAAACTTGGACAAAAAATCCATCTACAAGTACGACATGGTACAGTTATGATGTATATGGACGTGTTGAATGGATGCTTATGTATATTAACGGATTAGGTGTTAAAACGGTAGACTACACGTATGATGATGCAACTGGACAAGTTACCAGAGTTGAATATCAAAGGGATGATGCTGTTGATAGATTTACTCACAAATACCTATATAATGATGTGGGTCAATTGATTACAGTTGAGACTTCCAGGGATAATCTTAATTATATTGAACACGCTAATTATAGTTATTATGAAACAGGAGCTTTAAAGAGAGTGATTCTTGCTGAAGGTTTGCAAGGAATAGATTACGTCTATAATCTAAATGGTCAATTAAAAGCAATAAACCATCCTAGTTTGTCCAATACGTATGATCCTGGAGAAGATCAGAATGATGCATTCGGCCTTGTTATAGATTACCACAAAGATGATTATTCCAGACAAGGAACCAATATCAATGCTACTAGTGATGGTATGGACAGATATGACGGAAATATTAAATCAACGCGTTGGGGTACTACTGGGCTTTCAGCAAATACGGGTTATCAATTTACCTATAATAAAAATAATTGGTTGACTGGAGCCACATTCGGAGTTTTTTCAAATGGTGGTGCTTTTACTCAGAATAGTAATAATGATTATAATCTTTCTAATCTTAGTTATGACTCTAATGGAAATATTCTTTCATTAAATAGAAATAAAGATTCTGGAGCTAGCAGTAATTCAATGGATGTATTGTCTTACAACTATTATTCAAATAAAAACCAACTCAGTCATGTAGACGATGCTTCTACCGCGCCCGAAGATGTAGGAGATATTAAGGATCAAATTCCAGATACGTACATATACAATAGTATTGGGCAACTTGTCGCGAACACTCAAGATGAAATCGCATATAATTATTATGCAAACGGTCTTGTGAAGTCAGTTAATTCTACGGTTTCTGGAAGTGATCAAGGCATATCTATCTTTTATAATGATAGGGGTCATCGAGTACTGAAAAGCACTAGTTATCAATCTACTTCTGGACCAGAGACTTTTTATGTTAGAGATGCTTCTGGACAGGCCATAGCGATTTACACCATTCCAACAGGAACAAAACCAATCGTTACTACAGAGTTTCCTATATATGGTATATCTAGACTTGGCGTTGCTGATCAGAATAATATTTTCAAGTACCAAATGACAGACCATTTGGGAAATGTACGAGCAGTTATAAAACGAGATGGTAATGTAATTACCGTATTAGATGAAGATTTTGGCAATGGTATTGTTCCTACTTGGACTCACACGCAAAATACGGTTTTACAGGTAGTTGGCCAAAGACTTAAGGTTTCTGCGGTTAACAATACGCCTGATGACGTAAGTGCAACTTTTCCTGTCACCGCGGGAAACACCTATAGCATAAGATTTGAACTAGATTTGGATGAAACCATAAATAGTTTCCAATATTTTGTAAGCAACAGTCCTAGTGCACCAACTACAGCTATCAATAGTACAAGTTCCAATGGTGAATTTACTTTTACTTATACGGCCTTATCGACAGGAAATGTATATTTAAACTTCAGGCTTGCAACCTCACCATTCCCTGGATCTCAAAACAACTATTATTTAGATAATGTTAAAATAGTTGATGTAACAACCTCAAATATCCCAATCATGTTGGCCCGCAAAGATTACTATCCCTTTGGGATGCCAATGCCAGAGCGTAATGATGAAGGAGAATATCGATACGCTTTTCAAGGGCAGGAAAAAGATGCAGAAACGGGCATGGAGGCGTTTGAGCTGCGACTTTGGGATGCGAGGATCGGAAGATGGTTGAGCCCAGACCCTTATGGTCAGTTTCATTCGCCTTATTTAGGGATGGGGAATAATCCAGTTAGTGTAATTGATCCTGACGGAGGGTTTGCTTGTATTGATGCTGATGGGAACTCTTTTCCTTGTCCAGATGGATTTGAACAATTTAATGGTCCAACTCAGACCGATGCTTATTTTGATGAAAATAATAATTTTCTTTTCCAAGCTGACTATCAATTAGAAGTGGTAACAGTTACTGCAACTAGGCATACAATTTCTGCCGATAATAGAACAGCTTCTGAGCGACAAGCAACTTTCCAGCAATGGGATCAGTTTTATAAAGATTTAGAATTTACTAGAAACAGGTATGCCAACTATACGAATTTGGGAAATCCATATTCTGCATATAACGTAATGGAAGGAGCGGCCTATGGAGCAGTTGATTATGCAACAGGGGCTCTGATAGGAAAAGGAGCAAGTTTAATTAGTGGGTCAAAAAAAGGAGCGGATCTTGGGAGAAAATTAGACTTTGTTTTCGGAAAAGCCACAGGAAGATTACATAACCTGCAAAGATCTAAAGCTATGTTAAAAGTTTTAAATGATATAGATATTTTTGACAATAATGCAGGAAGAACTTTATTGGCAAATCATTTTAATTCTGTATTAAAAGATGGAACAAATATAGCTAAATCTGCTGGTGGGTTCACGACTAGAGAATCTTTTCTTATGGGAAGGTCTGGAGGAGTTAAAGTTATAAGTGTATGGCAAGATAAAATCTTAAGATCAGTAATACTTAAGGCAGGAAATTAATAATATTTGATAATGGCTAAATTAGTAATTAATAATATACAATATAGATTTCAAAAATTCAGAAATCTTATGGAATTTGACAACTATAATAAGCAAAGATCTTTCAAGCATAAGTCTATTAATATATCTAAAAACAAATCATATATTTATTCTTATGAAGGCATTGATTCATTATTAAACTCTGATGAGTTTATTCTGGCTTTTAGTAGTGATGAAGAGGAAAATGATCTTTTTTTCCTTTATTCTAATGACTTGAATTTTACTGCATATACTACTGGTGAAGAAACAATAGTTATAGATTCAAATTATAATGAAATACAAAGGATTTATAATTTAACTCCAGTTATGGATATATACTCTACTAGCAATAAAATTATTGTTATTGAAGAATTTAGTATCAATATAATTAATAAAAAAGGTGTTTTAGAAAAAAAATCAACATATGATGAAAACATAAAAGATTATGACCTTAAAGGTAAAAACCTAATTATTTTACTAGATGATGAAACAAAAATTGTCGAACTATTATTACCGGATTAAAAACAGATATATTAATCCCCCCTGCTAGCCCTAGTTTGTAACTAGTGGCGTATTGAATAAGCAAAAAGATAAGTTATAAGAACTACTGTAAGAGGCAGCTTTTTTTATGCGATGGATTTAAGTTTTACATTTTTAATAAGTGCATCAATAGTGTAGAGAATATACTTGCGTTCTTCCTCGTTAAACTCTTCTATATCCTGAAAGCGTTTCAATATCTCTGGGTTTTTGAAAAGCGCTGCATTATCGTTTTCGCCAGGTAAGTAAGCAATAAAAGTATTAGGAGCTGTGCCAGTTTTTTTCGATATCTACCGCCGGTGTCGATATTCCTTTGGGAGCTCCTATTGATAGAGAATTACAACAATCTTTAAACCTTACAGGCCTTAAGGTACAGCCAGACGATATGTTTATCGTTATAAAAAATCTAACACAGAATTCTTTCTTATAGTTGACGAATACTCTCATCTTGAAGATTATTGTAACAATAATTATATAGGATACGGATCATACAAAAATCATTTAATCCTGTTTTGGGAGACCGCGAATAGTTCTTTTGACAATCTTCTAAACGAAGAAAAAGAAGTTAGTAAAAAGAAAATCTTTCCTAATCGTAAGTTTATAAAGGATAAAGTTCCTAGTCTCATTGGCTTGTCAATTAATATTTATAAATATTATATGACTGGTGATAAAATTTTAAGGGAACAATCCGACTTTTATCCGACAACAATTCATAGTAAATACAAAAGGAATTTTGATAGTAAAACTTCTAAAATGTTAAAAAAACCAATCTGTCAAATTGATAGTGCCTATACTAGCAGTACTATAACTTTGACAAACCTATTGTCATTTAGACAGCGTGTTGAGCAATATTTCATAAGGCGACTTATATCTTTCAGTAGCCCTTATTAAAATTTGAAAAAAACTTAACAATTTTTTAAGCAGTAACGTTAGATTATATTTCGCTTAAAGTTTGCTCCATTCAATAACTTAACGAATTCAATCTTAATTTAATGTCAGAGTAGAATGATAGATAATAATTATGTCAAGTATTTAGTACTTCTCTAATTATTCTTCTAAATTAGCCTTTGCTAAATATCCACAAAATTATATTAGATGAAAACAACTCATTATATTTTACTAATACTTACCATGGCATGGACGTCAATCATTACGGCTCAAACAGACAAGGGAACCTTTTTTATTAATGGAAGTTCAACTTTCAGTGCAAACTTTACTAATTCTAAAATAAAGTCTGATGATCTTGAACGGAAGAACACTGAAAACACCAATATGTCCGTGTCGCCAGGATTTGGGTACTTTTTGGCAGATAATTTGGTGGGAGGTCTTAGTATAAATTATTCTTATTTTTCTGAGAAAAGCACCGTAACTGGAGACAAGGCGAAGAGTAATTCATTTGCCATAGCACCGTTTGCACGCTATTACTTCGGTCAAAGCAAAACGAAACCTTACCTCCAAGCCAGGGCAGGGGTAGGTTCATCCAAATTTGAAAACATTGGTGAGAATTCTGAATTTTCATATACTTCAAAAACAGGCACATTCTTATATTCCTTTGAAGGCGGTGTTGCAATTTTTTTAAATGAGAAAGCCTCAATAGATGTAGGGGTTAGTTATTTATCCTCATCAAATACTCCAAAAGAAGATAACCAAAATAACACGAGATTTGTTTCTAGTGGTTTTGGCTTGGGAGTTGGAATAAGTCTCTATTTATGGGAAAAAGATGAATAAACATTTCCCGTATTTAACCAACAAGTTCGTCAATCTAGAAAAAAAAGAGAATTAATAGCCGTATTTCATTCAAGTATTTTTAAGGGAAAAGCAAGAATTTTTGAGCAAAAACTAGAAATTTATTACTGAGGAAGTAAAACTTGCATCTCCATCAAAAGTTACCAATTTCATCGGCATAGTGTGGGCTCCTAATAGGTAGCCACAGATTACAGAGTAGGTTAGGAAATAGAGATTAGATTTATATACTTGGACAGATTAAGTATCACTGATCAAAGCTTTAAAAAATTAAATTGGATAATATCGGGATTGGCTTGTATACGATACTCTAATAATGTATTTTAGTGTTAAACACCATTGTATTGAAATCGATAATTGTTCTATTATTTTGTTTTGTACTTTTCTCTTGTAATGCCATTAAGTATGAGACAAAAACAACGAAGGCTCTCCCTGAGTTAGGTACTATTGGAGAATATCGTGACTTTTTATTACAATCTATTGAAGATGATAAGACAGTACCCAAACTAGTTTCTCCTGTTCGAGTTAAATTTGAGAAGATTGAGTTTTCTAAGCGTAAAATTTTTATTAAAAATGACTCGATTACTGATCCAAAATCAAACGAAAAGCTACTTACATTGAAAGTTCTAGATCAGTTTTCGTTAATTAATCAGATAAATAACAATAGAGAGTTACTTGATTTTTTAAAAAATAGCAATAACTCCCAAATCATTACAGAAGTTACCATTAAACTTCCAGACAATATTCGTGAGCAGATCGAATCTGCTAATGAATTGTATCTTGTTCAAAATAAAGAAAAAACGCTTTCAATTGAGTTAAGATATGAAGCACAAAAACCGAACTACATTGAATTTAGTCAAGGTAAGATTGTTGATATTACTGCTTCCAGTTTTTGTTGGGGTAATTCTAAAGGATATAAAGTCGAAATTCTGGATTTAGTTGGAATAGGAGATAATTGTAATTCTCAAAGTTATAAATCTGCTCGTAAAGCCGAACGTAAAAACGCTATTAAATTTTAATGTTTAATTTAAAACATATAATCGCAGTTGTATCAATTTTTGTTAGTTTCTCTTGTGAAGATGGTGGTCTTTTAATTGAAACTGACATCAGTGATAAAAACTTAACTTTAATAGCGCCAAGTAATGGTTCTGAAGTCGCGACTAATGTTGTGTTCTTTGATTGGGAGGCTATTGAAGATGCTACAAGTTATGAGATTCAAGTGGCAAGCCCTAATTTTGATAACATTGATCAATTAGTCCTCAGTAAAATTGATTCTATAACTACAAGTCAACTGAATATGGTCTCGGGTGATTACCAATGGCGAGTCCGTGCTAAAAATAGTAATTATGAGACAGCATTTACTACAGCTTCTTTTAGTGTAATTGCTGTTGATGATTTTTCTAATAACGTCGTGTTACTTATATCTCCAGAAAATGATTTGATCACAAATAGTGCTTCTCAACAACTTCAATGGGAAGCTGTTCCAGATGCATCTGTTTACAGAATTGTAATAGTAGATGGTTCTGGGAATGAGTTAACTAGTGAAACAACAGCTAATACTTCTATTCAATTAGAATTTGACGATGGTCAACTAATATGGAAAGTGAGAGCAGAAAATGATAACCAAAGTACATTATATTCTTCGAGAAATATTTTGGTTGATACCGTATCACCGAATACTCAATCTTTATCATCCCCAGCAAGCGGTGTTACTTTAAATGATCAACTTGTTTCCTTTGGATGGTCACGGGAGCTAATTGAAGGAAGTGAAGAAAGCGATAGTTTGTATGTATATAGAGATATGCAATTAACAGACTTATTTCTAAAAGAAGCGGTTTCATCACCGTTTGAGACGATGTTAGAAAATGGCCAATATTTCTGGAATATGAAGGCATTTGATGCCGCAGGAAATGAAAGTTCAGTGAGTAATACTTTTGATTTCACAGTTGATCAATAGAGTTGAAAAATAATAAAAACATAAAAATTTTACTGCCTTTAGTGGTATTGTTATGGGGTGTACTTATTTATAAAATAGTAAGTGCGCTAAATCCATCACATGCTGGATTTTCTACGATAACAAGTAAATTTGTTGCCCCCCAAATAAAACCAAAAGATACTTTTTCCTTGCTTCCCATTACAAGTGACCCATTTTTAGGAACCGTGTACATAAAAAAGAAAGTACAGAGAATAAGTTCCAAAGTTTCTACAGTTAAAAAAGAAGCTACACCGTGGCCACAGATTAATTACTTTGGTTTAGTTTCTGATAATAACTCCACAACCAGCATCTATATTCTCCAAGTGAATGGCAAACAGTATTTACTTAAAAAAGGAGATACTATTGAGAGAATTAAACTTGTTTCAGGCTCCTCAGAAAAGGTTGTTATTAAGTACGACAAAGCATCCAAAGAATTTCCTATAATGTGAATATTTTAGAAAAAATAAGAGGCTCTGCCATGCAGTTTGCAATATTGGTTGCAACCATTGTTTTAATTCTACTGGGTTCATTCATAGCCTTATCAAATACACGCAGTTTTTTTCAAATTCAATCGCAGCTTCTATTTGAAACCATTGATACTTCAAACAAAGGCATTCGGTATGGTCTTAATCCTTTGAGCACATTTCAAGATTCGATTTACATTCAAGATAATCTTAACGAACTAATTGTCAAAAAGGATGCTTGGGGCGGCTATGTGCGATTAACTTCAACGGCAAAGACAAAGAATAAGACATTCCAAAAAATAGCTCTCATTGGAAATGCAGGAACGACTCCAAAAATAAGTTTACTGGTTTCGGATGATGAACTACCCCTTACTATAGCCGGCAACACTCAAATTGAAGGTAATGTATATCTCTCGATTAAAGGCATTAAACCATTTTTTCTAGGTGCAAATGCCTATAAGAAAAATTACCTTGTTAGTGGATCAATATCTACAGGTAGCAACTCACTCCCAAAATTATCTTCCTCATGGATTAGGGAAACAGAGAACCTTTTGAAATATCGCCCAACAGCAAATGATATTTTAGTGGAGAGAAAATACAACAATCAAAATTCGTTTTTTGAAAAGAAGCAGTTTTTTTTCGAGGAAGGACCAATACTTCTTTCTGAAAGCTACATTGGAAATATTATTATAATCAGTAAAACAGAAATAATAATTTCATCCAACTCCAAATTAACAGAAGTTGTAATTGTTGCGCCAAAAATTACTATTAAAAGCGGTTTTTCTGGGAGTGCCCATTTTGTAGCGAATGAGACAATTTTGGTTGAAGAAAATGTACAATTGCTATATCCATCCTCACTTGTTCTGATTGATTCTACTGTAAGCAGAGATCTCCCTCCTAATGAGGGAATGGAGCCTATTTACATTTCTGAAAATTCTATGATCTACGGAAATGTCATCTATTTATCTGATAAAAGTAAAATCCAAACGCATAAATCTAAAGCAGAAACAAATATTAAAATCGCTGAAAATACAATTCTCAAAGGCAGTATTTATTGTGATGGAAATACTGAACTTTTAGGTACCATTTTAGGTGCTGCATTTACCAATCGTTTTGTGGCTAAAATTGCAGGTTCTAGATATATGAACCATATTCTAAATGGTCGTATATTTGGGAATGATGTTCCAAATAACTACGCAGGTCTACCTCTTGAGCATAACGAAAAAAACATTGCTAAATGGTTATATTAAATAAGATTAGAGCAGGTACTTTGATTGAAACACTAATTGCCTCTGTAATAATTGTTACCATATTTGCAATTGCCAGCCTTAGTTTAAACAATGTTTTTAAGGGAGTTGTCAAAGGGAATAATACTCCACTACAGAACCGCCTAAAAGAAGTTACATACATGACACTTCATGAAAAAATAGTAATCCCATATTTTGAAGCAACTGACCTTTGGGAAATATCGATTGAATCATCAAATGATAGAATTATAATGAATTCAGTTAATAAAAGAAATCAAAAAGAGTTTCAAACTGTATTGAACGATGATTCATTTTAAAAAAATAAAAGCTTTTACCCTTACAGAAATGTTACTAGTAATGGTTATTACTTCAATTGTGGTGGGTTTAGCATTTACCATTCTTACCCTTTTTACAAAGAATACGCAGATCATTGGGAATAATTATAACAACTCAACCAAGCGAAATCTATTAGAACAACAACTTACAGTTGATTTTAATCGATTTCACACCGTTTATTATCACCAAAATAATCAAGAGCTACATTTAAGAAATCCATTGGACTCAATAACCTATACATTTGAAGAAGAAATAATTATACGTGGAGTAGACACACTTTTGACCGAAAAAACTGAAATCAGTATTCTTAACAACGGCAACCAAATTAAGCAAGGGCTTGTAGATGCAATAAAAATTGAATTTATTGAAGATCTAACAGGTTCTTTTCTTTTTATTTATAAACTAAATGATGCAACTATAAATATGTCTATGTATGGGAATTAAATTTGAAAATATATCTAATAAGACCGTTTCTGAAAACAAGAACAAGACAAGTTTCTTGAATAAAGAAATCAATTTATTTGGTGGTAATTTTTCAAACAAAGCCAAGGAACAATTCTATGGCGAACTTAGTGTTCTTCTTAATTCTGGAGTAAATCTTAAGAGATCTTTGGACTTGATTTCTGATATGCAGAAAAAGGCTAAAGACCAAAAGTTAATTATTGATATTTCAAAAGGAATTGTCACTGGAAGTTCATTATCCGAAGTTTTAGAGAAAAATAAACATTTCTCACCTTATGAATACAATGCCGTTGCAATCGGAGAACAAACGGGGCAGTTAAAGGAAATTACAGAAGATCTCAGAGAGTATTTTCATAGGAAAACGGAGCTAAAAAGGCAATTAATAACATCCTTGACCTATCCAGCCATTGTAATGCTTACAGCTTTTCTCGTAATCATCTTCATGCTCAAATATGTTGTACCCATGTTTGAAGATATTTTCAAACAAAATAAAGTAGAACTCCCGTGGATAACACGACAAATAATTAATGCTTCTACTTTTATTCAAGAACACGGACTCGTCGTACTTTTATCGACGTTAGCCTTCGTCATAGTTATGAAATGGCTTTCAAAGCAAGGCTTTTATTATAAAATTATTGGATTTATCCAGCTTAAAATTCCTGTGCTAGGAAATTATATAAGGAAGATTTATTTAATACAATTTACTCAAGCAATGGCACTTCTTACAAATGCCAAAATTCCAGTGGTTAGTGGCATTTATTTAGCAAGAAGAATGATTCGTTTTTATCCACTTGAAAAGTCATTAATAGCTATCGAAAAAGACCTCATACAAGGGACTAAACTGTATGAAAGTTTTGCTAAACATGAATTATATGACAAGAAAATGATTGCGCTTTTAACTGTCGCTGAAGAAACCAATCAAACTGAGTATATTTTTCAAAAGCTGTACGATCAATACAGCACAGCACTTAAGTATGAGGGGGGAATTATTTCAAATGTTCTAAATTTTCTAATGACACTTTTAGTGGGAGTAATAGTTGGAGTAATTCTAGTAGCTATGTATTTACCAATGTTTAAGCTTAGTAGTGTGATTGGGTAGAGCTTTGTTAATGACTACATTTTCTTTTTTTCTACTTTAACTTACTGTAAATCTTCGGGTCCAAACCGTATTGGTTTGTTTTCTCCTGTAAAAGAATTATTGTTAGTCATTCCAAAAATTTGATTATTAGTATTGAGTATAAAATTGCTTTTAAAAAATTTATGAAATATCGACTTTAATCTCTTATTTCATCATCCCATACCTTTATACTATTTATTTTGAACCACTTTCGATTAATTGTATCAAATTTTTTTACTTCTATGATTATGGTATCTATAATAGAAGGTTTTTTCAATAAAATATTATAATTATAAATTGAATCGAAAGAATTTTTGTTAGTTATATCAAACGTTATATGTCTATATTTTTTATTAATATAAAAGGGAATTTGATATTTATATTGGTCACCTTCTATAATTCTTGTGTCAGAAGCACTATGTAACCCATAGCGAAATGCTTTCTCAATATAGGCATCAAAAAGTAGGGTGTCTTTTTTTTCTTTTTCAAAAGGCAATAATTTTACAAATATTCCTCTTTCTTTGGACTCTTGGATATTCCCAAAAGTACTTCTACGAGATTCATTTTTTTTATAACCATACCAACCTATAGCACTACTCAAGTATCCTAATCCAAAGTATAGTGTGAAAAAAGCAACAAATAATATAATAGCCATTTTAAATATTCTTTTAATTTCCATCTATTCCGATTTGTTTCAATTCACCAGTTGTCACAACAAAAGGTCTTTCTAAGCGCCTTCCAAAAATACCGTTCGCATTTAAATTGAGATGAAAATTATTCCACAATTGATCAAACCAAGCGTTAGGCCCTAATGCACCAACTCCTGAAAATCCAAAGTTATATCTACCTAATTCGGATAACTCACCTCCTCTACGGTGTTCAAAGACACTCAATAATGCATCTTGACCTGGGTCAATACATGAAGAACCATCACCACAAATTGCATATCTTGGATCCCTTGCAGTTTGGCTAGCTGCATTGAACGCAATACTATCTTCATTTTTAGAAGTAGTATATCTTACATACTTTTTATAATTATGATGTTCTTCAGCATTTGTATTTTGAACTTTGTTAATTACTTCTGCTGCTGTTAACCCTGTCCCTCTAAAGTCATTTGCCCCTGGCTTTCCATAGGGAATATTTCCTAAATCTGCATTTTGAGAATGTCCAAATGCTGCAGCACCATCTCCAGTACCATTTATAGATACGTAACGCCACCCATCTTGATCATTACCGATGAGCACTCCGTGGTGACCAAATCCAAATGCGGCATCAGGATCACTCAGAATTATAATATCACCTCCATCTGGGTCAATAGCAACTGTTGGTCGATTTCCCATGCCTATATATGGCGATATAAATTCCCCAGCAGGATCCGTAGTCAACCACCTACCAATTCTCGCATCCCAAAGCCTCAGTTCAAAGGCCTCCATTCCCGTTTCACTATCTTTCTCCTGTCCTTGGAAGGCGTATCGATATTCTCCTTCATCGTTACGTTCTGGCATTGGCATCCAAAGGGATAGTAATCTTACAGTCCGCAACCCTTGATTTAAAAGAACGTATCGTGATTTTATAAGAATCACTTTATGCCTATTTTGACGTTATAAGGTAAAAATACAATAAAAGTAAGAACCATTATGGCTCTTACTTTTCATTAATGACTTAAATAATTTTATTCTATGAAAAAGCCGCAATTACTGATTCCGTTATTTGAAAAATTCATAACGGACAATCAAACTGGAAAACGCCTGAAGAAAAATGGAGAGCGCATAAAGGATTCATCTATTCGGAATTACAAATATGTTCTTAAAAATCTTTTGCGATTCTGCGAACAAACAAATTTTGAATTAAGAGTCTGCGAAATATCCAAAATGTGTAAACGAGAATACAGTTCTGAAAAGAATTACTGGAAGAAATTTTATAAGACTTTTACAACCTATCTCTACTCAAATGGTTGTCATGACAATTATGTAGGGCAGAATATGAAAGTCATCCGAACCTTCTTTAACTACTTAAAACAGGAAAAAGATCAAAATATCGGAGATTTTCATAAAATGTTCTATATAAGGAAAGAACAAATAGAGGTTTTGGTATTGTCTCCTGAACAGCTAAAATTTATGATTCACAATCATGAATTTCACAATTCACTCAGTAATTCAGAAAGATATAAAGGATGTATTTGTATTTGGATGCTCAACGGGTCTGCGTTTTTCAGACATCTATCAACTCACAATTAGAAATTTTGAAAAACAAGAAAATCACTGGTATCTAAAAATTAAATCAAAAAAAACTAAAACGTATAGCTTTATTAAATTGCCATCATATGTTGTAGAAATTTTTAATTCTTATAAATCGACGACGACTAATAAAAAGTTGTTTAGGCCAATTGCGTTATTTAATTTCAATAAAACTTTAAAAAATATTGGAGAAAAAGCTGGCTTTACGCAACCAATAAGTACTACACGAGAACAATTGGGTAAAGCCAAAAGCGTGTATAACAATCCAGATAAATCCCTTGTTAGGTTTTGTGATAAAATGAGCTCACATATGATGCGCCGAACCGCTATCACAACACTTCTTATTCTTGGAATGCCAGAACATCTGGTTAGAAAAATTAGTGGCCACAGCTCCAATAGCGATTCATTTAACCGATATGTCCATTATGCTCAGGTATATATTGACAGAGAAATTGATAAAGTACATGCCAAGCTAGAAAACTATTAATGTTTCATAAAAAATACTCCACCTAAAAAGGCAGAGTATTATCAGGTTTCAGAATATTTCCATTATCAGAAAACGAATAATATCCTTCGCTCGTAACGATGAGATGATCTAAAAGATTGAAGGAATGGAATGCTGCTACTGTGTTGATATTCTGGGTAATATCATGATCTGTTTTTGAGGGTTTCAATATGCCACTAGGATGATTATGAAAAATAATTATGCTAGTGGCATTGCCTTTTAGTGCCAATTGAAATATTTCTCTAACGTTTACTGAAACTCCAGATATATCACCCTTCCCAATCTCTGATATATAAAGAACCCTGTTACTGTTGGTTAGTAACATAACCCAAAAATGTTCTTTCTGATCTAAAATTTCTATATCAATCGATTTCCGTAAAATCTTATCCGCATCGGCTGAACATTTCACCGTAGGCATTTTACTATAAACCGGGCGTATGTAGGTTATTTTAACCTCGTGCATTTTCTGAGAAACCTTATCTGTTGAGTTCTTCATGGCAGTATAGTTTCTAAGATTCCTAATTCTTCTGCCATTGCCCTTGAGGTTTCTTCAAACGCAAACCAGCTATACCAATTCATTAGATCCCCTCTAGGTTTTAGTGGTTCTCCTAATAACTCTTCCTTGTTTACTCTCAGTTCTTCGATTTGATCATAATATCGAAGAAAAAATGCGTGGGAATCTCTGTAATAGATTAAGCAAGAAACCATGCCACTTATACACCCATGCTGAAGAAGATCGCAAAAAAAGCTAATGGGTTCATTATTAACATAAGACAAAGCTTCTCGGGCTACTTCCTTTCGGATGCTACTCCCTTTTTCGTTTTTAATCTGATTTAGTTTCTGACATATTTTTTCTGTTTCCATGATTATGTAATTAAGATTAATTCATAATCAGTATGGGCTACATCGTAATTTCGGGATAACACCGCTACTTAGAAGTAATCATCATAAGTAATCGTAGTTGCTGTAAACGGCTGGCAAGGCTGTCCATCAATAATAATGCGCACAATAATGTGATATTTGGGAGTCGTCACCAAATCGCCATAGGTGAAAGGCTGAAAGTCTTTAAATAGTTCTTTCGATAGATATTCTCCATCTTTTGCAGAAGTCCGAAATACAATTAGATTCCCAATATTGGCGAACAAACTATCCCTTAACGGTGATTCTAATTGAGAAAGATGCTGGAAAGCCAAACACAAGACGATTTTCATCTTACGCAACTCTTCTAACATAGATGCCACATTTGAAGAATTAGCATATACCTGTGCCTCATCAATGTACAACGTAAATGGCACTCGTTGCTGCTCTGAAATATTAATCCGGCTAAATCCTGCTGAGGCAAGTGATGTGAGTAATAAAGAACCTACAAGCCTCGAGGTATCCGTACCAATAGCCCCTTTTGAAACATTAATGAGCAGTATTTTAGAATCATCCATCAGCTTCCTCATTGAGACATTATCTGGGTTTTCAACAATAAGTCGTCTTATTGCAGGATGAGACAAAAACCCACCTATTTTGTTATAAATGGGAACAAAATCAAATTTTGGATTGTATTGCGGGAATTCTTTTGTAAAAAACTCCTTCACATCGTCATTAACAATATGTTTCACGCAGGTTTTACGAAATTCTTTATCTCGAAGTAACCTGAGAATATCTGAAAAGTTCGTTGGCTTTGGATAGTCAAGAAGTGCGAGGAGACAATTCCTTAAAATATGACTTAGCTTCGGTCCCCACGAGTTAGCATTATTTAGATTTTCGAAGGCTTCAAGAATGCCACTTGCCACTAGGCTGCGTTTTTCATAGGACACTTTTTTAAGTGGGTTATAACCAAAATTCATATTTGGATTTGGGATATCCAGATACACAACGTCATTTTTTCTCCATGCTGGAATTTTAGAATTTACAAACTGAATCAAATCTCCGTGTGGATCGAAACAACAAAAGCCACGTCCATTGTCAATATCATTCTGAATGAATGATTTTAAAACGTGAGTTTTCCCACTTCCTGTTTTTCCGATTACGGCGCAGTGATATTGCATGTCCTCAACCTGTATTCCAAATACCTTGTTTTCTCTTCGGAAATTCGTTTTTGCAAAGTATTTGATTTTACTCGGATCACCTTTCATCAAAGCAGTATGGCTTCCCTTTTGGTATTAGGATAACACCCCTAATTACCAAAGAATGATATTGAGTTCAGAGGGTGTTTTATGATTTGATTGCGTAGGTGTTCAGCGCTTGCTGAAAGGTAGATTGTGGTTGTTGTTATGTCGCTATGACCGAGCATTCTCGACAAACTATAAATGTCACATCCACCCTCAAGCATAAAAGTGGCGAATGTATGACGTAATGCGTGAAGGTTAAATTTAATTCCTGAAGCCTTCTTAAGTCGATCTACTATATATTTTAATCCATGTTTCGTAAGACCAGTGTTTCTCACTGAAGAAGTGAAAAATTCTGGACAGCTCTTTCGGTACTTTTTACGCTTGGAAAGATAACGACTAAGTATGATTATGAGGGTATTACTCATGGGCAGGATACGGTCTTTATTTCCTTTGCCAAGTCGCACAAAAATCGATTGATTTTCAATATCTACATCAGATAATTTGAGATTGAGTAGTTCACCACGCCTTAATCCTGTAAACATAAACATGGCAAAAATAGCATGGTTACGATATCGCTGATATTCGCTTGTATAGGGTAGATTGAATATAATCTCCAACAATTTCTCGGCATGTTCTTTTGATAATCCCTTAGGAAGTGCTCGCTGTATTCGTGGTAGTTCTATATCCTTAGTGAAGTCTTCCTTGCTATAATCGTTAACCATACACCAAGAAAAAAAGATATGCAGACTCATGTGGTAGGTACGAAAAGTACTCGGCAACCAATCACGCTCAACACGACCGTTGAGTAGAAAAGCAAGTACTACATCTTTTGAAATCTCTTCAATAGTGCTTATTTCTGAATAACGAATAAAGAACGAGATCTGGGTTCGGTATCGCTTTACGGTTTCAAGAGACGATCCCTTAAGGTATTGATGATAATGACAAAACTTATTAAGTATGTTTTCGATTGACATAGTGAGTGATATCATCGCATCTCAATTTCTACGGAAACGCCTCTTACGACAACCACCTTTGTGCACGTGGTTAGTCATCGAGTAAGATTTTTGAATCCTTGAACCTCCCTAAAAGCCCAAAATATAAGGTTTATAGCAAGTTACACACCTCTTTGCGTACGATAGGGCTTCAGTGCAAGTGACGCGCTCTAGCCAGATGAGCTACAGGCCCAGAAATTAGCCTATTTTATAAGGCGATTTCAGGAATTGCTTCGATTTCGTTGGCTCAAACAGACGACCACGTCTGCTGCTAAAATTCAGTGATTTTCCTGAAGAAATTGTGACACAAAAACATCGATAATTAATGATTAAAATGTCGACAATCAGAGTCTATCACACAGCCACATCTTGTCAAAAGACCATCTTTTCAATAAAGCTTCTTGCATCTTCCGATTGAATGGATCGCAGATACCGTTCAGTCATTCGTAAGGTGGTATGACCTAGGAGTTTCATGATGCTAGTAATATCTACTCCTGTCTTTGCTAAGGTACAGGCAAAGGTATGACGGAAGCGGTGTACATGAAAATCAACTCCCGAGAGTTTCTTATATTTTTTCACCCAATGTTTTAAACCGTGTTCGGTCAAGACCGAATCACTTTGGCTCGAAATGAATAAATACTCACATGTTGAAGGTTTGTTTCTTCGTTCTTGTAAATACGACCTGAGATGAATAAGCAACGTTGGGTGCATTGGAATATATCGATCACGAGTTGATTTAGAAGTCAGGTGATTGATAAAAATAGTTGAGCTTTCAAAATCAATATCGGAGACACGCAGGGAGAGCAGTTCCCCTTTTCTAACTCCCGCGAAAAGAAAGGTACTAGTCATTGCCAAGTCTCTTTTATAGATAAAGGTGTTATCTGATTCGTGAAGGGTTATGGCGGATATTATTTTAGCTACTTCGCTATCGGTCAGCGACCGAATATCATCATATACTGGCGAAGGTGGACGAACAATCTTTTTGGACACACTGCCTTCTGGGATATACTCTTTGAGCTCTAACCATCTAAAATAGGCCATCAACTTATTGAAATAGGTGCTCGTTGTTGATGGCTTCACTCCTATCTTAATTTTTTTACCCACAGGACGTTTTCTAGTACCTAATCTTTGGAAGAATATGTTTAGAACATGTGGATGTAAATCATCAACATTTTTGACCTCTGGTATAATTTTCTGAAAGGTTTTAAAGACATCTTGGTACCCTTTAATGGTCTGTAGACTCAATCGTTTGGTATACCGACATTCACTAATGTATAGCTTGAACAGTTGTTGTAATTGATTTTCTTTCGTGACATACGGCGTAGATTTTTGGGGACTGGGCATGGAAGCCATCATACTCTTTTTCATTAAGTCGATATAACACCACCGCAGCCACTTTTGGGCGGCGGTGTTATATCTTCCCAGTACTATTTGAAAAAGTGTTGAGATGAATAATATAAAACAATCAACGCAGGTTCCGAACTCCGTATTCGATGTCATCTTAAAAACATTATCCGAAAAAGAATTAAAGGTATTATTGGTGGTTGTCCGTCAGACTTTAGGCTGGGTCGATTCCAATGGCACTAGAAAGCGACGGGATTGGATTTCTCAAAAGTATTTCAGAAACAAAACAGGCCTATCTGGAAAAGCAGTCTCCCATGCTATTCAGCTCTTAGTAGAAAAAGAGTTGATTGTTGCAACGAACAAGCAAAGAAGTGTTCTTATAACCCCTTTAGCGCGGCGTGGTCAAGACAAGATCTATTATGAATGTAGTACGGCAGTCTTGAAAAATATTCATAAGGCGAGGCAAAATACTTCACTAGGACACAAGAAAATTAGTCACAATACAAAACCTACCCTTTACAAAACTAACGGTCAAAACAAAAACATTCAAAGCATAGCACAAGTACTTAAAAACAGAAATCCGCTACCACAATCAGATGTAGAAAAAAGGCCATAGAATCTCCTTCATATGGCTTGGTTCCGTATTAGAATTGATAGGGTTATGAATGCTAACGCATTCAAGCCAAGTAGCTCTAAGTGTAAATTATGAAATATCCACAAACTCTCCACAGAAGTTGACATACTAGCGGTAGTATACCACTTTTCAAGTTACCGTTATAATGCAAAAGGCGCTGGTTATAACCCCTAGCGCCCATTGCTATGAAAAACGAAATAAACACTCTGGCCGAAATTAGAACGGCGGCCGGAATCCAGTTACAAGATCTTGCATACCTGATTGGAATTGATATCGGAAACCTCAAAAAAGTTGAGGGTAATACCATTGATCCTTCTGTAACGATTATCTTAATTTATCATATGCTCTTTAGAGCACGTCTAGAGGATATGTTTACAGATCTGTATGCGAACCTATATACACAGCTCGTGGAGCGAAGTGAAACACTAATTACCAATCTCGAAAGAAAGCAATCTCCAAAGAGCCTACATAGAATAGAATCTCTATCGAAAATTGTCAATCGATTAAACAACGAAGCCTATGGAGATGTCAACTAAACATATTCCAACCAAAACCATTGCCATATATCCCTACACGAGAGGTTTTGGCTATGCGGTTATGGAAAGTGCTTTACAGATAAGCGAAATGCGGCTGATTTCGCCAAAGAAATTGGACAGTTCCAAGTTGTTGGCCTTGATGCGGGAAGTTTTGCAAATACACGGCCCAGCCACTTTGGTTCTTGAAGAATGTAAAAGTAAATACTGCCGTAAAGGGGCTCAGACAAAACAACTTATCAGATCGATTGCTGCTTGGGCGAAGAAAAGAGAAATCCCTGTTGAATTTTATTCTCGAAATCAAATCCGGGAAGTTTTTCAGCGATGGGGTGCGAAATCTAAATATGAGATTGCCGACGTCCTTACTCGTAATATTGATGCCCTAAAACCAATGATGTATGAAAAACCAAAATACCCAGCTCGAGAGCCAAATATTGAAGCTGTTTTTTCAGCGGTTTCGATGGGGGTGGCAAGATATTTCATTAATTCATAAATATAGAAAGTTTCTTCATACTAAAACAAGAACAAAAAGGATTATCAGTAAGATAATCCCTTTTTATTTAATCCAATTGAACCCAATCTTTCCTATGAATAATAACCTTAGTTATATCAGGAAATAGTCCGCTGGTCTTTTCAATATAGTCTGAGATTCTTGTAGTAAAATCCTCTATATTTTCAGATGCTTCAAGAAATAAATTATATAGCAAAGCGTCATCTTCAAGTCTAAAAACCTGAAACTGATCATCTCTTGCTACTAAATCATTCCAAAGATCAATATCAGCAAATGTATATAGATGTCCAGTTATTTTCATATCAGGAAGATCCTTTGACGTTATAGTCCATAGATCCGATATGTGTATATCTAATACTCTTCCATATACTGCTGTGTTTTTTAAGTTGTTATCGAAGGTGTTAACCACCATTCGATCTAAATCAATAATTGCTTGCATAATAATATGAATTGGTTACAGCAATGGAGGTTTACCCCACTTGTGTAACCAATTCATATTTGAAGCAATTGCTTCATCGGAACTATAGCATATACACTAAACTTGTCAAGTGTTTTCTGACGTGACTAATTATGTTTTATAACTTTTTGTCGCGTTCGCTAAGAAATCAAGATCAATGAACTCGGAAGGAAGGTGTTCTTGATGTGATTTAGTTCGATTCAATATAAATTCTGCATAACGATCATTTGGAATTAATTGAAACCAACGCCCTGGTTCTTCTGTCTGTATAGCATCTGATGTATACTTCCAAAAATCATATGGAACGGTAGAACCTTCACTAACCATTGTACTGTTCAATATCTTGTCCTTAAATAATATTATACCAAATCCTTGGTACTTTGTATTTACAATATTTTTTAAAACAGTGGCCAGGTTGTAATATTCGGGATTCGTGATTGAGCCATAGATAATGCGCAATGGCTGACCTTTTTTAAATTCTTTTTTAATACGATCAGATTTTTTTTGGATAGGAATAACATTTGGATTGCTAATTTCAACTACTTTGAGAGTTCCAAACTTAGTTTGAGTTTCTATTGTAGGGTTTTCTATCGATGCTATTTCTTCTTTAATTTGCATAAATGCAATTTGAGATTGAAATTCCACCTGCCAAAGATGTGACATTACAAGGCTGCAAATTGATGGTCCCCAACATCTATCCAAAGCATATGTTAACTTATGAAGAATCAAACTTTGTCTAACGATTCCGTTTTCCGTTTTCCAAGTACCGGTCTTAGCTAATGTCTTATTACCTTCTTTGAAATTTTGCCAGATCTTTCCTTTGACCTTATGAAAATTAGGGTCATACTTTGACAATAGGGTGCGATTCAAAAATGATACAAGACTGCTTTTTGTAAATTCGTTTAGCTTGTCTACCTCTTTTTTACTGAGTTCATAAGATAAAAGGTTATTTTCGTACGTATAAATTAACGCTGTAATACAAGCCGAAACTATTGCTCTTTTCCAGTTCTCTGTTAAATACTTATGTATATATTTTTGCTCGATCTCGTCATATCCAACAATATAAGGAGTGTCATGTATCTTTTTGATTAAATTTCCAAGGTTATATGAATGAGCACCTCCTCTAGAGTCAATTTGATTGACTTCATCAAGCAACAGTTGAATTGATTTAGGTAATGGATTAAATAAATATCGATCTACAACGATTTGGCTGCAAGACGGCTTTTTTCGTGTTCCATCTTCTTCATGCTCATCAAAGAATTCTAAAGCGGTTGCGCCTCCACTTTCATCCTTGCTAAATCCAAAAATAACTGCATTCGGCCAAGTTATTTGGGCTAAGTGATCGTTTTTAGATGACAACAAGGTATGCTCGACGATTTCAATATCTTTAAGATTATACGGCAGTATAGATCTAAAAAGAAGTTCGCCAAAATATTCATCTAAATGTGGGTTTTTATGAGCAATTATTCGTTGTAAGTTAGCCAATTTCTTATAATTAAACTTCTTTAACTTATCCCCTCGATATTTTCTTAATATTTTATAAATATAATCAGCACTAGCAAATGAGAGCGCGTTTAAAATACCCTGTTTCCGCTGAATATAATCTTCTCCAATTTGGATATTGTTTATTGAAATAAAGGATTCTGCCATAATTAACCTAATTTAAGATGGGATACGTTTTAAAGAAATAAATGTTGCGTCGTCGAAAGGCCATTCTTTGTTAATATCTTCACTAGTGATATCTTCAACCAAATTCAAGCGAAATTCAGATTTCCTGTCTACAAAACCTCTTTGATGAATCAAAGGGCGTGAGTTAAAAAAGAAACTATTAAATTTTTCATTTTCTTGAACATTCATTTGCACAAATCCATCAGTAGTGATTAATAAATTATGAAGGTCTCTAGTAAGTCCAGTTTTAATAAAATTTACTTTTTCACCCTCTCCTTTACCTTCATATAGGCGATTTGTAAAATAATTATTGTCCTCTGAACTAAGATCAAATGATTTGGAATTTAAAAAGGCGCATCCATCACCAAAATGGAAAATCATAAACTCAAAAGGAGTTACTACGAACGATATAAAAGTGGCCGAAAATATATTTGACAGTAGTATTTTACGCTCGTTCTTCCATGGACTGAAAGCATTAAAAAGCCGTCTATATTGTCTCATAAGTGAAATAGTATATTCTTCCTGAAATTCATTAACACTTAATTTTTTGCGCATTAAAAGTCTTCGAACAATTTTAATGTTTAGATTACATGCAATGTGAGCACCAACTTGATTGGAAGAAAATCCGTTGATATTTTTCCCTTGTGAACAACCATCCGAAACAACTCCAATCAATATTTTTTTTCCAATAAATACGGACCCAGCATCCTGATTCCCTATACTGATATTACGATGTGAGCTACCTTGCTGGGTTAATCCAAAAATTTGAAAAGGTAACTCCGTGTTATTACGGCAATCTGACTGATAACCTATATGATAATCAAAAAGATAAGACATTATATATATAAATTATATTGTTCCATAAATTGTGTTAATTCTTCTGGATCATTCTTACTTTGAGCAATTATTGTTTCTAAACCATCAAGATTGGCATATTGCTTGAACCCAATCTTATATCCTTTTCTAGGCTTTAATTGAAAATAATCCCTTCTCCCAAACATAAACACATCTTTGAAGTACTGGATGAGTGTGGGATATAATTGTTCAAGAATTTTTAGCCGATGATATGACGCATAGAAAAACTCATTTTTAACTATCTCATAAGCATCCATATTTACCTTTGTTTCCGAATAGTATATGTAATCTAGTAAACTAATGTCCTGCTCTTTTTTATAATATGAATCGGTAACAGGAGTTGTCTGGTAATAATAAGGATTGGAACCTATGATTAGCTCATAGGCTATAATACTCATAGAGAAAATATCGCTGTCTGTTGAATAAACAAAGTATTTACTTGAGCCATATCCATCGGTTTGGACTTTTGGGTCTTTATAATCCTTTCGCTGAGAATTACTATGAAATGTTCCTATTTGTGCCGAATCAATATCTACAATAACTGGTTTCTTATTTTTAGAAATTAATATGTTTTGAGGATTAAGGTCTCCAAGAATAATTCCTGTCTTGTGCATCGTTTCTAAATAAGCGAATAAGTAATCTATAATCGAGAGAAAGTAATCATCCCCTTTGATGTGCTCTCCAAATGAAAATGAATTGCAATTGTAACTATACTTTGAAACCTGATCATGTCCTTGGAAATACTTCATAGTATAACCACAGAACTTTCTAGTTTTTATATCGTAGACCATTGCCTCAGGAGTGGCTATTTGATTCTCTAATTTACCCAAGGAAATCTGATTGAACTTTTGGATTAAAGACAAAACTTTTTTTTCTAAGTAAGGAGTACGCTTATAGGCTTCATAGACTTTAACACACATTTTTTTATTAGTGCCAGAAATAAGATAAATTTCTCCCTCGGCCCCAAATAAATTTGTTGACTCAAGATTAATCACTTTATTATTTAAAAATACTTTCATAAGCTAAGTATTAAGTGCATTTCCAGAGAATAACTTAAATGCTGTTCTCAATGCCGCACCATCACTTTGGTCTATTGCAATTGAGTTGTCGAAGTCAAGTTCTTTTTTCAAGTCAATTAGATTCTCGGATGAAAATTGATCATTCGTCAAGCCGATCAAAATAGCTGATTCCAAATGCTGCTGACCTTTAGTGTTATGCCCTCTTAACTTTTTTAAATTTTCACGAATTAGTTTAATTTTTTCTTGTTTAAAGCGTGCATAAATTTCTTTCTCAGTCCAATGACCAGTTCCGCTTAGCTGATATCTTTGTGTTTTGTCAATAATGGTATCCTCTCCATCAGTAATAACTACTAGAATCAATTTGTCTATTTCTCTTCTTTGTTTTGATGGCTCAATATATTTGTCATATATCAATCGTGCAGACTGTTCAATTGTTTCATACAAAGCAGTCATACCATCGGGATAATAATTTTCATTTGAAAGCTTTTGGACATCGTCCATTCCTGCCTTGTTCAGAATTCTCGGGGGGTTTAATAATCGAGCTTCATGATTGAAAATGTACTGGCAAACTTTTAAATATCCTTGCTGACAAATCGCACTACCTCGAAGTGCTTCAAGTGCTTTATTATGCGCAGTCTCAATGGCTAACTGAGTATTTTTTATAGCTTTTATATAATCACTGGATTTTGGCTTACCGGCATTGGACTTGTCCTTGAGATAAGGCCAAAACATTGATGAAGAAGAATCTACTAACACCAATACATAATATGTAGGCCTTTGTTTAATGATAGATTCTCGTATGATTTCTTCAGAATAAGATTCATCACCAAGTGGATAATTCTTAACTTTCTCTTTTGGAAGTAGTGACCCTAACAAGGGCTTCAAAGGCTTGTCAATATTTTCTATTTCATGAATTTTGTAATCTCTGATACTACCAAAATACAATCGATTAATTTTTTTTAGTGTGAATATAGCTAGTTGGGCTTCATCTTGAATAATCTCCTTCTGATGATAATCTACTCCAATTCGAGCCGCATTTATTAGCTTGATTGAATCATGGATTTTTATATATACATCTTTCTTACTTTTATCATATCGATCTAAGGCATTTTCATTCTCTCCCCAGAAAAATGAGTTATCTCGATCAGTTAGATATCGCCAAGGATTCCTGAATTCTTTGGAATTTTTATCGATTTTACAATCAAACAAACAGAAGTTTTGCTGCAATGCCATAATAGATCTCCTACAATCTGAAATAACATCCTTGCCTTCGCGCTCTGAGCGCATAGCAGAATACAGTTCCTTCAGCATTTTTAATTCATATATATTTAATTTCATGATAAAATTTTAATAACTCCAATCGGAAGCTGCTTATGAATTTCTGAAATGATGATTCTTAATATTAGTATCATAATGTTCACATTAAATTTCCCACCCGTATAGTTTTACCTTGGTTTGAACAGTATTGTATTGCACTCCAAGGGCTTTTGCCGCTTTCGAGGTACTCCCTGAAAACATTCTCCATACCTTTTCAATATGTAGGTTTTTTATATCCTCTAAGCGTATTGAAAAAATATTTTCTTCAGGTTGTTTAATCCTGTTGGGCAAATCATTAATCCCAACTATTTCTTCACAGCCGGCACAAAAACTCTCCAACAAGTGATTTACCTCACGCAGATTACCCGGAAACCAATACGAATCTATATACTTCATCACTTCTTTTGATATCGTAGGAAAACCTCTTTTATATTCGTCTTCAAGGCCTTTAATAAAATAGCTCTGTAAGTTATTTTTTTCGTCTTCAAGAAATGATCGATAAGGAATAGTCTCCATCTCTACAACAGCTAACCTAAAATATAGATCGGCACGAAAATTGCCCTGATGAACCAACTGAAGTAAATCCTTATTACTCGCAGCAATAACTCGAACATCAACCTTAATAGGATCAGTACTTCCTATCGGATAAATCTCTCCGTCATCTAAAGCCTTCAACAATGTCTGTTGCATTTTTTTGGATATGTCGCCTATCTCATCTAAAAAGAGTGTGCCTTTATCCGCGTCTTGAAAAGCACCTGTAGAATCCTTGTGAGCTTGATTATGTGCCCCTTTCTTATACCCAAACAATCTGCTTTCTAAGAGTTCGTCACCCAAAGCACCGCAATTTAGTGGGACAAATTTATACATGTTACGCAAAGATTCATTATGGATGAATCTAGCTAAAACACCTTTTCCAGTACCTGTTTCCCCATGAATAAGAACCGTAGATCTATTATCAAGAGCTATTCTTTCAGCCTTTTCGAAAAGGGCTTTGTTGGATTCACTTATAAAGGGGCTATTCTCTAATTTTTTACGTCTTTTACTTTCCTCTTTAATCGCATGTCCATTGACTAAACCTCTATGAAGAACTTTAACAAATTCTTTTTCTCTTTTAGATTCTTGATTCCAAGGTGGTCGCACCTGAAATAGTGAGACATTTTCAAATTCTGTAGCTAATAAATACCAGGCAGTCTGCATCGCTGGAGTACCAGGAGAAATAAATATCTCTACATCATCATCTTTGTAATAATTTAGCACCCTAAATACTTTTGTTCGTATTTCTTCTATGCTAATGATATCTTCAATATCCATGTACTTCTGAATAATTACTTTTTTGGGATGATACTGCCGAAGAAAAGTGAGTAACCGAGCTAATTTTGGGCTTTCAAAATCCTCGTGAAATGAGGATAATAAAATATGCTCATCATAGTCAAACAACCTAGAGTAAAAATCCGCATGTGGACCGTTAGGGTTTACTATTTCTCTACCATTCTCATCTTTTACAAAATCGTGATTGAAGGCTATCCAAGAAATGAGAATTCTTTTCATTTTTTAATAAGATTTTTCATTTATTGAAAACTAAATTTTTTTAAAACGCTTATAATCAGATAATTAAATTAGGCTCACTGTTTGAAATTCTATTACATGATCGCTCATTGAAAAACTGATTTTAAACTTGGTTTTAGCACCTATTAATGCCATCACTTCAAAACTATTAAGACTCAATTACATGAAATTGAGGAAAACCTCAGTGAAGATGCGCTGCATTATAAACCGAGTTAAAATCAGAAAAAATGAACGACGGAACATTTAAATTCAAAAAAGATGAAAAAAATTTCAATCATTTTGGTAGCCGTAGTATTAACCCTTATGTCAGCATCATGCACTCCAGTACCAATGGTGGGTGCAAATGATCAAGAATCAAATCCCTTCGCAGATTGCTGTGGAGAACAAGGCCAACTTCCTTCAGAACCTGGTGACGATGATGACGAAGATTGATTAGTTGTCAATTTCTAATGAAAAGGTCTTCTCGTTACTGTGAGATCTTTTCATCGTATTGTAGTATTTTAGTTAAGTGTTTAGATCATCAATTGTACTAATTTTATTTTTCTTGATTTTTAGCTCTTGTAGAAATGAGCCCGATATATCTATTTCTCAACCAGAAATAGCACCTTCTATTCAAGAAACAATTGAAAATCTAATAGTACAGTACAAAAATAGCGATGACCCTAGTAGATTGGATTACTTGTTATCCGCAATAGATATCTCACGAGAAAAGCGGATGGATTCCTTATGGTTGGTAACAATGTACAAGTACACCAACCACCTATATAAAAAAGGGAATTATTCATTGTTCAATGAAACAAGTCAAGAGTATTTATCAAACGCAATTCAATGGGAAGACTCACTACATATTGCGAAAGGTCATTATCAATTAGGGAGTTTTCAACTAAAAACATTTACTTATGATAGTGCGTTTTATCATTTTAATAAATCCAAGGATATTTTCATTGTACGGAAAGACAGTCTTCAAACTGGGAGAAATCTTCTCAATATGGCGATCATACAATCATATGTTAGCGACTATTATGGAAGTGAGATCAGTTCCAAAGAAGCACTTGATTACTTAACTTTTGCAGAAAACACCAAGTACATTCCTGCTGTTTACAATAACTTAGGGATTATATCCAATGAGCTTAAACAATATGAAGAAGCTATCTACTGGTATAAAAAATGTATACCCTTATTCTCAAGAGAGAACGAAAAGTTAATACTAATGAATAATATAGGGGTGGTATATAGAAACCGCGAAGACTATATTATGGCCAATAGGTACTTCGATCAGGTAATAAACTCAGAGTCGACAGATAAATATCCTTTAATTTATGCTATGGCGCTAGACAATAAGGGATATGTTAATTTACTCAAAGGTCAAACGGAAGTATTACCTCTATTGCAAAAATCATACGATATTAGGCAAAACAAAAATAGTACAAGTGGTGCAATTGTAAGTGAGTTGCATATTGGTGAATATTATTTGTCCCAGAGCCAAAATAGACTAGCTAAAACTTATTTCAAAAAAGCATTGGCAAAGGCTAATTCTATAGGGGATACTAAGAATATATTAAAGGCCTATTCGTTCTTATCTAAAAACACTTTCGACCAATTTTATACTAACTCTTACATAAGAATTAAAGATAGTATTATTGAGAGAGAAAGGTTTTTAAAACATCAATTTGCTAGAATCAGACTTCAAACTCATGAGAAAGAACAGCAAAATTTTATTTTAGAACAGCAAAACCTTGCTCAAAGACTTAACATTGAGCGGCAAAAAAACAGAAGTCTTTGGCTTGGATCTTTTACCATCTTTTTATTTCTAGTAGTTACGGGCGGAGTTATGTATTTTATACATCGTAAAAAAGCATTACGTCAAAAGACAATGATTATTGCGTTGAAGGCTCGTACCGATGAGAAAGACAAACTTGCACTTTATCTTCATGAGGATATTTCAAGTGACATTTTGAGTGGGCTTCAATTAGGCAACCGTTTACAAAAAAACGAAAGCACCAGTCAATGGGAAATTGTGCTATCACATTTTAATAATGCATATGAAAAAATCAGAAAAATATCTCAGGAAATAAGTGTTCAACATTTCAATCACGTCACTTTTACACAAAAGGTAACCCTACTTATTCGCGAGACAAGTTTTAATGCCGATCTTACTATTAAGCTGGAAGGAATTAATAGCATAAATTGGCCGAAGCTACCTCAAGAAATTCAAATAGCACTATATGGTATATTACAAGAAGGATTAAACAATATTCAAAAATATGCCAAGGCATCTGAAGTCAGTATTATTTTTGAGCAGACCCACAAAGAGTTTAAGATGATAATTTCTGACAATGGGCAAGGAATAAAGAACGACGCATCAAACGGAATAGGCATGTTGCATATACTAAAACGGGTTACAGAACTGAATGGGACCTGTTCACTTGAAAATTACCCTTCAAATGGAGCCGTTCTAAAAGTATTTATCCCAATTTACTGGTAATTATGAAACATCTAGATATTTTATTAGTGGAGGATCATGATTTAGTTAGCTCAGGGGTTCAACAAACTCTTGAACAGGCGGAAAAATTTAAATTCCGCGTATTTATTGCTACAGACGCAGATAGTGCATTTGAGATATTACAAAACCAGCGTTTTGACATAATCTTACTAGATATTGTTTTAAAAACTAACCTTCCAAATCCAAAATTTATTGGTGGAGATGGTCTTTTTAGAGAAATATTGAAAATGAAATCTCCACCGAAAGTAATTGTTCTATCAAAAATTGATAGTCTTGGAATGTTAGATTATATTATCAATACTTTAGGTGCCGATGGTTATATCCTTAAAAGTCGAAATAGTTTAGAAGAAATTATACCCGCAATTGAAAATATAATTGAAGGAGATTATTTCTATAGTCAGTCAATCGAAAGAATTCTTCGATATAATGAAAGTCACTTAGATATAGATTTTACTGACCGAGCTATCTTAAAAGGGCTTAGTAATGGTCTAACTCAAAAAGAAATTGCACATTTTTTAGAAAAAAAAGATGTAGTAATGACGGTGTCAGCTATTGAAAAGCGTATACGGCGCCTTAAAGTGCGATTTGATTCTAATACCACTCCCCAACTAATCGCTAAAGCTATCAAAGAAGGAATAATTTAACGATAGTCAATCTCAAAATAATATTACTACCTATTGCAAAAATCATTCAATTTTTGAATAGTAATTTCAATTTTTCAAATTTAATCATTTCCAAATATCTTATTTACAACACTTTAACTTTGGCGAAGTATTAGCTATTTCATAAGAGAATTTTAAACATACTCCTATGACAACTAATAAAAATGAACTCACCAAATTGGTAGACGTAGACACTGAACTTTCCAAGTACTTAATAGAAAGCGATTTAAGCCATAATAAAAAGCATCTTGGAACCGCCCAAAAGTTAAGCACTATTGAATTTTCTAAACTCCCTAAAACAGCCCAAATATCGGACTACGCAGGAGGCATTACGGCAGACTATCAACAAGATGTTGACTATGTTAACACCCGCCTCAGTGGTGGTCTTCAAAAAGTTAAAGGACAGTCTCATATTGAGGATTCAAAGGAGGCAACCGCTGACATTGACCGTAAGATTAAGAAAATCGACCATGAGCTATCGCCATTGATTGGGAAGCTTGACGATTCTCCCAAAAAACATGAGTCAGCCGTTCGCCTTTTTGATCGAATCATAAAACCAATCGCCATTACAATTGCCTGTATAGAATTAATTGCCAACTTTGAAATCTTCGCGCTGCTGGGCGGAGGAATGATGACAAATCTAGCTACTGCAATCCTAACAGCGATCTTTGTTCATTGGTACGGATTTTTCACACCTTCAAAAGTAAAGAAATACGGAAATGGAAATCCAAAAAGAGAATTCTTAGTTTTTCTTGCTTTCCTTACCCCCTTAGTAATTCTATTCTGGCAACTTGGTCTCATGAGGATAAATTACCTGAGCGCACTTAATCCAGGTATGGAAGGAATACTAATATCAAACCCTTTGGTCTTTACTATGATCAATGTACTGGCCTTCATTATTATTTACTGGCTGGTGGCATATTATCGTCAACCAAAAGAAATTGTACACAGTTACAGGCGATACATAAAAGATTTGAAAGCCATCAGGCGATTGAACAATCAAAAGGAAGTACTTGAACAGGAGCGAAACAAGATATCACCAGAGTTACGTGGCAAGTTGACACATCGCTACAATATCCTTCTTCTAGGTCAACAAAAGGAAAAGGAGATATGTACTCGCATGCAGTCCTGCTTTGAGGAATTTAAGCTTGAACTTTTTCTTAAAACTAATGGAGCCTGTGCACCGCTCTTCTCTGGAGATATAGAAAAGGATCTTCCGAAGCTCAAACTCAACTATCAAGATATTCAACCTAAAATCGAGAAGCTATGAAATTACTTATCATCTTAACGTCCATTGTACTTCTTAACAGTTGTACAAACTACGAGTCAAAGACAGGAACCGCTATTACTTTGTTGGTGGATAGAACTGATACGCTTATTCCATCTCCAAAGCCTGGGTTTGTCCAGGAGTTGATTGGAGGTGCAAATTCAGAAAATTCTGGAGTCATTTTTCGATTCCAGAATATTGGTAACACCGATTACAACTCAACTTATAAAACTACACTCTCTGTTCAATCAGCGATGGGAAATAAGCTGATACACCAGGCTGAGTCTCAAAAGTTCTTTAGGCAGATAGATACCTTAATCGTACGAGAGAATAGTCGTGTCTTTCAATACCAAACAAGTAGTGTATTCACACCATTATTAAATCAACTCAACACCATAAGTGAAGAAGAAACGGGTGATAAGATTGTCGTAATCTGGAGTGATTTGGGTGAAATTTCCGACCTATTCAACCATCTTAAATTAAAGAATAGGAAGCAATTGCTATCCGATCCAGAATCGGTGGCAAAGCATTTCAAAAAAGAGATAACCATTCCGAATCTCAATGGAGTTAGTCTCTACATTGTCAACTTTCCCAAAACCCGCGAGCAAAATAGAATATTCCGTGCTTGGTGCAAGACATATGAAGAAATATTCAAGGACTCAGGGCTCGAACTACATATCGGAATCGATCAAACTCTAAAACTATAGCTATGAGTAAAGAATCAGGAAAAGTATTTGTTACGTCAGTTAAAAACCTCGTTGTCGCCATATGGAAATTACTTCTTCTTGGAATTCACTTGTGCGCAAAGCTAATCGAGGTATCAGCAGCTCTGATATCTCGATTAACAGGAAAAATGTTGAATTAAAAAATTATGGTATGAAACCAATATTAGATTTTATAGAAACAGCTTTCGCCGGAGGCGGTGATTTTATCGCTGGAGGTTTAGAAAGCATATTTGGAAGTGAACCAAAATTGCTAGAGGCTAAGTTTGGTGATGAAGGTGAATTACTGTCTAGATGGAATCATGGATTTGCATTAGGAAACAAGAAATTCACAACGGTTCAGAGCAGGCAGAATCTATTATTATTTGCTCCCTCGGGTGTTGGTAAAACAACCGTTTGCCTGATTCCATCCGCACTTAATATCGCATCCCAAAATGACGGAGCGAGTATGATTATTAATAATCCTTCTGGTGAATTGACACAGATGACAAATTATTTTTTGAGCCGTGGTTATACGGTTTTGAAATTTGACCCAAATAATCCAGAAAACTCCATTCACTATAATCCGCTAAGTCGGATTCGTAGCAGTTCAGATATTCAGAAAGTTGCTACCATGATAATTGGAAAATCTAACAAGGATTCAAAAGATTTCTGGAGCATCAAAGCTATTGAACTTATATCCCTCATTATTGAATTCTTACTCGACCATTGCCCAAAAGTAAATCAGAATTTAGCCAACGTCTACTATCTCTTACAAAATTTGACTGGAGATGAAGACACAATTAATGGGCTATTTTCAACGAAGAGTACAGAAAAACAATGGTTGGCATACAAGAGTGTGATTTCAAATAGTGAGAATACCAAAGCGAGTATTATCTCTTCAGCCATAGCAAGTTTATCTTTCATTGGATCTGATTCCACATTATGTGATTTAACAAGTGTGGACACATTTGATATTGCGCGAATGCGTAAGGAGAAAATTGTGCTATTTCTGAATTGCCCTTTAAATGATATGGAATATTATAAAACTTTGTTGGGGTTATTCTTCGAGCAAGTATTTTCTGAAGTTTTCCAGTTGTTGCCACGTGGAGGAGATAAAGATATCTTTTTACTAATTGACGAAATGTCCAGCATCCCGTTACCTAACCTGGCAAACGTAATAGCAAATACGAGAAAATTTCAGCTACCTCTTTTGGGAGTTTTTCAGTCGGAAAACCAAATTTTCGAGAATTACGGACAGTACAACGCTAAAACGATTATCAATAACGCTTGTAGAGTATATATGACGGGATTAACGGACGAGTGTGAACGCTTAGAGAAAACACTAGGCACATACCAATACTATGAAGGTAAAGAGGATAAGAAAGTGCTCCGAAGCCGTCCCTTGATGTCTAGTGATGAAATTAGAACAATGCCAAAGGGTCGAGTTTTAATTCTTCCAAATGGCGGTGTGCGCCCTTTGCATGTAAAAATAAAGCCATTCTATAAAATCGGGAAATATGTGAGGTATATGAAGATGGACATACCAGAAGGATACGAGTCGCTTACACCTATTAGATATAAGACTCAATACCTATCACTTGATAAAAATAAAAATGCTCAAAGCGATGTATAAAAGCAGCGCCTTATTTGATCTAGGCAAAATATTGGAGTATTTAGAAAATGGTCTTACGGCTTTATCCATTCGACTTGAAAATGCTGTTGAGAGAAAACTCAGTAAATATCATGGCAGAGACCAGCGTCGATATGCGATTCTTGAACAAGAGAAAAAAAGGCGAAAGGACAATAATGAGTTGGCAAAATCACAGGATATCGCGTTGGAAAATACGCATAAAGATACAGACGGTCTAAATCGCGAAGATCATCAGCACATTGCCGATAGAATTGAAGAATTAGGCGATATCGGACATGAGGAATCTTACGATGTCGATATGGATCGAGATTAAGCTGGTTATGTCGTTAAAGTTACAGCCATACAGAAGCCTCCATGACTATTTAGATGCTCTCTTTGAAGGCGTCGACCCATCAAATGAGTCTATAATTCTGGCTAAAAAAGATTATTGGAAAGCGTATAATTTAAACCTAATACGGCAACGCAGGAAGCAGAATCATGAGTTTTCGGTCACCTTTAGTAGGTCTGAATTTAAAATGATGAAGGATAAGCTTGAAAAGAACCAGCCAGTGTCTCAATATATTAGAAGAGTAGTATTAGCTAGCGTAAAGGGTGATGCCAAACTATGTCAACCAATCGACACAGCTATTATTGAACAACAACTCTTTCTAATTGCAGAAAATTTGAGGGAGTTAATTGAGGGTAAAAAAGACCTCACGGGAGACAAATTGAACATTTTACATTCCAACATTTCAGAACTACTAAATAAAATAGAAAGTCAGCTTGATAATCAAGAGTAAGTCATATAAGAATATTGGAGCCTATCGGCCTGTGTTTGAATATCTCCTTCGAGAATCAGAACAGGACGGTGGCTTTGTTATTACCAAATTTGTGAAAGGAACTAACCACAGTCCTGTAAAACTTGCAGACCAATTCATAAGGAATGAAGAATATCGCAAGATTAAAAGAAAAAATAACGTGGTATTATATATGGATATTCTCTCTTTTCACTCTGCCGATGGGGAAATTTCAAATGAAGTACTAAAGCGCATTACCAAGAAATACGTTTCCCTCCGCGCTCCACTATCGATGGTGGTGGCCACAGTACATCGTCATGGAAAATCACACACCCATATTCACATATGTTTCTCTGGCACAGAATATAGAACAGGTAAGTCAAATAGGATCTCACGAGATGCGTTTAAGAACAAAGTGAAAATCCCTATGGAACAGTTCCAGCGACTTCATTTTCCTGAACTCAAACGTTCAGAAATAGAACATGGCAAATCCGTAAAAAAAAAGTTCTGATTAAAGATGCTGAAAAGCAAATGGAACTCCGTGGCGTAATCTCAGACAAGCAAATACTCCTTATACTTCTTGAAAAAACCTATTTAGCTGCAGCCTCAGATCAAGATTTCTACTGCCAACTTACCGAACAAAACCTTGAACTTTATTCTCGACGTGGCAAAGTTGCTGGTATCAAGATGAACCGAAAATTCCGATTTCGCACCTTAGGGTACACCAACGAAATTCTTCGGAATTTGGAAAAAGAACGAAACAAGAGCACAAGATTACAACAGCTCAATCAGATTCGGAAAAATCAACTAGGAAAATCAAAAGCAAAGGAACGTTGATTACCGATGTCCTTTAATGGCACATGTCCTAAGTCGCAAGCTTTTAGAACATGTGGACTCTGGATGTCTCAAGTCGCTTCGGCTTTTAAGACATCTGGAGGCAGGATTGCATTGTGACAGTCATGCTTCCATTTCACAATGCGATCCTACTAGGGAAACCCTAGGACCCCTTTTCGTCGAAGTCAAATCCATTCCTATACCAGCCAAAAAGGAAAAATCAAAGAAAGGGGTTGATACATAAATGAGGCAAATTGTGCATACATTGAGAGAATTAAAAATTGAATCAATAAATATTCGTAGATTTACACTTCTCCCTGATTATTTATAAAGCCAAGGTGTTTGGTACTGAACGAACCACCAAAATACAATTTCATTTAAAATTACGGAAATCCGTAAATATTAATTGAAATCAAGAATTAATTTTGCGAAAATAAATCAACTTATGAAAATAATTTTCTCATCTCTTCATCATATAAATAAACAGGATAATGAAGCCAAGCCAATTGACATAACAATTAGTGCAGCATTAGAAACATATACCCAGGGACTGTTTAATGACATTACAGCAAACCAAAGCAAAAAGCTGTTTTCATTCAAAAGTAACCTTACTGAAGTTCGGCAGTCTATTTCTAAAATTATTAACGCTGAGGATCTTGATGAGGCAGTTACCTCTTCAGCAAATAGGCTGTTAGAAAAAGAGAAAAATGCTCAGGACCGTATTGATAGTAAGAACTTAAAAGTGCAAATATTGAAAGGGAGTTTGTTTCAAGCATATATAGAAGTGGATGGAGAGCAAAAAGTGATAATTTGTAAAGCTGACCATACTCAATTCATAGATGAAGACTTATTTACTTTAAGAAGTGGATTGCTATGGGATAAAAAGATTTTTAAGGCAGCATTGATTCATATAAATAGCGGCGCTATCGAAGATGAGGTGGAAGTTCTTGACCCAAATCATTCTAAATATTGGTATGATGAATTTTTGGAATTAATCCCGAAACACACAGACCAGTACAACACAGTCAATTCAATGGATGCTTTTGATACTAGGGTATTCAACGCAATGAAGCGAACAAATCCCACAGATTATCAAATTCTTAGAAATAGTTTTGTTGGTTATTTTAGGAACAAACAATCTTTCGATATTGAAGATTTTGTGAGTTCTTTGTTTGATAATTACACTCCATTTGATGAAACATTGAAGATAGATACTATCGTAGCCAATATTAGAAAACTCCCTGATGCCCTTAACTTCGATAAGTCATTTCCAATTTCACAAAAAGATATCAAGAAAAGAGAATCAAATACAATTAAAATTGCCGATAATATCCATTTGCAATTGAAATCTCATATTGAAAATTTTGAAGATACAATTCAGTCTGGAATAACGGATGGCGACAGAATGTATATTCAAATCTTCACGGAAGATAAGAAGGTTTATGAACAATTCAAACGCAAAAATATAAATGAGGGTTAAAGAAATTCTCATTAACAGCTTTCAACTTAGTCTCAATAATTCAATAGATATTATTGAGCGACTCGACTCTGTCATTTTTACCGCCCAATTATTGGCACATTCTGCATTAACGTTTGATAGCCTGTCTTCAATAAGAATCTTGAATGATGAATGTGAAATAAATATTTATATTAATGAAGGAGACCCTGTTCTTCAAACTGGTTTACCATTAACTGCTAGGTTTTTAAAATCCTATAATGAGATTGTCCTTTTAGATGGTGATATACTTAGTTTTAAGCTAACTATATCAAAAAATATTGAATCAGGAACATGTAACATTTACGATACCGAAACTTTTGAACAATGGATTAGGAGTTTAACAAGTTGGAAATTCTTAAATACAATTAATACTGCAATTAAAAGACTCGGGTATATTAATTTCCAATTATTGGATAATCAAGAAATTTCCTTAATTTCTCCTAGGCTAAGAGTAAATAGCCTAATAACGGATTACAACCCCATTTCTACATATCTAGAGTATTGTCACTTTAACAATAATAATGATTTTCCATATCGAGGGATTGATTTCCTAATAACCGAAAACAAAGGACAAGGTGAGGTTTTTGTTGATAAAATGATGGTATTGAGCAATCTTTTTTCGATAACAAGTTTATTTGATATTAGTTATGTAGAAAATGAAGTATTGCATTACAAATTAAATGGTTTTAAACACATTCAAGGTTTAATTGCCATCGAAGAACTGACGGATAAATATGTTGTTTACGCCAAAATCAATAAGTGGATATACAAGGATAAGGGGAATGAGCCCGATAAAATTGGAATCGCTAGAAATGTCATTTCAATTCATAACAAAGATAAATCTATTGCTATTGAAGATGATGTTTATCACTCTATTCTATCTGGGTATAAAATTTATCTCAAAGAAAACATCTCAAAATATGTTGAGATCAGATCAAAGCTGAATAATGAATTGAGCGAAATTCTTAAAGAGACTAAAAATTCGCTTCAAGAACTAACTTCAAATTATCAAAAAAGCAATTTCTTATATATCTCATTTTTTATATCAGTGTTCATTATTCGGACACTCAATAATGCCGATTTTGATAAAATATTTACAAAGGATGCTACAATCATATTTTTTGCCTTAATGGGGATTTCACTTATCTATTTGGTTTACTCTTTAATTTTGGTTTTGACGTCTAGGAAACGTATTATCAACCGTTATAATGCCATGAAATTAAAGAATACGGACCTGTTAATGAAATCAGATATAGACCTAATTTTGAATAATGATGAAGAGTTTAATAATGAAAAGACGTATTCTAAAAATAGGATTATAGGTTTTATTTTGGTTTGGATTCTTACACTATTAATGTTTGCTGTTGCTGTTGCTTGGCTATCTGATTATTTTTAATAGTTTCTTCCAAATACCTTCTCCGAATCAAACTATTCATTTTATTTTTCGTCACTTGCAACTTTTCAAGCTTGTCTTTTAATCTAAAGGCGTCCAGAAGTATTTCCACCACAAAAATGAAGTAACTTAACTTTTACAAATCTCTTAAAAAGATATGGTCTTAATGAAATGGACCATACTGAAATCTTCAAATATTTCTTGTAAGTATGTTAAAAAAAACTAATTGATTTCTATGTAGACTATTTATATTTTAACTACCTTTTGAGGTACAGAATTTCATTAAATGACCGAAGAAATAAACGAACAGAAAGAGCTAACTCAAGGGGAACGATCATTCGTAAATAAATATCTTATAGATCATGGATATGGTAGCCATAAAAAGAAAGCTAAAGCTCCGATAATTTCGAAAACCAAATTTGAAAAAAATATACGTTGGAAGCATCCATCGGTTTTAAAGCTTCTTTCAGAGTCCAAAGAACTGGCGGATCCAATTGAAATTATTCGGGAGAAAAGTAAAAGTTTAGTATTGAATGCATTTTCCCTTGGATGGGTAGGACCTCCATTTGATATGGTTGAACTAGCTAAAATGAATGGAATTCAAGTTAGCCCGAATGATATGGTGGCTGAAGCTAGAATTTTTCCAATCAAGGATAGTTTTAGTATAGAATATAACCCTACACAGAGTCCTGCAAGAATTAACTTCTCAATCGCACATGAAATTGCACATACACTTTTCTCAGACTGCGCAGATACTATGCGTTATCGAAAAAATGAACGTGAAAAAGAAGCATGGGAACTAGAATTTCTGTGTAATATAGGTGCATCAGAAATTTTACTTCCCTATGCAGAGTTTACCGCTATAGCTAATCAAGTTGTACCAACAATTGAAAATCTAATTAAAATAGCACGTATGTATAGGGCGTCCGTCGAATCTGTTTTTTTAAGATTTAGTCAAGTTGTAGAAAAACCATGTAATGTTGTTGTGTGTTCTTTTAAAAATGACGGCTCTCTTGTGGTGGACTACAGTAAGGCATCGCTAAACTCAACTATACAGGTTCCAAAAGGGTATGTTATTCCAAAATATTCTAAAGTATATGAATGTATAAAAGCTCGATGGACTTCGTATGCCAAGGAAACATGGGATTTATTTAATGACACTAGATACATAGTTCATGGCGTTGGACTGTCCCCAGTAAAGGGGCACGCAACTGCTCGTATTGGGATACTTATTGTGCCTGAAATTTATGACCCAACTCCTCAAGTTGGTATTTATATGGTAAACGGTGATGCCACAGAACCTCGTGGTAGTGGAATGAAAATAATTACTCAAATAATTAATACGAGTGGCGGATTAGGGTTTGGTTTTGGCCGCGCAATGGCTAAGAAATATCCCCAGACGAAAAAATCTGTATCTAGTTGGAAATTAGATAAAGATGATTTCCAGTTAGGAAATAGTCGTATTGTTGACCTGGATGATAATTGTTATGCATTCCAAATTTTAGCTCAAAAAGGTATTCGTCCGACCAAGGGTATTATACCGCTCAAATATGAAGCTCTTCGAAAAGGCCTTGTCGCTTTAAAAGATTTTGCATTATCTTCAAATAGCTCTGTCCATATGCCAGCCATTGGCGCTGGACAAGCAGGAGGAGATTGGAAGATTATTAAAGGGATGATCTATGACGAATTAGTCTCAAAAGGTATTAATGTCACTATTTATCTACTCCCCGGTAATAGAATTAAATCAAATCAATCTACAGTTTTAACGCTTTTTAAAGGGAATGAATGAGAAATAAAAAAATTATTGTTGTCATTAGTGGAGAAATCGCTAGTGGTAAAAGCTCAATCTGTAAGGGGCTCGAGGACAAGTATAATTTTGTTACTTATAGTACAAAAGAGGCCTTAATTGAAAAAGCCAAGGCAGAAAACGGGGGAAAGATACCGAACACTAGAGGATACCTTCAAAAGTATGGTCAAAAGTTGGACAAAGAAACTGGAGGTAAGTGGGTTCTGGATCACCTGCAATCAAAGATAAATGAAGAATTACGCGTTATTATTGACAGCGCAAGAATTATAGAGCAGGTTGGTTCATTGAGAGTAGCATATGGATTATCGGTTCATCACATTTATCTTCATGCCCCATATGAAGCTAGAAGAAAAAGATTCATTTCAAGGAATCGTGAATCTGATAATTTTAGTTCTGCAGATGAGGCGAAGGATAAATTTGAATTATATTCTAGTGATCCCACTGAGAAACAAGTCCATACCCTAAAATCAAAAAGTGATATAGTCGTACACACGGAAGATTCTTCTAATCCAATGGATCACGTTGTTCGGATCTCGAGTTATTTAAGAATTATGCCTAAAATACATAATCGTAATGTGGATATTATTGTCGGCGGACAATTTGGCTCGGAAGGTAAGGGGCAAATAGCAGGCTATTTAGCACCTGAATATGATTGTTTGATTCGAGTTGGTGGTCCGAATGCCGGGCACAAAGTTTACGATGAACCAGAACCACAGGTTTTTCATATTATTCCGTCTGGTTCGGTTCGAAACCAAGAAGCAAAGATTGTGATTGGCCCTGGAGCGGTAATTAGTGAAAAGACTATCATGAATGAGATTCGAAAATTTTCAATTTCGTCCGATCGGATAATCATTGATGAGAACGCAACGATTATTACTGAAGATGACATTAGAATTGAAGGAATTATTGATACAATAGGATCTACTAAACAAGGCGTAGGTGCAGCAACGGCAAATAATTTATTTAAGCATCGATTGTCTTCTAATGTGGCATTTAAAGCTAAGAATTCTTCTACATTAAAACAATACATTGGCTCTGCACATGAGGAATACGATAAAATGAATCTTGGAAACAAAAAAGTTCTTCTCGAGGGCACACAAGGCACCTTTCTAAGTATTCATCATGGATTTTACCCACACGTAACCTCCAGAGAGACCTCAGCAATAGGTTGTGCTGCTGAAGCAGGGATCGGTATAAATAAAATACGTAAAATTGTAATGGTTGTCAGGCGCTATCCAATTCGTGTTCAAAATCCAAATGAGGGCACGTCGGGGGAATTTTATAGTAATGAAATAGATTTAGAAGAAATATGTAGACGGGCCAAGTATCCCCTTGAGGAAATGCGAAAAATTGAGAAAACGACAACAACAAAAAAAGATAGGCGAATCGCGGAATTTAATTGGCGCTTATTTAGGAAGGCGTGTGAACTTAATACTCCAACTGATATTGCGTTTACCTTTTCAGATTATATTTCTTACGAAAACCAGAAAGCCAGAAGATACGATCAACTTACCGAAGATACAGCTAAGTTTATAGAAGAGCTGGAGCGCTGTTCCGAGGTGCCTGTTAGTCTTATTGCAACAAGGTTCTCTTTTCGCTCAATAATAGACAAACGAAATTGGATATAGATGGATGTAAATGAATTTATTAAGAAAAGACCTTTTGTTTATCATCTCACGAATGAAGCTAATGTACCGTTGATTTTGGAACATGGTCGCATTGCGAGTACCAATCGATTAATTACATTATCAGACCTTAGCAATCAAGATAAAAAGACCCTCATGGAGAGTCGAAGACCAGAGCATGTAAAGGTTAACGTTAATGGGAATAACATTAGTTTGCGTGACCAACGCCCTATTTCGATTAAGGCACTTGAAAAGAGTTTATTAAATAATTGGAAAGCACCAGATTTTATAAAGCATCTAAATAATCGAGTTTTTTTCTGGCCTACCCTAAAAAGACTTCAAACTCATTTTGACCGATACGAACCTGAAGGGCCCATTATTCTTCGTGTTAAATCAAGTGATTTGCTAATAACTAATTCGGCAAGACTTAGATTCTGCCGCCTTAATTCTGGAGCAACGCGATGCCATCACCTTTATGGAGGGGCTCCTCCTCCTCGTGGTAAGGATACCTTTCAAAAAGCTCCTGATTTTGATTTTTCTGTAGCGCAAGTAGCGGAGGTAACGTTTGAAAACCACTGTATTCTTCCAAATAATGTTTGGACAGCAGGTGATCCAGATGGACCATGGTTGGAGGTTGAGTTATGACAAATTTGTTTTACCTATGTTTTACCTTCGTAAAATAAAAAAGGCCTCAACATCTCTGTTAAGGCCTTTGTACCTTGGGCGGGAATCGAACCCGCACGCCGTGAAGCACTGGATTTTGAATCCAGCGTGTCTACCAATTCCACCACCAAGGCAAATGCGACTGCAAAAATAAGCATTTTTTTATACCAAACGATATATTTTTGGTTTCCTATAAAAAAAGTCACCAAACGGCCTTTATGTTGTTAGTAACTCAAAACAATTTTTTTTCTGAAAGCCCCGCCTTTCATTTACCTTTGTAGCTTACAACCAAACCGTCCAAAAACATGTCATTAGATAAGCCGCAACCCAAAATATTTGCCTGTAAACAGAGTCAGTCACTAGCCGAAGACATCGCCAAATCTTTTGGTATTTCCCTAGGAAAGGTGATTACCTCAACCTACAGCGACGGCGAATTTCAACCTTCTTTCGAGGAATCTGTACGCGGAAGCAGAGTATTTATTATTGGGTCTACACATCCCAATAGTGACCACCTTATGGAAATGCTCTTAATGCTAGACGCTGCAAAACGTGCCTCTGCAAGACATATTACTGCGGTACTTCCATATTTTGGATGGGCAAGACAAGACAGAAAAGACAAACCTCGCGTTCCTATTGCTGCGAAACTAGTGGCAAAAATGCTTGAAACTGCGGGTGCCACGCGAATTATTACAATGGATCTACACGCCGATCAAATTCAAGGATTTTTTGAAAAACCTGTAGATCATTTGTTTGCCTCTACGATCTTTTTGCCTTATTTAAAGAAATTGAACCTAGACAACCTAACGATCGCATCCCCAGATATGGGTGGTAGTAAACGTGCCTATGCATACTCAAAAGCTTTGGAAAGTGATGTAGTGATTTGCTACAAACAACGTGAAAAGGCCAATGTGATCTCGCACATGGAACTTATTGGTGATGTACAAGGTAAAAATGTTGTTCTTGTAGATGATATGGTTGATACTGCCGGAACCCTTACTAAAGCAGCAGACCTAATGATGGAACGTGGCGCATTAAGCGTACGTGCTATTTGTACGCACCCAATTCTTTCTGGGAATGCCTACGAACGCATCGAAAATTCAAAATTAGAGGAACTTATAATTACAGATTCTATTCCGTTACGCCAAAAGAGCGACAAGATTCGGGTTCTTACCTGCGCGCCTCTCTTTGCTGAAGTTATGCTTAGTGTTCATGGTAATAAGTCGATTAGTTCTAAGTTCTTAATGTAATTGTTATGTCCTTTTTTCCTTCAATGAAAAAAGGAGCACGAACGCGTTAAGGATAGCAGCGGCATCCTTTTTTATTGTCATAAACTTTTTGCACTTCGCCTACGCTCTATGTGACACATCAAAAATGACAATATAAAAGATATAGCGAATAGCCTGACCGAACGAAGTGAGGGAACGCCCTAAAAAGTACGTATTAAAGGAGTTTCTTTTCTCTTTCTTCTTTTGTCTTTATTCTTACTTAGAATTTTTCGCTCTTTTCAGAAAAAAAGCTACATTTGCACCCCGCTAAAGCAAAGAAGCAGAGGCGATTCATTTAAATAAAGAAAAAAAGTAATGAAATCAATTACAATCGACGGATCTAAAAGAGAAAGCGTGGGCAAGGTTGCAACCAAGGCCCTACGTAATGCTGGTCAGGTTCCTTGCGTAGTATACGGAGGAGAAGAGCCAATTCATTTTTCAGCACCAGAACTGGCATTTAAAAACTTAGTATACACTCCAGACGTGCATACAGTTGTGATTGCCTTAGAAGATGGCACTAAAGTAAACGCTATTCTTCAAGATATTCAGTTTCACCCAGTGAATGACCGAATCTTACACATGGATTTTTACCAAATCTTCGACGATAAAGAAGTGATGTTAGAAATTCCTATTCGTATTGTTGGTAACTCTCGTGGAGTGAAAAATGGTGGTGTTTTACGTGTAGTTTCTCGTAAACTTCGTGTAAAAGCAATCCCAGAAAACCTTCCTGATTTTATCGAAGCAGATATTACAGACATGAAAATTGGTGCTAAAATGTATGTAACGGCTGTAAAATCAGACAAGTACAGCATTTTACACACAGATAACACAGTTATTTGTCAAATTAGAACTTCTCGTACTGCCGTGGCAGACTTGGATGATGATGAAGAAGGTGAAGATGCTGGTGATGTACCTGCAACTGAAACTGACGACACAGCAGCTGTTCAGGAATAATTTTCCAAAAATCAACATATTTAAAAGCATCTCGTTTATTCGGGATGCTTTTTTTATTTTTACTGAAAATTAGCAACTATGCTCAAGTGGCTTCGGAAATGCTTCGGAATTGATTCTGAAAAAGAACTGGATCAAAATAATGATTCGGCGCAAAACGCTTCCGACGAAAAATCTAAAAGTTCCCCGTCTGCGGGGGCAATGAATATGAAAAAATTTCTCATTGTTGGTCTAGGCAACATCGGTCCGAAATACGAACATACCCGCCATAATATTGGCTTTAAAATAGTAGATCATCTCGCCCAAACGGAAGGTCTTACCTGGGAAACAGCCAAACTAGGCGACGTTACAACACACAAGAAAAAAGGACGTACTTTTATTCTGCTTAAGCCAAGCACGTATATGAATTTGAGCGGAAAGGCTATCAAATACTGGTTGGAAAAAGAGAAAATTCCTCTGGAGCATTTATTAGTCATTACCGATGATCTAAACCTTCCCTTTGGAAGCATTCGTATCAAGACCAAAGGTAGTGATGGGGGTCACAACGGCCTTAAAGACACTCAAAACACCTTGCAAACTACACAGTACAATAGGTTTCGATTTGGAATAAGTGATGCTTTTACAAAAGGACGACAAGTTGATTACGTCCTTGGTGAATGGACCCCAGAAGAAGAAAAAGCGCTGGAAGAACGTTTGCCAATAGGTGCAAAGATCATTGAATCTTTTGGCTTGGCAGGAATAAATATTACCATGAACACCTACAACGGCAAATAATATGCAAGAACACAAAGGAGCCTTCCAATATCAAAATACGCGTCGCAGTGTTGTGACTATCGGCACTTTTGATGGAGTACATGTTGGCCATAAAGCGATTTTAGAACGTGTTGTTGCTACCTCAAAAAAAGATGATCTCGACTCAGTATTGCTCACCTTTTTTCCGCATCCAAGAATGGTGCTCCAAAAAGACAGCGATATAAAAATGATCAATACGCTTTCAGAAAAAAAAGAGCTACTCGCAGCTATTGGGATCGATCATTTGATCATTCACCCGTTTACAAAAGAATTTTCCAGAATGACCGCGGTTGAATATGTTCGCGATATTTTGGTAAATCAGTTGCATGCCAAAAAGATCATTATTGGCTACGATCATCGCTTTGGAAGAAACCGAACCGCCAATATTACTGATCTAAAAGAGTTTGGAAAAACCTATAACTTTGAAGTAGAAGAGATCGATGCCCAAACATTGGATGATGTTTCTGTGAGTTCCACAAAGATTCGGAAAGCGCTCGAAGTTGGTGATATTGAAACTGCAAACACCTATTTGGGCTACCCTTTTATGATCTCTGGAACGGTTGTGAAAGGAAAAGCGATTGGTCGCACCCTTGCCTACCCTACTGCCAATTTAAACCCTTCCGAACCTTATAAACTCATTCCTATGAATGGGGTGTATGTTGTTTCCGCGGAAATAAACAATAAGCTTGTATATGGCATTACCAGTATTGGAACCAACCCTACAGTGGGTGGAACTAAGCAAACAATTGAGACTTATTTCTTAGATTTTGACGGCGATCTGTATAACCAACCTATACAAATCAATTTTTTGACACATATTAGAGACGAAGAGACGTTTAACAATATTGAGGCACTGAAAACAGCCATTAAGAAAGACGAAATCTTTGCACAAAACTACATTAAAGCCCGTGAATAAATTTCTATTTAAGCAAATTGACAATACAGGCCTCGTTTTATTTCGGGTAGTCTTTGGATTGTTGATTGCCATTGAAGGATATGGCGCAATCGCTACGGGTTGGGTTCGCCGCACCTTGATGGAGCCTGAATTTACGTTTAATTTTATTGGTTTCGACTTCTTACAGCCACTTCCTGGAAACTGGATGTATGTGTATTTTGCACTCATGGGTACCTTTGGCGTACTCGTTATGGTAGGATATAAATACCGCTTTAGCATGTTCTGCTATGCCCTTATGTGGAGCTGTGTTTATTTGATGCAAAAAACGGCCTACAACAACCATTATTATCTCATGATGTTGCTATGCTGGATCATGGTCTTTTTACCTGCCAACCGTTGGTTTTCGTTAGACGCAAAGATCAATCCGTTGCTAAAATCGCCCGCCATGCCGCGTTGGGTGTTGTTAATTCTTATTCTTCAGGTTTGGATCGTATATACCTATGCTTCGGTTGCAAAACTGTATCCAGATTGGTTAGATGCTACCGTAGCCCAACTATTTATGAAAGGTAAGGCAGATTACTGGCTAATTGGCGAGTTTTTACAACAGCGTTGGGTACATTGGTGTATAGCTTATGTTGGTATTCTGTTTGATTTACTTATTGTGCCGTTACTACTCTGGAAGCGTACAAGGCTCTTCGGATTTGCCATTGGGGTGTTTTTTCATCTTTTTAATTCGATTGTTTTCCAAATTGGGATCTTTCCGTATATGTCGATCGCATTTGCCTTCTTTTTCTTTTCTTCGGAAACATTACAAAAACGATTTCTTCCGAAGAAAACACTATACACAGGTGACGAAGTTATTGTTCCGAAGTATAAAAACGCACTTCTTACCGTACTCGCTGTTTACTTTATCTTTCAAATCGGACTCCCATTACGTCATTGGGCATTTCAAGATGATGTACTTTGGAATGAAGAAGGACACCGCCTTAGCTGGCGCATGATGTTGAGATCCAGAGGTGCCACGCTCAAAATTACTGTTGAAGATAAAGAAACAGGGAAACGCCAACGCTATGATTATATAAAATTACTATCTAAAAAACAGCGCCGCTCCGTAAAATCGAAACCCGATCTGCTCTGGCAACTCGCACAGCGCATTAAAGCTGCAGAAGCAAAAGAAGGTCGTGATGTTGCCGTTTATGTAGATTCGAAAGTGAAGATCAACGGCGGTATTTATCATCAGTTTATCGATCCAGAAGTAGATCTTGCGGCAGAATCTTGGCATCATTTTAAACATCATGACTGGATCATGCCAGCGCCAAAAATGTATCATGCCGACGAAGCCACATTAGAAAAACAACGAGAAATCAATAGTACAATCCGGAAACGGATGGAAGAAAAACGAAAAGGAGACACCGTTTCAAATCCGTTTTTGCTCAAAGGGCTTCTTAGAACTGACACCGTTAAGACAGTCAAAGATTCTCTTTAAAATATTGAATACAGCGGCCTTTTAAAAGATGCCAAAACCTTGTTAGCACGGAATTTTTTTAGATAAACTTTATTGACATGTTTAGCCAAACTATCTGAATATCAGCTTATTTTAATTACTTTTAAAGAAATATAATCTGATGAAAATTTCAAAAAACCTGTTACAAAATTTTTTATTCCTTTCCTTTTTTGCTTTTTTATTACTAACACAATGTAAGAATCCGGAGCCTCGCTATCAAGATGAAATTGCGGCACATTTCGGCAAGTTACATTACCTACAGGTTGAATTTCCGGGTAAAGTTAGTTTTAATTCAAAGGAGCCTCTTACCATTGCCAAAGGTATCGCCAAACATTCATCAGATACCATTCCGAGTGTATCATGGTTTATGGTAGCAAATGAAGATGGCCAACTTGGCGACCTTTATGTGGGATCAGCTAACATAGCCACAACCGGCGTAGTGCAAATGAGCGCAGGGGATTATGTTGCTGGTTCTAAAAAATGTTGGGACATCTCTAGTTCAGATGGCAACTCTGCTGGTAGTGTTATTAAACGGAATAACTGCTTAAGTCAGTTGAATATATTAGCGCTAATAGAATGTGTTTTGGCCAGTGATGGTTCTTCTGAATTTAGCTGTGCTACCGATTGCTGGATGAATAATTCACAATGCTTTTAACAACAAGCGTTTTTGCAGTTTACTAACAGATATTGTTTAACTTTGCACCCTTAAATTGTATAAGGATCATGTTACAGGTAAACGAAATTAGAGAGAATAAACAGCAGTACATCACCGCCTTGGCAAAACGAGGTGTTGATGCAAACGAAATTTTTGATCAGGTATTGACTGCCGACGAAGAGCGTCGTGCAACACAAACAAGCCTTGATGAGATCCTTGCTCAATCGAATACCTTTTCAAAAGAGATAGGTATTCTTTTTAAGAATGGCGAAACCCAAAAAGCGAACCTTTTAAAACAAAAAACCGTTCAGCTTAAGGAAAGCTCTAAGGAGCTTTCAGATAAGCTAAACGCAACTGTTGAAAGACTTCAGGAGTTATTGTACACCATCCCGAATATTCCAAATATCGTCGTGCCAGCCGGTACCGATGAAGCCGACAACGAAGAAACTTTCCGTGAAGGCGACATTCCTGTGCTAGCGGAAGGTGCGTTGCCTCATTGGGAATTAGCCAAAAAGTATGATCTGATCGATTTCGAATTAGGTGTGAAAATTACGGGAGCCGGTTTTCCAGTTTATAAAGGCAAAGGCGCCAGACTACAACGCGCATTGATCTCTTACTTTTTAGATAAAAATACCGCAGCAGGTTACACCGAATATCAAGTGCCGCACCTAGTAAACGAAGCGTCTGCGTTTGGCACGGGACAATTACCCGACAAAGAAGGTCAGATGTACCATGTAGGCGTTGATGATCTATATTTGATCCCTACAGCCGAAGTGCCAGTAACCAATATGTTTCGCGGCGACCTGGTCATGCATACAGATTTACCCATCACTTGTACAGGTTATACACCTTGTTTCCGAAGAGAAGCAGGAAGTTATGGAGCTCATGTTCGCGGCCTAAACAGATTGCATCAGTTTGACAAAGTAGAAATTGTACGTATTGAACACCCAGACAATAGCTACGAAGCTTTAGATGGCATGGTTGAACATGTACAAGACATTTTACGCGACTTAAAATTACCATACCGAATTCTACGCCTTTGTGGAGGTGATTTAGGCTTTACATCTGCACTTACGTATGATTTTGAGGTGTTTTCAACAGCACAAGATCGTTGGTTAGAGATCTCTTCAGTGTCAAATTTTGAAACGTTTCAAGCCAACCGACTTAAACTTCGTTTTAAAGATAAAGACGGAAATAACAATTTAGTTCACACCTTAAATGGAAGTGCATTGGCATTACCGCGTGTTTTGGCGGGGATCCTTGAAAACTATCAGACACCTGAAGGGATCAAGATTCCAGACGTATTGGTGCCGTATTGTGGGTTTGACATGATATCCTAAACGATTCGTTTTTAACAACGGCTTTATTTTTGATATACGGTTTGAACATTGAAATCGTTATATTTATCCCATGCGCATTATTTTCATATTATTATTGCTAATTTTTTCTTCGGAAATCGTCGCCCAGAATGATCTTTTGGCGAAAAACTATTTGGAGCAAGGCGAATATGAAAAGGCGCTATCGATCTACGAAAAACTATATAAAAAAACACCCGGTCGCACCGATTATATCATGGCGATGGTTGAAGCCTATCAGCAATTAGAGCGTTTTGACGAGGTTGAAAGCTTGTTAAACGAACGCCTAAACGCACGCCGTGTGAGTCCGCAATTTTTTGTTGAGCTCGGTTATAATTATTCGCTGCAAAACAAAGATTCCATTGCTGCATCCTATTATAAACAAGCAATAGATTATTTGGAAGAAGCGCCAATTTATACCACAACCGTTGGAACCGCATTTCAGAAATACGGCTTACTCGATGAAGCAGTAGCTACCTTTGAAAAAGGACTCGAACTTGACCCAGATCGAGATTACAATTCGCAATTGGCGCGTCTTTATGGAGAACAAGGGAAAATGGATAAGATGTTTTCAAAATACATCGATCTTATTGAAAGAAATCCGTCGTATACCAGCATTGCACAACGAAATTTTAGTATGTACGTAACCGAAGATCCATTAAATGAAGCCAATGAGATCCTTCGGAAAACGCTCTTGCGTAAATTACAAGACAACCCGCAAACACTTTACAATAAGCTGTTAAGCTGGCTTTTTATTCAGCAAAAAGATTTTAAAAAGGCTTTTAGTCAAGAAAAAGCGATCTACAAACGTCTTGGCGAAGATGATCTTGAAGGCATCGTTGATTTATCTTTTATCACTTTTGCTGCCGAAGATTATGAGACTAGCGAAGACATTATAAACTTTGTCATTGAAAATTCGCCCACACCCGAATTACGCCTACGTGGATATCAATATTTGATGAAGCTTCGTATGAAAATGGCTTCGGAAAAAGACTACCCAAAGATCACCCAAGAATTTGAAGGCTTACTTTCTGAGTACGGTCGCGGGGTGGCAACATATATGTTGCAGATCGACTACAATCATTTTTTGGCTTTTCAAGCCGAAAATCCCGAACTGGCAATCAATAACTTAAAAGATCTTTCCGAGGAAAAACTAAGCGCTTATCAAGAAGCTCGGGTTAAAATGGAGTTGGCCGATATTTTGGTAATGGACGAAAAATTTAATCGGGCGCTTATCTATTACTCACAAATTCAGAGTAAGATAAAGAGTGATGTATTGGCACAAGAAGCACGTTTTAAAGTAGCAAGAACCAGTTATTTTAAAGGTGATTTTCCTTGGGCACAACTGCAATTGGAGGTGCTTCGGAAATCGGCTTCTCAATTAATTGCTAATGACGCTATGCAGCTCAGTTTAATGATCGCAGACAATTCATTGGAAGATACTACGCAAACAGCGCTAAAGAAATATGCACGAGCCGATCTGCTTTCCCTTCAGAATAAAAACAAAGAAGCCATTGTGGTTCTAGACGAGCTTCTACTTAGCCACAAGGGCGAAAGTATGGAAGACGAAGCTTTATTAAAACAAGGCGAGCTCTATGAAAAAATAGGTGAATACAGCAAGGCAGAAGCGAATTACAAAAAGTTGATCGAATTTTACAACGATGATATCTTGGCCGATGATGCACATTTTCGATTAGCACATTTATACGAAGAAAAATTACAGCAACCCGAACTTGCAAAAGAGATCTACGAACAGCTCATCTTCAATTTTGAAGATAGTATCTACTTTGTTGAGGCACGAAAAAAATACAGAATGCTGCGCGGCGACGCGATCAACTAAAAATTACAATTCTTTTTTATGTACATCTATAATGTCACCATTAATATTGAAGAATCTATAGAAACAGCTTGGCTTTCTTGGATGCAAACCGAACATATTCCAGCCATGCTAGCAACTGGAAAATTTTCTAAAGCGCTTATGACTCAAGTACAAGTAGAGGAAGATATGGGCGGTGTAACCTACTCGGTACAATATCATACCGATAGTAAAGAAACTCTAGAAAAATATTACGCTGAAGACGCCGAAACACTTCGCTCACATAGCAAGCCGTTTGAAGGAAAGTTTGTAGCCTTTAGAACCGAACTCGCCATTGTTTCTGAATTTCAGAAATAAACAGCCATGTCCCGCTTAATTGCTTCGCTGTTTTAAATCATACGAAAACGCAGCCTTGTCTCATTTCAATGGCGTAGCACATGCAAATAACCTATCTTTACGCCCTATGAAGGAGCCCATTCGCGCAAAAAAACACTTAGGTCAGCATTTTTTGATTGATGAGACCATTGCTGAAAAAATAGCAAATACCCTGCGTTTTGAAGGCTATAAAAATGTATTAGAAATTGGTCCAGGGACAGGCGTTCTAACCAAATATCTGGTAGAAAAAGATATAAATTTGGTCGCCATGGAGCTCGATAATGAGTCTGTTTCCTATCTCGAAGAACATTTCCCGCAGAAAAATTTACAGATCCTTGAAGCCGATTTTCTACGTGAAGACCTTTCAGATGTCTTTGGAACCGAACAATACGCCATCACAGGGAATTTTCCGTATAATATTTCTACCCAAATTGTTTTTAAAACATTAGAAAACAAAGAGCAGATCCCAGAGTTTTCGGGTATGTTTCAAAAAGAAGTTGCACAGCGCATCTGTGCAAAAGAGGGAAGTAAAACTTACGGCATACTTTCGGTACTAACACAAGCCTTTTATGAGGCAGAATACCTATTTACAGTACCGCCTTCCGTTTTCAATCCGCCGCCTCGCGTTGAAAGTGGGGTCTTACGACTTACCCGTAAAGAAAACCTACAACTGGGATGCGACGAAAAAATGCTTTACAAAGTGGTAAAAACCGCTTTTCAGCAACGCAGAAAAACACTACGCAACAGCTTAAAAACTTTCAATCTTTCAGATAAACTAAAAGAAGATACTATCTTTGGGCAGCGGCCAGAACAACTATCGGTAGCAGAATTTGTTGCCCTCACGCAAAAACTGGAAGACGATGCAATTTCAACTAACAACTGATCTTATTGAGAATATCGAACAGCTCATAGCCAACAAAGATGGCCATGCGTTGCGCGAACTCTTACACGACTATCACTTTGCCGATGTGGCAGAATTGATGGAAGAACTTAATAGTGATGAGGCGACCTACCTTATAAAACTGTTGGAAAGTGAGATCACTTCGGAAGCTTTAATGGAGCTAGATGAAGATCTCCGAGAGCGTATTCTTGAGAATTTAACGCCGAGGGAAATTGCGAATGAACTCGATGAACTCGACACCGATGATGCCGCCGATATCATTGCAGAACTTGATGCTGATATTCAGAAGAAAGTCATCGACCAGATGGAAGATGAAGAGCATGCGGCCGATATTGTTGAACTTCTAAATTACGACGAAAACACGGCGGGTGCCCTAATGGCAAAAGAATTAGTTCAAGTTAAGGAAACATGGACCGTTGCCGGATGTGTTCGCGAAATGCGCCGTCAAGCCGAAAATGTCACGCGTGTTCACTCAATTTATGTTACCAACAAGGAGGGGAAACTTACTGGCCGACTTTCACTAAAAGACCTACTTACAGCCTCCGAAAAAACAAAAATTAGCGAAGTCTTTATTCCAAAAGTAGACTATGTTACCGTGCATACTGAAAATGAAGATGTAGCCCGGATCATGCAAAAATATGACTTGGAAGCGATTCCTGTTGTAGATGAAGACGGTGTTTTGGTGGGGCGTATTACTATTGATGATATAGTAGATTTTATCAAAGAAGAAGCCGAAAAAGATTACCAAATGGCTGCGGGTATTTCGCAGGACGTTGAAGCAGATGATAGTGTTTGGGAACTAACCCGCGCACGTCTTCCTTGGCTATTTCTTGGTCTTATGGGTGGTGTTGGTGCGGCAGCTATCATGGGTGGTTTTGAGGAAGTGCTTAACAACCACGCAATTTTACTTCTATTTACACCACTTATCGCCGCCATGGCTGGAAATGTGGGTGTACAATCGAGTGCGATCATTGTGCAAGGTTTGGCAAATGATGATGTCAAAGGAAGTATTGCAAACAGACTTTTAAAAGAAATGCTTCTTGCCATGCTTAACGGCGCAGCGCTAGCCATTGTTTTGTTTTTCTTTATTTGGGGATGGAAAGGCACCATTGATTACGCCCTTTCTATTTCGGTTTCGCTGTTTGTTGTGATCATTGTAGCGGGAATTATTGGAACATTCATTCCGCTATTTTTACACAAGCGCGGCATTGATCCAGCGATCGCTACAGGTCCTTTTATTACAACGAGTAACGATATCTTCGGAATTTTGATCTATTTATATATCGCTAAACTTATTTTAGGGATCTAAGTTTTACTTCGGAAGAAATTATGACACCACAGATCTATTCTTTTTCACTTACAGTTTCCGAAGCACACATCGACGAACGCAAGCATGTCAACAATTTGGTGTATTTGCAATGGTGTCTTGAAGCCGCAGAAAAGCACTGGAACGAAAATACTTCCGAAGAAATTCGGCAAAAATATGTCTGGTATGTATTAAACCACAACATCTCATATCGCGCTGAAGCTTTACTGGGCGACAACCTAATAATCCAAACCTGGGTGGCTTCTTCCGAAGGTGTTAAAAGTGAACGACATTATAAAATTGTTCGCGATTCAGATCAAAAAGTTTTGGTGGAAGCACAAACCCTCTGGTGTCTTTTAAATGCGCAAACCTTGCGACCTACTGAAGTTACTTCAGAAATAAGCGATCTTTTTATATCAAAACAGTGACATTTTGTAACTTGAGGACATGAAACCAATTAACATTTCCGAAAAATTCAACAAATTTTCAAAGCATTGGCATCCGCATCAAATTGCGATCGTAGACGATATGCAGGTCATTCTCGCTAAAATAAAAGGTGAATTTGTTTGGCATAAACACGAGGAGGAGGATGAACTTTTCTTTGTTCAAAAAGGCACTTTGGAAATGCATTTTCGCGATTCGATAGAAATTGTAAAAGAAGGTGAGATCATTGTAGTTCCAAAAGGTGTTGAACATTGCCCAAAAAGCATAGGAGATGAAGAGGTACAGCTACTTCTTTTTGAAAAATTAAGTACGGCGCATACGGGAAATGTAGTTCACGAAAAAACACAGTCTGAATACCCGAAGATTTAATATCGATTTTAAACACCCAATTATGACAAAATTTTTAACCCAAACCGGATTAATACTTCTTTTTATCGCAGCTTCCTTGCCTGCAAATGCTCAGTTGAATATAAATACCAATCCATTTTGGGAAGGTGAAATTAAACTGCTTGATGGAAGTGTCAAATCGGGATTCGTACAGCCTCCCAATATTGCCGCGCAACGGAAAATTTCATATAAAGCATCTGCAAAAGGCTCCACAGAACATATTGAACGAAAAGAAATCGCTTCGATCAGAGTGACCTCAGAAAATGGAAATTCCTATTTCTACGATAATCTGCCCATAGGATCTATAAAGAAAGACAAAGTTTCAAAAAAGCGCTATTTGCTACTCGCTCAAGCGAGAAATAACTTTGTCACTTTTTATGTTATGAGTACGTATAAAGTTGATAATAGAAACGGAACTATTGATCTAGTGGCAAAATATATACAAGGAAAAGACATCCCAACATTTTCGTACTACATGAGTAAAGCAGATAAAACGGATGCGAAGCTGTATTACATGACAAGCCAATTGGGAGGCATTAAAAACAATGCTGAGCTACACTTTGCTGAAGATCCTGAGCTCGTTCGTAAAATAAAAAATAAGGAGTTAAAAGGTAGAGATATCTTAGAGATCATTCAACACTTTTTAACGACTACGGAAAACATGTAGTGATCAAACAAAACACAATATACTTTTTTAGCTTTAGTTTCAATGATGAAAATTCTACACCTAGACAATAACCACCCATTATTACGTGAAAACCTTGCAACCGCTGGCTTTGAAAATTCGGAAGACTATACTTCTCCAAAATCGGCCATCGAACAAGTGATCGAACATTACGACGGTATCGTGATTCGAAGTCGTTTTAATATTGACCAGCAATTTCTCGACGCAGCAACCAATCTCAAGTTTATTGCGCGTGTGGGCGCCGGACTAGAAAGTATTGACATTCCGTATGCTGAAAGCAAAGGAATCAAACTTTTCTCTGCTCCTGAAGGAAACCGAAACGCTGTGGGCGAACATGCTTTGGGCATGCTTTTATCTTTGTTTAACAAACTCAATAATGCAGACCGCGAAGTAAAGAATGGGCAGTGGAATCGCGAAGCGAATCGCGGCATTGAACTAGACGGAAAAACGGTTGGAATTATTGGCTACGGAAATATGGGCAAAGCCTTCGCTAAAAAATTACGCGGGTTTGACTGTGAGGTGCTTTGTTATGATATTAAGGAAGACGTAGGCGATGAAAATGCCCGACAAACATCCTTGGAAGAATTACAGGAAAAAGCAGATGTATTGAGTCTACACACTCCGTGGACCGAGCGTACCAATAAAATGGTTGACTCGCAGTTTATATATAGCTTTAATAAACCATTTTGGCTTATCAACACGGCACGAGGAAAGAGTGTTGTCACTTCAGATTTGGTCGATGCCTTAAAGAAAGAAAAGATCTTAGGTGCAGGACTTGACGTGCTTGAATATGAAAAATTATCGTTTGAATCTCTATTTACTTCAGAAGACCTTCCGAAGGCATTAGAACAATTATTACAGTTTGAGAATGTGATCGTGAGTCCGCACGTAGCGGGCTGGACAGTAGAAAGCAAGATCAAGTTAGCCGAAGTTATTTCAGAAAAGATCATTGCTAATTTCGGAGAAAAACCTTCCGAAGAGAGCATTGAAAAAAAGCAAAATTTACCAAAACGAGTCACAGGAATTGGTGGAATATTCTTTAAAACCAAAGACCCGAAAGCAACTAAAGAATGGTATAAAACTCACTTGGGTTTTAATACGGATGATTGGGGGTGTACTTTTTGGTGGAAGGACGAACAGGGTAAAAAAAGTTCGACACAATGGAGCACATTTCCAGCAGACACAACCTATTTTGAACCGGCTACAAAAGATTTTATGTTCAACTACCGAGTTGAAAATTTGGTTGAGTTATTAGCAGCCCTAAAAAATGAAGGAGTTACTATCGTTGGTGAGATACAGGAATATGAATATGGAAAGTTTGGCTGGATCATTGATAATGACGGAAATAAAATTGAACTTTGGGAACCAGTAGACGCCGCATTTCTGTAAAAATTGTATATTTATCTCTCAAAACTTAACAACTAAACCATGGAAGAAAACAAAAATGAAGGTTTCGACAGCACCGCTGACAAAATCGAAGATGCAGCTAAAGACACTGCAAATGATTTTAAAGAGGGTTGGAACGAAGTAACCAATAATCAAGAAAATAAAAAAATGATCGCCGGTATTTTAGGTATCGTTATTGGATCATTGGGAATTCATAAATTCGTATTGGGATATACTCAAGAGGGTATTATCCAAATTGTAATTACCATTGTTACCTGTGGATTAGGTGGAATTATTGGTCTTATAGAAGGTATCATTTACCTTACTAAAACTGATGAAGAGTTCTACCAAACCTACCAAGTTGGTAAAAAAGGCTGGTTCTAAAACTTTAAAGCCTTCTTGATTTATTTCGGAAGGCTTTTTTTATATGTTTTAATATCGTAATATTGCATTATCATAATTAAACTAAATTTCAATGGGCGTTTCAAAAAGACATTTGCATACCATGAGTGTGAATCAGCTAGCTGATATGGCGAAGGTGCTATCACATCCTGCTAGGATATCAATATTAAATTATATTGGCGATTGTGAAGGTTGTTTATGTAAGGACATTTCAGAAAAAATACGTCTTTCTCAACCTACTACCTCACAACATTTGCAGATCATTAAAAAGGCCGGACTCCTAAAAAGCAAATTTGAAGGGAAAAGTCAGTATTACAGAATCAACACCGACAAATTAACGGCGTTGAAAGAATTATTTCAAGAATTCTTTGAAACAACAGAGGCCAAGTGTTCTTAGTTTATCCTAAACCGATATAAATTAGTGCATCATGAAAACAAAAGATTTTTTACAACTTCTTGAAGCGAATAAAGATGCTTCTCTCCTATTTGAATATTCGCCTAATCGGTTGGTAGGCGCCAATTATCATATTACAGAGGTCAAACATATAAAGATTGATTCGGTTGATTGTGGAACCAACACCGACAATTGGAATGAAACCATTATTCAGTTGTGGGAAAGTCCGTCTGAACTAAGCAAAACTGAATTTATGAATAGCAACAAGGCACTTGGAATTCTTAACAAAGTGGCCGAAATAAGAGCTTTTGAAATGGAGGCGGAAGTAAGGTTTGAATACAGTAATGCATTATTTCATACCGCACAGTTATATGTTAGCGACTCAATAGTTCAAAATGGAAGCATACTGATCAAATTGACCGTTAAAAAAACCGACTGCAAAGCTAAAGAAACCTGTGGTGTACCAGAACCTTTAATTACGGCTGTTGCGGCAGCCGAAACATGTAGTCCAGGAGGCGGTTGTTGCTAAAATATGAAGATCATACCATTAGAAAAGGTTCATTTTCCAAGTGTCCTACAAATTTATACAGAAGGCATAAAAACAGGAATTGCTACATTTGAAACCGACGTTCCAAGTTGGGAGCAATGGAATAAAAAGATGTTGCCACAATGCAGATTTGTTGTTATTAAAAACGAGGAAATTGCAGGCTGGTGCTCTCTTAGCGCTGTTTCCAGGCGTGAAGTATATCGCGGAGTCGCAGAAAACACGATCTATGTATCGGCTGAATCTCGTGGTACAGGGATTGGTAAAAAACTACTACAGCATCTCCTCATTGAAAGTGAAAAAGCCGGATTTTGGACCATACAGGCAAGTATTTTTCGGCAGAATAAGGCGAGTATACAGCTACATAAAAACTGCGGCTTTAGAATAGTGGGTATCCGTGAAAAGATTGCTCAACGAGATGGCGTCTGGCATGACAATTTATTGATGGAGCGCCGATCAAATAAAATTATTTTACAGGAAACAGAAAAAGATCTGTAGCAAAATTACGATCAAATAAGACACGGGTTAAGATTTATTCTGACAGAATTATCATACTAAAATTACCTTTTGTCGATATTAAATGTATTTCATCGAAAAAATTACGTCGAATTAGACTATTTAACGGATTTATTTGCGCTTTATCGACGAATAAGCCTTACTTTTGTAAGACTCACTACCAAGGAGCTCATATTTACTCAAATTATATGTATGATTTTCCAGCAAAGCTGAATTCTACCGACCCCAACTTTAATAGTATGCCCTATTTAGTGCAAGATCAGCTACATATTGGTGTTTGGTTATTAGACCTTAAAGAACCTTATGAGGGAAAAATAAACCACTATTTCTGGAAGGCTTTGGGTTATAGTGATATGGAAAAATCTGTTGAGGTTGCTTCATGGCAATCATTTGTCGCCCCAGAAGATCTTCCTGCCACATTGCGTTCCTTTCAGAATTTTATTGACAAACCTCCCGTGTCTAATGAATATTCCAAAGTGATCAAGTTTTTACATAAAAATGGTTCTTCTGTGTGGATGGATTGTAAAGGTTTATTGAGACTAGACAAAAGCGACAAGCCACAACTCGCTCTTACGCTACACGACATAACCTCCTTTAAGGAGAAGGAATTGAAATTAGAGGAGAAGATAAATTTTTATACGCAGCTAATTGATGGTACTAATACAGGAACTTGGCAATGGAATGTTCAAACCGAAGAGCTGATTCTCAATGAATCATGGGCCGCTATTCTAGGATATACGCTAGAAGAATTAGGTCCATTAACATCAAACTTATATTACAAATTAGCTCATCCTGATGATCTAGAAAAATCGTCTAAACTCTTAAGAGATCATTTTGAAGGTAAAAACCCTTTTTACGAATGCGAAACTCGCATGAAACACAAAGACGGGCATTGGGTATGGATTAGAGACAAAGGAAAACTTATTTCACGGTCTAATGACGGACATCCAGAATGGGTTGGGGGTTCCCACCAAAAGATCTCGCAGCTTAAAAATGACCAGTATTTAGTTCATCGCTACAAGGATCTCTTAGAGCGTAGTAATGAGGCTGCAAGGATTGGTAGTTGGGAAATTGATCTGATTACTGAAAAAATGGCCTGGTGTAAAACAACGAAAGAGATCCATGAGGTATCAGACGATTATATTCCAAACATTAACAATTCTGTTGCTTTTTTTAAAGAAGGCGAATCACAAGAGCTTATTTTAAAAAGCTTTAAAGAGTGTATTTCAAGCGGCAAAAAATATGATATTGATCTCGAAATAATCACCGCCAAAGGTACTGAGAAATGGGTTAGAGCTATCGGTATCCCTGTCATGAAGAATGGCAACTGCATTCGCGCGTATGGTCTTTTTCAGGATATTGATAAGATTACTAAGGCCCAAAAGGAACTAGCGTTTAAGGAAGAACAACTTAGATTGACATTTGAAAATGCCGCCATTGGAATGGCGCTTGTTGACCTAGACGGAAAATGGCTTAAAGTGAATAATAGTCTTTGTGATATGTTAGGTTTTACTCCTGAAGAATTTCTTCAGTTGAAATTTCAAGATATCACACATCCCGTAGATCTCGCTAAAGATGCCCCATTTATTGAAGAAATGTTCCAAAACAAGAGAGATACCTTTAAAATTGAAAAGCGCTATATTCATAAAGATGGTACCTATGTCTGGGCTCACTTAGCTACTTCTATTATTAAAAATGACAAAAACGAGCCGCTTCATTTTGTGGCTCAGATCACTGATGTTTCAGAAAAAAAGAAATCCGACAAAAAAATTAAATCGTTGTTGGATGTTACTGTAGAACAAAATAAAAGACTTTTAAATTTTGCTCACATTGTTTCCCATAACCTCCGCTCACATTCTGGAAATTTCTTAATGCTTTTAGATCTAATAAAGGAAGAAGCTCCAGAACACGCCGAAAACGAATACTTTCCTCATTTAACTACGACAGCGAACAACTTAATGGAAACGATCTCACAACTGAATGAAGTGGTGAGCATGAATACAGAGATCAACAAAAATCTAAAACCAGTAAATTTAAAAGGTTCAGTAGAGAAGGCAGTTACCAGTATTTCTTCTTCTTTATTCGACGCTAAATTGCAGATCCTAATAGACATTGACGAAACTATTGAACCAATGGTTATTCCTGCTTATCTGGACAGCGTCATCTTAAATCTACTCACCAATGCAGTAAAATACCGCGCAACCAGCCGCGATCCCTACCTACAAATAAGTGCCGTAAGCAATGAAGAGTCTATTACCATCGTATTTAAAGACAACGGCGTAGGCATCGATATGAAGCTTTATGGCTCTAAAATTTTTGGGATGTACAAAACATTCCACAGTAATCAAGACAGTCAGGGAATTGGTCTCTTTATCACAAAAAATCAAGTGGAAGCCATGAATGGTACTATTGAGGTAACAAGTCAGGTTGACATCGGTACAACTTTTACAATACATCTCGAAAACTAAACTCCTATGTTTAACATGGCCTAGTAACTCTAGTTTCTGCGCTGTAGTTATTATAATATCCTTGATCTGCTTATAAAATATCTTCCTTTTAGTATAAAAAGCTGAAGTATTTACAAAGTATCAATTCGGGCAATTTCCCTATCGACCTAAAAGATCAATCTTCTCAGAAAATATTTGCAATTAATTTTTATAATTCCTTCATTTACATAACTTTATCTATACAAGTTATGTGGTATAATCTATATGGTTTATTTGCGCTCACTGGGCTAATTCTCATTGGCTTTGCTGTTTGGCAATATCAGCAGACCAAAGAATTGTTACAAGATGGTGTAAAAACAACCGCAACGGTAGTTGAACTTCTTGAGTCTACCGATAGTGATGGAGATATTACTTATAAACCTGTCTTTTCGTTTCAAGATAGAAATTACAACGAAAGAACCTACATCAGTTTAGTTAGCTCACGTCCTCCCATATATCAAATTAATCAAAAAGTCAAACTAGTATATGATCCAAACGACGATACTGAGATAAAGATCATTGGATTTTGGGGATTGTATCGCGCCACAATTATTTTAAGTTGTATCGCTGCACCCCTACTCATTATTGGTGGTGGCTATTTTTTGTATCTTAGAGATTCTCTATAAGACTAAAAAAATGGCAAAACCCGATTTTTCAAAACTGAAAGCCCTATATATTAATTGTACGCTTAAAAAATCGCCGCGAATGAGCCACACACAAGCACTTATGGATGTATCCATTAAGATCATGCGCGCTGAAGGCGTAACAGTTGAATATCTCCGCTTGGTGAATCACGATATTGCTTATGGCGTTTATCACGATATGACCGAACACGGTGCTGAAAAAGACGATTGGCCAGAACTTTGGAAAAAAGTGCAATCGGCCGATATTTTGGTCATTGGAACGCCTATTTGGTTGGGCGAAAAATCTTCAGTAGCTACTAAACTTATTGAACGCCTATACGGAGAGAGCGGAAAACGCAATGAAAAAGGCCAGTATTATTTCTACGGAAAAGTTGGTGGCTGTATCATTACTGGAAATGAAGACGGTATCAAACACGTTGCCATGGGTACTCTTTATGCCCTGCAGCACATCGGTTACAGCATTCCACCGCAAGCAGACTGCGGATGGATTGGTGAAGCTGGTCCAGGGCCAAGTTATAATGATGAAGAAAGCGGTGCCAAGAATAATGATTTTACCAACCGAAACACCACTTTTATGACGTACAATCTCCTGCATTTGGCTAAGCTATTGCACGATCAAGGTGGATATCCTGCCTATGGAAATTCTAGAGGTGACTGGGATGATGGCACCCGTTGGAATTTTGAAAATCCAGAATATCGCTAAAGCAGCAGTATAGTCTTTTTGAGATCTGCTCTACAAGATTATTTGAATCTAACTATTATTTAATGTAACAATTCTGGCTTCGATTGGTCTACTTAGTAAGCATTTTATATGAAAATACTAACCAAAGGAACCTATTACGGAGAAAAGAAATTGGAACTTGAAAGCAAGGGAATCATACTTTCTGAATATGACTACCTAATGCCTCAAACCGATTGGCATTGCCATGAGAACCCGTATTTTATGTACGTTCTTGAGGGTAACGTTTTTGATATCAACAAAAGGCGCAAAACACATTGCGAGCGAGGTAGTTTTCTGTTGCACAATTGGAACGACCAGCACTTTAATACGAAAGAGTCAACAACTGCACGCGGCTTCCATATAGAATTTGAGCGGAAATGGTTTGATCAAAAAAAACTCAATATTGATCTTTGGGAAGGCAGTCAGAAAATAGAAGACCCTAGAATGCACCATATTTTAGCGAAATTGTATTTCGAATTTAACTGCCAAGATCCATTTTCAGAAGCAAGTATCGATCTTCTACTATTACAACTTTGCGAAAGTTCACAACAAAGCGTTCATAGCGACTCAAATCACGAACCTCTTTGGGTTAACAATCTAAAAGATCTTTTAAACGACACCACCGAAACAATAAGTCTTACGCATCTCTCCAATACATTGGGAATTCATCCTGTACATCTTTCACGGGCAGTTCCGAAGTACCTTCACACAACCTTAGGCGATTATCTGCGCCAGCAAAAGATAAAAAAGGCCATTGGCTATTTGGTTGATTCTTCTTTTTCTTTAACCGAAATTGCCTATATCTGTGGTTTTTCAGACCAAAGTCATTTTACACGAACCTTTAAAATGTATTTTCATAAAACGCCAAAGGCATTTCGTACATCTATAGGGAGATGTTAATATCATACAATTTTATAATCAAAATCTTCCTCAACTTTGTACCTCATCAATCAAACACCTATGAAAAAAATTGTAAGTTTTATTATCGCCATAGCCTTTAGCACGTTGCTCTTTGGCCAAATTGATATGAGTCAACCCAATAAGAATATCAACCCCCTTTTAACTCAAATGGACGCTAAGATAGCAGCTGGTGATTTTGAAAATATCAGCAGTGTCCTCGTAGCTAAAAACGGAAAATTACTCTTTGAAAAATACTATAATGGTGCAGATCAAAATACTAAACACAACACTAGGTCAGCCACCAAGACAATTGCTACATTCTTAACAGGTTTAGCTATTGACAGGGGTTTTATTGTTTCCGAAGAAGACAAAATATACTCTTATTTGCAACATAAGATGCCCGTTAAAAACCCCGATCCACGTAAAGCAGAGATCAGTATTCAAGATTTACTTACTATGAGCTGTATGCTGGAGACAGACGACGAAAATTTTGCCTCCCGAGGTCACGAAGAACGTATGTACTATATTGAAGATTGGACCCAATTTCTTCTCGATCTACCTATTCGCTCGTATCCTTTTAATCCGCCGCCCGCTCAGCAACCTTATGGTCGGTTTTTTCATTATTCTTCGGCACAGGCAGCCGCCGTTGCAGCGATCGTTGAAAGTGCCATTGGAAGTCCGGCAGATCAATTTCTCAAGGAAAATTTGCTCGCACCATTAGAAATTACAGATTTTAAACTTGACTTTACGCCCGCTAACATTCTCAACACCGCCGGTGGTAGCGGATACCGCAGTCGGGATTTCCTTAAAATGATTCAATTACTGCTTCAAAAAGGATCTTGGGATAAAAAGCAACTTATCTCTCAAGACTTCGTAAACAGAGCAACAACACCAAAAGCTGTAGCTCGAGAAGGTGTAGAATACGGCTACTTTTTGTGGATGAATCCCTTCGGAAAAGATAAAAAATACGATGCCTTTTATATGTCTGGTAACGGCGGAAACAAAATGGTAGCCATCCCAGAATTACAATTAACCGTTGTGATCACAACCCGCAATTACAACAACCGAAATGCACATGGTTATACTAATGAAATGATGAATAATTTTATCGTTCCCGCTGCGGAGTAATTTTGTGTTAAAAACACGTTATACGCATTGTTTTTATCGTGAAGCCGACTTATTTTTTAGTAGTTTCGTATAAACTAATTTATAGAAAACGATGCATGCATTTTTTCAGAAATTACTTGAGGATATCACCAAATACAGGCAGGATCACCGCGATGGATCCAAGCCTAGCAAATCCTTTGCAAAAGCATTTTCTGAAACAAAGGTAGAATTTATACATCTTGTAAAAGAAACTGTATTGATCTTACTCGGAGTTCTTTGTGCGAGTATCGGACTCAAAGGATTCTTACTCCCTAATGCATTTATTGATGGTGGTGTCACAGGAATTTCGCTCATACTTGCTGAAATTACGGGGTGGTCACTTGCACTATTCTTAGTGATCATAAACACTCCGTTTATTTTGATTGGCTATTCAACCATTGGGAAACAATTCGCATTTCGAAGTCTTTTTGGCATAGTGATCCTGGCAGTGTCTGTCCATTTTATTGAACTTCCAATTATCACAGACGATAAACTTCTCATCGCTGTTTTTGGCGGCTTCTTTTTGGGTGCTGGTATCGGACTCGCGATTCGTGGAGGAGCTGTTATTGATGGAACGGAAGTGCTTGCCATTTATATTAGTAAAAAGACTTCACTAACCATTGGAGACGTAATTCTGCTCTTCAATGTGCTTATTTTTGGGGTGGCCGCCTATATATTTTCGGTTGAGGTTGCACTGTACGCTATGCTTACCTATCTCGCAGCATCCAAAACGGTCGATTTTGTTGTTTCGGGAATAGAAGAGTATGTGGGCGTTACTATTATTTCAGAGCAAAGTGAAGAAATTCGTATCGCTATTATTGAAAAAATGGGACGTGGTTGTACAATATATAATGGTAAGAGAGGCTTCGGAAAACGTGGAGATCGACTTAAAGAGACCGATATCATTTATACCTTAATCACCCGATTAGAATTGGCACGACTTCAAACCGAAGTTGACAAAGTAGATCCAAATGCGTTTTTGATCATGCAAAGTATCAAAGATGCTAAAGGAGGAATGATCAAAAAACGCCCATTAAAATAGTTTTATACTTTTAACACCAATGGATCCTAACAATATAACTGCCTAGCTTAGATTGGCCTCGGCTATGAATAGTTGTGGCTTAGCACGTAAATTCCACATTAAAAATCCGCGAGAATTTTCAAAAGTAGTCAAGAATAAGCAATTACTTATAGCCATTGTTAGCTGTTAGGGCTTGTGATTGTTTAAAGGGATCTAACTTTTTTTAACTGAAATTCTAATTCTGCCCCATTCCTCAATACTTTAATCGCTATTTCATCAATCTCTTTTGATATAATACCTGTCTTAAAAAAATCGCATTTTTCCTCATTAGTGAGCTGGATGTAATCAATATTATTCATTCGTAATACTTGGTCTCCAAATTGTAATACTTTTGATGCTTCAGTATCATTATATATAAAATCCACAAATAATTTGTTACCATTAAAACTAGGGTAAAAACCAAAATGGTTCAATTCCGTATTAAGAGAAGCACTTTGTTTAACCATTTTGAGTCTTTTTGACTTCCAATTCAAAATCAATCTATAATTTTTAAAAAATGAAATTCCTAGGTTTGTTTTGCCATTTTTCACCACCATTACTTTGTCTTTTATAATGTTGTTCCCAATTTTTATTTGGTCAATTTTTACCGAATACTCCTTTCTTTTATCTCCTTTACCGTACATACCAATACCGCGATAACCAGAGCCTTCTTTATACTTACTAATTTTTTTAGATTTCTTTTGCTCTAAAAAAGTAGCATACGATAAATGTGCGTTTGAACTATTACCTAAATCAATTTTATTATTTAATACTTTTTCCCCATTTACATGAGAAATTATAGATGGCACACTAGCAGCTTCACCAATAAACATTTTTGATTCTATAGCATCTAAAGGAACATTCAATTTCTCTTCATCATCTGTTATCGTAATTAATTGATTTTTAAAATCGAAGTCCCAAACCGCAAACCGCATTAAATTAGAACCAATAAAACCATCGGCATTTAAACAGGCAAGTTCGCCACTATTGAAATCTGCTATGGCAGCAATCGTTTCTTGAAAATTAATGCCTCCAATTTGGATATCAGCTATTTTTGCGTATTCAAGTTGTTTGCTTTTATTATGGATATCGCCCACTTTTTCACTGCCCAATGGTATAACTTGTAGTATGTCTGCTAATTCTTTTGATAGTACATTAGAGGCTCCGGTATCTAAAATAAAGTCGTAAATCTCGTCTTGAATAGTTACTTTGACGATAATAATCCCATTGCGGTATTCAAACGGAACAGTAACTTTAAATTCTTTCTGAACTATACTTCCTTGCTTAAGTGTTTTATTAATTTTAGCACCTGCACAACTAGACAATAAAGTGAATACAAATAGTGAATAGATTAGTTTGGTTAATCTCATAATTACTTTTTTTGTTTGAATTTATTAATGATTTTTAGTTGGGAAGTAAGATTTGTTTTATCCCATCATTTTAATAGACGCAAAAAAAATAGAAAGGGTTGCCTGTGCTTATTTTTGCTTACCGCCAATACATATCAAGATATTTTGCTTTGCAAAGAGTGCTTCTTCTTAATTTATCATTAACTAAATTCATAAATCGCTTCTTGAAAACTATATTTCAATAAAAAAATCTATTATTTCATAGAGGTTTATCTCCTTTATTTAAAATAGTTTCGCTTTTCTAATATGTCTTCTTATGAGAAAAGCATTCTATATCGCCTGTTTATTGATGGGTCTTGCCATCTTCGTATACTTCTACGTTTTTAATTTCGATAGTATGTCTGAAACCGAACTCGTGCAATATGTACTCGTTTGGTATGTTCCGTTTGTTTTTGGCGCTTACGGATTACTTTCTCTTCGGATTAAGAAAAATTATACAGGTGATAGCAATGCCTTGAATTATATTTTCTCCGGAAAAGACTCTGGTTTATTAATGATATTTGCTATAACCCTGATGATTAGTGGTGTCTTGGGAGGTGTTTTTCTTGCTATTCCAATGCTGCTTATCAAACCGAAACATCGCTACTTCGATTTGCTTATAGCCATCATTGCAACCTTGATCTGGGTCTTCTTTTTGGCTGTGTTTTTCTTCCTCCTTTGGGATGCTCTATGAATTCATACATATTTGACACCTCCGCGTTTTCATATAAGCTAATGCCCTCATAATAAACTAGTTTTGAAATATAATTAGATAACCTCATAAATTAAAGATCATGAAAAAAATAGTTTATTTATTTGCCTTGCTGCTTATTCCAGCACTTGCTATCAGTCAAAATTCAGGAAAGGAACTCACAAATGTACCCGACGGCTACACGGAAGTAGAATGGACCTATATGACCAATCAGGTCAGTAAAGTAGAAAAAGAGATCGATGCTTGTAAGCAACAAGCTAATAACTGTAAAAAATTAAATACGTATGCGCGAAGTATCTCCAAACAATCTCAGAACGAGCAAATAGTTAGCATTTTATCTTCTGGAGCTGTAGCTAATTTTTTAGGTGAAATGGCCTCGTTGGAAAAAGCGATGTTAAAAAGTAAAGGAAACGAAAAACTTGGACCGAAACACGTTCATGCAGCATATAAAAAGACACCAGGATATACACTATCAGCTGTAAACCAACGTATAATATTTTACAAAAAACGCATGGAAAGCGTTGATGACGACGAATAATTACTAACCAACCAAATTGAGTTTTTAGTTAAGAACCCGTGCAGGAAGTAAGGAGCTTGTGCGGGTTTCTTTATTCTTCTTCCTTCGGAAGATTCCCACTTGCATACTTTTTCTCAAGCTCTGCTTGAAATTCTTCCATCACAGGTTTTACTGTGCTTTCAGGAAGATCTGCAATACGAATATACATAAGGCCGTCAACCGCATTATTAAAAAGCGGATCGACATTAAACGCTACTACTTTGGCGTTCTGTTTGATATATTTCTTTATCAATACAGGCAAACGCAAACTACCCGGCTCCACCTCGTCAATTATTTTATCAAATTTATTGAGATCTGCTTCACTTTCGTCAAAGATAAAATCTTTGTCGGCATCCTTTAATTTGACTTTATACTCTTTCTTCGGATTGATGTATTGCGCCACATAAGGATCGTAATAATTCGATTTCATAAACTCGATCATCAACGATTTTGAAAAGTCTGAAAACTTATTGCTAATACTTACGCCTCCAATCAGAAATCGATGTTCTGGAAAACGCAACGTTGTATGCACAATACCCTTCCAAAGCAGAAATAAAGGCATTGGGCGTTGTTGATATTCTTTAATGATAAAAGCCCTACCCATCTCGATTGATTTGCTCATCATATCGTACAATTCGGGTTCAAATCGAAACAAGTCTTGTAAATAAAATCCGTCGATCCCGTACTTTTCAAAAATCTTTGATCCTAGTCCCATACGATAGGCACCGGCCAGTTTTTTGGCTTCATTATCCCACAAAAACATATGGTGATAATACGTGTCAAACTGGTCAAGATCCAATGAATTGTTGGTTCCTTCGCCTACTTCCCGAAAGGTAATTTCGCGCAGCCGACCAATTTCTCGCAGAATATTGGGCATTTTTTCCGCAGAAGCGAGATAGACCTCATAATTCTTGCTTTGTAATAAACGCTTGCCATCTGCTAAAAGCACCGCTATTTCGGCTTCCATGGCAGCTACCGATACCGGACCCGCAATTTTTTTCGGAGGCTTCGGAATTTTAATTGTCTTTGGAATATTTTCCAATAATTTTTTCTTCTGAAAAGGATTCGAAAGCATATATGTTTTCTTCCGAAGAAATTCAGTAAAATCGTCCATTTCAACGTGCTCTGCTTGGTCTGCCACCGAAATTGCATTTCCAATTCGAACCTTGATCACACGATCCTTCTGTGTCAATAATTCTGAAGGTAACTTCGCCGTACGCAGTGTATCGCTCATTTTCGCCAGACGGTAGAAAAAACTACTATTCTTAGCATGAAAATATATAGGAACAACTGGTACATTGGCTTTTTTAACCAATTTCATAGCTGCAGCTTCCCAGGGTTTATCAACAACAAGTTTTCCATCTTTATCGGTTGAGACCTCTCCTGCTGGGAAGATCCCCAAAGGATGCCCTTCCTGAAGATGCGAAATTGCCGCTTTAAAACCCGCAACACTCGATTTCGCGTCTTTTCGGTTTTCAAACGGATTCACTGGCATTACATACGGCTTAAGAGGCTCGATGCGATGCAGTAAAAAATTAGCCATGATCTTAAAATCGGTTCGCTTCTCTAAAACTAGCTTTAGCAATAAAATACCATCAATACCACCTAATGGGTGGTTTGAAATAGTTATAAACGGACCCGTTTTGGGAATGCGCTTTAGATCTTCCTCTGGAATTTCAAAATTAACCTCTAATTCATCCAATAGCGCATTTATGAAGTCAAGATCGCTCAAGTGTTTATTCCTGTCATAGATCTTGTTCATGGTAGAGATATTGAGCACTTTCATTAGTGTCCAACTCATAAAAGTTCCCAAAACGCCGAACTTATCGACTTTGATCGCTTTAGCAACTTCTTTAGCTGTGACTAATCCCATGAGATTTTACCATTTTTGGTATCACAAATATAGGCAAACACATCCAACTATTCTTTAACCACAAGTTGCACAGTATCACGATTTTCCTGCTTAAGAAGTACTGTTTTATCTTGAGATAAGGCTTTAATTTCCTTCGGAAGGGCGTGCCGCACAGTATAAAGCGTCACACCTTCGTTCCATTTCACTTTAAACGTTGACCGAAGTTTGGCGAGCAATTCTTCCAATTTATTGTATTTATTATCGACGCAAACCGAAAAGCTAATAGCTGAGTTTTGGTTCATTTCAACCTTCATTTTATATTGATGAAGCCATTTAAAAACATCACCAATATGGTCTTCTACCATAAAACTAAAATCAAGCGAAGACAGGGAGATGAGCACCAGGTTCTTTTTTACAATAAAGCAAGAGATCTTTGGATCAAGGGCAACACCCTTTCCAACACAAGTTCCAGGAGCCGTTGGGTCTAAAAAGGATTTGACATATAATTTAATTTCCTTTCGCTGCAGGGGTTGCAGCGTTTTTGGATGAATTACGGAAGCTCCATAAAAGGCCATTTCAATCGCTTCTCGATATGAAATATGATTGAGCAAGGTAGTTTTACTAAAATGTCTCGGATCTGCATTTAAAACACCTGGCACATCTTTCCAAATGGTAACATCTTCTGCATCGAGGCAATAGGCGAAGATGGCTGCAGTATAATCGCTTCCTTCTCTCCCTAGGGTGGTTGTAAAATTATTATTTTCCTCAGCACCTAGAAATCCTTGTGTGACTGTGATTCCTTTTCTGGAAACTTGCGCTACGATGTTTTTTTGGGTTACATCCCAAGCTACTTTTCCGTCCCGATAATTATTGTCTGTGACAATACAGTTACGCACATCTAACCAAGTATTTTTTATGTCTTCTTCAGCAAGAAAGTCGGATACAATCGTTGTGGAAATTAGTTCGCCAAAAGAAACGATCTGATCATAAACAAAACTGTGGTTGGTCGACTTGTTATTTTCTAAAAAGTGCTGAAGTTTCTTAAAAAGGCTCGTTACCTTTCCGAAGACAGCATGCGAAGCATTCGGAAACAGCGCTTTCATTATAGTTTGATGATAATCAAAAACAGCCGTTACTGCGACCGAAACCTCGCCCGTTTGTTTTGTGTAGTGATATACGATTTCTTCTAAAGCATTGGTCATCTTCCCCATGGCCGAGATTACCACGACAAGATCTTTCTCGTTACACACTTTTAAAACGGTCGCTATATTTTTTACGCCTTCCGCATCTTTGACTGATGCGCCACCAAATTTAAATATTTTCATGATTCTAAATACTGATCAATTCTAGTTCTATTCATTTCCACCAAATACCAATCTTTATGAAAAACAGCACCGCTGCGCTCATAAAATTTGATGGCGCCTTTATTCCAGTTAAGCACGATCCATTCAGCACGACGCACGCCATTTGCCTTGGCATATTTCAACACTTCGGTATATAATAAGGTGCCTATTTCCTTTCCGCGATGGGTTTCTCTTACAACGAGGTCTTCTAAATGCACCGTTTTACCCTTCCATGTTGAAAATCGGAAGTAGACCAGCGCCATTCCTACGATCTGTGTTTGCTCTTCAGCAACAAAGCAGGTAAACAATGGATTTTCTCCAAACCCGTTTTGTTCAAGTTCAGCAACGGTCACTTCTACAGCATCTGGCTCCTTCTCAAAGACGGCCAATTCATTAATGAGTTCTAAAACCTGAGGCATGTCGGCTTTTATAGCCTTTCTAAGGTGTACAGACATTGGTTTGCTTTTACTAGACAAATATCGGTTCAATTTCTTAAAAATCCCGATATTTGCCTGAAATTCATAGCAAAACAAGATTATGCCAAAACAGAACCAAACATTGGGGGAATTTATTATTGAAAATCAGAGTGAGTTTCAATATTCTTCGGGAGAGCTATCTCGTTTGATCAATTCTATTCGTTTAGCCGCCAAAGTTGTAAATCACGAGGTAAATAAGGCTGGGCTTGTTGATATTCTGGGCGCCGCTGGAGAAACAAATGTTCAGGGAGAAGATCAGCAAAAATTGGATGTTTATGCAAATGAGGTTTTTATTAAAACACTCACTAACCGTGAGATCGTCTGTGGAATTGCCAGTGAAGAAGAAGATGATTTTATTACCATTACTGGACGAAATAAAAAGAATGACAACAAGTATGTTGTGCTAATGGATCCCTTAGATGGGTCATCTAATATAGACGTAAATGTTTCGGTTGGTACTATTTTTAGTATTTATCGTCGGGTGACGCCGTCAGGAACACCTGTTACGATCGAGGATTTTCTACAGCCTGGAAACAAACAAGTAGCAGCAGGTTATATTGTATACGGAACCTCAACTATGATCGTTTATTCTACCGGTCACGGTGTCAACGGATTTACATTAAATCCTGCAATTGGAACCTATTATTTGTCACACCCCAATATGAAATATCCTCTTGATGGGGATATTTATTCTGTTAATGAAGGAAATTATATTCATTTCCCTCAGGGCGTGAAAAATTATATTAAATACTGTCAAAAAGAGGAGGAAAATAGACCTTATAAAGCGCGTTATATAGGTTCGTTAGTTTCTGATTTTCACAGGAATATGATAAAAGGCGGTATTTATATCTACCCAAATACATCAAAGGATCCCGACGGGAAATTGCGTTTGTTATACGAATGTAATCCTATGGCGTATTTAGCCGAACAAGCTGGAGGAAAGGCGAGCGACGGGTTTAACCCCATTTTAGATATCCAGCCCACTAAATTACATCAACGTGTCCCTTTTTTCTGCGGAAGTAAAAAAATGGTGGAAAAGGCTGAAGAATTTATGCAGAACGCCTAAAATTGGCTGCCATTTTACAAGGTTGTTAATTTTTATTTACATTTACTAATCCAAATACAATCAAATGAGTAAGAAAAATACCTCCGCGCCTGAAAATGTTGTTGATTCGTCATCAAAAATTGAAGCAATAAAAAACCTCATTTTTGGAGAAAATATTCAACAATACAACAGTGAGTTTGAGACCTTAAAAAAGGAGATCGACACGCAAAAGCAGCAGCTCGAAAATTATATTGATGAGGTTCGAAATGAATTGATGCAATCTATTGATTCTTTGAGTACCGATGTAAATATTCGTATTACCGACCTAGAGGATTCGCTAAATGCGAAAACCGAAGCCCTTACTGAAGAAAAAGTAGACCGAAAGCAATTAAGTAAATTGCTCATTAATCTAGGCGAGAAGATCGGCTCGTAACAACACTTTTTTAAATGGTGGAAGAAGAAGATAAATTACAGCTTCTTAGGGACATCCTGTTAATTGACGACAGGGAAGTCGCTAACGCCATACATCAGCGTATTGAAACCATTTCTGACACCATTGAAAAGCGGGAAAAACTTTCAAAAAAAGTAGATCCTATTATTCAAGAAAAATTAGATGCTTTTATTGCTAGTATTCCGGAGACATTAGGACCAACCATCACAAAGACACTTAAAGAACAGATCGCAAACTCACAAGATCAAGTTGTGGAAGCATTGTACCCAATCATGGGAAAAATGATCAAGCGATACGTCCAAAATGAGATCAAATTGCTTTCAGAAACAATCAATAAAAAAGTAAATAATACCTTTTCATTGATTTCCCTTAAACGAAAAATACGCGCCCGATTTACGGGTGTAAAAGAAAGCGACCTTATGCTTTCTGAAATCGACACCCCTTTGGTTAATGAGGTTTTTGTTATTCAAAAAGGTTCTGGTATTTTGTTAGGCAGTCATAGTACTACAACCATGATTGACGAAGATATGATCTCAGGTATGCTAACAGCTATTAAAAGTTTTGTTGAAGATGCTTTTGAAGGAGGAAATCAAAATTTAGAAAACATTGAATATGAACTTTATAGTATTCATATTCAAAATTTTCACAGTTATTATATTGCTGCAGTATGTTCTGGCACATATACGCGTTCGTTTGAAAATACACTCGAGAATAAATTGTTTAAATTGTCAAAAAAACTCTCTCCGCGAATTGCTAATCTTACTCGTGATGCAGCCGATGAGATCCTAAAAAGCTTTTTTAGCAAATGGAAACAAGGAAAAAAATAGCCTCTTTAAAAATCTTTGATATAACATTTTAGTTTACAAACAATTATCAATCTAGAATAGGTGTTTAGACAAATGTGATAAATAATATTGGGATTAAAGATCCTATATCGTCAAGAAACTGTTTCTTTATAACAACAGTAACGTTGATGCTTTTAAGATGCTAGAACTGTACCTTAGAGCCGAGCAGAGGAATGATAGTTTAAAACTAATTTCAATTAAATTAACTATTTTTACATAAATTACACAAACATGGCGCAAACTAAAAAAATTGTCATCCTAGGTCATTTTGGCGTTGGTAAAACCAGCCTCATTAGACGATATGTTGATAGTGCTTTTAGTGAAGATTACCTCGTTACAGTGGGTGTTCATGTAAAGAAAAAGGAAATAGATCTTCACGATGAAAAGGTAACGCTCATTATATGGGATATTGAAGGCAACACAACTATCGATAAAGCCCGAAAATCATATCTCTTAGGAAGTCATGGCTTTCTGTATGTGTTTGATGTAAGCCGACAAGAAACCTACGAGCAACTGGCAGCAGAAAAGACATATTTAGCAGAGCATTTTAGTAATATTCCCGTTTGTATCATTGGGAATAAAAGTGATTTACTTATTGATGATGCACATCGTGCTTTTTTTGATTCCGAACGTTTTAAGGATTGCTATTTCACAAGCGCCAAAACAGGCGAACATGTAGAAGATGTATTTCTAGAATTAACTAAAGCAATGGTTGGCCAATGACTCCTCAATCCATAAAAGACACCATGGTAAAGACCAAAATTCAAGTGGTCGAAGTAGATACCAATGGAATTATTATTTCAAGCGAAAACACTCTTATAACGCTTGCTGGTAAAAAACCGCTTGCCGATGTGCATCCATTCTTTATGGGCATTGAAGCTATGTTAGATTCGTTGGAAGAAACAGTGCGTTTTCCCTGCGTTAACATCGAAACAGAAAAAGGAGATCTCATTGTCGATATAGAACTAATTCCTAACGGATCTTCGGTTTTTGTCGTACTATTTGATTTTACGTCACATTATAAAGATTCACATCCTTTAGTTCAGGAGAAAAATGAGTCTTCCATTCAAAAACACAAACTCTCTTTTGAAAGAAATTTACTTATAGCCAAAGAGGAGTTTAAAAACAATTTTCTAGCTCATTTAAATCACGAGATCCGAAATCCATTAAACAATCTACTGGGTTTTATGGATATTCTCAACAATACAAAACTTGATTACGATCAAAAAGAAACGCTTTTGGTTATGCAAAGAACGGGTACCCATTTAAAAGTACTCATGGACGATCTTTTAGATATTTCAAAAATTGAGCGAGGTATTAAAGATGTAAAACATGTGAATTTTAATCTTGGCCACATTTTAAATAATATCCAGAATCATTTCGGAATAAAATATGGAACCAAGCCTATTGAACTAAAGATAGAAACCGCCAAAAATGTTCCCACAAAACTGAAAGGAGACCCTGTAAGGCTCAACCAGATTCTATTTAACCTGATAGAAAACGCATATAATAACACGACAGAAGGAAGTATCTCCTGTCATATTGGTTTAGACAACAAAGTCGGAAAAGACGAAGAAGCCTACATTAATATTGCGATATCAGACACGGGCGTTGGTATTTCAGAAGAAGATATTCAAGAGATCTTTTCTTCTTATTATCAATTAGAACTTGATAAAATTAAGCCTGTTGGACAAGGCCTCGGTCTTAAAATAGTAAAAGATTTAGTGAATTTACTCAACGGTAACGTCACGGTTTCAAGCAAAGAGAATCAAGGCACTTCTTTTCATCTTACGCTTCCCTTTGAAGTGCGTGATGTTAAACCGAAGCGGAAATCAGTTCCTAAGGGCTCTGGAATTATGATGAGTAAGCGTATCTTAATTGTAGAAAATGAAGAGATCAACCAAATGCTCTTTATGAAAATGTTCTTAAACAATCAAAAAGGCTATCACTTTGAAATCGCTGATACAGCCAGTACAGCACTCAAGTTTTTAAATGCCAAAAAGTATGATGTCATCATCGTAAAAATGACCATGCCAGACATGGAAGGACTCTCTTTTATTGAGCAGTTAAGAAATCACGAGATTGAGCAAATCAAAAATACACCTATATTAATGGCTAGTGGAAGTACCATGATCAACGAACAAGAACGTTCACTCAGCGCTGGTGCTAATGCATTCTTACCTAAACCCTATTCGAAGAAAGAGCTTTTCAATATGATTGAAAGCGTTTTAAAAAGCTAAGCTTACTTCTTATTTAGAAGATAACGATAGTCTTCCATATCAAGTCCGCCACTGTAGATCTCAATAGATCGCTTGATCAGTTTTTGAGCTAATTCAGCAGAGTATCCCAAACCAATAGCATATTTTTCAATTAAAAAACGCTCGTGATCATCTATTTCATGATCGGCAAAGATCATCTCAAAAAGATCGTGCATACGCTCCAAACGTCGATCAGCATCATTTGGTGGGTTGATAGGATATTTTGTAGGATTCTTTAATACTGCCTCGTATTCAATTTCATCAATGTCTAATTTACGAGCAAAACGACGTAGCAATTTTTCCTCTTCGGCAGTTAATTCACCATTAATGGCTGCAATATTCGCGATAGACGCAAAATGACCTAAATTACGTTGGTGCTCCCCGCTTTCAAATAAATCTGTAAATGACATAGTAAGTATTTAGGCTGCAAATATAACCCTTGCTTCAGAAATTTCCGAAAGAACTAAAAAAATCTTTTTAGTAAATATGTGTTTTTTCTTCGGAAGGGTGTCAGAACGTCAAACAACCATTTTTCCTTTAAACTTTTCTTAATTATAAAATAGGAAACTTTCCAAATTCCTAACTTTATAAAGTGAGCAAATAATACTATGAAACAACCCCTGCTAATCTTTAATGAAAACGGAATATACTGCGCAAAAGCTGATGTCTATATCGATGCATGGCGACCAGTCGACAAATGCATTATTACCCATGGCCATGCCGACCACAGTCGCTGGGGACATAAAAAATACATTACACACAGTAACAATGTTCCTATTATTAAACATCGCCTCGGCGATATTGAAGTAAGTGGGAAAAAATGGAATGAGACTTTTACTATCAACGGAGTAACATTTTCTCTTCATCCAGCAGGGCATATTGTAGCATCCTCTCAGGTTCGGGTTGAATATAAAGGTGAAGTCTGGGTTTTTACGGGCGACTTTAAAACTGAAAATGATTTACTCGCAACACCTTATGAAGTTGTAAAATGCCACACCTTCATTACCGAATGTACCTTTGGGCTACCTGCCTTTTCGTGGACACCGCAAGCCGAGGTTTTTTCGGATATCAATAATTGGTGGGCTCAAAATAAAGCCGATGGTCGCAGCTCGATTCTCTTCGGATATAGCCTCGGAAAAGCACAACGCTTGTTAAAACATCTCGATCCTAGCATTGGCAAAATATATACGCACGGAGCTATCGAAAACATGACCGAAGTCCTTCGAGAAAATTATACGTTCCCGCAAACCACTCGCATTACCCGTGAAACGACAAAGCAAGAGATCACTGGCAATATAGTTTTAGCACCGCCTAGCGCCCACGGCGGAACATGGATTCGAAAAATGGTGCCTTATGTTACCGCAAATGCCAGTGGTTGGATGACTTTTAGAGGCGCCCGAAGACGTCGTGCCATTGACCGTGGATTTGTACTAAGCGATCATGCCGATTGGGAAGGCCTTTTAAGCGCTGTTGCGGCTACAGGTTGCACAAAAGTGATCGCTACACATGGTTATACCGATATTTTTTCGCGGTATCTCCGTGAAGAAATGGGCCTTGATGCGCGTACCGAAAACACCCAGTACGAAGAAGAAGGTAGCGAAACAGCAAAAACCAAAGACGATGTTGAATCTCCATCCGTGAAAAGCGAGGAAGAAAAAAAGAGCCTTCAATGAAAGCATTTGCCAACCTCATAAAAACGCTTGACAGCACTAACAAGACCAACGAAAAGGTAGCTGCCTTAACTTCCTATTTTGAAAATGCTGAAGATGACGATAAACTTTGGACCATTGCTATTTTATCACATCGTCGCCCGAAAAGACCTGTAAACACAACCCTTCTTAGACTTTGGGCAACCGAAATTAGCGGAATCCCACTTTGGCTTTTTGAAGAAAGTTATCATATTGTTGGAGACCTCGCGGAAACGATTGCCCTTATTATTCCTAATTCTGAAAAAGAAACCGACAAATCTCTATCGCAGTTTGTTGCCGAGATCATTGAACTCAAAACCCTTTCCGAAGAAGATAAAAAGGAATATTTACAAACCAATTGGAAGCGTCTCAATTATTTTGAACGCTTCGTGTTTAATAAGATCATTACGGGCGGTTTTCGCATTGGCGTAAGTCAAAAGTTAATGACCCGCTCGCTTTCCAAAGCAACAGGAATCGATGAAGATATTCTCGCCTACAAACTTATGGGCGATTGGACACCACAAAACACAACCTATCAACAACTTATTTTAGAGGAAAACGAGGCCGATTACCTCTCAAAACCCTACCCCTTCTATTTGGCATATTCTGTGGAAGATGATTTTCAAGAAACATTGGGGAATATTGAAGATTGGAACTTTGAGCATAAATGGGACGGCATTCGCTCACAAGTAATTATACGAAATGATGAGATTTTTGTTTGGTCACGTGGTGAAGAATTAGTTACCGACAAATATCCCGAATTTCAACGTTTTCTTTCTGAAATACCCAACGGAACCGTACTCGATGGTGAAATTCTTCCCTTCGGAAATGGAACGATCGGAAACTTTAATGACCTACAAACTCGTATCGGTCGGAAAAACCTATCAAAAGCCCTACTCGAAAAAACGCCCGTGATCCTCAATGCTTACGATATCTTAGAATGGAAAGGAAAAGACCTTAGACAACAGCCCTTTTCCGAAAGAAGAAAAATTTTAGATGAACTAATTGGCATTTGTAACTGCAACGAAATTGGTCTTTACCTCAGCGAAACCATGACTTTTAAGACGTGGGAAGAAGCGGCGAAAGAACGGGAATTAGCTCGTGAAAAATACAGCGAAGGGCTTATGCTTAAACGCAAAGATTCACCCTATCTCGTTGGACGAAAAAAAGGCGATTGGTGGAAATGGAAAACAGACCCATTTACCATTGATGCGGTACTTACCTACGCCATGCGCGGCCATGGAAGACGTGCTAATTTATATACCGATTATACGTTCGGACTCTGGAATGACGGCGAATTGGTCACTTTTGCAAAGGCGTATTCGGGTTTGACAGATGCCGAATTTAGACAGGTTGATGCTTGGATCAAAAAGAACACTTTAGAGCGTTTTGGTCCGGTGCGAAGCGTGACGCCACATCATGTTTTTGAAATTGCTTTTGAAGGAATTGCCGAAAGTAGTAGGCACAAAAGTGGGATTGCCACACGATTTCCGCGCATACTTCGCTGGCGAAAAGATAAGCCTATGGAAGAAGCCAATACCTTAGACGATCTTAAAGCTATGATTCCGAAGTGAAGCAAGCAGAACTCATAGCACTGGCAGAAAATTGGTTTCAGCAACAAAACTGGAAGGCGTTTCCTTTTCAGAAAAAGACTTGGAAAGCCTTTTTACAAGGAAAACACGGACTCCTAAACGCACCTACTGGGAGCGGAAAAACCTATGCCCTTTGGATCCCAATCGTACTACAATACATAAAAAACAATCCAGATTATAAAACAAAAAAAAGCAAAGGGATTCAAGCGATCTGGATCACACCTTTACGTGCGCTTTCGGTTGAAATACAGCAGTCGGCACAACGATTTGCAGACGAAATGGGCACAGGTTTAACCGTTGGTATTAGAACGGGCGACACTTCGCAAAGCGAACGAGCGAAGCAAAAAAGGAATATGCCCGATCTACTTATCACCACACCCGAAAGTTTGATGCTATTATTGGCTTCCAAAGGTTATGAAAAAACGTTTAAAACACTTAATGCCATCGTTGTGGACGAGTGGCATGAACTACTGGGAAGCAAACGCGGAGTGCAAATGGAACTCGCTCTGTCACGCTTAAAAACGGTCTGCCCCAGTCTGCGAATTTGGGGAATTTCAGCAACCATTGGGAATTTAGAGCAAGCGCAGGATGTATTGCTTGGGGTTGATGAAACTTTCCGAAGCAATTCGGTACTGATCAAGGCTGCTCAAAAAAAGAAGATCATCGTCAAATCCATCATACCAAAAAAAATGGAAACCTTTCCTTGGCGTGGTCATTTGGGATTGCACCTATTAGACGATATCATTCCCATCATAAAAGCGAGTAAAACCACCCTTATTTTTACCAATACGCGCAGTCAATGTGAGATCTGGTTTCAGAAAATACTTCAAAAATATCCTGAGTTTGCCGGCGAACTCGCCATGCATCACGGGAGTATCGCCAAAGACACCCGTTTGTGGGTAGAGCAAGCCATACGCAATGAATCGCTGAAGGCCGTGGTAGCTACATCGAGTTTAGATCTTGGTGTTGATTTTGCGCCTGTGGAAACCATCATTCAAATCGGTGGTCCAAAAGGCGTTGCTAAATTTTTACAACGCGCAGGACGTAGCAATCACAGACCTGGAGAGGCTTCGGTAATTCACTTTCTACCAACTCACGCCATGGAATTGATCGAAGCTTCAGCCTTAAAAAAAGCGGTAAAAGAGGAAGTTGTTGAAGATCGAATTCCGTATTTACTAAGCTTTGACGTACTTATTCAATATCTCGTGACATTAGCAGTGAGTGACGGATTCATTCCGTCGAAAATTTTTTCTGAAATTAAACAAACATTTTGCTTTCAAGGCATTACAGAAGACGACTGGCAATGGTGCCTCAACTTTATTACCATGGGAAGTCAGAGCCTCCAGGCTTACGACGAATATAAGCGCGTGATCATTGATGAACACGGTGTTTTTAGAGTTGAAAGCAGAAAAACCGCAATGATGCATCGGCTGTCTATAGGAACCATCGTTAGTGATGCGATGTTACAAGTTCGTTATGTAAAAGGCGGATTTATAGGAACGATTGAAGAATATTTTATTGGGAAGATGAAGCCTGGTGACACCTTCGTTTTCGCAGGGAGAACTTTAGAACTGGTCCGTCTACGGAATATGGTCGCTCAAGTACGCAGTGTTAATAAGCGCACTAATAATGTGGTAAGTTTTATGGGCGGACGCATGGCACTGTCCTCACAAATGAGTGAAATTTTACGTGCAGAATTACAAACCGCACGTTCCCTTTCTCAAGAAAATAATGCTAATCAAAACCTTGACACAAAACGAGCAACACCAGAACTTATAGCATTAAAAGATCTTTTTGCCAGACAAGCCTTAGAGTCGGTCGTACCAGGCTCCAACGAATTTTTGATCGAAACTTTTAAAACCAGAGAAGGCTATCATCATATTTTCTACCCGTTTGAAGGGCGGTTTGTGCACCAAGCCATGGGCGGATTTTTAGCCTACCGAATTAGTTTGCTTTCGCCCATCACCTTTTCATTGGCATATAATGACTACGGATTTGAACTGCTTAGTGACCAACCCATCGATATTCAAAATGTGCTGGATAATGATCTTTTTACAACCGATTTTCTATTTGACGACCTTCAGAAAAGCTTAAACGCAACCGAACTGGCTCGTAGAAAATTTCGTGATATCGCGGTTATCAGCGGGATGGTATTTACGGGTTACCCAAGCAAACAAGTAAAAACAAAACACTTACAAAGCAGCTCACAATTGCTTTTTGATGTGTTTCGCGATTACGAAAACGATAATTTGTTGTTTTTACAGGCGTTTCGGGAAACCTTTGAACACGAATTAGAAGAAGGAAGGCTGCGCGAGGCAATGCTGCGTATTCAAACACAAGAGATTGTCTGGAAACCCTGTAAAAAAGCAACGCCCTTTAGCTTCCCTATCATTACCGATCGCTTGCGAGAAAAGCTTTCTTCCGAAAAATTAAAAGATCGCATTAAGCGTATGACACTCCAATTGATGAAATAAATAATTTGTAATGCAGCATCAGCATCCCTTGTAAGATAAAAGTTCAGTGTTTTTTCTTCTGAAATTTTAATCCCCAAACTAGTTTAGATAAAATAAAAATTGGTTTCACCGTATCTTTGTGTTCGTGTCTGAAAAAATTAGCATCTTAGAGCAGCAGTTTACGCTTCACCCTTATCGGGCCATGTATTGGCATGAGCAGGCGATGCTTCTCATTGCCGATGTTCATTTAGGGAAGGTTGACCATTTCAGAAAACATGGTGCGGCAATTCCTCCAAATAGTTCCGAAGAAAATTATACCCGTTTAAACGCTCTAGTTGCTCACTTTAAACCCAAAACCATTTGCTTTCTTGGCGATCTGTTCCATAGTTCACTAAACAAAAGTTGGTTACATTTTAGCGCCTGGGTTTCCGCTTCCGAAGCAGACATCATCCTTATAAGTGGTAATCACGATATTATTCCCGCCTATCTGTTTGAAGATATTGGAGTTCGTGTCTTAGAATCATTGCGTATTGATCATTTCTTGCTCACACATCACCCCGAAGATGTGGAACATGGCTTTAATTTTTGCGGCCACATTCATCCGGGGGTACGAATGGATGGATCTGGCAGGCAACAGTTGCGTCTTCCTTGTTTTTATAAAACAAAATTTCAGCTTATCATGCCCGCTTTTGGTAACTTTACGGGAAAGTATGTTTTAAATCCAACAGAAACCGACGACATTTATGTCATCGTAGACGACGAAGTGATTCGGGTTTCTTAAAAATTTGTTATGAAAAAATTACTGCAAATAGGGAATATCATTGCTTTTATAGTCACGATCTATTTCAATTATGCTTCTAGCGCTGGTGTTTTTGCCAACACCACCCAAGCCGACGTGAGCGCAAAATATCAAACGCTCTTTACACCGGCGGGCTATGCCTTTTCTATCTGGGGGCTTATTTATTTGTTGTTGCTGGGTTTTATTATTTATCAGTCACGTAGTCTTTTTGTCAAGGTGCGTGATGACGAATTTATCATGCGAATTGGATGGTGGTTTATTGCTAGTTGTATAGCCAATAGTCTATGGTGTTACCTATTTGTGTCAGATTATATTGCGCTATCGGTGATCGTTATCTTTATAATGCTGCTGTGTCTTATAAAAATTGTAATGAACAATCGTATGGAGTTATGGGATGCTCCTTTTTCAGTGATTGTTTTTCTTTGGTGGCCATTTGTGATCTACAGTGGCTGGCTCACCGTGGCGTGTATTGCAAATGTGTCAACCCATCTTGTTAAGATAAACTGGGATGGATTTGGCATTTCACCCGCCACATGGACCTTGATCATGATTGTGATAGCAACGTTAATAAATCTTATTGTCACTTGGAAACGCAACATGCGTGAATTCGCATTGGTAGGCGCCTGGGCATTGGCGGCCATTGCTGTAGCTAATTGGGACCTGCATCAAACTATTGCTTTTACAGCTATCTTTTGTGCGGCTATTCTATTTATGAGTACTAGTTTACACGGTTTTAAAAATCGTGATACAAGTCCGTTTATAAAGTTAAACCAATACCTCAATCGCTCCTGATGGAAAATCAAAAACACTTATTCGAGCTGCCGGAAGACATTACGTATTTAAACGGGTCTTATATGTCGCCCCAATTACGGTCGGTCACCAAGATCGGCACAGAAAATCTAGTTAAAAAGGCAAATCCGACCCTTATTTTGGAAGCCGACTTTTTTTCGGAAAAACAACGCTTAAAAGAACGTTTTGCTCAATTAATTGAGACAGATGACCCGCAAACCATCGCCATCATTCCTTCGGTTTCCTACGGAATCGCAACTGCCATGCATAACATCCCGTTTGAAAAGGGTGATGAAATTTTAGTACTTGAGGCCCAATTTCCGAGCAATTATTATGCTTGGAAACAATTGGAAACCACCAAGGGTGTGATCGTCAAAACGATTGTAGCTCCGCCTATTGGTCCAGATCGCGGACGCATATGGAATGAATCTATTTTGGAAGCAATCAATGAACACACCAAGTGTTTGGCTTTGCCACAAGTGCATTGGGCTGATGGTACGTTATTTGACCTAAAACGTTTTGGAGAACGTGCGCGCGAAATTGGTGCTTATCTAATTGTTGATGCGACACAAAGTGTTGGCGCCATGCCCTTTTCTGTAAAGGATATTCAGCCAGATGCTGTTATTTGCGCAGGTTATAAGTGGCTTTTAGGACCTTATAGTTTGGGTGTCGCATACTATGGTGAGCGATTCCATCACGGAACGCCCATAGAAGATAATTGGATGAATCACCAAAACAGCGAAAACTTCTCCAATTTGGTGAATTATAACGCTCAGTTTAAGGAAAAAGCAAGTCGGTATGATGTAGGTGAATCGAGCAATTTTATTCTAACACCTATGCTTTCAGAAGCCATTCAGCAATTGATAAATTGGACACCAGAAGCGATTCAGGCATATTGTAGAACGATCTCAGAAGAATCGATTCAAAAACTACAAAAAGCGGGTTATTTTATAGAAGAATCAGAGTATCGTGCGAAGCATTTATTTGGTATTTATCTTCCTAAAGACAAGAGCATAGATACTTTAAAAGAAAAATTATTGGCTGCTAAGATCTTTGTTTCTTATCGCGGCAAAGCCATTCGTATTTCGGCAAACGTTTATAATACTAAAGAAGATCTAGAGAAGCTGGTAAAGCATTTGTGATAAGGTATAGATCTGTTTTAAAAACCTCGTTTTTCCATAGACTGTTATCAAAATGATAAAGTTAGTTTTTTGTTCTTCGGAAGGGAACAGAACTTCTTATCTTTGCAATCCTAAACGAAATATCTCCTCATCGAGGGAAATCACTAAAATTACCCGTCTTTACGGGCAATTAATATGAGCAAATCGCTTGTTCGTTCGCTTTTTAAAGAGTCTTCGGAAGTTCGAAAACTCGGGGAAGCTATTGCCCAATCTCAAACCCGTATTGATGTTTCCGGTTTGGCGGGATCTGCTACTTCTCTAGTTATTGCGGAAGTCTTTAAAAAAACAGAATTGCCCTTTTTAATCATTTTGAATGACAAAGAAGAAGCGGCGTATCATCTTAATGATCTCGAAAATTTACTCGGTGGCGATACTGTATTATTTTACCCTGGCAGCTACCGAAGACCTTATCAGATTGAGGAAACCGATAATGCAAATGTGTTGTTGCGCTCGGAAGTTTTAAACCGAATCAACTCCCGCCGTAAGCCCGCACTTATTGTCACCTACCCAGAAGCCCTTTTTGAAAAGGTTGTCACCCGCAAAGAATTAGAAAAAAACACCCTTAAAATTGCGCTTAACGATCAACTTTCTATAGATTTTGTCAACGAAGTCCTTTTTGAATATCAGTTTAAACGCACCGATTTTGTAACTGAACCCGGTGAGTTTTCTGTACGTGGAGGTATTCTCGATGTATTTTCCTTTAGTAATGACGAGCCCTATCGAATTGAATTTTTTGGCGATGACGTAGATAGTATTAGAACCTTTGATGTTGAAACCCAACTCTCACTAGAGCAGGTAAAAAAAGTGTCTATTATTCCCAATGTGGAAAATAAGCGAATGCAAGAGCAGCGCGAAAGCTTCCTAAAATATATTGCTGCAAAAACAGTGGTTTTTGTAAAAAATGAAACCCTGTTAAGGGATAGCATTGAAAAGCTATTTAAAAAAGCAACCGAAGCTTATCAAAATTCACAAGGGGAAGTTCGGATAAATACTCCAGATGAACTGTTCTGTACGGCAACACTACTTGAAGACCAGTTATCTCATTTTACTAAAGTTTCTCTGGCAAATGCTAAAGATACATCGTCTCATAGCAATATTAAGTTTAATGTAAGTCCGCAGCCCTCTTTCAATAAACAGTTTCATTTGTTGATCGAAAATTTAAACGTCAACACAGCCGACGGGTATAAAAATTATATTTTCTGTAGCAGTGAACAGCAGGCGAAGCGTTTTCACGATATTTTTGACGATGCACAGCAGAAAGTAACGCAATATGAAACAGTGGTGTTTCCCTTGTACCAAGGCTTTATAGATCACCAAAACCATCATGTTTGCTATACAGATCATCAGATCTTTGAGCGCTATCATAAGTTTCAGCTAAAAAATGGCTACGCCAAAAAACAAGCGATCACACTTAAAGAACTCACGAATCTTGAGGTTGGCGATTTTGTAACGCATATTGATCACGGTATCGGGAAGTTCGGCGGACTCCAAAAAATAGATGTGGAAGGCAAACAACAGGAAGCTATTAAATTGTTTTATGGTGAGCGCGATATTCTATTTCTTAGCATTCATTCGTTACATAAAATTTCAAAGTACAATGGTAAAGATGGCACCACACCTAAAATCTATAAATTAGGAAGTGCCGCCTGGAAGAAACTCAAACAAAAAACAAAAACAAGGGTCAAAGAGATCGCTTTTAACCTTATTGAATTATACGCCAAACGCCGTTTGCAAAAAGGTTTTCAATACGATCCAGATAGCTATTTACAACACGAATTAGAGTCTTCTTTTATTTATGAAGACACTCCAGACCAAGTAACGGCTACCGCCGATGTAAAACGCGATATGGAAAGTGAACGCCCCATGGATCGTTTGGTGTGTGGTGATGTTGGCTTCGGAAAAACAGAAGTTGCTATTAGAGCTGCCTTTAAAGCCGTAGACAATGGTAAACAAGTCGCTATATTGGTTCCTACCACAATTCTTGCCTTTCAGCATCATAAAACCTTTAGCGAACGCCTTTCTGAAATGCCCGTCAAAGTAGATTATCTCAATCGCTTCCGAAGTGCAAAAGAACGAAGAGAAGTACTGGAAGGCCTAAAAGATGGCCGCCTTGATATTGTGATCGGGACACATCAATTGGTGAGCAAATCGGTTGAATTTAAAGACCTCGGACTCCTTATTATTGATGAAGAGCAAAAATTTGGTGTAGCCGTAAAAGACAAGCTAAAAACAATTAAAGAGAACGTAGATACACTCACCCTTACCGCAACGCCTATTCCAAGAACACTGCAGTTTAGTTTAATGGCAGCGCGAGATCTTAGCGTTATTACAACACCTCCACCCAATCGCTATCCCGTAGAAACCCACGTGATCCGTTTTGGCGAAGAAACCATTCGCGATGCGATTCGTTATGAGATCTCGCGCGGCGGACAAGTATTCTTTGTTCATAACCGCATCGAAAACATTAAAGAAGTTGCAGGGATGATCCAACGTCTAGTGCCAGATGCAAAAATTGGCATCGGTCACGGTCAAATGGAAGGAAAAAAACTCGAGCAAATCATGCTTGGTTTTATGAACAACACCTTCGATGTGCTCGTTTCAACCACCATCATTGAAAGCGGACTAGATGTGCCCAACGCAAACACAATTTTTATCAATAATGCCAATAATTTTGGGCTGAGTGATCTGCATCAAATGCGCGGTCGAGTTGGTAGAAGTAACAAAAAGGCATTCTGTTATTTTATAACGCCACCCTATTCTGCCATGACCGATGATGCCCGAAAACGTATCACAGCCTTAGAGCAGTTTAGTGAATTGGGTAGCGGACTCAATATCGCAATGAAAGATCTTGAGATTCGCGGTGCGGGAGATCTACTTGGTGGTGAGCAAAGCGGATTTATAAACGAAATTGGTTTCGATACCTATCAAAAAATTCTTGCTGAAGCCATTGATGAATTAAAGGAAAAAGAATTTAAAGACCTCTATGCCGAAAGCGATCGCGACTTTAAAAATAGAACGTTTGTCAAAGATGTGGTTATCGATACCGACTTCGAATTGCTCTTCCCAGATGATTATGTAAACAATATTACAGAACGTCTAAACCTCTATACAAAGCTAAACGAGATCAAAGACGAAAAGGAGCTGGAAGCTTTTGAAAAAGAATTGATAGATCGCTTTGGTGAGCTTCCTGAACAAGCCGTCGCGTTGCTAGACAGTGTACGTATTAAATGGATCGCCGTGGCCATGGGACTCGAACGTGTGATCATGAAAAACAAAAAATTAGTAGGATATTTTGTAGCTGATCAACAAAGCGCATTTTATCAAAGTGACGCTTTTAGCAAGGTTTTACAATACGTTCAAAGTCATTCCACAACAATAAAAATGAAGGAAAAACAAACTAGAAACGGTTTGCGCCTATTGTTGACCATAGATAAACTCCCTTCAGTCAAAATTGCATTACAACTGCTACAACGATTTTCGGTCTAGTTATTGCTTAAAGATTCTGTACATTTATACCCTCATATTAGAAGTACCATGATAAAAAAAATACTTTTAGTTTTTCTTGTTTCTCTTTCCCTTTCAGCGACGGCTCAAAAAACAATTTCAGGAACCTTTACCCCGGCAGATGCCTATAATTTTGGTATTCTCTATATGATCGATGTAAACAACGTCTTTTATAAGGTAGATAGCAACATTAGGGATGGAGTATTCACTGTTAAGACTAAAGAAAATATGGAGCCCGGCATGTATCGCCTGGTCTACGATCTCCCACAAAACGAGCATTTCTTCGATTTTATTTATAGCGGAAATGAGGATATCGAATTCGCTTTTTCTTCCGAAACAGGCGTCTCTTTTGTTTCTTCGGAAGAAAACCGACTCTGGTACAACTATAAAAATGCTGTAGACACCTATTTGCAGGAAGTAGATGTGATGTACGCCGACTCAAGTTCCGAAAAACAAATAAAAAAACGATTTAAAGCGCAAACTCAAATCTTAAACGAACTCGAAAAAGAAGCAGAAGGTACAGTTGCCGCAGCATTTATTCGCGCTTATACCCCTTACATTCCAAGTCATTTTGAAACAGTAGAAACTTACCGTTCAAACCGTAAAAAGAACTATTGGAAAACCGTTGACTTCGGAAATATACAACTTCAAAAATCGGGACTACCTCTTGAAATGGCGCTTAAATACGTCTTTAATTTCGTTGAAGATAGTGAGCAACCCGAAGCTTCCCGCAAAGAAAATGTGGATATACTCGCAAAGGCAGTTGTAAATCAGTCACCTGTCTTTCAGAAAGCCTTACTTACTGATCTTTGGCAATTTATGGTAAATAACGAACAAATTGAGATTGCCAATTACCTTTCCGAAGAACACCTTATTGGCATTGCCGAAGCACAACAAGATGCCGCACTATCACAAAAACTCCGAATCTTTAAAAACACATCGATTGGAGCCCTTGCTCCTAATTTTTTCTGGGAAGAAGATATTGATGGAAAAACGGTAAATACCAATCTACACGCCTTAGACGATGCCGAAAATTACCTGATCATTTTTTGGAGTAGCTTGTGTTCACACTGTCTTTCCGAAGTACCTAAAATTCACGCGGCGCTTAAAAATTCAGCCCCTGGAAAATTTCATGTGATCGCTGTTGGGCTGGAAGACGAACCCTACGATTGGCAAAACCGTATTTTAGACATGCCCAACTTTAGCCATGTGTTAGGTTTGGGGAAATGGGACAATAAAATTGGCGATGACTACGACGTTTCGGCTACGCCAACCTACTACCTTTTGGATGCTACCAAACACATCAGCGCCAAACCCGAAACCCTTGAAGAATTAATGCAGCTTATCGCGGAAGACAAATAGTAATTGCGAGCGATTTCAGAAGTGATAAAAGGCATTTTCAAAATGCTCTAATCGCTCTAAATCTTTGTTTTTTAGCACCGCAATAATATCAAAACGCACTTCAAGGTCAAGATCATTGGAGATAATGTATTCATCGGCCGCCTTCACCAATAATTTTATCTTGGAAGAAGTCACAAAATCCTGTGGATCGCCAAAGAAATCGCTATTCCGCGTTTTTACTTCCACAATAATAAGCTGATCATCTTTTTGGGCGATAATATCAATCTCTGCCCTTTGATGTCTGTAATTTCGCTCTAGAATACTATAATTGTGCTTCCGTAGATAATTGGCTGCCAATTGCTCGCCAAAGGCACCTAATTCGTTATGTGTTGCCATTTTACTTTCCCGCGAATGCAGAAATTATTTTGACGGGGGAGTCAGTAGTGTAAAGTTACCGAATTATTTTCAACGGTAAGCGTCGCTTCTCCGCCAAGTATCAACGCACGATTATCTGCTATATGACCTGCTGGAAAGTTAAAACAAACAGGGTAATCATATTCGGCCACCGCTTCTGCGATAATTTCGTGAGCGGTTTTTCCAAACGGAATGGTATTATCATTCATATCGCTCATTCCACCCACAATAAGTCCCTTTAGTTCAGCGAGCAATCTGTTGCGTTTTAGATTTTGCATCATCCGGTCGATATGGTAGAGATATTCGTCCAGATCTTCAATAAAAAGAATCTTTCCAGCAGTATCAAGTTGCGACGGACTCCCAATAAGGGAATATAGCAAAGATAGATTTCCACCAACGACTTGGCCTTTGACCTTTCCATTGCGATGATGCTTATTTTCTTCGGAAATGTAACGAACTTCATACTTTTTTCCGAAGAGCACATCACGTACACTCTCACGGGTTTCAGCCGACTTTATATCGAATTCCATTGCCATATTTGCATGTAATGTTTCGATTGAAAGCGAATGAATATGGCTATGTAAAACAGTAACATCACTATAGCCTATGATCCATTTTGGATTACTTCGGAATGTTGCGAACTCTAATTGGTCCACCATTCGAACCGTTCCGTAGCCACCGCGCGCGCACCAAATTGCCTTGATCTCAGGATTATCCATCATTTCCTGAAAATCTTCTGCCCGTAAACGGTCATTTCCTGCAAACTGGTTATAAGATACATTGATGGTTTTCCCTAACACCGCATTTAAATCCCACGAAGCTAGAAGTTCGATAAAAGGAGCAAGTTCTTCTGAAGTGATCTTCCGCGCCGTTGAAACGATACCAATCGTATCGCCTTTTTGTAAAGATGGAGGTCTAAGCATATGTTAAAAATAGTTTCTTACACAATACAACAATAACTATTCTGTTAAAAATAGCGTGTCTCGGCTGTAAAAGGCTATTATTCAGTATATTTCGTTTAACAAACCATTAAAAAGCACTTATGGAAACAATTGTATCTTCTCCCCCGTGCAATTTTTCTACACTCGCACCCTATGTTCCTACGGGTGCTAATCCGTGGAATACTACAAAAATCAAGCATATTTATAGACGTTTGGGTTTTGGAGCCTCTATGGCAGATGTAGATGCCGCACTTACACTCACACCAGACCAACTTATCGATTCGCTTGTTGATGGAGCATATAATGAGCCGCCAACTGCAGCACCTTTTTGGGGGAATTGGGCTTTTAGTGATTTTTCAGATTACGAAACCCAAAACAATACCTTTATTTACGAATGGCGTATTGAAACAGCCAAACATTTTATAACGGAAAATTTACGCGGGCGACTGGTTGCATTTTGGTCCAATCACTTCGTTACTGAATTGGAAAGCTACTTCTATGCGCCCTATCTTTTTCAATATTATAATACTATTCAAACCCACGTAGCTGGGAACTTTAAGGAGTTTGTGCGTCAAATTGGTGAAAATTCAACCATGCTTATTTATCTCAATGGTTTTGAAAACACAAACACCAACCCCAATGAGAACTATGCAAGGGAACTTTATGAATTATTTACCTTGGGTGAAGGAAATGGATATACCGAAAATGACGTGACCGAAACCGCTCGAGCCCTCACAGGCTACAATCATTGGAGCGAATCTGGTGCCCAGATCTATTTTGATGCTATCACTCACGATACAGGAAACAAAACCATTTTTGGTCAAACAGACACCTTTGGTTATGATGGTGTTATTGACAACCTTTTTAATGAGCGCGGTACAGAGGTTGCCTTTTTTATCTGTAAAAAACTCTATCAGTTTTTTGTAAGTCAAACAATCGACACACAACTCGAACAGGATATAATTCAGCCGCTGGCTGATACGCTAGTTGCAAATAATTACGAATTGGTCCCTGTTTTAAAACTATTATTTAAGAGTGAACATTTCTTCGATGAACGCGCCTTAGGTGTTGTAATTAAAAGTCCGTTTGACGTGATTTTTAATTTTATAAACGAAACCAATTTCTTTTATAATGATACGCTTGTAGAAGCCTTTGTATACTATACAGGACTCATGGGACAAGAAATTTTTGATCCGCCCGATGTCTCCGGTTGGCAACGTGACGAAACATGGATCAATACCTCAACACTCACTGGGCGTTGGGAACTGATGCAACTCTATATTGATTGGTTGTTTTATAACGGCTACGATGTTCCCTTTGTGGATTTTGCAAAGGACCTTACAAACAACAGCAACGACCCCGCTTTGATCACCCAGATCATTGTAGATCATTTTGTTTCAAAAACGCTGCATACGGTTACAGATTACACTACAGCAACCGATATATTTAAATGGGAAGTACCACAGAATTATTACGATAATGGTATTTGGAATCTCGATTGGCCCGATGCTGGCTATCAAGTAACCCTACTGTTAAAGCATATTTCCAAAATGCCCGAATTCCAACTTAAATAGATCGATCATGTGCAATAATCATCATATCCCAAATAAACAGTCGTCAAACGACGAAAAACACGTGCATGATCAAGAACATGCCACTTGGAATCGCCGCTCATTTATACAAGCTCTTGGCTTAGTAGGGGCCGGCGGAATGATGCTCGGACCCGCAGCGGTTTCGGCTTCCAAACCCTCACCTCTTTCCGTAGCTCTTTCCGCAGCAGAAAATGATCGCATTTTAGTTATCGTACGCCTAAAAGGTGGTAACGATGGTCTCAATACCATTGTTCCTGTTTATGATTATGCAACCTATGCTAATTTGCGCCCTACTATTCGTCATCAACAAAGCGACCTGATCAACTTGGACGCAAATTTTGCGATTCCCAATTATATGCAACCGCTAGAAACTATGTGGGGTAATGGTGCTATGAAAGTGGTACACGGTGTAGGCTATCCGCAGCAAAATCTGTCGCATTTTCGTTCTTCGGAAATTTGGGCATCAACTGACGATGTCAATTTTGAACCCACAGGCTGGTGGGGACGTTATTTTGAAGATCTCTATCCCGACTATCTTATTAATCCGCCAGAAGTTCCGCCGGCCATCCAAATTGGAAGTATTGGAAACTTAGTCTTTGAAGGCGACAACAACAACTATGCTTTTGCTGTTGCTAATCCTGCGCAATTAGAAAGTGTAGCCCAAAACGGAGCTTTGCACGATGTCCTAAATATTCCAGACTGCGTATACGGAGATAAATTACTCTTTATGCGCGCCACAACCAATACAACTTTTACCTATGCAGGCGTGATCAATGATGCATATATGGCCTCAACTAATAGTGTGACCTATGATGATAACGATCTTTCAAATCAGTTGGCCATAGTGGCCAGAATGATCAAAGGAGGTTTGGGAACTAAAGTGTACATGGTTTCTTTAGATGGTTTTGACAATCACGCCAACCAAGTGAATGATCATCGCGAATTATTGGAAGCCTTATCAAACAGCATGAAAAACTTTTATGAGGATATTGGCGCAATTGGCATGGAAGACGAAGTGCTTGCTATGACCATCTCAGAATTTGGAAGAAGACCTTATGAAAATGGCTCTAACGGAACTGACCATGGCGCAGCGTCGCCTGTCATGCTTTTTGGACCGGCTCTGGAAGGCAGCGGATTTATAAATCAGCATCCGCAAATAGACGTTTGGGACAATAACGATAATCTTATCCCTACTACAGATTTTAGAGATGTATACGCCTCGGTATTGACAGATTGGTTTTGTTTAGACCCTTCCATAGTAAGCGGAATTCTACTCAACCAAACCTATGAAATTCTTCCACTCGGTTTCGATTGTGAGTTTTTAGGCTCTACAGATTATAGTAATGTTAGCCGTTTTCAACATGCCGGCGTTTATAAAAACGAACGCACATATATAGACTTTATCATGCCATTTAGTGGGCACGTTGATATTAAACTGTATGATATTCTTGGTAGAGAAATTGGAACCTTAAAAAATGAAATTCTCACTCCAGGACCTCACAGTATTGACGTAAGAGCTTCAGTTAAAACCCGATTGTCATACGGACAATACGTTTATCGTATGCAAGTTGGAGGACAATTTTACAGCAAATCGATCTTAATTCGATAATCGCATATGCTGTAACTGAAAAGTCCTCCTCCCCAGAAGGACTTTTCTTTTTTCTAAAACCCCTAACGCGTATAAAATTGCTATTTTTGTGGCTGCTTCCAGCCTAACGGAAGTATAAGCTATTATGACTGATCCAAAACGCTATACAATTACCGCCGCATTACCTTATACTAACGGCCCTGTACATATTGGACACCTAGCAGGTGTTTATGTTCCAGCCGATATCTACGCTCGCTTTCAGCGATTACAGGGCAGAGATGTTGCTTTTGTCTGCGGAAGTGACGAACACGGTGTTCCCATTACCATCAAAGCCAAAAAAGAAGGAATCACACCTCAGCAGGTGGTTGATAAATATCACGCAATCATTAAAAGGTCTTTTGAAGACTTCGGAATATCTTTCGATAACTACTCGCGTACTTCTGCAAAAATACACCACGACACGGCCAGCGATTTTTTTAAAAAATTATATGACGACGGAAAATTTATCGAAGAGGTGACCGAGCAATTTTACGATGCAGAAGCCAATCAGTTTTTAGCAGATCGTTTCGTAGTGGGAACTTGCCCAAAGTGCGGTTTTGAAGAAAGCTATGGCGACCAGTGTGAAAACTGCGGAACCTCGCACAATGCAACCGACCTGATCAATCCGAAAAGTGCCATTACAGGCGCTACACCAAGTCTTAAAGAAACCAAGCATTGGTTTTTACCGTTAGATCAATATGAACCTTGGTTAAAAGAATGGATCATTGAAGGGCATAAAAAGGACTGGAAAACCAACGTTTACGGGCAATGCAAGTCATGGATCGATGACGGGCTTCGTCCGCGTGCGGTAACGCGCGACCTCGATTGGGGAATTCCTGTACCCGTGGAAGGCGCCGAAGGAAAAGTGCTCTATGTTTGGTTTGATGCGCCTATTGGATATATTTCAGCGACCAAAGAATGGGCAGCACGTGAAGGAAAAGACTGGGAACCGTATTGGAAAAGTGACGATACCAAATTGTTACATTTTATAGGAAAAGACAATATTGTCTTTCACTGTATCATCTTCCCAAGTATGCTAAAAGCTGATGGTTCGTACATTGTTCCAGATAATGTTCCAGCCAATGAGTTTCTAAATTTGGAAGGCAACAAGATCTCAACTAGCAAAAATTGGGCGGTTTGGTTGCATGAATATTTGGAAGAGTTTCCAAATCAACAAGACGTGTTGCGTTATACGCTAACGGCGAATGCTCCCGAAACAAAGGACAACGACTTTACTTGGAGTGACTTTCAGGCGCGAAATAACAATGAGTTGGTTGCTATCTTCGGAAACTTTATCAATCGAGTAGTTGTGCTTACGCATAAATATTACGATGGAATCGTACCAGAACCTAGTTCTTTGTCTGAAATAGACACAGCAACCTTAAATGAATTAAAAGCCTATCCTGCGATCATTGAAAGTTCTATTGAGCGCTATCGTTTCCGCGAAGCGCAACAAGAATTGATGAATGTAGCGCGTTTAGGAAACAAATATTTAGCCGACGAAGAGCCTTGGAAAACGATCAAAACCGATGAGGAGCGCACCAAAACTGTGATGTATGTTGCATTGCAAGTTGCAAGTGCTTTGGCGGTATTAAGCGAACCTTTTCTTCCGTTTACTTCCAACAAATTAAAGAACATGCTAAATATTAACCTGAGTTCGATTGAAGGATCGCTTTCGTGGAATGACATTAGCGAGCAGCAAGCCTTGCTTCCGTCTGGGCACACGATCAATCCTGGTGAATTACTCTTCAGCAAAATTGAAGACGAACAAATTCAGCAGCAATTAGATAAATTGGAGGCGAGTAAAAAAGCAAACCAAGCGGCAAATGCTTCCGCAGCACCACAAAAAGAGATGATACAATTTGACGAATTTACCAAGCTTGATATGCGCGTAGGAACCATCCTTGAAGCCGAGAAAATGCCGAAGGCAAAAAAATTATTGGTGCTTAAAGTGGATACAGGGATCGACGTACGGACCATAGTTTCTGGGATCGCAGAAAGTTTTACCGCAGAAGAAGTAGTTGGTAAAAAAGTAACCGTTTTGGTAAACCTTGCTCCACGTGCTTTGCGCGGTGTGGAAAGCCAAGGAATGATCTTAATGACTGAAAATTCGGAAGGAAAGCTTGTTTTTGTGAATCCAGATACTGATGCGCCAAATGGTGCGACGATCAATTAATGACTAAAACTATACATGAGAATATTCTACATCCTATTACTTTGCTCTATTAGCGCCTCGGCTCAACAGAAATTTTTAGAAATACCCAACGATTTAAAACAAGGACAACGCTTTGTGCAAGATGCCTTTGCCGTGGTAAATGAAACAGAGCATACCTTTGCGATCTTTATTGATGACAATAAAACGTTGAATGGTTATTTGTATAATCAGAATCTAGAACAGCTTGCAAAATATGCATCCGACGGTCTCCCTAATAGATACAATCAAATTATTGGACAAACCATAAGAGGCAATCAAATCCGCCTGTATTTAACGAATGCAACCTATAAAAAATTTGGCACAATTTTGTTTGATTTTGATACAGGGAAATCTATTGAAACCGAATTTGATTTTAAATTAAAAAAAGATCGTTTTTTGCAATCTCACAGCTATGATGATCACTTTTATATACTCACGGTAGATAAAAGGGCATCTGTTTTAAATGTGTATGATTTTGATCATAAAGGTGAATTTAAAACCAAGTCCTTTGATTTTACAGATAAACCTATTCGCAATTATGAAAATAGAGCCACTACTTTGTATAGGTTATTTACTGAACATAATGGCTTTGAAAGTATAATTAACGTTGTCAAAATTGATGAAACGAACCCAAATTCTATCGATATTACGAGCAAGGGATCAAAATTCTATGATCGAAAAGACAGTTTTATTCTAACGTTGGACGAAGGAAAACTTTTTACTTATATTTTTGAATTTAAACTTCCCGAAATAGGGGTCAATTTTTATGCCCTTCAGAAACCACAGTTGGAGCATATGGGAGAAAACGATAAGAATAATTCGTTCCTCTTTGGAGATAAACTTTTTCAGATCAGTGGAAGCCAGGATGAATTGGCATTTTCAGTTAAAAACATTCATACCAAGGAAGAACTAAAAAATATAAGTTTAGGACCAGATGATGATCTGTCTTTTAAAAACACTCCGATCCTTCAGGAAGGTGGCGGTATTTTTAATCCTGATCGTGTTCGCGAAATGGAAAAGACCTCCAAATTCATGCGGAAGATCTCAACTGGAGATATTGGCGTAGCGGTAATTCCATTTAAATCTGGATATCAGGTGACTATAGGTGGTGAAAAACCCATTGGATCTAGTGCAGGTGCTTTGCTTCTTGTTGGCGGCATGGCAGCTGGTGTTCCCATAGTTACTGCGGGCGCATATAACATGACCTACAATCCGGTTTACTTTGCTTACAATTCGTACTCTGCTACGCAGTCGATTCGTATTGAATGTTTATTTGACGAATTTTTCAATCATATAGAAGGTGATGTACCTGAAAATCCATTTACGGAAATTAGAGCATTTTCAGATAAAATAAAATTTCCAAAAGCAGAAAATGTCTTCAAATTGCAAGACAACTTCATTTATGGTGTATATAGTGCCGATGAGCAAAGATATACTTTGACAAAATTTGACTGATTCATAGCCTTTAAGCAGTATTCAAAAAAAAGCGCTGCATTAGCATCTACAATACTATGCTCAAAATAGCCTATCACCCTATTTTTACACATAATCTTCCGCTAGGACATCGGTTTCCTATGTCAAAATACGAATTGTTGCATAGTCAGTTGCTACATGAAGGAACGTGTACTTCGGAAAATTTTTTTGAGCCAGGACTTGTAAATGAAGAGGCTATTCTAGCAATACATACCCAAGATTACGTCGATAATCTAAAGGATCTTAATCTTGATAAGCGCGCAGCGCGAAAAATTGGTTTTCCGCTTTCAGCCAAATTGGTAGAACGCGAACAGATCATCACACAAGGCACTATTGAAAGTTGTGTGTTTGCATTAAAGCACGGGATTTCCATGAATATTGCTGGCGGCACCCATCATGCCTATCCCGATCATGGAGAAGCCTTTTGCCTATATAACGATCAGGCGATTGGAGCCAAATATCTTTTGAGTAAAAGTAGCGCAAGGGTCGATGCGATGCCAAATCAAATTCGGAATAACACAATAAAAAAGATCTTGATCGTCGATTTAGACGTGCACCAAGGCAACGGAACTGCTGTAATTTTTCAAGAAGACTCTTCAGTGTTCACTTTTTCCATGCATGGTGCAAGTAATTACCCTTTCCGAAAAGAACAAAGTGATCTAGATATTGCGGTAACAGACGGTAGTGATGATAAAGCCTATCTTTCGCTTCTTAAAGAGACCCTTCCGAAGCTCATTCAGCAAGAAAAACCCGATTTTATCTTCTACCTCAGTGGCGTTGATATTTTGGCAACCGATAAATTAGGGAAACTAAACTGTTCGATGGAAGGCTGCAAAGAGCGCGACCGTTTTGTCCTTCAAACCTGCAAAGATGAAGGCATTCCAGTACAGGTGAGTATGGGTGGAGGCTACTCTCCAGACATCAAAACGATCATCGAAGCACATGCTAATACCTATCGAATAGCACAAAAGATCTATTTTTAATAACTTCATTTGTAATGTAAGCCTCATCTTTCAGACTACCCCACTATGCAACATGTGTTTTCAGAATTTAGTACGGGTGCCATCCTAAAAATCGGTGACCTTTCATTATTGTCTAGAAATATTGACGGCGCTGTTGTTGGGCTCTATACTTTTATTTGGGCGACATCGGGACCCATTCATGTTCTTGTTGACGGAGTACCAACTAGCATAGATGCTCATCATATTTTGGCACTAACCCCCAATCAACATCTTTCCATTCTCGAAAAAAATGAAGCTTTAGTCTATCAATTCAATAAAGAATTTTACTGTGTTCGAGATCACGACAAGGAAGTGAGTTGTGTGGGTCTACTTTTTTTTGGCGCTAAAAATATCCCCATCATCGCTTTAAATGCACAGGAGCAGCAGAGATTTACTCAATTGCACGGTGTCTTTTTGGAAGAAATGGAAACAAAAGATACTATTCAAGCCGAAATGCTCCGCATGCTTTTGGCTCGCTTTATTATTAAAACCACTAGATTACTAAAAGTAGGAAATGACCCCGTAGGAAACCACAGTGGAAATTTAGACTTGTATCGAGAATACAACTATTTGGTCGAAAATCACTTTAAAGAGGCCCATAATGTCTCTTTTTATGCCGAAAAACTCTTTAAATCGCCAAAAACGCTTTCCAATAGTTTTTCGAAATACGATAAGAGTCCGTTGCAAATTATTCACGATCGCATCATTTTAGAAGCCAAAAGGCAACTTACCTATACCGACAAAACCACTAAAGAAATTGCTTTCGATATTGGTTTTGACGATCCTTCTCACTTGAGTAGGATGTTTAAGAAACAAACTTCGGTTTCTCCTTCCGAATTCAAAAAAGGACTTCAAAAAGTAAATTAATCTTCTATTTGTAATAATTAAGGAAGAATTGACATGTTCTAGGGAAATCTCTCCCTTCTTTTAGGTGTTCCTATTTCAGATCTTTGTAGTGTTAATATTAGTAACCGTAGCACAGCTACAAATACCATATGATCATGAAAAAACTAAACCTAATAATCGCACTTCTATTTTTTGTGTTTCTTTCATCAACTACAATGAATGGACAAGAATATTTCGAACAATTAAACACTGTAATTCTTTCAGGTCACGATAGCAATGATGCACAAACCTATAGCTGGGTAAATTCAGAACTTATAGAAAAAGAGCGCTTTAAATTTCATTCTGAAATAAAAAATGCCAAAGCAGAAGCCATCCAGGTAGCTTTTCCAATGGAAGAGCGCACTGAGATCATTTCAAAAGCAGATTATTTAAAAGAACTTCGGAAAGCCGGAAATCGAAGCGAAAATGCAGCCGATTTTATAGAATATTTGGGGAATAATCTAACTATATTCTCTGGTACTTCAACCGAAAACCCTACCCTCACTGAACTATACAAGGTAATTAGATCTAACACCATAGAAGGAAAACTTGATATTATTGAAACAAATTTAGCTTTCTACTAATTCATCCGAAGGAAAAATTGATAGGACTACAGGAAGAATTGAGGTTTTAATCAGTCCGCTACTGTTTCATCTTTGTACTATAAAACAAATACTATGAAAAATTCACATACCTCTATTTTTAATCTCATCGAGATCTTCCGAAAAGGGAAAGAAAAACTATCTAAAAAATTAAACGCACTAACACATTGTGAACATAAAAGTTTACACGATTACTACTGTGATGCCGAATAAGCTTTTACATCCTTAACAAAATAAATAATTCATGAAGAAAATCATTTCAATACTTGTTATCGCTTTAAGTTTTACAACGTTTTCAAAAGCTCAAGATGCTACGATGACAGCAGCAACTCCCGCAATAATCTCGCTATCGCAGAGTCCAGGAGAATTTGATCAAAAAACAATGACCGTAAATGAAGGTACTTATGTTTTTGAAATCACAAACAACCAAGCTGGAACTGATGTAGGTTTCGTCTTGGTTCCAAAAGGAAAAGACGTTTCAAAAGCCGAGAATCATATTAAAACAGCCTATGTTACAACCGTTGTAAAAGAAGGAAAAACGGAACGCAGTAACACAACAACATTAACTAAGGGAGAATATGTTTATTTCTGCCCGTTAAACAAAACAACAACAGATAATACGTTGATTGTACAGTAATAGATGTTTAATTGTTTAGTGAGAAAGGAGCCTGAATCAGGCTCCTTTTTTTATTGATTTAAATCAAGAATGCACCAAGAGTTTTTCAACTCCCAGTGCATTCACCTCCCGTCAAGGCCTATTTGCCTGTAGCAAATATTTCCTTCAACTGTTTCACCATACCTCCATCTCCGGTGACCGAAATCTCCCCGATCTTATCGGCGATCTTTTCTACATATTCCATTTCTTTCAATTTGTAGAGCATTTCATTGTCTTCCATCAATTTGGCGGTGTTCAACAAGCTTCTTGTTGAAGCTGTTTCTTCACGTCTTGTGATCACATTGGCTTGCGCCTTTTTTTGTGCTACCAAAACTTGGTTCATGATGTCTTTCATTTCACCGGTCAAAATAACATCACGTATGCCGCAGTTTATAACAGCAACACCCAACTTTGTTGCGGCTGTCTTTGTGTCTTCAAATACAGCATTCGCAATCGCACTTTTGTTTTCCAACAATTCATCCAATGTAAGCGTACCAATGTAGGCACGCAACGCCAATTGCATAGCGATATACAATTGCTTTTCAAACTCTTTGTTTTCCATCAAGGCTTTTTCAATGTTTACCACACTGTATTGTGCATAGAAGTTCACTCGAATTGCTGCCTTGTCTTTGGTCAACAATTCTTGTCCAGCAACTTCCAATTGCAACATACGCGTATCTACTTTTACGATCTTGATCGTTGTGTCGTTTCTCCAGAAACGGTATGTGCCACCCGTCAATATCTTTACAAAAATATCATTGACAAGCAAGACCGCTTTTTCATAAGCCGCAACTTCAAAAACACGGATATGTTTATTCAATTCATATTTGGCAAACAAAGCCGTATCTATGTTTTCGGTGATATAGATCTTACCCAAATCAACCATCGTAAATGTATAAGCTACCAAACCTTTCCAAAACACATAGCGTCCTGTAGTAAGCACTTGGCTGTAGGTTCCATTTTTGTAAACAATGACAAGTTCACTGTCTTTTACGTCAATAACGTGCAACATAGCCGCCAATGTTTCATCCTTTAGCCAAATGTCAAGCGCCACGGGCACTGCCGTCATTTGCTCTGCAAGGTTATAGATATATACATTGTGCATCCAGTTGACCCAGTGTTTTCCGGTAGCGATCACACGTTTGTATTCTCCATTTCTGAAGACCAAACCTACTTTTCCTGTATTAATTCGTACTCGTTTCATTGTATTCATTTTTACTAATTAAACATAAACCAACCCACCTCTTGTGGGCTCGTGTCATCTCCTCGTCAAGCTACCGGTGCGACTCGATCTAGAAATTTCTTTTTATTTTTTTGGGCGTTTCCCAGACACTCGCTAACACTCGGTCTGGGTCGGGCTTTCGGTGGTACACGGTACCTGCCTCAATCCCTAACGCGAATTCATCATGTAAATAAAAAACAGTAAAGAGTAGATCATCTCTTCAGTTACGGAAATGCAACTTTTTTAAAGCGCCGTGATCTCGTTTTCAGCATCTATTCGAAGCATGCCTATTTCCGAAGAAAAAGCTGCAACGTCTTTCTGCCTAAAAGGATCTCCTTTTGCAAAAAATACAGTTGTATTTCAAGGTACTTGCAAGACTGTTTTTGTGTTGCCACGCAAACTAATCTGCTCCTTACTATTTTATCAATTTTACAGCGTGACTGGCTGTTGACCCTTTTTAAAAGCGGCCGGCTTTGGTGGTCATTTTTTACAAGTTGACCTTCTTTGAGTGGTGAATTTTCATTCACATCCTACGTTATGAGCGTAGTGCTCTACCGCTGAGCTATTGTAGCGCATTGCTACAAACCGGATTCGAACCGGTGACATCCACTTCTGTTGATCTAACCACTGATCTATCGCATCAACGATGCGAGTAGGATTCGAACCTACGTATACAGAGCTACTATTATTTGGCTAATAGTAAAAGCCTCCAAGTCAAGTTGAATATGACAATCAACATACATCGCTGCACGAAGTCATACAATAGTGCCATACAGAAACACCCAACAAGACTCGCTTGGTGTGAAACAGACAGGATTACGCCCTGCCTTTTTTATTTACAATTTGGAGTTCGTGAATACTCCGCATTTTGAACCTAGCTCTTCGAGGATTACGTAATCCTACCCAGACCTACTTTGCTATTTATTTAACCTGATAGGAATCAAACCTATACCTTGAGCATTATTAGCTCACGTGCTACGTTTACACAACAGGTTAATTTGTAGGCTATGAGAGAAGAAACTCTCGTCTTCCGATAGAAAGTAGGAGACATAGCAGTACCGAAGGGATTACTCCCGACGCCCTTATTTACTTCTTAAGGTGTTTATGCATGCTTCGTATTTCGAACCCACACCTTCTCCATAGACAGTGGAGCGCTCCGTTATTTCTTTTTTGAGCGATTCTTACTTTTCTCCTTTCTTTTGGTTTTCGACTTCTTTTTGCTTTTTTTCTTGTTCTTTTTCTTCGGAAGTTTTTCAACAACGCGCTCCATTTCCCGTTTTACAAAAGCACTAAGATTGTTGCACTTGCTTATACGAATTGCTTCTTTGTACGCTTTTTTAGCACGCTTTAACTCGAACCTTCCTTCAAAAATTTGACCTTGTAGCCATTGCATCCAACCTTTATCAGTTCCTTTTACTGTAATCGCATAATCCAATAAGCGTTGTGCTTCCGTAAAATCTTCATTCAGAATTAGAACATAACTATAGTCTATATACAACTTGCCCATTTCCATATTTTGGGTCATTGCTAACTCAAAATAGTGCTTGGCACCTTCGTAATCACGCAACTGATAGGCTCTTACTTTTGCCATTAGTAACAGTGCTTCTGCATTCTCTGGATCGTAAGACAACGCATAGTTGAGCGACTCCATAGTCTCTTCCAAACTATATGAATAAGCGTCTAAAGCCTTGAACAAATACATATTATGTGTGTCCATTTTGGTTTCTTTTACTAATTAATTTTACAGCGATATGCTGCATTTTTAAAACCGAAACGGAATGGGAACGTCAAAAATTGACGTAAAAAAAATCCGAAACGGTTGTGCCTGCTTCGGATTTTCTCATAGAAGATTTTTAATTTCTATTTACAATCTCGAAGCTTTTCAAAAAATGGAAGTTCAGTTCCACTCATTTGATCTATGTGAATATTTCGTTGCATAGCTTCTTGTTATTGATTCGTTATTTATTAAAACCGTAATGTTTGACGGCGGTGCAAAGATGGGCAGTAATTTTAAATTTCCAAATAAAATTTAACTTTTATTTTCCTGATTATCAATTTGTTATGATGATTTTGGGCATAAGAATTCCTGTCCGTTATTTACGGATGCTCACACCATGTTGCAAGTTGCTGTTTCTCTTTTGCTTAGGTTTCAAAGGCGGTATATGCTACTTTTCAATCTTCAATAAAAATAATTTCAAAAAATTCCATAAAAAAAGCGTCCATGTTGATGGACGCTCTTGTATCTGTATAATTTTAATGATTTTTTTGTCAAAAAACAGTACAAAATGTCCCATATCGGCACAATAAATCTTCATCTGCGCGATATTGAAACGAACTTTTTAGTCCGATTGGGTTCATATGTTCTACTATCGTTTTCATTCTTTTTTCTGAAATGCAAATATGCTATAAAATATAGGTTGTAGCCAAATTTAATTTTAGCGGCGTTGGATTCAGTATCTAAAAGACAACTCCGAAACTCAGAATTAAGTAAAAACACGTATAACCAAACTTTTCATTATGTCGTAAATTTCTAAATAACAGAGATTTACTTAATAATGTAATATATAGAAACAATGGGGCAAGGTGGAAAAATCACATTAGTTAACAGCACAGATGAAGACTGGATAAAGATAAAAGAGCATTCTTACCAAATGAATTCATGGAGCTTCCCAGATAAAATTGAATCTAAAACTTCTATAAGTGTCTATATCGAATGGGACCAAGGATTTTTAATTCAACAGGCTGATGATTCTGGAGAGGTCGATTATACAATGCAAGGTTCTGGGAAAACATTCCAGATTCAGGCACGGGCAAAGAAAGGTTTTGACCTGAGGATCTACTATTCAACTCTTGAAACCCATTCTAATCCAAGAAACACTCTAATCTCGTTAGGGTGGAATCATGATGGTCATGTGGCTTATCTTTTATCTGGAAAATTGGGTGATTTTACTTCAACCCATTTAAACGGAGCTTCCTGGATGGAGGACAATCTATCTCTATTAGCTTCCAAAAAAATTAATGACATTTGTATCGTTGGTGCGCATGACTCAGGAATGAATAAATACACCTCGGGAACAGTCTTCGCTAATGACTGTAATGTTCTTACACAAAGTAACACCGTAAAGGGTCAACTCGAATGTGGAGCACGCTATTTTGATATTAGACCTGTTATTAGTAATAGCAACTACTATACTGGTCATTATGGTTACATTGACGCGCTAAGCTCGTGGCAAGGGGCAAACGGTCAATCAATCGACTCGATTATCAAGGATATTAATGATTTTACTCAAGTTCAAAATGAATTGATTATTTTAAATCTATCACATTCGTTAAATACAGATCTTGGCAGCGATTCTTATAGATCTTTTAATCAATCTGAATGGAACGCGTTATTCAAAAAATTATCGAAAATAAATAAGTTATTTGTAAGTGATAAAAACACTGATCTAACGCAAAAAAATGTACAAGACTTTATTTCATCACAAGCATCAGTTATCATCATATTGGAGGATAACGCTAACTTGAATCATTATGAAGGAAACGGATTTTACCAATATTCGTGCTTTGATGTTTACAATAGCTACGCTAATAAGAACACCGTCGATGAAATGGCTTCAGATCAAATATCAAAAATGAAAGCACATGGTGGAACTTACTTCCTATTATCATGGACTTTGACTCAAGACAGCCTTCAAGCGTCTACCTGTGCCTTAGGTGTCTCATCAAGTATAAAGGATTTAGCTAATGAAGCAAATCAACGATTTGTGGATATGGTTTATCCACAAGTAACAACTGCAATATTCCCAAACATAATTTACTTAGATAATATTATAAATTCAGATTCCGCAGCTTTTGCTATGTCTATAAACTGGAAGCGGCAATAGATATACTTCATGGTAAAACTCACGAGTGCCTATTGACCTAAAAAACGTTTTTGAATCCATTAAATTTACTATTATCGCTGCGATTTACATTCCAAAAGTGTTGCATTTGGTCCAATAATAACAATCTTTAGAATTGTTTTCACCACATTCTTTCTTGAACTGTTGACCAATAAGCTTATCATAAGCTTGATTTTTCTCCGATAAAGTTGGTACACATTTCGGGTACTTATACGAACATTCTATTGCACCTTTTAAGGTCGCTTCTTTTCCGTCTGAGAGAACGACCATAAGATCACCTCCTGAGCAGCCTGATGGTTGGATTCCAAAGTTACTAGTTCCTGATCCCTGAACGGGCATAAATTGATGTGGTATTTTCATAATGTATAGTTTTAAAGTAATAATAATAGTAATAATTCTGGTAGTACTTCGGCTAACACCTCAGCACCAACTTCGGCACCGACCTCAGCACCCACTTCTGCTCCAACTTCTGCTCCAACTTCGGCACCAGCTTCAACACCTACTTCCGATCCAACTTCTGAGCTAATTTCACTTGAAATATCGGCTTCTGCTTCGGTACTTGCATCCACACTGGATTCGGTGAGATCACCCTCACCCATTTCGGTTTCATCGCCTAGACTATCTTGCGAGCCCGTACAATCATTATGCACCAAAATTCCAGATGTTGTGACAAAATAATTGTGATTGTCTTCCACTTCAAAATTGTACACAGAAACATCTTTCATCATGGTAGTAATATCTAGAATAAGTACTTGGTTCAAGTTTCTATCTATTAACATGTCTCCAATGTTGAGTTTTGCGGCCGCTGCATAGTCCCCAGATGCCACCTTGAATGGATGTTCTTCGGTGGTATAAATTTGTTCTTTTTCGGTGGTGATCACATAAAGCTGTTCTTTTTTTCTTCGAATTAATTGAATTACCTTCTTTAGCTCTATGATTCTGAGCTTATCATTAAAGCTCCAAACCAAATCTCCAGTTTTGACTGATTCAATATTTACTAAGCCCTTCTCAGACCATACTTTTGTCCCCGCTATAAAACAGCCAGTATCTGAATCAGATAGCACGTCCATTTGTACATCTTCTCCTGGCGCTCCCACATCACTCTCACTTTCATAGGCGTCACTTTCGTCAGAATCGTAACTGGAATCATCACTATCGTCACTGTCATCTTCATTGCCATTCTCATCATTACGACGCAATTTGATACATTTCGCGATACCAGAGGCCAAACCAATACCTGTAGCAACTACAAAAGCGCCAGTCCCCCAGAGTCTTGCTCTAAGTTCTCCCCCCTTTCCTTCAACTGTATAATACATTCCTACATATCCTATTAGTCCTGTTAAGGCTCCACCTCCACCATAGGCAGCGATCGCTCCAAGGCAATTCATTTGACCTGATGGATCATTATACTTAATAGGATTGCCGAGCACATATTGATATCTGTTGAAAGCATCTTGTGTTTTACTACTAGCACCAAGACCATTGTCTGCAGTTATAAACCGACCTGTCTCAGGGTTATAATAGCGCTGACCGTAATAATATAGACCTGTGTCTTGATCAAGACGCTTCCCTGTATACGCGGGCATATCTGAGGCAAGTAAACTACTGTTGTCAAAGAGTTTTCCGTAGGGCAAATAGAATAAAAGGTTATCTTTTTGTCCTGCGCTGTTTGTTACTATTCGCGTACTACTGATTTGATTTTGATGTAAATAGACCGTTTTTTCTTCGGAAGGTACGCTAGTAGAAAGATCCATATATACAGCGGCTATTTTCCCTGATGCTCCAAATACATACTTGATAGACTGCTTTTTAGTCGCATTTACAACGACTTCATAATTTTCTGAAATATAATATCGTTCAGTTCCGTCAGCAGATTTTGATTTCACCCTTCGCCCTGCATGATCATAGGTGTAGACAATAGAATCCTCTGTTGTAGGGTTATATATTTTTTCTAGTCGATTTTCAGCGTCATAACTAAAATTTTGAGTGGTGGTCGCTGTTGTTTGTGAAGTGATATTTCCTATTTGATCGTAATCTGCCTTATAAATGTTTTCATTTGATGCGTTAACCCCACTAATCATTTGATGACCATTATACGCATAGGTAATGTCATTTTTCCTAATTAGATTTCCTGCATTATCAAAGTCGTATTTTATGGTTCCGTAGGTACCATTGGAAGTAGCAGTAGTTAAACGTAAATCGCTGTATTGAAAGTCTTGGCTATAATCGAGGCCTGAGGGATCTAAATCGTTAATACTCTCGATCTGGTTTAGTTTATTCCACGTCAAACTATCATTTAAAATAAGGTTTCCATTAATATCTTTTATCACTATTGAGTTTGGAAGTCCTCCTAAAGCATAAGAATATGTTGACTCAACACCATTTCCGTATGTTATTTTATTTGGTGAACCATTGGCATTTCGATCACTGTAAGTCGCAAAAGTTTTGCCTTGCAAGCTAATAGAATCTAAAGAGCAGGCAGTAAATTTTTTCGATAAAACAGTATTATCTGGGTAGGTATACTCATAGGTTCGTCCTGAAGGGTCCGTTTTAAACTTGGTGATAAAAGGCTTGTTTTGACCAAAAATTTGTAAACTAACCGTTTTTTTGTTTCCGTAAACATCATAAGAATAGGTGTATTTGGTTGTAGATACTCCCTTCGCATTAATAACCTCTGCACTAGTCATTTTTCCCAAGCCATTATCGACAGTCTTTTCATCATACATAAATTTCATTTGGGTACCATCATCCCATTTTCTGGAAATGATTCGCCCTAATTTGTCGTATGAAAAATTTGTTGTTCCGTTTGCATCGGTTTTGGTTGTTAAACTACCTTCCTTATTGTAATTAAACGATATGGTATCCTGTGCAGGGTTATACAACAGCACTTTTCGGCCTTTTGAGTCAAATTTTAGGGTATTGGTTAGCCCATTGGGATCTGACGGAGCAGCAGGGTCTGTTGCACTAATTTTTCTTCCTAAAATATCATACTTAAAGGTAGTAGTAGCAGGAGAAACCTTTCCTGAAATCATTTGAGTGTTAATAGCTTTTCCATTAGCGTACGCATAGGTTAAGCTTTTGTCATATTGATCTGGTGAACCAAATGCCTGCTGAATATTCATGCTATAGCCTTTACTATTATAACTATAGGCAGTTGCTGTTACGCTCGAATCTTTTGCCAATTGGCCAGCTGGTGCAGAACTACGAACAATTCTGTTATAAACATCGTGTGTTTTACGAATATAAAATTTATCGCTATCCGTTGAGAAGTAGGGCGTTGACTGTATTACTACATTGTTTCTACTGTCAAAAAAATAATCTACCGTGACATCATCGTTCCCGTAACAATTTGTAGTTTTTACATTTTTATAAGTAAGACCCTTTCCGTTCAGATAGTGCTTTAGCGTATTATAAACTGGGGAGCCGTTTTCCGGCCAATTCTGAAGAATAGATTCTAATAAGTAGATAGAATCGGTTCCTTGTTTAGCAAATTGATATTCTTTAAGCGTAATAACCTTTTCTGATGAAAATAGAGAAGATCCAGTTACAAGAGGATTTACTTGATTTTTACTTGCTTGCACATTTGCAATATCAGGCAATGGTCCTTGATCAATCAATTTTCTTCCGAATTCGTCAAATACAGTAATATCTACATTTCCATTTGGATCTTGCGTAACCGATTTTTTTCCAAACCTAGGGTCGTAACCGTATCGATAAACAAGAGAATCTCCTTGAGTATTTTGAGGAGTCATTTTTGTAGCGACGTATGTATTATAAGTAGCATCATATGTTCTAATTGTGTTATTCCCTGCCGGATCAATAATATTTATAGTATTTCCAAATTGATCATATGAATATTGGTAGGTGAGCCATACATTCTCATTCTTGTCATTATCCCAACTACATCGACTTGCAATATTCATATTGCTATCATATGCAATACATTTAATGTTAAAATCATTTTTATTATCAAATTTTGGATCAACGGTCGAACAACTAATAGCATTCAATCCAGATGCTGTTGCATTTGCGGACACCTTAACAAGTTCCATAAAACCAAGCCTCCAATTTGAAGTTGTATCATTTTTGAAGATTTTATGTGTGTAGACATTATCCTTTGGATCAATATCACCTCCAGCCTGATTGGTATAGTTCAAGTTTGATTTTAAAATTACATTTCCATAGGCATCATGTGTATTGGCTTGACCAATAGAAAATTTATAAACTCCATAATCGTATATATCTGTAATATCAAGTGCTTTTAACCGCTGATATACATTATTATATGGTTTAAACGTAAGACTATCCTGTGTTGTGCAAACAGTGCCCGGTTCACATACATAGGTGGTTGATTTATTTGATAAAATTTGGTTTGTAGTGCACCTCGAGTCGGTTGATGAAGTGCCGCATTGAACTTGAGACGATTTTAATAACCCTGTGAAAGGGAATGTTTGAAGATAGTCCTTCTGCAAAGTGGTTCCTGCGCCCATATCTTCTTGTATCACAGTTTCAAATCCAAGCCAGCCTCTTCCTTGAAGATTATACAATGCATTTTTATATTGAAATTTTTGAACGTTAGAATAGACCGATGCATTGATTGTCTTTTCATTTTCACCAGTCAACGAAGTCACCACATTGATGCGGCCACCTTTGATTCTCCTTTGATTAAAAACAGCCAGTTGTGGGTTTACTGGTAAGGATAATGAGGTATGCGCTAAAAAGGATACGTTTGACGTTGAGGCACTGCCGCTATAGGAATATATGTCTGGATTCGAAATTGTTGAATATGCTAGGGTATACTTATTACCCAAGCCATCTGTTGATGATGAACAAAGATCTGGATACAACCCTTGGTACAATGAGGCTTTAATATCATTTTTATAAAAACCAACAATTTCAGCTATTCCGTCGCCCGTGATATCAACCATCATCCTCATTTGGCTGCTAGTCCATCCTTGATTTATTCCATAATCTGGATAGGTTTTGCCTTCATTCCAGTAAGATTTTGAGAAAGACACACCATCAGAGATAGCTATCTCGACACCGTTTTGTCCATATCCAACAATATCAGCCATACCATCGTTGTTCACATCAGAAAGTAATCTTGGTGTCGAAGATGTCCATCCTTGATTGTTAGTAAAATCTGTAATCCAAGATACCGGAGCTAAAAATTCTTTACCTGTGGAAATTGAGACCATAATCTCTTCTTTAAAACCAATAATATCGCTATGACCATCACCGTTGACATCTGCTAACATAATCGGAAAATTAGCAGGGTTATTCCAGCCTTGATCCGCTCCAAAATAAGGAAAGGGATTTCCACCATTCCAACTCGAAATTTCAAAACCTGATCCTGTTGATAGTCCTACTACCACTCCAGCATTACTAAATCCCACAATATCTGCCGAGCCATCACCATTGACGTCGGCCATAACTCTTGTATTTGTGCTCTGCCAACCTTGATCAACGGTAAATCCAGTATACCAGGATGTTGGATTCTCAAATGCTGACCCATTAGATAAAGCGACCATAACGTTATCTTTAAAACCTATTAAATCAACTTTTTGATCACCATTAACATCAGCAATGGTCACAGGATAAGCTCCTGCTGCGTTCCAGCCTTGATTCACCCCAAAGTGAGGAAAAACATTTCCGCCATTCCAGTCGGACGTTGAAAAGCCTCCAGCACTCAAATTTCCCTTTGAGATTCCTACTAAAACCCCATTCATTCCTATCCCAACAACATCAGATAATCCATCGCCGTTGACATCGGCCATATATCTCGGTGTTTTTGAAGAGTTTTGCCAGTTAGTCCCGTCCATGCTAAAGTCTGAAGACCAAGTCTCCGTATTTTCAAACAGCGGTGATCCCGAACCAGGATTTACGGCAGCTGTCGAGACTTGTGTGCCATTTTTAAAACCTATGATATCCATACGTCCATCACCATTTACTTCGGCCATCGTAACCGGAAAACTTGACAGGTTGTTCCATCCAGCATTCGGAGTAAAGGCATTGCTAAGAGCAGTCGTGGTTTGAGCATAGTTCGTATTTCCTTCCTGGTACGTAAATACCGTTTGTGGAAGACTAGTCGTGGGTCCAGATTCTTGAATACTTTCAATTTTAGCTCGGTCAACTGGAAAATTCTGAGTTTGATAATTGACATCATACGTTCGAACCATTTGGGTACCAACGAATGTTTTGATGGCTATTAGTCTAGCCGCATACCGTACCAAATAGCCTCCTATATATTTCTCTTCTACATCCTTTCGTGCCTCGTACTCAAATCGAACAAAACGGTTAGCAGCCGTACTTCCGTTTGAAGTGTAGGCAATCTCTAACGGATAATACGCTCCAGGCGTCGAAATTGCAGTATTATTATTGGCATCAATAGGATTTGAGGTATATGAATATTCAATCACATTTCCGTTTAAATCAGTTGATTTGTTAATGGCCCAGAGACGGACATCTGATTGACCATCGGCCAAAACACGACTATCTACCGTGCCGCCATATTCCAGTTGTTTTCCATTTTTTTTTGAAACTAAAAATTGGGTGGGACCCGATCCACTCTGACCCTGAGAAACAAGTCTATCCCAAGACTCAACTTCAGTGTGATACACTGTTTTATCCGCACCATATGTGCCTTCAACATTAATTAATCTCGAACCATCTTTAGTGAATCTATCATTTGGCCCATAACTTACCCCTCCAATAAAACCGTCAACGGCTATAATGGCGCCTGTTCTAGTTATCGCAGACAAACCTTGCAAACTCCACCCCATTCCTAGCATTCCATTTTCTCCCTGACTAGAATATGACAAGATTAATTTTGGGCTTGCGCCATCAATGCCAGGCGGGATATCGATTGGGATAGACAAACTAGCGCCTCCATTTTTTCCAATGGTTGCGTTGATATTAGTTGTTCCAATTAATTTAACTGTTTTGGCACTTAATTCAACTTCTTCTCCATTTGGATCAACGATTTGATGGCATGCCGACAATAACAGTAAAAAAATAAAAACTTTTAGTTGATGTTGATGTTTCATAATTAATTCTCTTTTATGTTATTAACTGAATTTCCAAAATGGTTTAATCTACTTTTAACTATTATTTATATCCCATTACAATTGACATAATAGTAACAATCATTTACATTGTTAGTTCCACAAGTATCTGGAAAGTGTTCACCAATAATTTGGTCATAATGAGCGCTTTTACTTCCACTACATGGGTTGCAATCGGGATACGAATAGCAGCACCCTATCGCGTTATGAAGTTTTGAAGTTGTCCCATTAGGTAGTGTTACATTGAGATCACCATCAGGGCAGTCTGATTGCGATATTTTTGAATAATTTGTTGAAATGCCAAATTTGTTCAATGGCTTGTTTGAGTTTTGAAGTTTCATAATATTTATTTTAAATGTTAAAAAATTGTTTTAATAGATTGACCAATGTCTTATATCTCCTATAGTCGTTGGGATTGCCTCTGTTGTATCAATGGTAAATCCATATACCTTTCGAGCTTCTTCATGGCGTTTGGACGGATTAAAAAACACAACTTTAAAATCCCATAGATCACGATCTGGTCGATAAAATTTACTTTTCTCAACAGAAATATCTGAAAGCTCAAGACCATTCTTGATACTTTCTTCAAAAATTTTAGAAGACTGAAATAAGTTCGTGGCTGCATAATTCAATGCGCGATCGGCTGGATTTCTTCCTTTATTTTGCAGTTCAAAATAAATTCGAGATAAAAAGTCATTTAGTTGGTTTGTAAGACCCGTTGATTTCTTACTTGACACTAAATCAACTAATGCTTTTGTATTCCAAGAGGCCATACCTCTAAGCACTGGTGTTATTGTAGGTACTTCCTGACCGGAGGAGAGCACTGTTGTTCCACTTATTATACCTGGGATAGCCACCCTTTCAATAGGGTTTTTAGTTTTATGTAAATCTGTAAAAAAGTCGATCAACATTTCATAGCCCTCTTTCGCAAAAGCACCTTTCGGTTTAACTGCATAAATTGGCACATCATTAATCATGACTATCCAACTTAATTCTTCAGCGAGATAAGTCTGCTTTTTAATATTTTCAATCAAGACGCCAATACTTAGTTCTTTACCTAAGTAATGGGTAAATGAATCTTTATTTGAATCGCTCAAAAAATCAAAGTGAATGTTGCCTATTACGTATACTAGCGCTCCTTCATTGGTTTGGTTGGAACTACATCCGCAGGATGAGGGCTTTATTGTAGCCTTTACAGGTTCACTTTTGTTTTCTTCTTCAATTCTAGTTTCATAATCTCCTTGTTTAGACCTTTCATTGAATACCTTACTATTTTCAGACATATCAGTTTGAATAGATTTTGTAATCTGATCGTTTTCCATAATTTGTGATTTTTGGTTAAAAATTTTATTTTTTTCATCGTATTTAGAGGTTGATGTTTTGAGAATTGGTTGCTCCTCATAGAAAGTTGGCCTCTCTGGGTGTCCAACATATAGGGTTAAAAATGGACTTCCCTTATTATCACAACCAGCACCCAAATGTTCAATTACAGCATTATGTTCAAGATCGAAATTCCATTTTTCGAATATCTCATAGGGTATTTTAAGTTGTCTACTTATCTGAACAAGATTGATCAAATTATGAGCGACTTTAATTTTTTTTCCTTCAATCAAACTAAAATCAACAGAGTTTCTCTGTTTTGATTCTTCCTTTATTCTTAAAAAGTTCTTAGTAAAGTCGCATTCACGAATGATGCTATAAATTGAATTATAAAAAACGTCACTTTGTATTTCATTGGCACTTCGAAATGGGCCTATCGCATTCTGAAATGTTCGTAATGCACTTTCAACCGTACTTTGATTTGACCAGTCGTAAACAAATATTTTACAATTCTTCTTATTAGGCGCCCACCCTAAGGCATAGGCAGCGTTTTCTTTTTTACCATCATGCAATTCAGAAAAACCAAAATATAGCTTATACAGAATTTTACCGTTTGTTTCAGAAACACCTAAAAAAGTTATCTCTTTTTCTGAAAGTCTATCTTTTATTACTTTTTCCACTGAGGTCGGAGCTTTCAAAAGAGATAGTAATCTGGCTTGTTTGGCTTTTATTTTTCTTCTTCCTGTTTCACCAAATTCAACAAAATAGCGATTCCTATAGATAATTGAATTAGTAAACTTCTGACTTGTGGATAGAACAATGTCGCCTTCAGACAGTTCTTTCCCTACTTCATAAGCCCTTAAGAATAGTGCCTTAAGCTCCATATCTTCGGTGTTTATGTTTAAATGAATAAATGGCTTGATGTATATCTGTTATACATAAATCTGGGAAGTTTTTTTCTATAAAGCACCATTCAGAGTACCTGGATTGGACTGGCATAAAGCCAGACATTCTATGCTCCCCAGAAGTTCTAATTATTAAATCTGGATTTGGAAATATTTGTCCTGCGGTATCTAAAAAATCTGACAGTTTCCCTTTTAAGGTTTTATTAAAGGCCAAATTCTGAGTCGCACGTTCAATTTCGTTAAGGCCTCCATAGTCTAAGGCTATATTAAACACACCTTTTTCATTAGCCCTAGTGCTATCTTCTACCGCTTTTACTCTTTCTGTCAAAAATTCTGGTAGGCGGCTTTTCCTTCCTAAATGGACTATCTTTATACTATAGCGAGCTGCTATTATTAGGATAAGCTTTAAAAACCCGTCATATATGTTCATTAGATGATGAACTTCTTCTTTCGGTCGTTTCCAATTTTCAGTTGAGAAAAGCCAAAGAGTTACCGTGTGAATTCCGTTCTTCCATAGTGCTTCCAATAATAATGGTGCAACTTTAAGAAAAGCACGACTATGACCTTCCGAAACTTTAAATCCATTATTTCTTGACCAGCGTCTATTTCCATCTGGAATAATGGCTAGATGATTCACGGTTTCAAACCATTCTGAATTCATGATTTCTTTAGAAGGTTCGTTCTTATCATGAACCTCCAAATAATCAGTATTTCTACTAAAATTATACTCTTTTTGCAGTTTTAACAGATGAAGTGTACCCGTAATATCTAAAACCCCTTCTAAAAATTTTTCACATTGGTTTTGATTCTCTGAACACGGAGTGGCAGATGCGATTATTGCTTGCATCACTGCTAGCCCATCAATTTCAAGACCCAGCTTAAGTTGCCAGGACAAGTATAAGGCAATAAGCCCTGAGATTATTGGTGTTGCAACCGAAGTTGAACAAGATTCATTATAGGTGTTATGCAACCCAGCAGTAGTAAATGTGGTAAACGGAACTAAAATTCCTCCATCTTTATAATGGGTTCCGTAGTTGCTAAACTCAAATGGAGTCCCATCTTCTTTGACCGCACCCACTGCCAACACTCCTGGTATACTTGCGGGTATTTGACTACAATTACAACCGTGATTACCCACAGCCGATACTACAATGACATTGCTTACCCTAGAAAACTCAATTGCCTGTCTTAGCTTTAAGCTAGAATGAAGCACTGATGATAATTCTCCCGCACTAATATTAATAATATCCGCGCCCTTTTCAATGGCTAACATTATAGCATCCGCAAGCCGATCTTGTGAGCAAGCCTCCTCATACTGATTATATAAAGGAACTATAATTCCAGAAGCATTTGGACAAACACCTTTAATTGACCCTGCATGATTGCCAAAAATTAAGCTAGCAACAGCCGTACCGTGATATGACATTTGATGATCTGCTTTCGTTTCATCATATAAATAACTGATAGTAATTTCACTAAGATTTAAAGAAGGATGATCTAAATCAGGTCTACCATCTAAAACGGCTATCCGAATCGCTGGATCGCCCAGAGTATTCTGCCATACATGATGAATATCATCCCAAAGTTTCTTATTTGTTTTCAAAATGCTTTTAAATTTAGTTCGTGATACTAAGTGCATTTGAAAATGTTCGTGGGGTGCAATCGTGATCGATTAGCAGTGGGAATACATTTTAATATTGTGGGAATGCCTTTATTGGTGGTGGGGAAAGATCAAATTATATTTAATCCTTAAAGAAGGAGAGGCTTTCTACTCGAAATTCTCAAAAATAAAGTATAAAAATTTATATTTAAGTAAATAAGCATACTTGCCAGATGATAAATGTACAGAATTAATGGATACGTTTTTATAGGAAAAATCCTGTTTCTTGTTCTAGGAAAAATCCTGTTTGACTAAAAAATAATTATTAGTAAGGTGTTTAATACCATATATTTTCAAAAAACATTTCGGCTATTTCGATGCTCGTTTAAACAAAGTTTGTTTTTTAGATAAACAATATATCTACTTTATAGAACAAACCGTTCTACTATTGAATCAATAAATTTTTATATCTTTAATACGATATCTCCTCAATATACTCTCGTGGTTCAAACCACTTTAGCATATTTTTAATCAGTTATACTGTTTCCCAAAACCCTTTATTGACAATTGAACTAATTTAAAGTTGAACGCCAAACTCATATACGATGGATATAATTGAAATTGAGAAATCGGTTACTATTGCAGATCCTACAGCAACCATTACCATTGCCACAGACCATACAAATGTTATTGGCACAGAGTCATATCACATTGTTGACATTCCTGACAATGATAATTATTTCGATTTTGAGTGGTCTAATGAAGGTAATACCATCATTGGGATTGCATCCAAATTTATAGGAAAACGAGTAATCATATTCTCTAAAGCTGTTAATATCAAAAAGGATGTTAAAGATATTAAATTGAACTATTTGGTGAATGGTGACGTCTGTTACGCACATGTTAATAGCAAGGCTGAAGAACCGTTACCCTCGATCATGCTAACCATAAGCTTTACGTCATGAAAAATTTTCTTCTAGCTTTTATTGGAATTTTCTTGTGCCTTGCTAATACCAGTGTTGCTCAAAATAGTGAAGATATCAATTTGGACGCTTTAAAGTCGCCATCTTCACCGGCCTCGCAGATCATTGGCAATCAACCAAGTTCAATCACCCGACCAAAGTCTTGGAATGAATTTGAGCTAAGTCTCTTTACAAACTTTTTTAATGATGAAGGAAATATTGATCTAAATCGTGTTATTAATATTGAATTAGCACCTTATTGGCTTAAAAAAGATCGGAAGATTTCAACCAAAGATTTTATATTTCAAGATGATCCTGTTGAAAATTTAAAACAGAATTTTACTATTTCACTTGCTACTGCCAACAATTTTATCCTTAAAGATTCTCTAAATGGTAAGAATTCTGCCATTGCGGTGGGTATGCGAACCATGTTATGGCGCGGAACAAAAGCTGAAAAAGAGGCGCTTGATAACCGCTACGCTTTTTTGCGGGATGATCTTTCGGCTACAACCAGAATTGGGTTTTTGTCTGTTCGTATACCATGTGATAATTGTACCAAAGAGGCCTATTGGGCATCTTTAAAAAGCGCTATGGAATTGCAAGGAATGGACCGATTTTTCCCGGCCTATGTTGCCAAAGAATACATTTCAGAATTAATGTTAAAAATTGAAGAAGATCTAATGGTAAATTTGGAAGATACTTCGGAAGATGGAAAGGATTATGCCAATTATATCAAGACAATTTCCGAAGAGAAGTACTTTTCAAACCTTAAGGAAAATGCCCAGATCCTAACCGATATGATAGCGGACAGAAAAGGGTTTAAATTGGAGCTTGCCGCAGCTTTAGTTGTTGATTTTCCTTCAAATGAAACTACTTTTTCGACAGTACCACAATATGCGTTTTGGGTAACACCCAGCTATCAGCCCTTTGATACAAGCTGGATCGAATTTTTAGGAGTGGCTAAATATCAAGGTTTTCATTTAGACTACTATCAACCGTTTTTAAATCAAAACAGCTATAATAAGAGTGCCTTAGATCTGGGCTTAAAACTAGTTTTAAAATCTAATAAATTTTCTTTTGAATTGGAAGGCGCGAGCCGTAGAGCCACTCAAGAAGTGAGAAATTTGTCTAACGATTTTAAAACCGAGACCATTTCAGAAAATAAATATGTGGCTCGAATAAATTACAGAATTTCAGACCAATTTGTGATCACTTACGATTTTGGGAAGGACTTTTCGGTTCTGGGCGATTCTCCTGGGTCGCTTATTTCTCAATTTGCGCTGAACTACGCCTTGGGCGCATTTAAAACTAAGAATCTTCAATACACAACTAACGAACCCAAACCATGAGAAATATATTTATTGTTGTTTCGGCGGTTTTACTCTTAGGCATTTTAGCATTTACAATATATAAAATTGCCAAGTTTTTACGTAAAAAACTCGATGTTGTACTTGTTGATTTTGCCGTTGGATTTTTAGTAGCGGCTCTTGTTTTTGAGAACGGATTTAGAAAGTTATTTCAATTTCTTCGGTCAACATTTAATGCGGCATATGATCTCTTTACTTCTTCAGAGGCATCCCAAACGATCAAGATCGAGAATTTTATTAGTGATTTTGTAAGTAATGAAGGACTTTTAAATGTACTTATTCTTATTGCATTTATTTTTATAGGTAGTTATTTGTCTTCTTTAATCCGGATCAAATATCACATTGGAGGCAAAGAAAAGAATTTGGACGATGCCGTTTTTGAAAAACGCGATGTGTTGCTTAAAAATATTGTTACATCAATCATAGTGATCCTTTCCATTTATCTATGCATCTCAACGCTTATTGCGGTTAGTTATTTTAGTGATTCAAAACTTGTAAAAGATGATGTGGTTGAAACACTTAGAGCAGAATTTGAAAAAAATAAAATTTCTGATGACACAAAGAAAACATACTACCTAAGTACTATAAAGAATATTCAACAGGAAATTGAAAAGGACAGTTTGCTTAATGAAAAGCTCGGGCTTTCAATATATACGCAAAGTGTGATCAATAATATTGAACACCAATATGACCGTTTGGAACAAGAACAAAACAATGCGCTCAATATTCTTGATGAAATCAACCAAAAGAAAGTAAGCAATGATTATAAGTTGATCTATCGAAATAAAATTATTAATTGGTATTACAATTTCAGAAATAACTGGAAAAATTATGTAAACAACGATTTTCAAAGTTATTTGGTAGTAACTAATAAGTGGATACAATTGGAACAAGCCAAAACTGACACTAATTATTTTAGTGATCAATTGCAGATGAATTACAACTATCCCTCATTGAAGGAGTTTGATCGGGAAGAGGAGTTTGTAAAAGATGATGTTTTCAATTTTATTGCTGGCTGGTTAGTTTCCAGCATGTCTTATCAATTCATCATTATCGCGGGACTCATTGGTTTCGGCTTTTTAGGTGCGGCGGTATCAACTTTGATCCGTGAACGTAGCGATGAAAAAGATGAAAACCCACTACTTTTAACCGACTTGCTTGGGGTTATTATTCGTGGTTTTACAGCAGCCTTAATTATTTTTTTAGCCGTAAAAGGCGGACTATCAGTACTTGTTCGAGATGCAGTCGAGTTAAATGCTTATGCCCTTTTCTTTACTTGTTTTGCATCAGCTGTATATAGCGAAAATGCTTGGGCTTGGGCAAAGAAAAAATTAATAACAGACTTAGATAGTTATAAGGAGGCCGAAAAAAAGGCAAAAGATACCTCAACACAACGAAAAAAGGCACTTGAACCAAAAGCTGCATTTGAACGTATTACGAAAAAAATGTCACAGCAAGATACGACAGATTTAAAAGAAAAGGCACGATCTATTTTTAAAGAGATCGATAAAAAAATGAAGCACTGATATAAACAATAAAAGCCACTATATGTAGTGGCTTTTATACTTCCAACTCCTATCGAAGTCATTAAGAACAGATGATACTTTGGTTAAGCTTTGCTTCCTAAAAGGAGGAGCTCGTTACAAAAAACTTCGGTCGTATATTTCTTTTGACCATCCTTGTCTTCCCAAGAGCGATTTGTTAGCTTTCCTTCAATTGCGATCTCTTGTCCTTTACTTACATAGTTTTCAACAATATTTACAAGTCCGCCTTTTACAACAACGTTATGCCAGTAGGCACGTTCTACTTTTTTTCCATCCTTGTCTTTATAGCTATCATCAGTAGCCATAGAGAATTTTGCCAGTTTGTTGCCATCAGCAAAAGTTATAATTTCTGGGTCTTGTCCCAATCTTCCAATCAACTGTACTTTGTTTCTAAGTGCGTTCATAATTTTAAATTTTAATGTCTGCCCGAAAGCAGACGGGTTTAACAGTTAAGGTTATATCAAGCCACTCTGACTTGACACTGCAAACATAAAACCCAATGGAAACGCGAATCGGTTACTAACTACTTACTTTCGTTTATAGTCGTTTACAAACGTTTGTTGTTGATTAATAATCAGAAAAATAGGGACTTATATACGTGCTACCACAAGAGTGGGTAGATTTTCTTTGTTAATCCGTGGAAAGATTTTTTGGAAAGTAAAGCATTGAACCTCATAGCGATGTATTACTATGACCTAATGGCAACGGTTAATCCGTTAAGGTTTTACTTATAGGCATGAGCCTGTATTAGAATGATCGTTTTGCGCTTGGCAATGATATGTCACGTCGTACCCCGCCATACGCTCATAAACGAGGCGCAATATTATTTAGTTTCCTTTTCCTTTGGTTTAGGAATAGAAACCTTTAAAACATCGTCGAAAGAACCCTCTATGTTAAGAGAATGATCTTTCTCATGTTTTTCTTTATGCTTTAAATCATCTTTTTTCATATTGTAAAGGTAATTATTTAACTTTATATTAATTTACTAGACATATTATTTAAAGACATAATGACGTTCTTTATTCTATAGGTACGATAGTTGCTTATAGTATAGAACATATGATTAATACTTTTTTTTATATATTTGCGATGTTAACCAAACAAACCATGAATAATAATAACTTATTTTCTATTGGTAAGGGCTTATCTATTTATACTAACAAACACCTTACTACAAATGCCAAAGGATTTGTGAGAATAGTTCAAACTAAGGGGGATTCTATAAAATCTACAAAGTTTGAACCTCCAAAAATTGGCTCTAAAGGCTTAGGAAGGTTCCACGTTGAATTAAAATAATGTCTGGAAAGCCGAAAAACACTTCTGATAACAAGTCTTCTAACCGTAATGGTTTAGATTCTGATTTGGTAAAAACATTCTTAGATGTTCAAAAACAGAAGGCTCAAAACGAAGTTAAAAATTTAGATCTCGAAAAAGAACGACTAGGGCATAATTTTAAATTAGCTAATAAGTCATTAGACATTCAAGCTAGTTTCATAAAAGAAGAACTACCTCAAAGGCGTAAAACAATATTATTAGTTAGCGTTATAGGAATTGTTATACTATGTATCATTTTATTCTTTATGTGGCTTCTTATCAATAAAGGCTATGATGAATTTGCAGATAAACTAATCACATGGGCTTCTTATGTGGTTGTGGCTCTAGCATCTTATTTTGCAGGCAAAAGAAAAAGATCATCTAATGATGATGATATTAATGATGATATTGAGGATGCTGAAATAATGCCTTAAAATTATCTAGTTAATTTATTATATGTCAATACGCTTTCGCTCTGCCCTAAGAAAGTTTCAAAACGCTGTTGGCTTGTCAAATTTCTAGTATTATAACGGTTCGCATATTCGTCTAAATAACGCTCTAAATGCTTCTCACTTACATGGTGGTATATTCCGTTAATACCTCGCTTTAACTGGCTCCAAAAGTTTTCTATCGTGTTAGTATGGCAGTTTCCTACAACATACTGACTGGCAGAATGTACAACCGTTCTGTGCGTGAATGTTTTACCCACGCGGTTATATATCTTGCTTTCGTCTGTATGAATTTCAGCACCTTTTACAATGTGCTTTTCTAGTAGTGGTAAAATTTCTTTGTTGGTAGCACGTGAAACGTGTTTAACAACGATGTCCCCACCACGCTCAACAAAGCCTACAGCCATTTTCTTCGGTTGGTACGGTGTACCATCGTTCTTTAGGCTTGGATTAGATTTAGAACGTTGCTTTTTAAAGTGCTTGTTCCCCTCTTTACCGCCAATGTAGGCTTCGTCAATCTCTACCATATCGGTAGCCCCTAACATTTTAGGAGATTTTTCACGAAGCATTTCTCTAATTCTGTGAAGTACAAACCATGCAGATTTTTGTGTGATGTTAAGATCACTCGCAAGCTGTACACTAGAAATACCTTTTTTATGATTGGTAGCTAAGAAAATAGCAGCGAACCACGTACGTAATGGAATCTTAGAGTTTTCAAAGATAGTACCCACCTTTACAGTAAAGTCTTTTCTACATTCCTTTTCCGAACATCTGTAGCCTCTTTTTGTGCTGTATGGAGCAGTACCACCACAATGAGGACAAGAAGGCTCGTTACCCCAACGGATTTGCTCGTAGTATTCAATACAAGTACTTTCCTCTTTGAAGTAGTCTAAAAGCTGTATAAGTGATTTGAAGTTCATAGCGTTCGTTGTTATTGTTATACAAATATATTCGAATATATTGACATAAACAAAGATGAATACAACTATTTTCGAGTATAATTGTATTTATTACATATCTTTGCCATATGACTACATATAAAGAACAACGTGCGAACCTAGAGTACTACGTTTTACTAAAAGACGGTGATGTGCTTGGAACTTTTGGAAATTTGAAAAAAGTTTGTGAGTTTCTGTCGGAAGAAGATTTCTATTCTTACAATACCATAGTAAGAAAAAAAGACTTCCCTGTGATCTATAAAGATTATAAGGTTTTTAAGGTAAAGCACTACTAAGATTTTTTTACTTTTCTTACTTGTGGTCTATAATCTGGATTATCATAACTGTAAAAGTCATAAACCTTCCCTGTAGGACTTATGAAACAATAGAACCTAAACTGCGATAGCTTGTCTGAAAGAGTCTGACGAGTGATAAAATTTGTTTCAAAACCAATCATTGCATCAACTATATCCGTTAGTGTTTTGCCTGCAAATATTATTTCATGATTATGTATTACAACAATTATTTGTCGGGTTCTTCTATCCATAATTATGCACAAATGTAAGAATAGTTAACATATCTGCGCACATTGTTGATAATTATATTGTTAATTCACTAGGTTATTACGCTCTTAGACGTTAAATTTGGACAATAAAAAACGCCTACTCCGTTAGGAATAGACGTTTTACGTTCATAAAAGTAAAATTTGAGTTTTAAGAGTTGCTCTTAATGAGAGAGGTTCTTACATCTTTTCAGGCTGTCATCATTATTTGAATGCCCTTAATTTTACTAGTTGTAGTTCAGGCCCACTAAGCTGAGCGACACTTACGAAATACAGAGGCTGCAACCTCTATACCGATTACCGACGTACTATGCGTCGTGTAATGCGAATCGTCCGAGTGATACGTACCGTCCTTGACGGAATACGAATCGTGACTGTTGTTCTAGACATTTGTTCTTGCGAATTAAATTAATAAAATGACGGAAATGGACTTTCCAAATCCCAAAAAGGGACGCTGTGAAGAGCGTCCCTTTAGTTTTAAAAAGCTTGGTGTTGCTGTTCTGTAGCACGCATTAAAAGCGTTTCCACCATATTATTAAATGTTCGATTTTCTTGATTTGCCATATCTTCTAATTTTTCTATAAAACCCTCTTTAAGTCTTATTGATCTCTGTTTAGTTTCTGCTTTTTTCATAACTCGTCAGTTATTTAGGTTAATAATAGTTCGAATAGTTAAGTCAAAGCTATAATTTAATTCATGTTTAACCACAAATAAACACATTTGTTATCAACAAGGTTATTAACATAAGACGTTATATATGAGCGCATTGTTAACACAAAGCTGAGAAAAAAGAATAAATAAAGCACTATTGAATTTGTAGTTATTTTTTCTCATGTTGTATCGAGGTGAAACGATAAATTTTAACATAAAACAAGATTTTTCTTACAATTTTAACTTTAAATAACACTATATTTATATTGCTTACTTCCCACGCATAAACCTAATAATATGCGAAAGCAATACAATTATTATCGAGATCCAGCTAGGTTCTTACTCGTAGCGTAGTTAATTACAGGAATAGTAATTTTTATCCTGTGGTTGATAGGCGTGTTTTAAAAGAGTGTATATTTGATTGACTCCTCTTAATTTAATATACACACATATGAAAGTAACCAAAGATAATAGGGAAGATTTAGGGGAATTAGTTAGAATAATGGAAAGCAGAAGTGACCGAGAATACGATTGGGTAAAACAGGTTATTATTGTTCTTTCTACAATTCTAGGTCTTTTGATTGCTTTAAGAGACGACTCCTCAATAAACAACATTGAGCACATTTTATTTTCTGTTGCGATTTTATCAAACGCACTTTGTATCCTTTTCGGATTAATCTTTTTACATAGAGAATCTGACACCCTCCATGCTCTAAGCTTGAAGTACATAGAACATATAGAACACCTCGATGACGGTAAGCCACAAGAGTTAATATCAGCCGCCCCAAAAAGGATTTACGCAATTGCAAAAGGAGTTTTTGAATTTCTATTGCTCGCATCTCTTTTGAGTTTAATCTTATTTGCGATCTATTCAGACAGAGTAGTTGTAGAAGACGAACTAAACACGATAAATGATCCAGTTGTTGAGAAATCAAATATTTTAATTCAATCTGACTCTTTAAAAATCGAGTAATCTTAAACTTCTTCATATCTACTTAAATTTTAGTTGAGATTTGTGGTACGTTGTATATAAGTGCCGAAAAATATATTCTCCCATGTCAGAATCTATTTACAAACTCAAATAATCTGTTATCTTCGTACGCTAAGTTTAACCAAGTGTATGTTTAGCAATCCTTTCTCATTTAATGGCCGCATTCGCAGATTAGAATTTGGCCTAAGCTATATTATTTTTATATTTTCCTTTTTCCTTTCAGGTTTTATCAGTGAAACAATTGGGGATGAAGAAGGAAGTATTATCATGCTCGCACTTATTCCCGGATACTGGTTTATGATTGCGCAAAGTGCTAAAAGATGTCATGATTTGGGAAATAGTGGCTGGTATCAACTTATTCCTTTTTATGGTCTTTTCCTGCTTTTTGAAGATGGCAAACGAGGCACAAATCGCTACGGAAATGACCCCAAAGACAAACTGACCCCATCAGTACCAAAAGAACCTTTCCAATTATATATCAAGCTTCCTCAAGATAAATCCCTTGCCAAAATTTCTATTGAAATGTGTACGTTCGCCCTTTTAAATACTTGGCTTATTGTAATTACAGAGCAACTTGGTGAGAACTATACAATCATCTCACTACTCGGGTTAGTGTTTTCGGTAGTTTGCTGCTATTTTATGTTGTTATATTTTGGTTTTCATGGTCAAAAACTGCCTCAACTGAAAGCTTTTTGGATAAGACATCATCTGGCTTATGCATTATTAGTTTACATTATAGCCACTATTTATGGTGTTGTATTTCAAAACGAAGCAGTTGATCTGGATGCGATGGTTTGGGCTATCTTTATTTCTGCTTTTTTCTTTGGTCTCACGTATATAGGGAGTTGGTTTTATTCCCAATATTTTACAAAATATGCAACTCATGATTCGCAGTAAATATTACATTATATTATCTGTCTTTTTAATCGCGTTCATAAGTGTTTATGGGTATTCCAATAGAGTTGTGCTAAAAGATCACATTAATTGGTCTAGTCGCGCCTTAAACTGGAATGATTTTACACCAGTGAACAGTCTTTATGATAATTATGATGCGGTTGTTTATTCAGATATTGGCTATTCGTTGCCCATACAAAAAAATAATTTAAAGGTCTACGCCTATATGGACCCTAACCAGTCTGAATGGGTTAAAGACACGTCTTTTACTGAACAACTTTTAATTCATGAGCAATTTCATTTTAATCTAACGGAATATTGCGCGCGCCTCATGCGCAAAGAAATAGTTGCTTTAGGGGCTAACAAAATTTCAGAAAACAAAATGAAGCGTCTGTATAAAAAGTACGGCAACAAACTAGACAGTCTTCAGATTGTATATGATAACGAATCGGATCATAATATTAATACATATGAACAACGTTATTGGGAATTGTACATCACCGATTTATTACAACAGACCGCCTATTATAAAAATGAAGATTTAAGCACATATTCTCAATTTACTTCTTCGGAATCTAATTACTTCAAACATATTTATACTACGGTAGATCATCAAATCCTAAGCAGTTATCCAATTAGTAAAACTGAAGCCGAATTTGGTGAATCTTATCAAATTATCGTTCAAGATAGTATCACCACCATTCGTTGTATTAAAGACGGAAAACTAACCAATGGTGGTACATTTAATACAGCCATCACTACAATAAACACTACAGATCCAACCCGATATATTTGGGAATATAGAGATCCCGATTCATTGTTTAACTCAGCTCTCGATCGAGTTAAAACAATTGTGACCTTTGATGATAAGAAAGGTATTTCTCGCCGTTATTATAATTCTGAAAACAAGCGCACTACACATAATGGAGTTTTTGAACTTCAATATGCTTATGACGCTCGAACCAATAGCTATACCACCTCGTATTTTGATAAGGCTAAAAACCTAATTACCAATCAAGATAACGTTTATCATGAAAAACGTAAGCTGGATGACAAAAATCGAACCATCAAAATCACCAATTTAGATAAGCAGTTTCATCCTATGCTAGACATCTACCTGACTGCGATTTATGAAATAACATTTGGTGAAAATGGCAAAATTGAGCAGTATCGTCTTTTAAATGAAAAAAGTGATTATGCTATGCATTTAGACGAATATAATATACAATACGAGTATGATGAGCGCGGAAATATGATAAGCAAGGTATTGCTTGATCATAAGGAGGAACCAAGAAATGATTCAAATGGGGTCTCTAAACGTACATATGCCTATGATCTTTATGATAGAATACTTCACGAAAAACGCTATAACAGAAAGGATATCGCCGTAATTGGAACTGAAGACTATTTCCAAGAAACCATACGTTATGATAGTATTGGCAGAATAGCTTTTAAAGCACAATATTACCCTGGTTTTGTGCTAAAATTTGACGAATCTAAATGGGGAGCAACAAAATATGAATACCCTAACGACTCTACAAAGGTACTTTCTGCGGTTGATGCCTACGGATTTCACTACAACGATGATCGCGGTATTTCAAAAACTGTTTATACCCTTGATTCAAACAATCGTGTTACTGAAGAAGCCCATTATGATCACAATGGAAATTACGCGCTAACAGAAGACGGTGTAAGCATCTATACCTATCAATACGATAAGGCAGGAAATACAATCGTTCAAACTACATTAGATTCTTTAAGGAATAAAGTTGTCTTTGACGAAGATGTTACCACTATTCGCTGGGAGTACGACGTAAATAATAACAAAACGAAAACAACCTATTATAATATTGACGATGAATTGGCCAATGCGGTTCAAGGGGTTACATATAACAACTATGTTTATGACGAAACCGGTCACCTAATTGAGCGGACTAATTTTAACAAACACGGCAAACCTGAAAATAATGATCGTGCTCATCGAATTGTTTTGACAATTAATAGATTTGGAAAAGATTCTACCGAAACGCTATACGACAAATCAGGGCGTCTCGCTTCAGGAGCGGCTATTACCAAATACAAATACAACAGTGTGGGTAAAATTACGTCTACGTCTTACTTTAGCAATTGGTCAAAACCCACATCTAATTCCGAAGGAATTCACCGTATCGCCTATGCATACACTCCAGATTATAAATTTGCAGGCTATAGCAACTATAATAGTAGCGGCCGAAAAATTAACAGTACCGAAGGAATTGGCGAAGAGAAACTAGTTTATACGCTCGATGGCTTGGTAAAAAGTCATAGTTATTTAAATGATCTCGGTAAACCTGTTTTGGGTCCAGAAGGTTATTATAAAAAAGAATACCATTATAATGATGCAGGTGTGACAACACGGATCAGCACCTATGGCACCGACAATCGTCTCCTTGCGAATGAAGATGGCATAGCCGATTTCGTATATCAAATTCTACCTTCGACCATTGCAAGTAGAGTTTCCTTCTTTGATGCTGATGGTAATAGTGTAGATGACGCTTATGGCGTTTCGGAATATATCTATAGTAAAGAACTCGACGGACTCTATTTTATTGAGAAAAAGCTAGATGCAAACGGAGATGAAATTTTATTAGAGGAAGAGATGGAGGAAGAAATAGAAATTGATGACACAGAAACTAGTGATGAGATGGATGATTAATGTTGAAAGCATCTACCGTTACTATTTTTAGTTTTCCTCTTGCATCTTGCACCGGCTTGTGTCTTCCCAGTGCACTGAGTAGCAATGGTCTTCTTAATAGGAGTTGTTTCGCCAGAATTAGCATCCAAAGACAACCCACTAGCATTCTTTAATGCCGTTTTTGCCGTTGGTTTACAAATAGAGCATGGCTCATATCCTCTGCTTATAGCATCATCTATAGTTACCGCTTTTTTGGAATATTTCAAATAATGACATTTTTCCAAATGATACTTCTCACCTGTTTTGGTTGTAAAGACGGTTTGTGCATATACTTGTGAGGAACATGCTATCAACAGGATTAAAAGAAATCGTTGTACAGTTTGCATTCGTTACTCTTGCTTTGGTTTATCTCGCCATGTCCAAGGAGCAATGGGAGATTTATCTGCCCATAAGCCTATTTTATTGTGGCGTGCGATGTCCTCTCAACCTTGTAACAAGGTATCTTTTGAATACTTTACATAATGCCAAGCCAAACCTTTTTTTACGAGTTCATGGTTGAGTTGAAGCGAATCTCCGTAATATACATTGGCAATAGCCCTTCTGTACCGATCCTTTTTAAGTATTTCTAATTGAACACTCTTTCCGAAAATAGCATCTGAGACAAACTTTTTCGCCTTATCTGAATGGGGTTGCTTTTTTTCTGGACAATCAATATTTGCCAATCGCACTTTTAACTGAGTCGAATCTAATTTTAAGATCTTAAAAGTATCTCCGTCCATAATACCTATGACTTTCCCCTGAATAGTCTGTGAATGAACAGAAAAGGAAAAGAGAAATACAAAAGCAATCAAGTAGCGCATCATAATTGAATCTAAGTTATTTATTCATAGTGTGCAATACCATTTGCTTAATTTGATCTGCACCTTCTAGTTCACCACAATATACGATCGCATTTTCGAGATCTTTAATTACTTTTTTTAAAAAGTGCTGTGCTTTGTTTTGTGTTTTTATTAAAGGTATCGCAACCACATACGTTTCAACTGCATTTAATTCATTTCCTTGCATCAATTGCGCTAATCCCTTATTTGCCATGATCCAGCCATATTGGTAGACAGCAGAGGATTTATCACAATATGCTACACATTTTTGAAAATCTCCACTTTCCAAGGCGGTCCATCCTAGACTTCCATACAGTTCAGCTTTTTGCTGCTCAGAGGTTTTAGGAATTGCTATTTGTGTTTCGGTAATAGCAACAACTTCAATGCTAATATTAAGACCGTTCATCTCGCTAGGGTTTTTTAAGCCTAAATAAACAGACCCTGAGAGCACATCATTAATGACAACAACGGCTTGTTTGGTATTCTCTGTGGAACCTTTCATATTGTAATTGTAACTTTCTTTTTTAATGAAATGATCTATGTTAGCGCGATCACAAACATAAATATCGGCCGAAGCTACACCCTCTGGAACTTCAATTTGCGAAAAGAATTCTGAAGAAATCCCACTTTGGTCAACCAAGAGTGCGGACAACTGTAATGCAAGCCCTAAGTTTTTATCGCCACTTTTCCCTTTTGAAGTTGTAAAACTATAATACCATTCTACTGTATTTGGCGGCAAATCAACCTTTATAATAGTCCTTGATTTTCCACCCATAGAAGCTCTTACACCTCCATTTAAATAAATACTCCTGTTTTCAATAAGTTGATGCGATTCTCGTTTCGTTTCGAATTCTTGGGCATAACAGCACTTGTAGGTAAGTAACAAAAATAAAATAATAAAAAATCTCATATTATTTAATGGGTATTGCCCGAATAACTTCCCAGCCAATAGTGTTTACATTTTTAAAGTTTTCAATTTTTAGCTTAAAAGGAATTGTAGTGTTTGGCTGAACAACTTCATAAATTGTATAATCTTTACTACCCAGATTTGTTTTAGTTTTAGAATAATAGGTAACTCGAACCGTTATATCCTTATAATCTGCTACAGTTGCCGTATTTGATATAGTCCCATTAACATGAATTTTTGTACCCCAAAAACTATCGTTATACTTTCCTCCAGCATCAAGAAATCGTAAAGGTTCTGCATCTTCAATTTCTTCAATAGTCATTTTCTTTTCAAAATATGTTTCAGTCTGAGATCCAGTATAGTCGCAACTGAGACATATCGTTAAAATTAAAAGCTGAATGAGTGTCTTCATAATGTTCAAGCTATTCGTTTAGGGTTATTCGTTGTAATAGGCTACTGTTTGGAGAAGCCTGTCTTCAAACTGATAGATGCTGTCAATAGATTCAATCAATTCTCTCGTTTCATTTTTTAGCTCATCAAATATTCCTATATACTTCGTGCCTCCATTTAAATGCAATCTGCATAGCGGCTTACGGTTATTATTGTCCAATAAAATTCCGAAATAAGACTGTGTGTCTCGATGTACAATCCTGTCTACAGCAAGTTTCCTCCTCAAGATTGCAACTACAATTCTAAACCCTTCTAACTCTTCCTCGGTGGTAATAATTTTATTTTCCTCTTCAATTAACTCAATAGAATCCAACTGCTGCTTTTCGGTTTCCTTATTTAATGCGGCATTTAGACGATCGTTCACTTTTTCACTGACTGTTTGATTAAATGCTTTGTGTACTAAATCAGTAAACTCTTCCATCACTTTTTCCGTTAACCGTCCAGAGTAAACTTATTCGCAAAGAGTTTCACAAAGTCATGTGTTGGGATCGTTAGTTGTTCTGCGATACACTTTTTTATTTCTTTAGTGTACTTTAATGAACTTGCATTATTTACAATTTTATTAATGTCAAAATTGGATTTGTGAAATTTTGATATTTCTAATATTTCATTGTCCTTAATTTTTGTGATATCAAAGTCTAAAAAAGGCTTTTCATCCATTTTATTCACTTGTTCCAAGTCTGTATAAAAACGATATTGAATACCGTTAGTCAATAGTGCAAATCGTGTTTTTGTAGTGTGGAAATATCGAAACAATTGTGAGTTATGATTATCAAGACTTTCTTTCCAATTCTTGCACTCTACAATTAAAATCGGGATATCATCTTGAAAAATCGCGTAGTCTACTTTCTCGCCTTTTTTTAAACCTAAATCTGCTGTAAATTCTGGGACAACTTCGGTGGGATTAAAAGTGTCATAACCCAAAATATTAATGAAGGGTAGAACGAAAGCATGTTTTGTAGACTCTTCTGTCTCTATTTTATCTTTTAGCTTGTTGATTTTTTCAGCTAAGGCCTTTATGTGATTTTGGAGTTCCATAATTCAGTTTAAGTTTTCCATTAATAATAAGCACATCGAAGCTACCTTTGAAACATCATTACTATCTAAATATGAATGATCTTGTATTGCTTCATCGATGCATATTTTTAAATTCGTTGCGATTATTTTAATTTCATCTATCGAATTATCGTTATAAGTATTTGCGCAAAAATCTCCACAAGTAGCTAGTTTATTTTCTTCTGTAGCATTTTTCCAATCAATTATTTTAGATTTATGAAGAGTACCTCCTTAATACCATTTGGTTTCCATTTTTTGCTTTTCATTATCACAAGAAATGAATAACGAAAGGCAGATTAGCGTTGTAAAGAGTATGGTTAGTTTCTTCATTATGCTTTGTTTATAGTTAGGAAGTATGACAATCTTCAGAACATGTTTTACAACCATTGGATTGTGCATATGTTTCCTTTGCTTTCCTTATAGCTGAATGACATGTTATATGCTCTCCAAGATCTTTCTTACTCAATATTAAACTCAACCAATAACATCCATCCTTATGAACTTCATGATCACCATTGGACTGAGCTGTATTGTTAACATAATATTTGGCCATAACTTTAGGTTTTAGTGATTACTATTCCCCAAACCTAAAACCAATGCATGTAGATTCCTTACGGGAACCCGTATACAGCAAAAAATAAAATTATTGGAAGTTAAATAAGCCCTAAGTCCTTGACTATTGAAATCAGGTGAATGGCATTGTTAGCCTTAAATTGTATACGAAGTTTATTGAGCCGTTTTTCAATAGAGCTTAAACTGTTGGGTGAGGTTTCATTGGCTTTAAAGTACTCGCTAATCTCTTCTTGAGATAGACCCTTTGAAAGTTGTTCGATAAGTTTTAACTCATAATCACTCATCTCTAAATCAGTTTTGGGACTCAGTGCATTGGCTACTTTTGGAGATAGATATTTTTGCTCTTTAAATACGGCAGTAATTGCCTCCGACAATTCTAACAAACCCCTTCTGCTTTTACAGACATAGGCATTGATATCATACTGATTCATTAAAACTCGAACTTTTTGAAGTCGATCCTCGACAGAGTATACAATGATTTTTAAATTAGGATATTCTTGCCGTAGCGCTTTTACCAAATGCTCTCCAGAAGGTAAACGCTGTTCTCGATGATCTTGCTTAAAAGATAAGTCTGTGATCAATAATTGATATGGAGCATCGTCTAACGTTGCTTTCTTTATTTTTAAATATGCATCGTCACAATATTGAACTTGATCTATTTGGGATATACCTAAGTCACAAAGCGAGGTATATACGCCTTTGGTAATATCATCCATATCTTCCGAAACCAAAACTTTTGTAAACATAGGCTAAACTGTAATTTGTGCTTTAAAACCCCTATTAGGTTCAGATTCAAAAGTAATAGTTCCATTAATTGTGTGAATACGGTTTTCCGCATTATTCAGTCCGTTATTCTTGCTTAAGTTGCATCCAATACCATTATCATTATAGTTTACGGTTAATTTAGAGTTTTTTTGCAAAAAGGTTAGTGCAACTAGCGAAGCCTTACTGTGCTTTTTCATGTTTGTCATTAATTCCTGAAGAGCCCTATATAGTGCCGTTTTTTTATCAGAATTCAACAATTTCCAATTGATTTTAGAAATGTTTTTAGTGATAATATTGACATGTTCGTTCTTATAACTAAGCAATAGATCATTTAGCAGCTCATCAAAGTCTTCATCTACCTCGATAGCACTACTTTCCTTAGAGATATCTCTCGTCTTTTCATAGATCACTTCTAGATTATCAATTATATCGTTTGTCATATTCGTTTTACTCTGAATCATGGACATTATGTGATATACGTCATTAGCGACCTCGTCATGGATTTTTCTGGAAATTCGTGTTTCCACTTTATAAATTTCCTGAATTTTTTCTTTTTTATGTTTTGCCCTAAAAAAGAAGAAGAGAAAAATCCCGCCAATAAAAAGTGTTGCACCAAGATACTGTGCTAACAATCGATTTGATCTTTCCTTTTCCGACTTAAGCTCTGCCTCTAACGTTCTCTTTTGTTCTTTCTCTACATTATATCTTTGGTAGGCATATTTGTTCTCCTCCCGTTGATTTGATGCCTGAATGCTGTCATTTAATCTTATATAATTAATGGCGAGAGAGTCTGTTGATAGATTTATTAAGACAGAAAGAGCGTCCAATTTATATGTTACATTTTGTCCAACAGTTGCTTCATAACCAAGATCTGCATATTTTTTTGCGAGGGTTAGCTCTTTTCGATCTAAATAGTATTCACTCAAATGTTTATAGCTTGTATAAATTTTGGAGTTTTCGCGTTCTTCGATCCGAATTTTCAGCGCCTTGAGCATATTATCGACAGCGGTCGATTCATTCAACTTGCCTTGAGCAAATCCTAAATTATCCAAAGCACTTGCAGTTTTTCTTTGATTATTTAACAGCAATCTGCTTTGATAAACTAGCTCATACTTTTCTTTAGCCAGCTCATACTTTCCTTGATCCATATAAACGTTTGCAATATTCATGTATAGCGAATTCTTGCTCTCAGTCTCGTTAGTTAAAAGTAAAGCAGCATTATAGGTCTTTAGTGCATTTTCATGATCATTCAATGTTCTATAAATAATACCTAGACTGTTATAAATCCCTTTTCGGTTTGCGTTTAAGTATATTTCACGTTCTTTATTACCATTACTCATTCGATCTATTAAATCTAGAGCCTCAACTGCCGATGATTTTGCTTCGTAATAAATTGCCATGTCTGTCTGACAAATAACAATCATCCTTAAATTGGAAATAGCATTTAATGTATCTCCATCTCGTAAATTATCAGCTTTTTTATGCGAATAGAAAGAATATGCTTCCAACTTATCATAGCCACTCTTAGGGTCATTTGCTTTCTGATAGTAGTAATTAACGCTATCCAAAACACTTTCTGTCTGTCCCGTACAAATATTCGAACAAACAATTAGTATATATAAAAAAAGGGATGAAGCTCTATATGATTCCATCCCTCTAAGGTATAAACTAATTTTCAACCATTAGTTGTCTGGTGGTGGTGGCGGTGGTGGTGGTATTTGTTCATCCTCCCCACAACATGCTTGTGGCGCTTTAATATCCTCATTCAATGCTTGTGGCGTACATGAATATAGCGCCATATTGAGGAAAACCGTAAAAATTATTAATGCAAATTTCTTCATTTTGTTTGATTTAATTTTGGACATAGCTCTAGCCGTCCAAGTGATTACTCAGTTTGATTTTGCGACACGGAGTCGCTAAAAAAATGAAGAGACGTCTCTCTTGTTTGAGAAGTAGGAGGTGCAGAAGTAAAGCGTAGTAGTTACTTCTCAAATGGCTATTCCACTTTACTTTGCATCTCCAGTGTAGAATTGATATATTTCGTAAACCCAATTACGTTTTGGGTAACAATCGATTCTGGAGTAAATGAAATGATTTTGATTTTGATTGAATGGAAAGGGGATAGAAGTTTGATAGAAATTAATTTCCATCAAATTTCCATGAATAATTTGTGAATTTAATTAATAGAAAAACTACCCATAAATATGCATAGTCACTTACTATTAAAGGCGTTTGAAAAGGCTGGGAAAGATATAGGGTCAGAGGTGGTTAATCGTCAAGCAATATATCTGTCTGAATTTATTTTCGAGAATAGCGGGGAAACATATGGAGAGAAAAGTTTAATAATTAACTATAATCGAGCGCGATCAGATTCAGAAACCAAAATTGAATTTAAACAATATGTAGTACAATCTCTTTGTAACTTTTTGGAATTCAAAAATTTTCAAGAATTTAACAAAAGAAACCCTAAGCCCGAAACATCTGATACTCCAAATAACTTTAAAGAAACACTTTTCACATGGGTGAAAAAAAATAAAATACTGCTCACTATTCTAATTCTAGTGCCTATTCTTCTTTTTGTATCAGTGGATCGACAACGATGGATGATATGGAATTCAGATCATTATGTAGAAGCTAATTTTGATGCTAATAAAGTTCAAAACGGTACTTTAAAATTGTACAAAGAGGATCGAATTGAAAATTTTAGAAGAATAGAGCCTGACAGCACCTATACTTTTTTTAATAAAGATGGAAGTGTAAGACTCTGGTATGGAAAAAATAGCCAAGGTGATCTTGAATATTTTACAGACTTAGGTCTACACCCAGAAACAGGCAAGACCTTAAAACCAATTACCCAATATATGATTAACAAATACATTCGTACATTGACTAAATAAGGTCTTGCCTTTAACGGCTCTTATCGTACAATGCCAAAAGACAATTAAATATAGCTAACTTTTAATCGTTCTTACTAAAAAGCATAACTCGCCGCCACGATCAAATTTCGTCCTGCAGAAGCGATCCCAGAAGAATATTGCTGGTAGCGTTGATCGGTGATGTTTTCTAAGGTTGCATTGAGTTGTATTGCCTCCGTAAGTGCATATTGCGCTCCAAAGTTTAACGTATACCATTTTGGTGAATACGGGTTCCCATCACTGTCTTTAGCATACAAATAATCAGTGCTTTGCTGGCTTGGTGCTAGATCTAAATAATCAAACTGCCCATTGTAAATGCCAAAGGCATCCAGCTTTAGTTTATCTTTTTTAAACGTAAGGTGGGTATTTCCAAATTGAGGCGCGGCATGACGAGCAGGATTTCTATTTCCATCGTCATCTTCCTCAAAACCATCAGTAATATTATACTGGCTGCTTAGTTGTAATTCCTTATTAAAGTTGATCTCTACGCCCGCTTCAAAACCATAAACCTCAGCCTTAGCAGCATTTTGAATAGCCTGTACATTACTTAATTCTCCCTGATATAGTATTTCAGTTTCGCCGTCTAACTCAAAGTCACGACGCACCAAAGCATCGTCTAAGTGAGTCATATACGTAGCAAGATCTATTTTTACGACTCCATCAAAATTTAGGTTTACTCCCAATTCATAATTTCTGGCATATTCAGGTTTTAGATCTGGATTTGGAACCACTACACTTCCCGGTTCGCTGTCAAATATCTTACCTACATCATCAATATTGGGCGCTCTAAAGGCTGTTGAAAAATTGAGTTTCCAACCTAAAATATCATTCGGATTCCATGCTAGACCGGCACTTCCCGTCAAGGCGCCAGTACTAATGTTTGCTTCGGAAAAAGGAAAATCAAAGAATTTATCATCAAACATAGCATCTACTAAAATATGGTTATAACGCAATCCTCCTTGAAAAGAAACCTTTTCAGAAATAGGCCATTGTGTACTCGCATAAGCCGCCATTGATTGCCATGTAGAGCCATCGGGATAACGCGATGCTGTCTCAGCCGTCTCTTTGGTCACGATGTCTGTTTGTTGTCCTTCGCTATTCACTTTATTATAAACATATTCTAAACCATAAAATACATTGAATTCACCAAGCTTTTTGGTAAAATCCCAGCCTCCACTATAAGCACTCACTTTCTCATCAGTCTCATACAAAATGGTCGCTCCAAAATCACGATCATTTCGGCTTTCTTTAAATTGCTGAAAAGATAACGTCAAGTCACTTTCGTCGTAAAATTTTGTTTCTTTATTCGTTATTTTGAAATTGGCTGCAAGCCATTCCTGAGGTCCATAAAACCACTCAGCCGCTCTAAAATCGTCCCCACTTTTACGTATTAAACGATCATAACGCGGATAATCACTTGTGGTAGTATAAAACAAGCCTAGGTTAAAGTCCCAAGTTTCCGAAGGCATAAATCGAATTTTCTGCATGGTATTGATCTGATTGTAGCCAGTAGGTTTTTGTACACGTGGATCATCATTTTTAACTACGACGTCTTCGCCATTAATGGTTTCAACATACTCTGGACGTAAATAATCTTCTGGTCCGTGACTTCCCATTTTCAGATCGTCAAAATCACTTATAGTGATACTACTTAAAAACGCCCATTGCTTCATTCCGAAGTTTAAATCAACATGACCTGTTTTTTCACTATTTGCCGTTGCGTAACGTGCGGTAGCGTTCCCAGAAAACGAGACGCCTTCAACAAAAGAGAATTTTGGCTTTTTGGTATAGAAATTCATCACACCTCCCACGGCATCACTTCCGTAGACAACAGAGCCGGGGCCTAAAATGACTTCTGTACGATCAATGGCGAATGGATCAATAGAGATCACATTTTGAACATTTCCAGCACGAAATATCGCTGTGTTAAATCGAACCCCATCTACCGTTATTAGCAAACGATTAGTAGAAAAGCCACGAATAAGCGGACTCCCACCACCTAACTGACTTTTTTGAACATAAACCTGCCCGCTACTCTGCAACAGATCAGCAGCCGTCTGCGGATTCGAAAACATAACATCTTCGCTGGTGACGCTAACAATTTGCTGCGGAATGTCTCTTTTGTTCTGCTTAAATTTTGAAACGGAAAGTACCACTTCACTCAAACTACTGGCATCCATGCGCATAGAAATTTTTCCGCCATGAGCAATTATCTTTCGCTTTGCCATTTGCATGGCTTCGTGCGAAATATGTTGAAAGTTAATAATTTCATCTTCAGAAAAAGCACTAACATCAACTAGACCGTCAAAATCGGTTACCCCACTCTTGTCCTTTAGATCATTAAAAACAGCCACTCCCATTATGGGTTCTTGTGTCTCTTCTTCTAAAATTTGGATTTTTTGTGCTACGGAAATGTAAGAAATAAGGCAAAGGGAAAGCAGTAATGAGAATCTCATAATTTATTGAATAGTTGGTTAAGTACTACCAGCGACCTAGGATTTTTATAGCCTTGCAGGTGAATTTGGTAATAATTCAACAGCAATAAAAGCACCTCAGACCGCTCTGTTTTGGTCAATTTGATTTCGGCGATAGCATCAAAATTTATGCCAATGAACTGTTTAAAGGCATCTATCTTTAACCCCTCTTTACAGTAATCATTGGTTTTTAGATCTTGAAACGTTCCATCTAGCATGTTAAAATACCTGAGTTCCAAATGGGAAGCCTCGGGATAAAAACCTAAATGAGCTGTCAACTTCAATAAAAATAAAATGTGAAAATTAGCAATGCCTTCGTGTGCGTCCAACCACAGCATAGCATGTTCGAGATATTCAAACAAATTTTTGTTTGGTTCTTCCTCTTTAATGCAAATTTTAAGCATTTCTGCGATAAACATTACCAATGACGACTTAACCACCTCAGTGTGTAATGTTTTGTAGGGCTGTACTAACTTAACGTCTCGGATCCGTTCAAGTGTACCCTTGTTTTTGTGTGTACCTACTATTTCTAAATGCGTAAGGGGAAGAAAATAGGAGGCTCGTACCTTTCCTTTTTTGCTCTTTAAAACATTTGGGAGCATGTAACTTTGAAGGCCGTAATCTTCGGTAAAGCACGTCACTATAAGGTCTGCTTCGGAATATTTGAGTGCTGAAAAAACAAGTGCCCGTGTAGTAATGACCATTACCGAATGACCATTATTTTTGAAATCTTTGTTTCTAAGGCATCTTCCGTAGTAATTAAAACCAAATAAACTCCAGAGGCAACTTTATATTTTCCGAAGGCCTTGGTATCCCACAAAACACTTCCTCCCTCACTGGTTTCTTCAAATACGAGGTTTCCTTCGATATCAGTGATCTTTACATTGGCATCGGCTGTGAGTCCGTCGATAGTTACATTTCCTTCAAATCCTGGTCGTACAGGGTTTGGAAACGCATATACATTTTCTAAATTATCTCTTGGTGCTGTCGCGGTTCCATTATAGGCTACAAGCCCGTTATTAGTCGCAAAATAAACAACCCCTGTAAAGTCGTCTATAGCAATATCTTGAACGGTATTTGAAGGCAAAGGCGAGTTGTCTTTCGTAAATCGAAGTAAGGTTTCCTGGCCATTTGGAGAAACATAAAAAACGCCCGAGGTTGCTGTAGCAATCCACTTATTATTGGATCCATCAACTTCAATATCTGTAATGGGAATATCAAAAAGAAACTCTTGTGGAACGCCATCCTCTAAAATAATGATCTGGTTACTTTCGGTATTTGGGTTCTCTTCAAAAATTCCACCCGGACTAAAAAGTACCCGAACTCCTGAAAGCGTTCCTATCCATAGACGATTATTCTTATCGAATGCTAAGGCTCTTACATTAGGTGATGGTAGATTCCCATTTCCCTCTCCCTTACCTATCTTATTAAATTTATTAGTAAACGGGTTATATCCTACCACCCCGGTCTCAACTGCCCCGAAAAATACATATCCTTCTCTACTTACCTGTAGATCACTAAGTGCCAATTCTTGCCCAGGCATCTCAATAACGGGAGTTATATCAATTTTCTGGAATTGACTATTTGCTGGGTTGAACTTTATAAGACCGTCATCTACCCTCGACTGAACCAACCATAAGTTACCATCTGGATCAAAACTAGATCCGTAGATGCGAATATCAGTGTCGTCGGGTCGAAACGATCGTAAAACACTATTGGTATCATCGTAAAGTTCTACAGGAGATTGATCTGTTACCCGTAAAAGTCCTTTGTTAAAAGAGCTCATAAAAACTTGATCAGCTGAATTTGGGTTGATGGTTACAAAGACCATATCATTTACGTCTCTATTACCTACAGCGATCTTTATGTCTTCATAGGCAACATTGGTCCAAACTCCCTCTCGTAAATTACTTATGGGTCTAAAGGATTGTTGTGGTTGATACGGATCAAAATTAACATCTACGTCTCCAAAGACCGTCCACAGCTGTCCTGGAGAGGCGTCAATGGCAAAACTTTTATTTAATGCTGGACCATCTGGAAGGATCTGTGATGCCTGGCTAGTGCCAAAAGGAACTTCTAACATACCTAATAAGGTAGTTCCCATATAAAAAGTATTATTAAAAGAAATACCCGATTGGAGTTCAAAGTCGAAATCAGGCAAAAACGTAACATTAGCTTGTTGAATAAAGCCTGGGCCATAAGCCTGGATCGAATTTTCAGTAGTAATTGTAAGCAGATCGTCAATGACGTTAAAATCTATTACTCGATTATTAAGACCTGCAACCACAGATAAGCCTCCACCAAAAGAGTATTTTGAAATATAATTATTAATACTCACTACATAAATGGTTCCGTTTAGGTTTTGAACTCCTTTAAACGATCCATTCCCAACTTGCGTCCATTGGTTAAAATCAATTAAGTTATCGTTAGCCACTAATGCTCTACGGATGCCGGCCTCTTCTGTACCCGAAGCAAATATGTAATCTCCAGCTACCGCTGTTTGCGTTATATTGATCTGAGTTCCCAGGTCACCAATAAAATAGGTATCACCAAATTCAAGCGCGGCCAAATCGAACAATGAAATTCCGTAGGCAGTCGCAATATAAAGGTTGCCATCGTACTCATTAAAGTGGTTTATCCTCTTTTTATTGGATGGAATTGTAGGTTTATCTAAGATATCAACCACCGTAAGTATATTTTCCTCGCCATCACGAACCACTTCAATAAGGCCATTTTCATACCCTATGACCAATAAGTTATAATTTTCACTGTAATACAGAGTTGAAATCGATTCTCCCGAGAGTCCGTTTACTGTTGAAAGTGTTCTTAACTCTTCTGTTTGTAAATCGTAAGTAAATACCGAGTTTTCAACACCGCCATAGATCTTACCATTTCCCTGCGAAATACTCTTTACCGAAACGTACGAAAAATGCCCTGTCCATGCATCTTCAAAATTTTGAGCACTTAATGTCAAACTGAGAATATAAAAAATGATGAGGCAAAATTGTTTCATATGGCAACTCTTTTCAGAAAGTATAACATCTTTCAGGCTTATTTATTGCGGTGTTAGAATGAAAAAGGTTGCCAATTACGGCAACCTTTTTCGTCTTATTTCAGCTGTAATTACTAGACAACACCTTGTGCTAGCATAGCATCTGCAACTTTTACGAATCCAGCTACATTGGCTCCCTTCACATAATCAACGTGACCGTCGCCATCCTTGCCGTATTTTACACAAGCCGCATGTATATCATTCATAATAGTATGTAACTTTTCATCTACTTCTTCAGAAGTCCAACTAAGTCTTAATGAATTTTGAGACATTTCCAGTCCAGATGTCGCTACACCTCCTGCATTCGAAGCTTTTCCAGGCGCAAATAATATTTTAGCCTCTTGGAAAACTTCAATCGCCTCAGGTGTTGAAGGCATATTCGCTCCTTCGCTTACACACATACAACCATTCTTGACAAGCGTTTTAGCTTCGTCTGCATTTAATTCATTCTGAGTAGCACAAGGCAAGGCAATATCACATGTTACCTCCCAAGGGCGTTTTCCTTCATTGTATTTTGCTGAAGGATATTTGTTTACGTATTCGCTAATACGACCTCTTTTTACATTCTTAAGGTCCATCACAAAAGCAAGTTTTTCTGTGTTAATTCCTTCAGAATCATAAATATATCCGCCAGAATCTGACATAGTCACTACTTTTCCACCAAACTCCATGGCCTTTTGCGCTGCGTATTGTGCAACGTTTCCAGAACCAGATATTACAACTGTTTTACCCTTAAAGCTTTCGCCTTTAGTAGCTAACATATTTTTTGCGAAATAAACATTTCCGTAGCCTGTTGCTTCAGGTCTAATGAGCGATCCTCCATACGAACGTCCCTTTCCTGTTAAAACACCCGTAAATTCATTGCGAAGTCTCTTATATTGACCAAACATATATCCGATCTCACGACCTCCAACCCCAATATCTCCAGCTGGCACATCTGTGTCAGGGCCAATATGGCGAGAAAGCTCCGTCATAAAACTTTGGCAAAAACGCATTACCTCAGAATCGCTTTTTCCTTTTGGGTTAAAGTCACTTCCTCCTTTACCACCGCCCATGGGTAGAGTGGTCAAGCTATTCTTAAATACTTGTTCGAATCCTAAAAACTTAAGGATGCTTAAGTTTACCGATGGGTGAAAACGCAAACCTCCTTTATAAGGGCCTATAGCCGAGTTAAACTCAACACGATAGCCACGATTTACCTGAATCTCACCGCTATCATCGGTCCAAGGGACACGGAACATAATTGTGCGTTCTGGTTCTACCATGCGCTCAAGTAGTTTTTTACCCTGATAGGCTTCATTCTTTTCAATAAAAGGAATTACAGTTTCAGCAACTTCAGTAACGGCCTGCATAAATTCTGGCTCGTTCGGATTCATTTTTTCTACGGAAGAAATAAAATCTTTTATACTTTGTTTCAATCTCTTAGAATTAAGTTAGTAATTAAAATAACTCTCTTGTTTTCAGCTATTCATAGAAAATCAAAAGAACACCATTTCGTCACAAAAATACTATCTATAGTTCTTTAACGTTATGGAACAACAAATATAAGTGTTATGCGAAAAAAAGGGGCTAAAAATTTAGAAATAAGCTAAAAAGCGTCATTAAATTTCACTGTTACATATGTTTTTATATATTTGTTACGTCTCAATCTAAACCTAAATTCTAATGAATACCAGAACTCTGCTATTGGTATTATTCACGCTAGCCCTTGTTAAACAAGAGGTTCAAGCTCAACTCGGTTTCTCGCATGAGCTTGGTATTATTACTGGGCCTGTGACGTTTTATTCAGATTTTGGTCAGCGAAATGACTTTGAAACTAACATTAATAATGTTGGTATTGGTGTTGGAATAGTGCATTATATCAACTTTTCCTATAGAGCGGATTGTAATTGCTATACTCGAGATACTTTCTTTAACGATCACTTTAAAGTTAGAAATGAATTTGATTACCACAAAACAAATTTTGAACATTTTGGAGAATGGGTTGAACCTGATAAAACTTCACTTTTTGCAGATCAGCTTAGAGGAATGACCGGTTCGAGTACTGTAATTGAGTTAGGATCACAATTGGAGTACTTTCCTTTGAGTATTCGTGATTTCGCCGCGGGAGGTTATAAAATCGCGCCTTTTATAAGTATGGGTATTCATTATGTAAGTTTTGATCCCGAAATAAATTCTACTCTTGGAGATTTAAACACTCCTCTTTCTACACCAGATAAATATTTTAACGGTTTTCAACAGGAAGGTGGTTCTACTTGGGCATTTGTGGGAAGTGTTGGAATTCGATACAAACTAACGGAGCTAAGTGACTTAATGCTCGATAGTCGATGGACCTACTATTTTAGTGATTGGGTAGATGGTCTAAACCCATCAGAGAAAAATAACGGAAGTGTTCCTGTACCTGAAAACAAGGCAAACGATTGGATGTACTGGTTAAATGTCGGATACATTTACTATATCGATTAAGCGTTTTCTATAAAGCATAAAAAAAAGCCGAAACATTCTGTTTCGGCTTTTTTTTATAACCTATTCTATTCTTAACCAATCGCTTGTTTTAGATCGGCGATCAAATCATCAATATCTTCAATTCCAACACTCAAACGTATTAATGAATCAACCACGCCGGTTTTTTCACGCTCTGCTTTAGGAATACTTGCATGGGTCATAGAAGCAGGATGTCCCGCAAGACTTTCAACTCCTCCAAGGCTTTCTGCAAGTGTAAATACTTTTAAATTCTCTACTATCTTGATAGCTTCATCATAATCATTTCCTTTTGTCACAAAAGATATCATACCGCCAAAGTCTTTCATTTGAGCCTTAGCTATAGCGTGATTAGGATGATCTTCAAAACCTGGCCAGTACACCTTTTCGATCTTTGGATGTGTATTTAGATATTCCGCAACAGCTTTCCCGTTTTCACAATGACGTTGCATACGTATATGCAATGTTTTAATTCCGCGCAGCATTAAAAAACTGTCTTGAGGACCACAAACCGCCCCACTAGCATTTTGAATAAAATAAAGTCTTTCTGAAAGCTCTTTGTCTTTAACGATCAAAGCGCCCATAACAACATCACTATGGCCACCTAAATACTTGGTCGCCGAATGCATTACAATATCTGCTCCAAGCTCGAGTGGCTGTTGTAAATACGGCGTCGCGAATGTATTGTCGACTGCCAATAATACCCCGTGTTTCTTAGCAATTTTGGAAGCTGCTTTGATATCAATAATATTCATCATAGGGTTGGTTGGAGTTTCAACCCAGATCAATTTTGTATTCTTATTGATGTAGTTTTCAATATTGGCTGCATCTTCCATACCAACGAAATGAAACTTGATTCCAAAATCTTCAAAGATCTTTGTAAACAATCGATAACTTCCTCCATAAAGATCATTGGTAGAAACTACTTCATCACCAGGTTTTAATAATTTGATTACAGCATCTATAGCCGCTAATCCACTTCCAAATGCAAGTCCGAAATCACCACTCTCAATACTCGCTAAACTGCGCTCAAGTGCCGCTCTTGTAGGATTACCACTCCGCGAATATTCAAACCCTTTGTGGCCTCCTGGTGTGGTTTGTGAATAAGTACTCGTCTGATAAATTGGCGGCATTACCGATCCATATGCTGGATCTACATTATGCTGTCCTCCGTGTATCGTTTTTGTGTTAAATTTCATAGTCTTGCCACACTCAGTGGTATTTTAAATTATATAAAAATCTGTTCTTCAAAAGTAATCCTTTCCTTTCGCATTAAAAAAACTGTCGTATTTTTAACGTATGAAATGCACAAACATTCCTTTTAGAAAATCAATACTTCCATCGTTAAGTCGAGTTACCCTTATTTTACTTACTATTTTGCTTCTGGCAAGCTGTAATAAGCAACCACTAACGATCACTTCGGAAGGATTTAGCGAAACAAGTCTTGAGGCGTGTAAAAAAGTGACCTGCCCAGAAATAACCGTAGATTATTTTAAAGTTTCTGGCGACGAAGAAATCGCTGACTTGATCAACAGTGATATTCAACAATTTATATCAGATGCGCTATATTTGGGCGATGAAGAAGAACTTCCGAAGGCAACTTCAGTAACAAAAGCAGCCGAACATTTTATTGAAATGTACCGAATTGAAAGTGCCGAATTTCCCGACATGGCGGCCGAATATTTTGCCGAAATCACCATCACAAATACCATCTCAACACCCGATATCTTTTCGGTTGAAATGAGACAATACTTATACACGGGTGGTGCCCATGGCTACGGGTCGGTTATATTTAAGAATTACGATCCGCAAACTGGAATGGTGATCACTAATGACATGCTTTTTAAGGATACCGAGCCGTTTACTGTTTTTGCTGAGAAAGCCTTTAGAAGGACCCACGAAATTGATCCAACAGCGAGTCTCAACGAAGCTGGATTTTGGTTTGAAGATGACAATTTTCAATTGCCAGAAACCATCGGATTTACAAAAGAACATCTTATTTTACATTATAATCCATATGAAATTGCAAGTTATGCCGCGGGACCTATTGAAGTGGAAATTCCACTTGAGGATGCTGTTCCGTTCTTAACTTTTAATCCAAATGATTGATTATTTCTTTTCAGAAAAAGGCCATGAAGAAAATTTACTATTTAAGCAGTTGCGATACATGTAAACGCATTATGGAAGAACTAAAACTTCCGCAGTCATTTATACAACAAGATATCAAACAGCAGCCACCTACGGAAGAGCAAATAGAAGAGATGTATAACATGACTGGCAGTTACGAAATGCTCTTTAGTAAACGCGCTAGACTTTACAAGGAACGCAGTCTAAAAGATGCTAAGCTGTTAGACGAAGATTATCTAAATCTACTCCTCGAACATTATACCTTTTTAAAGCGTCCGGTGATTATCAATAACGATCAGATTTTTGTGGGAAATAGTAAAAAAACCGTTGATGCGGCAAAAGCTTCTATCCATCACGAATGAATAGTCGCGCCCTCGCTCTTTTGGCCGCAACGGCCGCAAGTACGATCTATGGTGTTAATCATACCATTGCCAAAGGGCTCATGCCCGATGTGATAGGATCGTATGGTTTTATTTTACTTCGCGTGAGCGGCGCTGCACTAATTTTTTGGATCATAAGCCTTTTTTACACTTCAGAAAAGGTAGACAAAAGGGATTGGTATCGCATTTTGGCGTGTGCTTTCTTCGGAATGGTCTTAAACATGACTATGTTTTTTAAAGGATTAAGCCTATCTACACCTATAAATAGTTCGGTGGTTATTACAATTGCTCCCGTATTACTATTAATTCTTTCGGCCTTTTTTCTGAATGAGCGAATTACCGTACTAAAAGGAGTGGGAATTGGTCTCGGACTCACAGGAGCCTTGGTTTTGATTCTATTCGGACCTAAAACACAAACAAATGCCCCAAACATACCCATTGGCAACTTATTATTTATTGTCAATGCCGCTTCCTACTCTGTCTATCTAATAATAGTCAAACCCCTGGTAGCAAAATATAATGCTATCACGCTCATGAAGTTCTTCTTTTTGTTTGCGGTTATTATGAATATCCCCATTGGTATTTCAGAATTTACAGATGTTGCATGGTCAACACTTTCTTTTGATTCGATTTGGAAAATGATCTTTGTTGTTGTTGGAACGACCGTACTCACCTATCTTTTTAATATTTATGCTCTTAAACAATTGAGCCCTTCTGTGATTGGTGTTTTTATGTATTTACAACCTCTAATTGCTGCAATCTTTGCAGTTTTGGTTGGTGCAGACACCTTAACTACACTAAAAATTGTAGCTGCTGCCCTTATATTTTTGGGCGTTTTTCTTACAACAAGGAAGAAAAAAATCACATCTTAGATAGTCCATATTTTTGTATCTTACCTATCCTAACTTTTAAAAACAGAAAGATGGATACGAAAGAAATCGCTCATAATCTAGTAAATTGGTGTAACAGCGGACAAGAAGCCCGTTGCTATCAAGAATTGTACAGCCCAAACATTGTAAGTATAGAAATGGAAGGCAGTGAGAACCAAGTGTCAAATGGAATGGCCGAAGTCGTAAAAAAAGGCGAATGGTGGCAAGAAAATTTTGAAGTTCATAAAGCTGAAACCAGTGAGCCTGTAGTTGCCGACAATTGGTTTAGCGTTCGACATACCATGGATACAACACACAAACCTAGTGGTCAGCGAAGCACTATGAGTGAAATAGGAGTATATGAAGTTAAGGACGGAAAAATTGTAAAAGAACAGTTTTTCTACGATAAATAATCCTTACGATATAAACAAGAATAGCCGTAACATATGTTGTTACGGCTATTTATTTGCAACACATGATTTTACTCTAAGTGACTTGGAACATGCCCAAATTTTCGGGTATCTTCTTTAGTAATAGTATAAAAATCGTCTGTTCTATCCAACTTGTTTAGGTTATTAAACAGCTCCTCTGGCAGGGTTCTTAATTTTCTTTCTTTAAGATCGATCCAACCTCCCATCATCTCACAACGCGCTATATTTCTTCCCTTATGATCATAAAAATTATGTAAAAAGGAGAAATAGGTTCCCTGCTCGCTTATCCCTTTAAGTTCTAGTGACACTTGAATGGGCTTGCCAGGAAAGACTTCCTTAAAATAGTACATATGTTCATAGAACACTACTGGGCCAATATTGTGTTCAACCATTTTTGCTTGCCCAAAGCCACTTTCAAGCATAAAACTAAGTCGCGTATGACTCATATAATTAATGTAGGCACTGTTTGCTAGATGTCTGTTCGCATCAAGATCACTCCAACGTACTTCAAATTCTTTTAAATACATACTATTCTCTTATAAATTCAATAATTCTATTTATGGTTTCTGCCCCTTTTAAATTATGATCCTGACCTTCTGTAAAAAAGGTTTTGACATTACTATTTTCTTCGGAAGCCTTACGGATGGGTTCAAAAGGAGTGATTGCATCCGAAACTTCATGCACCACCAATACTGGCTCTTCGACCTTCTGAAAAAAATGTGCTATCGTTATTTCTTCCGAAGGTATTTTTAAAATACTATCAACTTTTATATTTAACTGCTGAATTGCGCGATCTGATAAACCGAGCATGGTTTCAAAAAATACAAAAATAGCATCCAATCCCGAAGGCGCACCCATGATGACATATTTTTTAACAATAATTTTAGGGTCGACCAAAAAACTATAGGCTCCCGCCAAACTACCAAATGAGTGGCAAACCATTGTGTCAATGGGTCCAACTTTTTTTAAGGCAATAGCAACGCCTTGTCTAAAGGCCTCTAAAGTTAATTTATTCCCTTTTGAAAGACCATGCCCAGGAGCATCAAGTGCATACACAGTATATTCATTTAGATCTAATGATTCAACATAGGGTAACCAACGTTGTGAATTACTCATCCAACCATGAAGAAAGAAAATACTCTTTTCTCCAGTACCCCAACGATGGAGCACAGTACTATAAACCCCATTATCAAGCGTGAGTTGTTCTCCGCTGTCAAAAAAGTCTTTTCCCTTTTCTGAAATACCAACGCGTCTTACCTTGCAAAGAAGATCGAAAGAATAGTTAGTACTCCATGTGGGAGCAATTTTTGCAGTTGTATTAATAAACAAGCCGATTGCCTTTGGAACTATTTTTTTCATATAATATTTGATACCGATTGGTATCTGTTTTTTTAAATTTTTTAAACCGACATCTTTTCTACGATACTTCTCAAATGCATTACAGTTTGTTTGATCGCTTTGTCGGAGCGCTCTAATTTACTTATCATAATTCCACCCTCCAGCGTGGCAATAAAAATTGTACTGAAAAAGTCAGCATCTGTTCCTTCTACCACCTGTTTGTTTTTGATTCCATTTGAGATAAGTTTCGCTACAGACGCCTTTAATTGTGCCAACATATTATATACCTGCTGGCGCAATAAAGGATTTGCGTCATCTGCTTCAATAGCAGCATTCAGTAACGGACAACCACCCTGATAAAGAGGCGTATGCATATAATCTTCAAAAAAGGAAAAGATAGCCTCCATCTTTAGCTTAAAGCTTTTGGCGTTCCTAATAGAGAGCCCAATAGACTCAAACATGGCTTTTGCCAAACTGCGAAGCGCTTGCTGTTCAAGATCTGCCTTGCTATCAAAATGCCTGTAAATAGCTCCCTTCGTAAAACCTGTTGCCTTGGTAATATCACTGATCGAAGTTGCCTTATACCCTTGTGTATTAAACAAATTGGCACTGGTCTTGATAAGGGTATTCTTTGTGTTTTCGGCATTACGCATAAACAAAGATACCAATTGGTATCAAAATATGCAAGCTTATTTTATAATCGCCTAGAGTATTGTATTTTTGTCATTCTAAATTTTGTTTTATTCAGTATATGCCAGTTATCAACTCACCTTTTCGCGCAAGCGGTCCTTTTAAGAATGGGCATTTTAGCACCATCTATTCGGCTAAATTGCGTCCAATTCCGAAATTGATCCAAGAACGAGAACGTCTTCTCCTTCCTGATGGAGATTTTATTGACTTAGATTGGTCTTTCAGTAAAAAAAACACAACCCAAGTGGCCATTCTACTACACGGTTTAGAGGGAAATGCGCAACGGGTTTATATTAAAGGGCAGGCAAAAATCTTGGTTGAAAATGGCTGGGATGTTGTAGCCATGAATCATCGCGGTTGTAGTGGTGAAGAAAACCTACGTTATCACTCTTATAACAGCGGCCGTACCGAAGATTTAGAATCTCTAATAGATCATGTGATCAAATTAGATCGATATGAAGAAATCACGCTTATTGGATTTAGTTTAGGAGGAAATTTGGTTTTAAAATATTTAGGAGAACGTAATACGTTTCCAAAACAACTAAAGAAAGGGGTTGCGATCTCTTCGCCATTACATTTAGAAGGTGCCCTTCATGCCTTACAGCGACGTGAAAACTTGATCTATCACACCACTTTTCTAAATGATCTTCGAAACAAGTATAAACGAAAAATGGAACGGTTTCCGAATAAAATGAATGCTGCTGAATTAAAAAAAATTAAGTCGCTGTTGGCTTTTGATCATCTCTATACTGCCAAAGCACATGGTTTTGATGATGCTTTCGATTATTACAATAAAAGTAGCAGTCTGCAGTTTTTACCCAATATAACCCTTCCTGTGCTTATTTTAAATGCAAAAAACGATAGCTTTCTCTGTGATCGCTCCTATCCCTATAGTTTGGCAAAAAAATCTAAGTCGGTCTACCTTGAAACTCCAAATAATGGTGGTCACGTAGGTTTTCATATGAGCAATAAGCGCTATTATTCAGAAGAGAGAACGCTCGAATTTTTGACTTCAGAATAAATTATATCCAAAAAAGGGATTGCAAAGCAGCTACCTCTAAAATTACTACCTTTGCGCCTTAAGAAGTAACTCTTTCGTATGATCCAATCCATGACCGGTTATGGCAAAGCTGTAATACAGCTGCCTTCCAAAAAAATTACTGTCGAAATTAAGTCGTTAAACAGCAAAAATCTCGACTTGAATACCCGAGTACCTTCTTCCTATCGCGAAAAGGAACTCCATATTCGAAATATGTTGGCCAAGTCGTTAACACGTGGAAAGGTAGATTTTAACTTGTTCGTAGAAGTTACGGGAGAAGAAACCTCAACCCAACTCAACGAAACAGTTGTTAAACAATATATGAGGCAACTACAAAATGTTGTGGACGGTGATGCAATAGAGCTTCTAAAAATGGCGATCCGTATGCCCGATGCCTTAAAAACCGAACGGGAAGAGATTGATGAAACTGAATTTAATTCGATCTTGGAAGCTGTCAACGAAGCGCTAGTTGCCATCAATATTTATCGAACCGACGAAGGTGCGGTGCTACAAAACGATTTCGTGGAACGCATTGACATCATTGAGAATTTGCTTGAGCAAGTTATTGAAATTGATAGTCAGCGTATGGACAATGTTAAAGAACGCCTACGCACAGCGGTAAGTGAACTTCAGGAAAAGGTTGATGAAAATAGATTTGAGCAAGAGCTCATCTACTATTTAGAAAAATACGACATCACCGAAGAAAAGGTACGTCTTAAAAACCACCTCAACTACTTTAAAGAGGCTATTGCTTCTTCAGATTCAAACGGAAAAAAGCTTGGTTTTATAACACAAGAAATTGGAAGAGAGATCAATACTATTGGCTCTAAATCTAACTTTGCACCCATGCAACAATTGGTGGTTCAAATGAAAGATGAGCTTGAGAAAATTAAAGAACAAGCGTTAAATGTATTGTAATGAGGGGAGGAAAATTAATCGTTTTTTCGGCACCTTCCGGTAGTGGTAAAACGACCATTGTACGGCATCTTTTAAAGCAGAAAAATCTAAATCTAGAATTTTCAGTATCCGCTACTTCGCGAGAGCCTCGTGGAGAGGAAAAAGATGGTGAGGATTACTATTTTATTAGTTTAAAGGAATTTAAACAACACATTAAAAACGACGACTTCCTTGAATGGGAAGAAGTTTATCGCGATAATTTCTACGGAACACTAAATAGCGAAATAGAACGTATTTGGGCCATGGGTAAAAATGTGATCTTTGATATAGATGTGGTTGGCGGTTTACGAATCAAAAAGAAATTTCCGAACAAAACCTTGGCCGTATTTGTAAAACCGCCTAGTGTGGAAGAACTAAAGATTCGTCTCAAAAAGCGTAAAACGGAAAGTGACGAGCGTATCAATATGCGCATTGCAAAAGCTTCTGTGGAATTAGCTACGGCACCGCAATTCGACTTTATCATTGAAAACAATCACCTAGGAACCGCCTTGAATGAAGCTCATGCGTTGGTAGCCGACTTTATTGCGAAACCCGAAATTTTACAACATCATCCCGAAGAGGAATAAATGGCAAAGGCAAAGAAAATCGGACTCTATTTTGGGACATTTAACCCCATCCATGTTGGTCATCTTACCATAGCTAACCATATGACCGAATTTAGCGACCTAGATGAAGTATGGTTGGTGGTTACGCCTCATAATCCGCATAAAAAGAAAAGTAGTCTCTTAGACAATCATCATCGTATAGCGATGGTTGATGTGGCTTTGGAAGACTACCCAAAATTAAAATCGAGTAAGATCGAATTTGACCTTCCGCAGCCAAACTATACGGTAAACACACTGGCACATTTGGAAGAAACGTATCCAGATCAGCATTTTTGTTTGATCATGGGAGAAGATAATTTAAAGAGTTTCCACAAGTGGAAAAATTTTGAGGTCATCATAGACCGCTACGAGATCTATGTGTATCCGCGTATTTCTGAAGGCACTATTGAAACTCAATTTAGTGGTCATCCTAAAATTACTAAAGTTGATGCGCCTATTATGGAATTGTCTTCTACGTTTATTCGGAAAGCAATTAAAGCAGGAAAAAACATCAGACCTATGCTCCCGGAAGGTGTTTGGACCTATTTGGATGAGATGCATTTTTACAAATAGTCTTTTATTCATTTTGCCTTGAAGCAACACGGATCAAAAAATCAAGAAGCTTTTAAGGAAATTTTTACGCCAGTAAAACCATAGCGCCTTTCGTTTCATGCTCTATTTTCGCTACGCGAAACGCAGTTCCATTTATTCACTATTATTTCTGGGAAAGCTTTAAATACAGCATTGAAAGCATGGTGGAAGAAAAAAATGCTCAGGCTAGACTTTTTTGGTTCTTTTCTGGGCAATGCAAAAAAGAACAATCTCGCGTTAAGGATTACTCCTAATTTTTATATTTAATAAATAGGTTGTCGTGAATGCTATGCATTTGAGGCTCTGTTGGAGCTCTTACGCTGAAGGCGTGAAGTGACTGCCGAAAGCCTGACCCAGACTGAGCATTGGCGAACGTCTGGGGAACGCCCAACTAATTGTACAAAAAGGGATGTTAAGAGTACAGTGAATTCTTCTTGTTATGTTTGTTCTGTCCCAAAAAAACCGCCCCAAACAAACCGAAGTTTACGGAGCGGTTTCAACCAACCAAAAAAATTGTTATTTGCTCTTCATTGAGCGATCTAGAATTTACTGATCTTTACCATCTGCTTTGCAATGGTTGCTTTAGATTCTCGTAATTTTCCTTCATTATTTTTATACTGAATATATCCACGACCGTTAAATCTGTATAAGGTTCCTGACGCTTCATGAAATAATTCGATCGTATTGTCATCGAGAACGCTCAAATCAAAGTATTCATTGCCTAGATAATCATAATCCAATGTTAAATATTTGAGGTAGCTATTTCCAGGAACATCGTCTACATTATAGATGCCCGAATAGTCCCAATAAATGTTGTTGATATTCATACCATTAGGATCTTGAGAGCTCCGAAAGTTGCCATCACCGCCACCTGGCAGAAATTGTACAAAATTCTCGTTATCAAATTCATTTAGCTGTCCGTACTCGCTCGTATACGTCTTTTCCCAAGTAACATATTCCTGCAAAAAGTAGTGAATGTTCTCATAGAAAAGCTTGTTATAATCGAAGGTATTCCGTTGATACCCAACTAAGATATACGAGAGCCCCAGACTTCGGTTGTAGAGTTCAATTTCGTTGCCATTTAATTGGTTCACTTCAAAGGTGTAAAAGCCGTCAAGGTCGTGTGAAATGTCCATATCAAAATTGAATGTATCGAAGAAGCCAACGTCAATTCCGTAGCCACCTCCTTGATCACCAATACCGACAAGGTTGTTATTTGCGAACACGGTTCCATTTCTAAACGACATGGTAAATGCTTTCTGCATAAATGGAATATATCCATTTCCTTGTGTGCGGTCAATATCGACATACCAGAGTTCGTAGCTATGTAATAATTCGTTTAAGCTAATAGTTTGCACAGGATCGATATAAGGGTCTTCATCTATGATAACTTCGGTATAACACGAAGTAAAAAATAGGGCCAAAAGGCTGTATCCGAAAAGTAGTTTTGTCGTCTTCATAAGTCCTGTGTTTTAAAAGTTTCTATTTCTGAAATTTCAAAAGGCATGCCAAAAACATATAGTGCTGTTATACTGAGGGTTACAGTACGTAATTATTTGCGTATTTTTGGGTAATTGAAACTCACCCTATGGATAAAACAACAAAATTCGCTGTTTTTGGCGGCGGTAGCTGGGCTACAGCCATCGTAAAAATGCTATGTGAAAATTTGGATGAAGTGGGCTGGTATATGCGGAGTATTTACGCTATTGAACACCTAAAAAAAGAGCAACACAATCCGAATTATTTAAGCTCTGTTGAATTTGACACAAACAAATTAAAGCTGAGCAACGACATTAATGAGATGGTTGATTATGCCGATTATTTGATCTTTGTCATTCCTTCGGCATTTATCTATTCTGAACTTGAAAAAATAACCACTTCATTAAAAGGGAAAGTTATTTTTTCAGCGATCAAAGGAATCGTGCCTGAAACAAGTCTTATAGTGGGAGATCATTTTTTTACACATCACGGCATCCCGTTTAGTGATATAGGAGTGATTACAGGCCCCTGTCATGCAGAGGAAGTAGCATTAGAGCGTCTTTCCTATCTTACTATTGCCTGCATCGATGATGAAAAGGCGCAATTGGTTGCCAAAATGTTAAGTAGTGACTATATTAAATGTACAACTAGTGATGATGTAATTGGCGCAGAATATGCAGCCATGTTAAAGAATATCTATGCCCTTGCTGCTGGTATTGCCCATGGTTTGGGTTATGGTGATAATTTCCAAAGTGTTTTGATGAGTAACGCCATTCGTGAGATGAAGCGCTACGTCAAAAAAGTACACAAAATGAAACGCGACATCAATGGTTCTGCCTATTTAGGCGATTTACTGGTTACGGGCTATTCTGTTTTTAGTCGGAATAGGATGTTTGGGAACATGATTGGGAAAGGGTATACCGTAAAAAGCGCACAAATGGAGATGAGTATGGTTGCCGAAGGTTATTACGCTACTAAAAGTGCTTACGAACTCAATATTAAAAAAGGTAAGAAAAAGGCCAAAACACCTATTATTAATGCTGTTTATGAGATACTTTATGAGAATAAAGATCCTAAAAAGGTGTTTAAAAAACTTACCGAAAAGTTAAATTAATAATAGATCTCTTCCAAAAGCATCAAAGTGCACGCTTCGCATAAGAAACACTTCTATACACTTATGAATTAAACGTAAGCGCATCTGAAGTCGCTATTGTTCTCCTTTCTAAATTGCACGATCTTCATACTAAATCTAGTATTCTAATCGAATTCATTCTTTAGAGCAAAAATTGGTCTCGATGGAATGATGAACAATATGACAACTCCTTTATTATGAAAACAATTATTTCTCTCCTTATACTTACCGTAGTATATACCACAGCACAATCTCAAAACAATTCGCTTCAATTTGATGGTATAGATGATTATGTGAACTTAGAAAATAACTTTAGTTTTGAACATACAGACTCATTTAGCATTGAAGCTTGGATAAAAGTTGATCTGCAGGGTGAATTTCAACAAATTATTTCGAAATTAGGTATTGAAAATGGAGAATTTAGGGGTTGGGGATTTCAAGTAACCAATACCGGATTTATTAGCGGCTACATAGCCACAGTCTTTGATGTAGATTTTATCTATGTACGAGGAACAACCGTGTTAAATGATGGCCTCTGGCATCATGCTGCTATGACCTACGATGGAATTGATGAAATTCTTTTATATCTCGATGGTGAGATCGAACCTATTGGTTTCTCTGATAATTCTGGTACACTAACTACCATACTTAATACAACCGATACCCATATAGGAAATTATCACGGAAATGGAAGCCAAGGTGAATATGCCGTAGGGAATATTGACGAACTACGTGTTTGGAATGGTGTGCGAAGTCAACCCGAAATTCAAGCCAATTATCAAACAGAACTTTCAGGTACAGAAGCAAATTTAATTGGCTATTATAAATTTGACGATAACGCAAGCGACTGCGATGTTAGAGATTGCAGCCCAACCGAAGCCCACGGAACAAGGTTTGGAAACAATGGTGCAAATAACTTACCGCAATTTGATCCTGATGTGCCTGTGATCACTGATGTGGCGTGCGGAGCTATCGAAAACTGTAAACTGGGAACCGAAGATTATAAAGCAGTTACTATTCAATTGTTGCCAAACCCAGCAAACGACTTAGTTTTAGTTTCAGGATATGACGTTGCGGGAAGCTCAGTAAAAATCCACAACCTCTTAGGCGTTGAGATTTCAAAAATTAGTTTGACAACAAATACTATAGATCTTTCGGGACTTGCTTCTGGAATGTATTTTGTCACCCTTGAAATTGACGGAAAACAATTTGTCAAGCGTATTATTAAAGAGTAAAAAGCAGTGAATAAACCGTTTGTAAATACCAGGCTGTTTTTACGAAGCTAAAACCCCTTCCGTTTCCAATACGCGTATAGGAACACAGCTTTCTTCGGAAATTTGATCGGGTGCAAACACAAAGCGCTTCTCGTGAAGTTTGTCTTCGGAAAAATACGTAACCAAATATTCGTTTTGAAACCGAAGTACTTCATCCTGCATAAATTCGATTTTCTTTGCTGAATGCGCTTCCAGATTTCCCATATTATGTCGTAAAGTCGACGTTTTTTGTTCGTTGCTACTTCCGCGGGAAAGAACTAAAACGGTTTCAATGACTTCCGAAGCATTATTTACTATATAAACATTCCAATGCTGCGCCAGAAAATCCTCGTCCCATTCTCGAACTGCTACCCTACATATTAATTTTATTCCATCTGATAGTGAGAATCAAAAAAGTGTAAATAAAATGATCATTTAGTAATGGAAACAATTGTTTCACACGAAGCAATCTATTCAAGTCAGCGCATCTCACTTAAGAAACACTTCTATACACTTATGAATTAAACGTAAGCGCATCTGAAGTCGCTATTGTTTTCTTTTTTTAATTACATGATCTTCAAACTGAATCTAGTATTCTAATCGAATTCATTCCTTAGAGCATAAATCGGTCCCGATGGAATGATGGACAGTACTATAAATATATTATTATGAAAACTTTTACTTCCATCGTTATTATAACCTTGATTTACGCGACAAGTCTATCTCAAAATCACTCATTGCAATTTGACGGAACAGATGACTACATAAATTTAGACCAAAATTTTGCATTTACGCCTACAGATCCCTTTACCGTTGAAGCTTGGATTAAGTTCGATCAGCCAGGATTAAAACAAATTATTTCTAAACTTGGTACCGAGTCCGGGAATTATCGAGGCTGGGGCTTTCAAATTACTACCGAAGGTTACCTAAGCGGATTTGTTACAACTCAATGGAGCTTAAACACCCGCTATGTTCGAGGGACAACTTTCTTTTTTGATGACACTTGGCATCACGTGGCTATGACTTTTGACGGGGAAGATACAATCCTTCTATATTTAGATGGTGTAGAAGAACCTATTGGTTATGTAAACCTTTCAGGAAACATAACAACTATCGAAACAACGGCCCAAACTCATATTGGCAACTACCATGACAATGGATTTCAAGGGGAGTACTTTGATGGAAATATTGAGGAATTACGTATTTGGAATGGTGTGCGAAGTCAACCCGAAATTCAAGCCAATTATCAAACAGAACTTTCAGGTACAGAAGCAAATTTAATTGGCTATTATAAATTTGACGATAACGCAAGTGACTGCGATGTTAGAGATTGCAGCCCAACCGAAGCCCACGGAACAAGGTTTGGAAACAATGGCGCAAATAACTTACCGCAATTTGATCCTGATGTGCCTGTGATCACTGATGTGGCGTGCGGAGCTATCGAAAACTGTAAACTGGGAACCGAAGATTATAAAGCAGTTACTATTCAATTGTTGCCAAACCCAGCAAACGACTTCGTTTTAGTTTCAGGATATGACGTTGCGGGAAGCTCAGTAAAAATCCACAACCTCTTAGGCGTTGAGATTTCAAAAATTAGTTTGACAACAAATACTATAGATCTTTCGGGACTTACTTCTGGAATGTATTTTATCACCCTTGAAATTGACGGAAAACAATTTGTCAAGCGTATTATTAAAGAGTAAAAAGCAGTGAATAAACTGTTTGTAGATACCAGGCTATTTTTACGAAGCTAAAACCCCTTCCGTTTCCAATACGCGTATAGGAACACAGCTTTCTTCGGAAATTTGATCGGGTGCAAATACAAAACGCTTCTCGTGAAGTTTGTCTTCGGAAAAATACGTAACCAAATATTCGTTTTGAAACCGAAGTACTTCATCCTGCATAAATTCGATTTTCTTTGCTGAATGCGCTTCCAGATTTCCCATATTATGTCGTAAAGTTGACGTTTTTTGTTCGTTGCTACTTCCGCGGGAAAGAACTAAAACGGTTTCAATGACTTCCGAAGCATTATTTACTATATAAACATTCCAATGCTGCGCCAGAAAATCCTCGTCCCATTCTCGAACTGCAACAATCTGAACATGCTCAGCGATGTGAAAGTCAATATCTTTTTTCATAAATAAAACAAATGAAAATTAATCGGCACTTTTAAACTGCTCCAAAAAGCGAAGATCGTTCTCGCTCAACATACGAATATCTGGAATTTGGTGTAACAGCAAGGCAATACGGTCAATTCCCATTCCAAAAGCAAAACCAGAGTATTCGGTAGAATCGATTCCGCAATTTTCTAAAACGTTTGGATCTACCATTCCGCAGCCCATAATTTCAAGCCAACCCGTTCCTTTGGTCATCTTATAATCGGTTTCCGTTTCCAATCCCCAATACACGTCGACTTCGGCGCTTGGCTCTGTAAATGGAAAATACGACGGACGAAGACGAATTTTTGATTTCCCGAACATTTCCGTAGTAAAATATTGCAAAGTTTGCTTCAAATCGGCAAAACTTACACCCTTATCTACATATAGACCTTCCACTTGGTGGAAAAAACAATGCGATCGTGCCGAAATTGCTTCATTGCGATATACTCGCCCTGGAGAAATAGTACGAATAGGTGGCTTGTTGTTTTCCATATAACGCACCTGCACAGATGAGGTATGCGTACGCAACAACACGTCGGGATTAGTTTGAATAAAGAAGGTGTCTTGCATATCACGAGCTGGGTGATATTCGGGGAGATTCAAAGCTGTAAAATTGTGCCAATCATCTTCAATTTCTGGACCTTCTGAAACATTAAATCCAATTCGTGAAAAAATATCGATGATCTTGTTTTTTACGATAGAAATGGGGTGTCTGGATCCCAAAACTATTGGAGCTCCCGGACGACTTAGATCTCCGTAAACGCCAGTTGTTTCTTGAGTGTCTTCTAAGGCGGTCTTTAATTCAGCAACCTTTGCTTCGGCAGCAGATTTAAGTGCGTTTATCGCTTGACCGTATGCCTTTTTCTGTTCGTTTGGCACACTTTTAAAAGCGGTAAAATACTCTTTCAACAATCCTTTCGAACCTAAATATTTAATTCGAAATGTTTCAACCTCATCGGCGTTTGTTGCCTTAAAAGCTTCTACAGATTCTTGGTGTTTTTTTATTTCATCTATCATTTCAATACACTTCAGCCCGCAAAAGTACGGCTAATTACTTCTTATTGTATTACTTCCTTTTCTAAAAAATACTGAACAATGGCGTCTTTCATTAAAACACTTTGTTCGCCTGCTTTTAATGGCGGTAATTGCTCCAAGATTTTATAATGTGGCCATCCTGCTTCATCAAAAAAATCAAATTCGTAATAGCCAAACGGCTCCAACAGACGACATATCGCAATATGCATCAAATTGATCTTTTCATCTTTTTTAAACTTGCGATGTAATTGCCCCAATTCCTGTATACCGACCAAATATATGATCGCATCCAGATCGAGACGATCCCCGTCTGCGAAACGGTCGCTCAACATGATCACTACGGCTTCCCATCGTTCTTTAAGCTGTTCATCTCTTGCCATGATGCAAATATACTTTTAATATTGAAAAGGATGCATACCCACCTTAGCTATTGCACTAGAAAAAGTTGTGTTATATTTACTTCAAATCTCATAATATGAACTCGGTCGATATTATTTTGGGCGTCATTTTGCTCATTGCTTTTTACTCAGGTTTTAAAAAAGGGCTTTTTGTAGCGCTCGCTTCACTCATCGGACTCATTTTGGGAGTTATTGGTGCTGTTTATTTTTCTGGTTATGCTGGTTCGTATTTAGCTTCAAAATTTGACTGGGGAGATCAAACAACATCGCTTGCGGCCTTTGCGCTAACTTTTCTGGTGATCATTTTTGTAGTTTCTTTACTAGGGAAATTTCTTACTAAGGTAGCCGATTTTGCTGCATTGGGGATTGTAAACAAACTTTTGGGAGGCGTTTTTGCGGCTCTTAAATACGCCTTTATTGTAAGTGTCCTCTTTATGTTTATGAGCGCCTACTCTGGGATTAGCGGATATGTTATTTCCGAAGAAAAGAAAGAAAATTCTATGCTTTATGCACCTGTTTCTGCTTTTGCCCCTTTAATTTTACCTCGTATCTTAGAAAAAGTAGACAGTCTGAAAGATGAAGTAATAAACCTAGAAAGTTATCCTGATCCTCAGGAATCAAATAAAACTTCCACCGATACTATTAATTAAAGTGCTTTTAATTCACTCTTAGGCATCCATCCGTCTTTGCCATCAGCTAGCAATATTCGTACCCACTTATTTTCTTCGGCTGTGATCTGGACTTTGGTTCCTTCATGCAAAACAAAAGCTTTTTCACCACCCATATTAGGGGCGCTTCGCACTTCAGTACTTTCGGCAAAAATAATGGCAGGACGATCTTTTTGAAGATCTGAATATGTTTGGAAAGCAAAAAACATGGTTCCTATAAAAATCAAAAGTGTAACAATAGATCCCACAAAAAAGAGTCTCTTTTTTCCTTCGGAAATAGAAAAATAATAGAGCAAAAAGAGTCCGACAAACAAGAAAGAACACACTACTACCGTCCATGCCCAGCCGTCAAAAGTAAAGACGTTTGCCACCGAATGATACCATTTAGAGAAAACAGTTTTTGGCAGAGGTTCAATGGCATCTACCCGCGCATTTTGCGCAAAAGCCAAGTTGTTCTTTGTATCGCGATCAGTTGGGTCGAGTTGCAATGCTTTTTCATAATAATAAACGCTAGGTCCTATATTATTCATTTTGTAATGTGCATTCCCCAGATTAAAATATAGGGTGGCATCGTGCTTTCCGTTATTAAGTATTTTTGTCCACGCCTCAATAGCCTGTTGATACTGTTGCGCGGCATATTTCTCCTTTCCTTGCTCAAACAATACATCGTTTTGAGCAAAACTCATCATCGCGTAGCAACCTACGAAAATGAAAACCAGTTTTTTTATAATGCTCATCATGAATACGTTATTTGTTTATCTATATCTGAAATGGTTTCAACTGCCTTATTGTAATCTTGCTGGATGGTCACCTGTGTAGCGGGTGTATAACGAGCGTACTCACATGCTTTTAAAAGTTCATTGAATTGACCCGTGACTGCATTTGAAACTTGATGTTGTTCTAGCAAGCTTGAAATATTCTCTTTAGACATCTCAACTGTTACAATATCTAGTTTTGCCTTTAAATAATTGTGCAATGCCCGTTCAAGTGCTTCATAAAAAATAGCTTTATCACTCATACTTTTCTTAGCCTCACCCAAGTATTTTTTAGCAAGCTTATTTGCTTTACGCAAACGATTTCCAGTGACATCTGCCAAGCGTTTTTTACGTCTAGAACCTGCCAAAATAAATAATGGGATCAATAAAAATGGTCCGCCAACTAGGCCCCAAAACAACTTCGATTTGAAAAAAGTTTCGGCCGCAATGGGTTTTAAATTTGCGTCTAGTTTGATGTATTTAAACTGATCATTATCTAAAGTGACCGGCTTTTTTGTACCGTCTGTATTTGTGGCTTCAGCGAGTTCTGCATTCACTGGTCCGTTTTCAACTTCAATGACAATCTCTTCGGAAGAAAGCGTTTTATACTGCTCGGTCTTGGGGTCAAAATAAGAGAACGTAATAGGCCGAATAGGATACTTCCCTTTAAACTGAGGCACCACAGTATAAACATCCTGAATATCACCTCGCATCCCAGATCGGTCTGTACGTACATTTTCTTTGTGCTCTGGCTCATATACCTCCAAAGAACTAGGTAATTTAATTGTTGGAATCTCTGTTAGTTTTAAGTTTCCGCTACCTGTAACCTTAACTGAAAGTTCGAGTGCTTCACTCGCATTTAATTTTTTCTTGTTGGTAGCTACGTCTAAACTAAAATCCCCTACAGCTCCCAGAAAATTGTCTGGCTTTCCTTCGAGAGGTAATGGCTTTACATCGATAGTTCGTTTTCCTGCCGAAATAGTTTTATTAACCCGTGACATGAGTCTACGCCCAAATAGATCTCTACTGCTCCCTGGCACGTCTATTGGCACGTCAAGCGTTAAGGGTTCAATATCTAATTTCCCTGTTTTTTGAGGGTAGAGTAAAGTGGTTCGTAAGATCACAAAGCGGTAATCTTCTCCTTGATACTTCCCTTCATAAATTTTAAAATTTCCTGAATTATCAATATTCTGACTCCAAAAATCGGCATACTTAGGTGTTTCCACCTCTCGCCAACTACTGGTTATACTTACATCGTGAGAGACATATAATTTATAGGTTACCGTGATCGCTTCGTTGATATACGGATTCGCCTTTGACACTTCAGCAACCAAATGCACATTCTCACTTGCGAGATAATCAACATTATTTCCATCTTTTGGAACCTCAACAGCTTTGGTTACAAATACTGAGACCGGTGAAGTTTTAAATGTTTCACCGTTGATCTCAATTGTTGCCTGCCCGATGCTGAATGTTCCTTGAGCGGTTGGAGATAAAAAATAGGAATACGACTTAGAATAGCTCCGCTTTCCGTTGATCCAAGAATTACTAATGGCCTGATTTGGTCCGCCTACCACACGGAAACCTTCAAAACTTGGTGGATTAAAATTATCGCCATCCTGATTCATCTCAAAATCAACACGCAGGCGTTCGTTCATCCCAACGCGCTTCTTGCTCACTTTGGCTTCAAACTTCACCTGTGCCTGCAAGACGTTGCAGGACATGATAAAAAATAGTATGTATATGAAATTTTTGAGTTTCATGACTACCAATCTTTGTTTGATTTTACTTTAGCGCCTTTTTGTTTTTTGGCATTGATCTTATCTTGTACTTTCTTTTCCTGATTGTTCATTGCTTCCAACAAATTTTTCACTTGTTGCGGAGAGAGCTGTCCAGGAACGGGTTGCTGCTGCTGTTTTTGCTCTTGTTCGCCTTCTTTTTGCTCATCAGGCTTACCTTGATCCTTTTCTTTGTCCCCTTCGCTTTTATCTTCCTTTTCGTCTCCTTTGTCTTCGTCCTCTTTTTTGTCGCCCTCGTCGTCATTATCATTCTCGCCAGAGTCGTCCTTCTTGTCTTTATTTTCTTTGTTGTCTTCGTTTTGCTTATTTTGCTCCTTATCATCTTCATCACCACCACCTTCTTTTTGCTCGTTCTCGAGCATTTTTTTCGCCAATGCTAAATTATAGCGCGTTTCATCATCGGTGGGGTTGTTACGTAACGCATTTTTATAAGCATCAACAGCATCCTGATACTTCTTATCATTCATATAGGTATTTCCTAAATTATGAAAAGCCATGTGCTTCGAGTTTTTTGAAGTACCCACTGCCGCCGATTGCTTATAACGCCGATTTGCCTCGCCGTTAAGGTTTCGGTCATAGTAAGCATTCCCTAAATTGTATTTCGCCGCTTCATTTTCTGGAGCAAGTGCAATTGCCTTTCGGTAGTCTGCCTCTGCTTCTACAAATGCTTCTTTCTGAAGAGACACCCCAGCATCACTTACCAAAGTTTGCGCCTCTTTCAATGCCTTCCTTTTTTCCTTCGGAATTTCTTGAGAAAACAGATTTGCTGTACTTAACAACAATAGCACGAACAGCATGCTCGAAAATTTCCGAAGCATTCCAAAAACAAAATTTGTTATGTGCATATTATTTTTCATTAAATAAATTCAACTTTTTAACCCATGCTGTCTTTCTTTCAAGCAGAAAGACATCTAATATCAGCAAAAATAATGCCCCAGCTAAAAACCATTGAAATTGATCTTTAAAATCGGTAAACTGCTTGGCATCAAATTCTTTCTTGTCCATGCCATTTAAAATGCTTTTGACCTGCTCAACCACGTCTTTTGTATTTGAACCGTCGATATATTGCCCGTTTGCCGCGGAAGCAATATCCTTCAATTTTTGAGCGTCAAGGCGTGTGATCACAATTTCATTATTCTCATCGCGTTTATTGCCTTGAAAAATTCCGTTGCGTTTAATTGGAATAGGACCTCCTTCGGGTTTTCCAACGCCAATAGTAAAAATTCTAATTCCTTGCTCTGCCGCTTCTTCAGCAATAGCAGCCGAATTACCTTCATGGTCTTCCCCATCTGAAACGATAAAAACAACCCTATTAGTCTGTTCTTCATCGTCAAAATAGCCTTCGGCCATCTGTATTGCTTCATTAATAGCCGTTCCCTGAGACGAAACCATATCGGTATTCATACTATTTAAAAACAATTTCGCCGAAGAGAAATCGGTTGTAATAGGCACCTGCGGAAAAGCGCTTCCTGCATAACCAATAATTCCAATACGATCTCCTGCCAAACTGTTGATGATCTGTGTCACCAATTGCTTCGATTTGTCTAAACGATTGGGTGCGATATCTTCAGCAAGCATACTTTTTGAAACATCCAGTGCAAAGACCACATCTACACCTTCACGTTTCACTGTTTCTAATTTCGTTCCAATTTTAGGGTTTACCAAAGCGAAACTCAAACAAGCGATTGCCAGGCAAATTACCAATACTTTTAAAACCGCCTTAAAACGGGATCGATCGGGACTCAATCGCTTTAAAAGATCACTCTCGGCAAACTTCTTCTGCGTATGACGTTTCCAAATGGCCACCAAAAAGAACAGCACCAAAATCGCCGGAATGGCGATCAGCAAATAAAAATATAAGGGTTGATCTAATTGATACATAATTATATAAAACTTCTAAATATGGTATATCGAAGGAGTAATTCAAACGCCAAAAGACCAAAGGCTAACAACGCCCATGGACGGAATTTTTCCTCGTAATTCGTATATTTAAATTCTTCAATATCTGTTTTTTCTAATTTATTGATCTCGTCGTAAATCTCACTCAGTTTCGTGGTGCTCGTTGCTCTAAAATATTGTCCGCTTGTTGTCTTTGCAATTTCCTTCAACAAGGTCTCATCGATCTCCACCGGCATATTTCCGTATTGAAACTGCCCATTTGGTTTAATTCCAATAGGCGACATTGCCGTTCCATTGGTTCCTAAACCAATGGTATATACTTTGATTCCAAATTCTACCGCCAGCTCACTCGCAATTTTAGGATCAATAAATCCGCTATTATTTACACCATCGGTAAGAAGAATAATCACTTTACTCTTCGCACGGCTATCTTTTAATCGGTTTACTGCAGTAGCAAGCCCCATTCCAATGGCTGTTCCTCCTTCAATTACTTGATTGTATTCAATCGATTTTAAAGACGACAATACAATACTTTTGTCACTCGTTAGTGGCGTTTTTGTATAACTTTCTCCAGCGTATTCCACCAAACCAATTCGGTCATTTGGTCGGCCATTGATAAAACGCGCAGCTACATTTTTTAAAGCTTCCAAACGATTTGGCTTTAGATCACGCGCCAGCATACTTGCTGAAACGTCGATCGCCATAACAATGTCAATTCCTTTAGTTGTTTTTATACGTGTTGACTCATCAACCGTTCTCGGTCTGGTCATGGCGATAATTATGGCCGTAATTGCCAATAATCGCAGTACAAATAGCAACGGTTTTAATCGTGCCAACCAATTCTTTTTCGTTTTAAAACCTTTGATACTAGAAATATGAAGCGCAGCTGTTTGTTGCTTTCTTTTCCATAAATACCATAGCACCAATAATGGTAGCACGAGGAGCAACCAAAAAAACTGCGGACTTACAAATTCAAAATTTTCAAACATTATTTTTCTCCTTCTGTTACTTCCAATTCTATAGATCCAACGATTCTATCAACGACTTCTTCAGCATAGCTGTCATCTTCATTACTGGCAATTACAACCTGTTGTAGGCCTGTTTTCTGTCCGAAAATGATCACTTGATAATTCTGCTTCTTATCTGAAACATAGTTTCCTTTTGCATCTTTTATTCTGAAATCTCCATACGCACGTACCCCTTTCATCCCTTTTTCGGTATTGAACTCATCTTTCTTTACCACCATATTGGTTACACCCATCTGTTCCATACCACTGAGCACCTGATCGAGCACTTGATCTAACTCCACTTCGACAGGTTCGTTAAATTCTATAGTAGTTACGGTTACATTAAAATTGCCAAGTAAACTTCCGTAGCTAAACGTTTCATGTGTTTTAAACTGCGCCTTTATCTCGTCTGGAACAGCTTGTTCGTTTCGAACCAAAACCTTAGGCGTCTCGATCACGACCGCAGGATTTCCGTACTCACTTTTGATCCAGCGACCTTCGGCCAATTCTTTTGTTGGGTGACCAATAAGATTGTCTTTTACATAATCAAAGCCGTAGGTTGCAATAAAAGCAACGAGTGTAATAGCAATTGCCAAAAATCCGCCAGCAACACCATAAACGATGCGCTTTGTTCGTCGTTTTCTTAGTTGTTCTTCCTGATAAAGTTGATTTTGCATCAACTCTTCTTCCGTAGGTTCTGGAATTACCTCATGCGTTTCATTGATAATTTCCTCAATGGTATTTCGATCGGCTTCAGCCTGACCCGACTCCTGATGCATTTTAGCAAATTTTACGAGGTCGGCACGCTTTAAAATTTGATCGAGATGACGAATTGTTTCATTGTCAAATTCAAAATGCCCTGCGTCTTTGTGCAGTTGGAGCCGTTCAATAAGCTCATCTGAAGTACTTTCTAAAGCCGAATCATCCACCTCACGATCGAGATATCGTTTTACAATTTCAGTAAGATGCGAATAGTATTCTTTTGATTTGTGCTCTCGTAATAAGTTTGAACTATCGAGTGCATGTAGCGCCGATATTGCTTCTTCGTAAGGTGGTAATTGCTCAGCTTCTGCCTCTTTTCTCTTTTTTCTTCGGAAGAAAAGCCACACGACCAAGCCTAAAATGGCTAGAATGGGCAATAACCAATATACTAATTTCATAAAATCAAACGGGGGTCGCGCTACTGGCAAAGCTTCCTTGATTTCAAACATTTTTTGTTTTGTAGTATCTACAACCACATCGCGCACTTCTACACGAACCGAATCGGTTTCAAACGGTTTTTGATTGATAAATACTTTTTGCTTCGGAATTACATAATAACCCGAATCAAATTGCGTCAATCCGTACTTTTTTAATAAACGATATTTTGCTTTTTCATACGTTGTATCGATCTTATACGAATCAATAACTTCCAAAGGTAAAAACGTCTGCCCTTCTGGAAATGTAACAATGTCTGTTGTGTCTGCTTCAACCTGTATGCTGTATAAAATTTCTTCTCCAATTTGAATGGATGTTGAATCAACAGCCGATTGAACTTGGGCGGTTGCAATTGAAGCGGTGAACAAAAATAAGGCGACAGCAAAGTGACTGCGCAACATAGTGCGTAATAAGGTATTCTTGATATGTTGTCTAAATTTCGTCATTTTATCCTCGGCGTTTAAAATAGCCCAACAATTTCTTTACATAACTTTCGTCGGTTCTACAGCTAATTGCTCCCGCGCCACTTTTAAGAAAAGCATCTTCATAATACGCAAGACGTTGTCTATAATATGCATGGTATTCATTTCGAACGCCTTTCGAACTTGTATTGACAAGCATTTGTTCGCCCGTTTCCTCATCACGCATCGTAACCATCCCTAAACTTGGAATGTTCTCTTCATGTTTATCATAAATACGAATACCCGTCACATCGTGTTTATTCGATACGATCTTTAGGGTGTCTTTATATCCGTCTGTGATAAAATCTGATAGCACAAAAACGATCGCTTTCTTCTTCATAACGCTCGCCATATATTTAAGCGCTTGCGCTAAATCTGTTTTTTTACTTTTTGGCTCAAATTCCAGTAATTCACGAATGATTCGGAGTACGTGCGATTTTCCTTTTTTCGGTGGAATAAAAAGTTCTATTTCATCTGAAAAAAGGATGAGTCCAATTTTATCATTGTTTTGCATTGCTGAAAAAGCAAGTGTTGCGGCTACTTCGGTAACGATCTCGCTTTTGAACTGCTCATCTGTTCCGAAGAACTCAGAGCCGCTAATATCGGCCATTAGCATCATGGTTAATTCGCGTTCTTCCTCGAAAACCTTTACATAGGGTTCGCTATAACGTGCTGTTACATTCCAGTCGATATTTCGTACATCATCACCAAATTGATACTGTCGCACCTCACTAAAAGTCATTCCACGACCTTTAAACGTACTGTGGTATTCGCCACCAAACACGTGATCGCTTAGGCGACGTGTTTTGATCTCGATCTTACGTACTTTTTTAAGAAGTTCTTTAGTATCCATCTTTTTAGTAAACAGTTGGCAGTTGCAGTTAACAGTAAAAAGTTCTTGTGCTTCGTGATCAGAAACTGATCAATGAAGACTGTAAATTGCGAACTAGATTAAGGTACTTCAATCTCGTTTACGATACGATTGATGATATCTTCGGAAGTAACATTTTCGGCTTCAGCCTCATAGGTGATTCCAATACGGTGACGCAATACATCGTGTACAATGGCACGAACGTCTTCAGGTACTACATAGCCACGACGTTTGATAAACGCATAACATTTGGCAGCCATTGCAAGGTTGATACTTCCACGAGGAGATGCCCCATTGCTAATAAGTGGTTTAAGGTCTGCTAAGCGATAATTTTCTGGATTACGCGTTGCAAAGATAATATCGAGAATATATTTTTCGATTTTTTCGTCCATGTATACTTCTCGTACAGCAGACTGCGCACGAAGAATCTGGTCTAAGGTAACCACAGGATTGATCTGCTCATAGGCACCTTTAAGATTCTGACGAATAATAAGTTGTTCTTCGGCCATCTTTGGATAGTCGATAACGGTCTTTAACATAAAACGGTCAACTTGTGCTTCCGGTAATGGGTAGGTTCCTTCTTGCTCAATTGGGTTTTGTGTTGCCATTACTAAAAACGGCTTGTCAAGTATAAAGGTTTCGTCACCAATGGTAACTTGCTTTTCCTGCATCGCTTCTAGTAGTGCCGATTGTACCTTGGCAGGCGCTCTGTTGATCTCATCTGCCAATACAAAATTGGCAAAAATGGGCCCCTTTTTTATACTGAAGTCGTTTAACTTCATGTTATAGATCAGTGTTCCAACCACATCGGCAGGAAGTAGATCTGGTGTAAACTGCACACGGCTAAAACTCCCGTGAACTGCTTTAGACAGTGTGTTGATCGCTAGGGTTTTTGCTAAACCCGGAACTCCTTCCAACAAGATATGCCCTTGTCCAAGAAGACCAATTAACAAGCGTTCAATCATATGCTTTTGGCCAATGATCACTTTGTTCATCTCCATGGTGAGAATATCTACAAAAGCACTTTCCTTTTCTATTTTTTCATTCAATGCGCCTATATCCAAGGCGGTAGTAGTCTGTTCCATAAGGTGATTCTTTTCAATAAATTGCTGTACGTTCTAAAGACGACGCAAATTGTAGATTTATTGCATCAAAACGTGTTAATGATTGGTTAAAAATAAGGACTTACCTACTCTGGCTTTAACATTATTGCATATATTTTTATAAGCAGAACATATTCCATACATTTCATCTTATAAAAAATTCATCTTTTATGAAATCAAAAATTGCCCTTATTACAGGAGCCACTAGCGGCATCGGCATGGCAACAGCCCGTCTCTTTGCTTCAAACGGTTTGCATTTAATTCTCTGCGGAAGAAGACAGGAACGCTTAGATGCTTTAGCTGAAGAACTTTCAGAAAAAACCTCTGTTCACACGCTTACCTTCGATGTACGCGATAAAGAACTTGTTTCAGAATTACTTCGGAAGCTACCCGAGCCATTTTCAAATGTTGACATTTTGATCAATAATGCAGGAAACGCACACGGCTTAGATCCGATACAATCTGGTAACACCGATGATTGGGACGCCATGATCGATATCAATGTAAAAGGATTACTCTACGTTACTAAAGCGTTACTTCCGAAGTTTATAAAAAAACAATCGGGTCATATTATCAATATTGGATCAACCGCTGGAAAGGAAGTATATCCTAACGGAAATGTCTATTGTGCAAGTAAATATGCTGTAGATGCAATAAATCAAGGCATGCGAATTGACCTCAACGGAAACGGTATTAAGGTAGGTGCAATTAACCCAGGTTTGGTAGAAACTGAATTTAGTGAAGTGCGTTTTAAAGGAGATGAATCTCGTGCTGAAAAAGTATATCAAGGTTTTACGCCCTTACAACCCGAAGACATTGCAGATATCATTTGGTTTACCGTTACCCGACCACCACATGTAAATATTGCCGATTTGACCGTGATGTGTTTGGATCAGGCGAGTAGTACGATTGTGAATAAAAATGTATGATGGATAGAATTTTGGTGAGATGTGACCAAATTCGACTAATAAAAATAAATACTACTCCTAATCGTTGCTGTAGAATAAATTAAGAAAGCCCCACATTCGTAGAGAATAGATATGATCAACAAACGTCTTCTTATTAAAAACCTCCTGGCTTACAATGATGAGAGTAGTTTCTATGATAAAAAACGAAAGATCGATCTGGGCAGTAAAGAAGGCAAGGCGAAATTTTTGAAACACGTTTGTGCGCTCAGCAATAGCAACCCAGCAAACAACAGCTTTATTGTAATTGGCGTTGAAGACGAAACCAACGAAATACGAGGCGTCGATTTTTTTGATGACAGTAAATTACAAAACCTGATTAACGCCTATCTAACCAATGCACCACTGATCACTTACGAAAATGTGGCTTTCCCGAATCTTCCAGCAAACAAGGTAGTGGGCCTTGTCACCATTAGACCTAATGGCTTGATTACATCGCTCCGGAAAAACATTTGGAAATATTGGGGCGGTTCTATATTTCTTCGCGACGGCAGTATTTCCATGCCCAAAGATTTTGATATTGAGATCAAAGATGTGAATTCTGAGATCGTTCAAGCTATTGAAAACAAAGCGAAGAACAACATTGAACTGACCTTAGACGGGGTAATGGATTTTATCAATCATCGGCATCGCGATCTCGACGCGAACTATAAAGTCTTTAAAGAACTTTTTGTGGTATGTTGGGCCGGAATTACAAAACAGGTAAAAGGCGAAACCTATTATTCTCGTGTCGACATCGAACTTATTAACGAGCAAGTACGATTGTTCTATTCGGCATTAGATGAAGTAAGCATAGATTATACAAACGATCACTTTACTATTACGGAGTATGTATTGCTTGGCTTAAACAATCAATATAAATACTATCCGCTGGAAGAAGTGACCATTACCTTTAAGGAAAATGGTTTTTATAATTTAGACTCGAAATTACTTTTTGAACCCCCACGTTATAACAAAAAGACCCTGCACCATATTTATAATGCTAACAATGCCTTGGTTGAAAAGCTAAAAAAGCAAATTCCGTTGCATCCGTCCGAAGAAAAGGATCTTAAAAACCTTCCCGCCACTTATTTGATCTGCTTTCTAAATGATTTTACAGAAGCCCGATCAAAACTGTTGGAGGCCAAATCGCTATTAAAAAAATTCCCCGACGTATATGAGTCATTTAAGGAGTCTTTGCGTATTCTTCGGAAAGTGAGATATAACTAGTTTAGCTATATCTGCATTGCGTTTTGTGCATCATATAGGAAAAACCCCCTGCTGCTCTAAGAAATCCCTCAAAAAAATCTATCCTTTTTACAGCTTGCTTTTCAGTTGTTTAACTCACTATTGTCTTTTAGAAGCATCGCATATTTGTACCATAGAAAGTCTGAATAAACAAAAAGACAAAACAAATACTAAAGACAAAATTATGAAAACAGTAAAAAGAATTTTTATGTACACTTGTATGGTTGCGGCCATGGCACTAGTCGCTTGTGATGCAGAAGACGGTGTTGATGGAGCAGACGGAATGGACGGAATCCAAGGTGAAATGGGCTTGCCTGGCGCAGATGGACAAGATGGTGCTGATGGACAAGACGGCCAGGATGGACAAGACGGACAAGATGGTCAGGATGGAAATGCTAATGTAATTTCTAGTGGCTGGATTGAATTTGATTCAACGGTTTGGAGTGATGTAAGTTCTGAATTTGGTGTTGACTATAGAAACTATCCAATTGTGGAACCACAGATTACACAAGAAGTGGTTGATGATGGTGTTGTATTGGTGTACTCGCGTTTTGTCATCACTGGAACACAAACCTATATGCTACCGTTTACAGAGAACATTACGGGTGCAGATCCTGACGGACAAACAATTACATTCCGTATCGAGGTTTCAGATCTTACTATTAAGATGCGCAACTTTAGTGGGTCGGGTGACCCTGGAACTTTTGGAGGCCCTGGTATTGCAGAATATCGTTATATCATTATTCCTTCACTAGGAGCAACAAATCCAGGTAATAATCAATTCCACGTTGATATCGTAAAACAACAGTTAGCGAACCAAGGAGTTGATATTAATAGCTATGAGGAAGTAGCTGCATTTTACAATCTCAAATAGTTTTAGCCAACTGCTAAACAAAGTGCTCGGTTTTTCTTCGGAAGAATCGAGCGCTTTTATTTCATAGATTTACTATATTTAAGATTCCTAATTTAAAATTAAACCTCATGGGCATTTTCGACACTATAAAAGAAAAACTAAGTAACGAATTTATTGACATCATTGAATGGTTAGACTATACAGACGACACCATTTGCCACCGTTTTGAGCGTTACCAAAACGAAATTAAGAACGAGGCTAAACTCATTGTTCGTGAAGGTCAGACTGCTGTTTTTATTAATGAAGGTCAGTTAGCCGATGTTTTTAAACCAGGAACATATACGTTAAACACACAAAACTTACCCATCCTTACAACTTTAAAAGGCTGGAAATACGGTTTTGACAGTCCGTTTAAAGCTGAAGTATACTTCGTCAACACTCACCTCTTTACAGATGAAAAATGGGGTACTAAAAACCCAATAACGCTCAATGACGAACGTTTTGGTTTGGTTGAGATACGGGCCTTCGGAACCTATGCATTTAAAATTAACGATGCTGGGAAATTTATAGTCGACATTGTAGGAACCGATAATAATTTTACCAATTTCGAAATAAACGAACACCTCAAAAGCTTAATTGCCACGCGTTTTACGGATACCGTAGGTGAAGCCAATCTTCCTATTGAATTATATGCTGCAAATACTTCGGAACTTTCAGAAACCTGCAAAGAGGTCATGCAACCCGAATTTAATAGCGTTGGTATTTCCTTAGAAAAATTCTATATCGAAAATGTCTCAATGCCCGAAGATCTTAAAAAAGAGATCTTTGAATACAGCCGAATCGACAAACTCGATCTAGACAAATTAACCAAATTCAAAACTGCCAAAGCAATCGAAGCTGCTGCTGCAAACGAAGGCGGTACTGCTGGAGCCGGAATGGGCATGGGAATGGGTTTTGTGCTCGCACAACAAATGGGCGGACTTATGAGCCCGCAAATGGGAGGGCAACAGGCCATGCAACAACCACAGAGCCATATGCCTCCACCAATGCCAATGGCCGTGCATTATTTCTACGCTGCAAACGGGCAACAAGCTGGGCCCGTCACGATTGAACAGTTACGAGCACTTTTTGCAAATCGCACCGTTAATAAAGATTCGTTGGTTTGGAAACAAGGCATGAGCGGCTGGACGGCCTTACACGAAGTAGACGAACTTAAGTCCTTTTTAGGTGGAAATACACCGCCTCCGCTTCCGGGCAACTAATGCGACCCATTAGTTGCATCTTCTCTTATAAAGAGAAGATGGTTCGCTTAAAGCGAACCGGAAGGCAGTAACTCAATCCTGTTTGTAATACCTGTGTTTTGACCACTTTACCAGAGCAAAAATCCGAACTTAAAAAATCCTGTGTCAATTGTGGCGCAGCACTATTGTATGCGCCTGGGACAACAGAATTAAAGTGTGAGTATTGTGGTCACACACAAGAAATATCTCCCACCGAGATTGGCCTACAAGAGCTCGAACTCAACCAATATCTGGAAGATATGGGTTCGCAATCGCACAGCGAGGTGATCACCATGTTGCATTGTAAGAATTGTGGTGCTAATCAACATGTGGAAGAACACTATAAATCGCTGCATTGCGTCTATTGTACAATGCCCCTTATTATCGAGGATGCAAATAAAGAGGCTTGGATCTTACCGGGAGCCGTGCTTCCGTTTCAGATCGATCAAAAAAAAGCACATCTTATTTTTAAAAAGTGGGTCAACGGACTCTGGTTTGCGCCCAACAAACTTAAAAAAGCTGCCATAGATCCAGAAAACACCAAAGGACTCTATTCGCCATATTGGACGTTTGATGCAAACCTCTACGCCAAATATACCGGACAACGGGGCGAGTATTATTATGTTAGCGTTCCTTATACAACTACGGTAAACGGTAAGACTGTTCACCGAACGCGCCGCGAACGTCGTACTCGTTGGTATCCGGCAAGCGGGTCTGTAAATGGGTTTGTAGACGACACTTTAATTAGAGCATCAAAACAAAGGTCGGGATATATTCCGAAGCAAATTGCTCGCTGGGACCTAAAAGCGCTACAACCTTTTGACAGCAGTTTTTTGGCTGGATTTGTCACCGAAAAATATACCATTCCTTTAAAAGAAGGACATATAGAATCAAATAAAGAGGCAAAACGAATTGCAGAACGTTGGGCCTGCCGCGATATTGGCGGTGACACACAACGAATTTCTTCTATTGACATGAAACTCACAGATGAAACCTTTAAACATATTCTATTGCCCGTTTATGTGAGCGCTTATAATTTTAAAGGGAAGCGCTATAATTTCTTTGTAAACGGACAAACAGGAGTGCTCCACGGCAGTCGCCCCTACTCATTTTGGAAGATCTTTTTCCTGGTCTTAGCCATTTTGATCGTACTCGGCACTATTATCTATTTTGCACAATGAGAACCTTAGTAGTTGGAGATATTCACGGGGGTTTAAAAGCGTTGAAACAGGTTCTTGAGCGTGCCGCCATCACCCCAACAGATCAACTTATTTTTGTGGGCGATTATGTAGATGGCTGGAGTGAATCTGCTGAAACGATCTTGTTTTTGATCTCTTTAGCAAAAACACATCAAACTATTTTTTTACGCGGAAATCACGAAGAATTGGTCTTCAATTATCTCTCTGGAAAAGAATCGAGCCCTATGTGGCTAGAGCATGGCGGCAAATCAAGTATCACTAGTTTTTCGCGTTGTTCTTCGGAAGAAATTTCGCAATGCATCCAGTTTCTGAAAGCTTTGAAAAATTATTACATCGATAGTGAAAACCGTTGCTTTATTCACGCTGGCTTTACCAATCTGAAAGGTCCGGCGCACGAATATTTTCCAAATACGGTGTATTGGGATAGAACCCTTTGGGAAGTAGCCTGCAGCTTAGATAGGAACATTTCCGAAGAAGATCCAACTTATCCAAAGCGACTTACATTATTCAAGGAAATTTATATTGGCCACACCCCTGTTTTCAGAATAGGAAAAGACACACCAACCAACTTTGCCAATGTATGGAATGTCGATACAGGCGCCGCTTTTAAAGGAAGGCTATCGGTTTTGGATATTGACACCAAAGAATTCTGGCAGAGTGATGAAGTGTGGACGCTTTATTCAGAGGAACAAGGAAGGAATTGAATTCAATGTAACGCAACAGCCAAAAGCGCCCTAGTATTTGACTTCGGGTACCCATAGATGAAGCATTCGATTAAAACTAAACGCTGTTTGAGTCCCGCTAAAAGCGTGATGAGTTGCGTGTGTTTCACAACATTCCAAAACTAAAAAACCCGTTTCACATATCTGTTAGACGGGCTATTCAATTTAAGACAAAAGTCTTAGAGATTTATGTTATAGATCAAACTTGATTCCTTGAGCGAGCGGAAGTTCAGTAGTATAATTAATGGTATTAGTCTGTCTTCTCATATATACCTTCCAAGCATCACTACCGCTTTCACGACCGCCACCAGTTTCTTTTTCACCACCAAAGGCTCCACCAATTTCAGCACCACTGGTTCCAATGTTTACATTTGCAATACCACAATCACTTCCAGCTACCGAAAGAAAATGTTCCGCCTCACGTAGATTGTTAGTCATAATTGCAGACGACAAGCCTTGGTTTACACCATTTTGAAGCTCTAATGCATTTTCAACGTTTCCGCTGTATTTTAGTAAGTATAATACCGGAGCAAATGTTTCATGCTGAACGATCTCAAAGCTATTCTTCGCTTCTGCGATCGCTGGTTTTACGTAGCAACCACTTTCGTAGCCTTCGCCAGAAAGAACGCCACCTTCAACAACAAGGTTTCCTCCTTCTGCCACAACGCGCTCTAAAGCCTTATTGTAATTAGCCACAGCATCTTTATCGATAAGCGGGCCCACATGATTATTTTCATCCAATGGATTTCCAATACGTAGTTGTCCGTATGCAGCAACCACAGCATCTTTTACTTTGTCGTACATAGATTCGTGAATGATCAAACGACGTGTTGAAGTACAACGCTGACCCGCCGTCCCAACAGCACCAAAAACGGCACCGATCACGGTCATTTTAATATCTGCATCTGGCGTCACAATGATCGCATTGTTTCCTCCTAATTCTAGTAATGATTTACCAAGACGTTCTCCAACAGTACGTCCTACGATCTTACCCATTCTAGTTGATCCCGTTGCAGAGATCAAGGGTACACGCTTATCGGTTGTCATAAACTCTCCAACTTTGTAATCCCCATTCACTAAACAAGAGATTCCTTCTGGAAGGTCGTTATTTTTAAAAACACGTGCAGCGATCTTTTGACAAGCAACACCACAAAGCGGAGCTTTTTCACTTGGTTTCCAAACACAAACATCGCCACAGATCCAAGCCAAGGCTGTATTCCATGCCCAAACGGCCACAGGGAAGTTAAATGCTGAAATGATCCCTACCACTCCTAATGGATGGTACTGCTCATACATACGGTGTCCTGGACGTTCCGAATGCATAGTTAAACCGTGCAACTGACGAGAAAGTCCGACAGCAAAATCACAGATATCGATCATTTCTTGTACTTCACCTAAACCTTCTTGGTAACTTTTCCCCATTTCGTAAGAAACAAGTTTTCCTAAAGGTTCCTTTAAGCGACGCAATTCCTCACCAAATTGACGAACCACTTCACCACGCAAAGGAGCGGGTGTAGTACGCCACGTCTTAAATGACGTAGTTGCGGCAGTCATTACTTTTTCATAATCGGCTTTTGAGGTTGTAGTTACTTTACCTATTAGTTTTCCATCAACGGGTGAGTAGGAAGCAATTTCTTCTCCTTCCGAAAACCAATCGCTCCCGGTAGAAGTTCCTTTATTGACGGCTTCTAAACCTAATTGTTTTAATGCTTCTTCGATACCGAAGGATGTTGCTACTACTGACATATCTCTATTGTTTATTAGCTATTTAACTCTTTTTTCTTGTGTTGCATTTCTCTCGTTTCAATCATCGGATGCAGAGAAAATTAACGTGGTGCAAAGGTATGGAAACCATTGTAGATTTTGAAATGAAACCCGCATAGAGTTTGAAGGTCTTAAAAAAGCACAAACAAGCTATATGACAGACGTCGTTTTATATCTTTTTTTGAAGACTGATAAAAAGGCGACACCCATAAAAACAGAAATCGCAAGCCATAATAGTGTACTATTAACGTACTTCGATCATTAAAATTTCCGAAGAGAAAAGGCTAAACTTCCGTAAAACGGTCGTCAACTTCTCTGCATCCGACGAATCATCAACGACAACCCATCACCAACAAACGAAGTAAGAGAATGATGATGAGAGGAATGCATTATTAATTATCATCCGTAAAACGGTCGTCAACCTCCATGATAGTCCCACAATTATCACAAGTTCTTAGATCTTTACTGCCGTAGAAGTCTTTAAAATGTCCTAAGAAGTCTTTTTCAACGTCATTAAGTGTAAAATATACCTCGTGTAATTTATTGTTACAGTTATCGCAGAACCAAAGGAGTCCGTCTTTACCTTCTAGATCGTTGCGTTTTCGTTCAATTACAAGGCCTATAGAATTTGCTTCTCGCATCGGTGAATGCGGTACTTTGGCCGGATGAAGGTACATATCACCTGGACCTAATTTCATGACCTTTCGCTGTCCGTCTTCCTGAATAACGACCTCTATATTTCCTTCCAATTGGTAGAAAAGCTCTTCCGTTTCGTTGTAGTGATAATCTTTACGGGCATTAGGTCCGCCTACGATCATAACAATATAATCGTCCGATTCTTTATACAGATTTTTATTTCCTACAGGAGGTTTGAGGAGATCGCGATTTTCAGCGATCCATTTATTAAGGTTGAAGGGTTTTAAAATAGCCATTGCCGTATTTTTAACGTGTGTACGTAAAAATACGGCAATTGAATCAATTTAAAAAGTATGTTTTAACTACTCTTTATAAAATATTTGTGTGAAGTAATATCTTCCTTCTTCCGATTGCATGATTCCAAATCCGGAGTGTGTATACGAACCTTCAATGGCAGCTCTGTGTCCCGGACTATTTAGCCATGCACTTACAACTGCTTCAGCACTTGTATAACCATAGGCTACGTTTTCGCCTACTACAATCGCTCCGCGACTTTTAAGTGCTGCTTTTCGTTCTTCAAAATTATCGTGATTGATTTGATCTGTTGCGATCATATAGTCTGTATGATCAACCGCGTATGCAGATGCATAGGTTTGATCTAATTGAAGTCTATTAAGGCCCATATCCTCACGATGGTCATTCACCAAGGTTAAGATGCTATTTGCCATATCCCAATCGGTCTTTTTAGCTAAGTTTAGATCGATGGTGTAATTTAAGTCGTCTTGTGTTTCTACATCTGCTTCTTTTGAACAGGATGCTACGGTGAAAAGTAATACCATAGCTAGTAGGCTGGTTTTGATAGTTTTCATAATTTGGGGGGCATCAAATTTGGGGCATGATGTTGATTCAAATATATGTAATATTTTCCTACAAAATACACTTGAGCGGTTTTTATGTGTCGTTTATCGATGTTTTAACAGGTTTATTATCAAATATTCCTACATTTAATTCCTACAGAATGCCCAGTAACAGGGGATATTTCACTAATTTGTAGCCTAATAGAAGAAAAATGAAAAAAATTCAAATTTTAACACTTTTAATCGGAGTTTTTGTGCTTTTCAGCTGTAAAAAGGATCAAAAAGTACCTTCGGAAACGCAGAAAGTGATCTCTGAAGCGATCAAAAATGACGAAAATGCCAATCCCACATTCGGAATTGTCATTCACGGAGGTGCCGGAACCATCTTAAAAGAAAATATGAGTGATTCGCTTGAAAAAGCATATCGAGAAAAGCTTACCGAAGCGATCACTGCCGGTCATACCATTTTGGCAAATGGTGGCGATGCCCTGGAAGCCGTGACGAAAACCATCAATATCATGGAAGACTCCCCATTATTTAATGCTGGGAAAGGCGCCGTTTTTACTGCGGAAGGCACCAATGAATTAGATGCTTCTATTATGAATGGTGCTACGCTAGATGCAGGAGCCGTTGCGGGGGTCACCCATATAAAAAACCCCATCGATTTAGCGAGAGAGGTCATGGAAAATTCAGACCACGTGATGCTTAGCGGAAAAGGAGCCGAAGAATTTGCCAAAACACGTGCTATTCCGTTGGTAGATCCATCATACTTCTACACCGAAAAAAGATATCAATCGTTACAACGTATTAAGGAAACGGAGAAAACACAGTTAGATCACGATGCAAAGATCTCCTTTGAAGATCCTTTTATTAAAGACTCCAAATTTGGAACCGTAGGCTGCGCAGCGCTCGATAAAAATGGCAACCTAGCTGCCGGAACTTCAACAGGCGGAATGACCAACAAACGATGGAATCGAATTGGTGATGCTCCTATAATTGGCGCCGGAACCTACGCCAACAACGCGACCTGCGCCGTTTCGTCCACTGGTTGGGGAGAATTTTTTATCCGTTCTGTTGTTGCGTATGATATTTCAGCAATGATGGAATACAAAGGCGTAAGTTTGCAAGAGGCTGCTTCCGAAGTCATTCAGAAAAAAGTACCTGCCTTAGGTGGCGACGGCGGTATTGTTGCCATTGATAAAGATGGTAATGTCGCCATGGAATTTAACACGGCCGGTATGTACCGCGCGCATATGAATGCCGCTGGAGAATTAATTATTGGTATTTACAAAGAAGAATAATCTATGAATACACAAAAGAAGACGGCAAACCCTTACTTGATCATTTTTTTAGGCGTTCTATTTTTAGTCATGGCGTGGACGAGCGAGAAAGCCTCAATGATTCCTTCTATATTTAAATGGCTTTCGGGTTTTGCAGCTATTGCCTTTGGCCTCTATTTGCTTTATAAAAAACAGAAAAATGGATAGTTCATATTATGCTGTAATTTTCACGACCCAACAAACCGATACCCTTGATGGGTATGCCGAAATGGCCGAAAAAATGCATCATCTTGCACAACAACAACCTGGCTTTATTGATATAGAAACGGCCCGTAGCGAGCTTGGCATTACCGTTAGCTATTGGAAAAGTGAGGAAGCCATCATTGCTTGGAAAAATAATATAGAACATCTACATGCTCAAAAATTAGGTAAAGAGCAATGGTATGCTTGGTACAAATTGCGTATCTGCCGTGTGGAACGTGAATATGAGTTCTCTAAATAACGCAACCTTTCCCATGTGTGTGTGTCTAATTTAAAACCAGGGTCAAATTTGAACCCGATAAACTTTAGCGCTTAAGGACAAACATTACATCTAACATTTACTAAATTGTTTCAAGATGAGAATGAACACCTTACTTCCGGCCGTAAGCGCAAGCGCCGTCCTTTTAACTGCACTTTTCTATCAACAAGGTATTGGTCTTAATTTACTGCTTGTCGATCTGCTCTTTTTGCTTTGGCTTGGGCTTTCAAAACAACTTGAGTTTACCAATCGAAATCAAATGCTAAGTGCAGTCGGTTTTCTGCTAACAGGCATTTTCACCGTCGTTTCCTATACCGTATACGCCTATTTAATTCATTTCCTAGCATTATTTATTTTTGTAGGAATGCTCAATTATGCCAAGGCTAGATCTTTTCTTACGGCTTTTGGTATGGCCTTTTTGGCACTCGTAACGGCTCCCACCGAATTTTTACAAACCTTATATCATCGAAGAATTCGTGAGAATACCTTGGGTCGCTTCTTTTGGAAATCGAGAATTTTCCTCGTACCCATAGCTATCATTGCCGTGTTTGTTTCCATATACAGTTTTTCTAATAATGTCTTCGGGAATATGGTCAGTGAACTTGGTGTTCCACTTCAGAAAGGAATCAATTTTATCTTCGAACACCTTAATTTTTCACTAATTTTCACCTTCTTACTTTGCGCATTTCTAAGTGTATTTTTATTAATACGAAGTAAAAACAGCGCTTTAGCCAGAACTGATGCTGAAGCAAACGAGACATTTGTTCGAACCAAAAAATCGGGCGTACGATATTTTAGAATGAACGGTTTAAAAAGCGAATACAACGCCGGTGTTTTCCTTTTAATCACACTTAATGCGCTCCTCCTATTGATCAATGTGATAGACATCGATACCGTTTGGTTTAATTTTGTTTGGGACGGACAAACACTCAAAGAATTTGTACACGAAGGCACGTATTTACTTATTTTATCGATCCTGATTTCCATTGCCTTGGTGTTGTATTTTTTCCGCGGAAATCTAAACTTCTACAAACAAAACAAATGGCTGAAAGTTCTTAGTTACATCTGGATATGTCAGAATGCAGTACTAGCGCTATCGGTCATGATGCGAAACTATTGGTATATTGAATATTTTGCTTTGGCATACAAACGCATTGGTGTTATTGTTTTTCTATTGTTGACTATTTTCGGGCTTTACACTGTATTTGTCAAGATTAGCCAACGGAAATCGGCTTTCTATCTTTTTAAGATCAATGCTTTCGCATGGTTTATTGCGCTCATTTTGACCGCCGCCGTCCCTTGGGATTCGCTTATTGCTAAGTATAATTTTGCGAATGCTGACCAATCGTATTTGCACCTTGATTACTTATTAGATTTTTCAGATAAGTCGCTTCCTGCCATGGATCAAGATGCTGCAAGGTGGGCTGAGATCGAGACCTTTCAGAAAGAAAACTTTGAAATAGACGCTTACGATATGTCCTTTGAGACATTCCGCGATAGAATTGAATGGCGAAAAGAAAAATTCAAAACCAAATGGGAAGCTAAAAATATCCTTTCATGGAACCTTGCCGAATATCTTGCATATCGTAAGTTATAGCATCAACACCATGAGTCTGTTAAATTCGTATTAAATCTAATCCCTCCAAATACGATTCTTTAAAAGGGAGACGTTATCGCTAAACACCCTTCCCCTAAAAAGCTATTATTTGTAATGTTAGATGGTTTTCGCTTACGCGGAATTGTCGACAAGCGGTTGACATCCTTTCGGGTTTTGACACTCATTTAGAACACCTTTTTGTACATTTAATAATCTTTTTAAACCATCACACATGAAAATTTTTCTTCGCCTACTCACCCTAGTCGCGTTCTTTATTATTTCTGCCTGCGGCGACAAAACCGAAACCTCACAAACCGACAACCTTTTTAAGTACAAAGAGTATATTAGTTATAACACGTCTGGTATACAATCAATCGCCGAACCTATTCGTATTGACCTTAACACACCGCTAACGCAATATGAGATCGCGCAAGAAATTCCTTCAGAATATTTAAAGATCACACCTAAAACTGAAGGAAAACTCACCATTGAAAACGGACGAACATTGATCTTTGTTCCTTCAGAAAATCTAAAACCCGACACAGCGTATTCGGTGACTGTCAAGCTTTCAAAACTTTATGAAGATATTAATCAAGAATTTAAGAACTATACATTCAGTTTTAGAACGATCAAGCCCAATTTCAAACTCGATCTAGGCAATTTACAATCGTATAGCAAACAATGGCAATACGTAACTGGAACCATCCAATCCAGTGATATCATATCGCTCGACAAAGCAAAGCAGTTGGTTTCTGTAAATCAAGGAGAAAAAAAGATCAGTCTAAAGTGGGATCAGGCCGAAGGTTCTGCAACCTACTTTAACTTTACCATAGACAGTATTCAAAGAAAGGTAGAAGATTCAGAAATAAAAATCAGTTGGGACGGAAGCGCAATACAAGCCAAAGAAAATAAAGGCGAGAATACCTTTGCCATTCCCGGGCAAAACAATTTTACCATTGTTGATGTAAAAAGCACGCTCTCTCCTGAAGCATCACTAACTTTAAATTTTTCTGACCCCTTACAGCAAAACCAAGACTTTGCTGGCTTGGTTACTATTGAAAATGCACAAGATCTACGCTTTGAAGTCGACGGAAATGTACTCAACGTATATCCCTCAGCACGAATTATTGGCGATGTTCGCGTGACTGTTTTTAACGGGATAAAAAACGATTCAGGTTTTAAACTGAAAAAGGAATTTAGTGAGCTTGTTTCATTCGAACAAATCAAACCAGCTGTACGCTTATTGTCTAAAGGAGTTATTCTTCCTAATGCTGCTTCCACTCCGCTATATTTTGAAGCTGTAAACCTTTCGGCGGTTGATGTTCGAATTATAAAAATTTACGAGCCTAACATGCTTCAGTATTTACAAGGAGCCAACCTTAACGACAACAGCGCGTACAATCTGAAACGGGTAGGAAGACGTATCGCTAAAAAGACCATTACACTTTCTGATGGAATCGCAGACAACGGCAACTGGCGTGCCCACGGTATCAATCTTTCTGAACTCTTTAAGGCAGATCCAGGTGCCTTATACCGCGTAGAAATTAGTTTTAAGAAAGAATACACAACTTATGATTGTGATGCTGCCCCTACCGACACGACCAATACCGAAGACGATTACTACGAAGAAGACTATTATGAAGAGGATTACGCCTCAAACGAGGCTAATTTTGACGATGAAGATGAACGCGAAGAGCGTTATTGGGACAATGAACTATATCGATGGCGCCAAAATGTATACAACTGGCGTGAACGCGAAAATCCATGTCATCAAGCGTATTATCATGAAGATCAAGTGGCGAGCACCAATGTCTTAGGAAGTGATTTAGGGCTTATCGTAAAAGAAGGCAGTAACCGATCTTATCATTTCGCAGTAGCCAACATCCTTTCAACCAAGCCAGAAAGCGGTGTTAAAATCGACCTCTTTAATTACCAGCAACAGCGTATTGAGACCGTTACAACTGATGCACAAGGAATGGCTATTTATGACAGCGATAAGAACGTGTCGTTTGTAGTAGCGCGTAAAGGTCAGAACTATGCTTATGCAAAACTAGAAGACGGAAATGCACTCTCCCTGAGTAAATTTGATGTCTCCGGAAAGCAGCTGCAAAAAGGACTCAAAGGCTTTATTTATACCGAAAGAGGCGTTCATCGTCCTGGCGATAGCATCCATCTTACCTTCGTGCTCAATGACAAAGCCAATCCGTTACCAAAAAATCACCCCGTCAAGCTTGAAGTAACCGATGCTCGCGGAAAAATGGTACAACGAACCGTCGTAGAATCTAGCGTCAATGGGTTTTATTATTTCCCCATCACAACAGACGCAAATGCGCCCACAGGCAACTGGAATGCAAACATTTCTGTTGGAGGTGTGAGCTTCGGACAATCACTAAAAGTAGCGACCATTAAGCCCAACCGACTCAAGATAAAACTCGACTTTGACGATGAAATTTTAGATGCAAGCAAAGAAGTGACGGGTACCGCAACGGGCTCATGGCTGCATGGAGCACCCGCTCGAAATATGCGCATTGAAATGAACGCCACCCTGAGATCAACCTATGCTGCATTTCCAAAGTTTAAAGAATATCAATTTAATGATCCTATTCGTCAATTCAACGAAATTGAAATGGACGTCACAGATCAAAACCTATCTCAAGAAGGTACCGCAACCTTTAGCAAAAAATTTAATTTAAGCGAAAAGGCCCCCGGTATGCTAAAAGCTACTTTTCTAACAAAAGTATATGAAGGCGGTGGTGATTTCTCCATCGATGTATTCACCAAAGATCTTGCTCCTTTTTCTCACTTTGCAGGTTTACGTTCTCCTAAAGCACATCGCTACGGCTCCTATTTTACAGATGAAAACACAACTTTCGACTTGATTTCGGTTGATGCGCAAGGAAATGCCCGCGGAAATCGCGAACTGGAAGTCAAAGTTTTTAAAGTAGAATGGCGTTGGTGGTGGAATCGTGGCAGCGACAACTTATCTCGCTATGAAGATGCTACCATTCACCGCCCCGTTAAAAACATGACGGTTACGACCAATAGCGCTGGAAAAGGCACTTTCGATCTAAAAATTACGGAGAACGATCGCGGACGCTACCTTATTCGTGTCATTGATAAAGCTTCGGGTCACGCTACTGGACGTATCACTTACTTCTATAAAAACTGGTGGAAACGACCTGTTGATGGCGATGCTGAAAGCGCTAAAATGCTTGTATTTTCCGCAGATAAAGAAAAATACAATGTTGGCGAAGAAGCGGTTATTTCGTTTCCTTCTGGAAGTGCAGGACGCGCACTTATTAGTATTGAAAATGGTACCGAAGTGCTATCAACTCAATGGTTGGAAACTAAAAAAGGCGAAACTGAAGCTAAAATCAAGCTAACAGCAGATATGGCGCCAAATGTGTTTGTCAACATCTCACTTTTACAGCCACACGCACAAACCGCTAACGACCTGCCTATTCGATTGTATGGTGTGATTCCGATTTTAGTTGAAAATCCTTCCACCGTATTACAACCTCAACTCACGATGCCGGAAGTCTTAAAGCCTGAAGAAGCCTATACGGTTTCGGTTTCCGAAGTAAACAAAAAAACAATGACCTATAGTATCGCAGTCGTTGACGAAGGGCTTTTAGATCTTACCCGTTTTAAAACCCCACGCATTCATGAAGCATTTTATACGCGCGAAGCTTTGGGTGTAAAGACTTTTGATATTTATGATTATATCATTGGTGCATATTCAGGAAGCGTTGATAATATTTATGCCATTGGTGGGGGTGATGAAGCCGCCGGCGCTAAAAACAGAAAAGCCGATAGATTCAAACCCGTAGTGACATATATTGGTCCGTTTACCTTAAAAGCAGGCGAAAAAGCCAGCCACACCTTGATGATGCCTAATTATATTGGTTCGGTGCGTACCATGGTTGTTGCTGGTGATAATGCAAAAAGTGCCTACGGAAAAGCAGAAAAAACAACACCCGTTAGAACGCCATTAATGGTGTTAGCTTCGCTTCCGCGGAAATTATCTCCGGGTGAAAAAGTAACGCTTCCAGTGACGGTTTTTGCAATGGAAAAGAACGTGAAAAGCGCAAATATCACCCTCAAAGTTGGTGACGCATTAAAACCGCTCAATGGTCTAAGCAAACGTGTTTCTTTTTCGGAACCCGGTGAGCAAATCGTCAATTTTGAGTTTGAAGTTTTGGCAACGCAAGAATTTCAAACCATCGAGGTTCTGGCTTCAGGAAATGGTGAAAAAGCAAGTTATAAAGTAGAAGTTGATGTGGTGAACCCCAATCCAATTTCTCAAAAAACCACACAATACACCTTAACTGAAAACGGTTCGCAAACGATCGACTTCAACACCTTTGGCGTTGCGGGAAGTAATGGCGCCATGCTCGAATTTTCGACAGTGCCTCCTATGAACTTCGGAAAACGTCTAGACTATTTAATTCAATATCCGCATGGTTGTATCGAACAGACCACTTCCGGCGCTTTTCCGCAGTTATTCGTAGCCGATGTTTTTGATATTACCTTCGAAAAGAAAAAAGAGATCAAAAGTAATATGGAAGCAGCAATTCAACGTTTGGGGAATTTTCAAACGACCAACGGCGGACTCTCATACTGGCCTGGAGAAGGCTATGAAGATGAGTGGGGAACTAATTACGCTGGTCATTTTATGCTGGAAGCTAAAAATAAAGGTTATGCACTCCCTATTACTTTTATGAGCAATTGGTTACGCTATCAAAAAAATGCGGCGCGACAATGGCGTGCAAAAAACACCTCATATAATAATAGTCTCACCCAAGCCTATCGCTTATATACCTTAGCCTTAGCAGGACAGCCAGAACTAGCCGCAATGAACCGCTTGCGTGAATCGAAAGACTTAAGTAACGATGGTAAATGGCGTTTGGCCGCTGCCTACGCACTCGCTGGTAAAAAGCAGGTTGCTGAGCAGATCACCAAAACGGCAAATGTGAGTTTTGTTCCGCAGCAATACGACTATCATACCTATGGTTCACCGTTTCGGAATAAAGCCATGGCTCTTGAAACCATGGTTGCGACCGGGAATCCGCAGCAACGTGAGATCGCAGTCTCACTAGCCAAAGAATTGTCGTCACAACGCTGGTATAGCACACAAGAAACTGCCTATGGATTATTAGCGATGGCGAAAATGATCAATAAAAATGGCGGTAAAGCAATGGAACTAACCTTTACACAAAATGGCAAATCGACCACAGTTAAAACAGATCGTGCGGTTGCACAACGCGATCTTGGAATTTCGATGGGGTCTAATGCAATCACCGTTTCCAACAAAAAAGGAAATGTGGTCTATGTAACCTTAGCACAAAAAGGAAAATTACCCTTGGGCGATGAACTCGCCGAACGACGTAATTTTGCTGTGAGCGCGACCTATACCGATGGCGATGGCAAACCGTTAGATATAAAAACGCTACGTCGAGGCTCAGAGATAAATGCTAGCGTTACTGTTACGAATACTTCGGAAGACTATATCGATAATATCGCATTGACTAAAATATTCCCTGGAGGTTGGGAAATTGTCAATACGAGCTTTACTGAATTAGGCGGCGGAGCAAAAGGCGATGCTCGTTATACAGACATTCGCGATGACCGAGTTAATTTCTATTTCGATCTAAACCGAAAGAAATCGAAAACCTTTAATGTCAAGCTCAATGCAAGCTATTTGGGAACCTATTACCTCCCAGGCACCCAAGTGGAAGCGATGTACGACAATAATTATTACGCTCGAAATCAAGGAATCTGGGTCACGGTAGAGCAATAAGTTCATCCACCCCCCTTTTCAGTAAACTGAAAACCAACCTAAGGGATCCATAAAATTATAATGAGCGCAAAACAAGGTCATATCAAGTTTTTAATACGACACAAAGTAAAACTCACTGTTTTCTTTGTGGGGTTTGTGTTGTGGCTATTTTGTTTGCCGAGCCATCTTTTTGACGTGCCTACAGCTACTGTTGTTACGAGCAAAGAAGGAATTATGCTCGGAGCTCGTATTGCCGATGACGGCCAATGGCGATTTCCCGCAATGGATAGTGTTCCGAACCGATTTGAACATTGCATTTTACTTTTTGAAGATGAGCATTTTTACCAACACCCTGGGTTTAATCCGATTTCAATGAGCAAAGCCCTTTGGGGAAATATAACTACAGATAAACGTCGCGGTGGAAGTACGCTAACCCAGCAGGTCATTCGGTTATCCCGGAAGAATAAACAACGTAGTTATTTCGAAAAGGGTATCGAACTGGTTCAGGCAACCCGTTTAGAAGCGGGGTATTCTAAAAAGGAAATTTTAAATATGTACGCCTCCTATGCTCCTTTTGGCGGCAATGTTGTTGGTCTTGAAACGGCTTCGTGGCGGTACTTCGGACTCCCCTCCAGCGAGTTGAGCTGGGGGCAATCGGCTGCCTTGGCAGTTTTACCCAATGCGCCATCTTTGATCTTTCCAGGGAAAAATGAAGCCATCTTAAAAGCAAAGCGCGATCGATTACTTCGGAAATTGTTCGACAAGAAAATTATTGATCAAACTACGTTTGAGCTTGCTTTAGATGAAAACCTCCCGGGAAAACCTTTTCCGTTGCCCGAAGTTGCTTCCCACCTTACGGAACGTGTTCGACAAGAATTTCACGGACAACGCATTCAAACAACCATAGATTACAACCTTCAGAAAAAGGTCAATCGCATTGCCAAAGAACATCACTACCAGTTGCAACAGAACGAAATTCACAATCTTGCAATTTTGGTGCTCGACGTCAAAACCCGCGAGGTCATTGCCTATGTTGGCAACGCTCCTACAACCAAAGACAACAACAATTATGTCGATATCATCACCAAATCACGAAGCACAGGAAGTGTCTTAAAGCCTTTTTTATATACGGCTTTGTTAGATAGTGGCGAATTGCTTCCAAATAGCTTGGTCGCTGATGTTCCCACGGTTATTAATGGTTATAATCCAGAAAATTTTGACAAAAAGTTTAACGGTGCTGTTCCAGCAAGCGTCGCCTTATCACGATCGTTAAATGTTCCAGCTGTTCGTATGCTACGTTCATACGGACTCGAACGTTTTTATAATAAATTAAAGAAAATGAATCAGCCGCAAATAGATAAACCGGCGAATTATTATGGCTTATCCCTTATTTTGGGCGGCGCCGAGAGTTCCCTTTGGGATATCACCAGCAGTTATGCCGGATTAGCGTCAACGCTCGATTTTTTTAATCATTCCTCCAGCGAATACCGAGAAGATGAGTTTATGAGTCCGATCTATGTACACAATACTGCTATTTCCTTCGGAAAAAAACAAAACAAGGCGCCATTATTTAATGCGGGAGCTATTTATAAAACATTCGAGTCGCTTCAGAAAGTAAACAGACCGCAAGGAGAAGAAAATTGGAGCTTTTTTAGTAATTCACAATCAATTGCGTGGAAAACAGGTACGAGCTTTGGTTTTAAAGATGCCTGGGCCGTTGGTGTAACACCTAAATATGCTATTGGTGTGTGGGCTGGAAATGCAGACGGCGAGGGGCGTCCCGGGCTTACCGGACTCCAAGCTGCCGCACCGATGTTGTTTGATGTGCTTGATATGCTTCCAAAAACAGAGTGGTTCGCGACGCCCTACGACGAACTTATTGAAGCCGATATCTGTACAAAAAGCGGTCATTTAGCGGGTGTTTTCTGTGGTGAGAGCACTTCCGAATTTATTCCGAAGAACGGAATCAAAACAAGCTCTTGTAATTATCATCAAAAGGTGTTTTTAGATGCTTCGGAAGATTTTCGGGTGAATTCTTCATGCTACGATCTAGCTGAAATGAAACAGCAAAGTTGGTTTGCGCTTCCGCCCATCATGGAATATTATTATGCGCCTTTACATCCCGAATACAAAGCGCTTCCGCCATTTGCGTCAGGTTGTTTACAAGAAGGTGAATTGCCTATGGAATTTATATTCCCTAAGAAAAACGAAACCATTTTATTAGCAAAGAACTTTGACGCCCAGGTAAATGAAGTGATTTTTAAATTGGCACATCGCGCTCCCGAAACAAAAGTTTATTGGTATTTGGATGATCATTATATAGGTACAACCGAAACCTTTCATGAGCTGGCGTTAGCGCCAAACCCTGGTAGTTATATTTTGACAGCTACAGACCAAAAAGGAAACGCTATCAAGCAGCAAATTGAAATAACGAAAGCTTCGATGTAAACTTTTAACTATTTTAGTGGCATGCGATTTCTACCTTGGTTCATTATTCTTATCACACTTATTGGCTGTGGTGATTCGCGTAATTCGGAGATCTTATTACATTCAAATTGGGAGGTTTCGGAAGCCAAGACAGGGCAATGGCGAGCCGCTACGATTCCTGGAACTGTACAAACCGATCTACTGAATCTGGGCGCAATCCCTGATCCGTTTAAGGGAAACAATGAGGATTCTATTCAATGGGTCTCAGAAAAAGATTGGACGTACAGAACTACTTTTTCCGTGGCTTCGGAAGTACTTCAGAAGAAAAAACATTTTTTAGCATTTCAAGGTTTAGACACCTATGCGACTGTTTTTTTAAACGATTCGTTGATTCTTACGGCTAACAATGCATTTCGAAGCTGGGAAATTGATGTAACCGATCTCCTTCAGCAAGAAAATAGATTACGCGTACTTTTTCAACCGGTCGATTCTATTGAACAAAATGAAGCCGATAAACTTTCGTACACACTCCCCGAATCACCGCGTGTATTTTCGCGAAAAGCACAATTTCAATACGGCTGGGATTGGGGCCCTAAGATCAAGACGATGGGGATTTGGCGCGACGTATCGCTAATCAGTTACGATAAAATAAGACTGAGAGATGTCTATATTGAAACCAATGAAATCAATACTTCCGAAGCAAACCTAACCGCCCATATTACTCTTGATAGCGACTTACACGACTTTTGTGATATCGTGATTGAAAATGTGACAACAGGAGAAATTAAAAAAGTGAATCAAGAATTGTATGGGCCAAGTACGATCTATAAAATTCCGCTTTCCATTAAAGATCCGAAGCTTTGGTGGACGCACAATCTAGGAGCGCCTTTTTTGTATGAATTCAAAATAACGATCAAAAAAAAGCAACAAATAATTAGCTCAGAGGTGCAGAAAATTGGGTTACGAACCATTGAGCTCGTCACTGAAAAAGATAGCATTGGTGAAAGCTTCTTTTTTAAGCTGAATGGCAAACCTGTTTATATGAAAGGCGCCAATTATATTCCACAAAATATTTTTCTTCCTGAAGTAACACAAAAAGATCGTGAAAAACTGATAACCGATGTGGTTGATGCCAACATGAATATGCTTCGCGTTTGGGGCGGAGGTGTTTATGAAAATGATCTTTTTTACGATTTATGCGATGAAAAAGGCGTGCTTGTTTGGCAAGATTTTATGTTTGCCTGCGCCATGTATCCGGGCGACGCGGCTTTTATTGAAAATGTAAAACAGGAAGCCATAGAAAATGTAAAACGTCTTCGGAAACATCCTAGTATCGCTTTGTGGTGCGGCAACAATGAGAACAGTGAAGGCTGGGCGCGCTGGGGCTGGGCAGATGATAAAACCACTGAAGAGCGTGCCAAAATCTGGAGCGACTATCACGCCGTTTTTAGGCATGTACTGCCTCGTGTGGTTGACAGTTTACATCCTTCTGTGAACTATTGGGAGAGCTCTCCAAAATACGGGCGGGGTGACAAACGCTATAAAACCGAAGGCGATGCTCACGATTGGTGGGTTTGGCACGATGGCTATCCGTTTGAACATTTTGAAGAGGAAATTCCTCGTTTTATGAGTGAATTCGGATTTCAATCATTTCCTTCTTATGAGGCCATTCAATTTTTTACCGAGCAAGATTCCATTGCTATTTCACATCCCGGTTTTACTACACATCAAAAACATAGTCGCGGATTTCAATTAATCAAAGAATATATGGCGCGCGACTATCCCGTACCAGAAAATGACCGTGAATATGTTTATGTGAGTCAGTTGTTACAAGCCTATGGCATCACCAAAGGCATTCGCGCGCAACGCAAAGCAAAACCTTATAATATGGGTTCGCTTTATTGGCAACTGAATGATTGCTGGCCTGTAGTTTCTTGGTCTAGTATCGACGGTTTAGGTAATTGGAAAGCACTACATTACAAGGCAAAACGTGCCTTTGAGAACAGATTAATACTCGCTTGGGAAGCAGGTGAATATTTAAACGTTACAGTTGCAGATGATGCGCTAACTTCTATAACGGGCACCTTGCGTGTCGCTATCAAAGATTTTGAAGGAAACTTAATTAAAGAACAAACGCTTTATAACTATCAAACGGATAGAAATAAAAATGAAGTCGTTTTAAAAATGCTTCTTTCTGATTTTGAGTTTAATCCTGCTAAGTCATTTGCTGAAATCACGTTTGAAAAAGAAAAAAGCATCTTTTATTTTGAAAAACCTAAAGATTTAAAGCTTCCGAAGCAAGAAATTGCTATTGAAACTAAAAAAACAGCCGAAGGTTTCACCCTTAGGCTTACCTCCGAAGTACTTCAAAAAGATGTTTTTTTATACAGTGATTCGAAAGGTCATTTTGATGATAATTTTTTCGACTTGCTTCCAAAGGAATCAAAAGTTGTTATTTTTAAAACCGACATTTCCGAAGCAAACATAAGTTACCTAACGCTTAATCAAATTCAATAAAATGCGCACCATTCCTCTTATTCTAGTAATTTTTATTTCAAGTCTGGTTTTGAGTTGCCAAAAGGATTCGGTGATCCAAGGAAATACGTCCATCATTCCAAAACCTCAACAATTGACTGTGGGCGACGATTTTTATGTGCTTGATTTTGAAACTAAAATCAATGCTCCTGATAACTTTGAAAATGCGTATCGCCATTTACTTGGGTATCTACAAATGGGTGCCGGCTTTGGCGAGCTTTCGCCGACAGCTTCAAACGCTGATATTGTAATTCGAGAAAACACCAAACTTCCTGCCGAGGGGTATACCTTAAATATAAATGAACATGGTATTTTGATCGAAGCCAGCGATGCATCGGGAGCTTTTTACGGGGTGCAAACACTTATTCAATTACTCCCAGATGAGATGGTTGTGAATACTAAAAAAGGTATTGGCGCTGTAAGTGTTCCGTTTGTAACCATCACCGATGCTCCAAAGTTTCGCTATCGTGGAATGCATCTGGATGTAGCGCGGCATTTTTTTCCGAAGGAATTCATTAAAGAATATATTGCCCATCTCGCCTCATTAAAGATAAACTATTTTCATTGGCATCTTACCGACGATCAAGGTTGGAGAATTGAAATATTGCAATATGCCGATTTAATAACACATTCGGCTTATCGTGACGAGACGCTCGTTGGTCACTACAGTGATAGCCCGCAGCAATATGACGGGAAACGCTACGGCGGATTTTATACGCAAGAGGACGTTAGAGAAATTGTACGCTTTGCTGAGCAACATCAGGTAACCATCATCCCTGAAATTGAAATGCCTGGGCACGCGCAAGCGGCTATCAGCGCATATCCTGAGTTGGGCTGTACTGGCAAAGAGATTCCCGTTGCAACTACATGGGGCGTTTTTGAGGATATCTTTTGTCCGAATCAAAAGACCTTTGCCTTTTTGGAAAATGTTCTTGACGAGGTCATTCCGCTATTTCCGGGAGAATATATCCATATTGGTGGCGACGAAGCTCCTAAAACACAGTGGGAATCTTGCGCTCATTGTCAGAAGTTGATCAAAGACCACAATTTAAAAGATGAACATGGCTTACAAAGTTATTTTATCACAAAAAAGGAAGCTTATATCAATAGCAAAGGCAAAAAGATCATAGGTTGGGATGAGATCTTGGAGGGCGGACTTGCTCCCAATGCTACCGTGATGTCATGGCGAGGTACACAAGGGGCAATTCAGGCAGCCCGAGAAGGCCACGATGTAATTTTAACGCCAACCTCACATGCTTATTTTGATTATTATCAAGCCGAAAATGACGATGAACCTCTTGCCATTGGCGGATTTCTTCCTCTGAAAAAAGTATATGAATTTAATCCTATTCCAAAGGAATTAAACGAAGCCGAAAGTAAATTTGTGTTAGGGGCACAAGGCAATCTATGGACCGAATACATTTCTACTGAAGAACATGTGGAATATATGATCTTTCCCAGAATGCTTGCGATGAGCGAGATAGTTTGGAGCGGTCCTACGACGGAGCCAGAAACCGATTATAATGAATTTTTGACCCGTGTTGAGCAATTTAATCAAAGACTTGATCTGCAACAAGTGAATTATGCTAATCACCTTTATGATCTCAAAGGTAGCATTGTTAAAGAAAATGATACGTTGTTTTACAGCTTGTCCACAGCCGTTCCTGGAAAAGAAATACACTATGTTTTAAATGCTTCGGAAGAAAAAGTATATAAAGGAAGGATCCCAATCACAGCTTCATCAAACATTCGTGCAAACGTATTTAAAGAAGGAAAAAAAGTAGGTCGAACTTTTTCCGAAGACATCCTTCTTCACAAAGGAGTTTTGGCAACTATCTCAATCAACGCCGAACCTCATAAGGCGTATAGCGGTAGTGGAAAAAACGGCCTTATTAATGGTGTGGTTGGCAGCAATACGAGATACGGAGACAGCGAATGGCTCGGGTTTTGGGGCGATGATCTAGAAATTACGCTCACCTTCCCCGAGCCACAAAAAATTGAAAAACTTGATCTGCGGTTTTACAATGCAACCGGACAATGGATCTATGCACCTCCTCTAGTTTTAGCCACAGCCAAGCTCGAGAATGATAAAGACGTTTCAATAGAAAATGTTGTAAACATAAAAGATGAGGATCCCATTGCAACGAGCTCTATTTCCTTTCAAACTAAGGATGCGTTAATCAAAGAAATTACACTTGTGATTCCTAGCTATGGGATGATTCCCAACGGACTCCAAGGCGCGGGAAATAAGGCTTGGACCTTTATTGACGAAATCATAATAGAATAAGTATGGTCGTAGAAATTTGCGCCAATGGTATTCAAAGCGCCCAAAATGCTCAATTAGGTGGCGCAGACCGCATTGAATTATGTACACAATTGGCTGTTGGCGGACTCACACCTTCCCACACTGAAATACGCACTGTAGTTAACACACTTACCATTGAAACGCACGTCCTTATTCGTCCGCGTAAAGGTGATTTTATATATTCTGAACAAGAATTACAGCATATGATCGATGCTATAACATTCTGCAAAAATGCAGGGATTAAAGGTGTAGTAAGTGGCGTTTTGACTTCGGAAGGGAATATTGATGTTGAAGCTACTTCCCGACTCATTGCCGCTTCCGAAGGAATGTGCTTTACATTCCATCGCGCCTTTGACGCATGTAATCATCCTGAAAAGGAAATAAAAACATTGATCGACTTAAAAGTAGATCGACTTTTAAGTTCGGGGCAACAACACAAAGCGATTGACGGATTGCCGCTGCTTAAAAAACTACAATTGCTTGCCAGGGATCAACTTGAGATCATGCCTGGGAGCGGCATAAATACAAGCAATGTGCTTCAATTTAAAGACGCTGGGTTTGAGAGCATTCATCTTTCGGCTACTTCAAATAAAAACCTAGTGACCAACACCAAATCTTTTTTTCAAACTGGTTCTGAAGGCATTTCAGACACTGCGACAATCAAGGAAGTAGTTGGCTTATTCAAATAAGTATTTCGTTTAAATTCCTGCAAAAACCACAATTTCAACCCCTTTAAATTTTTTAACGAAATATTAATATAGTATTGGTTCGGTATGTTCCGAACCAATACTATATTTGTCCAATATTTAATTCCTGATTATGAAAAATTGTTCTACCGAAAAATGCCAATTGATCGAAGAAGTTGGAATCAACCTTGAAGATCGTCACGGTTTTGCGCCCCTAGCTGCGCGTATTTATGCATTTATGATCCTATCTGATGATCACGGGCATAGTTTTGAAGAATTTGTAGCGATGACCGAGTCTAGTAAAAGTTCGGTTTCTACCAATCTAAATTTATTAGTACAATTAAAATTTGTTGAATATTTTACAAAATCGGGTGATCGAAAACGCTATTTCAGACCCTCTAAGAACTACCTAAAGATCACGCTTCAAGAGTATTTGCTATCGGCACAGAAGGAGTTGAAAATTGTTGAAAAGATCAACAAATATAATTGTAAGCATCATCCTGAGAAATTTGACAAGAACGAATCTATTGGTCTCATTTTTCAGCAATACTTAATGTCTCATCAAGAAAATCTTAAAACAACCATTGATAAAATGGTTCAATTTCATAAAAACAACGCCTCTTAAAAAATCAACTTACCATGAAAAAAATACCTTTTTATATATTTATTCTCTTCGGATTGCTCTTAGTTTCTTGTAGTGACCAAGACAAAGAACAAGCTGCTGCTGTAAGACCGGCAATGGGTATTCCGGTTGCACAAATTGCAACGAAGACGGTTACTGGGTTTAACACGTATCCAACAACTATTGAAGGAATCATTAACAGTGAGGTGAGAGCCAAGGTTTCTGGATATGTTCAGAAAGTGTATGTTGATGAAGGACAAAAAGTAAGCAAAGGACAAACCCTATTTAAGTTAGAGACTCAATCGTTAAGTCAAGATGCGGGTGCCGCTAAAGCACGTGTAAATGCAGCTCAAGTTGAGGTTGACAAACTTATTCCGTTGGTTGAAAAGAATATCATAAGTGCCGTTCAATTAGAAACTGCGAAAGCAAATTTGGCGCAAAGCAAAGCAAATTATAACAGTATTGCGGCGAATATTGGCTATGGAACCGTTAAAAGTCCGGTAGATGGTTATGTAGGTTCAATACAGTTTAGAGAAGGTTCCTTGGTGAGCCCCAATGACCAAACACCATTAACGGTAGTTAGCGATATTAAAAAAGTATATGCTTTTTTCAGTTTGAATGAATCTGATTATTTAGATTTTCTTCAGAATACAAAGGGGGAAAATCTGGAAGAAAAGATTGCAAATTATCCGGAAGTCAATTTGATTCTTGCCAACGGAAAAACCTATTCAGAAAAAGGTAAAATTGAAACCAGCTCTGGTCAAATAAACTCAAATACAGGAACGGTAAGCTTTAGAGCGGTTTTTGACAATCCAAATCAGTTGCTAACAAATGGTAACAGCGGAAAAATTCAAATTCCTATCGTGTATGAAAATGCCATTGTTATTCCGCAGGAAGCCACCTACGAGCAACAAGGAAATATCATGGCATTTAAACTTAAAGAAGACAACACGGTTGCTTTAACGATAATCAAGGTGAAAGCGTCGATTTCAAATTTATATGTTGTTGAATCGGGTATTGAGGAAGGGGATAAAATTATTGTTTCGGGCGTAGGAAAATTACGCAATGACATGCCAATTACACCTCAAGAAGTAGCTTATGATAGCATCATTACCCCTATCAAAACCTTATTTAAAAACTAATTAGATCCCTGTCATTATGTTAAAAACATTTATTGAAAGACCCGTACTTTCGACGGTAATTTCTATCATTATAGTTGTACTTGGCGTTATAAGTATCACAAGTCTACCCATAGAGGAATATCCAGATATTGCACCTCCTACGATTAAGGTAACAGCTTCGTATCCTGGTGCTAATGCTGAGACCGTTTTAGAAAGTGTTATCATTCCTATTGAAGAGCAAATCAATGGTGCAGAAGGTATGACTTACATTACTTCTACTGCCACAAACAATGGAACGGCAGAGATCACGATATATTTTAATCAGGAAATGGACGCAGATATTGCGGCGGTTAACGTACAAAACCGTGTAGCAAGAGCAAATCCCTTATTACCGCAAGAAGTAATTCAAACAGGAGTAACGACGCAAAAGCAGGAAACTAGTGCTTTAATGTTTATTTCTATGTATTCTGAAAGTGATGATTACGACGCTACATTTATTCAGAATTACTTAAAAATTAATGTTATTCCTGCCATGCAACGTATTAGTGGTGTTGGAGATGTTAGTGTCTTCTCGCAACAAGATTACGCGATGCGTATTTGGTTAAAACCCGAAAAATTAGCAGCCTACAATTTAATTCCTTCAGACATTACCGCGGCCTTACAAGAGCAAAATTTAGAAGCCGCAGCTGGTTCCTTAGGACAAAATAACGGGGAAGCATTTTCGTATACCTTAACCTATAGTGGTCGTTTTAAAGAGGAAAAACAATATGGCGATATTATAATCAAGGCTTTAGGCAATGGCGAATTTCTTCGTTTAAATGATGTGGCAACTATAGAATTAGATGCACAATCGTATTCTGCTAACGCTATGAGTATGGGAAATCCTGCGGTGTTTATGGGAATCTTTCAAACCAAAGGATCGAATGCACAGGAGATCATTGAAAATATAAAAACAACTTTAGAGTCGGTTAAAGCAGATCTTCCAGAGGGCTTAAGCATTTTTGTGCCTTACGATACAAGCTTGTTTTTAAATGCATCTATAGAAAAGGTAATTACAACGCTTTTAGAGGCTTTTGTACTGGTATTTTTAGTGGTATTCCTCTTTTTACAAGATTTTCGTTCTACTTTAATCCCAGCAATTGCGGTTCCCGTATCTATTATTGGGACATTCTTTTTCCTAAACGTTTTTGGGTATTCAATTAACTTATTAACGTTATTTGCTTTGGTCCTTGCAATTGGTATTGTGGTTGATGATGCCATTGTGGTTGTAGAGGCGGTACATGCCAAATTAGATGAAGGCGAAAAGAGTGCCAAGAAGGCCACTCTAAACGCCATGAACGAAATATCTGGCGCCATTATTTCTATTACTTTGGTAATGGCAGCCGTATTTATACCTGTAACTTTTGTTTCTGGACCAACAGGTGTATTCTATGAGCAATTTGGAGTCACGTTAATAATTGCCATTCTCATTTCCGCAGTAAACGCCTTAACCTTAAGTCCGGCCTTATGTGCCTTATTATTAAAAGCACATAAAGATGACGAAGATTTAAAAGGTAAAAGTCCGTTAAAACGTTTTTATACACTCTTTAATCGTGGGTTTAATGCTACAGTAGATAGATACGGAAGATCCCTTCAGTTTTTATACAAAAGAAAATGGGTGCCTGCATTATTGCTAGTGTTGGCAATAGTAGGAATTTTTTATGCTTCAAAAACAACACCAACAGGGTTCGTTCCTAATGAGGATCGCGGGATCATTTTTGCAAATATTGAATTGCCTGCAGGTGCTTCATTAGATAGAACAGATGCCGTATCAAGAGATCTCTATGGAAAAATCAAAGGTATAGACGGTATTGTAGCTGTTAACTTTATTAAAGGCCGAAGTTTAATTAGTGGCGCCGGAAGTAACTACGGTTTCGGAATTATAAAACTTAAAGATTGGAGTGAACGTAAAGATCCTTCACTTTCAGTTCAAGCGATAACTGGAAAATTATTTGGGGTTGTTTCAGCAATGCCAGAGGCCAACATTATTTTCTTCTCACCACCAAGTATTCGTGGATTTGGTAATTCAGCAGGTTTTGAAGTAAACTTATTAGATAAGTTTGGAGGTGAGTTTACAGACCTGGATAAAGCAAATCAAGAATTTGCAGCGGCTTTGATGTCACATCCGGAGATCAAATATGCGCAATCCTCTTTCAACACAAAATATCCACAATATGAAATGGAGATCAATGTGCCTTTAGCCAAAGAAAAAGGGGTTCCTATTAATAGTATTTTCTCAACCTTACAAGGATATATTGGAGGCGTTTATGCATCTGATTTTTCAAAATTTGGAAAACAATTTAGAGTCTATATTCAATCATTGCCTGATGATCGAGCAGATGTTGACGATCTTAATAGCATGTATGTACGAACAGATTCTGGTGAGATGACGCCCATCACACAGTTTGTACAATTGAAACGCGTATACGGTCCGCAATCTGTAACACGTTTTAACCTGTTTAACTCTACCATGATTTCGGGTGCTACCAATGATGGATTTAGTACAGGTGATGCCATCCGCGTTATTGAGGAGGAAGTTGCAAAATTGCCTAGTAATTACACGATTGCGTATTCAGGATTAACTCGAGAAGAAGTAAGTGCTGGAAACCAGACGACCTTCATTTTTATATTGAGTATTTTGTTTGTGTACTTTTTATTAAGCGCCCAATATGAAAGTTATTTATTGCCATTAGCAGTGGTTTTTTCTATTCCTTTTGGAGTATTTGGAGCCTATATAAGCACTAAGTTTTTCGGATTAGAAAATAATATTTACTTCCAAATTGCCTTGATCATGCTTATTGGTCTACTCGCCAAAAATGCCATTCTTATTGTTGAGTTTGCCGTTCAGAGAAGGAAAAATGGTGAATCTATTGTCGATGCCGCCATCCATGGAGCCAAAGCACGTCTCCGCCCCATTTTAATGACCTCGTTTGCCTTTATTTTAGGATTAATGCCTTTGGTATTAGCGAAAGGTGTGGGTGCAGAAGGAAACAATTCTATTGGAACCGGAGCAGCAGGAGGAATGTTAATTGGAACGCTACTAGGGGTCTTTGTAATTCCTATCCTATTTATATTATTTCAATGGTTACAAGAAAAAGTTTCTAGTAAACCAGCAATACAAACTATTGAAGATTAAGAACAATGAAATCACTTCTAGAATATAAAAATATCAGTAAAAGTATCTTGATGCTCCTCGTTGCAGTAACATTACAGAGTTGTTTTGTTGCTCAAGATTATACCAGACCCGAACTACCAGAGACGGAGGCACTTTACAGAACAGATAATTTGCCAACAGATAGTCTCTCGCTTGGTGATGTGTCCTGGAGAACATTATTTACAGACCAATATCTTCAACAATATATTGAAGAAGGGCTGCAAAATAATATGGATGTTCGAATTGCAATTCAGCAAATGGTGGCAGCAGAAGCTTACGCAAAACAAGGAAAAGCAGGTTATTTACCAACCTTAAGTGTTGGACCTAATTATACCCACCAAGAACTTTCAAAAAACAGTCAGTTTGGAGCGTTTTTATCGAACACCTCAACAGATCAGTTTGACGTTACAGCAAACCTCTCTTGGGAAGCCGACATTTGGGGGAAAATACGAAGCAATAAAAGAGCGACACAGGCTGCTTACTTACAAAGTGTTGCAGGGCATCAGGCCGTAAAAACACAGTTGATCTCTAGTATTGCTAATACGTATTACAACCTCTTGGCTTTAGATGCGCAATTAAAAGTAACGAAAGAAACAATTATAACAAGAGATAGTAGTGTAACTACAATTAAAGCTTTAAAAGATGCAGGGCAGGTCACTCAAGTGGCGGTTGACCAAAACATCGCGCAATACAATAATGCCAAAGCTTTACAAGTAGATATTGAAACCGCCATTTTTAAAACTGAAAATACGCTAAGTATCTTATTGGGTAAATCACCTCAGCATTTTGAAAGAAGTGATCTAGATATTCAAAAAATTGAACAAGATCTAAATGTTGGTGTACCGGCAAGCCTATTGAGAAATAGACCCGATGTCATGTCGGCCGAATATGGATTGATTCAATCTTTTGAGCTAACAAACGTTGCTACAAGTAATTTATACCCTTCATTAACGTTAACAGCCGCTGGCGGATTTCAAAGCTTAGAATTAGACAAATTATTCAACGCAAACTCCTTATTTGCTACCCTCGTTGGTGGATTAACACAACCACTTTTAAATCAACGAAAGCTTAAAACACAAAAGGAAGTTGCCATCGCACAACAAGAACAAGCATTGCTTGAGTTTAAAAAGACCTTGTTAATTGCTGGAACCGAGGTCTCTAATGCTTTGTTTTCGTATGAATCTGAAACGAAAAAATTCGAGTTTAGAAAAAATGAGGTCGAAGCTTTACGTACAGCCGAAGCAAATTCAGAAGAATTACTAAAAAATGGTTACGCAAACTACTTAGATCTATTAACTGCAAGACAAAGTGCTTTAGGAGCTGAACTTAATATAATAGATAGCAAACTTCAGCAGTTAATATCTGTGGTTGACCTATACGAAGCCCTTGGTGGAGGTTGGCTTTAAAAGATAAATGATTTTTTATGGTTGGTTGTTTTAACCCCCGACTTGATCTATGATAATTCGGGGGTTTTAAAAAAAATGCAAAAAGAAAACGAACATACAACAAAAAGGATTCTTGCACTGTTTAAAAAATACGGTGTACGGAGTGTTTCTATGGATACCATTGCCAGCGAACTAGGGATTTCAAAAAAAACGCTATATGAACGTTATCAAAGCAAAGATCACCTCATCGAAGAATCGATCTTCTTTATTTTTAAAAAACACTTCCTCGTCCTTGACTCCATTTTAAACCAAACCAGTCCTCCTATCCAAAAGGTTATTGAAATATATCATTATGGAATTAAACAGATGATGTCATACGATTTGGCCTTTTACGCAGAGCTCCGTAAATATCATCCCGATTGTTTTGCTCTATATCAAACCAATAAAAAAACTATTCTTTTTGATATTATTAAAGAGCTGTTGGAAGAGGCCCAGCAACAAAAAGATATCCGAAAAGATATAAACCTACAGCTTTTCTGTGAACTACACCTATATAAAATAGATGAGGTCATAGCAAGTTCTGAGTTTACTAAACAGTACGCTTTGCAAGAAATATTAGATCATTTGGTAATCCATCCAATACGTGGAATCCTTACCAATCCTACCCTTTTAGAATATACATACTAACGCATTCCGTATCCTTTTCCGGCCCACCACGGACGAATTTCAATCGCTAATCTGCCAGCTTGTACCATCGGATCGAGATTCGCCAGGCTATCTGCTATCTTTAAAGTTGGCACGTTATAAATGGTAATACCCATTGTTTCGCCTTCATCTCCAAACGGACCGGATACATCGGCATAACCTTCGGTATACATACGCGTAAGATGGTTTAAGTGCAGTACTTGTAAACTATCAGCCTCGGTTTTAGATTGATCTCGATTTGGCCCTTTTTTTAAAAAAGCCATAAAATACTGCTGCATAATAAGTGTATCACCTGTGGTTTCATCTACCATCTCAAAAATTTCGAAGCCGTCTTCTTTGAGTTGTTGTATTTGAGCAGTGGCAGATATTTTTTCGTCCTCCGGACACGGTTCCATCATATACTCACGATGCACCTCAGGTTTGCATGAAATGAACGCAATAACACATCCCACTGTTGCTAATTTTATAATATCCTTCATAGTTTTTGCTTTTAGTTGATGCTTCGGAAAGTTACAAAATGATCTGCTTGTTTATATTATCGCCAGGAAGAGAAAGGGTGCTTACTAAGCTGCGAATTGTAATATTTTGTGATTCCTGTCACTTCGTTGCCCAACCAATCGGGTTTTGTAAAAATTTCATTTGCTTCGGAAAGTTCTACTTCCGCAACAACTAAGCCCTCATTATTTCCGAAGAATTCATCTACCTCAAAAATATGCTCGCCTACCGAAACTTCATACCGTATCTTGTCGATCATCCCGGGCTCACAAAGCTTAAGCAACGCCTCCGCTTCCGTTGTCGAAATCTCCCGTTCCCATTCAAACCTGCTCACGCCAGCCTTATCTGAGATCCCTTTAACCGTGATAAATGCTTGCGCTCCCTTGATACGAATACGAACGGTGCGCTCTGGATGTGTGTTTAAGAAACCTTGTACTATTCGGGTTTTCTTTTGAGCTTCTTTTTTAAATGCTTCCGAAGAAACCAAAAATTTACGTTCTATTTCAAGCATCTTTGTCTGTTTTTCGCCAAGGCGGATTTTTTCGGTTTTCTCCTGCGTGATAAATAATAAGTTGGTTTCCGTCTAGGTCTTTCAACCGCGCTTCATGCCATAACCAGGACTCTTCTTTTGGGTCTTGATCAAATATAATTCCCTTGGACTTCAATGCTGAAACGGTTTTAAAAAGGTCTGTCACCTCAAAATAAATAACGACTCCCTCCCCTTTTCTAAGTGTATCAACTTTATGGATTGAAAAAGTACTCTCCCCCTCCATACATTCAAAACGGGCATATGCATCATGTGTATGAACAATTAACCGCAGTCCGAGTTTTTTATAAAACGTGATCGCCCGTGGCACATCTAAAGATGGTATGGTAACTTGGTTTAAATTCATTTGGAAGTGTCTTGCGCAATTTCCTTGATTTTATCCGATTCGATTCTAATTTCTGAAAAACCGGTTAAAGCAACAACAGACATCGCTTTAGCGATCGTTTTTGGTTCGATAATTTTGTACTTTTTTGGAACTAAAAAACTAAATGTTCCCATAAAAAATTGCGCTAATCGCTCACCTGATCTTTTTTCAGTTCGATCGCCACCAATAAGTGACGGCTGCATGATGTATGTGTTCTTTATTCCTTGTGCCATCACATCACGCTCCATTTCACCCTTTACTTTATTGTAGAAAACACCACTCGAAGCATCGGCTCCAAGCGCCGAGATCACTACAAATGTTTTAATATCATTCGCCTTGGCAAGTTTAGCGGCACTTACGGGAATTCCGTAATCGATCTTTTTGTAGGTTTCCTTATTGGGTGTTTTTGCCTTGGTGGTTCCTATACAGCAAAAGACCACATCAGCTGTAAACGCATCTTTAGAATTCTCTAATGCAAACATATCAATAAGATGTTCCTCCAATTTGGGATGCTCAATTTCTGTAGAACTTCTTCCAAACACTTTTACCTTCTCATAGCCGTGATCATTTAGCAATAAATTTAATAATGCGCCACCCGTGAGTCCGGTTGCTCCTAAAATAATAGCTGTTTTTGGCATAGATCTACTCCTTAAATTAAAACAACAAACGTTTATTTTGGATGTGTTTGCTGTGAATAAAGATATTAAATTTACAGGATGGAGACGGCATTACCACAACGAAAGATCATTCACGTAGATATGGATGCATTTTATGCTTCGGTAGAGCAACTTGACAATCCGGAGCTCCTTGGCAAGCCTTTGGCTGTTGGCGGTGGTGGTAACCGAGGGGTTGTAAGTGCAGCGAGTTATGAAGCTCGGAAATATGGAGTGCGTTCGGCTATGAGCGGCGTTCTTGCTCGAAAATTATGTCCCGACCTTATCTTTGTAAAAACCCGTTTTGATCGCTACCATGAGATCTCTGATCAAATTAGAAAGGTGTTTTTTGAATACACCGATCTTGTAGAGCCGCTCTCGCTAGATGAAGCCTATCTCGACGTTACTGAAAATAAAAAAGGAAATCCGAGTGCTTCCCTGATAGCGCAGGAAATTCGTGCACGCATCAAGGAAAAAACGGGTCTCAATGCTTCCGCAGGGATCTCAATCAATAAGTTTATTGCCAAAGTAGCAAGCGATATCAATAAGCCTAACGGACAAAAAACAATTCCCCCAGAAGAGGTGATTCCGTTTCTAGAAACGCTAGACGTTAAAAAATTCTACGGTGTTGGCAAGGTGATGAAAGACAAAATGTATCGTCAAGGAATTTATACCGGCAAAGATCTTAAAGCGCGGTCTTTAGAATTTTTGGAGGAGCACTTCGGAAAAAGTGGCGGCTATTATTACAATATCGTTCGTGGAATCCATACTAGTAAAGTAAAACCAGAACGTACCCGGAAATCATTGGCAGCCGAACGTACTTTTAATGAAAATATTTCTAGCGAAATCTATATGATGGAACGCTTGGAGGATATTGCTAAGGAGGTAGAACGACGTCTCAAAAAAAGTAAAGTCGCAGGAAAAACCATTACGCTTAAAATTAAATACAGTGATTTTACGTTACAGACTAGAAGCAAGACGTTGGCGCTATACATTGCCAATGCTGATCTTATCCTGGATACTGTTAAAGATTTGTTATTTCAGGAGAAAATGAGAAACTCGGTACGTTTGTTGGGAATCTCTATATCAAATCTGAATAACGAAGATAAAAAAACCTCGAAGCTCGTTTCCGAAGAGAAAACGATCGACGTTCAACTTAAAATAGACTTTTGACGTATGTAAGCAAACTACTTTTTATTAATCTAAATTTTACCATTATGAAAAAAGTAGCTTATTCAATCGCGGCGGTTGCCCTAATTTCTTTATTCGCAGCCTGCAAAAACGACGTCCAAAACACCTTAACTTCAAACGAATTTCCCGCCGATGCAAGCCATGATCTTGCGGTTGCAGATATTGGGAATGCAGAAAATCCGTCTTCTCAGTATCTATATGTGACGGCACCTAGCGGTCTCACATTGCGGGAATACAACAATTTAAACAGCGATAAACTAGCGCGTATGCCCTACGGAACGCGTGTTGAGGTGCTTACTTCGGAAGAAAATGCTACCATGACCGTTGGCGGAATCCGCGGTGCCATGAACGAAGTTGCTTTTAATCACCAAAAAGGATTTGCTTTTACAGGATATCTCTCCAAGTTTTTCCCTCCTGAGCCAAATATCAATGCAAAAATTTACGCAGACGACTTGCAGCAGCTATTTCCAAATGTTTCCTTTAGTGAAACTATTGGCGGTACGGTAAGTGAGCCAGTAAACACACAAACATTAAGCCTGCCAACAACACAGTGGCATGAAGCCTTCTTTATTGCGCAGCGTTTGTTTGATTTCCCGAAAGAATTTGCTTTCCCAAATCAAAAAGGCACTAATTCTGAAACATTATTTGATGGCAAACCTAAAAAAGGAATCTGGAAAAGTGAACTTCAGATCACGCGAAAAGACAACACCTTAGAAAAAATTGAATATGTATATGGTTCAGAAACGTTTGATAGTACTGTGAGCATTGTACAAGATGGTGAAACCATGAAAATCACAAAGACAGAGACCATTAAATAGATTTTTTGCCTCATGTTTAAAAACCCGGAACGCTTTGTTTCGGTTTTTTTTGTACTGTTATTGATAATGTGTCACTTTATGTTTTCTTCGGAAAGATGCGTATCTTAGGTATAAAATGAAGCGTTATGGTAAAAAGACTAATTTTAATTGCATCCGCTAGTTTTTTTATAGTGCTGAGCGCCTGTAAAAATAGTACGGAAGAAACCTTAGTTGCAGTGCCCGAAGATGTTTCAGTTTCCGAAGCTATTCAGAAGCGACAAAACCAAACGGAATTTTATGTAATGGCTGCAAGCGGATTATCGCTACGGAAATCAAACACCACCAAAAGCGATAAATTGGCGGTTATGCCGTATGGAAGTATGGTGATTGTAAAACCTCAAACCACACAAACAAGTATTAGCGTCGATCATATTGAGGGCGTAATGCAGGCAGTAGTGTTTAACGGACTCGAAGGCTACTGTTTTAGTGGCTATTTGTCTCCGTATCCTATGCCTGTAAAAGGTGTTTCGGTGGAAGATTATGTAGAACAATTAAAAGCTAAAGATGCAGCAGTAACCTATGAGCAAAAAGAAAATGGCCCCGATTTTCATCAAGGGTATCGCGAATTTATAAAGCTTCCCAATGCTAATTGGCATGAGGCGTATTACATTGCCCAAAATCTTTTTGAGATCCCACGAAGTTTGGTGTTTCCAAATCCAAATGGCATTACTTCCGAAGTCATCGAAGAACCCACTAAGCCCAAAGATGTTTGGAGTAGTGATCTTATGATCAAGCGAAGCAATAATCAATTAGACACCATCAGTTACAGTTGGCGTGCAGAAGGCTCTGGGCGTGGCATCATTATCACCAAACCTGACCCATCACTGCTACAAATTGAGCATTTTGTGTTTGTAGATTAAGGTTGTGCTTGACTAAACCTGCGAAACCCGTAAGGTGTTCACCATTCCTTTATCAACGATCGGCATGGCTGCAAGATTGATCAAATAATCCCCCTTTTCAACAAACCCCTGCTCGTGTGCAATTCGATTTACATCTTCTACAGTTTCGTCTGTACTAACATACTTATCATAAAAAAAAGATTTTACTCCCCATAACAAGTTCAATCTAGACAAAATGCGATGATTTGACGTAAATACTAAAATATGTGCATCTGGCCGCCAGGCTGAAATTTGAAAGGCGGTATATCCACTATTTGTAAGTGTACAAATGGCTACTGCATCAATTTCATTTGCCATGGTTGCGGCGTGATAACAGATCGATTTGGTGATATACCGATTGGTTCGAATGTGCGGTGGCTCTTGTGGGACGTTAATTAGCTCACTATTTTCTACATTTTTACAGATATTAGCCATTGTTTTTATAACCTCTACAGGATATTTTCCTACGGAAGTTTCTCCACTCAACATCACAGCATCGGCGCCATCCATAACACTGTTGGCTACATCGTTTACTTCAGCACGTGTGGGCGTTAACGAAGTGATCATCGTTTCCATCATCTGGGTTGCAATAATCACGGGAATACGAGCGCGTTTGGCAGTAAGCACTAGTTCTTTCTGAATAAGAGGCACTTCTGCTGCAGGAACTTCAACCCCAAGATCGCCTCGCGCCACCATGAGTCCGTCACAATAAGCAACGATCTTATCTATATTTTCAACGGCTTCGGGCTTTTCAATTTTTGCGATAATAGGAATTTTATACTCGCTATGTGCTTCTATAATTGCTTGTAGTTCTTTAAGATCTTCGGCGTGTCGCACAAAGGAAAGTGCGATCCAATCTACTTCCAAAGAAATAGCAAAAATGGCATCCTTTTTATCTTTTGCTGTCAGTGCTGGTAATGAAATGTTTGTATTGGGAAGATTAACTCCTTTTCGCGAACGCAAGGGTCCGCCTTGGATTACTTTTGTTTTAACTTCTTTCTCACCATCGGTTGAAAGTACTTCAAACATCAATTTTCCATCGTCAAGCAAAACACGTTCTCCCGCTTTGACATCCTTCGGAAAGTTGTCATAATTCATATAAACTTTCTTCGCCGTACCTTCAAACTCTTTACCAGTACAAAACGAAATTTTATCTCCTGGATGTACAATAACCTCTTCCTTCATAATTCCGACCCGTAATTTTGGACCTTGAAGATCGGCCAGAATAGCCGTGGTGGTATTTAGCTCTTTCCCTAATTCGCGAATCATGATTATGGTCTCTTTCACATTATCATAATCGGCATGAGAGAAGTTCACACGAAAAACATTGACACCTTCAAGAATCATTTGCTTTAATATTTCTTTATCTGCGGTTGCTGGTCCTAGTGTTGCAACTATTTTGGTCTTCTTTTGGTGTGGCATCAATAAAAAATTAAATTATTTTTAGTTTTAATCGTTTCGGTATCTATGCTATATGCTGAAATAACCTGAGGAATTTCATTAATGGAGCGAACGAGTTGTTTTAATGAATCGCGTTGATCTTCCGAAGAAATTTTTAGAAAAAAATCTACATTTTTGAACTCTGGAAGCAAATAAGTGATGACAGTCTTCTCATTGGTCGAATCATCAAACAGACCCCCACTGCTTTGCAAGGTAGCTATTTTTGAGCTACAGACATTGGCTACCAAGTGAAAGGTTGTATACTTTCTTTTATCTTCAAATTCAAAGATAGGAAACATCAAATCGAGTCCGTTACTTGAAAGATCAAGGTCGACATGCCAACGCTCTAGTTGCAAACTTAGGTATTTATTTAGTAAAAAGCCCATTTTATATGCTTCTTCACTACAGTGAATAGCCAAAAGACTAAAGTCTTCTGCATCATCATCTTCTAAGATCAATTTATAGTGTGCCATTAGTATCTAGACAGAGGCATAAGTTAGCTGTTTCTATCGTTTAAAAATAAGGATACTTTCCGAAAAGAAAACGGAGACTGTGTAAAATCTATGTGAAATTATTCTTTAAAAGAACAGAATGCTCAAACGCTTTGTAAAGGTTACAACATTTCGTTGTCGATCGTAATTTGAAGCTTGTAATACGCTCTCTTTGCCGCGCGTTCCTCAGCCTTCTTTTTGGAGGTGGCCCTAGCCTTTCCAACTACTTGATCGTCTAATTGCAATTTTACTGCGAAGTGTTTAAGCGCGTCGGTTCCCGTGTCTTCATAAACCGCAAATTTGAATTTCTTCTTATTCTTTTGACACCATTCTATAAACAAGCTTTTGTAGCTTATGATCTTGCCTTCCAGTTTTTCAATATCTACATACGGCTTGATCACACGTTTATTGATAAACTTTTCGCAAAAACGATAGCCCCGATCTAAATAAATAGCACCTACGAGTGCTTCAAAAACATTTCCGTGGATATTCTCGCCAAATTGCTTTGTTGGAATCGAGGTCTTTACTAGTAAAATAAGCTTTAGATCTCTCCCAAGTTCATTGAGATGCTCCCTACTCACAACCTTTGAGCGCATTTTAGTTAGATAGCCTTCGTTTCCTCCAGGAACCTCTTTAAAAAGGTGAGAAGCGATCACAGCGCCAAGCATCGCATCGCCTAAAAACTCTAAACGTTCATAATTTTGTGAATGCCCCTCGCTATTTTTTTCATTGGTAGATCGATGCGTAAAAGCTTCTTCGTAGAGCGCAATATTCTTGGGCTTAAAGCCAAGTATCTTTTTTACCTGCAAAAAAAAATCCCCGTCTGTTGAAGAACGGGAATTAAATATGTTTTTTATGGATGCCATAGCAACGCTTAGTCGTCAATTTTTTTAAACAATACACAAGCATTATGACCGCCAAAACCAAAAGTATTACTCATGGCGATATTGACTTGTCTTGCTTGCGCCTTGTTTAGCGTCAAATTAAGCGACTGATCAATATTTTCATCAATAGTGGTGTGATTAATTGTTGGAGGAACCAAATTGTGTTGCATTGCAAGTATAGATGCAATGGCCTCAATAGCTCCGGCCGCTCCTAATAAATGCCCTGTCATCGACTTCGTAGAATTGATATTGATCTCATTGGCATGCTTGCCAAAGATCTTGCTTATGGCTTTCAACTCTGCTACATCGCCTAAAGGCGTTGAGGTACCATGTGTATTTATGGCATCAACTTCACTAGCATCAATGCCTGCGTCATTAAGACAGTTAAGCATTACTCGTTCTACGCCAATACCATCAGGGTGTGGAGCAGTCATGTGATATGCATCACTAGACATTCCACCACCAATAACTTCGGCATAAATTTTTGCACCACGCTTTTTAGCGTGTTCATATTCTTCTAGGATCAACGCTCCCGCGCCTTCTCCTAATACAAATCCGTCACGTGTTGCATCAAAAGGTCTTGATGCTGTTTCGGGACTCTCATTTAGTGTTGATAAAGCATGCATAGCATTAAAGCCACCCATCCCTGCTTTGGTAACTGCAGCTTCACTACCTCCAGTCACAATAATATCGCAAGTTCCTAATCTAATGTAGTTAAGTGCGTCTATCATCGCGTTAGCTGAAGAGGCACATGCCGAAACTGTTGTGTAATTCGGCCCCATAAACCCATGTTTGATCGAGATATTACCAGGAGCAATATCGGCGATCATTTTAGGAATAAAGAAGGGGTTGAAACGTGGTGTTCCATCCCCTTCTGCAAAGTTTATTACCTCATCTTGAAATGTTTCCAAGCCTCCAATTCCTGCTCCCCAAATAACACCAACTCTAAATTTATCAACCTCATCGAGGTTAAAACCAGAATCTAATATGGCTTCATCACTTGAAACCATGGCATATTGAGCAAAGCGATCTAATCTTCGAGCTTCCTTTCTATCAAAATGTTGTAATGGGTCGAAATTTTTAAGTTCGCAAGCGAATTTTGTTTTGAACTTTTCGGTATCAAAATAAGTAATAAGGGCGCTTCCGCTCTTTCCATTTTTAAGTCCATCCCAGTATTCTGAAATGTTATTGCCAATGGGCGTAAGGGCACCTAATCCTGTAACTACAACTCGCTTTAATTCCATAAAGAAGTCTTATTTTTTTGCTTCTTCTATATAAGATACTGCTTGACCTACTGTCGCAATATTCTCAGCTTGATCATCCGGAATCTGAATGTCGAATTCTTTTTCAAATTCCATGATAAGCTCTACCGTATCTAGTGAGTCTGCTCCTAAATCGTTTGTGAAGCTTGCTTCATTTACAACTTCGTTTTCGTCTACACCTAATTTATCAACGATAATAGCTTTTACTCTTGATGCAATGTCTGACATAATTCTTGTTTTTAAAATTTAATTAAGTGGCAAAAATAAAATATTTTAACTAGAAACACCATTTTAACTTTAAAATGTGACTTGCGTATCGTAAAAATCCTCTTTTACTTTTTTGATCTACTCACGCATTTGATCTTTCTCTAAAGCTATTTCTTCAGAAAGATGAAACCAATTTAAACATTTTTGGGCGAAGTAAAACCCGATTACCGTACTTTTGTTATTTATAATTATTTATTACTTCTGAAAAAACTCCGAAAACAAAGATGAAGAGAAAGCGAATTGTAATTTTTGCTTCGGGTAGTGGTACCAACACTCAAAACGTGATTCAATACTTTCAGCGCACAGATGTCGCCGAGGTTGTTCATGTGCTGTCAAACAATAAGAGTGCCAAAGTCTTAGAACGCGCTAAAACCTTTAAAATAAAGGCTTCTTCCTTTACTAAAGAGCAGCTTTTTTCTTCGGAAGGTGTTATAAAAGCACTCGAAAAAGATCAACCCGACCTAATTGTGCTCGCCGGTTTTCTTCTGAAATTTCCGAAGGAGATATTGACGGCATTTCCAAATAAAGTGATCAATATCCATCCGGCGCTCCTCCCGAAGTACGGTGGAAAAGGCATGTACGGAAGTCACGTGCATGAAGCGGTGGTTGCTAATAAAGAAACCGAAACAGGGATAACCATCCATTACGTAAATGAGCACTATGATGAGGGTGCAATCATCTTTCAAAAGCAAACAAAAGTAGCGCCTACAGATACTGCAGACAGTGTAGCCGAAAAAATTCACAGTTTAGAATACGAGTGGTTTCCGAAGGTAATTGAAGGATTGTTGATGGGGGAAGATTCAATGACTGAATGATTGAATGATTGAATGATTGAATGATTGAAATTAAACTTTGCGCCTTGGTAACCAATAAATATGACTAAAAAGAAGCAAAAATACTACGTGGTTTGGTTTGGAAACCCGGCTGGGATCTATGATAGCTGGAAAAAATGCCAAAACGCTATCAGAGGGATTTCTGGCGCGCAATACATGAGTTTTGAAACGCTCGCTCAGGCAAAAATAGCCTACAACAAAGAATATAAAGACTATAAAGGCAAAGGTGGTAGTAAAAAGAAAACGCTCTCGGCAGCCGAAAAAGCCAAATACGGACTTCCAAACCTTTTTTCCATTGCGGTTGATGCTGCTTCTAGCGGAAATCCAGGGATCATGGAATATCGCGGTGTAGATACGCAAACAAAGAAACAACTGTTTCACCAAGGGCCTTTTCAGCAGGGAACAAATAATGTAGGTGAGTTTTTAGCGTTGGTTCACGGACTCGCCTACTTAAAAAAGCAACAAAGCAACCGTATTCTTTATAGTGATTCCCGTATCGCCATGGGCTGGGTAAAGAAAAAAAAGTGCAATACCAAGCTCAAAAAAACCGCAAAAAACAAAACACTCTTCGAACTCATTGCTCGCGCTGAATCCTGGTTAAAGTCACAAACCTACACCACAACTATTGTTAAATGGGAAACCAAAGCCTGGGGGGAGATTCCAGCTGATTTTGGAAGGAAGTAATGTTTTTGTTCATTTCTTTGAAGTGCATTCCTCTCTACATCATCCTCTCACTTCGTTCGTCGGTGATGAGTCGTCGGATGCAGAAAGAAACGAACCAAAAGAAAAGACACCCTTTCAAAGGAATTTTTCAGCTTTGCCGAAAATCGCACTCAAAACTACGCGTCGCTTCGCTCCTGAATCCCCGCCTTGCCAGTCGGGCAGGTCGTAGCTTTTGAGCGCATATTCTACTGAAAGGGAGCTCTAAAATGCCCTTCTATTCGAATTCAGGTTCCGTAGTTTGAAAATGCGTTAAGCATAAAATTCTGTCTAACTTCGTTGAAAAACGAAGGAGTTCCTTTTATGTAGCAGTGAAAATCCTCTCGGTATAGCATAAGATTAAAAGGAAATAAAATTATGTATCTTTAATTACTCCCCTTTTAATTTTAAAATAATCTTTATGAAAACACTTGTACTCCTATCGGGATTGTTGTGTTCCCTTGTTATATACGCTCAAGACCCACAACTGCTCAACAACCAATGGTTTCTTGAGCATATTGTCATTGATGGAATTTCTTTCACTCCTCCCAGTAATGACGAAGTACCATTCGTAGGCATCTATTTTAATACTGATGACATGTTCGATACAAATGTTTGTAATACATTTCAAGCCAATTTAGCATTTCATCCCAGCGAGCAGAGCTTTGAAATCTTAGATGGTGGTATTACTTTAATAATGTGCAATAATCCTGATAATAACATATTCGAAAATCGTTATTTTCAAGATTTTTTTAGTGCTGATTTTAACCTTGACAATCCTTTTGAGTATGAAATTAATCAAGGCTCTGGAGATGACAAACAATTAATTATAACCTCAGCTGCTGGAAATACAGCTACCTACAATAATTTTCAATTATCTGTCCTTGAACACAAATTAGCTGACTTTAAAATATTCCCAAACCCAGCCACAGAAACCCTATCTATCGTTTCTGATCAGTTTGCAATTTCTGAAATCGCGGTTTATAATGTTCATGGGGCGAATATAGTGGCGCTAGAAGTTGCCAATATGAAGACTGCCGTTGTTGATGTAAGAACATTACCTTCTGGCATCTATTTTGTTCAAATTACTTCGGAAGACGAGCAAAGACAAACGCTACGGTTTATAAAACAATAAATAATTTGTGCTTTCTTTTTGCATTGAACCACTAATTAGGAAAGACTTTACACCCCTTCCGTCAAAGCTTTGCTTTGCCACCTTCCCCTAAAAAAAGGGAAGGAGCTTTTTCTCTGAGCAATGTCGAATGTAAGGGCGGCTTAAGATTCCTTTTGAGCACATATTCTGCATAAACATAAAAGTAGCCCAAGCTAACACCCAATCAATGCAAAGCATTGAAACCGTTGAATCGCAGCATAAATGGGTGAAGGCGTTAAAAATTTGCGAAGCCTTGGAACAAATTTAGCCTTCACCTATTGATTTTACGAAGTAAAAATGCCTCGATGAAACTTGATTTTTTTGATTCGTTTTTTCATCTAAGGAAAAAATGAATAACGACGCGTTAAGGATTGAGGCTTTGTTGAAGCTCTCACGCTAAAAGCGTGAAGCGACTGCCGAAAGCCTGGCCAAGATCGAGTAAAACGAGTATCTAGGAAACGCCAAGAAAATCTGAAAAAAACGAGTCGTTATATTTCACATTTTAACGATGAAAGCCCATATTATCCCTCTAAAATATTCTAACTAAAATCGTATCTTTGCAGCCTATTTACTGAACCGCCTTCCAAAAGGATCGTATTTAGTTAAATAGAGAACTAAATTCAAAAGATACCCGTCTTCACGGGCAATGTATATGAGTAAATTGGTTATTGTTGGAACCGTCGCTTTTGACGCTATTGAAACCCCTTTCGGAAAAACAGATAAAATCTTAGGAGGCGCCGCAACCTATATTGGTTTAGCAGCTTCGCACTTTGACGCCGATGGCGCTATTGTTTCGGTGGTTGGCGGAGATTTTCCGAAGAAATATATAGACCTTTTATCAAATAAAGGAATGAACGTGGACGGACTCGAAATTGTCCCAGACGGTAAAACTTTCTTTTGGAGCGGTAAATATCATAACGATATGAATTCGCGTGATACCTTGGCTACAGAGCTAAATGTTTTGGAAACGTTTCAACCCGTTGTGCCAGATGCTTATGCAGATGCTGAGGTTGTAATGCTAGGTAACCTTCACCCTTTGGTTCAATTAAGTGTGATCGAACAAATGAAGGCGCCTAAATTGGTGGTGCTAGACACCATGAACTTTTGGATGGACATCGCCTTAGACGATCTAAAGAAAGTAATCGCAAAAGTTGATGTGATCACGATCAACGATGAAGAAGCGAGACAATTGTCTGGTGAATATTCGCTGGTGAATGCAGCTAAGAAAATTTCGAAAATGGGTCCGAGCTATGTAGTTATTAAAAAAGGGGAGCACGGTGCACTTATATTTGATGGCGATGATATGTTTTTCGCTCCCGCCCTTCCGCTCGCCGAGGTTTTTGATCCTACCGGTGCTGGAGACACCTTTGCTGGTGGCTTTACAGGTTATTTGGCAAAATCGGGCGATTATAGTTTTGAAAATATGAAACGTGCTATTATTTACGGTTCTTGTTTAGCCTCTTTCTGTGTAGAAAAATTTGGCACAGAACGTATGCAGCAATTAAGCAAGGTTGAAGTAGAAAAACGCCTGCATCAGTTTAAAAACCTAACACAATTTGACATACGATAATATATTACGCCTCAAATTTTGAGGCGTTTTTGATTTAATAAAAATCGAGTAAGCTTTAAATATTCATTACCAAATAACGAACTTTACATTCTTAATTGTGCTGAAATCACACAACATAAACCTTAGAATTTTATCCCAATGAGTGACGCTTTAAAACACGAATGTGGAATTGCCCTTGTGCGATTATTAAAACCTCTCGAGTATTACAAAGAAAAATACGGTACTGCGTTCTATGGCGTCAATAAAATGTACCTCATGATGGAAAAGCAGCACAACCGAGGTCAGGACGGTGCTGGTTTTGCTAGTATTAAACTCGATGTTGCTCCCGGGGAGCGTTACATTAGTAGAATTCGCTCCAATCAATCGCAACCTATTCAAGATATTTTTGCGCAGATCAACGAGCGAATCAATAACGAATTTGAAAAAGCTCCAGCCTTAAAAGATGACGTGGCACTTCAGAAAAAACAAATCCCATATTTAGGTGAGTTGTTTTTAGGACATGTGCGTTATGGTACTTTCGGCGGAAATAGCGTAGAAACGGTCCATCCTTTTTTGCGTACCAACAACTGGATGCATCGTAACCTAATTATTGCCGGAAATTTTAATATGACAAACACTACCGAGCTGTTTGATAGCCTTATTCAACTCGGAATGCATCCCAAGGAAAAAGCCGATACCATCACTGTGATGGAAAAGATTGGTCATTTTCTCGATGATGCGGTGCGCAAATTGTATAAAAAAGCTAAAGCTAAAGGATTAAACAAAATTGAAGCCTCGCCATATATCGCTGAGAATTTGGATATGGGGAAGGTCTTACGCAAATCGGCCAAAAATTGGGATGGTGGATATGCAATGGCAGGTTTATTAGGTCATGGAGATGCATTCGTACTACGAGACCCTGCTGGTATTCGTCCGGCGTACTACTATCAAGACGATGAAGTGATCGTGGTAGCTTCAGAGCGCCCGGTTATTCAAACGGTATTCAATGTAAAATTTGAGGACGTCAAAGAGATCGAACCAGGAAATGCTTTACTTCTTAAAAAAGACGGAACGTTAGATATTGAGGAGATCCTTCCTCCTCTCGAACGAAAATCATGTTCTTTTGAGCGGATTTATTTTTCTCGCGGGAGTGACGCAGAAATTTACCAGGAGCGTAAAGAACTAGGTCGTTTGATCATGCCTAAGGTATTAAAGGCCATCAATCACGATACCGAAAACACCGTATTCTCGTTTATTCCAAATACTGCTGAGACTTCTTTCTACGGAATGCTCGACGCAGCACAAAATGAACTCAATAAACAAAAGAACGAAGCTATTTTAAAAGAAGCTGGAGATCTTACGGAGGAAAGACTCAACCAAATACAAAGTCATAAGATACGCACCGAAAAGATCGCTATTAAAGACGTTAAACTACGAACGTTTATTACGGACGATAGTAGCAGAGACGACCTAGTAGCACACGTCTATGACGTTACGTACGGCGTAGTCAAGCCAAATGACAACTTAGTAATCATTGATGATAGTATTGTTCGCGGTACTACCCTAAAAATGAGTATTCTTAAAATGGTGGATCGTTTGCAACCCAAGCAGATCGTTGTGGTTTCTTCGGCTCCTCAAATTCGCTATCCCGATTGCTACGGAATTGATATGGCACGACTCGAACATCTTGTAGCATTTAATGCGGCGCTAGAATTGCACAAAGATCGCGGTACAGAAAAAATTGTGGAAGAGATCTATCACAAATGTAAAAAGCAGCTTGAGTTAAAAGACAGTGAAGTGATCAATCATGTAAAAGAATTATACGCTCCTTTTTCAGACGAGGAAATTTCGGACAAAATTGCTGAAATTATTTCGGCTGGAGCTATTAATGCCGACGTAAAATTGATTTTTCAATCGGTAGATGATCTACACAAAGCCTGTCCAAAAAACTTAGGAGATTGGTACTTTACTGGCAACTATCCTACAGATGGCGGGAATCGAGTGGTAAATAGGGCCTACATTCACTTCTACGAAGGAAACCCTGAAAGAGCGTACTAAGTGTTAAAATTTTGTAGTATTTAACCTTTTAACGAGTATACAGCTCACTTTGTCCAAAAGTAGGAAAAATCTGTAGTTTGTGTTTAGATATAATATATATTTGATCTATACCATAGCATAAGTAGGTTAAGTTCATGGTAAGATTTGGGGCAAAAAGGCGGACGTAAGTTCGCCTTTTTATTTGGCCCAAATCTCTGGGGTCGCGAGCAAAGCCAAGACTCAATGTGTTTTCTAAACAATATGCGAGATGTATAAATACCTCACTTCGTGATTTGTATACTTTCTACTTTTAAAAATTTTTGGTCTCGAGCTGTATATTTCGTAGCGTGACCGATTTCATTTTTAGGGAGATAGCATTTTATCATTTAGGCGTGTTTAGCGGTCTTAAAATCAACCTTATTCTCAATTTTATCGCCTTTCATCGTCGATTTTCGTATTATTTGTGCCTTTTAACGAAAATACAAGTCATTGGTCTAAAAGTTCCTTTTACAAACTATAATATCCCATATATTTGATGTATACCATAGCATAAGTAGGTTAAGTTCATGGTAGATTTGGGGCAAAAAAAGGTGAACTCTCGTTTACCTTTTTTTATGCACCAAACTTTCGTTTTTATCCAAATTATTTTGCCCCAAATCGTTTGGGGTCGCGAGCACAGCAGACACTACAACTTATTCCAAAGGAGTATGCGAGCGGTTTCTTATCCCACCCGTGAACTTGAAATTATATTTTGCCCCAAATCGCTTGGGCTCGCGAACACAGGAAATGTTACAACGTATTCCAAAGAAGTATGCGAGCGGTTTCTTATCCCACCCGTGAACTTCGAATTATATTTTGCCCCAAATCGTTTGGGGTCGCGAGCACAGGAAATGCTACAACGTATTCCAAAGGAGTTTGCGAGCGGTTTCTTATCCCACCTGTGAACTTGAAATTATATTTTGCCCCAAATCGTTTGGGGTCGCGAGCACAGCAGACACCACAACGTATTCCAAAGAAGTTTGCGAGCGGTTTCTTATCCCACCCATTAACCAAACATCTTTTATTACCCAAATTCTAGGGCAGCGAATGATGCGAGCAATGTTGAAATTTAACTATTCATACATTGAACATGTATAAGAGCCACTCTATTAATTTGGTGGTTTTTGCCTATTACTAGTTAGATTTCTTATAAATAAAAAAGCCCCGCTACATAATGTAACGAGGCTTTTCCATTGCTATTTATATTTTATTTATTCTTAGCGTAATTTGCTCCAACCTCTTCCCAGTCGATCACGTTAAAGAAAGCTGAGACGTAGTCTGGACGCTTATTTTGATAATGTAAATAATACGCGTGTTCCCACACATCAAGTCCCAAAATTGGTATTCCTCCACATCCAATACCCGGCATCAATGGATTGTCTTGATTTGGCGTACTACAAATATCGACTTTGCCGCCTTTCTGAACACATAACCAAGCCCATCCTGAGCCAAATTGTGTTTTTGCAGCATTCGCAAAAGTTTCTTTAAAAGCATCAAAACTTCCAAAGGCGTCATCAATAGCGCTAGCTAGTTCACCAGAAGGTTTTCCGCTACCATCTCCAGACATAACACGCCAGAATAAACTGTGATTGTAAAATCCGCCACCGTTATTTCTAACTGCCATGTTCTTCATGTCAAGGTTCATCAAGATATTCTCAATGGTCTTTCCTTCCAAGTCCGTGCCTTCAATAGCACTGTTCAATTTATCTGTATATCCTTGGTGATGTTTCCCATGATGAATTTTCATGGTACGCTCATCAATATAAGGTTCCAAGGCATCGTATGCGTACGGTAATTCAGGTAATTCAAAAGCCATAATAAATATTTTTTTGGTTACTAATTCTATTTGTTATTCAAAAATAAGCATTCCATTACGTTCAAACTGTTATAAAATTTATAAGATTCTTATATCTCTATAGATTATTCCAATATGCTATTCTTAATACCCTTCATTTTCGTTACTTTTAAACGTTATTATGACGAACCATTCTTTTCTTATTTATGATGCCGCAGCCGGAAGCGGTAAAACCTTTACCCTTGTCAAGGAATATCTGAAGCGCATTTTAATGGCTTCGGAAGTTAGCTATTATAAAAAAATTCTGGCAATTACCTTTACGAATAAGGCTGTAGCCGAAATGAAATCGCGCATTTTGGAAAATCTTGTCGCTTTTTCTGTAGAAGAATCTATTCAAGATCCGTCGGCTATGTTTGTTCAAATTTCCGAAGAAACCGGTCTCCCTTCCGAAGATATTCAGCAGCGCTCCAAAGACATCCTAAAACACTTACTTCATCACTATGCTGGTTTTGCCGTAGAAACCATTGATCAATTTAATCACAATCTCATTCGCACCTTTGCGCGAGATCTTTCTTTGGCAACCAATTTTGAAGTTACTCTTGACACCGATCAATTGCTCGCCGAAGCCGTTGATCAACTTATCAATAAAGCCGGAACTGAGCAAACCATAACTTCAGTTTTAATAGATTACGCACTCGAAAAAACCGACGACGACAAGTCTTGGGACATTTCTAGAGATATCGCAAAGGCTTCAAAAATTTTATATGATGAAAATGAAGCGCCACACCTAGAAAAATTGCGTGATAAATCGGTAGCCGATTTCCAAAAACTGAAAACCTTACTACATAAAAAGAAAGCACAATACCAAGAAGAAGTAACCTCCATTGCCGAGAAAACATTGCAAACGATTGAGGAGGCGAGCTTGGAGAATACCGACTTTACCGGGGGCTCACGGGCGTTTTTTCCGGCCTATCTACAGAAATTGGCAGATTCAAATCTCAACGTAGCCTTTGGTGCCGCTTGGCAAGAAAGCATGGGTGAAAAACCCATGTACCCAAAAACAAAAACTACCGATATCATTGCGCAAACCATAGATGCGCTTACCCCGCAATTTATTGAAGCTTTTGAGCAAACCAAAAAGATCGTCTCAAAGATCTGGCTTTATGATAATATGCTTAAAAACCTTACGCCGCTTTCGGTTATTAATTTGGTAGGACAAGAGCTACAAGCCATTAAGGAGGAACAGAATGTGCTTCCTATTTCCGAATTTAACGCTTTGATCAATAAAGAAATTAAAAATCAGCCAGCACCGTTTATTTATGAACGTCTCGGCGAACGCTACCGTCACTTTTTTATTGACGAGTTTCAAGATACATCCCTATTACAATGGGAGAATCTAATCCCTCTTATTGACAATGCCCTATCGCAACAGCACGAGAATGAAACGCCAGGAAGTTTATTACTAGTTGGTGACGCCAAACAATCGATCTATCGTTGGCGTGGCGGATTACCCGAACAGTTTATCGCGCTTACACAGAAGATCCATCCGTTTTCTGTCGCCGATATCACAGTAGAAAACCTGCCTACCAATTATCGAAGTTTTACTGAAATTGTTCAATTTAACAACCTGTTCTTTTCTTCAGTTGCTAAACATTTTGGAAATGCAATGCATCAGCATTTATACGAAATTGGCAATCAACAAAAAGCAAATGCCCAGGTGGGAGGTTATGTACATCTCGAGTTTTTAGAAAAGATGACAGCTGCTGAAAAAGACGAAGCTTATGGTCAAAAAACCCTTCAAACTATACAAAAATTAGTTGCTGATGGTTTTGAACTGGGGGACATCTGCGTTCTTACGCGCAGCAAAAAAGATGGAATTTCGTTAAGCGGCTTTCTAATGGAGCATGACTTGGCTGTTGTTTCTTCCGAAACTTTACTGCTCCAGTATGCTCCTGTGGTGCAGTGTATGATCAATACGCTTATTCTTAGCGTATATCCCGACAATGACGAGGTTAAAATCCAAATCCTTGACTTTTTACATGATCACCTATCCATTTCAGAAGAAAAACACACTTTTTTTAGTGCTTTTTTAAAAAATGACAACACCTCATTTACAGCGCAATTAGCAAATTATAATGTCAATTTTGAACTTGAAAAATTAAATACTATTTCGGTTTATCAAAGCTGTGAATACATTATAAAAAGTTTTAATCTCTATCAGAAGGCAGACGCATATCTCTATGGTTTCCTAGATTTTGTGTTCGATTTTGAACAACAGCCTCAGGCCGATACCATTCGGTTTTTGGATCATTGGGAAACTAAAAAAGCCTCGGCTTCGGTGGCTACCAATGCAGGTGCTAATGCGGTTCAGTTTATGACCATTCACAAAGCAAAGGGCCTCGAATTTCCAGTGGTTATTTTTCCGTATGCCAATGTTGCTATTTACAAGGAGATTGAGGCGAAAGCTTGGTTTCCTATAGATGATTCACAAACGGTATTTGAAGAAGCGCGGATCAGTTTCAACGGTGATGTAGAAAATTTTGGTGAACATGGTAAGAAACTATATGACGAACGCCGTGATCAGCTAGAGTTGGATGCGTTTAACTTACTTTATGTTACTCTTACGCGACCCGTGGAGCAATTGTATGTTTTTGCCGAAATGCCTTCGGAAAAGAAAACTTCTTCCGTAAGTAGTTTTAGTGATTTATTCGCAACGTTTCTCGGCGAGCAAGGCATGTGGAATGCTTCGCAAATGCTGTATTCCTTCGGAACATACTCTGAGAAGAAAATTTCCGAAGAAAAACAGAAGATCAATAGTATCACACCAATATTTTATTCGTCTACGCCCGAAGAACACAATTTAAAATTGATCACAAAAGAGGCTTTTCTTTGGCAAACTGAGGCTGGTGAAGCTATTTCGGCAGGAAATCTATTTCATGAAACCATGGAGCAGATCAAAACCACTGAAGATATAGATGTTGTAATTTCTGAGATGTATTCACGTGCCGTGATTCCTTCTGAAACTCTGGAAACTTTAACTGCCATAATTAAAAAGGTAACTACACATCCCGAACTTATAGCCTTTTACAAAACGCCAGAAGCTGTATTAAATGAGCGTGAAATCATTACTCAAGACGGACGATTACTCATCCCTGACCGACTCAATTTTATTGGTAATAAGGTGACTATTATTGATTATAAAACTGGGCATATCAATGAAAAATACGAGGCTCAAATTCATGAATATGCACAAGCTTTGGAAGCTATGGGATATGATGTTGCTGAAAAAATCATTGTCTATACCCACCAAGACGAAATATTGGTAAATAAAGTATAAATTTGCTCCCGCGAAGAGCAATTACTCATTAATAAAAGTAAGCATGTACGGAAAAATTAAAGAATTTTTACAAGAAGAACTTCAAGAAATAAAAGACAACGGACTGTATAAAAAAGAGCGGATCATTACTTCTCCGCAAGATGCGGTTATCACAATTTCAACAGGAGAAAAAGTGATTAATTTTTGCGCCAACAATTACTTAGGTCTGTCGTCTAATAAAGAAGTGATACAAGCAGCTAAAGACGCTATGGACACTCATGGTTTTGGAATGTCATCGGTGCGTTTTATCTGTGGAACACAGGATATTCACAAAGAATTAGAGGCAAAAATTGCGTCGTACTATCAAACTGAAGACACCATATTATACGCAGCCGCCTTTGATGCTAACGGAGGTGTTTTTGAACCACTCTTAGGACCTGAGGATGCGATCATTTCAGATTCGTTAAATCACGCGTCTATTATTGACGGAGTACGCCTTTGTAAAGCAGCGCGCTATCGTTATCAAAATAGCGATATGGAAGATCTAGAGAAACAGCTTATTGCTGCTAACGAAAAAGGAGCGCGGTTTAAGATCATTGTAACCGACGGTGTGTTCTCAATGGATGGTGTAGTAGCTCCACTTGATAAAATCTGTGATCTTGCCGATAAATACGATGCCATGGTCATGATCGACGAATGTCATGCGGCAGGTTTTATTGGTGAAACAGGACGTGGAACCTTAGAAGAAAAAGGAGTTATGGGCCGTGTTGATATTATTACCGGAACACTGGGGAAAGCATTGGGTGGCGCCATGGGTGGTTATACCACTGGGAAAAAGGAAATCATTGAGATCCTTCGCCAGCGCTCTCGTCCGTATTTATTTTCAAATTCTTTAGCTCCTGCAATTGTAGGTGCATCTATTAAGGTATTTGATATGCTAGCAACAGATACCACCCTAAGAGATCGATTGGAAGAAAACACCAACTACTTTAAAAAAGGTATGAAGCAAGCAGGTTTTGATATTGTAGATGGCGATTCGGCCATTGTTCCGGTGATGCTCTACGATGCCAAGCTGTCTCAAACCATGGCAGACATGCTTTTAAAGGAAGGAATCTATGTTATTGGTTTTTTCTATCCTGTCGTTCCAAAAGACAAGGCTCGTATCAGAGTACAACTTTCGGCAGCACATACAAAAGAACATTTAGACAAAGCTATAACTGCCTTCACAACAGTGGGCAAAAAATTAGAGGTAATTTAGGCGAAGCCTTGTCTAAATTTCCCCGCGAATACTATTGTATTTAGGAAAAATTTAATAGATTTGCTTTTGTTTATAAGTTCTAACAACTTACTTTTGCTCTAATTAACACTTAAAAATTAAACAATCGAATATGAAACATCTTAACAGTATTTTAGTTGCTGCACTGCTTTTAATAGGAGCGGGCGTAGCAAATGCACAAGACGAGAACAATCCTTGGGCAGTTGAGGTAGGGGTTAACGCCGTTGACGTATTCCCTGTGGGAATTGACGACGAAGGAAGACTTCTAGCTCGCGATCCTGGTAGTAATGAAGCAGTCAAAGGAGACTTTGGTGATGAGTACTTTAATTACAATGATCACTGGAACGTATTAGCGGCAGCTTCAAAAGTATCTATTGGAAGATACATTGGTAATGGCTTCACTTTCGCTGCTACTGGTACAGTAAACAAAATTGACAAACTAGGAGACGCTAAAGTTAACGACTTGACTTACTACGGTGTTGATGGTGAAATTAAGTATAGCCTTAGAGACCTAATCAATGGTCCTGGTGGATGGTTCGATCCAAACATCGGTATTGGTGGTGGTTACACTTGGGTAGATGATATCGGATTTGGTACTGCTAACGGTATCGCTGGTATTCGTTTTTGGGTTGGTGAAAACTTAGCCTTAAACTTCCAGAGTGCTTACAAACGTGCTTTCGAAAAATCATACGGAATTACTCACTTCCAACATTCAGTTGGTGTTGTGTTTAAATTCGGTGGAAAAGATACAGACGGTGATGGAATCTTCGATCAAGATGACGAATGTCCTGAAACTCCTGGTTTACCAGAATTCAACGGTTGTCCTGATACAGACGGTGATGGAATCGAAGACAGAAACGATGCGTGTCCTAACACTGCTGGTTTAGCTGAATTCAACGGTTGTCCTGATACTGATGGTGACGGAATCGCTGATCCACAAGATGCTTGTCCTACTGTTGCTGGTCTTGCTTCAATGAATGGATGTCCTGATGCTGACGGTGATGGTATCACTGATGCTGAAGATGCTTGTCCTAACGAAGCTGGTCCAAAATCTAACAAAGGTTGTCCTTTCGAAGATAGAGATGGTGACGGTGTATTAGACAAAGATGATCAATGTCCAGACGTTCCTGGTACTGTTGCTAACAACGGTTGTCCAGAAGTAACTGTAGATATCATCAAGCAATTGAATGACTACTCTAAAACTATCTTATTTGATACTGGAAAAGCAACAATCCGTCAGGAGTCTTATGCTGTACTACAGAGTATCTCTGATATCATGCAAGAATATCCAACTGCGAAATTCTTAATTGAAGGTCACACAGATAGCGTAGGTAGTGAATCATCTAACCAAAAGCTTTCTGATAACAGAGCTGCTTCAGTTAGAACATACCTTACTACTATCGGTATGGACGGAAACAGATTGTCTTCAATTGGATACGGTGAAAGTCGTCCAATTGCAACAAATGCAACTAAAGCTGGAAGACAGCAAAACAGACGTGTTGAGATTTCTTTGATGAAATAATCACACGCTAAATAAATCTTTGAAACGCCACCTATTTGGGTGGCGTTTCTTATTTTTAGACATGCGTACATTCTTAGAAGAAACTATACAAGATCTAAAAATAAAACATGGCGATCTATCGCAGCTTACCCTTATTCTTCCAAGTAAGCGAGCTGGTGGCTTTCTAAAAAATTACCTAAAGAAAGATGCCTCTATAACCAGCTTCGCCCCAAAGATCATCAGCATTGAAAGCTTTATAGAAATTCTATCCGATCTTACTATAATAGATACTACCGAGCTTCTCTTTAAAAGTTATGAAGCCTACCAAGCTACTACGAACCTAAAGGAAAAAGAAGATTTTGAAAGTTACGCTTCTTGGGCTACAACACTCTTAAATGATTTTAACGAAGTTGATCGCTATCTAGCAGATCCAAAAGCGTTTTTTGGCTATTTGGGAAGTATTAAAACCTTAGAAAAGTGGAACAGCGTACATGAACAAACCGATCTTGTTAAAAAATATCTCGCCTTTTGGAATCAGTTGTACAGCTTCTATGAAGAACTCAAAGAACGACTTTTAAAAGAAGGAGTTGGATATCAAGGGTTGGTATACCGAAGAGCTTCGGAAGAAATTGAGCATTATATCGCAAATCACGGCCATAAAACACACATTTTTATTGGCTTTAACGCCCTTAACACTGCCGAACAACATATTATTCAAGAGTTACTAGAAACTGGTAATAGTGACGCGTATTGGGATGTAGATGCCCATTTCTACAATGATACAAAACACAGTGCTTCTTTATTTCTTCGGAAGTATTTTAAGGAATGGAAATATTTCAGCAAAAACACTCCCAAACAGATCGTAAACAACTATCAGGCTCCTAAAGAGATCGAGATCGTTAGCGTTCAAAAAAACATGGGGCAGGCAAAATATGTGGGAAATCTTCTCGCCAACTACTCTCAAGAACAACTTAGTGAAACAGCACTGGTGCTGGCAGATGAAAGCCTACTTACCCCAATTCTACACTCGCTTCCCCCGAACGTGACACAGGTTAATATTACTATGGGTGTTCCGCTTAAAACGCTACCCACAACCGTATTTTTTGAACTCCTTTTGTTACTACATCAGCAAAACAATAAGACCTTTTACTATAAAGACGTTATAAGTATTTTAAACCACCCCTTAGGTATTAGCCTGATTGCCAATAGCACCCAATTGGTTTATGCCATAACCTCAAACAATCTCACGCATCTTACTCTACAAAAACTACTAGAGTATAGCTCAGTTGAAAACCATAAGATCCTTTCTATGCTCTTCGGAAACTGGGAAGATAAAAGTGCATATGCATTAAAACAAATTCTCGATGTTACTAATACCCTTCAAAAGACCTTTTCCGAAGATAAAATAAGCCGTGTCGCCTTGTTTCATTTACACGAGATCTTTACCGAAATTTTAGGCCTGCAAGAGAAGTTTCCGCATTTAAAAACGATCAAATCTGTACATAATTTGTTTAAAGAACGTATCGCAACCGCCGCACTCGATTTTGGAGGTGATGCTTACAACGGACTCCAAATCATGGGTGTGTTAGAAACGCGTGTTCTGGATTTTAAAAATATTATCATGACTTCGGTGAATGAAGGGGTGCTTCCTACCGGAAAATCAAACGCATCATTTATAACCTACGATCTTAAAAAAGAATTTGGGCTGCCCATGTATACCGAAAAAGATGCGATTTATACCTATCACTTTTATCGCTTACTCCACAGAGCTCAACATATTACGCTCCTTTATAACGATCATTCCGAAGGAATAAACACAGGAGAAAAAAGCAGGTTTTTACTACAGTTGGAGATCGAAAAACAGCCAGAACATCAACTTAAACACACTGTGGTAAGCGCTACTATCCCTACACTTACGGTAAAGCCCAAACATATTCATAAAACGGAAGCGGTACTCGACCGACTTCGAGATATTGCAGCCAAAGGCTTTTCTCCTTCGGCATTGACAAGTTATATAAGGAACCCCATTGATTTCTACTATCAAAAGATCTTGCGCATTCAAGAATTTGAAACCGTAGAAGAGATCGTTGCTGCAAACACTTTAGGAACTATTGTTCACGATACCTTAGAAGCTTTTTACAAACCATTAGAGGGCTCTTTATTGACTTCGGAAGTACTGCTTCAGCTAAAAAAACAAACCGCTTCAGAAGTGAAGAATCAGTTTGAAAAAACATTTAAGGGAGGCACTTTTGACCAAGGTAAAAATTTGATCATTTTTGAAGTCGCTAAGCGCTATGTTTCCAACTTCATCGATAGTGAACTTGCTGAAGTCAATGCTGGAAACTCAATTAAGATTTTGCAAATTGAATCTAATCTTACACTTGACGTTGACATTCCCAGCATTCCGTTTCCCGTAAAAATTGGCGGAAAAGTAGATCGTGTGGATGAGTACAACGGAAAACTGCGCATCATAGATTACAAAACAGGTAAAGTAAATCAAGGCGATCTGGAGATTGTAGATTGGGACGTATTGATTGATGATTATGCGTATAGCAAAGCCTTTCAGGTATTGGCCTATGCGAGTATGATTAACAAGCAAATGCCCATTACCCACGCCGAAGCCGGCGTTATTTCGTTTAAAAACTTACAAAACGGCTTTTTAAACTTCGCCACAAAACCATCGCCTTTCAGTAGGAATAAAGATTTTGGCGTAACCCCAGAAATTTTGGACGCGTTTAAAGAGCAACTCATTAAACTTATTGTAGAAATCTGCAATCCAGAGGTTCCTTTTGAGGAAAAGGAGATTAATTGACAAGATCGCTTCAGTTACGCACCATTTAAAAATTAATTATATTTAAGGTCCAAAGCAATTTTAACATGAAAAAGAACATATTCAAGCTTTTATTTTTACTTCCTTTAACTATCTATGCACAATGGTCTCAAGTAGGAAGCAGCATCTATGGAGATAATTTAGATGACGTTTTTGGGAAATCTGTTAGTCTTAGTGCTGATGGATCTCGAATAGCTATTGGGGCTTATTTAAATGATACCAATGGTGAGGATGCCGGTCAAGTTAAAGTCTTTGAGCACAATGGTAGTGACTGGATTCAAATTGGAGATGATATTTATGGCCAAAATCAAGAAGACAATTCGGGCACCAGAGTGTCCTTGAGTGACGATGGAACCATTTTGGCGGTAGGTATAATGAGATACAATAATATCACTGGAAGGGTCATTGTTTATAAAGAAACCAGCGGTGTTTGGATCCCAATTGGCGCACCAATTGAGGGTGTAAACAATAGCTTTTTCGGACAGCAGCTTGAGCTAAACGCTGATGGAACGCGCATAATTATTGCAGGTTCAAGTGCTAGTGGTAATGGAAATACAAACAATGGGCTCGTTCGTGTGTATTCATACGACGGCGCAAATTGGTCACAACTCGGACAAGATTTTTACGGAGATGCACTCGCAGCCTATTTAGGAACTGAAGTCGCAATGAATGCAGCGGGAGATATAATAGCTATGTCTTCCCCTATGCGGAGTGGTTCAAGTGGTTCTAATGTAGGGCGAGTCTATATCTATGAACTCATTGGATCTAATTGGAATCAACTAGGTCAGACGCTAGAAGGTGCTGTAGAATTTCAAGAATTAGGAAGAGGCATAGCCCTCAACGCTGCTGGTAATAGACTTGCGCTTGGTTCGCCATATTTTAGTCAGAATCGAGGGAAAGCACAAATGTTTGAAATTGACAACAATACATGGATCCCTTTGGGTCAGGAATTACAAGGAGATACTAATGGCGATTATTTTGGAATTAAGTTAAGCTTCAATCAGTCTGGTGATGTTTTAGCAGTAGGCGCTCCTTTTAACGGTATGAATGGTTCAGCTTCAGGACTTGTTAGGCTTTATAACCTACAAAGTAACAGTTGGGAACCGTTTGGGGACACTATTCTAGGTGAGGCTTCGGAAGATCGCGCAGGCTTTTCTATTGCGCTTTCCAATAGTGGTGAAACGGTAGCAGTTGCATCCCCATATCATGATGGTCCTGGAGGATTAGATTCCGGACAAGTGCGTGTGTTCAGTAACCAATTACTTTCCGTAGAAGAAAATCTAGATACCCAAAGTATGGCTGTATATCCTAATCCGACGCCAAACAAAGTGACCGTATCTTTTGATGCAATCCGATCGAATGTAGATTTAAAAATCCATGATGTTCTAGGGAATTTAGTCTTAAAAAAATCAGCTTCTAATGTTCAAATTGTACAACTAGATACTAACGTCTTGGCAAGTGGTCTTTACACCATTACTATTTCAAACGAATCTTCAAATACGCAATTCAAGCTTATTAAGGATTAAAAAAATGTATTAAAAGAACCAAATTAAACCTGTAAAAAAAGCAACGCGCTTAAGCACGTTTTTCTCGGAAATGAAAAAATCCGCACTTTCGTACGGATTTTCTGCTTGATGTGGAGAATATCGGAGTCGAACCGATGACCTTTTGGCTGCCAGCCAAACGCTCTAGCCAACTGAGCTAATCCCCCAAATTATTATAATCTAAATTCAACTGACCTGCCCGAATGAACTTGTTCAGGCGGGGCTAATCCCCCAAATTATTTTTTCGCCACCTTCTACCGGCAGCAGATTTTAAATATTTTTCTCTTTCTCTAGCTTCCGCTCTGGTTTTAAATTCTTCAATATGAATTATTTTCCAAGGTCGAAACGGTCGAGTTGAAACAACATTACCGCCATTATGTGATTTGAGTCTTTCTAAAACATCACTTGATAATCCAACGTAATGTCTCTCAAAATTAATACTTCGTAATACATAAACAAAATACATCTCACTAAACAACGCTCCCCGCCCGAACGTGCCGTTCGGTACGGGCGGGTAGCCAACTGAGCTAATCCCCCAAATTATTATAATCTAAATTCAACTGACCTGCCCGAATGAACTTGTTCAGGCGGGGCTAATCCCCTAAATTATTACGTTGCGAAAATAGTAAAAAAACGTTTACTCTTCGCCACAAAGAACCAACAAAGGTTTGCTGGTATGAAAATTCTTTTTTAAGATCACATTCTTTTCAAAAAGCTTCTTAAAAAACCCTCTTTTTCTACGTAAAACACAAAGAATATCAGGATTATGCGACTGAAAATGCTCTAAAACACCTTGAAATATCGTAGCATTCGCTGTCTCTTTAAACGAAGCCATCGCATTTTTTAATTGAGCATCCATTTTTTGCTCCTCACCTGCCATATCTGGTGTCTTTACGTAAAGTACATTCAGATTTGCCGAAAAAAGCTTCGTTATGGTTAACAGTGGATCTAACACATTCTTCTTTTCAAAAGATGTTCTTTTTACTGCAAGTAGTATATTTTCTGCCTTTCGGAACAAATAATCCTTCGGCACGATAAGCATGGGGATATCTGTTTGTTTGACCAATTTCCCCGTGATCTTTCCTAAGTAAACTTCATCTTTAATGTCAACACTCTGTGGTGATAAAATGATCAAGTCGATATTCAATTGCTTTGAAACCCGCGCAATCCCTTCAAAAGCATTCCCTTTGATGGGTTTTGCCATCACCTCAACACCTTGCGTGTCCACCTGGCTCAAAACTTTTTGCAACTGCGCTTCATTCTCTTCCATGGCTAATTGCGTTACTTTGTTCAGCCCGCCAACCTTAGAAAATTCTTTATAGATATTTACTAGGTATACCTTTGCACCACTCATGGCCGCAAAATTAACCGCATACTTTAAATTGTTTACACCATTCTCTGTCGATCCAACAGGCACCAATATATTTTTCATAATAAAAGTATATCTTTAATTGAGCACAAAATTAATCCTAAAATATGATTCGGAAAGCGAAACCAACAGAAATTGATGAAATATTGGCGATTACACAGGCTTGCGCTCTTAAAATGGCTTCGGAAAACATCTTTCAGTGGGATGAAGGGTATCCTAACAAGGAAGCTTTCGAAAAGGATCTCGCTCGCGACGAACTCTACGTGATGCTTTCCGAAGAAGATATCATCGCTTGTATTACTATTTCTTCGGAAAAAGATAGCGAATACAACACTATCGACTGGCTCACACCAGACAGACGCAACTATTATATTCATCGCCTAGCGGTACATCCAGACTTTCAAAATCAAGGAAAAGCAAGACAACTCATGGATTTTGCCGAAGCCTTTTCCAAAGAGCAAAAGGCCCTTTCAGTACGTCTGGATACTTTCAGCAAAAACGTAAGAAATCAGCGTTTTTATGTCGCCCGTGGTTATCAACGATTAGGTGATGTGTACTTTCCGAGGCAAACCGAACATCCTTTTTATTGTTATGAATTGGTTTTGGGTTAATTTTGCCACTTGACCATTTCAGCAACAGATATCTCCTTTAAACGTATTCAGCAGCTCGCTATCCCAGCGATCATTGCAGGAATTGCCGAACCCGTACTTTCCAGTACCGATGCCGCCGTAGTAGGAAATATTGCTGAATTTGGAACCGAATCACTCGCAGCTGTTGGTATCGCTGGAACTTTTATTTCTGCCCTTATTTGGATTCTTGGGCAAACACGTAGTGCCATTTCGGCCATTGTATCACAAAATTTAGGTGCTGGTAATATTGCCGACCTTAAAAATTTCCCAGGACAAGCCGTTTTTTTTAATGTCGCACTTAGTATTGGGATCATTATTCCTGCTGTGTTTTTTGTAAAGGAGATCTTTCAACTTCTCAATGCAGAAGGAATGGTCCTTAACCTCAGTATTGACTATTTTAATATTCGTGTTTGGGGGTTTCCACTGACCTTATTCACTTTTGCTGTGTTCGGACTTTTCCGCGGGCTTCAAAATACCTTTTGGCCCATGGTAATCGCTGCCAGTGGCGCCATACTCAATATCGGTCTTGATTTTGCATTGGTTTACGGAATTCCAAATTTTATAGACCCTATGGGCGTAGTTGGCGCGGCCTGGGCCAGTTTGATCTCACAATTTATAATGGCAATTCTCGCTGTTATTTTTCTACTGAAAAAAACTCATATTAGTCTGCGGCTCCGTTTCCCACTACACCCAGAAATCTCGCGTCTTGTAATTATGAGTCTTAATCTCTTTTTACGTTCGGTTGCCTTAAATACCGCTCTTATATTGGCTACGCGTGAGGCTACGGCTTTGGGCAAAGAATATATTGCCGCACATACTATCGCTTTTAATATTTGGATCTTTACAGCCTTCTTTATCGATGGATATGGCGCTGCAGGAAATATTTTGGGCGGAAAACTTTTGGGTGAACGAAACTTTAAAGCCTTAGTTCAATTAACCAAACGTGTCAATTTATACAATTTGGGGATCGCCATCTTGCTTCTTATCGTCGGGCTCATACTATACAAACCATTAGGACTCCTATTTAATAAAGATCCTGAAGTGCTCTCGCTATTCTACGGTGTATTTTTTATGGTACTCATTTGCCTTCCTTTAAATGCGCTTGCCTTTACTTTCGATTCCATTTTTAAAGGTTTGGGCGAGATGAGTTATTTACGAAATGTGCTCCTAGGCTCAACCTTTTTTGGTTTTATTCCAGCACTTTACATTTCATTGTACTTTGATCTTGGGTTGTTGGGCATCTGGATCGCTCTACTCACCTGGGTTGCTTTCCGGGCAGCGGCACTAATCATAAAATTCCGAAGAAAATACTACCCATTGGCACATATTGAAAAACCGCCCCTGTCTTAGGAGCGGTTCAACACTTTGGGTTGCCGGTTAGTTAGTGAACCTTATGTTCGTTTTGGCAACCCAACCATCAACTTCATACAAAAGTTATTCGTCTAATACGGTCTCAATTTTAGAAACCCAGCCCTGTACTGGCTCGAAAAGGCGCTTTTTCGTTTTATTTTCGTCTGTTGAATATTCCAACTGTATTGTTCCCGTAGCAACCGGATCAATATTCGCTCCATCTTTATAGGCCCACACCGTCACTTTTAAGTCGTATGTCTTCCCCATGGTTAACTTATCTTGAGTAAGTCTAAGCAGCTCTAGAAAGGCATAGTCTGCCACATTGTTTGAGGTATTGATCGTCACTTTTGGATAAAACCAATAGAATAGATCTTGATCATCATCTATTTGTGGAATATTCTTTCCGAAAATTGAGCTCGATTTTCTAAGAGCCTCACGATCTGTAGTCTCCCCTGCCATTTCATACGTAACATTAAACCACGCGCCTGGATGTGTTTGTTCTAAAGGCTGGTCGAAGTAAGGCTTATAAGCCACTGTTTCCCCTAGAATTTGTTTGGTAATGAAATTTGCTTCCTTTTCGGTTGGTTGATTTCTTTTCTGGTTTCTCAAGTAGTTTGTGCCTTTCGCAAAAGCAATTTTTCCAACGTGATTTTTATACACGTCATATTTCATCAATTGCTTTTTTGCCTTATCTCCCGCAGCTCCTTTTAGAGTACCCACAAGCATATCTACTTTGGCTTGTGCCGTTTCTATATCCCAAGTTTCAAAATCAGCTTTGTTCTTAGCGCCAAGATCCACAACGGTTCGTTTTGCGTCAAGCGGAATGGGTTGATCGTATTCATTTAAACTTCTGTCTCCTGTTAAAATTGCAAATACGCCAGGAGCCACTTCCATCATTTCAACGTAGCTACTTGCGCTGGCCGATCTCCAAACAAAAAACATCTTAATTTGGTGTTTTCTGAAATAGCTCTCTTTCATTTTAAGCTTCAAACTTGGCGTTCCCTTTTTTTCGTAATAATGCAATTCGTCTACAATTTTTCCATCGGCCTCTTTTACGAATTTAAGTCCGACGGCCGCTTGATCCGTATACCCGAAGTATTCTCCCGTGATTCCAAGTTCATCTGTTTCATTGTTGAATTCTGAAAACTTTGCTCCGCCCTTTGATTTAGATTTCGATTTGGCTGAACTACTATTCTTTTTGGCCTTTTTACTTAAGCCAAGGGCCGCTTTTGCTTTCTTTCCGAGTTGTGCTTCGGCTGTGTTACTAATTCCTACAATTAAAAATAGGCTTAGTAGTGCTGTTAATACTGTTTGTTTTTTCATTTTGATTAAAATTTAATTATTGATAGTTAAAAGTTGAGTGTTACTGAATTTGTTTTGGTGACCGTGGTTCCTCTACTCCCTGTTTCACCAGTTGCTCCTGCGGTACCATTTATGTTATAGCGCTTGCCTCCTTTACCTCCTTTGCCGCCATTATTGCTCACAGTTAGTTTTATTTCTGAAACCGAAGGATCTTTAATGATCGTTACATTACCGCCATTACCGCCAGCACCTCCACGATCTCCATTGGGATAGGTATTGCTGCTTCCATCACTTCCCCACTGTCCGTTTCCTCCATTGGCATTAATGATCAATTCGGTACTTGGGCTCAGTTTATACTTTGCCACCGTTTTTTGTTCATATTCATCATAGATCTCAATTTTATTTAGAGAAGCGCCCGTTTGTTTGTGTTTAACACCTTTCACTTTGATAACAAGCGTGTGGCCATTTCCGCCACGCTGACTTGCACCAAATGTGGCGGTATTGGTTGCGCGTGCTCTGTCAGCTCCATAAAAGCCGTTTCTATTCACTTGAACAGATACATTATTAGTTGTTGCCAGCGCTTTCTTCGCGCTTAGTGAAGGATGAAAGATCGAACGCGCGTGAAGCACCACTTCGTCATTGGGAATTTTTGAAGCATCTTCATCTACTTTTACACGTTCCGAAGTATTGCTACAGCCCACATGCGACAATTTGAAATCTTCCCAAGGCAGCTTACCTCCCAAATTGTTTGTTTTTAATTGACTGCCATCTTTAAGTGTAGCGACAATTCCGTAGTCTATAGCTTCACTAAAATGTGCCACTTTAGTGGGTGTTGCGACTAATTCAATGGTAATTTTAGCAACAGATTTTCCGTCCAGAGAGTTCGCTTGACGTTCTGCTTCGGCCATTTCTGCCTTGGCGACCTTTACATTAGCCCTTGCGTCTGTTTGATTTTTAAACGTTGTTGTAGCGTACTTAGCGACTTTCGTGTTGGTGTCTTCCCAATTGGAAGAAAAGTTCCCTCCAGATTTTACAAGTACATATTTGGTTTTTGCTTGCTGCTTGCCATTCCACTCATAATAGACGGCATGGTCTTTTATAAATGTTAACCGGAAGGTTTTATAAGCAAAATAGGCTGGATAGCCAGGAACATCAGGTTTAAAAGTTTCATCTAAAATTCCTGAGCGCTTTACCAATACTTCGGAAACTTGATCGCCGGTTTTTGTGATAGCCACTGGCCAAGTTTTTTTGACCTTTTCAAATTTATTTTTGGCGTTTACTTTGTAGACTGTGTAGTCTCCTGTTTGAAAGTTGGTTAAAATTGTGTTCTGACTTTCTTGCGCTTCCGCGGAAAAAATTCCGAAGCAAACTAAAAGAAACACAAAGTTGAATACATTTTTCATATCGTTGTTAATGGTTAATTACGATACAAATATGCTCTAAGACAAGCTGTTGAAGTTGCGTTGATTGCTGAAAAGGTCTTTTCAGTTGCTCAATGGTCGCGACTGATTTAGGAAAAAGCTTTGGAAGGTAATGCGGAAAGAATCCTTTTTAGAAAAGACTGAAAATCAAGTAATACGCTTTGGCTATTTCAGAAAAAGGCATAAAAAAACCCCGGTCAGTCTCTCCTCAAATACTGCCCGGGGGTGTCAAAATTAAACGTGGTTAGTTATTTATAAATATTCCGACAGTTTTATAGTTTTACCACACATGGCATCGGTGATCTTAAAAATGACATCTTTCTTTTTTCCACTATCAGCCCATCGCACTTCCTTGCCCGAGTTACAAGTGATCGAGGTTTTAGAGCCCTTGTTCAAACTAACAAATCCGCTCCCCGTATGGATACTCACTTTTTCCTTGGTGTCATTTACAAGACTAAAACTTGCAAAAGTTACGGTGTCGATACTGAGCTCTGGTGTTTTAGAAGTTGGTTGTTCTATTGTTGAAAAGGCAGAAAGACAAAATACTGCCATAAGTAATAATACTGTTTTCATAATGTTGATTTTTAATGTTATTCAAATGTAGTAGTATTAAAAATTTAGGCTCCTTAGAATTTCTGAAACGTCGTTTTCAATTGCTGAAAGTATAATTACAGACTGCTAACAATTTCTAAAAACTCTTCGCGCTTTTCTTTACTAATAGAAACTGTCTTCCCATTGTCAAGCAGAATATACCCGCCGTCGCTTTTAACGTACCGCTTAATATATTTTAGATTGACCAAATACGAGCGGTGTGGTTTGTAGAAAATAGGTATGTTTTGAAGCAACTCTACAAAATGCTTTAACGGTTTGCTTATCAAAATTTCAGGCTCCGTATTGGTGGCGATTTTTGTATACATTCCATCGGCCTCCATCAGGATAATTTCATTGAAGTCCACAAATTTAATTCCGTCTGAAACTGGCAGTCCAATTTTTTTAAAGTTAGAGGAAGAAAGCGTGGTTTTAAGCTCTTCAAGTTTGGTGTTAATTTGCGAGTTTCCAATGAGGGAAACGGCCTTTTCAACCGCTACCTTCACTTGGCTTGGGCGCACTGGTTTTAATAAATAATCGATGGCAGCAAGCTGAAAAGCCTGGATGGCATATTCGCTGTATGCTGTTGTAAAAATAATTTCAAAATTAATGACGTCTTTTTCTATAAAGTTTAAGATCTCTAAACCGGAATGCTCGGGCATTTCAATATCTAAAAAAACGATATCCGGTTCTTCCTTTTCAATAATAGCTACGCCAGATAAGAGATCTTCGGCTTCAAAAATTTCTGTGATCTTCGGGCAGTTTTCCTCTACTAAAATACGAAGCACATTCCTTGCTTTACGTTCGTCGTCTATTATAATTGCTTTCATCCTTTTTGTATTGGAATGTTTAAAATTACCCGTGTCCCAGACACGTTAGTAGTATCATCATATAGATCTTCAATAGTCACTCCTATCTTTTTATCCTTTCCGTAATTTAACAATTCGAGGCGTTCTTCGGTTGCTTTGGCGGCAAAAGATTTATGAAGGCTGTTTCTATTAGCCTGAAATTCTTTTGCCTTGGCTCGTCCTACGCCATTGTCTTCAACAATACATTCTATGGTGTTGTCTTCCGAAGGAGAAAAAGTGACCTGTAAATGTCGGTTATCTTTTTTGTGAAGTAAGCCATGTTTCAATGCATTTTCAATATAGGGTTGAATTAACATAGTAGGAATAAAGATCATTTCCTTGTTTAAATGTCCGGTAACCTTTAACTCATAAACCAATTTGTCCTCAAACCTTAGGCTTTCTAAGTCGAGATACATCCTTAGGCTATCTATTTCTTCTTGAAGTGAGATCACTCCCGTATCGCTGTGTCCTAGGTATGTACGAATTAAATCTGCAAATTTTCCGAGATAATCGCTCGCCTCATTTTTCTTGTTCATGACGATATACTCTTGAATCGAATTCAAAGCGTTAAAAATAAAATGCGGATTCATTTGTGACTTCAGTGCTTTCAGTTCACTATCGCGATACTGCTTTTCTAAGGCGAGACGTTTTTGTGTTTCACGTAGTTCTAGAGTAATCAAGTCGGCCTTTTTGCGGGCGCGTATCCTTCCGAAGAAAAACAAAGAAGACAACAATATCAAACTAGCAATCACAAGGGAACCAATAAGATAATTTTTATTCCGAATACTCGCTGCTTCGGCGGCCTCTTTTTCCAATCCCATTTTTTCAGTTTCGTATTTTGTCTGCATTTCAGCAACCATTTCTTTACGTTCAATAGACTCAATAGAGTCTTTTAAGCGTAAATAAGACGCGTTTGCGGTGGTCGCCTTTTCCTGATCTTGCATGATACTATATGCAACAAAGAGCGCTTGGTTGGTGTTCTTACTATATTCCAGATTTCCAACTTCATCAAAAATTTGCCGCGCTTTTTCATAATGTGGAATGGAAACTTCATGAAAACCCTGAGCCGATGCTATTTGTCCGAGTTGTTGATAGGTTGCAGCGACATTTGTCTTTTGCCCCGTTTTTTCAAAATAGGGTAATGCTTCCTCAAGCATGGTGGTGGCCTCCGAATAGCGATATAGATTTTTATAAGCTGCCGCCAAAGATCCCATCATGATCATTTTGCCAGGTAGAAAATTGGTTTTATCACAAATATCAACGGCTTCCAAGTAATAATCAACCGCCTTTTCAAAATCGTTAAGGGTCATATACCGGTTTCCAACATCGTAATAAAACCGTCCTTTGGCGGGAGAAAAGGGGTCGTTCTTAACGATCTCTAACGTTTCTAAAGCAATGCTTAATGCGCCTTCATGATTTTTAATAGCCTCATAAAATGTGCTTAATTCACTATTTGCAATTAAGCGCTGTTCTCGCGGAGCTTCGGTAGAATCTAATAAATGTTTCGCTAGTAATATCTGCTCTAAACCTTCGGCATACTTTCCTTTTCGTTTAAAATTTTGCGCAAGATACATTCGTGACATCCCCTCCTGCTCCTTGTGATTGATCGCTTTAGAAACCTTTAAAGCCTTTTTGATATAAGAATGTGCAGAATCTAGATCACTGGTTCGATACATATATGATAAATCGAGTAACCTTGAAATTTGTAATGAATCTTCATGCTTATTAACCTTAAGTACCGCCTTTAGACTGTCTATTGCCGATTTTTGAGAGAATGCACAAAAAGAGCATAAAAAGCAAAGCACTAAAAGGGATTTTCTAAGCATAATGTAATTCGTTGGGTACTCGAAAGTAATTATAATATAAGTTACAAAAATGAATAAATTTGGCTGAGTACATTATTCTAATTTCTGAAACCGCTGTTTCAACTGCTGAAATAATAGTATTTTTGCTCTTTTAAAGTGCATATTATGATGGATTTTCTTCAGTACATATCAGGTCAAGGTGGATTTCTGATCCTCGCCTTTTTTGTAGTTGTCATTCTTCTATATAACAAGATCAAGCAACGCCGAGATATCAGAGCGATAGACAAAAAACGTAAACGCTAAAAAGCGGTAACAATAAGTAAAGCATCCTGCCTTCATTTCCTTATCTTTATTTTATGAGCAACATTCGTATCACCAAACAATTTTCTTTTGAAACTGGTCACGCCCTTTATGGATATGACGGCAAATGCCGGAACGTCCACGGACACAGCTATAAGCTATCAGTTACGGTTATCGGAACGCCCATTCCGGATGCGAACAACGTAAAATTTGGGATGGTGATCGACTTCGGCGACCTTAAAAAAATTGTCAAAGAAGAGATCGTTGATGTGTTTGATCATGCCACGGTTTTTAACAAAAATACACCGCATGTAGAACTTGCAAAAGAGCTTAGCGATCGCGGTCACAATGTGCTTTTGGTCAATTATCAGCCTACAAGTGAGATGATGGTGATCGATTTTGCCGAAAAAATTAAGCAGCGTCTTCCTAAAGACATCCATTTGCATTCGTTGCGCCTTCAAGAAACGGCATCGAGTTATGCCGAGTGGTTTGCTTCCGACAATTAATCTTTTTTGGGCGCTCCCCTCAAAAACGTTCCGTTTTTTCAGGTCAGGCTTTCCGCACTCAATCTTTTTTGGCTTTTAAGCAACCGCTTAAATCCCAAAAAAGTATTTCAAACAAAGCTGCAATCCTTAGCGCGAGCTTTCCAGTTTCACTTTGCAAATCAACAAATTCAATACTTTTTTCTCTTTACGCTTTTACTATCTTTACCAAATGCAAATTCCTCCCGGAAAAAAAGTCTATTTCTCAAGTGATAATCACCTAGGTGCTCCTACGCCCGAGGCTAGTTTACCACGTGAAAAAAAATTTGTTCGCTGGCTCGATGAAGTAAAGCAAGACGCAGCTGCGATCTTTCTTTTAGGCGATCTTTTCGATTTTTGGTTTGAATATAAAACCGTTGTCCCAAAGGGTTTTGTGCGTGTTTTGGGTAAACTTGCCGAAATTAGCGATAGCGGAATCCCCATCTATTTTTTTGTTGGAAATCACGATCTGTGGATGCGTGATTATTTTGAAAAAGAACTCAATATTCCAACCTATCGTGAGCCAAAAGAATTTGTTTTTAACGACAAAGTCTTTCTTATTGGTCATGGCGACGGTAAAGGCCCAGGAGACACAGGCTATAAACGCATGAAAAAAGTGTTTACCAACCCCATCTTTAATTGGCTTTTTCGATGGTTTCACCCCGAACTAGGCATGCGGCTAGCACAATATCTTTCAGTAAAAAATAAAATTATCTCCGGAGAAGACGATAAAGTATTTTTGGGAGAAGAAAACGAATGGCTCGCTCAATACGCCAAACGAAAATTAGAAACGAAGCACTACGACTATTTTGTGTTTGGTCACCGTCATCTTCATATGGAAATAAAAGTCAGCGAAGAGTCAACCTACTTTAATCTTGGCGATTGGATCTCACAATACACCTATGGGGTATTTGATGGTGAGCAATTTCAACTAAAAACCTTCGAAGAATAAAACTATTTCAGTAAATATTCTAAGGTCAATGCATCTAGCTTTCCATTGGCAAACAAGCCGTTTTTTTCTTGAAACGCCTTAAGAGCGCCGAACGTTTCTGAACTAAAAAGACCATCGTGTTCTATTGTAGCTCCCTTTTCATTTAGTAAACGTTGCACCTCATAAACCAAAGCACTGCGCTCTCCCAAGCGAAGACTATTGGCCATAGGGTTTACATAAAACATCTTCTGAATAATGTTCTTTTTTTCTTCCGCTTCTGAAAGTTCTTTCGGACTTTCCTCCGTCAGCTGAGGCGCTAAAAGTTGCGACTCATAAAACTTAACATTGGCTAACTTCTTTGTGTATTCTAAAACCGCCGCTTCAGTTTCTTGATCGTCGTCACTCGGGTTCCGCACATCAATTCCGTTTGCACTCCATTGAGTAATCACATAGCCATCCAAGAGAGCGATCGCTTCTTGATAATCGAGCAACAGCGCCTTATTGGGATGATTGTTGTCAACCGCTTCGGCAGCAACATATTCGTAATTCGGCGGATTAAAACGCTGATATTTTTTATAATAATTGTAGCCCATGACCGCCAATATGATGACGAGCAAAAAAATGATGATCTGTTTCATGGAAGTGTGTTTTATTTGGTTAAATAAAAGTACACTTTTTTACTGAGGTTTAATATCTTTTAAGCGCAATTGCAGACTCACATTACCCTGCCACTCGTTTTCGTCAATCACAAAGACTGCCTTAAAAGGTTCTCCTTTACAGGCTATTTCTTTCTTATCGCCCAATCCAAATCCTATACAAACAAATTGCTGTGAATTTCCTTGTTTAACTGTAAGCCGAAGATGCTTGTCATCACTTCCCACACATTTTCCATAACCTGTATCACGCAATTGTTGTGTCATAAAAACCGGCGCTCTGTTTCCAGGGCCAAAAGGTGCAAACTGTTTTAAAATACGATAAAATTTTGGTGTTATCTCATTTAAATCAATTTCGGCATTGACAATTACTTCGGGAATAAGCAGCTGCGGATCAATGGTTTCTTGCACCACTTTTTCAAATGCGTCCTTAAAATTTTGATAATTTTTTGCTTCCAAAGTAAGTCCGGCAGCATACATATGTCCGCCAAATTGTTCAATATGTTCTGCGCAGGCTTCCAACGCATTATACACATCAAAACCTTTTACGGAACGTGCAGAAGCCGCCAATTTATCACCGCTTTTGGTAAAAACTAGCGTCGGACGATAATACGTTTCAATAAGACGCGAAGCGACAATACCAATAACGCCTTTATGCCATTGAGGATCGTATACGACCGTAGTCATGCGGTCTTCTTCCTTATCTTCGGAAATTTTCTGCAACGCTTCTTTGGTGATCGAAGCATCTGCCTCACGTCTATCGGTATTGTATTGTTCTATTTCCGAAGCATAAACCACAGCTGTTTCTACATCGGTTTCCGTTAATAAAGTAACGGCGTGGTTTCCGTGTTTCATTCGCCCCGCAGCATTGATTCGCGGCGCAACGATAAAAACAACATCAGTTATGGTTAGTTTTGCTTTATTAAGCGGTTTTATGATCGCTTCAAAACCTGCACGCGGATTTGAATTAATAACTTGGAGTCCGAAATAAGCCAAAACCCTATTCTCTCCAGTTATCGGAACGATATCGGCGCCAATGGCCGTTGCCACTAGGTCTAAATAAAGCAAAAGATCGTTGATGTCAAGACCTCGTTTTGAGCCAAGTGCCTGTATGAGTTTAAAGCCAACGCCGCAGCCGCATAATTCTTTATACGGGTACTTACAATCCTCCCTTTTCGGGTCTAGAACTGCAACAGCTTTCGGAAGTTTTGGACCCGGTCTATGATGATCACAAATGATAAAGTCGATGTTTTTCTCGGCAGCGTATGCCACCTTTTCAACTGCTTTTACACCGCAATCTAAGGCAATAATGAGGCTAAAATCGTTGTCTTCTGCAAAATCGATTCCTTTGTACGATACCCCATAGCCTTCGTCATAGCGATCTGGAATATAGGTCGCAACATTAGGATAGTATGATTTCAGAAACGAGGAAACCAAAGCTACGCTCGTTGTTCCGTCTACATCATAATCACCGTAAATTAAAATATTCTCGTCATTTGCTATTGCGGTTTCAATACGTTCTACGGCTGTCTGCATATCCTGCATCAAAAACGGATCGTGTAGGCTATCAAGGCTAGGTCTAAAAAAGTCCTTGGCGGCTTCAAATGTTTCAATGCCTCGTTGTACAAGCAATGATGCAATGACAGGATCTACGCCTAATGCCTTCGCTAATTGTAGAACAGTTTGCTGTTCAGGTTTTGGTAAAAGAGTCCAACGCATGAGTATAAATGATCTGGTTCACAAAAATAGCATCTAACAAAAGATCTTTGAGTTTTCTGTGAATGTGGGCAGGTAAGTAGGTAAAGTTACAGAATTTGCCTAAATTGAATCACTACTTTCCCGACTTTTTAATATCTGTGTTATGAAATCCAAATTGATAGTTATTGTGATGCTTGTTCTAACACCTTTCTTTGCACAAGCGCAAGATGGCGTTATCGACATGTCATTTGGAGATAGTGGTTATGTAATAGCCGATTTTAACTCAAGGCGTGATATTGTTAGCGATTTTATCTCCCTTCAAAATGACGCTCTTTTGGTCGCAGGTACAAGTTATGCGTTAGACTTTTCTGAAAACAAATCACTTTTGGCGAAGTTTGAAAGTGATGGAATCGTTGATATCAACTTTGGAACCAATGGGGTGGTCTATTTGGAAGACGTTTCGGGGCGCAATGATTTTATTGAAGCCTATGTTTTAAGTAATGGGACAATTATTACAAAAGGCGTTAGAGGCCTACACCCAAATTCGCAGGTCTATTTGGCTGCTTTTACCCCATCAGGCACGCTCGACACCAATTTTGGCACAAATGGTATATTAGATTTGAATGGAATCTTTAAAGTTGCGGTTTTAGACGACGATACGTTTCTAGTTTTAAGATCTGGAAATGGTACAGAGATAATTTTTTCGAAATATGACGCCAATGGCGTTTTAGACACAAGTTACGGGGTAAATGGTTCTGCAGTTTCAATACAGCCGAGTGGTTCCTTTGTTGTTACCGCGTTGAAGTTACTGACGAGCGGTGCGATGTTGGTTCATGGAAATAGAACGACTCCCAGCACCTCTGAATTTATCATTCAAAGATTTACATCTAATGGCTATTTGGATGTTAACTTTGGAAATAATGGTGAGCATATTACATCTTTTGATGCTTTAGGCAACATAGATTACAATAGCTCTAGCATTGCCATTAATGCCGAAGGGAAAATCATTATGACGGGAAGCTTCGGAAATTGTGACTATGAAATTCGGGCGTTTTTAGCCCGTATTCTGCCAAATGGTACTCTTGATTTTGATTTTGGCACCAATGGCGTGATTCTTTTTGAGGCGTCAAATTTTACACCTACCAACGTAATTGTACTTCAAAATCAACGGATCTTGGTTGGCGGCCGAAGCACGCATTGCTTTGAAGGCTCTGATCTTACCGTAGCGCGTTATTTTGCTAGTGGAAGCATTGATACCAGTTTTGGAAACAACGGTAAGACCTTTTTAGAAATGGATGGAGATAAAGTAGCACTTCAAAGTGATGGAAAAATTGCAATTGCAGGAAATACCTGGTGGTACCAAGGAGAAGAAGATGTCATCATGGCTCGCTACACGAATAATCCCTTAAGCATACCTGATAATGCACTTCAAAACGTCAAATTATATCCCAACCCTGTTTCTGAAACATTCGTTCTAGAACTGCCAAACCTAACAAGCACTACAAAATATGCGATACTAGACCTAGCCGGAAAACGCATTAAATCAGGTGTCATAAGCGACGTTACTTCAACCCTGGATATTTCCGAAGTGGAAAGCGGACTCTACTTTCTGAAAGTGGACACAACCACGCTTAGGCTTATTAAAGAATAATTTGGCTTGCCCTATTGGATGTCGTATTTTCGAGCAAAACTAAAACAAATCGATGCCATTAGTAACTCCTCTCTCTCCAGAACACGACAAAGAAACCCAAGAACTCGCTGCTTTTTTTAACGAAACCCTTGGCTTTTGCCCAAATAGTGTGCTTACCATGCAACGCCGTCCCGCTATTAGCAAGGCATTTATAAACCTCAACAAGGCTGTCATGGCCAATGAAGGTCGCGTTACCTCAGCCCTAAAACGTATGATCGCTTGGGTGAGTAGTAATGCAACAGGTTGTAGATACTGTCAGGCACATGCTATTCGCGCTGCTGAACGTTACGGCGCAGAGCAAGAGCAACTTGATAATATTTGGGAATACAGAACCCACCCAGCTTTTAATGAGGCAGAGCGCGTGGCGCTCGATTTTTCGCTGGCCGCGTCTCAGGTTCCTAATGCCGTGGATGAAACGATCAAAACACGCCTGCACGAACATTGGAATGAAGGCGAGATCGTTGAAATGCTAGGTGTTATTTCACTCTTCGGATATTTGAATCGCTGGAACGACTCAATGGGCACATCCATAGAAGATGGTGCTGTTGAAAGTGGAGATCAATATCTGGGTAAGCACGGTTGGAATAAAGGAAAACACATCTAGCCCATTGAGCACTAATGGTGGTGGTTTTCAAAAAATTGAAAACTTTTCTCTTTCTCAATTTTTTGAAAACTAACCGTGAGGTGTAGACGAGTACGATGCTGTTGAGAGTGATAATCATCATCTCAGCAAACACGGTTGGAATAAAGGAAAACACATTTAGACCATGCAAACTGCATGTCGGTAATTTTAAAAATTTATAAATGGAAAAAGGCTGGATAATAGGAATTGCAATATTAATTTTTTTAGTCGTTACCTTTATTTATTGGAGAATTACAAGGCATGGCATAAAAAAGATCTATGGTGAAAATTGGAAAATATGGGGCGCGAGAACTTTTTATTGGCAGGATGCAATATATATTTGCACTGCAATAACCATACTAATATTGTTCATTTTTAAATGGACCAATGTTTTGTCTTTCTAGAGATACAATATAGAGATCAATCGATAAAAATTCCCTTGGAAGCCTTATAATACATGTTTCCGTACTTCGACAACAACCGACTTACTCGTGGGCGTATTGCTCTTTTTGGCAACCGATTTAATAGGAACTAACACGTTGGTCTCTGGAAAATAGGTCGCTACACATTGCTTCGGAATGTCATAAGAGATCACCAAGAATTTTTTTGCCACCCGTTCTTTTCCGTCAGAAAAATTGAACAGATCCACCAAATCCATTTGTTGTAAACCGTGCTGTCTCATATCATCAGCATTCATTAAAATCACCCGGCGTTCATTCTCGATACCGCGATAGCGGTCGTTTTTTCCGTAGATCGTTGTGTTGTATTGATCATGACTTCTAATAGTCATCATAAGTAATTCATTTTCCTTTAACGGAATTGCTTCGGAAATCGTCATTGAAAAATTAGCTTTCGTGGTTTCCGTAGGAAACGTTCCTTCTCGCGACGAATTAGGTAGATAGAATCCGCCGAAATCACGCACTCGCTTGTTATAGTCTTTAAACCCAGGAATTGTGGCTTCAATAGCATCGCGAATTCGATCATAATTTTGCCGATATGCTTCCCATGGAATGGCGGCATTTTCCTTTAAAACAGCCATCGCCAGTCTGCAAACCAAGTCGGGTTCACTGATCAATTGATCACTAATAGGTTTTAAAACCCCTTGGCTTTTTTGAATAACTCCCATCGAGTTTTCGCAAGTAACAAATTGCTTTCCGTTCTTTTGAATATCTTCATCACTTCGTCCAAAAACGGGAAGAATCAACGCTTCCTTGCCTGTTACCAAATGACTCCGATTCAATTTTGTACTTACCTGAATGGTGAGATCACAATTTTGTAATGCTTCCGCGGTAAAAAGCGTGTCGGGTGTTGCGCTTAAAAAATTTCCGCCCATACCCATAAAGATCTTACACCCCCCGCTATGCATGGCTTCAATTGAATTTACAACGTCTAGACCGTGTTCTCTTGGCGGACTAATATTGAAATTCACTTCCAAAGCATCCAATAGCCAATCCCAAGGTTTTTCATAAATCCCCATGGTTCGGTCGCCTTGCACATTACTGTGCCCACGAACAGGACACGTCCCCGCACCTGGCTTTCCAATACTTCCCTTCAACAAAAGCGTATTTACCACTTCTTTGATCGTGTCAACCGAGTTTTTATGCTGCGTAAGCCCCATCGCCCAGCACGTAATGATCTTCTTACTATACTTGATCTTGTCAACTAGATCTTGAATGTCTTCTACGGAAATACCACATTGCTGCGATAGATCTTTAAGATCCTGAGCAAGAATATGTTTTTTATAGGTTTCGAAACCGAACGTATCTTTTGCAATAAATTCCTGGTCTAACACAGTTCCTGGTTCGGCTTCTTCCGCTAAAACTAATAACTGATTAATGGCCTGAAAAAGTGCGATATCACCATTGATCTTTATAGGCAGATGTATATTGCTAATGGTAGTTCCCATTCCTAACATTCCAGCAACCGATTGTGGATCGGCAAATTTTGATAATCCCGTTTCTGGCAAAGGATTAATTGAAATGATCAAGGCGCCATTTTTGTGCGCTCTTTCCAAGGCACTCAGCATTCGCGGATGATTGGTCCCGGGATTTTGCCCCATGATCATGATGACTTCGGCTTCATAAAAATCTTCCAACTTTACCGATCCTTTTCCAATTCCCAAGGCTTCACCTAAAGCAACACCGCTACTTTCATGACACATATTGCTGCAATCGGGCATATTATTTGTTCCGAAGGCACGCACAAATAGCTGATATAAAAACGCAGCCTCATTGCTTGTTCTTCCGCTAGTATAAAAAATAGCCTCATCGGGTGATGCTAAACCATTTAAATGCTTTGCGGTTAGTGCAAAGGCATCTTCCCACGTAATGGGTTGGTAGTGTTCGGAATTCTTCGGAAGGTACATAGGCTGGGCTATTCTCCCGCTTTTCCCGATCGCATAGTCATCCCATTGGGATAGTTCGACAACCGAATGTTTTTTGAAAAAATCTGGCGTCAACGCTTTGGTCGTGGCTTCTTCAGCAACTGCTTTTGCACCATTTTCGCAATATTCAGCCATGGTGCTTCTGCGATCATCTGGGTCAGGCCAGGCGCAACCCGGACAGTCATAACCATCTACTTGATTTAATTTTTGAAGCGCAACAAACCCTCTCGACACGTTCATTTCGTCCAAAATATGCTTTACCGAAGAAGCAACCGCCTTGAATCCCGCAGCTGTTTTATCAACCGAAGTCAGTTTAATTTTACTGAGTTCTTCAGGGTTTTCTGGATTGACGCTATTTGATTTTTTTGTTGACACCGTTTAATTTTTAAATTCTATGAGCTAGCACTCCGTTTTTGGATTTTCGTACATATCAGATTGATCTTCGTGAGTTTCATCCAAGCAGGCAAGGTCTTTTTCGATCAATAAAAACAGACCGCCATCCTCACCATTCTCTTGATGTCCTTTAACTGTAATTTCAGGCGTATCAGTCAAAATTCTGGCCGCTTCTTTTGATAAAATCACATGAATTTCATTGTCGCTAAACGTTGCCCTTATCTGCTTTTCATCCGTATTTCGCGATAGTTTATATCTAAAAATCATCTTTTCAGATAGGATCGTTTGTGCGCTAACAATGCCGTCCGATTTTAATTGCGCAACATCCGATTTTGTAAGTCGTAAACGAATGCTATTATCTTTAATTCTGATCTTCATTTTAATTGTTTTTAATTCGGTCTGAACCGCAATACACATTACACGACTGTTGCTTTAAAAAACCGATTAGTGTAATCCCGAACGATTGGGCCGTCTCTATTGCCAAACTACTGGGTGCTCCGATTGCGCAAACCACTTGAATTCCTGCCATTGCGGCTTTCTGTATAAGTTCAAAACTCGCTCTTCCACTTAATAAAAGTATCGCCTTTTCTAAACGAAAAGATTCATCGCCATTCGTCAAAAGTGCCGCTCCAATAAGCTTATCTAAAGCGTTGTGCCGTCCAACATCTTCTTTAAAGTCAATACAGTCTCCAGCACTTGAAAACAATGCTGCTGCATGAATTCCACCTGTTCGCACAAAGGCTTCTTGAACTTTGCCCAATTTTTCGGGAAGTTGCGAGATCATTTCCAGATCGACTTGAAAATGCTCAACCGCGTTCGCCACCTTACACACTTGATGTATGGCTTCTATACTTTCTTTTCCGCAGACACCACAGCTACTACTGGTATAAAAATTACGTTTAAGCTTGTCCAAATTAGCCTCAAAATCTTCGCCCAAGCGAATCAACATTTTATTTTCCCCGAGAGATCGGCTTACGGGTTCTGCCAAATTTTTTGCCGAAGAAATAATTCCTTCAGTAAATAGAAATCCTACCGCCAACTCAGTATCATTTCCTGGGGTACGCATCGTAACCGCTAGTGGCGTGATTGTTCGTTGATTTGCCGGACCAATTTCCAGCTGAATTTCTAACGGCTCTTCTATTGCCACCACATCATGGGTCATTATAAACTCATTATTTCGCTGTCTAACGATGGCGATCTCTTTAATCATTTATGCCTTTTTTTAAACGCTGAAAAGCTTCTGGCTCGTTTACATTTTGCAGAAAATCTGCTTCTGAAACATCCACAAAGCAGGTTTTTGCTTGTTTTATAAAGGTAGCAATTGAATCGTTACCTTCTTTATAAAATGCCTGAATTTGTTCAAATACCGATGCTTCAAAAAGGGTGATTAAAGGTTCTGTTCTGCCCTTATTTCGATAACAAACCACGTCAAAATCGGTACTTCTATGTTTTATTAGCTCCAAAAGATGTTCCATTCGTAATAAAGGATAATCACAAGCAATTAAAAATATCGGTTTATTTCCAACAGCTTCCAAAACCGACATTAGACCTGTCATTGGACCGTGCTCTTTATATTCGTCTTTATCTAAAATTTGCTCAATATGCTTCGGAAACATCCCTGTTTCCTGTTGTTCGGTGTTTACAGAGAGAAACGTCTTTTCACAAAACGGGCTAAGCAAATTATAAACATACTCCCACTGTGGAAGCCCATTATACTGCAAAAAAGCTTTGTCGGTTTTCATCCGTTTGCTTTTTCCGCCGCAAAGAACCACCCCAATAGGACGATCTGCAGCGGACTTGTAAAAATCATCTTTTGTTTTTACCCTCACATCATCCAAACCATACAGCCTTATAAAATCTTGAATACAATAATCGCGAACAACGACAATAATTTCTTTTTGGCTAACGTGGTCATCATGGCAAATACGAACCAGTAATTCATGAAAACCTTGTTTCTTTTTAATCTCTAAAGGTCCTATTTCATCAATAAGCAGCGTTTTTATCGATGGGTCTTTCCAAAAATCCCAAAGCGCCTTTTCTACTTTTTGAAAGTTCTGCGCATCAAATTGAAACCTTCCAATTAAAAGCGATCCGTTTTCGCTTTCCATAGGTAAAAGTTCCCCTGATGGAATTAGTTGAAAAAATCTTTTTCCGTTTTGCTTGGGACTTAAAACTCCCGCTGCTCCTGGCAGATTTTTTAACTCTTTTTGTAAAAATGTGGTTTTTCCACTTCCCACGGCATCCGAAAAAATGGTGATCTTCGGTTTCATGAGGGTTCAAAATAAAGAGAGATCGTGATCCAATATATTAAAAAGCGCTTAGCTCTCGTAATTGGATTTTTAATGTGATTGCTAAAGGAATTAGCGATAATGGTGTTTTTCCTCAGCTGTGGCATTTCAGAAATAATGGTTGTTAGCGAACTTTCCACAGTGGTTCGTCGATTGCTTACCCATATTTTTAGTAAAAATTTGACGAGCGGACTAATAACAAACAGAAATACCAATAACACGGTAAGTGTGCGAAGTAATACGTACCCTATCGTTTTCTGGTTTTCAGTAAAAAATAATGCAATGACTATAAAGAGTCCGATGCCAGAGAAAAGAAAAACCTTTTTTAAACGTTTTCTTTTTACTAACGAAACTGTCTCCACATCTACCGTTATAAAGCCTTTCTGTCGTAAGATCTGAGCTTCTTTCTGAATATTCTTCGGAAGTTTGTACGCAAAAATACCCGCTGTAATTCCAACTAAAACATAAAGCAATCCATAGCTTATCAATACGATCCACGGCAAATCTTCAAATAAGGCAAGTTCGAAACGCTGGGTTAGCTCTCCAAAAAAATTAGAAATAGCCTCCCACAATTGAACGCCAAAAATGATGGTAAGTGTGAGTATTTTCTGAAATGCAGATTCAAATAACGCGATCATTCCGAAGCAAATGGTAGACACTTTATTAACACCAAACACCGAATAGATCGCTGCCCCAAGAACGCCCTGGAACGCCACCGCAGCATAAGCCATAACTGGTGAATGCGGACTAATAAGTACTTTAAGCATAATAACCAAAAGCATAGCTTGTATGATGGTTTTCCACTTATTTTGGCTGTTATAGGCTAAAAATGTGATAAGAATGACCGAAATACTTCCTAAAAAAATACCGCTAAAGGGTAGGCGAACGGCGTGCAATATTCCTCCAAGGCCGCTTTCGCTAAATGCCCATAGCGCCGTAATCTTGGTAACAAGATCTGGAATATTACTGTGATATATTAAGCCTGTGTTTTTAGTGGTCATCGGTGATTTGCGGTCTTGTTTTTTTGTGATTAGCAAGCGTTGTATTACTTTTTCCCAGCTACGATCACTACAAATTCTCCTTTTGGCGGTTTATTTTCAAAATGCTTTTGTACTTCGGAAATAGTTCCGCGTATGGTTTCTTCGTGCAATTTACTAAGTTCTCTCGACACAGAAATAGATCTTTCGTTTCCGAAGAATTCGGCAAACTGCGCAAGACTTTTTAGGAGTTTGTGAGGTGATTCGTAAAAAATAATGGTTCGCGTTTCTTCGGCCAATAATTGGAGCCGCGTTTGACGCCCTTTCTTAACAGGAAGGAAGCCTTCAAAAACGAACTTATCATTAGGTAAGCCACTATTGACCAGCGCAGGAACAAAGGCCGTTGCACCTGGCAGACAATCTACTTCAATGCCCGCTTCTACACAGGCTCGGGTAAGTAGAAAGCCAGGATCGCTAATTGCTGGTGTACCTGCGTCACTTATCAATGCTACCGTTTCACCCGCCTTAATACGTTGCACAATACCTTCGGTAGTTTTGTGTTCGTTGTGCATATGATGTGAATGCATCTGTGTGGTAATATCAAAATGTTTTAGCAATTTACCACTCGTTCGTGTGTCTTCCGCTAAAATAAGATCTGCCGCCTCAAGCACTTCTACTGCGCGAAACGTCATGTCTTTTAAATTCCCAATGGGCGTTGGTACCAAATAGAGTTTCCCCATAGATTTGTCCCACCTATGTGGGAATGTAGTTTAATTAATAACGAACCTCTTTTCCGAAGAAATATGAAATAAGCAGTGCTACTAGTGCAATAAGGGTTGTAGTCATTCCTCCGTCGTCTGCCATATAATGTGCTGTTGTTGCTAAAACCAAGTCAAAAAACAAACCTGCATAGGCCCATTCGGTAAGCCATTGACTTTTACGCCAAAGGATCATGAGTACGGCCAATACTTTGGCTGTTGCTAATGGGATTACAATGTATGCTGGATAATTAAAAGACTCAAAAAAATCTTTGACCATTTCGGTGTTCACAAAATACATACCTGCTGAAAAAAGCATGGTACCACATAAAACTGCTGTTGCGACCCAATAAATGATCTTTTGTGTTCTCATAATCCTTTGTTGGTCTTATTTCTGAAACTGTCGCTCGATGCAGGTCATAAAACGAGCACTATAATCATCTTTATTTAGCCAATTATTATAGTCGGGTTTTACTTGTCCGTTAATAAAAGTATCGGCTTGTTCAAAGTTCTGCATGGTATTGATCTGCGAAAGCACACGTGTATAATCTTCTGCATTTCCATCAAACAAGTGTTTAATAAATGCCAGTCGATCGTTTAAACCAATTTTTACGCTATGATTAGCAACTTCGTTAAGCGATTTTGGTTTTTCTGAAATATCTAAATCATTGATTAGGGTTGAACTCGATTTTGGCACATCGCCTCCTTTGGCTGGTTGTCGTTCTTCGGCTATCGGTTTTGTGGTTTCGGTCGTTTTTCTTTCAAATGTTGGCGTTTGTTGATAGTTTGCTGCAAATTCTTCCAGATCGTTCTTTACGTATTTTGCCTTCGGAAGCACTTCGGCTAAAAGTTCATCCATTTGTTGTGATTCGGCTGGCATTTGCGCCACAAGGTCTTTGATCTTTTCCATAAGCGGCTCAACAAGATCTTCTTTATGTGAAGACTGCGGAAGCGGCTCTGGTTCTTTAAACCAATTATCTTCTCTATAACTTTTAGAATCTAACGATTGTGGTTGCTCGGTTTCCGAAGACATACCAACCTGATTTTCAAGATGTTCTAATATGGTTAATTTTTCGAATAAACCCGCGACAGTTTTCTTCATCTCACGCGTGTTGAAGTCTGTTGGAGCAGCAATGATCTGCTCTGCCATTTTTTTAATTTCCGACTGAAGTGTATTCTTCATAACTTTTAAAATTATTCTCTTTTGCTCAATTTTGTTTTTATAAATTTACGCAACCTTTATGTAAACGGAAAACTTTTCTGTTTTCGTCTAAATCGTACCTATGTTTCTGGAAAATACCGTAAATCAAAAAGAGCAATTTGGCTGGATCGAAGTGATCTGCGGCTCTATGTTTTCGGGGAAAACGGAAGAGCTTATTCGCCGATTAAAACGTGCTAAGTTTGCGCGTCAAAAGGTAGAAATTTTTAAACCGAAGATCGACACGCGTTACGACGATGACTCTGTAGTTTCACATGATAGTAATCAAATAAGATCGACTGCGGTTCCTGCCGCGGCTAACATTCCTATTTTGGCAGATGACTGTGATGTGGTAGGTATTGACGAAGCCCAATTTTTTGATGATGAGATCGTAAAAGTATGCAATGACTTAGCCAATCGTGGGGTTCGCGTTATTATCGCCGGCCTCGACATGGATTTTAAAGGAAATCCGTTTGGCCCCATGCCCGCCTTAATGGCAACAGCCGAATATGTGACCAAAGTACATGCTGTTTGTCCGCGTACAGGAAATTTAGCTCACTACAGTTATCGTAAGGCAAAAAGCGAAGATCTTGTTCTTTTAGGTGAAACCGAAGAGTATGAGCCGTTGAGCCGTGCTGCCTATTACAAAGCCATGCTACGAGAAAAAGTAAGTAAAATGGATGTGACAGATCCGGAGGAGTTTCCTAGTAAAAAACAGGCCTAAATGTCAAAAGTTTCTGAAACCGTTCTGGAAATTGACCTCAGCGCGCTAAGGCATAATTACCAATATCTCACCTCAAAACTTACCAAAAACACCAAAGTGATGGGAGTTGTTAAGGCTTCCGGATATGGTAGTGATGCTGTCGCTATTGCCAAAGAATTAGTTGCTTTAGGCGCTAATTATCTCGCGGTAGCTTATACGCCCGAGGGGGTACAATTGCGTGATGCTGGGATTGAAGTTCCTATTCTGGTATTGCATCCGCAACCCAATAATTTTGAAACCCTGATCGCGCGTTGTTTAGAGCCAAATCTTTACAGTAAACGTATTTTTAAACTTTTTTCCCGTTTAGCGGAAGAAAAAAATCAACAGCACTATCCTGTACATATTAAATTTAATTCAGGACTCAATAGATTGGGTTTTACTGAAAAGGACTGTGATTGGTTAGCAAAAGAACTTTCCGAAAGCTCTGCTATTTATACGAAGTCACTTTTTTCACATTTGGCAGCGAGCGAAGATCTTACAGAACGAGATTTTACCCTTCAGCAAATTAATCGGTTTAAGCACATTTCCGAAGTAATGATTAAAAAATTAAGCTACCGCCCGATGCTACATCAAAGTAATACTTCGGCGATCTTAAATTATCCGGAAGCGCAATACGACATGGTTAGAACGGGAATTGGGCTGTATGGATATGGCAATTCTGAAAAAGAAGATAAAAACCTTAAGCCTGTGGCTTCATTAAAGTCGGTTATTTCGCAGATTCACACTATTAAAGCCGGTGAGACTGTAGGGTATAACCGCGCTCATACTGCAAGTAAAGAAGAGCGAACGGCGACCATTCCTATTGGTCATGCCGATGGAATCCCAAGGCAGTTGGGTAAGGGCCGGGGGGCAGTTTATATTAATGGTCAAAGAGCCCCTATTGTAGGAAATGTGTGTATGGACATGCTTATGGTTAATGTTACTTTGATAGACTGTGAGGAAGGCGATGAGGTTGTTATAATTGGAAAAGAACAATCGGCTGTGGCGTTGAGCCAAGACATGGGGAGCATCTCATATGAACTATTAACAGCTATTTCTCAACGGGTAAAACGCGTAATTTATCGAAATGGCGCTTTGTAAATGATGTTTTTTGTTGAAAAAACTCTTTTTTTGCATACCTTGGGAATATATAAACCTATTAAACCATCTAAAAATGTTAAAAGAATTTAAAGATTTTATTATGACCGGCAACGTCATAGACTTAGCCGTTGCTGTATTACTGGCAGGTGCTATGGGCCTTGTTGTTAGTGGCTTTGTAAATGATATCATGATGCCTTTGGTGGGTCATTTCTCTGGTGGCGTAGATTTCGCCGATATGAAAGTTGTATTAGACGAAGCTGTTGTGGCTGCTGATGGAACTGTAACTAAAGCTGAAAATGCTATTATGTACGGAAAATGGATCAATGCCATTATCAATTTAATTATTGTAGGGTTTGTATTGTTTATGATCGTTAAGGCCTACAATAAAACGAAAAAACCAGTTGTGGAAGCTCCAGCAGCAGATCCGGGACCATCTGAGATTGATTTGCTTAAAGAGATTAGAGATTCGCTAAAAAAGTAATTTAGATTACTTCCGCTACACTACTCATTTAATTAAACCCTCCAACCTCACGGCTTGGAGGGTCTTTTTTTTCCTTTTACGGCAAATAATTAAGCCGCTATGATTTACTTTTGTTGTCTTTAACCCTAATACCTCGAGATTACTGAGGAGATCTAATTATGAAAATAGCTATTGTTGGAGCCACCGGAATGGTAGGTACCGTCTTATTAAAAGTACTTGAGGAACGCAATTTTAATATCTCTGAATTATTTCTAGTCGCTTCTGAGAAGTCGGTTGGACGAGAATTAGTATTCGCTGGAAAACTCCATCAAATTATTAGTATGCAGGACGCTATTAATGCCAGACCTGATATTGCTATTTTTTCGGCTGGCGGCGAAACATCACTTGCTTGGGCTCCTAAATTTGCTGAGGTTGGTACTACGGTCATCGATAATTCTTCTGCCTGGCGCATGGATGCAACAAAAAAATTGATCGTTCCCGAGATCAATGCCCATCTTTTAACCAAAGAAGATAAAATCATTGCAAACCCTAATTGCTCTACTATTCAGCTTGTAATGGCTTTGGCTCCGCTCCACTCTAAGTATAAAATGCGTCGGGTGGTGGTTTCTACCTACCAATCGGTTTCAGGAACTGGCGTAAAAGCTGTAAAACAAATGGAGAATGAGGCAGCTGGTATTTCTGGGGAAATGGCCTATCCTTACCCCATCAACAGAAATGCCATTCCACATTGCGATAGCTTTGAGGCTAATGGTTATACTAAAGAGGAAATGAAACTTGCTCGTGAACCACAAAAGATCTTGGATGATCGTACGTTTTCGGTTTCAGCTACCGCCGTTCGTATTCCTACATCTGGAGGACACAGTGAATCTGTAAATGTTGAATTTTTAAATGATTTTACCTTAACGGAAATAAGACAGGTATTACATCAAACTCCAGGTATTACTTTACAAGATAATACCGACACAAACACATACCCAATGCCTCTTTATGCAAACGGAAAAGACGATGTATTTGTTGGTAGATTGCGCAGAGATGAAACACAGCCCAACACATTAAATATGTGGATCGTTAGTGATAATTTACGTAAAGGAGCGGCAACCAATGCTGTTCAAATCGCTGAGTATTTAGTGGCTAACGATCTTGTTTAAAGTACATTTGTAAGTTAGAAAGATCGATTCCGTCTATTGTATAAGGTATATTATTTATGAAAATTTTTCACACCGTTTTATATATCGGCCTCGGAGTTATGCTCCTTGCCTTTGGCTTGAATAAATTTTTTTGGTTTATGCCCGATTTTGACTTTACGGGCTACCCTGAAGCAGCATATCTTTTTACATCGCTTCGCTATTCTTGGTCTGAATCTGTGGGCAAAGGTTATATTATGAGTTTAGTTGGACTCACAGAAGCCTTCGTAGGCGTTTTACTTATTTTGAGAAAATGGGTGCCTTTTGCACTCGTTGTTCTCGTTCCTATTTCAGTAAATATTGTTTTATTCCACGCATTCATAAATCTGCCAAACATTGGTCCAGCACTTTTAGTAGCACTTTTAAATGCTTATCTAATGTTCCTTCATTGGGATGTATATAAAAAGTTATTTACGTAAATAGCTGTTTTACAAACACTTATGGTGTTAATTAACTTTTAAATAACGGGTCTTTATTTTTTAAGTATATTTAATAGGTATAACACTAATCCAACTACCTATGAATTCGACCTTTACCACCATCGTTCGTCTCGTTTTGGCACTTATTCTCATACTTTTTGGTGCAAACAAATTTTTTGGCTTTATCCCTATGTTTGAGATGCCCCCAGCAGGAGCAAATTTTATTGAATCACTAAACACTTCAGGCTATGTATTATATGTTGTAGGCGTATTAGAGATCATCATTGGCTTGCTTCTTTTGCTAAAAAAATGGGTTCCTTTTGCATTAATCTTACTTGCGCCTATCACATTTAACATATTATTGTTTCATCTGTTCTTAGATGTTTCTGATATTTGGGTGGCAATTGTGATCGTTGCACTTAACACGATCTTAATTTATAAATATTGGAAGGCTTATAGACCGCTGTTTCAATAAAACAATAGAAAAAACCGACTGTCTTAGATCTATAACACATGGATTGAAACCACTAGTACTACAACTAATTATAGAAAAAATGAAGAAGCTTATTATTCCAATGATTGCCGTGCTAAGCGTGATAGCCTGTAAAGAAGAAACTAAAACCCCAGAAACAGTCGCCGTGACCTACCACAATACTAAAAAAGTTGATACCGTTGATACCTACTTCGGAACAGATGTTCAAGATCCATATCGTTGGTTGGAAGATGATCGAAGTGAAGAAACCGGTGAATGGGTAAAAGCACAAAATGAAACTACCTTTGGGTACTTAGATAATATTCCTTTTCGAGAAGATCTTAAGAACCGATTAACAGAATTGTGGAATTACGAAAAAGTAAGCGCTCCATTTAAAGAAGGGGATTATACCTACTTTTATAAAAACGATGGCCTTCAAAACCAATTTGTGATCTATCGCTATAAAACAACCGAAGACCCTTCAACAGCAAGCGTATTTCTCGACCCGAATACATTTTCCGATGATGGAACCATTTCTTTGGGCGGACTAAGCTTTTCTAAAGATGGAAGTTTGGCTGCTTATAGTATTTCTGAAGGAGGAAGTGATTGGAGAAAGGCACTTGTGATGAACACCGAAACCAACGAATTGGTAGGTGACACCATAAAAGATATTAAGTTTAGTCAGATCTCATGGCTGAAAAACGATGGTTTCTATTACTCAAGCTATGAAAAGCCAGAAGGGAGCGAACTTTCAGCAAAAACCGATCAACATCGCGTTTTCTATCATAAATTAGGAACAAGCCAAAAAGAAGACAAATTGGTTTATGGCGGAACTCCTGAAGAAAAACACCGCTACTGCTACGCTGGTCCAACAGAAGATGGAAAATACCTAGTTTTAACCGCGAGCGTATCAACTTCTGGTAACAAATTATTTATCAAAGATCTCGAGAAGTCAAATAGCAAGTTTGTAACTGTTTTAAATGATACTGATAGTGATTCATATGTGATGGAAAATGTAGGATCTAAATTGTACATTTTCACCAACCGCAACGCTCCAAATGGGAAGATCGTTACCGTAGATGCTGCTAACCCTGGACCCGATAATTGGAAAGTCCTTATTCCCGAAACCGAAAACGTACTTAGTGCAAGCACCGCAGGAGGTTCAATTTTTGCAACTTATATGGTTGATGCTGTTTCTAAAGTATTACAATATGACTACGACGGAAAACTCGTCCGTGAAGTTAAATTACCCGGAATTGGAAGTGCTGGTGGATTTAATGCGAAGATGGAGGACACAGAGACCTATTACAGTTTTACAAACTATGTTACTCCTGGAAGTATTTATAAATACAATATTAAAGATGGAACTTCCGAGCTTTTCAAAAAAGCTGATATTGATTTCAATCCAGATGACTACGAAAGCAAACAGGTGTTTTACAGCTCTAAAGACGGAACCAAAGTTCCTATGATCATTACCTATAAAAAAGGCATTGAGCTGAATGGTAAGAATCCAACTATTCTTTATGGCTATGGTGGTTTCAATATAAGTTTAACGCCTAGCTTCAGTATTGCCAATGCCGTGTGGATGGAACAAGGTGGAATTTATGCAGTGCCAAACCTTCGTGGTGGTGGCGAATACGGTAAAAAATGGCATGATGCTGGAACGCAAATGAAGAAGCAGAACGTTTTTGACGACTTTATCGCTGCTGCAGAATATCTTATCGATAATAAGTATACCTCTAAAGAATATCTTGCCATCCGTGGAGGTTCTAACGGTGGCTTACTCGTGGGTGCAACTATGACACAACGCCCCGATTTGATGCAGGTTGCTTTACCAGCCGTAGGTGTTTTAGATATGCTTCGCTATCACACCTTTACCGCAGGGGCTGGTTGGGCATACGACTATGGTACTGCCGAACAGAGTAAAGAAATGTTTGAATATTTAAAAGGTTACTCTCCTGTACACAACGTAAAACCGGGTGTTTCATATCCTGCAACTTTAGTGACCACAGGTGATCACGACGATCGTGTAGTGCCTGCGCATAGTTTTAAATTTGCTGCAGAATTACAAGAAAAACAAGCAGGTACAAATCCGGTGCTCATTCGTATTGAGACCGATGCGGGTCATGGCGCAGGAACACCAGTAAGCAAAACAATAGAACAATATGCCGATATCTTTGGTTTTACACTCTATAACATGGGCTATAAAGTGCTTCCGAAGAAAATAAACGATGGCGTAAAAAAATAAGTACTAATTATCAATTGTAAAGGTTGTCATGTGGCTCAGGTCAAGATTGACAACCTTTTTATTTCATATATGCTAAACGTAGCCATTTCATCATTTGCTTACGAAAAACGCCCAATTTTAAGCGACATCTCTTTTACACTAGAAAAAGGAGAGCATCTAGCGATTTTAGGCGAAAGTGGCTGCGGAAAGTCTACATTGCTGCATCTCATTTACGGACTGCTACCGCTGGATAATGCCACCATCACGTGGAACGAACAAGCGCTATTAGGCTCAAAACACAACCTTATTCCTGGTGAATTATTTATAAAGCTCGTGGCCCAAGAGTTTAACGTGATGCCGTTTATTTCGGTGGCCGAAAATATTGCAACACATCTTCCGAGATTAGATGCAAATGCAGATATGGCACGTGTTGACGAACTGCTGGAAGTAGTTGACCTCACTGCGTTTAAAGATGTGCATGTAAAGAACTTGAGCGGCGGACAAAAACAGCGTGTGGCGCTTGCGAAAGCACTAGCCCAAGAACCTGAAATTTTATTGCTCGATGAGCCTTTTAGTCATATTGATACCTTTCGGAAAAACGCCTTACGTCGGGATCTTTTTGCGTATTTAAAAAAGAAAAATATTTCTTGTATTACAGCCACCCACGATGCAGATGAAGCTCTAACATTTGCGGATACCCTCATGATCCTCGATAAAGGTACTGTGGTGCGCTACGGAAAACCACAAAACATCTATTCTTCTCTTAAAACAACTTATGAGGCGGGATTCTTCGGAGATGTAAATATGCTTCCAAAACGCTTATTTACTTCGGAAAGTGATCCTTCTGAAATGTTACTACTATTACCGCATCAACTGACTATTTCCGAAGAAAAAACACCACTTAAAGTGACTGTTTTAAAATCGTATTACAAAGGAAGCCATTATCTTATTGAAGCCGCTTCCGAAGAAAAAACGCTGTTTTTCGAACATCCCATTGAAATAAAGAGCAAAACTAAAATATTCCTTCAAATTCATCCCGAATAATGCCAAATAGCAATATTTGACACACCCCTTTACGTCCTAGAAGTACATTTGAGCAATACTAAATCTAAACTCATGTATTCTAAACACATTTTTTTGCTTGTAATGCTAGCTGGCATTCTTAGCTGTTGTAGTAAAAAAGACGACAGTGATGATGATGATCCTTCTGGAGATAGCGGTAGCCTCACTTTTTACAAAACAGAGATCTTTCCGTGTAATACCATTACTATTACCCTTACAGATAGCAATGGTGATGAATCTTCTGGCACGCTAAATGGATCTGCCGTGGTTACAGGGACACCACAATGCGATGTTCCCAACACCTTTACCTTCCTCAATTTAAGTTATGGAGCCTATACTTTTGAATATACTTGTGCCGCCACTACAAAAGAAGGACAATTTAGCATTAATAGTGATTGCAAAACAATTTTGATGATCAACTGACGCTAATTATTGGGCTAGGGCTTTAAAACCTGCCTGTCTTAATTTTTGTACTTTAGAGTAAAGTTCTTATCATGAAAAACCTAAAATACTCGCTCGTTTTATTCGCTTTTAGTGTGGCCACGCTATATAGCCAAACACCCGAAGAAAAATATCTCTCGAAAGTGCAAACCCTTGACAGCACCATAGAAACTCTCTACGCGGTTATTTCTGGCGAAAAAGGAGAGGAACGCAATTGGGAATTGTTTCGATATTTATTTAAGCCTGATGCAAAATTGATTCCATCTAACAAAAGCAAAGACAGCATCATAGATGTAAACTATATGACTCCTAGTGACTATATTGAGGTTGGCGGGTCTTGGCTTATTGAAAACGGTTTTTTTGAAAAAGAGATCTCTCGAAAAGCAGAAACGTTTGGCGCCGTAACACATGTTTTTAGTACATATGAGTCGTTTCGTAGCGCAAAAGACGCTAAGCCCTTTATGCGCGGAATTAATAGCATACAGCTCTTAGATGACGGCCATAGATGGTGGGTGATCAATATTTATTGGATGAGCGAAAATGAAGAGAATCCCATTCCGAAGCAATATTTACAACAGTAAGTCGTCGCGACTTATTATTTTACACTAGTGATCTTATGTTCCTTCCCGTTAAACACAATGTGATCTCCTTTTTTCTTTCCTGATAGAAGCTGTCCAATAGGTGATTGTAAGGCAACACAAAAATAATGTGTTTTACTCACCACCATATCTCCTATAGAAATACTAAGGAAATAAGTGGCTTTATCTGTATAAACGAGGCTTCCAAGGCGTGCATAATCGGAAGTTGCCTTTACATCAATACGTGGCAAAAGCTGTTGTAACTTCTCTATTTCATGTAATTGCTTACCCGCGTTTTCACGATCAATTTGGAGCATGGCTCTACCTGTTTCATGCTTATCGCCAGCACTACTTTTAGACTCTTCCATCAGCGATTCTTCAATATCGGCAATGGTTTGTTTTACCTTACTAAAGCGCTTTCCAACAAAGTCTTTACAAGCTTCAAGAAGCGCAGATTTTATTTCGGTGACGGTCATAATTACAGCGGGTTATTCGAGGCTAAATGTACCATAATTTCGCATCTGTTTTACAATCCATTGAGCGCGTTTTTCAACATAAAGTGACGGCGGATTGGCGCGATAATTCCTAGGATTGGGGAGTATGGCAGCGAGACAAGCGGCTTCATGCTGACTCAGGTCATTGGCGTCTTTTTGAAACCAATGCTGGGTTGCGGCCTGTGCGCCATAAACACCATTGCCCATTTCAATACTGTTTAAATACACTTCGAGAATACGCTCTTTCGTCCAAATTTGCTCTATCAAAAATGTAAACCAAGATTCTAAGCCTTTTCGTAGCCAACTTCTATCAGGCCATAAAAAGGCATTCTTTGCTGTTTGCTGTGAAATAGTACTTCCGCCTCGTAAACGTTTCCCTTGCTGATTCGATTTAAACGCTTTTTCTATAGCTGCTCTATCAAAGCCGTTGTGGCTACTAAATTTTTGATCTTCGGCACAAACTACGGCTAATTGTAAATAGGGGGAAATCTCCTTAATTGAAACCCACGTATGTTTAATTTCGTGATCATCGGTCGCATCAATAGAACGAATGACCATCAAAGGCGTATACGACACAGGAACGTACTTATAAATGACCACCCACAAAATACTGAGTAGCATTAAGCCTATGACGAGTTTAACGATAAATTTGAAAAATTTTCTGATCATTCGGTACGCGTACATTTCTTTAGTCGAAACGTTTTTTTAGATTCAATCGATTAGATGTGCAAGCTCTTTTCCTATAGTACTGCCAATGGCAACGCCCATTCCTCCTAAACGTACGCCACAATAAACCCGAGGCATTACTTCTTTCACAATTGGCTTCTTTTGTTGTCCAACGCCCATTATCCCGCTCCATCGCATGTCAATTTCAAACGGTGTGTTGGGAAGTATTGTTGTGCGAAGCACTTCCTCAAGCTGATCTTGAACTAATTCGGTGAGGCCCATTTGGGTTGTTTCTTCAGTTTTAAAGTCAAGATTTCTTCCGCCGCCAAAAAGCACACGATCGTGAATATTTCTAAAATAATAATAGCCTTTATCCAAATGGAACGTTCCTTCCAAAGGCAAATTAGCAATGGGTTTGGTGATCAAAACCTGTGCGCGTGCTGGCACAACATCTAGCGATAAAAATTGCTTTGCAAATCCGTTAGTGGCAATAAAAACGTTTTTGGCACTGATCTCTTCGGAAATATTTGTGGAAAGTATAGCACTTTCATTTCCTTTGGAAATACCCGTTATTTCTACACTATTCAATATTTTGATATTGGCTTCGGAAGCTTTCTGAAGCAACCCGAACATCATTTTTCCTGTGTCTATTTGTCCTTCAAAACGATTATGGATCAAATTGGAATGAATGTTCCCAAACCCGAAACTATTTTTTCTTTCAGTAAAAACATCCGTTCCAAAAACAGGTTTCAATAGTTGGTTGACATAAGGTATCTTGGACGAGCATTCCGAATACAATTCGCTGTCTTTTTCTGAAAAAAGTTCGTAGCCACCATGTTCCTGATAATCTAAGGTCGCATCTCCTACAAAACTGCGAAGCCGTTTAAGTCCGTCAACACGTGCTTCCACCAACTGAATCACTTCGGCTTCCGAATGATGGGCGAGATCCTCTAAAATTTCAGAAATACTTCCGAAGCAAGCAAAACCAGCATTTTTAGTACTTGCTCCACTAGGGAGTATACCTCGTTCCAACACAACTATATTGGCTTTGGGATGCTTCTCGCGAAGTGTCAATGCACAAGTAAGCCCTACAATGCCACTACCAATAATAGCAAAATCAACGTCTGTTAGCCACGTTTTACGTTCCCAATAGGAGAAATTCATACACGATGTTTTTTTCTGAAAAATACGATAAGACCAATCAAAATGACTGGAATCGCAAGCGCAAAATACAGTTTAAAATATAGGATCAAGAACCCAGTAATAGCAGCTATCACTATAAATAGAATTATATAGTTGATTGCTGTATTCATCTTCTTTTTGTAAAAGCCGTCAACCAAGAATACAAATAGCGGTATTGCCGAGATTAGCATGAGTATGTCAAAATATTTTAGCATACTGGAAGATACAAATTACCAGAATTAAAAAATCCAGAATCGACTTTGATTCTGGATTTTTTAATAAAATTCTTAGCAGTGTAACATGCTAATTACTATTCTTCCTCTGGCTCATTCATTTGCCAAGTGTTCATAAATGCCGTGGTGTAATTACCAGCAACATAGTCTGGATGATCCATCAACTGACGGTGGAACGGAATAGTTGTTTTAATTCCTTCGATGACAAACTCGTCTAAGGCACGTTTCATTTTGCTTATTGCTTCTTCCCGTGTTTGGGCCGTAGTAATAAGTTTTGCGATCATTGAATCGTAGTTTGGAGGAATAGAGTATCCCGCATACACATGTGTGTCAAGACGTACACCGTGCCCGCCTGGCGCATGTAAAACGGTGATTTTTCCTGGCGAAGGTCTAAAGCCATTGTAAGGATCTTCAGCGTTGATTCTACATTCGATGGAGTGTAGTTTTGGTAAGTAGTTCTTTCCTGAAATAGGAATTCCTGCTGCTACCATGATCTGCTCACGGATCAAGTCGAAATCGATCACCTGTTCGGTAATTGGATGCTCTACCTGAATACGTGTATTCATTTCCATAAAGTAGAAATTTCGATGCTTATCGACCAAAAATTCTACGGTTCCAGCACCTTCGTATTTAATATATTCGGCTGCTTTTACAGCGGCTAGCCCCATATCATTCCGAAGTTTATCGGTCATAAACGGACTCGGAGTTTCTTCGGTCAACTTCTGATGACGTCTTTGAATAGAACAATCACGCTCGCTAAGATGACAAGCTCTTCCCGTACTATCTCCAACAATTTGTATTTCAATATGTCTTGGCTCTTCGATGAGTTTTTCCATGTACATATCGTCATTTCCGAAGGCAGCTTTACTTTCTTGACGGGCAGAATCCCACGCGTCTTGAAGATCTTCAGCTTTATATACAGCACGCATTCCTTTTCCACCACCACCAGCACTTGCTTTAAGCATCACGGGGTATCCAGTTTCTTTGGCTACTTTCTTACATGTTTTAAAATCTGGGATCACGCCTTCACTCCCTGGAACAACCGGCACACCCGCTTCGATCATGGTGCTTTTGGCCATGGCCTTATCTCCCATTCTATCGATCATGTCTGGAGAAGCCCCAATAAATTTAATATTGTGCTCTTCACAGATCTTAGAAAACTTGGCGTTTTCAGAAAGAAATCCGTATCCAGGATGTATTGCATCAGCATTGGTGATCTCGGCAGCAGCAATAATATTAGACATCTTTAGATAGCTCTCACTACTTGGAGCAGAACCAATACATACTGCTTCATCAGCAAATTTTACATGCAGACTTTCTTCATCAGCCTTTGAATAAACGGCAACCGATTTGATTCCCATTTCTCTACAGGTTCGAATTACACGTAGTGCAATTTCACCCCTATTCGCAATTAATATTTTTTTGAACATAGTTTTTGAAATTTCAAAACCCAAAAATTCAATCATGAAGAATCATGACAGAATATCGGACTGTTGTTGGTTTGAACTTACGAAGGATCAACCAAGAAAAGTGGCTGGTCAAATTCTACAGGGGAAGAATCATCCACAAGGACTTTTACGATTTTTCCTGAAATTTCACTTTCGATCTCGTTAAAAAGTTTCATGGCTTCGATCACGCAAAGCACATCGCCTGTGCCAATTGTATCGCCCACTTCTACAAACATAGGTTTGTCTGGAGAAGGTTTACGATAGAATGTTCCAATAATTGGAGACTTAACAGTAATAAATTTTGACTCTTCACTAGCGGCAGCTGTTTGTGCAGCGGGAGCTGTGCTTTCGGCGGCAGGTGCAGCCTGCATTTGTTGTGGTGCCGCAGTCATTGCTGGCATTTGGTGAATATAGGTTGTTTCCCCTTTTTCATCATGTCCGGTTTTGATGGTGATCTTAATATCTTCCATCTCCAGTTTTACTTCACTGGCTCCAGATTTAGCCACAAACTTGATTAAATTTTGAATGTCTTTTAACTCCATTGTCTTTTAGGTTTTAAGCTGATGTTTAGTAGTATTATTCGCTGTCGTATGCCCATTTTACATATACAGCACCCCAAGTGAATCCACCTCCAAAGGAGGCAAAAACGAGGTTATCTCCTTTTTTTAATTGTTTTTCGTAATCACAAAGGCAAAGTGGAAGTGTTGCCGATGTAGTATTTCCGTATTTATGGATGTTGACCATGACTTTTTCTTCCGGAAGATTCATTCGCTTTGCGGTAGCATCAATAATACGTTTGTTTGCCTGATGTGGTACAAGCCAAGCGATATCATTTGAAGTAAGATTGTTTCGCTCCATGATCTTTCCACTCACGTCGGCCATATTAGAAACTGCAAATTTGAAAACCGTTTTTCCGTCTTGAAAAACATAATGTTGTTTATTAGCAACTGTTTCTGCTGAAGCTGGTAAAATAGAACCTCCTGCATCGATCTTAAGACTTTGTCTTCCTATTCCATCGGTGCGTAAATATTCATCTTTTACGCCATAGCCTTCGGTATTGGGCTCAAATAAAACAGCTCCACCACCATCTCCAAAGATGATGCATGTTGCTCGGTCTTCATAGTCTATGATTGAAGACATTTTATCGGCACCTAATAGCAGTACTTTTTTGTATTTTCCAGACTCAATATAGCGTGCTGCAGTTGACATTCCGAAGAGAAAACTAGAACATGCAGCGACAAGATCATATGAAAAAGCGTTTACGGCACCAATCTCAGTAGCTACGTAAACGCCGGTTGCCGCAACAGGCATATCGGGTGTGGCTGTTGCCATAATCACCATATCAATATCCCTCGGGTCTGTATTGCTTTTTTTAAGAAGATCCTTTGCTGCTTGAATGGCCAAATAGGAAGTTCCTTTGTCTTTATCTTTTAGGATATGACGCTCTTTAATTCCAGTTCGTGAAGTGATCCACTCGTCATTGGTATCAACCATGGTCTCCAAAATTTGATTGGTAAGAACATAGTCTGGAACATAGCCTCCTACAGCTGTAATCGCTGCCGTGATTGTACTCATAGATTGAATGTTATATTCAAAAAAGGGCAGAAATGCCCTTAAAAGCCTTGAAAAGTACTAAATTTTAATCAAAATAGCCGTAAAATTAACCTTTTTTGATATTTATTAAATAGAAAAAATCAGAAAACAAAAAAACTCTCACAGGAATGTGAGAGTCTATTTTGCACGCTAAAAAGCGGCTTATGCTTCTACTTCTTCGACAGCATCAATTACAATCTGACCACGGTAGTATAATTTACCTTCGTGCCAGTGTGCTCTGTGATACAAATGTGCTTCTCCTGTAGTAGGGTCTGTAGCAATTTGTGGTGCTGTAGCCTTGTAATGTGTTCTTCTTTTATCTCTTCTTGTTTTCGAGATTTTTCTTTTAGGATGTGCCATTACTTATTGTTTATTTATCCGTTAATAGTTTCTTTAAAGTATCCCATCGGGGATCTGTATCTGTGCTTTGAGCATCGTCTGAGTTATCCTTCGATCCTGTTGGGCTTAATTCTTCGAGTTTATCGAGTATGTCACTTTCTAAGGTGCCGTCTAAAACACCAGGATGAATCCGTCGACTTGGTAAACTAAGCACCATTGATTCATAAATATACTGTTGAATATTTACCTCATAACTTCCATGAGGTATGGTCAATAAATCTTCCTCTTCATCATTAAAGGTGTCGCCAAATTTTACAATAAAATGGTAACTTCCGTCAATTTCCTGATCATAAGGTTCGTTGGTCACGTCACAATTAACATTCACCGTTCCTTTATAAGTTAAGGTGAATTCTAAAAGTGTCGTTTTTTTATCCAAAAGTACATCGAGTTTAATACTTGCGTCATTAAATTCGTCATACCCAAAATGCTCAAAGAACGTATTATCAATTTCGAAGTCAAACCGGTGCTCTCCAATTTTTAATCCCACAAATGGAATCGTAAATTCTTTCAGTTCTTTCATATTCACACCAATTATACATCTCCACCTTACGAATAAGGCGGGTGCAAAGATAAAAAAATATTTTAATAGGGAATTATTTTATTCGTTCTTTTTTGAATAGGTTTTTCTTCTATTCGTCCGCAACGGATTTTTTGATATTTCTGCGTATTGAGCTCGCTTTTCAAAAATGCTAATTGCGCTGTATATGGCTTCTTTAAACGAATCTGCATTCGCCACGTTCTTACCAGCCACATCGAAAGCTGTTCCGTGATCTGGAGAAGTGCGCACAGCGCTTAGTCCTGCTGTAAAATTAACACCTGATCCAAAAGCAAGCGTTTTAAAGGGAATCAAGCCTTGGTCGTGATAGGACGCTATGATCACATCAAAATTCTTATAATTTCCCGATCCAAAAAAGCTGTCGGCTGCATATGGGCCAAAAACTAGTTTGCCGTTGTTTCTCAAGTTATCTAGCGTAGGTTTTAAGATTGCGTCATCCTCTGTTCCAATAACGCCATTATCGCCAACATGTGGGTTTATTCCTAATACAGCGATTTTCGGTTTTACAATTCCAAAATCTTGAATCATAGATTTATGCACTGTATTGATCTTCTTTTCAATCAATTCACGGGTAATATAGCTTGATACGTCTTTAACCGGGACATGATCTGTAAGTAGCCCTACACGTAATCCTTCAGAAATCATCAACATCATGCTATCTCCTTCTAATTCTTGTGCAAGGTAGTCTGTGTGCCCAGGAAATTTAAAGTCGTCTGATTGAACCGCTGCTTTGTGAATAGGAGCCGTAACTAAAACATCGATCTTTTTCTCCTTTAGCGCTTTTACTGCAGCCGATAAGGACTTGATCGCGTAAGCTCCAATTGCAGTCTCTTCTTTTCCAAATTCAATCGCTACTGGTTCTTTCCAAACGTTAAACACGTTTATCTTCTTCGGAAGGATCTTGTCAAGAGAATCTATGCCATGAAAATTAATATCTAATTGATATTCTTTTTTAAAAAATGACATCGTCTTGACTGAAGCAAAAATCACGGGTGTACACAAATCAAGCATTCTAGTGTCTTGGAATGTTTTTAACACAACTTCACTGCCAATTCCGTTTAAGTCGCCAATTGAAATCCCAACTACTATTTTATTCTCTTTGCTCATGCGCTTGCTCTCTGCTTATATTCGTATTTTTGCTCTACAAATGTAACTAATTGTAATCATGTTTACAGGAATTATTGAAGCTATTGGGGAAATTAACGATCTCGTAAAAGAGGGAGATAACCTTCATATAACAGTAAAAAGCTCGCTTGCCCCCTCTCTCAAGATAGACCAAAGTGTCTCACATAATGGCGTATGTCTTACCGTGGTTGAATTAAAACCGAATGCTTATGTAGTAACGGCCATTAAAGAGACAATCGAAAAAACCAATGTTTCCAGTTGGAAACTAGGCGATATTGTGAATTTGGAGCGCGCTATGAAATTGGGCGATCGACTAGACGGGCACATCGTTCAGGGTCATGTTGATCAAACTGCAACATGTATAAACATCAAGGAAGCTAATGGAAGTTGGTACTTCACATTTCAATATGATACCAGTCAAGGAAACCTAACAATAGAAAAAGGTTCTATTACCGTAGACGGCGTTAGTTTGACTGTGGTTGATTCTAAAAAGGATGTATTCAGTGTAGCAATTATCCCTTACACTTATAAAAACACGCGGTTCTCCTCCTACAAAACAGGTACTCTAGTAAACTTAGAGTTTGATGTCGTGGGGAAATATGTAAAAAGGCTTATGCAGGGCTATCTGTAGCACGTACTCTTTTTATGGCAATAAATATTCCATAAAAAACTCCCAACACTAGTAGTAAAATAATGGCACTGTCAATTGGCAACTCGGGCGGGGGGATTGTAGGTGGTGGCGGAGGATCTCCCCCACTAGTTAGCTGTGCTGAAGCAGAAAAACTACTTAACAAACTTAGCATAGAAATGAATATAGTTACGATTTGGGGTCGCATATTAAGGGTCTAAAGTAATATTTTTTTTTAAACAACAAACAAAATTCTATAATTATCCAAAACTTATAAACGACTATAGTATCTAAAAATTGTTATCGGCTTCAAATTTCAATCTATTCTATTCTCTCGACTTCATTCGAAACTTCAACATCTACTAGCGTTATAAATTACGCAATAAAGAGGTGTTTTGTTTTCTTTCCTCAACCTGTACTCACCAAGAATCCAACCTTGTTAAAAACTTGTGGTCCCACTTGGGCTCGAACCAAGGACCCTCTGATTATGAGTCAGATGCTCTAACCAGCTGAGCTATGGGACCGCATTCTTTTTTAAGAACTTATTCTAATTTTTTTCGTCTATACCACGGTTAAAATTACTAATTGCTTAGTTACTTATTAGGTAGAGATGGAACCAAAATTAGTTTGCAAATATAAACACTTTGCCGCTATTACAAACTTTTTATCGTTAATATTAGGTTATTACGCTCTTACACTCTTCTCTTGACAGAGTTCTACTAATACGCCTTGCGCCGATTTTGGATGTAAAAAAGCGACCAATTTATTGTCCGCACCATTTTTTGGTGTTTCATTAAGAACCACAAATCCTTCCTTTTTTAAACGTTCAATTTCACCAATTATATCATCAACAGCAAATGCTATATGGTGAATCCCTTCACCGCGTTTTTCAATAAACTTTGCAATAGGACTGTCTTTATGCATGGCTTCCAAAAGTTCAATCTTGCTGTCTCCACACTTAAAAAACGAAGTTGTAACCCCTTCACTGGCCACCTCTTCTGTCTTATAGTGTTCATAACCCAATAAACTTTTATAGACTGCGTTTGCCGTCTCAATATCCTTTACTGCTATCCCGATATGCTCAATTTTATTCATATATTCTTCATTTGACTTCAAAAATAACAAATACGCTGGGTATCTTATGTGTTGTACTATATTTATTGTAGTACTTTTGCACTATGGTAGAAAGCAATAGACAAAAAAAGATAGCAGGAGTACTTCAAAATGATCTTGCTGAAGTACTACAAAATATGCTGCGTGAAAGCGGACAATTAGGAATCATAATCTCTGTTTCCAAAGTGAATGTCACGGTAGATCTTTCAATTGCCAAAGTGTACGTAAGCGTTTTTCCTCCCAAAGGAGCTAAGGACATTGTTTCTGAACTCAATACATTAAAGCCTAAAATAAAACACCAAATCGCTCAACGTACTAAGCATCAACTTCGCAAAATGCCTGATCTTACTTTTTATAATGACGATTCGCTTGAATACATTCAGAATATAGAAAAAGCCGTTAAGGGAGAAGAAAACCCTATTCAAGATCCCGAATTATTACCCAAAAGAAGGAAAAACTAAGTGAAATTTCCGCTGTACATCGCGAAGCGGTATCTTTTTTCGAAAAGCAGTAACAATGCGATTAACGTAATAACTGGTATTGCTGCGGTTGGCGTAGTAGTGGGCGCTATGTCGTTATTCATTGTGCTTTCAGGATTTTCTGGACTGAAAGATTTTAGTCTTCAATACACCAATATATTTGATAGTGATCTTAAAATTTTTCCAGCTAGCGGCAAAACGCTTAACTTTTCTGCTGCTTCCGAAGAAAAACTCAATAAACTAGAAGGTGTTGCCGCATTTTCTAAGGTGATCGAAGAACGCGTATTTCTACAATATAAGGGCGGTCAACAAATTGCATATATTAAAGGAGTAGATAATAACTTCGGAAAAGTGAACCCGATTGATAGTATTTTGTTCCATGCCGAGTGGTTTGAACCCAACCGAGATGAAGTAGTGGTTGGTTTAGGAACCGCTGCAACTTTATCTATGGGTGTTCGCGATTATGGTGATCTATTAAATATTGTAGTTCCCAAACCCGGGTCAGGGCAAATTCTTGATCCGTCTAAAGCTTTTACCAAAGAGCGGGCAGTAGTTTCAGGTATTTACGCTGTCAATGAAGATCTGGACAGTAAATATGTGTTTTCGGATATCGATTTTGCCCGCAGGTTGCTTCTCCTGGATAGCCTCACCGTTTCTTCCATAGAGATAAAAACAACCCAAAATGCAGATGAACAGGCGATTCGCGATTCTCTAAAAGATCTTTTTTCCGAAGAAATTATTATTAAAGACCGGATTCAACAGAATGACGCTTTGTATAAAATGCTAAATACAGAAAATGTTGCGGTATATCTTATTTTCACGCTTGTACTTATAATCGCGCTTTTTAATGTGATCGGTTCTATCATCATGATGATCCTTGACAAACGCAAAAACATGAAGACACTGTATAGTTTGGGAGCGACCATTCAAGAAATTAGAGCTGTCTTCTTTCTACAAGGTACGCTAATGACAACCCTTGGCGGACTTTTAGGAATTCTACTCGGGATTATCGCCGTTGCCTGTCAATTAAAGTTTTCATTTGTACGCATTACCAGTACTTTAGCATATCCCGTTTCGCTAAACCTGATGAATGTTTTGGTTGTATTTTTTACCATCACCATTTTAGGTCTAATAGCATCAAAAATAGCATCGAGTAGGGTACGAGAAAAACTACTTGCTTAAAAAAGCGAGCTAAACAAATTGAAAGTCTTCAAATTTGTCCAGTACTTCATCAAAAGCCGCAAAAACATCGGCTGAATCATCACTAGTAACCATCTTCATTCTGTAGTCTTTAAAGTGAGGAATTCCTTTAAAATAATTGGTATAATGACGCCGGGTTTCAAAAACTCCTAGAGTTTCACCTTTCCAGTCGATCGCCATTTGCAAATGTCTTCTTGCAGCTTCAACACGTTCTGTCATGGTTGGTGGTGCGCAGTGTTTCCCAGTTTCCATAAAGTGTTTCACTTCTTTAAAAAACCAAGGGTACCCTATGCTAGCTCTCCCTATCATGGCACCGTCTAAACCGTATTTGTCGCGCATTTCGATCGCTCGTTCAGGTGTGTTTACGTCACCATTTCCAAAGACCGGAATATGCATTCGTTGATTGTTTTTTACTTCGGAAATGGGCGCCCAATCGGCATCTCCCTTATACATTTGAGCTCGGGTTCTTCCGTGGATAGAAATCGCCTTACAACCTACATCCTGCAAGCGCTCAGCAACTTCAACAATTTTTATCGAATCGTGATCCCAGCCCAAACGTGTTTTTACCGTAATAGGAAGTTTTGTGTGCTTTACCATGGCTTCAGTTAACGAAACCATAAGGTCGATATCTTTTAAAATTCCGGCACCAGCCCCTTTTGATACCACTTTCTTTACAGGACATCCGAAGTTAATATCAATAATATCTGGACCACTTGCTTCCACGATTTCTACACTTTTTAGCATAGAATCTAGTACTGCACCAAAGATCTGGATCCCTACGGGCCGTTCTTTTTCATAAATATCAAGCTTCATTACGCTTTTGGCGGCATCGCGAATTAGTCCTTCCGAAGAAATAAACTCGGTATACACCACGTCGGCGCCTTGTTCTTTACAAAGGGCACGAAACGGTGGATCGCTCACGTCCTCCATGGGTGCGAGTAATAAGGGAAATTCCCCAACATCTATATCTCCAATTTTAGCCATATGCTGCCTATCTACAGGTAATTTGATTGCAAAAATACGTAAATTGTTGCTTAGGCTCTTTAAGAAAAAGCGAGCTATTGTAAACGTTCGGCTTCAACGGGCTTGATCGATCTGTTGTTGTCTTTTAAACGCGCATTTCCGAAGTTAAATTTAAAACCCAATCGAAACATTCTCGATTCGGCCATAGAGAAATAGCGGTTATTCTGGTTGTAGTATTTTGATTGCACCGGAATGTTATATGTGTCAAAAACGTCATCTACACCCAGTGAAATACTTGCACGATCATTCCATAAAGCCTTCCGAAAGGAGAGAGAGAGATTAAACTGATTTGTATAATCATAAGATCCATAGATAAGATTAGAAAGATAAACAGCTGTTATATCACTGCTAATCTGTTGTTTCTTCGAAAGTGTAAACCCGCTGTATACTTGGCTATAGAAACCAAAGGTGTCATTTGAATAGGTCGGTAATGCACTTTCTTCGGAAAGAAACTCGTTCTCTAAATAAAAAGTAGAGGTCACAACACTTAGGTACCACCAATCTTCTATTGCAGAGGCATAAATGGCGTCAAAGCTATATTGAAAATCGGTGATCAGGTTGGCATCTATATTTCGTAAAGTGTTATTCTCGTTATCTTGAAAGGTAAGAACACTTAATGCATTGTCAAAAACTTGATAATACAATTCAAAAAACCAGGTATTCTTATAGGTGTAACTCAATGCAACTTTGTTTTCGATAGAGGGCCTTAAATTTGGATTTCCGCCGTTAAAATTATTTTCGTTTAAAAAATATTTAAACGGATTTAGGCTTTGATATCGAGGTCGCTCCACCCTACGCGCATACGTAAGACCAATTTTGTGGTTTTCATTCAGATCGTGTTGTACGTTCACGGACGGAAAGAGTTCAAAATAAGATTGCGTGTTAAGTAGCCCCAAATTTCTTGAATCACCCTCAACATCGGTATATTCACTGCGTAGCCCCGCACTAAACTGCCATGCTTCCCAATTTCGACTCAGGTTGATGTAGTTCGCAAAAATTATTTCTTTATAGAGAAACTCATCAGAAAGCTCGGTATTAAATTGTTGTATTCCGGTATCGGTGTCAAAAAAATCTAACTTACTATCTGTATGAATGGTTGAAAACTTTGCTCCCGCTTCTAGGGTATACTTTTTTAAAGGTGTGGTAGCATCCATTTGACCCGTAAAAATTTTGGTGTCCTGACTTGAATCAGTAAAAAACTGATTTCTGGTCAGCGGACTCCCATCTGGCAATTCATATTGCGTATCTACTGTTTGAATTTGCTCGTGGTCATAGCGAATAAAATTTACCGCTGTCTTTAAAGTTGTCTTTTCTGGAGCGATCTTCCAGGTATGCTCAAGATTGAACGACAGATTAGAAGAATCATTTTCTAAATCACTTTTGGTAGCAAAAGTAGAATCTAAGACTTGTTGCGCATTAAACATTTCTGTAAAGACCGTATTTCGAAACGATTTGTCTGGAGAGATAAGGCCAGTCATGGTTAGATGTAAACTATTTCTTTCACTTAATGTAAAATCAGATATAATGTTTAACTGATGTGCATTTGACCTTGTGATCCGTTTAAAATCGCTCTCCCAAATGGATTTTGTACTGCCGTCTGGCTGAAAAAATTGTATAAAATCTTCCTGATCTTTGTTCTCTTTTCTAGGACTCGTACTTATGCTTCCGTAGAGATTGATCCAGTCATTTTTATAGAAATGTGAGGTGGTGAAGTTATACTTCGGAAATACAGCTTGTTCCCATCTACCACTTACAGATGCTTTATATCCTACTGAAATAGCTTTGGTTGTAATGATATTCAAAACAGTTCCGGCCTCAGCGTCATACTTGGAAGACGTATTGGTTATGACCTCAATTGCTTTTACCACACCTGCGTCCAAATTATTCAGCAAAGACGTCACCTCGGCAGGAGACAGATACACCCGTTTATCATTAATATAAATGGTTGGAGCCATATTTTGAACAGAGATTCTGTTCTGAACAACCAACACTCCTGGCGTGCGTTGCAATAAGTTGAGGGTAGTTCCTGAGGAAAGTGATGTGTTTTCAACGTTAAAGACTAATTTTCCAGATTCCTTTATTAAAGTAGGCCGTTCTAAAACGATAAGAGTTTCATCTAAAACTTGAGTATCGGTCTCTAAAGTAACGGTTCCTACGTTTTCTTCGGAAGGAAGGTTAACCGCTATTGTTCTCGTTTGAAAACCAATAAAACTAAAACTAATTACATATTTTTTGTCTTCGAGCTTCGAAATAACAAAGCTGCCATCATCATTTGAAGTTGCTCCAGAAATGGGGTCGTCATTATCCGTTTCATAAGCGAGAATATTTGCAAAGGCAATAGGATTCCCAATACTATCAATAAGCATCCCCCGCACAGAATTGTGTTGCGCAGTAAGAGCCATTGTGCTGAGAAGTAGCATCAAAGAGAAAACCTTTCTCATGAATTAAAAGTTGATTTACTGTTTTGTTTAGTTTGTTAAATGTACAATCGCTATGGGTGGGTGGCGTCTGTGTAACGACAAAGTAGAGATAAAAAATGTAATATTGAAAGGTTTCTTTCTCATTTTTAGGTGATCATGGTCTTAATACATGAAAACGCGACTTTTTACGCTATATTTGCATTTCGTTTAATAGCTTAATTTTTTAAGCTTAAATGACATTAATTTTCCATTGGAAACGCCCTATGAAGAACATTCGCAATTTTTGCATTATTGCACATATTGACCACGGAAAAAGCACCCTGGCAGACCGTTTGTTGGACGCAACTGGTTCGGTTACAGCACGCGAGCAGCAAGCCCAATTATTAGATTCTATGGACTTGGAGCGCGAACGTGGTATTACCATAAAGAGTCATGCCATTCAAATGAATTATACATTGGATGGAGAAGACTATATTCTCAATCTTATTGACACTCCTGGTCACGTAGATTTCTCGTATGAGGTCTCGCGGTCTATTGCTGCTTGCGAAGGTGCATTACTTGTAGTAGACGCGGCACAGAGTATTCAGGCACAAACTATTTCTAATTTATACCTCGCCTTAGAGAATGATTTAGAAATTATTCCTGTCCTTAATAAAGTAGATCTTCCTTCGGCTAATCCTGAAGAAGTTACAGACGATATTGTAGATCTTTTAGGTTGTATCCGTGAGGAAGTAATTCCAGCAAGTGCCAAAACCGGTATTGGTATTGAAGAAATCTTACGTGCTATTATTGAGCGTGTTCCAGCCCCAACAGGAGTTGCCGAAGAATCGTTGCAGGCACTAATTTTTGACTCGGTTTACAACCCGTTTCGAGGTGTTGAAACCTATTTTAGAGTTTTAAACGGTGAAATTAAAAAAGGCCAACATATTAAGTTTATGGCGACAGGGAAAAACTACTACGCCGATGAAGTAGGAACCCTCAACCTAAAACAAACGCCAAAGCAAGTTATAAAAACGGGAGATGTAGGCTACCTTATTACGGGTATTAAAGAGGCAAAAGAAGTAAAAGTAGGTGATACAATTACCGATGCCAAACACCCAACAACCAATATGATTGAAGGGTTCGAAGACGTTAAACCAATGGTTTTTGCGGGAATTTATCCAGTAGACACCGAAGATTACGAAGAACTTCGAGCTTCGATGGAAAAACTGCAACTTAATGATGCATCTTTGGTTTTTATACCTGAAAGTTCTGCCGCTCTAGGATTTGGTTTTCGTTGTGGTTTCCTCGGAATGCTACACCTCGAAATTATCCAAGAACGTTTAGAGCGTGAATTTGACATGACGGTTATTACCACGGTGCCTAACGTATCATACCACGCTTTTACCAACAAAAATCCGGATGAGTTGATCCTTGTAAACAACCCAAGTGATTTGCCCGATCCATCGCGCTTAAACCGTATGGAGGAGCCGTATATTAAAGCGACCATTATCACAAAAGCCGATTTTGTGGGTCCTGTGATGTCGTTATGTATAGAAAAACGCGGTCAGATCACGCATCAAACTTACCTTACTACCGAACGTGTGGAGCTATCATTTGATATGCCACTAGCCGAAATTGTATTCGACTTCTATGACCGTTTAAAGACGGTTTCTAAAGGGTATGCTTCGTTTGACTACTCGCCTATAGGAATGAGAGAATCTAAGCTTGTACGGGTTGATGTGCTGCTTAACGGAAATATCGTAGATGCACTTTCAGCCTTGTTACACCAAGATAATGCCTATGATATTGGAAAGAAAATGTGTGAAAAGCTGAGACAGCTAATCCCACGACAACAATTTGACATTCCTATACAAGCTGCCATTGGCGCAAAGATCATTTCGCGGGAGACGGTAAAAGCGCTACGAAAAGACGTTACTGCCAAATGTTATGGTGGTGATATTTCCCGAAAACGTAAGCTGTTAGAAAAGCAGAAAAAAGGAAAGAAACGTATGCGTCAAGTAGGTAATGTAGAAATTCCACAAGAAGCATTTATGGCTGTATTAAAGCTAAATGATTAAATAAAAAAGCCCCGCAATAATTGCGGGGCTTTTTTGTGTCAATAAGATCTTCTTAATTACAAGTAGTCAATTGCTCAAGAGCAGCGATATACGTAGAAAATTCAACCGTTGTATCTTGCCCCATTACCTCAGCGTTTCCATTTGCTAATTCGCAAACTTCTACCGCAGGTACTGTGGTTGTTTGACCGTTAACTTCAATCTCGTAAGAAGCACAGGTTTGACATCCGTCGTCGTCGCTTTTTGAATCATCGTCTTTATTACAAGACACAGTTGCCATTAAACCTAATACTAATACGCTTAAAAATAATTTTTTCATGTTGTTTGTTTTATGTTCGGCGGCAAAGATGAGAAAAAATATTAGAAGCGCTAAATCGGTTTTCTTAACGTCTAAATTCCGCCACAGGTTGTCCCAACATCTCTCAAATTGGCAAGGTAGACATCGTAATCGGTCCCTGTATTAGAGCCGTTTACTGATGCATTTCCATTACTTTCGCGACATAATTCAAACGAAGCTGTTTGATCAGACTGACAGGTTGTACAGCTGCGGTCATCGTCCTTTTTACAAGACAAAAACAATACAAGGCAACCTATCAAGATAATTTTAGCTATTTTCATTCGATTTGATTTGGTTTTTATTAACGCTCATTTAGCTGTCATATTTTATCTTGAGAAGTTTCTTCATCTTCACGCGTAGCAGTAACCACATCTTCAAAGTCCATTGGCTTGCCTAAATACGCAATGCTAGTGCCGGAGGCAATATCTAGTTCAAATAGTGTGTCGAGAAGCTCTATTGTTCCATCAGGGGTTTTCATAAAAAGCGGAATAGCATCATGATTTTCTTGAATCAGATTTAAAACCCTAAAAAACATATCATTATCACTTACTTCTATTTCCTGAATGGAAGGATAAGCACGAGCAACTTCGGTAAATCGAATATAGTCATGGGTATTGCTAAATACTTCCTTCGGATCAAATGGTTCTTTTTTCAGCATTTCTTCCGAAGTCATTAAACGAAAGGTTCCATTCTCCCCAAATTGCTTTCCAAAACGACTTATTGCTTGTCGGTTAATTTCATCATTACCTGTCAAGGCCAACAAATACCCAACATCACTTAATTCGATGTTATCGGTTAGGTCGTCGCTATAAATATTCGCATTAATTGCATCAATGCCTAACTCTTTCGCCTTTTCAATATTCAACCGGTTTGAGTCAACTAAAACTACATGGCGATCATTCTTTTGTAAATAAGAGGCAATTAATCGCGATACCCGCGAACCTCCTACGATCATAATTCCTTCCGATTTTTTCAGAAAAACACCAACCAAAGACGCAAAAAGACGTGCAGTGGTGGCATTTAAAAGTACCGTGATCAAAACCAGCCCAAATACCAAAGGCGTAATATATTCGGCGCCTGGTACTCCTTTTTCAACGAGCTTTGTTCCGAAGAGAGAAGCAATACCGGCTGCTACAATTCCGCGTGGGCCCACCCAACTAATAAACAATTTTTCATTGGTCTTAAGCCCTGAGCCGGCTGTACTGAGAAATACACCAATGGGTCGTACTATAAAAATAATTAGCGCAAAAAGAATTGCCGTTTTGTAGTTTGCAACTAACTGTAGATCTTCAAGGCTAATGTTTGCCGAAAGCAAAATAAACAGAATGGATATAAGTAAAACGCTTAATGACTCCTTAAAATAAAGCAGTTCTTTTAAATTCGGCAAGTCACTATTTCCTAGGAACATTCCCATAACAACTACGGAAAGTAGTCCAGATTCATGCGCAAACAAATCGCTTAAAACAAAAATGAGCAGCACCATAGAAAGTGATACTACGTTTAATAGATAATGCGGAATTACCTTCCTTTTTACCGCTTGATACATCGCAAATCCGCCTGCCAATCCGAATGCAAACCCTATCACTACAATTTTTCCAAACTCCAAGAGTGCGTGTTTGGTATAACCATCTGAGTCTTCAACACTGATAAAACCAAAAACCAAAACTGCCGCTAACGCACCAATGGGATCAATTAGAATACCCTCCCATTTAAGTACCGCCGAGATATCTTTTTTTAAGGGAATGTTCCGAAGAATAGGCGTAATTACAGTAGGTCCTGTAACAATGATAAGTGCCGAAAACAAAAAAGAAATACTCCAAGACAGCCCAAAAATATAATGTGCAGCCGCTCCAGACGCAAAAAAAGTGATCAGCGAACCTAAGCTAATCAGTTTACCGATAACGCCCCCAACTTTTTTAATTTCACCCATTTTTAAGGTGAGTCCGCCCTCAAAAAGAATAATTCCAATCGCTAAGGAGACAAAATAGAACAGACTCTCTCCGGGGAAAAATCCTTTCTCAGTATTCCAAATAGGCTGAATCCATTGTGTTCCATCATCAGAAATTAAGGTTGAGATGGGCCCTACAAACAAACCGATTAATATAAGTGGTAAAATAGCCGGGATTTTAAATTTCCAGGCAACCCATTGTGCTAATATTCCTAAAATAATAATCCCTGCAAGCTCTAACATTGATTGATTTTGGTGTGAAAATATAAATATACAGTATCCCGTAGAAATAATTGGGAAAATATTATTAGCAAAGCAATACGCCCTCACTCTTTGAAAGCGCCAAAAAAATAGTATATTCCCAATTCATCAAAGCTGCTGTTTTTGGAACAACAAAAATTTAAAACCGTTGGGATCGGTGTTACTTTTTCCCCTAACCTCAAAGCAAACTTATACGAATCGGCCAGACTCACCCTGATGTATGGTTGTAAGCTTATCTTGATCCATATTGGCGATCCTTCCGAAGAAAAAGAAGCAAAATTTAAAGAAATTCTTGCGCCGTTTCAATCACAAGGACTCACTTTTGAGGTCGTTTTTAACACAGGAGAACCTGTGAACGCAATCCTCCAAACCGTAGCGGCCAAAAATATCGACCTTCTTATTCTTGGAGCTTTAAAAAGAGAGAAGTTTCTTAAATATTACATAGGCTCGATAGCACGAAAAATTACACGTAAAGCCCCATGTTCAGTATTATTACTTATCAATCCTTCTATAGAGCGCGTTCCGTGTAAACATGTGGTGGTAAACGGCCTTGAACACGAAAAGACCAAAGAGGCTATTGCTGCGGCCTTTTTTGTGGCACATGCCCTTGAAAGTGAAAAAATTACCATTGTAGAAGAAATTAAACAACAAGAGGTTGCTATTGCAATTAATGATGACAAATCCCTTCGGAAGGCTACCTTAAAAAAAGAAAAGCTTCGAAGACGTGAAGATTCGCGTATTCGGAAGCTATTAGACGCTATCCCTGAAATACAGCAAAAAAATATAAGTGTCAATATGCAACCTATCTTCGGAAAACGAGGATATTCTATTGGACACTACGCACTCGTTGCACGTGCCGATCTTCTCGTGATGAACGCTCCCGAAAAAACGGGCTTTTGGGATCGTATTTTTCCTCATGATATCGAATATATTCTTTCTGAACTGCCAACAGACCTATTAATTATTCAATGAGTCCAAAAAAAGACACCTCCAAAAGCTTTTTTAAAGCACTTCCGAAGAATATCTTCTCTGGATTTGTAGTCAGCCTTGTTGCGCTTCCGCTTGGCTTAGGTTTGGCCATGGCAAGTGAAGCTCCTCCCATTGCAGGAATCATTGCCGCCGTGGTAGGTGGAATCGTAGTTTCAATTCTAGGAGGAAGTCATATTACAATTACAGGGCCTGGAAACGGACTCGTAGGCGTCCTTTTAGTGGCTATCACCACGCTAGGACTCGAAGGAGCTTATGCTGCCATTATATGCTCTGGCGTATTGCTTATGATCTTAGGGTTACTTCGTATGGGCGCGCTAGCCGATTTTTTCCCTTCTTCGGCCATTCAAGGAATGTTAGCGGCTATTGGTCTTATTATCCTCGGAAAGCAATTTCATATCATGCTTGCTAACAAGTTAACCTTTGATAATAGTTTTGACTACCTCTTAGCTATACCCGAAACCATTAGTGGAATCTTCAATTACGAGAATATGGGGCTGCTCTATGCTGCCTTTGCCGGAATCATTTCGCTTACAATTATGATCTTGCACTCAAAAGTGCGAAACAAATATTTTCAACTCATTCCTGCGCCCATGTGGCTCGTTTTACTTTCTATTGGCTTTAGCTATTATTACGAACTTGTTTTAAAAATGCCTAACCCCATTGCACCGGCATATATGCTTTCTGGAATTCCAACCGCCGGTGAGATCGTTTCTCAAATTCCAACTCCAAATTTTTCTTCGTTCTTTGGAATGCCCTTTTGGACAAGTGTGATTGCCATAACCTTGGTTTCAAGTATTGAATCTCTTTTAAGTATTAAAGCCGTAGATCAATTAGACCCACAAAAACGACGAAGTAATGTGAATCGTGATTTAAAAGCGCTAGGACTCGCGACCGTAGGGAGCGGATTTTTAGGAGGTCTTAATGTTGTGACCGTAATTGCTAGAAGTTCGGTAAATGCCAATAATGGCGGCACCAACAGATCGGCCAACTTTTCACATGCCGTATTTCTTGTTATTTTTATCGTCCTTTTTGCAACACAACTTACGCGAATTCCGTTGCCAGCCTTAATGGCAATATTAGTTTATACGGGCTACAAATTAGCTTCCCCGAAATTAGTTCGGAAGATCTTTTCAGTAGGAAAAGAACAATTACTCATCTTTTTTACCACCCTTTTTGTCACCCTTTTTGTTGATATCATCACGGGGATCGTGGCAGGAGTACTGGTAACCTTATTGATACATGCCTTTATAAATAAAGGGGTTTCTTTTTTTCTGAAGAATATTCTCAAGCCCAACGTTCTTATGTATCATGAAGATAATGCCAAGGGAAATTATTATATCAGTGTAAAACATTTTTGTACGTTTTTAAATTACTTCAGACTTAAACAAAAACTGCAAGCCATTCCCGAAACAGAAGATGTTGTGTTAGATTTCTCACTCTGCCATTTTGTAGATCATACCGTGATGGAAAATCTTCATGGTTATCAGGAAGTTTTTCTAAAACGTGGCGGTCACTTTGAATTGATTGGCTTAGACCTCCATGATACAAAAAGTGAGCATCCTTTTGCGCTACGCCGACTTATACCCGGACTTGGTCTTCTCACTAAAAATTTAACAAAAAGACAAGGCACCTTAAAAGAAATTGCCGCTAAATACAATATGCATTATGAGGCCGAAAGCGCACAGAATGCACATTTTTTAGATTCATTTAAATACTTCAGTATCAAACATATTGACAATGTTTACAATCGGTTATTCAATACAGAAAACACCTTTAAAATGTTTGATGTAGATTATTCTGAAGGAGAATTTATAGCCAAGGAAAATGTACATACAACTATGCTTCATATGAAATTAGACGAAGAAATTCCCGCATTTACCTTAGATCGCGAAGGTTTTCTTGAACGCGTCTACGCTTTTGCAGGTTTTAAAGATATTCCTATTGCCAACCATACCGATTTCAGTAAACGTTTTTACCTTCTTGGAGAAAATGAAACGGAAATTCAAGCCTTTTTTCACGATGATCTGGTGCGTTTTTTTGAAAGTAACCCGTATTATCATGTCGAATCAAACGGCACAGCATTGCTAGTTTTTGATAAAGAGCGTATTGCTGGAGTTAAGGAGATCAAGGCATTATATGACTTCGGAAGGCGCCTGCGGGAAGTCATTGTACAGAGAGAAATTGCAGTTGTCTAAAAAATCACCTCTTTTTTGTATAAATCTACTTCCGAAGAAACCCCAAAAAACAGATTACTCTTAATAAATTCTTAACATATATCAACTATCTACTGTGTTTTTGTAATTTGCAGGCTTATGCAACTATATCCTATTGAAGCTGGTAATTTTAAACTAGACGGTGGTGCCATGTTTGGTGTGGTTCCCAAAACGCTTTGGTCAAGAACCAATCCCGCCGATGCAAATAATATGATCGATATTGCTGCGCGGTGTCTCCTTATTGAAAATGGTGACAGACTTACCCTTATCGACACAGGTATGGGTAATAAGCAAAGTGATAAGTTTTTTGGCTATTATTTCCCTTGGGGCGATCATACCTTAGACAAATCGTTGGCAAAACACGGATTTCATCGTGATGATATTACAGATGTTTTTATGACACACTTACATTTTGACCATTGCGGCGGAAGTGTTCAGTGGAATAAAGACCGAACAGGCTATGAACCTGCATTTAAAAATGCGAAGTTTTGGAGTAACGAACGGCATTGGCAATGGGCAACAGTACCAAACCGAAGAGAACAAGCTTCCTTTCTTACAGAAAACATCTTACCAATGCAGGAAAGCGGCCAATTACAATTTGTAAAAGATCCCGCCGGAGATTATTCTGAAACCAACGAATTAGATTTCGGCATCTTCTTTGCAGATGGGCATACCGAAAAGCAAATGATTCCACATATCAAATATCAAGACAAAACGGTTGTTTTTATGGCAGATCTATTGCCAACTGCAGGACATTTACCGATTCCTTTTGTAATGGGATATGATACACGACCATTGCTAACACTTCCGGAAAAGGAAAAATTTCTAAACGCAGCTGCAGACCAAAACTATTATTTATTTTTAGAGCATGATGCTCATAATCAAATTATTACCGTAAAACACACTGAAAAAGGCGTACGTCTTGATCAGGTTTTTACATTTGACGAACTTTTTAATTAATTAGCAAATGAAAATCTTAAAAAATGCATTCTTAGCCATCGCGGCGACCTCACTTTTAGCTGGTTGTGGAACCACCGTGGCACCTATCGTATCAACCCCTGTTGAAAATATTGATACGCTGCCTTTAAAAATGGCTCCCTTAACCGATGCTCAATACAAAATGTGGAGCTCTTCAGATCTTCTAACCGATACCATTCCTGGTATGAGCGTTGATCGCGCCTACAGTGAACTTTTAAAAAATAGAAAAGGTCAAAAAGTAATTGTGGCGGTTATTGACAGTGGTGTTGATATTGAACATGAAGACCTAAAGAATGTTATTTGGACCAACCCAGGTGAAATTGCCGGAAATGGCATTGATGATGATAAAAATGGATTCATTGACGATGTTCACGGATGGAATTTTTTAGGCGATATCGTTGCTGAAAACTTGGAGTACGTAAGAATCATGCGTAAACTCGGACCAAAATTTGAAGGAAAGTCCGATGCTTCTATTAGCGCTTCAGACCGTAAAGATTTTGCTCTTTATCAAAAAGCAAAAGCGGAATACGAAAAAGAAGTACAACAGGCTACCGCAAACAAAGCACAGTATGAAGGCATTTTAGCGCAGGTTATACCCGTGCATAAAAAGATGACTCAAAAATTAGGGAAGCAGGACTACACCAAAAAAGAACTCGCAGCTATTGCAAATCCCACTGCCGAAGAACAACAAGAAATTGGTTTACTTACACAAATGCTCAACTTTGGAGATACAGTACCAGAGGTGATCAAAGAGCTTAATGGAGGGATTGAGTACTTCGGAAATAGATTGGACTCACATTTTAATATGACTAAAGACTTTAGAGGTGTTTTAGGTGATGATCCTAACGATATTAAAGATTCAAAATACGGAAACAACGATGTTGATGGTCCCGATCCTAAAAAAGAAGATGCTAAACACGGTACTCACGTAGCCGGAATTATTGCTGCACAAAGAAATAACGGTATTGGAATGAACGGTATTGCTAACAATGCCGAGATCATGGTGGTTCGTGCTGTGCCAGATGGCGATGAGTACGATAAAGATATTGCCTTGGCAATTCGTTATGCAGCCGATAATGGCGCAAAAGTGATCAACACAAGTTTTGGTAAATATTATTCTCCACATCCAGAATGGGTTTGGGATGCAATTAAATACGCAGCGAAAAAAGATGTGCTTATTGTAAATGCCGCAGGTAACGAAGGCTTAGATTTAGACGGGATTCAAGTATATCCAATGGATCAAGAACTTACCGGTGCTGAGATTTCAGATAACTTTTTAACAGTTGGTGCACTTAATTTTAAATACGGAAGCGAAATGGTCGCTACGTTTTCTAACTACGGAAAATCAAATGTTGATGTATTTGCTCCTGGTGTAAAAATCTGGGCAACAACGCCATTGAACACCTATGAATTTTTACAAGGAACGTCTATGGCATCTCCTAATGTAGCTGGTGTTGCCGCAACAATTCGCTCATACTACCCTAAGTTAAAAGCAAGTCAAGTAAAACAAATTTTAATGGATAGCGGACTTACCTCAAAAACACCTGTTATGCTGGGTGGTGATGAGTCTAACATTCAAAATTTTCCTGACATTTCGAAGTCGACTAAAATGGTTAATATGTACAACGCATTAATCATGGCAGCGCAAATGTCTAAATAGATCAATCTTATGAATCATTATTTAAAAGCAATTGTTGCTCTTCTTTTCTTCGGAAGTGTAAGCGCACAAAACAATACCTCGTACTGGCAACAGCATGTAGATTACCAAATGGAAATCGACATGAATGTGGAAACACATCAATACACAGGAAAACAAACTTTAAAGTACACCAATAATTCACCCGATGTACTAGACAAAGTTTTTTATCATCTGTATTTTAATGCTTTTCAGCCAGGAAGTGAAATGGATGTGCGTTCTCGCACCATCGAAGATCCAGACGGTCGTGTTGGTGACCGCATTTCAAAATTGACTCCTAATGAGATCGGTTATATCAAACCAACCATGCTCAAACAAGATGGTAAAAAACTAAACTATGAAGTAGTTGGAACCGTTTTAGAAGTTATGCTTAATGAGCCTATTCAGCCAGGAAAAAGCACCACATTTACAATGGAATGGGACGCGCAAGTGCCTTTGCAAATTCGTCGTAGTGGACGAGATAATGCCGAAGGCGTTGCTTATTCAATGACACAGTGGTATCCAAAGTTAGCCGAATATGATTTTGAAGGTTGGCACGCAGATCCTTATATCGCACGTGAATTTCACGGCGTATGGGGAGATTTTGATGTAAAGATCACTATAGATGCAGATTATACTATTGGCGGAACGGGATATCTTCAAAATACAGAAATCGGACATGGTTATGGAGCCGTCGGACAAAAAGCAGTAAAGCCTAAAAAAGGGAAGTATACTTGGCACTTTAAAGCGCCAAAAGTTCACGACTTTACTTGGGCGGCCGATAATGACTATATTCATGATATCTATCCGGGGCCTAATGGCGTAGAATTACATTTTTTCTATAAAAACAATCCAGAGATCAAAGAGAACTGGAAAAATTTACAACCTAAAACTGCCGAAATGCTTACGTTCTTTAACGAGCATATCGGTCCGTACCCATACAAACAATATTCTGTAATTCAAGGTGGCGATGGTGGTATGGAATACGCTATGTGTACTTTGATCACCGGAGAACGTAAATTTGGTAGCTTAGTAGGTGTAACCGCTCATGAGATGGCCCATACGTGGTTTCAATTTCTTATGGCAACCAACGAAGCACGTCACGAATGGATGGATGAAGGCTTTACCTCGTACATTTCATCTGAAGCGATGAATGTTATTATGGATGAGAAGAGCCCGAACCCTCACAGTGGTTCGTATCGCGGATATACATTCTTAGCTAATAGTGGTAAAGAACAGCCACAAACTACACAAGCAGATCGCTACGCAAGCAATCGTGCGTATGGAATTACTGCCTATAGCAAAGGTGCCGTATTTTTAGCGCAGTTAGGCTATATTATTGGTGAAGAAAACCTTCAGAAAACACTAAACAAGTATTATACAGATTGGGCATTTAAACACCCAACACCAAACGATTTTATTCGTGTGGCCGAAAAAGTATCGGGTATTGAGCTTGAATGGTATTTGATCGATTGGACACAAACCACAAATACTATTGACTACGCCGTAAAAGATGTTGTAGTACAAGACAATGGTGGAACTAAAGTAACGTTAGAGCGCATTGGCCTTATGCCAATGCCTATAGATGTTGATGTAACCTATGAAGATGGTTCGCAAGAGCAGTTTTATATTCCGTTACAAATGATGCGAGGTGAAAAACCAAATCCGTATCCAAACATGAAACGTACACAAGTACGCGATTGGGCATGGTCTTATCCAACCTACGAATTTGAAATTCCGAAGGGAAAAAAGGTAAAATCGTTGATGATCGATGCCTCCAAAAGAATGGCAGATATTAATTCTGAAAACAATAGTTGGGGCGTAGAGTAATTCTCGCTTCCTTATAAAACAACCCCTTGATTTTTACTTCGGATATGTTTCGGAAGAAAAGACAAGGGGTTTCTTTTTGTATCTTTATCACATGCGCATAACTTTTAAGAAAAACGAGCGTTTAAAAAGCCGCAAAGCCATTGAGGCTCTATTTTCCGAAGGAAAATCGTTTAAAAAATACCCTGTTAAACTGTTCTTTCTTCCGAAGGAAGATTTTGAAAATACTCAGGTTGCATTTGCCGTTCCTAAACGACTTTTTAAAAGCGCTGTAGACCGCAATCGTATCAAAAGACAGCTTCGGGAGGCGTACCGACTTCAAAAACATGTGCTTACAGACAATAACGGCAAGAAATTTGCGCTTCTATTATTGTATCTTGGCAATGAAAAACCACAATATGCAACGATCGAAATTGCGATGAGCATATTGCTTAAAAAACTTTCAGATGAAAAATAACTTATTCCTTCTGTTTTTTATTGTGTTGATGGGTTGTTCAGAAAGCAATCAGTCACCGCCCATTCAGGGCGAAGTATATAAGGAAGCTGGTTATGCCATGAACGATGTGGAAGATGAAATAGTTGCTTCTTTAAGACCTCAAGATGCTCCTATTTCAGAAGAAATTCAAGAACAAAAGATCATTAAAACCGCGCAGCTTAATTTTGAAACACAGAAGTTAGCCGAAACACACCAAAAAATACTTCAACTTACACAGCAATATAAAGGAATTGTACAGAGCGATAATTCTGGTAAAAATTATAACAATGTCTTCCGAAATATGACACTACGTGTTCCTTCGGAACATTTTCAAACGGTCGTGGATGGTATCTCGAGCGGCGTTGAATATTTTGATAACAGACAGATCACACGTCAGGATGTAACCGAAGAATTTGTAGATATTCAAGCGCGATTACGTGCTAAAAAAGAACTTGAAAACAGATACATTCAATTGTTGAGTCAGGCGCGAACCGTAAAGGATATGCTCGAAATTGAACGCGAGCTTTCTACCATACGCGAAGAGATTGAAGCCAAAGAAGGCCGTCTTAAGTTTTTGGAAAATAGAGTCTCCATGAGTACTATCAACGTTTATTTCTATACAACGACTGTTGAAACTGGTGTTCGGGTCTCTTACGGACAAAAAATGCTAAATTCACTAAAAGGTGGCTGGGAAGGTGTTTCGGCATTTTTCTTAGGCACCCTCTATCTCTGGCCGTTGTTTTTCTTTGCCATTATCATTATTTTGGTAATTCGTTGGCTTATCAGGAAGAACAAAAAGAAATAAGCTCATTCTAAAAATAATCCCTTCGGGTTTTTAAAATATTATATGAAAAAGAAAATTATTATACCCATACTCGCTGTTGGAATCTTCTTTACAACGGTTAGTTTTAAAAGCGATTTCTTTGAGATCGCTAAGCAAATTGAAATTTTTACGACACTCTTTAAGGAGTTGAATATGAATTATGTAGACGAGAATACACCCGCAACCCTAATGGATAAGGCCATCAAAGGGATGCTTGCAGATCTCGACCCATATACCGTTTATTGGAATGAACAAGACGTTGAAGATGCACGTATAAAAAATTCTGGTGTTTATACAGGTATTGGCGCTACGGTGCGCTCTTTAGAAGATAGAATGATCTTAATTGAGCCTTTTAAAGATTATCCAGCCGATAAGGCAGGTTTAAAGGCGGGAGACGAACTGATGGAGATTGATGGAACGGCTGTTGCCGGTTACGAAGGTGACGCAAGAGATCTCTTAAAGGGACAGGCGGGATCTAAACTTAAATTGACCTACAAACGCCAAGGAAAAACTGAAAAAGCTACTGTCACCCGTGAAGCAGTCGATGTAAAAGCAGTACCATTTTCAAAGCTTATCCACAATGATGTGGGCTATATTGTGCTTCGGAAGTTTAACCGAAAAACAACGGTTGAGACCAAGGCGGCATTAGAAGCACTTAAAGCTGAAGGAGCAACTAAGATCATCTTAGATCTTCGTGGTAACCCAGGCGGATTATTAAACGAGGCGATCAATATTGTAAACCTATTTGTTGATAAAGGTGAGGTGATTACTACCACAAAATCTGCGATCGAAAAGTATAATAAAGTGTATAAAACCACGAGAGAGCCCGTTGATACCGAAATTCCTTTGGTTGTATTGGTCAATGGCCGAAGTGCCTCTGCCAGCGAGATCGTTTCGGGTGGTTTGCAAGATTTAGATCGTGCTGTGGTAGTTGGTGCGCGTAGCTTCGGAAAAGGACTTGTACAACGCCCTAAAAAGCTTACTTATGGCACCCAGCTAAAAGTTACTATTTCAAGATACTACACACCTAGCGGACGCTGTATTCAAGCATTAGACTATTGGAATCGCGATGAAAACGGTGATCCTGTACGTGTAGATTCAAAAGAATACAACGCTTTTAAAACTAAAGGCGGAAGAACTGTTTATGATGGTGGTGGAATACTTCCAGACATCGAAGTGGAAACAGCGGTTTTTAGTCCGATAACAACAGCCCTTTTAAAAGACAATGCCATCTTTGATTATGCAACTGAATATTATTACAAGCATCCTATGACCGATTGGAGTGGTTTTGAATTCTCAGATTCAGATTTTGAAAACTTTTTAGGTTTCTTAAAGCTGAACAATTTTGAGTATGAAACCGAAACTGAAAAGGAATTTAAGGAAGCCCTGCGTCGCGCCGAAGCTGATGATATTCAAAAAGATATCAACGCTAGCTACAATGCGTTGATGGCCGATATTGAAAAAGCAAAACAAAAGCGATTATACACTAAGAAAGCCGAGATCAAATCATTGTTAAGTGATGAGATCTTAAAGCGCTATTTTTACGTCGAAGGCCTCTATGAATATCAGGTTGAACACAATCCTGAGATCTTAGCAGCTGTAGAGGTGTTGCATAACGAAAGCAAATACAAAAAGATCTTGAAGTAAACATTCTATGCAGGATTTCCTTAGCTTTTTTGAAAATATGCCCATCTGGATGAAAGCTGGTTGGGTGTTTTTTACTTTAGCTATTTTCTGGCTGCTCGAAGGCTATTATAGCCTTGTTGTTCACAAATACAAAAAATGGAGCCACGCCAGAGTCAATTTGGTGCTACTTTTATTTGTGATGATCATTAATGCGGTATTTGGCATTGCAACCGCTGGAGTTTTTGTTTGGCTTGATACTTCTCAATTTGGCTTACTACACCTTTTTGAAGCTCCTGTTTGGGTAAAATTGCTCTTATCTATCATGGTCTTAGATCTAATTGCGCAATACGGCGTGCATTTTATGCTGCATAAAGTACGGTGGATGTGGCGTTTGCATTTGGTTCATCACAGTGATAAACATGTTGATGCAACTACAGGAACGAGACATCATCCGTTTGATTTTATTATTCGGGAAATTTTTGCCCTGGTTGCCGTGATCATCATGGGAATGCCTATTTCATTCTACTTTTTTTATCGAATTTTAAGTGTGCTTTTTACCTATTTTACACATGCAAATCTAGGTTTACCGCTATGGCTAGACAAAGGGCTGAGCTATGTAATTGTTACTCCAAATATGCATAAATTTCATCATCACTTTGAATTGCCTTGGACCGATTCTAACTACGGAAACATGCTTAGTTTGTGGGATCGTTTATTTGGAACGTTTGTCTATGATGATCCCGCTAAGATTCAATATGGAATAGACATCGCAGATCACACCGATCCCGAAAATATTCGGGTTCAATTAGGCTTACCATTTAATAGGAACGTTCGTTCCAAAGAAGCTTAACACCGTATTAACGCATATTCTCCCTTATTTTCTGTAGCTTAAGAGCTATGGTACAAATAGACAAGGAAGAGAATTTAGAAACAATGAACGATGCAATTGCATATTTAGAGCATCGGGGTTATGAAAATATTAAAGCCGATATGGAAGGTTATGAAACACCAAAGTCATATCACAAAAAAGATAGTGATGTCTCCATTACGCCAGATATTGTAGCTGAGCGGAATGATATAAAGTACTACTTCGAAATTAGTTTAAAGTCGGAAAAACCAAAACTTTTAAAATCTAAGTGGCGTTTTCTTGAAGTATTTACACGCCTAAAAAAGCATCGTTTTAAAATTATGACACGAAAGGGGCATTATTCATTTACTGAACAAATGATGAGTGACCTCAACTTAGATAAGAAAATGATCAAGTTGTCTTGATCATAGCTATATGAGGGATTCCATCTTCCAGATAGCCTTCACCAACCTGAGAAAAGCCGTGAGACTCGTAGAATTTCTTTAGATGCGTTTGAGCCGATAATTTAATATTTTCAGTATTATAATGTTGCTTTATTGCCTCTAAAGAAGCTGTCATTATTTTATGGCCTAGTTTGTATTTTCTGTGTTTCATGTCAACAACCACACGACCAATAGCAGCTTCTTCAAAATAGATCCCTGGAGCAAAACATCGGGTATAGGCAACTATCTTCTCATTTATCTTGCCTATTATATGAAGTGCCTTCAAATCTTTTCCGTCGATATCCTGATAAACACAATCTTGTTCGACAACAAATACTTCCGAACGTAGCTGAAGCAAATCATGCAGTTCGTATATGTCTAATTCATTAAATGTTTTTACTGAAATTTCCATGATGTATGATGGTTTCTTCGGAAATAAGCCGGAACCTGTAGCTTAATCTTGTACAATAATATCCTTGGCGTCGTCTTTTCTAAATTCTGGTTGAATATTTACATGATTAATTCCGAATTCATGAAAAAGCGTTTCCTCTACACCATCTAAAATATCATCGAATTGTGACAAGGTAATGTCTTTATGAAAGTCAATATGCGCCTCTAAATGTATTTCCTTTTCATTCAATTGCCAAATATGAATGTGGTGCACATTCTTTATCTCTGGATCTATAGACATGGCAGAACGAATTTTTTCTACGCTCAGATCATCTGGAGTAAACAGCATAAGCACTTTAAATGAAGTGCGTAGTAGATCATATCCCATTACCATTAAATAGATGGCGATCAAAATAGTAAGCACGCTATCTACCCAAAACCAACCAAAATATTTCATTAAAATTCCACCAATTAAAACCGCCACGGAAGCCGACATATCTGTGATAAGATGTAAATATGCTGAACGCATATTCATATTATCTTTTGAATCTTTCCGAAGTAATAAAACGCTAAACCCATTGGCAATAATACCAAGTAAAGCAAGCCAAATAACTATATTGCTCTCAATTTCTTGCGGATCAAGAAAGCGTTCAACTGCTTCGTAGACCAAATAGATCGCTACAATTAAAAGTGTTGCTGCATTTACAAAAGCTGCTAAGATCTCTGCACGTTTGTAGCCGAAAGTACGCTCAAGAGAGGCTTCTTTTTTTGAAAAGCGATCTGCCACATAACTTACTATTAAGGAAAGTACATCACTAAAATTATGTAGCGCATCAGAAAGTAAAGATAAACTCCCAGAAACAATACCACCAATAACTTGTGCTATGGTGATAAGCACATTTAGTAAAATGGTAAGTAACAGTTTTTTACCTTTTAGATCGTTGTGGTCATGGGTATGTGAATGTGAATGTCCCATTTTTACGAGCTAAGAACAGGCGATCTTCTCAACACGTTTTTGATGACGTCCGCCTTCAAAAGGTGTAGAAAGAAAAGTTTTTACCATATCTAAAGCCTGTGGTTCACTTGTAAAACGCGCGGGAATGCTTAAAATATTGGCGTCGTTATGTTGACGCGCTAAAGCGGTGATCTCTTTGGTCCAGCACAAGGCTGAGCGCACTTCTTGGTGTTTATTTGCAGTCATATTGGCGCCGTTGCCACTTCCGCAGATAACAATACCAAAATCTGCTTTTTTTGACGCAACATCATTTGCTACAGGATGTACAAAATCTGGATAATCAACACTATCATGACTATTGGTTCCGTAATTTTCTACCTGATGCCCTTCACTTAGCAAATAATCAACAATTGTATTTTTATAATCAGTTCCGGCATGGTCGTTACCTATGGAGATTTTCATAATATTGAGATTTTATACAAATATAGTGTGCAAGGCTTTTCTTCATTGCAGAAAATTTGCTAATTATTAACAAGTTATAAAATTTACAAAGTCGTAACATTTAGTTAACAACTCTGTTCATTACTGTTGATAGAAAAAAGATAGAAAAATTTGGTAGAATCAATTGAAATTTCAATAGCAAAAACAAAATGGATTCTACTAATTTTGAGTCTGCTAGTTATAGGTCACTTATTAGAAAAATACATATGGTTGTAAACAAAAAATTACAAAAAACTTTTCAAAAATCATATGTCAACAACAGTTATTGACAATTGTTAATCATACTATATAACAGCTTTATTTACAGTAGTATTTACATCTGAAAACTTGTTTATAAGTAGCATAAAAATAGCAACAAGTTTTATTCAAAAGAAAACTCAATAAAATTATACCCGCTATCAACATACCATCATCATCATCATTTTATTTTAAATTTTTAAAAAGAAAAAAATGATATAGTATAGTTTGTTCATAAGTCTGACAACTAAAAAAATTAAACGATTTTTAGGTGTGAAGCTCCGTTGAGTTCAGTTATAATTTTTGCGGCTTTTTCTATATCTTCGGAATGGACTTTTAAGCGAATTCCGCCAAAAGCGTTACTGTGAAATGGAAGAACACCAATCATGGTTTCGTTTTGAAAAACATAGCGAATCTGAGCTTGATCCAGTAATAATCGAAGTACAGCATACTCGCTAGGAAAGGTATATATGGCTATGGTCTTATAATCTATCATTGTTAAGCTATTGTAATGAAGGTACTAAAACTTTACTAATTACCTATCCTTCTATGTATTAAACAGTACTTTTGCAGCAAATAATTAAATTTTATGTCTAAAAGACCTAAACAAAGAAAGAAAAATACCAATGAAGGTCTTTCGCAGAGCATTCTTGCTATACTGCGTAAAGATCACGCTACCCCAAAAAATTACAAACAGATCGCTGCCAAATTAGGTGTCGATGATCCTAGTAGTCGAAATCAGATCATTAAGAAACTGAAAGAGTTACAAGGAAAAGATATTATACAAGAAATAGAAAGAGGAAAATATATTATTACACCTTCACAAAATTACTATACCGGCCGTGTTGATATTGCTGGAAGAGGTCAGGGTTACATTATCGTAGACGACCTAGAAGAAGATATACTAGTTAAAAATCAAAATTTAAACAAGGCTTTAAACGGTGATATTGTTGAAGTCTATGTTTTTAAACGGAGAAAAGGTGGTAAAACCGAAGGAGAAGTAACAAAGATCCTGGAACGTAAGCGAACCGAATTTGTAGGAACCATTCAAATACAAGAGAATTTTGCTTTTGTGGATGTAACCGACTACAAAATGTATACAGATATTTTTGTTCCGAAGAATAAAATAAACGGAGCAAGACAAGGTGAAAAAGTATTGGTTGCTATGGAAGATTGGCCAGAAAAGGCTGATTCTCCTTTCGGAAGTGTTATTAAAGTACTAGGAATGCCTGGGGAACACAATACCGAGATCCATTCTATTTTAGCACAATACGGATTGCCGTATGAATTTCCTGCAGAAGTTGAAAATTTTGCAAATAGTATTGATACGAGTATTCAAGAACAAGAGGTTGCAAAACGTCGTGACATGCGTAAAACACTTACGTTTACAATTGACCCGAAAGATGCTAAAGATTTTGATGATGCCCTTTCTTTTGAAACTCTAGAAAATGGTAATTACGAAATAGGAATTCATATTGCAGATGTTTCTCACTATTTAAAAGAAGGAACTGTTTTAGATGATGAGGCTTATGAACGAGCAACATCAGTTTATTTAGTAGATCGCGTAGTGCCTATGCTTCCAGAGATTCTTTCAAATGGAGCTTGTTCATTACGTCCACATGAAGAAAAATATACTTTTTCGGCAGTTTTTGAAATAAATAAAAAAGCGGCAGTGGTAAATAAATGGTTTGGAAGAACTGTTACTTATAGTGATGCTCGTTTTGCTTATGAAGAAGCACAGCATATTATAGAAACCAATCCAGGCATACCAGCTGATGGTACTAAATTACAGCGTACAATTCCCTCGGAAATATCAATCATCGATAAAGAATATGATGTTGATCCAACTATTGCAAAGGCAATTCTAGAACTAGATAGACTTGCGAAAATTCTTCGGAAGGAAAGAATGAATGAGGGCGCTATTTCATTTGATAAGTTAGAAGTAAAATTCCGCTTAGACGAAAACAATAATCCAGAAGGTGTCTATTTCAAAGAAAGTAAAGATGCTAATAAATTAATTGAAGAATTCATGTTATTAGCCAATAGAAGCGTAGCAGCGTATATTGGTAAAAAGAAACCTAAAAAGACCTTTGTATATCGTGTGCACGATCAACCTGATGATGAAAAGATTGCCGCGCTTGAAAATATTATCAAACGTTTTGGGTATAAATTAGATACTCGTGATAGAAAATCTACCTCACAATCTCTTAATAAATTATTGAAAGATGTCAACGGTAGAAAAGAACAAAATTTAATTGATACCCTTGCAATACGCAGTATGAGTAAGGCTGTTTATACAACCAATAATATTGGGCACTACGGACTCGCATTCGATTATTATACTCATTTTACGTCGCCAATTAGGAGATATCCTGACGTGATGGTGCATCGTTTATTACAACGTTATCTCGACGGAAAAGATTCAGTAAAGGAAGAAGTCTACGAAGAAAAATGTAGACATTCCAGTGATATGGAAAACCTTGCTGCTAATGCCGAACGAGATAGTATTAAATATATGCAGGTTAAATACATGCAAGATCATCAGGATGAGGAATTTGTGGGTGTTATTAGCGGTGTAACCGAATGGGGTATATATGTAGAGATCATGGCTAATAAATGTGAAGGAATGGTTCGTAATCAAGATATGCGCGATGATCACTATGTATTTGATAAAGAAGAATATGCTGTGGTTGGTCAAAAAACAAAAACAGTCTATCAATTAGGAGACGAAGTGATGGTAAAAGTAAAAAATGCTGATCTTGTGAAAAAGCATCTCGATTTTATCATGCTTGGTCATCGTGAATAAAGTACGTTTAAAGTGTAACATTTTACAGAAAATAGACTCTTTAGGAAAATATTTAATACGGGAAACCATGAAAAGTCTTATTACTTTAACTATTATTCTATTTACAAGTAGTTTATTTTCTCAGCAAATGATCACGAAAGATGTTGGAGATTTTAGTGAGCTCAAGGTGTTTGATCTGGTATTTGTTCGTTTGATTCCTTCGGAAGAAAACAAAGTAGTGATAAAAGGAGAATATTCTAACGATATCAAAGTGATCAACGATAATGGAACGCTAAAGGTGCGTATGCATACTGAAAAGCGCTTCCACGGAGAAGACACGTATATTGAAGTTTACGCAAAAAATATTGATGTTATCGATGCAAATGAAGGTACTGAGATTACAGTAAATGAGGTGTTGAAGCAGAATAATATTGAATTACGTGCTCAAGAAGGTGGGACTATTAATATTGCTTTAAATGTGAAGTATGCTAAGATCAAATCGGTTACCGGTGGAATCATTGAAGCTACAGGTACTGCAAATATGCAGGAAATCACACTGAATACTGGAGGAATATTTAACGGAAGAACACTTCAAACAGAAAATACCAAAGTAAAAATTACTGCAGCAGGTGAAGCTGAAGTACGCGCTAGTAATAAAGTTGATGCTAAAGTTACTGCTGGTGGTGATATTGTGATTTTCGGAAACCCAACAACAGTAAATAAAAAACAATTTGCAGGCGGCCGTATCAAAGTAATGTAGTCAGCATTTGTGTCGATATAGCCAACGGAATCTAAACTTTATTGTATTTTTACCTTAGGTATGTTTGACGGTCTAGGGTACGCAGCTTTTTATGGATTTCTTCTCGCTTTTGCAGTGGGTCCAGTCTTCTTTACTCTAATTGAAACAAGTATTACCAAAGGTTTTCGTGCCGGAATTGCTTTCGATTTAGGGGCGATTGTAGCCGACATCATTTTTATTTTAATCGCTTATTTTAGTACGAGTAAGATCTTAGATCGAGTCAAGGATGACCCAGGATTACTTATTTTTGGCGGTGCTATTCTTATTGTGTACGGTGTTATTTCCTATATACGAACAGCAAAATCATTTATAAAAATTGCTCGAGAACACTATGCGGTTAATGTAAAGAAGAATTTAGGCGGACTCTTCTTAAAAGGATTCCTACTTAATTTTGTAAATTTTGGTGTTCTTGCAGGTTGGATAGGAACTATCATCATGGCAAATGCACTCACTACTTCTAAGAACGGTGTCTTTTTCTTTCTATCTACGGTGATGATCACCTTTATTCTAACCGATCTTTTAAAAATTACCTTGGCTAAAAAATTAAAAAGTAAGATGACCCCGCGATTTATTTTTAAAACCAAGAAATGGGTAAGTATTTTAATTATTTGTTTTGGCGTTTTATTACTCTTAGAAGGCTTTTTCCCGAGTCGTGTAAAAGCAGGACTTGAAAAAATTCCAAGTACCCAACTTCCTATTGATAAACCCATTCCTCCAGTAGAAGACGTTCAAGGCATCTAATATTCACTTTTTTAAATAGTGCTCAAGTCTTACGAACCACACTATTATTAGATGAACGCGCGTTTATATAGCTGTATTTAATACTATATGAAGCGATTTGTTCTTATAATATTCTTTATTTCTCTCTTTTCCACGATCAGAGCACAAACAGAAACCATCCATGTTTTTGTGGCATTATGTGATAATATAAACCAAGGAATCGTACCAGTACCTAGTTCATTAGGAAATGGGCAAGACCCAAGGTCTAATTTGTATTGGGGAGCGGCTTATGGAATTAAATCTTTTTTCAAAAACAAATCGAAAGATTGGGAATTAGTTAAAACCCTACAAACAGAAAATAGTAGTATACTTGAAAGCGTGTTATTTAAGCATAAAACAAAAAATGTTTATATGATCGCAGATGCCTATGACGGGAAGAAAATAAAGAACTGCATTGAAGATTTTTTACTAGCTTCTAATTCACAAAACACAAAAAAAATAGCGATTGATAAAGAGGAACTATGTTTTGGTGGTGACGCAAATTTAGTAGCTTATATTGGTCACGACGGACTTATGGAATTTACCGTGGACGTTTCTTATAAAAATGAAACCGAAAATAAAAAGGACGCCATTATTTTAGCCTGCTATAGCAAAGATTTTTTTAAATCTGAATTACTCAAATCCAACGCAAAGCCTCTTTTATGGACCACACATTTGATGGCTCCGGAAGCATACACGCTAAAAGCTGCTATAGATGGTTGGCTAAACAGAGAAAGTGATTTAGAAATTGAAGAACGAGCAGCACAAGCTTATAACAAATATCAAAAATGCGGAATTAAAGGAGCAAGGAATCTTTTTACAACAGGCTTCTAATTTCTTCAAATACTTTAGCCCTTTTATTAATGCTTAAAAATTAGGCATAAAAACCTTTAGTATCAACTGAAGACCCCTCTACAGGGCATTAAACGGATCTGACCCACTATAGTATCTTTTAATGATTTTTAGTAAAAAACTACATACAAAAACCTTTAGTATCAACTATAGACCCTTCTAAAGAACATCAAACGGATTCGATCCGCTGTAGTATCTTTTAATGATTTTAGTAAAAAACTATATGTAAAAACTTTCAGTATTAACTGAAGAACCTTCCAAAGAACATCAATTGGATCTGACCCACTATAGCATCTTTAATAATTTTTAGTAGAAACTATATATAAAAACTTTTAGTATCAACTGAAGATCCTTCTATAGGGCATTAAACGGATTTGATCCACTATAGTATCTTTTAATGATTTTTAGTAAAAAACTACATACAAAAATCTTCAGTATCAACTGAAGATCCTTCTACAGGGCATTAAACGGATTTGATCCACTATAGTATCTTTTAATGATTTTTAGTAAAAAACTACATACAAAAACCTTTAGTATCAACTGAAAACCCGTCTAGAGGGTATCAATCAAATTCGAACCGCTGTAGTATCTTTTATTAATTTTTCTTAAAAATTAAACATAAAAAAACCTTCAGTTGATACTGAAGGTTTCTTCTCGAGGCATCAAGCGGATTCGAACCGCTGTAGAAGGTTTTGCAGACCTCTGCCTAGCCACTCGGCCATGATGCCAATTTTTATACAAAAGCAGGAATCTCCCACAAATGCTGGGCAAATATAATTGATTAAGTTGAAAATTTACAACTAAAAAATACTTTTATCATACACCCAATGCAAGTATCATGCGACTTTTTAGCGCTGTGATTTCATAGTAACACTTACTTCCGCAACATCACCACCAATAGGAGGATTCATCTTAGCTACAGTCACCTTGATACTTTTTACTTCTGAAATTTCAGAAAAAACTACATCAATAATTCGCTGTCCAACCTGCTCTAATAATTTAGATCGTATGGCCATTTGTTCTCTTACGATCTTCTGAAGATGCACATAATCAACAGTATCGGCCAATTTATCTGTTTTTGCAGCCTTGCTTAGATCTGCCTTTACAGTAAGATTTACTAAGTAATCACTTCCAATTTTTTCTTCTTCAACCAAACACCCGTGAAAGGCGTAAATCTTAATATTCTTTAACCGAATGGTATCCATAAAATATGCTTTCCGCAAAGATACAAATCCCCGTTTGCCTACTTATTAAATTCCATCCAATTTTAAGTTTATTAACTACCTTTGTTCTTTATTTTTGAATCATGAGCGACGCTAAAGAACCTCTCAATTTTATTGAGCACATCATAGAAAATGACCTTAAAAATGGTATGGATCCGAAGAACTTACGTTTTCGATTTCCACCAGAACCGAATGGTTATTTGCATATTGGACACACCAAAGCTATTGGAATTAGCTTTGGATTAGGCGAAAAATATAACGCCCCAGTAAATCTACGCTTTGATGATACCAATCCGGCGAAAGAGGAACAAGAATATGTAGATGCCATTAAGCGTGACATTTCTTGGCTAGGCTATACTTGGGCTAATGAGTGCTATTCGTCAGATTACTTTCAGCAGCTGTATGATTGGGCCGTTCAAATGATCAAAGACGGGAAGGCTTATGTAGATTCGCAATCAAGCGAAGCCATGGCATTACAAAAAGGAACGCCTACGCAGGTGGGTACCAATAGTCCATTTCGTGATCGCTCTGTAGCTGAAAATTTAGATCTTTTTGAGCGTATGAAGGCAGGAGAGTTTGACGAGGGAAGTCATGTACTCCGCGCTAAGATCGATATGGAAGATCCAAACATGCTGATGCGTGATCCGTTGATGTATCGAATATTAAAGAAACATCACCACCGCACTGGAAATGACTGGTGTATTTATCCCATGTATGATTGGACACACGGCGAGAGCGACTATATTGAACAAGTTTCGCACTCATTGTGCTCTTTAGAGTTTAAACCCCACAGAAAGCTTTATAATTGGTTTCGGGATATTGTGCATGTATATAGCGACGATGAATATCCGCATGTGCCAAATCAAACAGAATTTGCTCGATTAAACCTGAGTTATACCATCATGAGTAAGCGAAAATTACTCAAATTGGTGCAAGACGGCGTTGTTTCTGGTTGGGACGACCCAAGAATGCCTACTATTTCGGGGTTGCGAAGACGTGGCTATACACCAAATTCTATTCGGAAGTTTGTAGAAACTGTGGGTGTGGCAAAGCGTGAGAATGTGATTGATGTGTCGCTTTTAGAGTTTTGTATCCGCGAAGATCTCAATAAAACAGCAAACCGTGTCATGGCTGTCTTAGACCCAGTTAAGTTGATCATTACCAATTATGCTGAAGGAAAAGAAGAGTGGTTTGATGCAGAAAATAATCCAGAAGACGAAAATGCTGGAAGCCATCAAGTACCTTTTTCTCGTGAGTTGTATATAGAAAAAGAAGATTTTAAAGAAGAGGCAGGCAGTAAATTTTTCCGTTTAACGCTAGGTGGCGAGGTGCGTTTAAAGAATTCATACATCATTAAAGGAACTGAAGTTGTAAAAGATGCCTCCGGAAATATTACCGAAATTCACGCTACGTACGATCCCGATAGTTTAAGCGGAAGTGGCTCGGAAGCTTCACTTCGGAAGGTTAAAGGAACACTGCATTGGGTTTCTATAAAACACGCTATTCAGGCAGAAGTTCGTGTTTACGACAGACTTTTTACAGACGAAGCACCCGATAGTCACAAGGATAAAGACTTTATGGATTTTATCAATCCAAATTCGTTAACGGTGATCAATGCTTTTGTAGAACCCTATTTAAAGGAAGCGAAAGAAGGTGATCGTTTTCAGTTTCAACGTATTGGCTATTTTAATGTTGATAAAGATAGCACCCAAGATCATCTAGTTTTTAATAAAACGGTTGGCTTGCGTGATTCTTGGGCGAAGCAAAAACCAGCCGCACAGCAACAACAAAAAAAGCAAGAGCGTCCCGCAAGACCTGCTATTGAAGAGATCAAGCAGTTTGGTAAAAAATATATGAATTTACCAGAAGAAAAGCAATTGGTAATTAAATCGACTATTCAGGAATTGGCAAAAAACGTTTCCTATGAAGAGTTAGAACCTTTATTTGGCACCGCAGCAAAGAAAGCAGGAACTCGAATGATTGTACTACTTGCGCTAGACGTTGTACTGAAAAATGGTCATGAGCGTACCGAAGCTGCCAAAAATTTTATTGAGATAGCTTCTGAGGATAAAAACGAAACCCTAGCAAACGAGGCTAAAGAAATGCTATAGCTTTCTTCAGCAATTTTTAGCTATTTTCGCTATATGGATACAAGAAAAAAATGGATCGATCAAGCAAGAGGCTTATCCATCTTTTTGGTTGTCAATGGTCATAACTTTCCTATAAATGAACCGTACATCTATAGTTTTCACGTTCCCTTATTCTTTTTTATTGCGGGGATGTTTCATCCAAAAAACGTCACATTTTCTGTAGTAAAACGCAGGGCGAAAATGATCTTAGCGCCCTATTTTATCTGGGCTACACTGTTATTTTTATTTTGGGCCTTTGTTGGAAGAAAATTTGGCGACAGTAGTGAGGCCGGACTTTCTGTACTCGATAATTTTTTAGGTATTTTTTACGCTCAGGGCGGACAAACATATATGGATTGGGGAATCCCAATGTGGTTCTTACCTTGTATCTTTCTTGTGTTTGTTTCATATGCGGCTATCCAAAAAATAAAGAATCGATTAGTTTCTCAAATTTTATTGTTAGTAGTGGTTTTAGCGGGTTTTATAATTCCTAAGACTCTAGAGATACACTTACCTTGGAGCCTGGATGTTGCCTGGGTTGCAATGGGCTTTTATGCCTTCGGAAATGTGCTTAAAGAGACTCTGTTTAAATTAACAAAGCTTCAGGCGTTAGCGACACTTGTTATTTTAGGCGTTATACATGTGGTAACCTTTTATTACAATCCGTCAAAAGTGGATATGTATCGATCATTATATGGTGATGAGGTATTTTTCTTTGTCAGCGGACTCACAGGTTCTGTTACCTATTTACTATTTTTTAAGCTTGTGCCTGTTTTTAATTTCTTGTCGTATTTAGGAAAACACACCATTGTGATCTTAGCAACCCATTTGCGTGCCTTAACGGTGATAAAATTGGTGTTAATGCTTGTGGTGGGAATGACCGTTTTTGAGTTTACCGAATGGCAAAAATTTATGGTTGCTATCGTTCAGGTCTTGCTTGTAATTCCTGTAATTTGGTTGGTTAATAAATATGCTCCTTTGTTAGATGGAAAAGTTACGAAGTCTTAAACCCAACATCGCATTTCACCTACTACTTAATGTAGTGGTCGTGCTATTTATTACAGGAGCTTCGTATTATCATACGCCGCTTGTTGGTTTTAAAGATACCGCCATATATTTTGTTCACCTCTGCGCCTTACAAACCACCTTGGCAGGTTTACTCTATTTTTTAAGCCTACAGCGTTGGGTCTTTAAAATTGGTTTTAGCGTTCTTTTTATGATCTATGCTGGATTTGCTTTTTGGGCGTATTCGCAGGATATTTCAGTTACTCCAGGATTGATTCAAGCTGTAATAGAAACAAAACCAGATATTGCTGCAGATCTTATCACATGGCCTTTTGTGCTGTTTTATCTGTTTGTAATTGTTGTCTTATATTTTCTTCTGAAATTATACCGCACGATTCATCCAACAAATGGATTTAGATGGTTTCTAATCCCTGCTCTAGGCTGTATTGCCCTGTTTTTCTATTTGGAACAAAAGCGCCCGGGGAGTTTAAAAAACCGTCTTCCGTATAATGTGGTGCAAGGGATGGTAACTTATTTTGAAAAACCAACGCTTCAATTAAACACAGCGATAGAACGCGCCACAAAAGAAACCGACTCTTTAAAAGTAGTTTTTGTGCTCGGAGAGACCGTTCGGGCAGATCATTTAGGCTTAAATGGATATGAAAGAGAAACCACACCATCACTTTCGGAAGCGCGTAACCTGATCAGTTTTACCAACTTATTTACAAGCAATACCTATACTGGTTCTAGCGTGCCTCAAATTTTGACAGACGAGCCGCTTTCCGAAGAACACAAGAAAGAAGTGTACACCTCAGTATATTCGGTAGCTGCAGCAGCAGGCGTTCAAACCAAATGGATTGGTAATCAGACGCTAGAAAAATCGTTTGAGCCTATCGTTTATACGAATGAATCGGTTGAATTAATAGACGCGTATAAATCTGAATTTAGCTTTCGGAAGGCGCTAGACGAAGCACTTTTACCCTCTTTAGATGCTGCCTTAAAGCAAAGTGAGATCTCACTGACCACCTTGCACATGATGGGCAGTCACTGGTATTATGAAAACCGTTATACAGACGATTTCCGAAGATATACACCTGTAATAGATAGCAAATATGTGCCATCGCTTACAAGGCAACAAATGATCAATTCATACGATAATACAATATTGTATTTAGACTTTTTCTTGGCGGATGTGATTGAGCGTCTTAAGCAGCAAGATGTTCCTACAGCGATGATCTATGTTTCAGATCACGGGGAATTATTAGGAGAAGGTGGAAAATATTTACATGCACAGACAGGAGCGGCGCTAGAGAATCCAGGATATATCATATGGTTTTCTGAAAGCTATAGAGAGAAGTATCCTGAGGTTGTTTTGTCTTTTTCCGAAGCAAAAAATCAAGCGTTAACGACAGACACTATTTTCTATTCGATACTCGAAATTTTAAGAGTTCAACACCCGTATTTACCAAAATTTTAAGAGTATTTGGCAAGTTTGATGTCTTTTTAAGAAGATTTTAAGGGTGTTAAAATATCTATTAACCGGTTGTTAACACGCTTTGGTTGAGAGACATCGTATCTTTGGTTTATTACTACAGAGTACTAACAATTAAAACAACTCATTATGGCATCAAATACAGGACAAACACTATTGGCATTATTAACTGGAGCAGCAATTGGAGCTGGAATAGGAATTTTATATGCGCCAGATAAAGGAACTAAAACGCGCGATAAAATTGGTAAAGAAACCAAGAAGGCACAAAAGAAGCTTAAAAAGCAATATGATGAGACAACCAATCAGTTGTCTGATAAAGCAAAGAGCGCTCGTATTACTTTTGAACAAAAGTTAAACGAAACCTTGTCTTCAGCAAGTTACAAGGCTGATGATATCTTAGTTGCAATGGAAGACAAACTGGAAGCTTTACGCAAGCAAAATGCGAAACTTCAAAAAGATGCTACTATTGATAAGGCTAAGGCATCTGTTAAAAAAGCAACTGTATAGTATGAGTTTCGAGACACTGTCTGAAAACATCAACCTGACCGGGGAAAAAACCCAAGAATACATCAATAGCACAGCGGAGTACTACAAGCTCCGCTTATTCAAATCCACCATGAAGTTTGCCACTTCGCTTACAAATATGTTGGCTCTTGGAAGTATGCTGATGCTGTTTTTGGCATTCTTTTCTATTGGCTGTGCCCTATGGATAGGAACTGCCTTAGACAACACTCAGGCGGGTTTCTTTATAGTAGGCGGCTTCTTCTTTTTGGTCTTTGTATTTATTTTGATATTTGGTAAAGAATTTATTACAAAAACTATGTTGGAAAAATTCTCTGAATTGATCTTAGATGAAGGCGAAGATCTTGAAAAAGATCCTTTCTATTTTGAAGACGATATGAAGGCTGAAAATATATTGGAAGACGAACCTGAAACACTAACCGAAAGACATGGGTAAAAAATACACTTCGTTTGAAGAGATCGATAAAGATCTGAAACGGCTGCATTTACAGTCTGAAATTAGTAAAGAAGAACTAAAGCTCAGTTTCCATGAGGTGCGTGATAGTGTAACTCCTTCAAAACTAGTTGCAGGAGTCATAGGCAGCGCAGCGACTGGTGCGGTAATATTTAAACTGCTTACTCCCCTAATTAGTTTTGGAATAGGAAAATTAATTAAAAGATTTAAAGATTAAAAAAGCCCCAAATTGGGGCTTTTTCTTTAATAATTTAGGTCTTCTCCTTCGGGAGGCCTTGGTGGCGTTGGCGGACGTTTCTTCCTTTTATTGGTAATGCCCTTAGCGGCATTTGTTTTTTTCATCTCTTCGCCAATTTGATTACTCGCCACAAAGGAAGCGATCATATCGTTAAGCATATTACTTCCCGCTTGCGGTGAGTTTGGTAGTAAAATAAGGTTGGTATTGGTTTCTTCACCAATCGATTGTAATGTATCGTAGTGCTGTGTTACAACAATAAGTGCAGAGGCTTCCTGTGAATTGATCCCTACATTGTTTAATACATCGACACTTTCTTCCAATCCGCGAGCAATTTCGCGACGTTGATCTGCTATACCCTGTCCTTGTAAACGCTTACTCTCAGCTTCAGCACGAGCCTTTGCTACGATTTTGATACGCTCTGCTTCTGCTTCATATTCAGCAGCTACTTTTTCACGTTCTGCTGCGTTAATACGGTTCATAGCTGCTTTTACCTGTACGTCTGGATCTATATCTGTTACTAAAGTTTTGATGATGTCATATCCATAATTGATCATGGCTTCATTCAGCTCCATCTTTACTGCAATTGCAATATCGTCTTTACGTTCAAAAACATCATCGAGTTTCATTTTTGGAACTTCAGCACGCACTACATCAAAAACATATGAGGTAATTTGATCATGCGGATTCTGTAATTTATAAAATGCGTCGTAAACCTTTTCACGGATGACCTGAAATTGCACCGAAATTTTGAGTCGGACAAATACATCATCTTTCGTTTTTGTTTCTACAAGTACATCTAACTGCTGAATTTTTAAGTTGACTCTCCCCGCAATTCTTTGAACAACAGGTATTTTGAACTGTAAGCCAGAATTTCTAATACTACTAAATTTTCCGAAGTTCTCAATCAGTGCTGCAGTTTGTTGCTTAACCGTAAAGAATGAAGATAAGAGTAGAAAAAAGAGAATAATTCCTAAGGGAACCATTAAAATAAGAAGTGCATTCATGAGATTTCAAATATTAAGTTAATTACTACGTTCAAGATACGAAATTAAACCTACTTTTATTCGCCTAACAAGTTGTTCTGCTATGAGTCTTCGTTCCTTTATTTTTGTTACCCTTACTACTTTGTTTATTTATCAGTCACGTGCTCAGCGCAATTACGATGATTACAACCTCTTGGGCTTACAAGGAGGGCTTTCACAAACCAATATTTTAACCGATGACTTTACTACGGAAGTTGGTTCTGGTTTTATCGGTGGTTTTACCTCCCGTGGGGCGTTTCGAAATAATTTCGACTTGATCTACGGAATTAACTTTGTGAGTTCAAACGTAGATATTCTTGCAAATAATGGTAGCGAGGATGTATTTGTCACCTATTCTCTGGAAGGAGCACAGATCAATTTTTTAGGAAGTTTCAATATTGTTAAAAAGCATTTGAGCATCGAATTTGGTCCCATGCTTAATATCAACGGAAAGCTGAAACCAAAATCGGAAAGTCAAAACAGTTTTCTTTTAGATGGCTACGAGACTTTAAAAGTTGAAGATATTCAAGACGTGAGTAAAATTAACTTTCATCTTGCAGGAGGCGTCACAGCAGGTCTTGAGCATTTTCGTATCTCTGCTTTATATCAATACGGTGTAACCAATCTTTTTGGTAAATTGAACGACGCAGATCTTGAAAAAACCGACTTTGAGGGTCATGTCTCTATCGTTAGCCTAGCTGCAGTACTTTACTTTTAGTCTAAAGTTGCGATCGCATTTTGAATACGAGTTGTTGTCTCTTTTTTACCAAGAATAGCAATAATATCAAACACATCTGGACCGCTCATTTCACCAACAAGCGCTAAACGTAATGGCATCATCACTTTCCCAAAGCCAATTTCTTCGGAAGTGATCCAACCTTTTATTTTTTCTGAAATTTCTTCGGAAGTAAATTCAGCTACTTCTTCTAACAGCTCAGCAACTTTCCGAAGCACATCGGAAGTACCTTCCTTAAAGGCTTTTTTAGACGCTTTTTCGTCGTATTCCGAAGGTTGAACAAAAAAGAAACTACTTTCAGCCCAAAGATCTTTTGGGAAAGTAGCGCGTTCTTTCAACATGGATACGATCCTTGGCACGTCAACGTTGGCAACTGTTTCAGAAGAAACACCTTGTGCCTCAAGTTCTTTTCTGAAAAGGGAAACCAGCGTTTGCTCATCCATTTCTTGTAAATAATGATGCTGAAACCACTTGGTCTTATCTGGGTCAAATTTCGCGCCTCCTTTACTTACCCGTTCCAGATCAAAAACACTAACCAATTCTTTTAAGCTAAAGAATTCCTGCTCGGTTCCTGGATTCCATCCAAGAAAAGCAAGAAAGTTAATAACTGCTTCTGGTAAATAACCATCTTCGCGATATCCTGAATAGATCTCGCCTTCGGCCGTTTTCCACTCCAAAGGAAATACAGGAAAGCCCATTTTGTCACCATCGCGTTTACTGAGTTTTCCTTTACCCACCGGCTTCATTATCAACGGTAAGTGAGCAAACTGAGGCGCATCCCAACCAAAGGCTCTATACAATAACACATGAAGTGCAAGCGAAGGCAACCATTCTTCACCGCGAATAACATGAGAAATTGCCATTAAATGATCGTCTACAATATTTGCAAGGTGATAGGTTGGCATGCCATCACTCTTAAAAAGAACTTTGTCGTCGAGTACATTGCTGTCTATTTCAATGTTGCCACGAATGATATCGGTAAGCTGTAAATGTTCGTCTTGTGGAGACTTAAACCGAATTACATAGTTTTCACCAGCGTCTATTTTTTGTTGAACTTCTTCTGAAGACAACACCAATGAATTATTTAATTTTAGTCTGTTATGCCAATTGTAAATGAAGGTCTTTCCGTTTGCTTCATGATCTTTTCGGTGCGCATCTAAGGCGTCTGCAGTGTCAAAAGCGTAGTACGCATTGCCTGAAGCAATCAATTTATCGGCGTATTCTCTATACAAATGTTTGCGCTCACTTTGACGGTAAGGTCCGCAGTTGCCGCCCATTTCAGGGCCTTCATCAAAAGGAATATTTAGCCAGTTCATAGCTTCAACGATGTAGTCTTCAGCACCAGGAACATAGCGATTTTGGTCGGTGTCTTCTATTCTAAGAATAAAATCGCCACCGTGTTTTTTTGCAAATAAATAATTGAATAAAGCGGTTCGAACCCCACCAATATGTAGTGGTCCTGTTGGACTTGGAGCGAAACGTACGCGGACTTTTTGTGACATCATTCAGATTAAAAATTAGATGGCAAAGATACAACGACACTCTTGCATTCCAATAGAAAACCCTATCGTTTATTGGTAGCATGGATTTGCTATGCCGGGCGCATTTCGACAGGAATACGCTTGTTCATGATAGAGAACCAAAGTGGAGGAATTAGCGCTATGACCATGGAAGTTGGGTAGCCATACGGCATTTGCGGACTCACATCATGATATTCGAGCAGCTGATACTTTTTATGCGAACGATAGTGATGATCACTATGCCGCGTTAGTTCGTAAAGCATCATTCGCCCTAAAACGTGGTTTGAATTCCATGAATGTATTTCGGTAACGCGCTCATAACGACCACTTTTGGTTTTGTTCCGTCGTAAGCCGTAATGTTCAATATAGTTGGTGGTTTCGAGTAAGAGCGCACCAGTTAAGGCAATAGCTATGGCTACTAATAACGGAGTGCTTCCGAAGAAAACATAGATGGAACTCAAATAAACTCCCTGAATAATAACATACCAAAACATATCATTTTTACTGCTGAAAAAGGATCGCCTCTCACGCTTTAATAGATCCATTTGAATTTTCCAGGCACTGAGATATTGCCTAAAAATAGACGTAAACCAAAAGCCATAAACAGTTTGATTATAAGACGCACTTGCAGGATCTTCATGGGTTGCGGCATTTTGATGATGCCCAAAATTGTGTTCAATAAAGAAATGCATGTACAAAGAAGGGATCAAAAGTAGCTTTCCAAGCATATTTTCCCACCATAATTTGCGATGTCCTAATTCATGTGCGACATTAATACCATTTGAGCCTACCACAATCCCCACGCTAAATGTGAGGCCGATGAGCTCACTTAAACTATAATTGACTATGGTGATACTATAAAGAAACCGCCCCAGAATTCCGAAGACAATGGGTATATTAAGATAGAGCAAAATATTGAAAAATTTGTTTTGAGCCTTTGACAGCGACTGTTCTTCGGAAAGGTTTCCTTCCTGAACTGGAAGCAGGATCTCGAGAATTGGAATTAGCACAAAAGCAAATACAGGTGTAAAGAATGCCCAATTGCCTTTTAAGTACAAACCAAGAATTGCGGCAAGCGGAATGGAATAAGAAACTAAGTATTTAAGATCGTTAAGCATACAGTCTTTTTGGAGTGCTTTTTGCTGTTGAAATAAAAACGTATTTTAGAAGTTTAAATAAGGGTAATACCGCTCCATGAGTACATTTAGCATTATCCAGCAAAAGCTGGAACAATTTATAAAAAAATACTATACCAATGCCTTGATCAAGGGAACCATTCTCTTTTTTGCCATTGGACTGCTGTATTTGCTCATTACCCTGCTCGTAGAGTACTTTCTTTGGCTAAATCCGCTGGGGCGAACGGTTTTGTTTTGGTTATTTGTGGCTGTTGAGATCGGGCTTTTTGTTCGGTTTATAGCATTTCCGTTAGCAAAGCTTTTTAAATTACAGCATGGTATTAGCTATGAAGAAGCTTCAAAGATCATAGGGAATCATTTTCCGCAGATAAATGATAAACTACTAAACGTCATACAGTTAAATCAAAATCAGCGTGAATCTGAACTCTTGGCAGCGAGTATCGATCAAAAAGCCAGTGAGATGCAACCCGTGCCTTTTAAGAGTGCGATCAACTTTAAAAAGAACGCTAAATATTTAAAATATGCAGCAATTCCGGTGATCATCTTTATTTTGGTGAGTTTGTTGGGGGAAAAGGACACGTTTAGCAGCAGTTATAAACGGGTTGTAAATTATGATACCGCCTATGAACCGCCTGCACCATTTTCTTTTTATGTTGTAAACAATGAATTAAACGCGATTGAAAATAAAAACTTCACGCTAAAAGTGCGTACCGAAGGCACTATCCTTCCTGAAAATGCCAGCATTAGCTATAATAACGAAACATATTATCTGCAGCAAACGGCTCCGGGTGTGTTTGAATATACATTTTCACAACCCACCGAAGCAATTGATTTTAAGCTTATTGCAAACAAAGTAACATCGCAAGAATATACTCTGGAGGTTGTTAAAACCCCTTCACTTCTTGGGTTTGAAATGGTACTTGATTATCCGAGTTATACAGGGAAACAGGATCAGGTTTTAAATAGTACAGGGAATGCGACTGTTCCTGAAGGGACAAGAGTACGATGGAATGTTACCGCAAAAAACACAGATAGGGTACAACTTAAGATGCGGGATACCGCTTATGTTTTTTCTGAAGAGGCACAGGCATTTACCTACAGCAAAGGAATTTATAATAAACTCGATTACGCAATCACAACTTCGAACAAAGCTTTGGAGGATTATGAAAATCTCTCGTTTACATTGGGTGTCATAAAAGATGAATATCCTGAGATTGACGTACAGTCGAAAGTAGATAGTACCGATAGTCAATTAACCTATTTCTTAGGGCGTGTTTCTGATGACTACGGACTTACAAAATTGCGACTTGTCTATTATGCTGAAGGAGAAGAAGCGAACAAACAAACCGAGACGCTTCCGTTAAACAAATCAAACATTGATCAGTTTGTTTATACGTTTCCTGGAAATCTTCCTTTAACCGAAGGAGTTGCATATGAATACTATTTCGAAATTTTTGACAATGATGCGGTACATAAATTTAAGTCTTCAAAGTCGGGAATGTATTCTTTCAGAAAACTAACAAAGGAAGAACAAGAGAAGGAACAACTGGAAAATCAGGAGGAATCTATCAAAGAGCTCGACAAGTCGCTTGAAAATATGAAAGACCAGCAAAAGTTGCTGAAAGAGCTTTCTAAAACGCAAAAAGAAAAGGAAGAGCTCAACTGGAATGACAAAAAGAAACTTGATAATTTTTTAAAACGTCAGAAGCAACAGGAGCAGATGATGAAAAATTTCTCAAAGGAACTAAAAGAGAACCTAGAGAATTTCCAGCCAGAGAATGAGGAGAAAGATCCGTTTAAAGAGCAGTTAGAGGAGCGACTGGAAGAAAACGAAAAACGTCTAGAGGAAAACGAAAAGTTGTTGGAAGAGCTTCAAAAGTTACAGGAAAAGATCGCCAAAGAGGATCTTTCAGAAAAGCTAGAGAAATTAGCAAAACAGAATAAAAATCAGGAGAAAAATCTTGAGCAGTTGTTAGAATTGACCAAGCGCTATTATGTTACCAAGAAAGCTGAAAAGCTAGCCGAGGATTTATTTAAATTGGGTGAGGAACAAGAAAAATTAGCCGATAAGCCTGAGAATAAAAACACCAAGGAGGAGCAGGAAAAATTAAATGAAAAATTTGAGGAATACAAAAAGGAAAAGGAAGAATTAGAAAAGGAGAATGAAGGATTAAAAGATCCTATGGATTTACCTAAAGATGATCAAGGTGAAAAGCAGGTAGATGAAGAGCAGGAAAAAGCTTCGGACAATCTTGAACAGAATAAGAAGGAAGATGCTAAAAAGAATCAGAAGAAAGCGGGTCAGAAAATGAAACAAATGGGACAGCAAATGCAGGCTCAGATGTCGGCTGGTCAAATGGAAACTATAGAGGAAGATGTTGATATGCTCCGACAGATCTTGGATAATTTGGTTGTATTCTCATTTGAGCAAGAGAATGTTATGGAAGATTTCAAACAGATTAATTATGGCAATCCTGTTTTTGGAAAAAAGCTGAATTATCAAAATGATCTAAAACAAAATTTTCAACATATAGATGATAGTTTGTTTTCACTGTCTTTACGACAGCCTATGATCAGCGAACGTATAAATGAATCGCTAACAAACATTGAGTACAATCTTGACAAATCACTTGAGCGTTTGGCTGAAAATCAAATGCGTGAAGGTATTTCTAGTCAGCAATATACTGTGACCGGCGCCAATGAGCTTGCCGTAATGTTAAGTGAGTTATTAAACAATATGCAAATGCAGATGCCTGGACAAGGCGGAGGCGGCGGTGGAAAAGGAAAACCTGGTGAAGGTGGAGAGGGACAGGGATTTCAGTTACCAGATATTATTAAGAAACAGAAGAGCCTTAGTGAACAAATGAAGGAAGGAATGCAGCCTGGGGAAGGTAAAGGCAAGGGCGAAGGAGAAGGAGAAGGTGAGGGTAAAGGAAAGGGTGAAGGTCAAGGTCAAGGTCAAGGAGAGGGCCAAGGCCAAGGAGAAGGAGAAGGAGAAGGTCAGGGAGAAGGTCAAGGCGAAGGTGATGGTTCGGGCAATGGAAAGGGGTCCGGAAACGGCGAAAATGGTAGAGATGGTAAAGAAGGTGAGAGTGAAAACAATGATGGTGAACTTTACGAGATCTATAAACAGCAACAGCAACTACGGCAGCAATTGGAGGACAAACTAAGTAAAGAAGGTCTTAGCGGTAAAGGGGGCGATTTACTTCGTAAAATGGAAGGAGTTGAACAGCAGCTACTAGATAAAGGTTTTAATGAACGTACCCTTCAAAAAATGCTTGAGCTTCAGTATGAGATGTTAAAGCTAGACAAAGCAGATTTCGAACAAGGTCAAGAGTCTAAAAGAGAATCTCGTGCTAATCGACGTAATTATGAAAACACACTTCGGTTATCTCCGGAAGCTGTCAAAAAGTACTTTAATACTACTGAAATTTTAAACAGGGAGTCCTTACCTTTGCGGCAACAGTATAAGGAAAAAGTAAATAGCTATTTTAAAGATAAGAATGATTGATTTTTTTTCTGAAACGGAATTTCAACTAGAACAACAGGATTCGATGGCGGAATGGATCGCTAATGTTATCGCTTCAGAAAATTGTACAGCGGGAGACATTAGCTATATCTTTTGTGATGATGAGTATCTCCACAAGCTGAATGTACAATTTCTAAACCATGATACGTTAACAGATATTATTAGTTTTGACAATTCATTAGGAACTCAAATTCACGGTGAGATCTATATTTCAATTGAGCGCGTAAAGGAAAATGCAGAGGAGTTTAATGTACCATTTACCGATGAACTCCATCGTGTGATGATTCATGGAATTTTACATTTTTGCGGGTATAAAGACAAATCTGTTGCAGAGGAAAAGCAAATGAGAAGCAAGGAAGATGAGGCCTTAAGGGCAAGGACTTTTTTGTAGCAAGCTGATTTTCAATTTATTACACAATAACTAACTGATTTTGAGTTATTTAACGTATCTTTGCGTCCGCAAAATTTTGTTGCCAAAAGAATTTTATAAAGATTAGAATGTTCCACGTGGAACAATAGAAAATATGTTTCAAACAGAATACGATGTTATAGTAGTTGGGGCTGGTCATGCAGGTTCAGAGGCTGCAGCTGCAGCTGCAAATATGGGCTCTAAGACCTTGTTGATCACAATGAATCTTCAAAACATTGGTCAGATGTCCTGTAATCCAGCTATGGGCGGTATCGCAAAAGGTCAGATTGTTAGAGAAATTGATGCATTGGGTGGTTATAGTGGAATCATTTCCGACAAGACAGCGATTCAGTTTAAGATGTTGAACAAATCAAAGGGACCTGCTATGTGGAGTCCTCGTGTTCAAAGTGACAGGATGCGTTTTTCAGAAATGTGGCGATTGATGTTGGAGCAAACAGAGAATCTTGATTTTTACCAAGAAATGGTGTCTGGAATCATAGTGGAACAGGAGAAGGTGGTTGGAGTTCGAACATCTCTCGGACTGGAGATTAGAGGTAAATCTGTTATTTTAACTAATGGTACTTTTTTAAACGGACTTATTCATATAGGCGAAAAGCAATTTGGAGGAGGAAGGGCAGGTGAAAAAGCAGCCACAGGAATTACTAAGGATCTTGTTGATCTAGGATTTGAAACTGGTAGAATGAAGACAGGAACACCCCCAAGAGTTGATGGGCGTTCTTTAGATTTTTCAAAAATGGTTGTTCAACCTGGTGATGAAATTCCAGAAAAGTTTAGCTATTTAGCAAGCACTAAACCCTTGACCAAACAACGAGATTGTCATATGTCATATACAAGTCCGCTTGTACATGAAATGCTTAAAGAAGGTTTTGATAGGTCACCAATGTTCAATGGTTCTATTAAAAGTATTGGCCCACGCTATTGCCCATCCATTGAGGATAAAATAAATCGGTTTGCTGATAAGGACAGACATCAGTTGTTTGTAGAGCCAGAAGGGTGGAATACTGTGGAATATTATATCAATGGATTTTCTACTTCTTTACCTGAGGAAATTCAATTTAAGGCGTTAAAAGAGGTCGCTGGATTTGAGCATGTCAAATTTTTTAGACCAGGGTATGCGATAGAATATGACTATTTTCCACCAACTCAGCTTCAACATACTTTAGAGACCAAGTTGGTTTCTGGTTTGTACTTTGCAGGACAAATTAATGGAACCACCGGATATGAAGAGGCGGCTTCGCAAGGATTAATGGCAGGGATTAATGCACACTTAAAAGTGCAAGATAAAGATCCTTTTATTCTAAAAAGGAATGAGGCTTATATAGGAGTTCTTGTTGATGATTTGATCACTAAAGGAACCGAAGAGCCTTATCGAATGTTTACCTCTCGTGCTGAATATCGAACCTTGTTGCGTCAAGACAATGCAGATTTTAGGCTTACACCGCTCTCTCATTCGTTGGGATTAGCCACAGATGAACGTATGAAAACGATGGAGATCAAAAAGGAAAAGAGTGATGCTTTTTTACGCTTTTTTACTGAAACAAGTGTGCTTCCGGAGGTGATCAATCCAATACTTGAATCTAAAGATTCGGCTCCAGTAAAACAAAGTGACAAAATGGTAAAGCCATTCTCACGTCCAAATATTACTATGGACGATATGAGACAGATCGAGGAAGTTGAGCAATTTATTGTGGAAAATGAACTAGATCATGAAGTGCTGCAACAAGCAGAAGTTCAGGTAAAATATGCTGGTTATATTGCCAAGGAAAAGAACAATGCCGACAAACTTAATCGACTAGAAAATTTAAAGATTCCAAAGAATTTCGATTATACTAAATTGAAATCATTGTCATATGAAGCTAGAGAAAAGCTTACCAATATACAGCCCGTTACTATTTCTCAGGCGTCAAGAATTAGTGGAGTTTCTCCTAATGACATTTCCGTTTTATTAGTTTATATGGGTCGATAGTTTCCAAAAGAATCAACTTGTTCCACGTGGAACATCAATATCTTCAACTTGAATAAAACAGATAATATTTATCTTTCAAATGTAAAGGACTTCCTGGTTTCTGCGGAAGTATTTTCGCTTATATACGATAGAGATACGGAAATGTTGATTACATCTCCAATGCCCGAAGAGGAAAAATTGAGCTCTTATTACGAGAGCGATGCTTACATTTCTCATACAGATAATAAGGAAGGCATCATGTCCTTTTTATATCAAAAAGTAAAGCGATGGTCCCTTCAGAAGAAAACTAAACATATCACAAATCAGAATGGCGGTGTTGGAAGTTTGCTTGATATTGGAGCTGGAACTGGAGAATTTGGCAAATACGCCAAAAATCAAGGTTGGGAGGTTTCTGGTGTTGAGCCAAATGAGAATGCTCGAAATTTATCTGGCAAAAAAGGAGTTTCTCTAAAAGAAAATATAGATGACTTTTACGGCGAACAATTTGATGTGGTTACACTTTGGCATGTCCTAGAGCATTTACCAAATTTAGAAGCGAGCATTAAAAAAATTGAAGAATTAGTAAAACCCGGAGGTGTCCTAATTATTGCCGTTCCTAATTTTAGATCTTTTGACGCAAAACATTATAAATCGTTTTGGGCGGCTTATGATGTTCCGAGACATTTATGGCACTTTTCAAGAAAAAGTATGGAGTTGTTGTTTTCAGAAAAAATGAAGCTTACTAAAACCAAACCCATGATCTTTGATTCCTTTTATGTTAGCCTGCTTTCAGAAAAGTACAAATCGAATAATAGCTTTTCCATTAAAGCAATTTTTATTGGATTTTGGTCTAATATCAGTGCTTGGTTCTCTAAAGAGTATTCTTCCCTTATTTACAGCTATAAAAAGATCGAATAACGCATTTTAAGGCGTTTTAAGGCATCATTCGAAGCGCGCTAATAAAGAGTGCTGAACAATTTCAGAAAAAGCATATAACGCCGGGAAACGACCTTAATTTATATAGATAATAATTATAGCGGTTCAATTGTTTATAAAAATATCTTATGCGTGCTCTTTTCTATGAATAAGTCGAGTAAGTTGAATGGAAAGATCGGTAAGGATGATCTTTGCGTTTCCATTTCGTTCAATATGATAAGATGCTTCTTCAAGCGCTTGGGTGATCTCAAAAATATTATTTTGATGAATGAAGGGGGCAAATTTTTCAATGGCAAATCCGCCGTCACTTGATTGAAAATATAAAAGAGAATCAGCTTTATAATTTTTAAGTAAGGCTTGTCTAAAAATTTCTATACAATAGCTGAGGAACTTTTTTTGTGTTTCACGACCTTTTCCCGCAATTTTTTCACTCCAAGCAATCAAGTCATTGATCGCCTTTTTATTTCCTTTGGCTTTAAAAGCAGCTCTAACCCAATCAACAAACCACTTTTCAAAAATAATGTCATCACTATCTTCCTGCAAAATGTGTAAGGCCTTATTGTAATTGCCTGCTGCCTGGCGACTTATATTAATGGCCCTAAGACTTTCAACACCTTGATTATCAATTAGTTGATTAGATATTTCAATTTCTGATAGTAATGGAAAGTCTAACTTTTGACAACGAGAACGTATAGTGGCAATAATTTGTTCTTCGCTTTCGGTTAATAATAAGAGGACAGTATTGTCTGGCGGTTCTTCAACAAGCTTTAAAATCTTATTAGCTGTTGCTGTATTCATATTTTCGGCCATCCAAACAATCATCACCTTATAACCACCCTCATACGATTTCAATGAAAGCGTCTTTAAAATATCTTGTGCTTCATTAACACTAATATTTCCCTGTTTATTCTCAATACCCAAAGATTGAAGCCAGTCAAATAAGGAACCATAAGGATTTGTGGCTACAAAGGCACGCCAATCGTCAGCGTAATGTGAGGAAACGGCATTTTTACTTACTTTGTCGCTTGTATTTACAGGATAGACAAAGTGCAGATCAGGATGCGATAGTTTAGCAACCTTAAGCGCGCATTGCTGTTGTTTGTCACTTCCAGGGGCATGGTTGCTTGCCAATAAAGCATTTGCGTACGCAATAGCCATTGGTAAAATGCCACTTCCTGCAGCACCTACAAATAATTGTGCATGCGGAACTCGACCATTTTCAATGGTTTTAAGCAGGTGTGCTTTAAGGTGTTTTTGACCTATGACTTCCGAAAAATCCATACGCAAAACTACGTTTTTTTTACTTCCGAAGTAAACCCACTAAATATGTATATTTGTCTCTCAAAAATAGCGCTATGAAAACGGTAAATGACTTTAATTTTGCTAATAAGAAAGCACTCATTCGTGTTGATTTTAATGTTCCTTTAAATGAAGATCTAGAGGTGGCCGATGCCACTCGAATTACAGCTGCAAAGCCTACCATCATCAAGATATTAGAGGATGGAGGAAGTTGTATTCTCCTTTCGCACTTAGGACGTCCTAAAAATAAAGAAGCCGAATTTTCACTTCGGAATATCGTAGAAACGGTTAGTGAGATCATTGGTGTACAAGTTAAATTTGCTTCAGACTGTATTGGTCCTGTTGCCGAAGATGCCGCTGCAGCCCTTCAGCCAGGTGAAATTCTACTATTAGAAAATTTGCGATACCATGAAGAGGAAACAAAAGGCGATAGAGGTTTTGCCGAAGCCTTATCAAAACTTGGAGATATTTATGTAAATGACGCCTTTGGAACCGCACATAGAGCACATGCCTCTACGGCAGTGATAGCCGATTTCTTTCCTGGTAATAAATGTTTCGGCTTATTGCTTGCTTCGGAAATAACCAATGTAAATAAGGTATTGGCAGAAAGCCAAAAACCCGTAACTGCTATTATTGGAGGTGCTAAGGTTTCTTCCAAGATCACGATCATTGAACACATTCTTGACAAAATTGATCACCTTATTATTGGCGGCGGAATGGCCTTTACTTTTGTAAAAGCGAAGGGCGGAAAGATTGGTAGCTCGCTGGTTGAAGACGATAAACAAGAACTTGCCCTTGAAATTTTAAAGAAGGCGGAATCAAAAAATGTAGCCGTCCACTTACCAGTTGATGCAATTATTGCCGACAGTTTTTCTGAATTTGCAAGTATAGATGTTTCTCCAATAGACAATATTCCTGAAGGTTGGATGGGCTTAGATACTGGTGAAAAAACGAATGCCATTTTTAAGGAAGTGATCTTAAAATCTAAAACGATATTGTGGAATGGTCCTGTTGGTGTTTTTGAACTGGAAAAGTTTGCACACGGCACCATCTCGCTAGGAAACGCCATCGCAGAAGCTACAAAAAACGGCGCCTTTTCCCTTGTTGGCGGCGGAGATTCGGTAGCTGCCGTAAAACAATTTAACCTAAGTAATAAAGTGAGTTATGTTTCTACAGGCGGCGGAGCGATGTTGGAAATGCTTGAGGGAAAATCGCTTCCAGGTATTGAAGCCATAGAAAAGGAATAAGAGCACAATTGTGCTGAAATTTGCTCCTTTTTTACAATTGCTTACATTTATACAAATTTTTATAGAACTTCTTCCGTTATATGCATATGAAGCAGATCATTATATCTCTTAGCCTACTTTTCAGTGTTACCCTGTGTTGGGCACAGATGGAGAAAACCACCATAGACTCTTTAAAGAAAACTAAAATTCAGATCATAGATTCCATAACCGTAAATCAGGTTTCTGGAGATCTACCCACAACGGTAGTGGCTACAAAGATCAAGGACACCTCTGTTTTTATTTTGGAAGACCTAGCGGTCGCAAGAAAATACGATAGCCTTTGGTTAGACGCACTGTACAATAACGAAATGTATGAAGAGATCTATGGAAGTATTACAGATCAAACCTACACACCTGTTGATTATGAAGAACTTCCCACAGAAGTTTTAAAGCAACGCTTGGAGGCATTGAACGCCAAAACACCATTCCACGTTGAATATAACCCTTCGCTTGAATCGGTAATTAAAAGCTATTTAAAAAATCGTCGGAGAACGATGGGCCGACTTATGGCATTGAGTGATTATTACTTCCCAATGTTTGAGGAAACATTAGATAAACATGACCTACCCCTCGAATTAAAATATTTAGCCATAGTGGAGTCTGCCTTAAAACCGCAAGCCAAGTCACGTGTAGGAGCTACCGGTTTGTGGCAATTTATGTTCGCTACAGGAAAAATGTACGGCCTCGATGTAAATTCGTACGTAGATGAGCGTAGTGATCCACTTATGGCTACAGAAGCTGCCGCACAATATTTAAAAAAATTATATGAAAGCCTAAATGATTGGGACCTTGCTTTGGCAGCCTATAATTCGGGTCCGGGGAATGTTTCTAAAGCAATACGTCGCTCTGGCGGATACACCAATTATTGGAATATTAGACCGCATCTTCCTCGTGAAACAGCTGGTTATTTACCAGCTTTTTTAGCTACAATGTATATTTTTGAGTATGCCGATGAGCATGGATTTAAAAGCGAGGGCCCCAGAATTCCGTATATAGCAACAGACACAGTTCACGTAAAAAAACAGATCACTTTACAACAGGTTGCTGAAGTGGCGGATATGGATCTTGCCGAATTGGAATTTTTGAATCCGGCATATAAATTGGGTGTGATTCCAGTAATAGAAAATGAAATCTATACCCTTCGCTTGCCTTTAGATGTGGTAGGCAAATTTGTTACAAATGAAGATGCTATTTACGCCTATGCGGAGGCTGAATTTAACAAAAGAGAAAAACCACTTCCCGAACTTTTAGTTGCCGAAAGTCGTCTTCGTTATCGGGTAAGGAGTGGTGATTACTTAGGAAAGATCGCTAACAAATACGGTGTTACCGTAGGGCAAATTAAACGATGGAATGGTCTAAGAAGTAACAATCTAAAAATAGGTCAGCGTTTAACCATTCACCCAAGAAAACCAAGCGCTTCAGTAAAGACAACAACACCCACGAATACCAGTACCACTACACCGATTTCCGGAAACTTTAACCTCTATACGGTAAAGCAGGGCGATTCGCTATGGAGTATTTCACAAAAATTTCCAGGGGTATCTATTGATAATATTAAAAAGTGGAACGATATTAGCGGTAACAAACTCAAACCAGGAATGAAACTGAAGATCCAAAAGGGATAAACAGTACTCGTTTCTTTCAAAATATTTTTCCATGAAACGCATCTACCTAGGCATTTTTGCCATTTTGCTATTAATTTCTTGCCAAGAAAGCGGAAAAAAAGACAATACCTATAAGCCTGATTCTTCAGGGAATATCAATAATCTACAGGTGATCATTGAAAATGAACTCTGGAACGGAGATGTTGGTGAAGAAATCCGAAATTATTTTGCTTCCCCCACACACGGCCTTCCACAAGACGAGCCTATTTTTTCTATGAATCAAATGCCACCGGCTACATATACCGGCTTTGCACGCAAAAACAGACTGTTTTTACACGTGACCATAGGTGCAGAAGAGAAAGTGAAAATAGCCCACGACGAGTATGCAAGACCCCAAACAGGGATCATTGTATCGGCACCTTCAGAAGAAGCACTTATTGCATTGTTTAAAAAGGACGCAGATCGTATGATCAAAGCGCTAAAAAATTCAGAAATAAAAGAACGTCAGCGTAGAACGTCTATTTCGACTATGAAAACAGATTCATTAAAATACCGTTTTGGTGTGGATATGAAAATTCCTTCTGCCTATCATGTAGCAAGAAACGCCGAAGATTTTTTCTGGATGCGAAAGGAGCTAGAGTCTGGAAGTACCAACATTATTGTGTATCAAGTTCCTATGAACCTTATAGGCAGAGATAGTGCGATTGTGGGTGATATTATTAAAATTCGTGATTCTATTGGTGGCGCGTTGATGCCTGTTGAGGATGACGGACATTTTCAAACCGAAGAAGCCTATGCGCCTTACTTATTTGAAAGCGAGATCGATGGCCATTTTGCTTACGAAACAAAAGGAACCTGGGATGTAAAAGGCGAATACATGGCAGGTCCCTTTATCAATTATGCGGTACGTGATGAAAAAAACAATAGGTATTTGATCTTAGAAGGCTTTACCTATGCACCGTCGGTTGCTAAACGCGATCTTCAATTTGAGTTAGAATCTATCTTAAAAAGCGCGAAATTGCAGTAAAGAAATTTCAATTAGTACAAAAAAACCCGCTAAACATAATGCTTAGCGGGTTTTTTTATACTGAATAAATCAGTCGTTAATTTTTATTTTCAATTTTAGACTCATCGCCGTCTTCTTTTGAAGCATCCTTAAATTCTTTGATTCCGCTTCCTAGTCCGCGCATCAATTCTGGGATCTTTCGGCCTCCAAATAAAAGCAAAACAACCATTACGATTAAAACGATTTGCCATGGGCCTATTGCTAAGGGTAGTAAAAGTGCAGTCATCATTTCAAATTTTATGTCACAAAGGTAACAAGATTTCCTAACATAAAACGTTTTCAATGGAAGATTAGCATAATGCGCCCGTAGTTTATTTTATATTTGTATTCATCAAGCAAAACCAATGGTTAAAAAAGAAAAAAAAGGAAGAAAAATACGTAAAAAGCTTCTACATAAGTATCGTCTTGTGGTTTTAAACGAAGACACTTTTGAAGAGCGATTTTCCTTTAAGCTAAATAGACTAAATGTATTTGTGTTTAGTATTATTTCGGCTTTGTTACTTATTGCGCTAACTACACTTATCATTGCGTTTACTCCACTTCGGGAGTATATTCCAGGGTACTCTTCTACTTCACTTCGGAAGAAAGCTACAGACCTTACTTTTAAGGCAGATTCATTGCAACAGACGGTTTCTGTGAATGAACAGTATATCAATTCAATACGAAAAGTGCTTACCGGAGATGTTAAAACAGTCGATTTCAATAAAGATTCTGTTATTAGAGCCGCACAAACCGATCCTAGTATAATTGATTTTAGTGCTTCGCGAGAAGATTCACTATTAAGAGAGAAAGTATCGCAAGAAGATAAGTACAACCCTTTGTTGCGTGACGATGAAGTGAAATTTGTATTATTTGCGCCTGTAAAGGGAACAATTTCCGACGGTTATGATCCTGAAAAAAAGCATTATGCCGTAGATATCGTTACCACCAAAGATGCGCCTGTAAAAGCTACGGCCGATGGAACTGTGATCTTTGCTGAATGGACTGCCGAAACAGGCTATGTAATGATCTTAAAACACGCTAATAACCTAATTTCGGTATACAAACACAACGCTTCCTTATCGAAAGAACAAGGCGACCTGGTTAAAGGCGGCGAAGTAATTGCTACTGCGGGCAATACAGGAGAACTTACAACCGGACCTCATTTGCATTTTGAATTATGGCTTGATGGAAATCCCATTGATCCAACCAATATTATAGACTTCGATTAATCTATGTCATTAAAATCGTTTGCCGCTAAGATTTTTGCTGGGATCGTGGTCCGAAAGATGCGGACTTGGTCTAACGACCCTATTGCGACACAGCAGAAGGTGTTTGAACAGCTCATTTCCGAAGCAAAAAATACTGTCTTCGGAAAAGATCATCAGTTTGAGAGTATTACAAATCACACGGACTTTATTTCGCGAGTGCCTATTCGTGATTATGAAGCATTAAAAACCTACGTAGATCGCGTGGTTGAAGGTGAAGAAGATATTCTTTGGCCTGGAAAGCCGCTGTATTTTGCCAAAACATCGGGTACTACTTCGGGTGCTAAGTATATTCCGTTGACCAAGGCATCTATGCCCTATCACATGCAAGCCGCTAGGAACGCTATACTGTGTTATATTCACGAAACTGGAAAGGCAGAGTTTGTAGATGGGAAGATGATATTTCTGCAGGGAAGTCCGGAAATGACCGAAAAGAATGGTATTAAATTAGGCCGACTTTCAGGGATTGTTGCGCATTATGTTCCTGGGTATCTTCAGAAAAACAGATTACCAAGCTGGGAAACTAATTGTATCGCCGACTGGGAAACGAAGGTTGATGCGATCGTTGAAGAGACCAAAAACGAAAATATGACCGTTATTAGCGGAATTCCGTCTTGGGTTCAAATGTATTTTGAGCGCCTGCGTGCCGTTACAGGCAAGTCGGTTGGTGATTTATTTAAAAATTTTAATCTTTTTATCTACGGAGGTGTAAATTACGAACCCTACAGAGCAAAGTTTGAGGCTTTAATTGGACGCAAAGTAGACAGTATTGAGTTGTATCCCGCCAGCGAAGGGTTTTTCGCTTTTCAGGATTCGCAGCGTGAAAAAGGAATGCTGTTGCAGCTTAATAGTGGGATGTTCTACGAGTTTATCAAAGCCGATACATTTTTTGACGAAAACCCGCAACGGCTCACTATAGGCGAAGTAGCATTAGGCGTTAATTATGTTATCATTATATCAACCAACGCCGGACTCTGGGGTTATAATATTGGCGATACGGTACAATTTACCTCACTCAAACCGTATCGCGTGATCGTTTCAGGCCGTATTAAACACTTTATTTCTGCATTTGGAGAGCATGTGATCGGGAAAGAAGTTGAGCAAGCGATGAAAGAAGCTATGACCGCTTTTTCTTTTTCTATTACTGAATTTACCGTGGCACCACAAACCAACACCGCCGAAAACGAACTACCCTATCATGAATGGCTGATCGAGTTTGAGCAGCAACCCAAACAGCTGGAAGATATCGCAAAAGCCTTAGACATCGCCATGCAAGGGCAGAACACCTATTATTATGACCTTATTAAAGGCAAGGTGTTGCAGCCGTTGAAAATAAAGGCCTTACAACGAGATAGCTTTAATGATTATATGAAATCTCAAGGCAAATTAGGGGGTCAGAATAAGGTTCCGAGGCTGTCTAACGATCGTAAGATCGCAGACCAATTGCACCAATTACAAGGATGAAATTAATAGTATCTTTGCTTCAATGACAAAACTAAAATCACATACACGAACCCGCGCTCAAGAGAGCACAGGCGCTATTGAGCGACTTTATATTACCATGCGACACCTTTTTAATAGAGGTTTTTACAAGCCTATGGGTGTTTCTGGAGAAACTTTAAGAGAATCTTTATTGATTCTCAGGCCGGAAATTTACGGTTCTATTGGTGATGATAAGATGGAATTACAGGGTTTGCTATATGTAATGGACCGACTTCCAGTTGGTATTGAAGAATGTAAATTTGTGAACCTCACAAGCGATGAAGGCTATAAAAACTCACACTTTGAGGCTATTATTCCAGAAAAACGGCGCCGTAATTGTTACCGAATCGATGAACTTCAAATGAATATTGAAGTAACTCGTGGACGTTCTGAGATCTATGATATTCTTACTCATCTAACCTTTTTATATATAGAGTCTCATAAGATCATGCGAAGCGTAGTGATCAATGATGAGGGTGATGTGATTCGCGACTGGAAGAAATTGGAAGCCGCGGTATTAAAGCAAGGCAAGTTAAGTCAGGAAGAAAAAGAGATCGCACTTACACATACGGCCAATTTCTTGGGCCGCACTTTCGAAGAAGTTAGTGAGATCTACCCTTTGTTTGCTAGCGAAAACAACCCGAACCGCTTTTTAAATATTATTTATTACCTCGGAAAAAGAGCTATTGAAGAGTCTTTAGAAGACGATAAACGTATCATCACGTTTAGTCCGGTGCTGCGCGAGCGGTTGGGGCATCATATCCATGGTGAACGCTGGGCCTTAAATATTAAGTCGGTTCTCCAGCATCAACAATTGCTGGAACGTCCTATTCATATCATTAGCGCAAACATGCACAGCGTAATGAACACCTTATTTGCTAGAATGGCGCTGATTAAGGAAGGAAAGAACAAAACCTCTATGGAGCTCTATGAAGCCTTAAGTAGCTCTAAAAATAGTGAGTTAAGAGCCAAGGTAGAAAAGGTTGCTTTAAAACACGGGATGACCTATTTGCCCGATTCGAGCGGAACTAATATCAATGTACAGATCTTTGATACTTCTAAGTTTCCTGAATCGCTTCGGAAAGCAGGAACTAGTTCTTCCGAAGAGAAAAAAGAAGATCCAATTATCATTGTAATGGATTATGCTTTTGGCGAACAGGCTTACGAAACCATGGATGAATTACTGAAACCTTATCAAGGCACAAATGGCAACCAATTTTTAAATGTTGCATCTGTTTCTATAATGGGGAAAGCGGGGATTTTGGAAGGCGGTAAAGGCGATATTATGATCCCTTCTGCTCATGTTTTTGAAGGCACGGCAGATAACTATCCGTTTAAAAACGGTCTTAAAAAGAAAGATTTTGATGGTTCGGGTATTAAAGTTTGTACAGGATCTATGATCACTGTTTTGGGAACATCGCTTCAGAATAGAGACGTACTTCGGTTTTTCCACAAATCGTCTTGGAATGTAATTGGGCTTGAAATGGAAGGAGCGCATTACCAAAAAGCAATACAAGCAGCCTCAAAAATAAGAGGTAGTATTAATGAAAAAGTTAAAGTACGCTATGCATATTATGCAAGTGATAACCCTTTAGAAACAGGAAGCACTTTAGCTTCTGGTGGATTGGGAACAAGTGGTGTAAAACCGACGTACGAAATCACTGAAAAGATGTTAAATCAGATTTTAGACTAATCTAAAAATATATTTTGAAAAGCAACAAAGTATTAGTAACAGGCGGCGCAGGCTTTATAGGGTCAAACTATGTCGCTTATCTTCTTGAAGACACCCAGGCCGAAGTTTTTGTGCTTGACAAACTAACCTATGCAGGAAATCTTGCCAATTTGGAATCGGTTTCTCACAAAAAGAACTATCATTTTATTCAAGGAGATATTTGTGATGCTGCGTTAGTGCATGAACTTTTCAGTAAAAATTTGTTTACGCAAGTGGTTCATTTTGCTGCAGAATCTCATGTTGATAATTCGATCACAGGACCTGGCGCATTTATTGAAACCAACATTGTTGGTACATTTAACTTATTACAGGCTGCTTATAAAACCTGGATGGATGGTCCGAATATAAATAAAAAAGGTTTTGAGGAGGCACGTTTTTTACATGTTTCCACCGATGAGGTTTATGGAACTTTGGGAGAAACGGGCTTGTTTACTGAGGATACGCCATACGCGCCAAATAGTCCGTATAGCGCTTCAAAAGCGTCTAGCGATTTTATTGTAAGAAGCTATTTCCACACCTACGGATTGCCCGTTGTGACTACGAATTGCTCAAACAATTACGGTCCTAATCAGCATAAAGAGAAATTAATTCCAACGATTATACGAAAAGCCATTGCTGGGGAGCCTATTCCTATTTATGGCGATGGTAAAAACATACGTGATTGGCTCTATGTTGAGGATCATTGTATTGGCATCAAAATGGCTGTTGAGCAGGGAGTTTTGGGAGAAACCTATAATATTGGGGGTAAGAACGAGCGGCAAAACCTGTACATTGCAAAGACCATTTGTACTTTGTTGGATGAAATAAAGCCTAAAGAAGGCTCTTATCATGATCAAATCACTTTTGTGACAGATAGACCAGGCCACGATTTTAGATACGCTATAGACGCTTCTAAGATCGAAAACACACTGGGTTGGCGTGCCAAAGAAAATTTTGAGAGCGGAATTAAAAAAACCGTACAATGGTATTTAAATAATACAGATAGATTGCTATGAAAGGAATCATATTAGCTGGAGGATCAGGAACTCGTTTACACCCTATTACTTTGGCGGTAAGCAAACAGCTTATGCCAGTTTACGACAAGCCCATGATCTACTACCCATTATCAACACTAATGTTGGCAGGAATTAGAGAGATCTTGATCATTTCAACACCACAAGATCTACCCCTATTTAAAAAGTTGTTGGGAGATGGTTCGCAGCTGGGATGTAATTTTCAGTATGAGATACAAGAACACCCCAATGGTTTAGCGGAAGCGTTTATCATTGGAAAAGAATTTATTGGCGAAGATAAAGTTGCTTTGATCCTTGGTGACAACATTTTTTATGGATCTGGATTAAAGGAATTGCTTCAGGCAAATAATGATCCTGATGGAGGAATTATTTATGCCTACCACGTTCACGACCCAGAACGGTATGGAGTTGTTGCTTTTGATACCGACGGAAAGGCACTCTCTATAGAAGAAAAACCAAAACAACCAAAATCGAACTTTGCGGTACCAGGCATCTATTTTTACGACAACAGCGTGGTGAAGATCGCTGCTAATATAAAGCCGAGCCATCGCGGTGAACTTGAAATTACCGACGTGAACAACGCTTATCTACAGCAAGGAAATTTACACGTAAGTATTTTGGATAAAGGCACGGCATGGCTTGACACAGGAACCTTTTCTTCTTTGATGCAAGCCTCTCAATTTGTTGAGGTCATTGAGGAACGTCAAGGTCTTAAAATTGGCGCAATTGAGGAAGCTGCTTTTGAAATGGGCTTTATCAATAAAGAACAACTCATAAAATTGGCCGAACCACTGCTTAAAAGTGGCTACGGAAAACATTTAATGCAACTTACATAAGCGTGGAAATTATAAAGACAACACTAGAGGGATGTTTTTTAGTAGTACCATCGATTCACCAAGACGAACGCGGAACCTTTTCTGAAACCTTTAATGAACAGGATTTTCATTCAAAGACGGGTTTAAACACACGTTTTGTACAGGATAATCAATCAATTTCAAGTCACGGTGTGTTACGCGGATTACATTATCAAACGGGTGAATATGCACAAGCGAAACTAGTTCGGGTGATCGAAGGCAAAGTGTTAGACATTGTGGTTGATCTTCGGAAGGAATCCTTAACCTTCGGAAAGCACTTTTCTGTAATATTGGATGCAGAGAAGCGACAACAATTATTTGTTCCACGCGGGTTTGCACATGGCTTTGTGACCCTTTCTGAAAGATCTATTTTCGCCTATAAATGTGATAATTACTACCATAAGGCTTCAGAAAGCGGTATTATTTACAATGACGCAACCTTGGCTCTTGATTGGCATCTTGGAAAGGAAGAATTGGTAATTTCAGAAAAAGACCTAAAACTTCCTACCTTTTCGGAGGCAATACAATGAAGAAAATCTTAGTTACAGGGGCAAATGGTCAATTTGGGAGATGCATAAATGATGCTTCACACGGTTTTTCCGAAGCTATTTTTACCTTTGTTTCCAGAGCAGAATTGAATATTGAGAATGATGAGGAGTTAAAGGAATACTTTAGCAAAAATACATTTGATTATTGTATCAATGCAGCAGGTTATACCCTAGTTGAAGAAGCAGAAAGTGATGCTGACGCAGCTTTTAAAACCAATGCAGAGGCGGTAAATACGCTGGCACATTGTTGTAAAGACACTGATACTGTATTGATTCACATATCGACTGATTATGTTTTCGACGGAAAAAGTAAGTTTCCATATACCGAAAAAGATTCAACAAAGCCTTTAAGTGTATATGGAGAGTCAAAATTAAAGGGTGAAGTAAATATTGAAAAAAGCGGAGTTAATTATTTTATAATCAGGACTTCATGGCTTTATTCTCAATATGGAAATAATTTTTTGAATACTATCTTGCGTTTTGCGAAGACTAAAAAAGAGGTTGCAATAACAACAGAGCAAATGGGTACACCAACCAATGCGAATGATCTGGCAAAAGCAATTTTGACAATAATCAAAGCAGATAGTAATGCTTACGGAACCTATCATTTTAGCAACAAAGGGAGTGCAACATGGTATGATTTTGCGGAAGCCATTTTGAAGTTTACAGAGCAAAAAAATGCGCTGCGACTTGTAAAAACCGACCATTACCGTACTTTTGCCGCGCGACCAGCATATAGCGTATTGGACACGACAAAATTTGAACAGACGTTTTCCTTTGAAATTAGAGAATGGAAAAAGGCGTTAAAAGATTTAATAAATAGTACTAATTTATAAGCATAAACCATGTCACAAAAGAGCAGCGACGAAATTGATTTAGGGGTTATTTATGATAAAATAAGAGACGGATATCACAGTATACTGATCTTTTTTTACGGCTTATTTAGGTTTGCAATGAAATTCTGGATCGTGCTATTGGTTTTAATTGTATTAGGCGTTGTTTACGGACTGATCAAAAATAATCCTGAAAAGGGTCGAGAAACAACCCTATTGGTTCAAATCAACGGCGACGCGGCGAGCTATGTATATGATGCCGTTGATCAATTACAATGGAAAATCTACGAAAGAGATACGGTTCTGCTTAAGAAAATGGGCTTGTATAAAAATGAAGTATTTTTCATTAGCAAGGTCGAAATTGAGCCAGTTGTTAATGTATTGGATATTGTTGATAAAACGCCGGAAAACAATCGAAATTTTGAGATTGTAATGGAAGAAACGCAGTATGAAGATCAGGTGCTGACCTCAGACATTTTTATTCCAGAGTATCAAACTCATAAAATTACCATGAGCCTTGGGTATTGGGCAAATCAAACACATATAGATCGCTTTTTAGATTATTTGAACGAGAATGAAGCTTTTGTAAAGAAGCAGGAGGTTATCAAGAAGAATTTGAAATTCAGAATCGAGGAGAACCATAAAAGTATTGCTTATATGGATTCTCTTTTCAATACCTACGGAAAGCCAATTTCAGAGGTTAAGAAAGGAGAAAATGATGTGGTTTCATTTTTCGACCTCAACATCACGAATATCCACATGGTATTTCAGGAAAAAGGGTTGTTAATGGATCAAAATCAAAAGCTTGAATTGTACTATGCAGACTTCGATAAGATCGTTGTATTGCTGAACAAGCCGATGCTTTCTATTAAAAAGTCATTCTTTGATAAAAAGCACATCATTTATCCTGTAGTTTTGGTGTTCTTGTTTTTTGCGGGAGCAGCGATATTGTATTATTTCAAAAAAGCAAAGCGCTTAAGCGAAGAAAGAAATAAGAAACAGCTCTAGTAATGAAAGCTGTAAAAAGCTATTTGCTGAACCTTTCAATTAAAGCAAGGCGATATGCGTACTCCCTTTAATTTAAATGCTCGGGGACTTAACAACAAATATTTGTTGCTTTTGGACCAGTCGCTACTATCGGTAGTGAATTTTGGTTCAATTTTATTGCTTTCACGTGTTGCAACAGTTGATATTTTTGGTTCGTTTGTAGTGACATATAGTTATGGGTTTTTTATTTATATTTTCTGTACATTACTACTTTCAGCGCCCATTTTAATCTTTCTGAAGAAGAAATGGCACCAACAGGAAGGAACCTATATCGCAGTAGCATTAGTGGTCAACAGTGTTTTGTGTCTGCTTTTAGGAACGGTAGCCTTTTATTTCTTGCGGAGTCAAATACCCGAAATCTCATATATTCATTTTCTATTGTTACCATTGAGTATGACGCTCTTTGATATTGTAAAAAAGTTTGTGTTTAGTAGTGATAACATACATGTAAAATTTGGGCTTCTTGCTACCGTATTATTGAATATATCGTTTTTTGGAATGTTGGTATTTTTGATGTACGGAATTAGCCTAGATGAAATACTACTTACATATTCAATCTCTTTTCTATCAGGTGTTGTGGTGCTTCTTTTCATTATTTTTTCAAATCATACTGTAAGACGAACCATTCATGGCAGCGCCATGGAAATAATTCATTTTGGTAAAGAAATGATACGAACACACTTCAACTATGCGAAGTGGATCATTTTGGGCGGAATCGCATTTTGGGGTTACAGTCAAGGAATTTATATCCTAGCAAAAAGTTTTCAGGTGGACGATCTTATTATTGGAAAAGTACGCACCATACAGAACTTGGTTGGAGTCTTTAGTATCCTGATGATCACGCTAGAAAATCACTATACTCCTATTTTTTCCAAAACAGTTTCAGAAGAGAACAACGAAGGTCTTGGGCGACTTATTCGCAATGTATACAAAGAGAATTATTTAAAGGTATTGGCATTATTTATACTTGCCGTTCCCATAGGACTTGGTTTTTATCATTTTGTATATTTGGATAAATACGGCAGCGGAACAGATATTTTTGTTATGTTTCTTATGGTTCAACTATTTCTTGTTGCTATAAAACCGCTAGGGATTGCGTTAAAATCAATTGAAAAAACGATACCGTTCTTTGTTTCGCACGTTTTTGCAGCCCTTGTTATGGTAGTTGTTTTTCCTATATTGCTTTATATCAAGAATGAGTTTAGCCTCGCCTTAACGTTTCTATTAGCGAATCTTACATACGTCATTTATATTATTGTCTATTATTTTAAAAAGAAAAAAAGTAACAGCGCATTATGAAGATTAATTTAGCTAAGATCTACAAAGTGCTTTTTTTGCTGGGTGTGTTTTTCATTCCTTTCAACTCTTTTCATGGACCTTCATTTTTAGGGGAATTTAGCCGTGAAGCTGCTGCTATTTTTTTTATGATAGGCTTTGTTTTAATGGGGGCGGGAGCCTATTTTAAATACGAGTTAACACTACCCCTAAAGAACAAGATATTTCAAGTGCTCTTGATCTTCCTATTATGGTGCTTTTTAGCAACGCTTTTTAATATAAACACGGTATATTCTAATTATTTCAAGGAAACCTCTGGAATTAATAGGTTTATCAGGCAGTATTTTTCTTTACTACTTTCAACGGCGGTCTTTGTTGTGTTTTATTGGAATGTTTTACGTAGAATGACAACCACCGAGATCTTAATCAGTATCCGGAAAATGTTTTTATACTCGTTGATTGTGGCTTCAGCGTATGGTTTTCTAGAGACATTAGTGATTGTGTTTCAGATTCCCGCATTCTTCCCACTATTAAAACTGTTTGATTACTTTCCGTTTGTTGCAGTAAAAGTATATGGAGAGCGTATCTCTTCCATTACTTTTGAAGCACCCGCTCTAGCCATCTACCTTATTACGATCGCTGGTTGGATGTTTAGTTATATTCTTACGCACAAAGGAATTAAAAAGTTTATTCCAGCCTTTTTAGTGTTAGTACTTACTTTTTTCTCTGGGTCTCGAACAGGGCTTGTGGTTGTGCTCATCCAACTTGTTACGTTTTTGTTCATACTGTTCTTAGACAGTAAATTTAGAAAATACGCTTTGATCTTTGTAGGTTCGGGTGCCATGATAGTGGTTTTGCTCTTGGCGATCAATTCTAAGGGCGTTATTGCTTCCGTAGAGAAGAAAATAGACTCTCTTAATTTTAAGGCAAATCTACTCGAGTCTACCTCAAATAAATCGCGATTTGGTATTCAATATGCTTCGTGGCAGGTATTTAAAGAGCATCCTATTACAGGTGTTGGGTACGGACAACAAACTTATCACAACCGCTTTCACTATCCCACATGGGCCGTGAAGAACAACTATGAGTTTTGGCTGTATTATACAGATCCGCATTACAAACCGTTTCCTCCGGCTTACAACCTCTATCTGCGAATCATGACCGAAACGGGCATCATAGGGATAGTGATCTTCTTATTTATGCTTTATTTGCTCTTTTACAATGCGAAAGAACTCATCAAGAAGAGTACGGCAGAAAAGCGAGTGCTGGCAATTATTGTGTTTATTTCTTTAGTTGGAATTACAATAAATTTCGTGCAAATAGACACATTTAGACTCTATGGTTTTTGGATCTGTTTGGTGATCCTTATCAAAATTTCAAGTAAGGCTACGCTGTCTTCCGAAGAAAAAAAGAAAGAGATTGAATCATAGCAGTGCTTTTATAGCTTCGGAATGGTTTCCGTAAAATTACGCTCAGAGAGGGCTATTGTTTCGGCGATATTGCTTGGCTTTTTATGGATGCCAGAAAGTATTTCTACTATCTTCGGAAGTATTTCTTCAACACTTACTTCGGCATCATACAAACGATATGAAATATCTTGCCCCACATCCGCTAAGAAGTCGGAACACTTTTTATGATATTCTAACATCATAAACGGAACATCAGCATAACAAGCAAAAATTCCAGCATGAAGTCTGGTGGTAATAACGAGATCACAAGCAGCAATACGATCCCAAGCTTCTTTAACGTTAGGCGTATAAGGCATAATCGAACAGCGCGAATCGTCGATGTTAGCGACAAGTTCTCTTGAAATTTCCAAGTCTCCGAAATGACTGTTGCCATTTATAACAAAAACGTTGAAATGCACATTTGTTTCTTTTGCTAAACGGTTTATAAGCGCTTTAAAAAATGAATTTCTTTTTTCTTCTTTTGAAAGGTCTCCCCCAGTATATCGCTCATGATTACAAATACTAAGTCCGATTACCTTTTTGTCGAGATTTTTTGATTTTGCGACAGGAAGATTTTGATAGACTTTTGGCAGTAAAGCGGCTAAATCAAATGCTTTAATGGGCGTATAGGGCAGATCTATTGAGGACGCATATTGGAAGGACCGGTCATCTCTTAACGCAAGAAATGAAAGTGATTCTAAATAACGGATTACCTTTTTTTCTTCTTCGGAAGTACGAAAAGGTCCAACCGAAACGCCTATTGCTCCTAGGTTAAGATTTTTCCGCGCTTTTTGAACTTGTCTAGCCAAAGATTTATTACTGTGAAAAGGGAGTTCACCAAAAGTAGAACCACCCGCCGAGATAAGATAATTAGCGTTTCTTAAATTGGCCATTAAATTGACTCGATCAAAACCTTTTACCTTAGCAAATAATTGCTTGTTTATGATGGGATAAATGGTTGTTGGAAGCGACGCTCCAAAATATACGTTTTGGGTACATTGCCAATAATTACGTGCACCCCAAGATGTCACTTCAATAAAAGCATCGTCTCCGGTATTCTTAAATCCGTAAAATCCTTCGTAGATAATTTTCATAGAACAAATTAGGAAGTTTTAGGCGTTTCATATAAGTTTGGACGTAAAGATACTTAATTTGATAGGTATGTCATATAAGGTTTAATTGGGCTTTCTAAAAAGGCATTTTTTGGCTTAGTTCAACCTTCCATACGCTTTTAAAATTATATTTTTGCCGATGATCACCGGCTTTGTACAATTTTAAAATTGACGATATATTATGAGTTCTTTTTTTAACAAGAATAACGCAATTTATATTATTGTTTTTTTGCTTGCCTTAATTCCTATTTTCGGTTTTATGGACGTCTTGTCGATACGTATATGGGATGAAGCGCGAAACGCGAACAATGCATTTGAAATGCATAAAAACGGCAATTATTTGGTTAGCTATTTTAATGGTAAACCTGATATGTGGAACACAAAACCGCCCTTTTTAATATGGTGTCAAGTGTTTTGGATGAAAATTATAGGTGTTTCTATTTATGCAATAAGATTACCATCTGCACTCGCAGCACTGGGTACGATCACAATAATTATTATTTTTTGTAAGAAAATAGGACTAAAAAAATGGTTTGGACTACTTGCGGTACTTGTGTTAGTGAGTAGTTATGGATATATGGGGTACCATGGAGTTTTAAATGGTGACTTTGATGCTATGTTGACCTTTTTTACAACAACTGCGGCTTTGAGCTATTTTATTTTTCTAGAAATTAAAAGTGTCAAATATTTGTATTTATTTTTTGGTGCGCTTGTTCTAGCTGTGTTAACCAAAAGTATCGCTGGATTGCTAATATTACCAGGGTTATTTTTTTATACTTTGATAAAGAAAGATCTTATAAATGTTTTAAAATTAAAGCATTTATACATAGGCATTATGGGTTTTGTTGTTATAGTAGGAGCCTATTATTTAGATCGAGAAAGTATAAACCCAGGATATTTAAAATACGTATCAGACAATGAACTTTTAGGGAGGTATAATGAAGTACAACACAATAGCTCACAAGGTTTTTGGTTTTATTTAAAAGCGTTAAAAGCGTCTCGCTTTAATTGGTGGTATATATATGCGGTTTTAGGCGTTATTTTAGGTTTATTTAGCAAGAAAAAACAAGTAAAAAACCTTACTATTTATGCTACTCTTTTATCTGTGTTGTTTCTGCTGATAATCTCATTATCTAAAACAAAATTATCTTGGTACGATTTACCGGTATTCCCGTTCCTAGCACTGTTAACGAGTATTTTTTTGGTCCAAGTCGCTAGTTTATTAGGAAAAGTTTCAACAACTAAATCTAAGGTAACTAAAATTTTATTTCCCATAGCATTTATAACTTTACTGCTTTACAGGCCGTATGTTGAGACCATTAATTCTATATCTAAAAAAGAATCAGTAGCCTACATTGAAACTCATATGATTTCTTATTTTTTGCGTGATGCGCTTCGTGGAAAACAAAATGCGGAAGACGTAGTTGTTCTATATGATGGTTATGCGCCCCATATAAGATTTTATGTAAACGCGCTTCAGGATAAAGGTATTCATGTTGATATAAAAAATTATAAATATCTTAAAGAAGGTGATGTGGTGATAGCCAATCAATGGCATGTGCAGGATTATTTAGAAAAAAACTATCCTTTACAAGGTATAAGGGCTTATGACGAAGAAAACTATAACAAACTAAAAAAATACAAAATTGTTACTTGGGAGACGGCACAAAATAAACCAAAATCAAGCCAGTAAAGGTGTTTTGTCATCACGGGAGCTTTTATAAGGCCCTTTTCCATAAATATTAAAGACCAACAGTAAGAAATTCTAATTCAGCGGTGTTGCAAAAGGGTATAATGGTGGGATTTTTGCATCTTTGCAAAAGAATGTTTTCTGAAAAACATATATAAATGCAACAGTCAACTAAAACTTCGATTGAACTTTCAATAATCATACCCATCTATAACGAAGAACAAATACTTCCGGAGTTATATCAAAGACTCACGGCAGCAGCTTTGGAAGTTACATCAGATTATGAACTTCTTTTTGTCAATGACGGGAGTGCTGATAACTCGTTGCAGGGATTGATGCGAATCTCAGAAACGGATGATAAGGTGTTTTTTCTGAATTTCAGTAGAAATTTCGGACATCAAATTGCAGTTACCGCAGGCTTGGATTATTGTTCTGGAGATGCCGCAGTGATTATTGATGGCGACCTGCAAGACCCACCAGAGCTTATTCCTGAAATGTATGCAAAACATAAAGAAGGTTATGAAGTAGTGTACGCGCGACGTTCTGAACGTGAAGGCGAATCAATGTTTAAAAAATTCACCGCTAAAATGTTTTATCGAGTACTTCGGAAACTCACTTCCGTAGATATTCCAATCGATACAGGTGATTTTAGATTGATCGATCGTAAAATTATTGATTGTTTAAAAAAGATGCCAGAGCAAAATAAATTTTTACGCGGGCAGATCGCTTGGTTAGGATTTAGGCAAACGGCTGTTTTCTTTAAACGGGATAAACGTAAATTCGGAAAATCTGGCTATCCATTGAGTAAGATGCTCAAATTTGCAATGGACGGGATCACAAGTTTTTCCAGTGCACCACTCACATTTGTAACACGATTAGGTTTTATTATATCAGGGCTTTCATTTCTAATTATTATTTATGCAGGGTTTTCACACTTCTTATTAAAACAAACCATAACTGGTTGGACATCTCTTATCGTTAGTTCAATGTTTATTGGAGGTGTTCAGCTTATTTCTGTTGGTATCATTGGAGAATATATAAGTAGAATCAATAAAAATATTCTCAATAGACCTTTGTATATTGTGCAGGAATCGAATATGACCAAAGAATAGCACTGACAGCAGAATTTTTATGAAAATACTTTTAGGTTCCATATATCCTTTTGCATTTGCCTTGCTACTTTTCATAGTTCCTTTCGATGATTATGTAAGAGCTTTACCAAATATTTTATTGATCATTCTTGCAATAACCTACCCCTTTATCATCACAAAGGAGGATTTTAGCAAATTAAACAAAAAGGGCACGTTGATTTTGCTTGCGTTTGTATTTTCATTGTTATTGAGTACCCTCATTAACGGAAATTGGAAGGAAAATCTATTTGTTCTTGAAAAAGTTGGAATTGCTGTAGGCGTTTTATTATTGTATCTGCCCATTTCACAAAACAGTAAGCTTAAAAATGCTATAATTTTTTCTAGCCTAGCCGCCGTTCTTTACTCTGTTTTCAATATTTTTATGCTAATCAAAAATACAGGAACTTTTGATTTTGGAGAAAATTCAAACCCATTACACACCCTGTTAATTGATCGTCTCTATCTGGGTTTTCTAAGTATTATAAGCATTTTAATTTCGTATAAATCACTAACCAAAAATTACTCGAGTTACAATAGATATCACCTGGCAAATATTGTGGTAAACATTTTGTTTATCTTTTTAATTGTTGCGCGTATGGCAATCCTTACGTTGATAATATTGGCCGTAGTTCGGCTGTTTTACAATCTTCAGAATAAAAAAATAGTCTTTATAACGTTGGCGGCAATAGTAATAGTAGTTATAGGAGCCTTTACGTTAAATGACAACCTTTCTAAACGTTTTTTATATCTGAAATATGGAGATGGCGGACAATCGGTTGTAGAGAGAATGTATAAGCAGGAGCCTAGAACTATTATTTGGGCTTGTGCAAAAAAGATCATTCAAGAAGGAGAGAATATTTTATTAGGCTCGGGATTTACTACTACAGAAGAGAACCTAATTGCCTGTTATGCATCAGATATAATGGTTAATAAAGAGCGGCAGCAATGGTTTTTAGCTAGAAAATACAATTCGCATAATCAGTTTATAGATATCTATTTAAGCGCAGGAATAGTGAGTTTTGTTCTTTTTGTGAGTCTTTTTGTGTATTTATTCTTTCAGCATAGAAAAAACTTCTTTTTAACAGCTATCGTTATTAGTATTGTTAGTTTTGGCTTTATAGAGAACTTTTTACATCGACAAATTGGGGGGTATTATTTTGGGGCAGTATTGATCTTTTTATTACTTCATGAATTTAAAAATCCGGAAAAATTGAGCGAGAATGAATAAGCTTTTATTAATTATGGCTCATTTCAATAGACCTAAGAGCCTCGAAAATTCTCTCAATTCAATTAATGAAGATTTTACAGTCGATATAATTGTTGTTGATGACGGCAGTGAAAAGCTATTCGATGAAGAAAAGCTGAAAAAAGGGTATACAAACGGAACTATTTATTTTAAATATTTAGAAAAGAATGAAGGTGTTGGGATTGCATCCAATGTGGGAGTTGATTTTGCGCTAGAGCATAATTATACTTATACAGGACGCTTTGACTGTGGCGATATATGTTATAAGGGAAAATATAAGATTCAAATTGATTATCTTGAAAATAACCCAGAAACTATGATGTTAGGTACCTGGGCAAAAGTTCTTGACGACAAAGGCGTATTTCATCACTACATTAAGCATCCAGCCGATTTTGAGACAATCAAGAAGAAAATGTATGTGAACAGTATGTTCTTAAATCCATCAGTGATCTATCACACCAAAATTGTAAAGGAAATAGGCAACTATCCTGTAAAATATAAACGCAATGCCGAAGATTATGCTTTTTTCTTCAATGTAATTAAGAAATATAAAGCTGAAAATTTACCAGAAGTATTGATGGATTATATTATTGAACCTGATTCTTTATCCTCAAGTAAGAGAAGACAGCAAGTTGGTAATAGAATACGTGTAACTCTGGATAATTTTTACTTCGGAATATATCCAGTTTATGGGCTTCTTCGGAATAGTATATTGTTTTTCTTTCCCAGAAGCGTAACAACTTTTATTAAAAAAATTCTATTGAAAGTATAGCCTCAACCTGAGAATAATTTCAAGATCGTTATATTAAAACAGAAACCAGAGATAACGAAAAAGCCAATATAATATGATATTTAAGACATGAGAGTTCTACACATTGGAAAATACTACCCTCCATTTTTTGGCGGTATAGAAAAGGTCAATTTCGACATTGTAGAAAATCTTAATAATAGGAATATACAAACAGATGTACTTTGTTTTAATCACAACAAAGGCGGCACACGCATCGAAGAAAAAGGCTATAAGATCATTAGAGCCTCGCTTTTGGCTAAAAAGTTTTCTACTCCCATCTCATTTTCAATCTATAAGTATCTTAAATCGATTCATAAAAATTACGATATAATTCATTTGCATGTGCCTAATCCCATTGCTGGATTGGCGCTAACCTTTGTTCCGTTTAAAGGAAAACTTGTGCTACACTGGCACCTTGACATCGTAAAGCAAAAATTGCTTAAAATTGTCTATAAACCGCTACAGTCGCGTTTATTAAAAAAAGCACATGCTGTAATAGTAACCTCACTTAATTACGCTCAGCATTCAAATGATCTTAAAGCATATTTAGACAAATGTGTCATTATACCGATCGGTATTGACAGTTCATATCTGAAAGAAAACAATTCGTTTCGGACAGCCTTAGAGGAAAAATATCAAGGTAAGAAGTTGGTATTTACGCTCGGCCGACTTACGTATTACAAAGGGCATAAATACCTAGTTGAAGCTGCAAAGCACATACCAAACGACTGTATTATTGCCATAGGTGGAATAGGACAGTTAGAGACTGAAGTCAAAAGGCAAATTGAGCAATTAGGTTTGCAGGAAAAGGTTATATTGCTAGGAAAGGTTCCTACAGAGGAACTCGCTGAATACTACAGGCGAGCCGATGTGTTTTGTCTTCCTTCAAGTGAGCGGTCAGAAGCTTTCGGAATTGTCCTTTTAGAAGCGATGGCTTGTAAATGTGCACTTATCACTACCGAATTAGGCTCGGGAACTTCCTGGATCAATCAGCATAACGAAACAGGACTCGTTGTTCCAGCTAAGGATGCAAAGGCGTTGGGTGATGCAATACGATCCCTTTTAGAAGATGACGTGCGCAGAAATAAAATGGCAAATAACGCCTATAGCCGGTTTCAAAATGAATTTCAACTCGAACAAATGGTTGATAGAACAATTGCGCTGTATAACGATTTGTACAATAAGAATTCCTAATTTTGCCAGCAGGAAAAAATAAGCTAGTTACAGTATGAAAATAGCAGTTATAGGAACAGGATATGTTGGTTTGGTCACAGGTACGTGCCTCGCCGAAACCGGCAACGATGTGGTTTGTGTAGATATTGATTCCAGCAAAGTTGAAAAAATGCGACAAGGCATAGTTCCAATCTATGAGCCGCATTTGGATGTGTTGTTTGACCGAAATATTAAAGCCGAAAGACTGCGCTTTACAACTTCCTTAGACGAAGGTCTTGAACATGGCGACATCATCTTTCTAGCACTACCAACCCCTGAAGATGAAGACGGTTCGGCCGATCTTTCTTATGTGCTAAACGTTTCCGAAGAAATTGGAAAAAAAATAAAGCAATACCGCGTGATTGTCGATAAAAGCACTGTTCCCGTAGGTACGGCTGAAAAAGTACATGCGGTAATTGCGCAAAACGCTTTATGCGATTTTGACGTAGTGTCAAACCCAGAGTTCCTTCGTGAAGGCTTTGCAGTAGATGATTTTATGAAACCCGAACGCATCGTAGTAGGCTCTAGTAGCGATCGTGCTACAGCAATGATGCAAAAACTTTATAGCCCTTTTGTACGCTCTGGCAACCCCATCCTCATCATGGATGAGAAGTCGGCCGAGCTCACTAAATATGCGGCAAACTCGTTTTTAGCCACAAAAATTACGTTTATGAATGAGATCGCCAACTACTGCGAAAAGGTTGGCGCCGATGTTGACAAGGTACGCGTAGGTATGGGAACCGATTCTCGAATTGGCAAACGATTTTTATTTCCAGGCATTGGATATGGAGGTTCTTGTTTTCCGAAGGATGTAAAGGCACTACATAAAGCAGGAAAGGACCAACAGTACGATTTTAAGATCTTAAATGCTGTGATCGAGGTCAATGACTACCAAAAGACGGTGCTGCTGCCCAAAATGATAAATCACTTTAAGGGCGACCTTACTGGAAAAACCATTGCAGTATGGGGATTGGCCTTTAAACCGGAAACAGATGACATTAGAGAGGCGCCTTCTGTTTATATGATGAATGCCCTCTTAGATAGGGGAGCAAAACTACAGGTGTTTGATCCTGAAGCTATGCCCAACATTAAAAAACGTTTTCACGACACCATTTCTTATGCAGATTCAATGTATGAAGCGCTTGAAAATGCCGATGCCGTTCTTATTTGTACCGAATGGAGCATATTTAGAACGCCAGATTATGCTAAACTAAAGCAACTTCTTGCTGAGCCTGTCATCTTTGATGGTAGAAACTTATATAATATAGAAGATATGGATAGCGAAGAAATCACTTATATTTCCATCGGAAGAAAAGAAGTTCGTCCGTGATATATAAAGAATCATTTCTGAAAAAGAAGACCCTATAGGATGAAAAAACGTGTTTTAATTACTGGTGCTGCTGGATTCTTAGGATCTCATCTATGCGATAAGTTTATGGCCGAAGGCTATACTGTTTTGGGTATGGACAACCTTATTACGGGCGACCTGGATAATATTAAACATCTATTTTCTGAAGAACATTTCGAATTTTATCATCACGATGTAACCAAATTTGTACACGTTCCTGGGAAGGTTGATTATATCCTACACTTTGCCTCTCCCGCAAGTCCAATAGATTATCTTAAAATCCCTATCCAAACGCTTAAAGTAGGCTCTTTAGGAACACATAATTTATTAGGGCTCGCAAAAGAAAAAAAAGCACGGATTCTTATTGCTTCTACTTCGGAAGTATACGGTGATCCGCTTGTACATCCGCAGAGTGAAGATTACTACGGAAATGTAAATACCATTGGCCCTAGAGGCGTATACGATGAGGCAAAACGCTTTCAGGAATCTATCACGATGGCCTACCATCGTTTTCATGGTCTCGAAACACGAATTGCCCGTATTTTTAATACCTATGGACCCCGGATGCGCTTAAATGACGGACGTGTAATACCTGCTTTTATCGGACAGGCTCTCCGTGGCGAAAACCTAACTGTTTTTGGTGACGGCTTACAAACACGCTCTTTCTGCTATGTAGATGATCAAATAGAAGGTTTATACAGACTTCTTTTAAGTGATTATGAACTGCCTGTCAACATAGGAAATCCAGAGGAAATAACGATTTTAGATTTTGCTGAAGAAATTATAAAACTAACTGGAACAGATCAAAAAATTGTGTTTGAACCCCTTCCTAAAGATGACCCTTTGCAACGTCAACCCGATATAACGAGAGCTAAAGAAATTCTTGGATGGGAACCAAAAGTGCCACGAGATCAAGGTATGAAGGTGACCTTCAACTATTTTAAAGGACTAACAAAAGAGGAGCTATTTAAAAGTGCTCATAAAGACTTTTCAAAACACAATAGAGCCTAATGATATTTAAAACAGGGAGATTTTCGGGGTTTTTAAGACCCATTTCTTATGGAATAGACTTAATTATTATTCACCTCCTGGCGGGATACTTTTTTGGTTCAGACTTTCAATATCTCTACTTCTTTATTACTATCACCTTTGCATGGGTTATACTTTCGTTGAAGTCTAATTTTTACGAGATCTATCGTTTTACGCATGTTGCTAAGATCATGTCGCTCCTGGGGAAACAGAGTGTTGTATTCTTTTTGATCGTTTTTTCCTTTTTTGGTGTATACAATGAGCCTCAAATAGAGCCAACCACAATATTGATATATATTCTGACCGTAATGGGAGGTATAGCAGTGGCCAAGTTCGCCATCTTCTTTCTACTTAAAAAGTACAGAAAGTTATTTGGCGGAAATAAAAGGAATGTGGTCATACTGGGCCTAAACCAGAAAACAGATCAACTTCGAAAGTTTTTTATTGACAATCCTGAGTATGGATATCACCTTAAAAACACCTTCGATATTCGTGGAAAAGACAAGGTGAGCATGGAGACGTGTTTTGAGTATATTCTACAAAACAAGGTTGATGAAATCTATGTTTCCGTAGGTGAAATTCCGAATAAAGAATTATTACAACTAATCGACTTTGCCGATAATAATCTAAAGATCCTTAAATTCTTACCCGATAATAAAGAGATCTACACCAAAAAACTAGATTTTACTTATTACGGCTTCCTCCCCATCTTGTCCATGCGTAAAATCCCTATGGACGAGCCATTTAATGGATTTATTAAACGAACTTTTGATATCATCATGTCGCTCACCATTATTGTGGGAATCCTTTCTTGGCTTACTCCATTACTCGGACTCGCAATTAAATTAGAATCTAAAGGGCCTATTTTCTTTAAACAACGCCGAAATGGTCTCGATTATAAAGAGTTTTATTGTTATAAATTTAGATCCATGCGTCCCAACCCTGAAGCTCACTTACATCAGGTAAAAAAAGGAGATGAACGGATCACGCGTGTAGGACGCATCATTCGCAAGACAAGTATGGATGAATTACCGCAGTTTATTAATGTGCTCAAAGGTGAAATGTCTGTAGTGGGACCACGACCTCATATGGTGAGTCACACCCATATGTATGCAGAACGTATCGATAAATTTATGGTACGCCACTTTATAAAACCAGGAATCACAGGTTTAGCTCAAGTGAGCGGCTACAGAGGTGAGGTAGAAAGCGACAAAGACATTATCAATCGTGTTAAATACGATATTTTTTATCTTGAAAACTGGTCGTTATTTTTAGACCTGAAGATTGTTTTCCAAACTATTTATAATGCCATTCGAGGAGAAGAAAAAGCATATTGAGGGCACAAATATGCCGCTGGTTTCCATTATTACACCGCTGTATAATGCAGCTTCTTTTGTTTCCGAAACGATCAACTCTGTACTACAACAAACATATCAAAATTGGGAACTACTCATCGTAGACGACGCCTCCACCGATAATTCTATTTCTATTTCCGAAGCATTTACAGCTAAGGAGCCTCGTATCCGCCTTCTAAAGAACAATAAGAACAAAGGCGCTGCTTCCTGCCGAAATCAAGCTACCGAGCTTGCAAAGGGCGATTATATCGCTTTTCTCGACGCCGATGACCTCTGGTTTCCAGAAAAACTTGAGAAACAGATTCAATTTATGCAAAAAGCCAAAGCAACAGTTTCTTTTACAAGCTATATGCATATCGATGAGACTGGAAAGTATCTTCACAAAAACATTATCGCAATGCCTCGCCTTACCTACGCAAAGCAACACACAAATAATTATATTGGAAATCTTACCGGTGTATACCACGCGGCAGTTCTTGGTAAAATTATTGCACCTAAATTAGAGAAGCGTCAGGACTGGGCCGTTTGGCTGGAAGCGATCAAAAGAAGTGATTCGCCAGCACTAGGGATTCAAGAAATTTTAGCAAAATATCGCGTTCATGCCAGTTCTATGAGCGCAAATAAAAGGAGTCTTTTAAAGCACAACTTCAATTTTTATAGAAAACATTTAGGCTATTCTTGGTTGACCTCAACATGCTACTTAGGTCGATTTATGTGGGAATATTTTATGGTTCGACCTAAATTTATTGAAAAGACCTCTTAAAACTTTCGGATCTCCATAATTTGAGGTTTTCCACTTGGCGAAGCTGTGATTTCTTCCACCTTTTTTAAATGAAATTCCATCGTATTTTCAGCGAGCTCAGTCAGTTTTGTTAAAATTTCCGAAGAAACCTCAGGATTCAACTCGAGAATGCTTCGATATTGAATCTCGATCGTTGTTGCATTAACTTGAATTACCTTAAACTGCTCGATTTCAGAATAGAATTCTAAGATCCCTGTAAAACTATGTACAATAAGAGTATTGCCGTTGGGTGTTTTTATCACGTCGGTTTCACGCCCTATCATTTTTTCAAGCAAGGGATAGTTATATTTTCGATCTTTCGGATACTTCTCTTCCGGTAATTTCACTCCTAGATCGCCTAATTTATAACGTAGCAAAGGCATGGCAAAATTTGTGAGTCCGGTGACCAAAATATGGCCCATTTCACCATCTGGAACGGGCATTCCGAAGTCGTCTACCACCTCCAAATACACATGTGGCGACATAATATAATAATATGGAAGATCACTTGTACACGCCATATAATAGCCTTCAGCGCAGCCATAGGTGTTAATGATTACAGGATTCTGGAACGCTTGTTCAAAGTTTTGCCGGTACGTATCAAAAAGCTTGTCGCCATAGGATATAACCGATTTAAAAGGGGTCTCTTGTTTGTTCTTGATCGCGTATTTGGCAATTTCATTTAAAGCCGATGGATAACCCGCCATATGTTTGGTTTGTTTCCCGGAGATAGCGTTTAGGTTTTCTGAAATATTTTTGTCTGTTAACTGAAAGGCATTCATATATCGCACTCGAAAGAAAAGGTCCTTTAATTTTTTTGCAAAGCCGCGTTGTAGTGACATTCCGGCCTGCAGTATAGGTTGCCCCGGTTCGTAGCCACCCCATCCCCACCAGTGTGTTTGTAAGGCACGAAGATAAAACGTGTGCTCTGGTGTCATATACGTAAATGATTGCTGTCCGCTGCTCCCACTACTATGGTTTTTTTGCAAGGTTGACTTCGGAAACTTATCTGAAATTAGATCATCGTTATATGCTCGTAAAATGGACTTGGTCAATATGGGGATCTCGCTGATCGACGCGTCTTTAGGCAATTGAAGATTCTGGTAAAACGGAACATGCTCGCTTGCATAGGCTATGATGGATGCTAACCGTTCAGTTTGAAGCTTTAAATGGTCTTCCGAAGAAAGCTGATCATAGGCTTTCCATTGTTTGCGATGCTTGTTATAGCTTCCGCGGAAAAACAACGAGCCTAGTGGTAAAACGACATGTTTGATGAAAGCGGTATACACGTGATTCTTGAATAGCGATTTGCTATGCACAAGGTACAATAAATATTGAGCGAAACTTCCCATGTTGCGCTTGGTATGGGGTAAAATTCTATTATTTTTGTAGCATAAAGCTTTATCATGATAAACATATTAATATTGGGTTCTGGCGGCCGCGAACACACGTTTGCTCATCAATTGGCAAAGAGCGATCGTTGTAAACACATCTTTGTCGCGCCAGGAAATGCAGGTACGGCTGCAATAGGAACGAACGTTCCAATTTCTGTAACCGATTTTAAGGCTATCGAGGCCTGTGTCTTAGAAAACGATATCGATATGGTAGTGGTAGGTCCCGAAGATCCTTTGGTTCAGGGAATCTCAGATTTTTTTGCTGAGACACATTCCTTAAAAAAGATAAAACTTATTGGTCCGTCAAAGCGTGGTGCTTTATTAGAGGGCAGTAAGGAACGCGCCAAAGAATTTATGATGATGCACAATATTCCAACGGCTGCTTATGCAAGTTTTACGGCAGAATCGTTAGCCGCTGGGAAATCGTTTTTAGAAACTCTTTCGGCTCCGTATGTCTTAAAGGCTGATGGATTGGCTGCTGGAAAAGGCGTTTTAATAATCGATGACCTTTCCGAAGCAAAACAAGAACTGGAAAATATGTTGATGCACAGTAAATTTGGTGCTGCCAGTGCTACTGTGGTCATTGAAGAGTTTTTAGATGGCATAGAACTCAGCGTCTTTGTACTTACCGACGGAAAAAACTACAAGATCTTACCAACTGCTAAAGATTATAAGCGAATAGGCGAAGGCGATAAAGGATTAAATACAGGTGGAATGGGTGCTGTTTCTCCAGCTCCTTTTGTCGATGCGGCTTTTATGCAAAAGATAGAAGAGCGTATTGTAAAACCAACCATTAACGGACTTCAAAAAGAGGAGATCGATTATAAAGGGTTTGTCTTTATTGGTCTTATTAAAGTGGGAGATGATCCAAAAGTTATAGAATACAATGTGCGAATGGGCGATCCAGAAACTGAGGTAGTACTTCCAAGAATAAAAACAGATCTTGTTGATCTGTTTGAAGCTACCTATGAAGAAAATCTTGACCTTTGTTCTTTAGCTATTGATGACCGAGCCGCTGCCACAGTTATGCTCGTTTCTGGTGGGTATCCAGAGGCCTACGAAAAAGGGAAAGAAATTACAGGAATTTCTGAAGTCATAGATTCTATCGTTTTCCAAGCGGGAACAAGTTTAGATGGTGGGAAGATCGTTACAAATGGAGGCCGTGTTTTGGCCGTAACTTCCTTAGATCAGGATTTTAAACAAGCCATAAAAAAATCCTACCAAAATATAGAAAAACTACATTTTGACAGGATGTATTATAGAACCGATATCGGTTTTGACCTTTAAAATAGCAAAGGATCAAGCGCGGTTTAACTAGTTGTATTTATCGCCACCTAAATATGCATGCGAAGTTGAAGAACGATCTTCTTCATTGTTTTCATTGAATTTCTTTAACTGAAGCATCCAATAAACAAAAGCTACAAAACCCACAAGCGTAAAGAGCCATGACATAATGTTAGCACCAAACCAACTGTCCAGTTCCATCGCACGAAGCGCATCAAATGGAGCAAATAAAACGTCCTCGGTAAAGGCCTGAATACCTTCAAAAAATTCTTTTAAAGTCATATCTTTAAATTTATAGCACAAAAGTATAAATAAAGCCACATGCTGACAAGCTTTTTTAGAAAATCTACTCCTATAAACTATCTGTTACTAAGTATTTTTATACTTATTGGCTTTATTTATGCCCTTACGAGATTCAATACTTCGGAAATGTCCTGGGTAATGGGTATTAAGAATATTCTTATAGCAATAGGCTGCATCTTCTCTATGTTATTGCTTGATTTTATGATTCGGAAAAATGATCTTACCGAAAGAAATACCTTTGCAATATTCTTGTTTTCCTGTTTTTTGGTGTCTGTCCCAACCATCTTTATAAACGGGCCCATCGTGACCGCCAATATATTTGTCATGCTGGCATTACGACGAATTTTTAGCCTTCCTTCCAATATTAACACAGAAAAAAAGATTCTAGATGCCTCGATTTATATAGGTTTAGCATCACTTTTTTACTTTCCCGCCATTTTATTTATAGGATTCCTGTTTTTAGCTGTGATTCGAATGAATGAACTTAATTATAGGTGGTTATTGATCCCCTTTGTAGGACTATTGGTTACGGCTGTGCTTACTACAGTATATTATATACTTATAGAAGATACAATTGCGTGGTGGACCCTTTGGGTGCAGCCAATTGCATTTGACTTTTCTGTATATCACTCGTTATCGGTTTTAATTCCCGTTACAATTATTAGTGCAATTATGCTTTGGACAGGAGCTCATCTTTTAGTACGATTAGGGAGTCTGTCAAAAAAAGAGAAGCCTCGTGGCTTTCTGATACTTTTGCTTACTATAATTTCCTTACTAGTTTGTTTGCTTAGCCCCATAAAAACAGGAGCGGAAGTTTTATTTATAATAACCCCCTCAGCCATGTTAGCAGCAAATTATATAGGATATCATCAACCTAACAACAAATTGGGGGCTCGCGACACTAATTTTTGGTTTAAAGAAATCCTTCTTTGGATCGTATTGCTGCTTCCTTGTATTGGCTTGCTCGCTATTTAGCTACTATCACAAAATGTAATATCTTTGCTACTAAAGAGGAAATACCTCTAGTATACTTGCTTAAATTGAAAAAACGACTTTTATGTTCAGCGAAAAAGCCAACGAAATATTCTTAGAGGTTATTGTTAAATATCACCACAAAAACACGGTAGATCAACCCTTTAGCAACCCGTATAACAAAGATGAAAAGCTTTTGTCTCATTTGTTATACCGAAAATGTTGGATAGATACCGTTCAATGGCATTATGAAGATATTATTCGCGATCCAAACATAGATCCAGTAAGCGCCCTGACTCTTAAACGAAAGATCGATGCGTCTAATCAGGATCGAACAGATATGGTTGAATATATCGATAGCTACTTTTTAGAAAAGTATCGCGATGTAACACCAAATGACGATGCTACTATCAACACCGAAAGTCCGGCATGGGGTGTAGATCGCCTTTCAATTTTAGCATTAAAAATTTATCATATGCACGAAGAAGCTACGCGTGAAAATGCCAAGCCGGAACATCGTGAAGCGTGTCAAAAGAAACTTAATGTCCTGCTAGAACAACGGGCCGATTTGAGTAAAGCTATTGATCAGTTACTGGAAGATATCGCAGAAGGAAGAAAATACATGAAAGTCTATAAACAGATGAAAATGTACAATGACGATGAGCTGAATCCAGTACTTCGTGGGAATAAATAAACGTGATATCAAGGCAAAACACCTTGTAAACACGGCAGCATGAAAAAACCGAATCACATATTTGTCATTCGTCTTTCTGCCATGGGAGATGTAGCTATGACAGTTCCTGTTTTACGGGTGCTGTTGCAAACTTACCCACAACTTAAGATCACTGTTGTTTCTAAAACACCGTTTAAACCCTTATTTTCAGGATTGGAGCGATGCAACTTTTTGGAAGCAGATGTACGTGGTAAGCATAAAGGCTTCGGAATTTTTAAACTTGCCAAACAAGCCAGAGCCTTAGGTATTGACGCGGTTGCAGATCTTCACAATGTAATTCGTTCAAAGGCCATAACAAACTATTTAGGGTATAGAGGCATTAAAAGAGCAACAATCAATAAAGGCCGCTCCGAAAAAAAGGCACTTGTTTCTGCTAAAGGGAAACAATTACATCAGCTTAAATCAACACATCAAAGATATGCCGATGTTTTTGAGGAATTAGGATATCCTATCGATCTTAAAGATTATATAACTCCAAAACCTTTGACCTTACAGCAAAAACATCATTTGCTTATTGGAACTCAACCCAAAAAACTGATCGGAATTGCACCTTTTGCTGCCTATAAAAGCAAGATGTATCCGCTGGAAATGATGGAGGAGGTCATTTTTCAGCTAAGCGCATCCAATAAATATCAGATTTTACTTTTTGGAGGAGGTGCTTCGGAAATAGAACAACTAGAAACAATCGCGGCTAAACATAAAAACGTGATCAATGTGGCTGGGACACTGACCTTTTCTGAAGAATTGATACTACTCTCTAACTTAGATCTTATGGTTGCCATGGATAGTAGTAACGGCCACCTCGCTGCCATGTTTGGCATTCCCGTGATCACACTTTGGGGTGTTACACATCCGTATGCCGGATTTAAACCCTTTAGACAACCAAATGCCAATCAATTAGTTTCTAATCGAGAACTGTATCCTCTAATTCCGACTTCAATTTACGGCAATAAATTCCCGGCCGCCTACGAAAACGCTATGGAATCGATCCCCACAGAGCTAGTATTAGAAAAGATCTATCAAACCGCTTAAAGATACTTTTTGAATATAGGAACGCTTGTTCTTTTTTGAAAACACCGAAGAATTGAATTTAAATTCTTTTAAAAGCAATTTACTTTAGCAGCAGTTTCTTCGGAAGAATAAAGAGTAATAATTTTAAAATATTTTAAAACCATCTCTTTGTTTATGGGCGTTCCAATTCGATTTATAAAATGTTTCAAGATTTCGGAACATTTGTTCCTAAAACAGCTAACTTTGCTATTCCTTTTTAAATGAACACGTTGCAGTATTATTTTTAAGAACGGTTGTTCCAGAAATTTTTGTAGTACCCCCGAAGCAAAAAACAAGACATGGCGAGAGTAAAAGCGTTTAATGAAGTTGACGTCCTTGACAAGGCGATGCTTTTGTTTTGGACCAAAGGATATCACGCGACCTCCGCCAAAGATCTGGTCAATGATCTTGGTTTAAGTAGGTCAAGTTTGTACGATACTTTTGGCGACAAGCGTACCCTTTATCTAAAAGCCCTTCAATATTATGAAGAGGACGTGCTCGGCAATATCATTTCATTAGTAACTCATAGTGACGACATAAGAGAAACGCTGATGGCTATTTTTAGTATCATCATCAAGCAGCATACTTATGAACAAGCTCCTAGAGGCTGTTTTATGGTTAATGCTGCTGTAGAACTTGCCGCCACCGATCTAGAGGTTGCTTATATTGTTTCTAAAAGTCAAAGGGCTTTTGAAAGAGCGCTCGAAAAGGCATTTGTAAAAGCAAAAGACACTCAGAAGTTGACGCCAAATTATGACGCAGCCTACCTTGCGAAATTCTTTACTAATGTGATGACAGGTTTGCGCGTACAGGTGCGTGCCAATCAAAACTCAAATGATTTTAAAGAAGTGATTAACGTAAGTCTTTCTGTTTTAGATGGTTAATCTAGTTAAACGTCATCGTAATCTACAATTAGCTTAGCAGTTGTAGGATGAGCCTGACACGTTAATATAAGACCTTCGGCCAATTCACTATCGGTAAGTATTTGGTTTTTCCGCATTTCAACCTTTCCTTCAACAACACGAGCAATACAAGTACTGCAAATTCCTCCTTGACAAGAATACGGAGCATCTAGCCCTTTGTCTAGAGCGGCTTCTAAAACCGACTTCTTTTTGGGCATATGAAAGGTTTCGGTCTCTTCATCTATTATAATTGTTATTTCCGTATCTCCTGTGTGTGGTTCCACTAAAAGACCTTCTTCCGAAGTGGTAAAAAGTTCAAATCGGATCTTCTTTTCATTTATACCATTCTGCTTTAAGGTTGCTGAAACAGCATCTATCATGGGTTCTGGTCCGCAAAGATAATACAGGTCGAAGTTTACATCTTTGTATTTGTTTTTAACCATTAAATTGACCGTAGAATTTTCAACACGTCCAAAATAACCTTCGTCTGAATTCTCTCTACTGAAAAGTAATTCTAAAAAGAAACGCCCTGGGAACTTTGCTTCTAGTGATTTTAGGGAATCATAAAACATACTTTCGGCTGTCGTTCTATTTCCGAAGACCAATAAAAAAGTACTATTTGGTTCTTCCTGTAGCACGGTGCGTATGATTGACATTATAGGGGTAATTCCACTACCCGCTGCAAATGCCGCGTAGTTTTTTTTGTTTTCTGAAGCCGTTTCAACAATAAATTTTCCTTGTGGAGGCATCACTTCTAATTGATCACCTGCTTTCAACGTTTCGTTGGCATACACCGAAAAACTTCCGCCGTCCACTTTTTTGATTCCAACCTGAATCGTTTGATCATGCGGAGCACAGCTTATAGAATAGGCGCGCCGAATTTCAGTTCCGTTATGGTTGTGTTTTATGGTTATATATTGTCCTGCTTTAAACTGAAAGGTGCTTTTAAGGTTTTCAGGAATTTCAAAGGTGACAAGAACAGCGTTGGGAGTTTCTTTTTTTACTTCGGAAACGGTTAGCAAATGGAAATCGCTCATAGGGGTAATTTTTTTGTAAAAATACAACCTAATTTATTTTTACAAAGCATGCGAACTGGTTTGACTTCCATTTTTTGACACAAACGCAGGCCCAATACCAAAAAGAAATGTATTTTTACCGTTTGTAGACCCATTTTACATACTAAACACGAAGCTTTTAAGTTAAAGTAGTACATAAATTTTAAGCATTTTGAAAGGCATATATAAAATTACCTTATTTCTGTTAACCATATTGCTTTTGGCAGCTTGTTCCAGAAAGAAAAACACCTTTATTAATCGTAACTTCCATGCAGTCACTGGCGAGTATAACACGCTGTATAATGGTGATGTAGCATTTGCCGATGGCAAAACCGATCTTACACAAACCTATAATGATAATTTCTGGGAATTACTTCCTGTAGAGCGTATCAAGCTTGACCCTAAAGGTACTCCAGGAGAAAAAGAAAACCAGAATTTTGCCCGTGCTGAAGAAAAGGCCGCCAAAGCCATTCAGAAGCATTCCATGTATATTGATGGAAAAGAGTACAATCCGCAGATCGATGAAGCGTATATGCTTTTAGGGAAGTCGCGTTACTACGACAAACGTTTTATTCCGGCGATCGATGCATTCAATTTTATTTTAGATAAGTATCCCACTAGTAATAATATTAACCGAGCGAAAGTTTGGAAAGCCAAAGCGAACATCCGTTTGCGAAATGAAGATGTAGCCTTAGAGAATCTTCAGAAAATGATGGATGAGGAAGAGCTTGAAGAAGAAGAATTAGCAGAAGCTTCGGCTATGATGACGCAGGCCTATATCAATCTTGATTCTATTCCGGAAGCACTTCCGTATATCAAACTGGCTTCAGAATACACCAACGATAATGAGTTGCGCGGACGCTATGCCTATATTAAAGGGCAGATCTATCAGCAGTTAGAGATGAAAGACAGTGCCAATCTTGCATGGCAAGAAGTGATCGATCTCAATCGAAAATCGCCTCGTATCTATATGATCAACGCGTATATGGCGCAGTCTCGTAACTTCGACTATGAAAAGGGCGATCGTGTTGCTTTTCTTGAGATGCTTTATGACATGTCTGAAAATAGAGAGAACAGACCGTTTTTAGATAAGATCTTCAATCAAATGGGAGAATATTATCGCAATACAAAGAATATTGATACCGCGGTCATTTTTTATAACAAGTCGATCAAAGATTACAAGAACGATCAGACACTTCAATCAATGAATTATACAACCTTGGCAGAGATCAATTTTGACCGTGCTTTGTATAAAAACGCTGGAGCTTATTACGATAGTACGCTTACCATGTTAACCGAAAATTCTCGTCAGTGGCGACGTGTAAAGAAAAAACGTGAAAACTTAGACGACGTGATCAAATACGAAACGATCGCAGCTGTAAATGATAGTGTTTTGCGTATCGCTGGAATGAGTGAGGCCCAACAATTGTCTTATTTTACTGAATACACCCAAAAGCTAAAAGCCAAGGCTGTGGCCGATTCTCTTGAAAATGTTAAAAACGAAGAACGGGTTGCAAACAATGAATTCTTCCAAAAGAACAAAGGAGAAAAAGGAACTAGTGGTCCTCAGGGCGGAAAATTTTATTTCTACAACCCTACTACAGTTGCCTACGGAAAGCAAGAATTTAGTAGGATCTGGGGAAATAGAGCTTCAGAAGATAACTGGAGACGCTCAGAAAAGAAAAGTTCTGGTATTGAAGAAGAAGAGGAAGTGGTTACAACGGCTGTGCCAATATCTGAAAACGAATTGTTTAAGCCAGAAGCCTATATTGCTAAGATCCCTACCGATCAGAAGGTTCTTGATAGCTTGACAAAGGATAGAAATTTTGCTTATTATCAACTTGGACTTATCTATAAAGAGAAATTTAAGGAATATGGTTTGGCGACAGATCGTTTGGAAAAACTACTCACATTTGATCCAGAAGAACGTCTGGTATTACCAGCTAAATACAATTTGTACAAGATCTATAATCAAACAGAAAATGCAGCTTTAGCAAGTAAGTACGAGCAAGATATTCTCAACAATTATGCGACTTCTCGTTATGCAGAGATCATTCGAAATCCAAATTCACAATTAGCTACAGATGAATCGAGTCCGGAGTTTAAGTATAAGGGGCTTTTTAATGAGTTTGAAGCCTCCAATTACGCCCATGTCATCGCAAAGAGTGATGAATATATCACTTTGTATAATGGAAATGATATTGTTCCGAAATTTGAATTATTAAAAGCCACAGCTATTGGTCGTCAAGATGGTTTTGACGCCTATAAAAAGGCCTTGAACTTTATTTCTTTGACCTATCCAAATAGTGAAGAAGGAAAGCAAGCAGAGACGATCTTTTCAAAAAATTTGCCGCTATTGGCTAGTAAAAAGTTCGTTTCAGACGAAGAGATAAAAAGTTTTAAATTGGTGTATAAGTTTAATGTTTCTGAACGTGCTTCCGCCGAAGCGTTAAAGGAAAAACTAGACAAGGCTGTAAAAGAGTTAAACTATTTCAATTTATCAACCTCAATAGATTATTACGACCCTCAAACCTTGTTGGTTGTAGTTCATAAATTGAATACAAGATTAGGTGCACGCGGATTTGGAGAAAACCTCAAAGATGCCAAGGCCTATAAAATAAAGAAACCATTTTTTGAAATCTCTACACCTAATTATAAGACCATTCAGATACACAAAAACTTAGATGAATATTTAGGTCAAGAACTATAGAGTTAAAGCAACATTAATCCCCAAACCCATCGGTATGTTTTCAGATAAAAAAGAACGAAAAATGACAGAGCCGGGAGCCAATCAGAATAGAATTAACGCAGGTACAACCCTTAAAGGAGATATTGAATCGCAAGGTTTTTTTAGGATCGATGGGGTTATTGAAGGAAATGTAACCACTCCCTCAAAGGTTGTTTTAGGTAAAAGCGGAAGTATTATAGGTACATTAACCTGTAAAGACGCCGATATTGAAGGCACTTTTGAAGGTTCTCTAAATGTTTCTGGCACACTGAGTTTAAAAGCAACAGCTAATATTGAAGGAGAAGTTGAGGTTGGCAAGCTGGCCGTGGAACCAGGAGCGATATTTAATGCGTCTTGTTCTATGAAAGGAAGTTCAATTAAAACTTCAGAGAGCTCAAATAAACCACACCCCTTTGACCGCTCACAACGTGTGCAGAAGTCTAAAACAGAATCACAACCATAATAACCATGGCCAACAAGGGCAATAATGGTATTAAAAGATGGGCCATACTCTCTGCAATAGCCATGGAGATGGGTGTTGTTATTTATCTATTTGTACAGTTGGGAAAATGGTTAGATGTACAGTATGGCGACGGAAAGACCTTTACTATTATATGTACCTTAGTAGGAGTTGGAATTTCACTATTTCTTGTTGTGAAACAAACCAATAGGCTTAATTCTTAAGCTGAAATGAAGAAACAAGGTTTTATTTTCTTAGGAATATTATTTGTCGTGCTGTTGGGTGCTTTTTTAGTTCACCTAGGAATCCTTTTCTGGCTGGATCTTGAACTGTTCGACAACCTAATTATCCTTTCATATATACTCAATTATGCGCTTGCCGCATTGCTTTTAATTGCGGTTAAATCTAATTTAAACAAACAATCATCACATACGGGCTTTCTTTTTATGGCCGGGAGCGGATTAAAATTTTTAATTTTCTTTCTATTTTTCTACCCAGTATATCAAAGTGATGACACGATGCAAACTGTTGAATTTGCTGCATTTTTCGTGCCCTACGCCCTCTGTTTGACGCTCGAAGTAGTGTATTTGGCGAAACTGCTTAATAATCAGACCTATTCCGAAGAAATACAACGAAAAAAAAAGAAATAAAATAGTTTTTTCTTTCTCTAAAAGTACCCTATTTTTGCACCGATTTTAAGGACACCATTAATTTGTCTCAAAATGCAAAGAAAAACATTGTCTAGATTACTTTTAATTTTAGTTGTTGCATTCACTACTTTTTCTTGTTCAAAAGAAACAGCTGAAGATGTGCAAGCGAAAGCCGACAGAAAGCAGAACGTTAAAGATTACGTAGCGCATCACTTATTGGATTCGCATGATTTCGGACTCTATTCATACACTGATGATGCGGGTGAAGTTCATCATGTTGGATTCCCGTTACCTATTATTATATGGGACGATGGTTTAAAAGTGTTTTCTTCTGCTAAGTTCCACCACGGCGAAACTGTTGCTGAGGTTGACGGAAACTACTACAAAATTGATCACGCTAAGATCTATAAGACTGACGCGGCAGGTACCATTAACTATGATGAAGATCACCACGCCACTAATGCGAAGCCTTTAGACCTTTCAATCACCAAAGGTGTTTTTATGATGTTACTTACATCCATCCTGATGATCTTGTTGTTTAGAGGGCTTGCAAAAAGCTACGCTAAAAACGGAGGTATTGCTAAAGGAGCAGGTCGTTTCTTTGAACCTATCGTACTTTATATTAGAGATGATATTGCTATCGCAAACATCGGAGAGCAGAAGTACAAAAAATATATGCCATTCTTATTAACCGTATTTTTCTTTATATGGTTTCTGAATATGTTCGGTCTTACACCACTGGGTGTGAACGTGACCGGAAACATTGCAATTACAACAGCATTGGCGATCATTGTTTTTCTTATCACAACTTTTACAGGAACTAAAGATTACTGGAAACACATTTTTGATCCCCTAGGAGACGGAATGCCTTGGTCTGGAAAGATCTTTATTTATATCATTTTAGTGCCTATTGAAATCTTAGGTCTTTTTATTAAGCCTTTTGCACTACTAATACGTTTGTACGCCAACATGACGGCAGGTCACGTAGTATTGGGAAGTTTATTAGGATTGATCTATATTTTTCAAACATGGTTAGGTGGAACATTATCATTTGGTTTGGCATTCGCCATTTCATTGATCGAAATTCTAGTAGCATTGCTACAAGCCTATATTTTTACAATGCTAGCAGCCTTGTACTTCGGTTTTGCAAGTGAGACTCACGAGCATCACGAAGAACATGAAGGCGAGATTCAGCATTTATAATAAGAGTAGTGCCTCAAGAGGAGTCTAGAGGTAATTTTAACGAGAGTGTTTAATTTTTAATTATATATATTATGGAAATCCCAACTATTGTAGGAGCAGGTTTAGCAGTAATCGGTGCCGGTATCGGTATCGGAATGATTGGTGGAAAAGCTATGGAAGCTATTGCACGTCAGCCTGAGGCTTACGGAAAAATTCAAACAGCGATGCTAATTGCAGCGGCGCTTATTGAAGGTATTGGTTTCGCAGCGATTTTCGCAGGGTAATCAAAAAAGATAACATATCGCTGCAACGGTTGGTTGCAGGGATATGTTTCTATTTAAAATTGAACAAAATTTCTTCGGAAATAAATTAAAGTATAACCAAATATTACCCGCCTACGTGGGCAGTAAACATGGATAAATTAATAACAGAATTTTCAGTAGGGCTTTTCTTTTGGCAAGCCGTTGTATTTATTTTATTACTTCTTTTACTTCGGAAGTTTGCATGGAAACCTATCTTAAACGCAGTTAACGAGCGTGAGCAAGGGATCAAAAACGCTTTAGATTCAGCAGAAAAAGCAAAGCTAGAAATGGCAAACTTACAAGCTGACAATCAGAAGTTATTGCAGGAAGCGCGCGCAGAGAGAGAAGCAATGATGAAAGAAGCACGTGAGATCAAAGCAAAAATGATTTCAGACGCTAAAGAAGAAGCGCAAGCAGAAGCAAACAAAACCATTGCAAATGCACAAGTGGCTATTGAAGGTGAAAAGAAAGCAGCAATTGCCGAATTGAAGCAAACAGTAGCTTCACTTTCAGTAGAAATTGCTGAAAAAGTAGTGAAACATGAATTGTCTGATAAGTCTAAGCAATTAGAGTTAGTAGATACGATGTTGAAAGACGCCAACCTAAACTAAGATCCAATGAGCAGCAGAGCAGCCATACGATACGCGAAAGCAGTTTTAGAAAACGCCAACGAAGCCAATGTGGCCAACGTTGTTTTTGGCGATATGAAGTCTGTAGCAGCTACCATTAAAAATAGTTCAGAACTTCGTAACGTACTTAATAGTCCTGTGATCAAAGGATTGGATAAAAAAGAAGCATTGATCAAGATCTTTGCAGATAATTCAGACGCGACAAAGCGTTTGATCGAAGTCTTAACCACAAACAAGCGAATTGCTTTGTTAGGCGGAGTAGCAGAAAGCTATGTTGATCTTTACAATGAATCAAAAGGTGTTAAAGTAGCCGAAGTTACTACCGCTGTACCTTTGTCTTCAGAATTAGAAGAAAAAGTTTTGACAAAAGTAAAGGAGTTAACGGGAAGTGATCACGTAACTCTTGAAAATAGAATTGATGAGAGTATCATCGGCGGGTTTATCCTCCGTGTTGGAGATTTGCAGTACAATGCAAGTATCGCTAACCAATTGGATACATTGAAACGAGAATTTAGTAAATCATTATAACAGAAATTTAAGAAGTGTCTCACATCTTAGATCTCAAATCTTATAAAAATGGCAGAAGTTAAACCAGCTGAAGTATCAGCAATCTTAAAACAACAACTTTCAGGTTTTGAAGCAACTGCTTCATTAGACGAAGTAGGAACTGTATTAACCGTAGGTGATGGTATTGCTCGTGTTTACGGTCTTTCTAATGTGCAATATGGTGAATTGGTAGCGTTCGATAACGGACTGGAAGCCATCGTATTGAACTTGGAAGAAGATAACGTTGGGGTGGTTTTATTAGGACCCTCTGTAGGAATCCGTGAAGGTTCAACCGTAAAACGTACACAACGTATTGCTTCCCTAAAAGTAGGTGAAGGTATTGTTGGACGTGTTGTCAACACACTAGGACAGCCTATCGACGGGAAAGGACCTATAGTTGGTGAAACTTATGAGATGCCACTAGAGCGTAAAGCACCAGGGGTTATTTATCGTGAGCCTGTAACAGAGCCATTGCAAACAGGTATTAAGTCAATTGACGCCATGATCCCTGTAGGTAGAGGTCAGCGTGAATTGGTTATTGGTGACCGTCAAACTGGTAAAACAACAGTTTGTATCGATACCATTTTGAATCAAAAAGAATTTTACGATGCTGGAGAGCCAGTATATTGTATTTATGTAGCAATCGGACAGAAAGCTTCAACGGTAGCGAATATCGCACAAACCTTAGAAGATGCCGGAGCATTAGCATATACTACTATTGTTGCTGCAAACGCATCAGATCCTGCACCAATGCAGGTATATGCGCCGTTTGCTGGAGCTGCAATTGGTGAGTACTTTAGAGATACAGGCCGTCCAGCCTTGATTATCTATGATGATTTGTCTAAACAAGCGGTAGCATATCGTGAAGTATCATTATTGTTACGTCGCCCACCGGGACGTGAAGCATATCCTGGTGACGTTTTCTTCTTGCACTCAAGATTATTAGAGCGTGCAGCGAAAGTGATCAATGATGACAATATCGCAAAAGAAATGAACGACCTTCCAGACGTTTTAAAACCAATGGTAAAAGGTGGAGGTTCATTAACAGCATTGCCTATTATTGAAACACAAGCAGGAGATGTATCGGCATATATTCCAACAAACGTAATTTCTATTACAGATGGTCAGATCTTCTTAGATGGTGATTTGTTTAACTCTGGGGTTCGTCCAGCGATTAATGTGGGTATTTCTGTATCACGTGTGGGTGGTAACGCTCAGATCAAATCGATGAAGAAAGTAGCTGGTACTTTAAAGCTGGATCAAGCTGCTTTCCGTGAATTGGAAGCATTTGCGAAGTTCGGTTCAGACCTTGACGCCGCTACATTGAGTGTGATTGAAAAAGGAAAACGTAACGTAGAGATCTTAAAGCAAGCGGAAAACGACCCGTATACAGTTGAAGATCAAATTGCGATCATTTATGCAGGTTCTAAGAACTTACTTCGTAATGTTCCTGTGAATAAGGTTAAGGAATTTGAAAGAGATTTCTTAGAGATGATGAACGCGAAGCACAGAGATACACTAGATACGTTAAAGGCTGGTAAGTTAACTGATGATACGATCGATGTGATCACTACAGTTGCTGCAGATCTTTCAGCGAAGTATAAAAAGTAATTTTGAATTCATAATTCATAATTGAACAATGGCAAACTTAAAGGAAATACGTAACAGAATATCATCGGTAAGTTCAACGATGCAGATCACCAGCGCCATGAAAATGGTGTCGGCAGCAAAGTTGAAAAAAGCGCAGGATGCTATTACAGCGATGCGACCTTATTCTGAAAAACTTTCTGAATTACTTCAGAACTTAAGTGCGACCTTGGACAGTGATGGAGGCAGTAAATATGCAGATCAACGCGAGGTGAATAAAGTTTTGGCAGTAGCCATCACTTCAAACCGTGGTTTGGCGGGCGCTTTTAACAGTAATATTGTAAAGGGAGCCCAGATTCTTGTAAATGAAACATACGCAGGAAAGCAAGTTGATTTTGTTACTATCGGTAAAAAAGGGAATGATATTTTAAAGAAAAACGGTACCGTTTTAACAAACAACGTTGCCATTTTTGATGACCTTACTTTCGATAATACTTCGGAAATCGCAGAAATGTTGATGGATCAGTTCTCGCAAGGTAATTACGATAGAATTGTATTGGTTTATAATCACTTTAAGAATGCTGCGACACAAGAAGTAAAAACAGAACAGTTTTTGCCTATTCTTCCGCCGCCAGTTTCTGAAGTAACAACTACAGCCGATTATATTTTTGAGCCTTCTAAAGAAAAGATCGTTGAAGGATTAATTCCGAAGAGTTTAAAAACACAATTGTTTAAAGCGCTTAGAGATTCAGTAGCGAGCGAACATGGAGCACGTATGACGGCAATGCATAAAGCAACCGACAACGCAACCGATCTTCGTGATGCACTGAAATTACAGTACAACAAAGCACGTCAAGCATCGATTACAAACGAGATCTTAGAGATCGTTGGTGGTGCAGAGGCATTAGCAGGGTAATATTTCTTTGCTTATAATATTTTAAAGCCTCTCCAAACGGAGAGGCTTTTTTGATTTTAGAGTGTTTTCACACGTACCAGTGTGAGCAGGTTGTTTCTTTTTTGGGCGATGCAAAAAGGAAAATATAATTATGTTTTTGATATGATTTTTACTCGCGCTGCGCTATTTATTAAATGGATGCTCGTGAATCTTCAAGTTCTTTTGGACCGGCAAAAGAAATGAACATACTAAAATTAAGAGATATTCTCGTTGTGTACATCAAACCATAGTTTCGAATAGATCTTACACCAAATAATAATTCACACAAAAAAAACCATCATCAAACAACTTCCTTTTTTATACCTTTACCTTATGAAATTATTAAAACAAGTATTCTTACTTCTAGGCGTATCGTTTTTAACCCTAAGCGTTTCCAATTGTGGCGCGAGCAAGGCAGATACCCTTGCTTTTAATGAAAACCCACCGTTTAAGGTCGGTGATATTTACGCACAAGATTGGATGGCAGGTACGCCTGAAGGCGGTTCGGGTACAAACGTCTATATCAACCTAAGTGGAATTGAAGAGGGTGTGGTATTTAATGATGTTTTCTACGGAAAAAGATCAACCGAATTGGTTAGCTCACCCAATGTTCGGGTGCAATATATCGGTTATTTTAAAAATAAGCTTAGCCGAAACATTATCATGGATGCGGACCCAATAAAAGAAGCGGTTAACGAGGTACCAGTTGTTTCGCCGTTTGATCTATTGCCCAATGAGGCGGTGATAAGTTATACGCAAAACGGAAAACTGCAATATTATAAAACCGTACAAGTAACGGTAAAAGAACCTTTAGCATATCCTAGCACCAATCCCAACGGAATCGATTGAGCGTCTTTAAAAAACTCTTTAAGCAAACCTTTATTTACGGGCTCGCGACCGTCTTGCCCCGCGCGCTTGCCATTGTTCTAGTCCCGTTGTATACAGCGGTCTTAGAGCCGTCTTCCTTCGGAATTTATGCAACTTTAATGTCGTATCTTATTCTGGGAAACGTACTGCTTTCCTACGGAATGGAAACCGCGTTCTTTCGATTTATTAATAAAGATGAATCGAAGAAAAAGATCGTACAATCTACAGCACTTCGGTCATTGACCGTTTCTACGTTATTATTTTTAGGGGTAGGTCTATTGCTTCGCGAACCACTCGCGCTGCATCTTGATTTTAAGATAGAATATATTACCTACGGACTTATCATTTTGGCATTAGACGCGTTGGCTGTGCTTCCGTTTGTCTGGTTTCGGGCCAATGAACGCCCCATGCGCTACGCGATCATTAAGATCATTAATGTCTGTATCAATTTAGGATTTAATGTCTTCTTTTTGTTGGTGCTACCGTTATGGGCCGGCGAGGGTGACACTTCTTTGTGGAGTAGTATCTATTCCGAAGAAAACAAATTGACCTATGTCTTTATCTCTAACTTAATTGCCAGTGGAATTACATTGCTCTTACTAGTTCCGCAGTATATAAAAATTGGATTTAAATTTGACGCCTCCATCTGGCGTGCTATGTTTAAATATGCGCTTCCCGTACTCATCGCAGGTATTGCGTTTTCGATCAATGAGGCCTTTGATAAAATTTTACTGAAATATCTTCTTCCCGAAGATATTGCAGAGACCGAAGTTGGGGTGTATGCAGCTTGTTATAAACTGGGCGTTTTTATGACGCTTTTTGCTACTGCCTTTAGACTTGGTATCGAGCCGTTCTTTTTTAATCATGCAAAAAATGATAACGCGAAGACCACATACGCGACCATCACTAAGTATTTTACCATTTTTGGAAGCATTATTATGCTTTTTGTGATCGTTTATATTGATCTGTTTAAAGCGTTGCTTATTTCAAATCCCGATTATTGGGTGGCGCTTTCTATTGTGCCAATTATTTTATTGGCAAACCTCTGTTTGGGTATTTATCACAACCTTTCGGTATGGTACAAAGTGACCGATAAGACCAAATACGGGGCGTATATTTCAATTGTAGGTGCTATCATTACACTCGTGCTCAACTTCGTGCTTATTCCGGTGATGAGTTATATGGGCTCGGCTATTGCCACCCTTGCCGCTTATGGAAGTATGATGTTACTTTCTTATTTCTTCGGAAGAAAACACTACGCCGTTCCCTACGATCTTAAAAGAATTGGTGGCTATTTAATGCTTTCAATAGGCTTTTCAGTCCTTACATTTTATGTGTTTGACGGTAATTTAATCATAGGAACTGCTTTATTATTGGTATTTTTGTTGCTCGTATTTCGTTCAGAAAGGAATGAATTACAACGTATTCTGAAAAAATAACAAATCTTTACAATGACCACGATCAAGATCATTAACAAATCTGAACACCCACTTCCTAGTTATGAGACCATCGCTTCTGCAGGAATGGATATTCGTGCTAATGTCGCTGAACCTTCAACACTTAAACCGCTGCAACGAGCGATCGTAAAAACAGGGCTATTTATTGAACTTCCCATTGGTTATGAAGCGCAGGTTCGTCCGCGTAGCGGTTTGGCAGCCAAAAAAGGAATTACAGTTTTAAACAGCCCAGGAACCATTGATGCAGATTATCGAGGAGAAATAGGGGTGATCTTGGTGAATCTATCGAACGAAGACTTTACCATCAAAAATGGCGAACGAATTGCACAATTGGTGATCGCAAAGCACGAAAGAGCTGTTTGGGATGAAGTTGAAGAGCTAAGCGATACAAGTCGCGGAGCAGGCGGTTTTGGAAGCACTGGGCTTAAGTAATTATTATTGCACACTTAATGCGCAATCGCTACAAAGTATGTTGGCATAACAAAGAAAACCAGTCCGCGTAAAGAGCGGAATGACTATAAAATATATCTACATTAAATTATGAAAATAATCGTTCCAATGGCCGGCCGAGGCAGTCGTCTTCGCCCCCACAGCTTAACTGTACCTAAACCGTTAATTCCTGTAGCAGGTAAACCTATCGTACATCGTTTGGTAGCCGATATTGTAGGCGTTCTTAATGAAGAGATTGAAGAGATTGCTTTTATTTTAGGAGATCCAGCTTTTTTTGGAGACGAAGTTGTAAGCAGTTTAGAGGCGCTAGCAGCCGACTTAGGCGCAAAGGCAAGCATATACCGCCAATTGGAGCCAAAAGGCACAGGACACGCTATTATGTGCGCTGAGCCATCGCTTTCGGGGCCTGCAGTCATCGCTTATGCCGACACCTTGATTCGTGCCGATTTCAATTTAGATAAAGAAGCAGATAGTGTGATCTGGACCAAACGTGTAGAGAATCCATCAGCTTACGGCGTGGTAAACTTAAATGAACGTGATGAGATCACTGAATTAGTTGAAAAACCAGAGACCTTTGTAAGTGATCAAGCAGTAATTGGTATTTATTATTTTAAAGATGTTGCTGAACTGAAAAACGAACTACAATATGTTTTAGACAACAATATCATTAATGGTGGTGAGTATCAAATAAATGATGGTATCAAACGTATGATGGCTTCCGGGAAGATCTTTAAGACGGGAACTGTGAGCGAGTGGATGGACTGCGGAAATAAAGAAGTTACCGTAGAGACAAATCGGCGTATGTTGGGCTTTTTGGCTGAAAGCGGCGTTTCGTTAGAAGCTGATTCCGTAGTAAACGAAAATTCTAAGATCATTGAGCCGTGCTTTCTAGGAGAAGGAGTGCAATTACAAAACAGTACCGTAGGGCCATTTGCTTCTATAGGAGCTGGTACAATAATTGAGAATAGTTACGTTAAAAATAGTATAATACAAACCCACTCGGTGATTAAAAATGCTACATTAGACAATGCGATGATAGGTAATCACGCTACGTTTGATGGCAATTTCACAAATGTGAGTATTGGCGATTATTCAGAATTAAAGTAATACAAATGCCCCCTCGTGATCAGAAAATTGAGACTAAAACATACATTTACTATACTTTTCTTCGGAATTTTCTTCGGATGTTCACCCTTGTGGGCACAAGAGGAAGAGCCTACTGATGACCTCGGAAATGTGAGCGATGCCTTTCAAGAATATTTTTTTGAGGCATTAAAACAGCGTGCAATCTCAAACCATGAGTTGGCGCTTGAAGCATTACTAAAAGCCGAAAAAGCCGCCAAGGGAGACCCTGAAAATATAGCGGTTGTAAATTTTCAGATTGCTAAGAATTTGGTTTCAGTTCGTCGTTTTGATGATGCCATACCATATTTTGAAAAAGTGATCGCTTCGCAAGGAGATCGTTTGGATGTCATGGAAGCTATGTACGACCTGTACTATCAGCAACGTGATTATAAAATGGCAATACCCTTGGTTGAAAAGCTAGTTTTAAAAGATGAAGACTATAAAGAAGATCTCGCAAACCTTTATCACAGAACAAAGCAGTATGATAAGGCGCTGAGTTTATTAGACGAACTCGATGATCTTTGGGGCGAATCTACATATAGAAATACGTTACGTCGTCAGATCTATAAGGTAACGGGAAATACAGAGGGTGCCATTAGTGATCTTCAGGAGAAAATTGACAAGAACCCTAAAAAGGAGCAGGACTACCTTAATTTGATCTTTTTATACAGTGAACAAGGCGACACCAAAAAGGCCTTTGAAACGGCTAAGGAGCTGCTAAAAAATGATCCCAATAATGAAATGGTACATTTTGCATTGTACAAATTTTATCTGGATGCTGGAGATACCCAAGCAGCAATGGCCTCAATGAAAAAAGTATTTGCCTCAAAGCAACTAGACAAAGAGAGTCAGTATAAAGTGTTAGGAGATTTTATTCAATTTGTTCAAAGTAATCCCGAGTATGAAGATGAATTACAAAATATTGTAGCGTTATTTTCAGAAGAAGACAACGGTTTGGTATATGAGAAGCTTGGAGACTTTTATAGAGCAAAAGGGAAAAAGGAGCAAGCACTTGCTTTTTATGAACAAGGGATAGCGATAGATAAAGACAATTTTAGCTTGCTAAAAAACACCTTATTACTACAAATTGATTTTATGAAGTATGCCAATGCTGCTGCCTTGAGTAGTGAAGCGTTGGAGATCTTTCCTTCGCAACCTCTTTTGTATCTCATTAATGGTGTGGCAAATAATAATCTTCAAAAGACGGATGAAGCCATTGAAAGTTTGGAGACAGGTTTAGATTACATCCTAGATAATCCTGTGATGGAAAAAGATTATTACGAGCAACTTCAATTAGTTTACTCACAAAAAGGAAATACTAAAAAAGCAGATCAATATGCAAAAAAAGCGGCATCCATTCAGTTATAACAGCAAACGCCTGCGCTTGCTTGTCGTTTTCTTTTCCTTTGTATTCTTGTTGACTTCCTGTGGAGGAGCTAAGAATTTTAAGGGCTCTTCTACAGCTAATTCTAGTTTGGCAACCAAGAAGATCATCGCATTTCACGAAGCAGCTTCGCCAGATTTTAAGACGTTGGCGGCGCGGGTTCAGGTGGTTTATGAAACGGAAGGCAGACAGCAAAGCATCACTACCAGTTTACGTATGGAAAAAGATAAAACCATATGGATTAAAGCCTCATTGCTTGGTATTACCTTAGCAAAAGTGCTCATAACCCCAGAGCGTGTAAGTTATTATGAAACCATCGGAAACACTTATTTTGATGGTGACTTTGAGTTTTTAAGTGAATTATTAGGGACTGAAATAGATTTTCAAAAGGCGCAGGCCATTTTATTGGGGCAATCCATATTTAGTTTAAATTCAACTGCCTATACTTCCGAAGTGGTACAAAATAAGTACAAGCTACTTCCGAAGAAACAATCGGAACTTTTTATACATTCATTGCTTTTAGATCCCGATACATTTAAAATTCATTTAGAAACTCTTTCACAACCTAGCGAGCAGCGATTGCTCACTGTGAGATACGGTCCCTATCAAATGTATGGGCAAGAGATCTTCCCTTCAGAAGTAAAAATAGATGCTTCAGAAAAGGACAGTAAAACCAAGATTGAAGTAAATTATAAAAAGATCGATCTCAATGTTTCGGTCAGTTTTCCGTTTACAATACCAAATGGATATGATCAAATTGAATTATAAAATGACTAGCAACAAATTCATAGTATTTTTTGCAATGTTCTTGCTTGCGGGAACCTCAGTGTTTGCGCAAGTCGATAAGCAGGCTCAGCTTGAGGAAAAACGCCAGGCAATTCTTTCAGAAATTAAACAGATCAATTCACTTCTTTTTAAAACGAGAGGTGAAAAGAAGTCGGTTTTAACGCAGGTGGAAGATCTAAATCAGCGTATTTCAGCCAGTGAGAACTTAATTCGCATCACCAATCAGCAGGCCAATTTGTTAACGCGTAAAATCAATGACAACCTCACTAAAATGGACGGATTGCGAACTGAGTTATCCGACTTGAAAGAAGATTATGCGGCAATGATCAAGAAATCGTACAAAAGTAAGTCGCAGCAAAGCAGGATCATGTTTTTGTTCTCTTCGGAAAATTTCTTGCAAGCATATAAGCGTATCCAGTATATGAAGCAATATGCTAATCACCGAAAAAAACAAGGCGAACGCATCAAAGAAAAGACCGCGCTCTTACAAATTCTGAATAAAGACCTCGTTAGTCAAAAAGAAGAAAAAAAGAAGCTGATCGATGAAAACAAACTGGCCAAAGCCAATTTGACAAAAGAAAAGAAGAATCAGGAGACACTCGTAGCATCTCTTAAAAAGGATGAAGGTAAGTTTGCAGGGCAAATACGCAGTAAGCAAAAAGAAGCCGATGCGATCGACAGACAAATTGAAGCCCTAATTGCAGCTGCCATCGCTAAATCAAATGAAGGAAAAACAGTAAGCGGTAATAAAGTTAGTAAGCGGGAGTCAACTTTTGCCTTGACAGCAGAAGCGAAGGCTCTGGGAGCTAGTTTCACTACAAATAAAGGGAAACTACCATGGCCAGTAGAAAAGGGCGTAGTGGTGAAGCGCTACGGAAAACAACAGCATCCGCAGCTACCAAATGTTACCACCTTTAACAGTGGTGTTGAAATTGCAACTGAAAGTGGCGCAAAGGCGCGTGCCGTATTTAATGGAGAAGTACTTATGATACAACAGATCAAAGGGGCTAATCTTACAGTGATGATTCAGCACGGAAGCTATATTTCGGTATATAAAAACCTTACCAATGTTTTGGTTAAAACGGGCGATAAGGTAACCACAAAGCAAGCGTTAGGAACTGTTTACGATAATCCAGCTATTGGGAAAACCATTTTAAAATTTGTGATTTACCAAAACATGAATCGTCTAAATCCAGCAGATTGGATCTTTAGTATGTAAATAGAAATATGTAACTATATAAAAAGCCCCTCTTCAAATAGAAGAGGGGCTTTTGTATTTAAGCTTGTTATAAAATATTATTTCACTACAAGTTTTTTAGTTGTTGTACTATTTCCAGCGTTAATAGTTACAAAGTACACACCTGTTGTATAATTTGAAACGTTGATCGTAGCAGAACCATTTACACCTTGAAGGCGTTGCATATTCTGTCCTAGAATATTTGTTACAGTAATGTTGATCTCACTATTGATATTTGCAAAATCTAAAGTTACTGCAGTCTGTGCAGGGTTCGGGTACATCACTACATTTTCAGCAAGTGTATTATCATCAAAACCAACAATCTCACAGTTTAGGAGTCCGCCAGCATGACTAATCGCTATTTTTCTTCTTCCTACCCATCCGTCAGCATCATTTTTGGCAGCTACAGAAGCGTAAATAGGCTCATTGAAATCTGTAATTGGGAATGTAAACTGAAGATCAGATGTAGAACCAACAATATCCATGTATTTTTCTCCAAGAACATGCACGTCATAATTATCGGCGCCTGCAACTTCACTCCATAAAATGGTAGCAGTTGTTTCACAAACTTCTATAAATTGAATAAGCGAAACAGGAGGTGCAATTGAAAAAGTGTTATCACTTACATCACTGTGAGAACCACTAGTTACTCGTACTAAAGCATCGCCTGTAGCAACACCTGTTGGAAGTGTCCAGTCAATGTTAGTTTCATTCGCAGGAGCTGTACCGATCATGTTCCAGCTTCCACCATTATTAAGAGAATATTCAACAACAAAAGACGCTGCAGTATTTACTGCATCCCAGTGAATGGTCTCAACTTCGTTCGCTTGAGAAACAAATTTTTCTCCTTCGTTAGGGTAAGTAACAGTTAAATTATCTGAAACCAATTCGTATACCACAAAATATTCCTGTGGTCCCATTGGCACATTAAATCCGCTAACATTAATAGTATAGTTTCCAGCTGCAGGCGTACTAAATACTACTTGTTCCATATTGTTCAGGTGATCTGCTCCATTTGTAGCAGGAAGATTTAATGTTCCTGCATTTGGGGTAGGATCTAGGATATAAGGAAGGTGAGTACCACTTGAAGGATCTGTAACAACTAAATCTAAGTCATTAACTAAAGCAGGGTTTGCGCCCGTTGCAGCTGCAGGGTCATTCCAATATACCATAAATCGAGCTTCAACAGTTCCAGCAGGTACGTTTATCACGTGGTTATTTGAGCCACCTTGTGAGATATCGTCAGATAAGTAGCGGTTGTCTTCCAATAATTGAACGGCTCTGAAACCATTAACAAGTCCCCAACCAAAACTATAATCAGGACCAACATTACCATAGTCGTTTGCTGTGTTTAGCATGGTCGCTTTGATAAGTGCAGACGGAGGCAGCGCTCCACCATTAGCATCTCCATAGGCTTGATATAATTGTGCTGCAATTCCTGCAACACCTGGAGCAGCTCCAGAAGTTCCACCAAAAGATTGGTAGGCATTATTCTCTGAACAAGAACGTTGTCCTTGACCATGCGCAGTAATATCTGGTTTGATACGACCGTCTGTTGCTGGACCGCGACTACTTGAACTTTCAAGATCACCTTGATAATCGGTATTTGCTGTAGCAATTACATTCTTACCTTGCTTGTGTCCACCTGTAATATTACCCCAGCCTGAGCCAGCACCGTAACCACAATTTGAAGTACCTGAGTTCCCAGCCGAAAATACGTGAAGTATTGTTGGCATGTCATGAATTTGAGAATCAACAGTTCGTGCTGTTGTGGTATATCCATCGTTACAACCATTTCCGTAAGATGAATTTGTGATTTGCACATCACCATTTGTTAATCTAGTAACTGTTGCATTATCTGTAAAAGTAGAATTGTAGTTTACAACATAGATGTCAGATCCTGCTGCCATACCACGTACTTTAGGGTCTAAGTTCCCTGCTCCGGTCAAGATACCACCAACACCATCTCCGTGTGTTTGTCCTGATCCACCTACATTACTGATAATTCTTCCTTCAAAATCAATGTGTGGCCCTAATCGTCCGTCATCACGAACCATAACACCAACACCTGTTCCGTCGTAGTTTCTTCCAGTAAGGGTTTGAGTATCTAAGTTGCTTGATCTATGTAGACCTTTTCCTCTAATGTCTTCCTTTACAGAAGGCGCAGGAATTACGTCAATATACTTGATATAAGACAAGTTTGATAAGCTATCAAGACAATTATCTGGAATACGAAGATCAATTGTATTTCCAGTATCATGACGCTCTAATACGCCAATCTGTTTTCTGGCAAGATCCTGAATAATAAAGTTAACATCTACGTTATCGTGAAATTCGAGTGTCACTAGAAGGCTATTACCATCAACTGCATGCTCCGGGTAAGGTGTATTCTTCAGGTTTGAAGAAAGCTTAAAGCGGCCCTCAACTGGAATAATAGCACGAACACCACTGTCTTTTAAAAACTGAATTGATGTATTTGCGTCAAAATGAAATAAATAAGTTTTGTTTGGAATATACTCGATAAGCTTCAAATTATTGCTTTTGAACGCATCTTGAATATCTTGTGTAGGAGTTTCATAAAACTGAATCCATCCTACATATCCTCCTTTTAATTCAGAAGATTCTGGCATCTGACTCCATTGAAAGGTGTCAATATTTTCTTGAACAGCAATAGCGTCGTCTTGAAACGATATTGCATAATCACTTTGTGCATACGTGGTCGAGAACAAGAGTGTTAGCGCCATGAATACCAAACTTTTTAAGCTCCGCAGGGAGGAAAAAGTACTGTTTTTCATAATTATCTTTTTTAGATTAGTAAACAAGGAAGATCCCTTGAAATTTTTTGAATCTCAAATATATTGATTTACAAACTAAAAAAAAGGTTTTTAAATGTTAAAGTCGGAACCGTAAAATCCTTTAATGTACTATTAATCAGTACAATTTGGATATGTGAAGAAACTCTTCTAAAATTTTAAAGGAATAGCGCTTTCAATTCTGTGGCTTCCTTAGGGTTTAATTTCCCCGCCAAAACTAAACTCAATTGCCTTCTTCTTAGTGCTGCCTCATAACGCTCTTTTTCAAGATCACTTTCAGGAACAATAGGTGGTACGGGTACAGTATGACCCATTTCATCAACAGCGACAAAGGTATAGATCGCCTCATTGGCTTTACTGCGCATACCATTTTCGCGATCTTCAATCCAAACGTCCATAAATATTTCCATAGAACTTTTAAAAGCACGTGAAACTTTCGCCTCAACTGTAACCACACTTCCCAAAGGAATCATTTTATTAAATGCCACGTGATTTACAGAAGCTGTTACCACTATTCGTCTGCTGTGCCTTCTTGCGGCAATACTGGCTGCGCGATCCATACGCGCTAAAAGTTCGCCACCAAACATATTCCCAATGGGATTAGTCTCGCTCGGAAGTACTAGATCGGTAATGATAGTGCAAGATTGTGAAGGGGTTTTATGTTCCATGCTCAAATTTTTGGCAAAGGTACGTACTAATTCCATTTCCGAAGAATTGAAATAATATAGATTCTATGATTTCTTCTGAAGAATATAAGGAGACCCTCAGGGTGTTATTTGTCTAACTCTTGAACAAGCAACCAAGCGTCTTTGTTTTCGGTGTTTTTAATATTCCGAAGAGCTTGTAAAGCCTCTAATCGGTCTTCGTGACTACTGTATACCACTTGATGCAGTCCGTAGCGATTTTTGCCGATCTGTTTGGCAGAATATCCTTTTTCTGTCAATTGACGTACTTTCTTAGAAGCATTAGATTCAATTCGAAAAGCGCCAGCAATGATGTGATATTTGCCTGTTTCCTTTAAAAGCGTAAGGTTTAATGCTGGTAAAGGATTCTCAATGACAAAACTTGCTTCCTGAATCTGTGTTTCAACTAACGAATTTGCCTTTTGTTTTTCAGCAAAATTATGCTTTTGTACTTCGCCCTCGTATAATTTCATGCCTCCTAAGCCTGCTACTGTGATCGCAATGGCTGCAATGGCTGCATATTTTAAATACGGACGAGTAGCTCGTTTTTCAGGTGTAAATAATAAAGGGGTGCTTTCTTCAAAAGGAATTACCTTTTCTTCGGAAGCTGTTTCACGAAGTATTTGAGGCGAAACCACAGTTGTCAATCCAAAAGAGGACGTGCTAAAATTTTCTGTTTCTGAAGGCGCAAACTGTACGCTGTTTTCTTCATTCAGTGAAAATTCACCAATATTTTTTAAAGAAACATGCTTTTCTTCTGAAAGTTTAAGCGAAACAGTTCCAGTGAAGTTTCTAATCTTCTGAAGGGCATCTTCATAACTGCATCCCTCAACGGAGGCTACATAATTTGCCAATAAACCGTCATTGGTCTGTAGCTGTCTATTAAACGAAAGTGTCTTGCCAGGAGGATAAAAGGTGTAAGACGCATCATCTATTTTTGCAGAACGATATTGCGTCAAAAATGCTCCAAAACCCGGTACGATAACACACTCGTATCGGTATAATAAATCGTTGATGTACGTTGCCAATTGCATAGAAACAAACATAAAATTAATTTTATTCGCATTCAATTTTTATTCGTCTAACTTATCAACAACGAAAAAAAACCTATCTTTAAACGAGCTCCCCTGCTTGATACTTTTAAATGCTTTCTACAAATCAATTGCGTTATACACTTGCTTTACAGCGAGTTAATAATCTGGGAGATACTTCTGCTAAAAAATTAATTCAAATTGTGGGTTCCGCCGAAGGGGTCTTTAGGGAAAAGAAAAGAAATTTACTCAAAATTGACGGGATAGGGGCCTTTAAAATTAAGGGTTTGGAAGATACTTCGCTATTAGATCAAGCCGATTTTGAACTGCGATTTATTTCTGAAAACAATATCAGTATTAGTTATTTTCAAGATAAAGAGTATCCTGAAAAACTAAAACACTGTGTTGACGGTCCGTTGTTATTTTTTCACTCAGGTAATATTGATCTGCGGCGTAAAAAACTTATTAGCATTGTTGGAACGCGCAATATTACCAGCTATGGTCGTCTACAATGCGAAAAACTTGTTGCCGATATTGCCTTTTTCGACCCAGTCATCATATCAGGATTTGCATATGGAGTTGATATAACTGCGCATCAAGCCGCTCTTCAAAACAAGCTACAAACTATTGGATGTTTGGCTCACGGACTCAATAAGGTTTATCCAAAGGCACATAAAAAGTATATGGCTCAAATGAGGGAACACGGAGGGTTTATTTCTGAATTTTGGAGTGATGATCCCTTTGATCGGACTAATTTTTTAAAGCGAAACCGGATCATTGCTGGATTAAGTGAAGCAACTATTGTGATCGAATCTGCCGCTAAAGGAGGAAGTCTCGTCACTGCAGATATCGCCAATTCATATAACAGAGAAGTTTTTGCCATGCCTGGCCGTGTGACCGATAAGCAAAGCGAAGGTTGTAATAATCTGATCAAAACACAACAGGCACATGTTTTGTCTTCGGCAGCCGATCTGATCTATATGTTGGGCTGGAATTTGGATGAGCAAAGGTTAAATGCACAGCAAACGCAACTCTTTGTAGAACTTTCAGAAGAAGAAAAACCGATTTACGAATTTTTAAAAACTACCGAAAAAGAAGTGTTAGACATCATTGCCTTAAAATGTAAAATTCCAACGTATAAAGCTGCTACCTTGCTCTTAGGTATGGAACTTAAGGGTGCTATTCGCCCATTGCCTGGAAAGTTATTTCAAGCGATCTAGTACCCTAATTTAGTGCGTACTCGCTGCAAAACATCGTCTGCTACTGCGGCCGCCTTGGCAGCTCCAATAGCAAGGGCTTCATCTATTTCAGTAAGATTGTTTATATAGTGGTCATATTTTTCACGTGCCGATCCAAATTCCTTCAGAAGTAATTCAAACAAGGCCTGTTTTGCATGACCATAGCCATAATTTCCGCCTTTATAGTTGGCTCGCATTGCAGCAATTTCTTCGGAAGAAGCCATTAAGCGATATAACGCAAATACATTACAAGTTTCTGGATCTTTAGGATCTTCCATGGGTGTACTGTCGGTTTCAATACTCATCACTTGCTTGCGCAATTTTTTCTCTGGTAAGAATATGTTGATGATATTGTTTTTGGATTTACTCATTTTAGCACCGTCACGCCCAGGAATAAGCTTGGTATTTTCTTGAATTTTTGCATCGGGCATTACAAAAGTTTCTCCCAACTTCGCATGAAACCTTGAAGCTACATCGCGTGTCATCTCAATATGCTGCAATTGATCTTTTCCAACAGGAACGAGTTCGGCATCATAGAGCAAAATATCGGCTGCCATTAGCATAGGATAGGTAAACAAACCTGCATTTACGTCTTCTAGGCGATCTGCTTTGTCTTTAAAGGAGTGGGCAAGGGTAAGACGCTGATACGGATAAAAACAGCTGAGGTACCACGATAGTTCGGTTACCTGCGGAATATCACTCTGGCGATAAAAAACAGTTTTTTCAATGTCAAGTCCGAATGCCAACCAGGCCGCTGCTGTACTATAGGTATTGTTCCGAAGCGTTTCAGCATCTTTTATTTGTGTAAGTGAATGCATATCAGCAATGAACAGGAAACTTTCGTTTTTGGGATCATTAGCCATAGTGATGGCCGGAATAAGTGCGCCTAAAATATTACCCAAATGAGGGGTTCCTGTACTTTGTATTCCAGTAAGAATTCGTGACATAATTTTTTTTCGCCTGGGCGGGAATCTATTAGTTAGACATAAGATTTACGCAAAGTTACTTTTTTTCATGTATTCACGTGCTGCAATTACCTATTTTTGAACCCTGATGAAATTTTTGAGATATATTTTTGCACCACTTTACCGGATCTGGTTTTATCTTTTGATAACCATTCCTATTTTGGTGCTATTTCCCTTACTCGTGATTAGTATCTTGAAGGAGTCGTGGTATCCATTCTTTTTTAAGTTAGCACGGCTGTGGGCAACGATCATTCTTTTTGGAATGGGATTTCTTCCGAAGATAAAACGAAACACAACCTACAAAAAGAATCACAGTTATATGTTTGTGGCCAATCATACGTCCATGACCGATATTATGTTGATGCTCTATGTCACCAACAATCCGTTTGTTTTTGTTGGAAAAAAGGAATTGGCTAAAATTCCGTTATTTGGATTCTTTTTTAAACGCACCTGCATTATGGTAGATAGATCGAGCCCTAGAAGCAGACGAGATGTTTTTAACAGAGCGCAGGAAAGAATTAAGCAAGGCTTGAGCATTTGTATTTTTCCTGAAGGCGGTGTTCCAGAAGATCAAAGTTTACTGTTAGATACATTTAAAGACGGAGCTTTCCGTTTGGCGATAGAACACCATATTCCTATTGCGCCAATGACCTTTCACGACAATAAAAAGCGCTTTTCGTATCAGTTCTTTTCGGGAACGCCTGGTAAAATGCGGGTTGTGATTCACAAAGTAATTCCAACAACCATTTTGGAACTAGAAGATAAAAGGATGTTGCGAGAGCAGACGCGAGAGGTGATTTTAAAGGAGTTGCAGCAGCCTTCGGTTTAACCTTTCTTGGTTCTTTTTTGCACCCACGAAAAAAGAACAAGAGGAAAAAAAGCGCACAAAAAAAAACCATCCTATGGCGAAGAATGGTTTTTTAAATCATGCTTGAAATATAACTTTCAAACCTAACCAACTAAAAAAAATAACCTAAAAGCTCCAACTCATTCCAGTATAGACCCCAACATAGTAAGGTTTAAACCCTACGTTAGCGTCTGTATATGGATTGAGTTGGTACTTGAACATAGGCTCAATATTAAACTTAAACTTTCGTGATAATTTGTAATCAAATCCTATCCCTACATTGGTGGTAAAACTTACAGACGACAGGTTATTGGCTTCCCCAAGTACACTATTAAAGTCTTGGGCACTTACAGATACTTCATTGTTTCCTAAAAACAATGTGCTAAAGCCTCCAATGAGATTCACGCCTATTTTTTTATTGACTACGGCGTATTTAAGCTCTAAAGGAACTTCGTAATACGTGATATTTTGATTGATCTGAGCATCACCTGCGGTAGACTTTGTTGTAATATTTCCATATTCACCATCATTTTGCATCGAGAAGCTACCTTTATCGGCTGCTGTTACTACAATCTCCTTATTTCCGTAGTCTACAGAACGAAGCGCAGAGGCAATCGGTCCGCTTCCAATTTCAATATCTCCTGTAGCATAACTTAAATCAACATTGCTAACACCTGAGCGTACGCTTAATCGATCGGTTATATTGTAACTTACCTGCACTCCATAACTAAAGTTGACATCGCCATCTTTTTTATTGTCGGCAAAACTAGGGTCGATAGAAGACCCGCCGTCTGCACTTCCGTAGTAAACAGGCGCAAAATTGGGAGCTACATCCCAGCGTTTATTGGGGGTGTTGTTTTTTACAACAGCCTCTTCAGTATTTACCGTGTTTTGCTCTTCAATAGCGTCGTAAATAGACTTTTTGTTTTCCTCAACCTCAGTAGCAGCTATGTCGGTGTTTGTCTTTTCAACTATAACAGCATCTTTTTTGATAATCTCGTTTGTTGTTTTTGACTGCTGCTCTTGTTGTGCAACGGCCTCTTTTTCGATGGTAGGAAAGACTGTTACATCTTTCTTTATAAGAGGATTATTAGGAGTTAACTTCTTATTCTTTTCTTTCGAAGTGCTTGCAGCAACAGCGTCACGCTCATTAGTAACAATGATTTGTTGTTTCTGGTGTGGTTGAATAGCATTGTTTGTTTTTTCTTCGGAAACTTTATTTGTTTTATTTTCTTGCGTTGCAATACCTGTTTGAACGGCCTCTTTTGGTTGTTGCAACACCTTTTGTTTTGCGTTATGATTTAATGAATTGCTTTCGGAAGCATCTTCTAGTTGGTCATTGTTGTCTTCCGAAGCCATTTCAGAATTCTCAATAGCATCAGTTAATACCTGAATTTTCTTGTCAGACTCGTTTAGCGAGTCTTTAATGGTTTCTTCCGCAGTGACAATTTCAGATTCATTTTGAGTGGCATCTGTTGAAAGTACCGTTTTGCCAACGGTAAATAAGAGCGCGAGCAAAGCAGCGACACCGGCAAGTTTCCACCAAATAGGGATCACTTTACGGTCCTCTTTTTCTTCCTTCAACTGGGCTTGGATGTTTTCCCAAACCTGTGGAGAAGGCGTCGCTTCGAAATTCTCGAAACGCGCTTTAAAAAGTTCGTCTATGTGCTTTTTGTCTTTCACTTTTATTCTGAATCTGAAGCCTTATCTTTAAACGCTTCAATCTTAGTTTTTAATATACCTCGAGCCCGTGCTAGATTTGATTTAGACGTGCCATCTGAGATTCCTAACATATCGGCGATCTCTTTATGACTATAATCGTCCATTACATACATACTGAATACCAAACGATACCGATCTGGCAATTCCTGAATGATCTTCAGTAAAAAATCAAGAGGGACGTTCGTTTCTTCTATTTCTTCATCAACCTCGTCCTTGATCTGATCTTCCCTAGCAATGTCAAATACTCGTTGTTTGCGATACTTCTGAAGGACGGTGTTTACGGTCACGCGTTTCATCCAACCTTCAAAAGAACCTTTGTCTTTAAATTGAACTACCTTTTTAAGGATTGTTATAAATGCATCTTGCAAGTTGTCTTCCGCCTCTGTATAATTGGGCGAATACCGAAGGCAGATAGAAAACAATACCCCGGAATACCGTTTGTAAAGTTCACCTTGCGCCTTAGCATCTTGCTGCTTACATAATATAATGAGCTCGTCTAAAGTCAAATTGTAGTACCTTGATTTTGATGGTTAATGTAGCACTTTTTAAACGTACAAGCATAATTATCAGGGTTTCTACATGTAGTAGATACCAAAATAATGCGAGGGTTGCGTATTGAAAGAAAAATTATGCGTTTAAAGCAGCGATGGCATCTTTGATCTTAACTTCCAGTTCTTCAAAGAGTTCGGGGTTATCAAGTAACAATGCTTTTACAGCATCTCTTCCCTGACCCAATTTGGTTTCGTCATAACTAAACCAAGACCCACTTTTCTTGATGATCTCAAACTCAACACCTATGTCGATGATCTCTCCCACTTTAGAGATACCTTTTCCATACATAATATCGAATTCGGCCATTTTAAACGGAGGAGCCACCTTGTTTTTTACTACTTTAACACGTGTTTTATTCCCCTGCACCACACTATTGGTATCCTTAATCTGTGTAGAGCGTCTTATGTCTAATCGAACTGAAGCATAAAACTTTAAGGCGTTACCACCTGTAGTAGTTTCTGGATTTCCAAACATCACACCGATCTTCTCTCTCAACTGATTGATAAAAAAGACAGTACACTGCGTTTTACTAATAGAACCTGTAAGTTTCCGAAGTGCTTGCGACATCAATCTGGCATGAAGTCCCATTTTGCTATCTCCCATTTCGCCTTCAATTTCACTTTTAGGCGTTAATGCGGCTACCGAGTCAATTACAATAATATCTATTGCACCACTCCGAATCAAATTATCTGCAATCTCTAAGGCTTGTTCACCATTATCGGGTTGTGAAATAATAAGATTTTCAATATCTACGCCTAAATTTTCAGCGTAGTAGCGATCAAAAGCGTGTTCTGCATCAATAAAGGCAGCGATGCCTCCTTTTTTCTGCGCCTCTGCAATTGCGTGTAAGGTAAGGGTTGTTTTACCAGAAGATTCTGGCCCGTAAATTTCAATAACTCTTCCTCTTGGATATCCGCCTACTCCTAAGGCGATATCGAGGCCCAAAGAACCTGTTGGAATAACATCTACTTCTTGAACGGCCTGGTCACCCATTTTCATTACCGTTCCTTTTCCGTAGGTCTTGTCAAGCTTGTCAAGCGTTAGTTTTAATGCTTTTAATTTTGCGTCTTTTTCGTTGCTCATGTGTATAAAATTAAATGGAGGAGTACAGTAACGCAAGGTACTATTTCTTTGTTGCTAGAACAAAAGGAAAATGAGTGGATTCAGGTTTTTTTTTAACAGTAATGATTAGGGCGAATGGAGTAGCGTTTTATTTTTAATCACCCAACACCCATCATCAAATGCCTTCCTCTTGTCAAAATATATCATAACCCTTATCTTTGCACCTTTAATTCAATCTTTTCACTAAAAAAGTATAGCATGCAACTGTACAACACCTTAAGTGCAAAAGAAAGAGCGACCCTTTTAGAAGAAGCTGGTGAAGACCGCTTGACTCTTTCTTTTTATCAATACGCCAAAATTGGCAATCCAGAATTATTCAGAAATCACCTATTTGTCGCTTGGGATGAAATGGCCGTTCTTGGTCGGATCTACGTAGCTCACGAGGGAATCAATGCGCAGCTCTCTGTACCTGCAAAGAATTTCGAAACCTTTAAAACATTTCTTGACGGCATCTATTTCCTCGAAAATGTGCGTCTCAATATTGCTATTGAACACGATCTTAAATCGTTTTTAAAGCTGAAAGTTAAAGTGCGTACAAAAATTGTAGCCGACGGACTCAACGACGAATCTTTTGATGTGAGAAATAAAGGAGTTCATGTCGATGCTCAAAAATTTAATCAGCTTATCGAAGATCCAAATACGGTGCTGGTTGATATGCGCAACCATTACGAAAGTGAAATCGGGCATTTTAAAGGCGCCATCACACCCGATGTTGATACCTTTCGGGATTCGTTAGATATTATTGAAGAAGACCTTAAAGATCATAAAGAAGATAAAAAGCTCGTCATGTATTGTACGGGTGGTATTCGCTGCGAAAAGGCAAGTGCCTACTATAAGCACAAGGGTTTTAAAAATGTTTTTCAGTTAGAAGGCGGTATTATTGAGTACGCACGTCAGGTAGAAAAGCAAGGCCTGGAAAATAAATTTTTAGGAAAGAATTTCGTTTTTGATCATCGTCGCGGGGAGCGCATTTCCGAAGATGTCATTGCCCATTGCCATCAATGTGGTGAACCTTGTGACACCCATGTGAATTGTGCCAATGAAGCCTGTCATTTACTATTTATTCAGTGTGAATCATGCGCTTCAAGCATGCAAAATTGCTGTAGTGATGAATGTAAAGAAATTATTCAACTTCCGTACGAAGAGCAGAAAAAACTGCGCAGCGGACTCCATAACAGTAATAAGATCTTTAAAAAAGGGCGTTCAGAAAAGCTGAAGTTTAAGAAGTAAGAAAGGTTTCACATAAGTGATTTGCTGAAATCGCAAATCTGAAATCTGAAATCGCAATTATAATAGTATCTTTACTAATTGAATTTTAATCTTCGTCTTTTTTCTTCGGAAAGGAGCTATATATATAAAATATGGGCTGTACTAGTTGTGCCTCAGGCACTGATGGACAACCAAAAGGTTGTAAGAATAATGGAACATGCGGAACGGATGGGTGCAATAAACTTACCGTTTTTGATTGGCTTTCTAATATGTCACTTCCGGGAAACATGGAGCCCTTTAACGCGGTAGAAGTGCGTTTTAAAAATGGACGAAAAGATTTTTACCAAAACCCAGATAATCTTACGCTTTCCATTGGAGACATAGTTGCTACAGAAGCTGCTTCTGGGCATGATATAGGTATTGTAACCTTAACAGGAGAATTAGTTCGGGTTCAAATGAAAAAGAAAAAGCAACCCATTCAAGTGGACGGCTTGCTAAAAATATATAGAAAAGCTTCACAAAAAGATATCGATGTCTGGCAAGAGGTACGCAGTAAAGAAGATGCCGTTCAAAAACAATCCCGAGAGATCGCGATTCGTTTAGGACTTCAAATGAAGATCAGTGATGTTGAATTTCAGGGAGATGCGTCTAAAGTTGTTTTTTATTATACAGCCGAAGAACGAGTTGATTTTAGACAATTGATAAAAGAATTTGCCCGAACATTTAGCACACGTATTGAAATGAAACAGGTTGGTTTCCGTCAGGAAGCAGCGCGTTTAGGAGGTATTGGTTCTTGTGGTCGCGAGTTGTGTTGTTCTACCTGGCTAACCGATTTTAGATCGGTAAACACAGCTGCAGCACGTTATCAACAGTTGTCTTTGAATCCACAAAAATTGGCAGGACAGTGCGGTAAACTCAAATGTTGCCTAAATTATGAACTAGATACGTATTTGGATGCTTTAGAGGAATTTCCGAAGAATGATATCAAGCTTCAAACAGAAAAAGGCACAGCTGCTTGTCAAAAGATCGACATATTTAAAGGCCTTATGTGGTTTGCCTATATGAAGGATGGAATGAATTGGCATCAGCTTTCCGTAGAAAAGGTAAACGAGATCATTGCGATCAACAAAAAAGGAAATAAAGTTGCCAGCTTAGAAGAATTTATTGAGGATATTATTATTCCTGAAAAGGAATTATTTAGCAATGTGGTAGGACAAGATAGTCTGACTCGTTTTGATCAACCTAAACGAACCAATAAACGTCGAAGAAATAATCGCAATAAAAAACCCGCCACAGTTAATAAAGGCACGGGAAGCCCAAAAGCAAAGGGAGAAAAAAATCAAAGTGCTAGCACCACAAAGCCCAATCCACGTAAAAATAATAGAAATCGCAATCGAAATTCAAACCCAAATCCAAACAAAAAGTAGCATGCCTAAGTTTTTGGTGATTTTAAGCGTGATGATGCTCATGGTTTCTTGTGACACCAATACTGTAGTGAGTGAAACGCAGGCGATCTCGGGTGGTTTTTGGAACAAAGATAAAGCCGTTCACTTCACTTTTGCATCGCCCGATACTACGGCAAATTATAACATGTTTCTGCATCTTCGCAATACCAACGATTATACTTATAACAACATTTATTTGTTGGTTTCTCTTCAGTATCCCTTCGGAAAAAAAGTGACAGACACCCTTGAATATCGTATGGCAAATCCAGATGGAACATGGCTTGGAGAGGGATTAGGGAACGTAAAAGAAAGTAAATTGTGGTATAAAGAAGGTGTTCAACTTAACGAAAGTGGCGATTATACACTTACCATAGAGCAAGCGATACGCAATAACGGCGAGGCCGAAGGCGTTACCAACTTAGAGGGAATTACCGACGTTGGATTTAGTATTGAAGTGGCAAACGAACAATAGTATCATGGCAAAGAAGACAACAAAAAAGAAAAAAGAAACCAACTCGAATAGGCGAAATGTTCTATTATTTTGGAAAATATTAGCAGCGGGAATTGGTTTTGTTATCTTATTATTTCTCCTGACTTCTTGGGGTGTTTTTGGGAGCTTACCCGATGAAACAAGTCTTGAAAACCCTGAGAAGAACCTCGCCACCGAGATCATTTCATCAGATGGTGATGTCTTGGGTAAATATTATAAAGAGAACAGAACGCCGGTTCCGTTTACAGCCTTGCCAGATCATTTAGTAAATGCCCTTATTGCTACTGAAGACGTTCGATTTTATGATCATTCGGGGATTGATGCCAGAGGAACTGTACGTGCTTTCGCTTTTCTTGGTACAAAAGGAGGCGCGAGTACCATATCACAACAATTAGCAAAACTCTTTTTTACTGATAATGTTTCGCGCAGCAAATTGGCGCGTGGATTTCAGAAAATAAAAGAATGGATCATTGCCACTAGATTGGAAAGACGGTATACAAAAGATGAGATCATCACCATGTATTTTAATGAGTACGACTTTTTAAATCAGGCGGTTGGAATTCAATCGGCATCAAATATTTATTTCGACAAAGAACCTTCAGAATTAACTACCGCTGAAGCTGCCATGCTCGTTGGGATGTTTAAAAACTCTTCTCTGTACAACCCGCTGCGGAATGCAGAAGGCGTTAAAAACAGGCGCAACGTTGTATTAGCCCAAATGGAGAAATACGATTTTATTTCTGAAAAAGTAAAAGATTCTTTGCAAGCGCTTCCGTTAGCATTAAAGCACACGCCTCAAGGTCATGATGAAGGTATTGCAACCTATTTTAGAGAATATGCGCGTGCGTTTATGGAAGATTGGATCAAAGAAAATCCTAAATCTGATGGTAGTAAGTACAATATTTATAGCGACGGCCTCAAAGTGTATGTGACCATAGATTCAAAAATGCAGAAGTATGCTGAAGAAGCTGTAGACGCACATATGCAAAATCTTCAAAAAGAATTTGACAGTCAGAATAAAGAGAATAAAACGGCTCCTTTTAGAGATATTACGGAGGAAGAAACCGCAAAAATCTTAAATTCTGCAATGCGCCGAAGTGATCGTTGGCGAGAATTAGATAAGCAAGGTAAATCTGAAAAGGAAATTATCGCAAGCTTTAAGAAAAAGACAAAAATGCGAATTTTCTCATGGGGCGGTGATATAGATACCACCATGACACCCATAGATTCTATTCGTTATTACAAAGGTTTTTTAAGAGCCTCTATGATGTCGATGACACCACAAACGGGTGAAGTAAAAGCATGGGTTGGAGGTGTCAATTATAAGCACTTTAAATATGATATGGTAAAGACGGGAAGGCGTCAAATAGGCTCTACCTTTAAGCCTTTTGTTTATGCAACGGCTATAGATCAAATGCATATGTCTCCATGCGATACACTCCCTAATACGCAGTATACTATTGAAGCAGGTAAATACGGACTTATCAAGCCGTGGACGCCTAAGAATGCAGGTGGAAATTACGGCGGTATGCTTTCTCTTAAACAAGCTTTAGCACAATCTGTAAACACTGTAACCGCACGTTTAATTGATCGTGTAGGGCCAAGACCCGTGATCGATCTGGTAAAAAAGATGGGCGTTGAAACAAAAGATATGCCCGAAGCACCTTCTATCGCCTTAGGGACACCCGATGTTTCACTTTATGAAATGGTTGGCGCTTATAGTGTATTTGCAAATGAAGGGGTATACGTAAAACCAACGCTTATCTCTCGCATTGAAGATAAAAATGGAACCGTTTTATATCAAAATATCCCTGAAACAAAAGATGTGATTAGTGATGAAACAGCTTATGTAACAGTAAGTTTAATGGAAGGAGTTACACAATCTGGTTCGGGTTCACGATTACGACATACATGGCGCGGCGGAAGTGGAGCCTACAAAAAAGCAGTTACTGGTTATCCGTATGGGTTTAAAAACCCGATAGCTGGAAAAACCGGAACAACACAAAATAATAGTGATGGTTGGTTTATGGGGATGGTCCCCAATCTTGTTACAGGCGTATGGGTTGGTGGCGATGATCGTGCTACACACTTTAGAACCACAGAATACGGGCAAGGCGCTACCATGGCCCTGCCAATTTGGGCACTATATATGAAAAAATGCTATGAGGATAAAGATCTAGATGTATCTGATGGGAGTTTCACTAAACCGAGTAAATTGTCTATTGTAACAGATTGCAAAGATTATAAACAAGGTGGAGATATTGACGAGATCCCTGATGAGCTTGATTTTTAATCTTAGAGAATAAATTTTATTTTGAATGCTTCGGAAATATCCCGGAGCATTTTTTATTAGCGCCAATTTCAGTATTTTTACAAGAACACATAAGCAACTACCATGATCAACAAAACTGTTACAAATGTTTCTGATGCCTGTGAAGGCATTTCCAACGGAATGACCTTTATGCTAGGAGGTTTTGGTTTAAGCGGAATTCCAGAAAATGCAATAGCTGAGCTTGTCCGTAGGAACGTGACGGGAGTTACTTGTATTTCAAATAATGCGGGGGTGGATGATTTCGGACTCGGATTACTACTTCAAAAACATCAAATAAAGAAGATGATCTCATCGTATGTAGGCGAAAACGCTGAGTTTGAGCGACAGATGTTGAGTGGAGAGCTCGATGTGGAGCTTATTCCGCAGGGAACATTAGCCCAACGCTGTCTTGCCGCCCAACAAGGTATTCCGGCTTTCTACACGCCAGCGGGATACGGAACTGAAGTAGCCGAAGGAAAGGAATCGCGTGAGTTTAATGGAAAAATGCACATCTTAGAAAAAGCTTTTAAAGCTGATTTTGCCTTCGTAAAGGCATGGAAAGGCGATACTGCAGGGAATCTGATCTTTAAAGGAACGGCCAGAAATTTTAATCCGAATATGTGTGGAGCTGCAACAATAACCGTTGCTGAAGTAGAGCATTTAGTTCCCGCTGGAGAGCTTGATCCTAATCAAATTCACATTCCAGGTATCTTTGTACAACGTATTTTTCAAGGCGAACACTATGAAAAACGTATAGAACAACGTACAGTTAGAGCCAAAAACTAAATTATTTTAAAAAATCTCGCACGAATATGAGCCTAGGAAAAGAACAAATAGCACAACGTATTGCCAAAGAAGTACAAGATGGGTACTATGTGAATTTAGGAATTGGAATTCCAACCTTAGTTGCAAATTTCGTAAGAGACGATATTGAAGTTGAGTTCCAGAGCGAGAATGGCATTTTGGGCATGGGACCCTTTCCTTTTGATGGTGAGGAAGATCCAGACCTGATCAATGCTGGAAAACAAACTATAACCGCTTTACCCGGAGCTTCTTTTTTTGATAGTGCTACTAGTTTTGGTATGATCCGCGGGCAACACGTTGATCTTACTATCTTGGGCGCCATGGAGGTTTCTCAAAATGGAGATATTGCCAATTGGAAGATCCCAGGAAAAATGGTAAAAGGTATGGGAGGTGCGATGGATCTGGTTGCTTCCGCAGAAAATATTATCGTAGCCATGATGCATACTAATCGGGCTGGTGAATCAAAATTACTTAAGCAATGCAGTTTGCCACTTACGGGCGTAAACTGTGTAAAGAAAATTGTCTCTAATCTCGCAGTACTCGAAATTGTAGATGGTAAATTTAAATTACTGGAACGGGCTCCTGGAGTTTCCGTAGAAGAAATTAAAGCTGCTACCGAAGGTGATCTTATTATTGAAGGTGATATCCCTGAAATGAGCTTCTAGATTTCAAAATAAGGCTACCAAAATATACTTCACTCATACTTTACAAGCTGTAACTGTCGCTAAATACTAGCGCTTACGTTGTTATATTTTATAAGAAATAGACTTCCGCTTTCGTCTAATTGTTAAAAAATAGCGCATTTCATCGAAAATATCTGTTTTTAATCGTTTTAATTCATTTAGGCGTTGCATATTAGCAGTCCCCAATACGAACATAAAAAAACCTACTTATGTATAGTATAATAAAAACCATTAGAAACACAGTACACCTATTAAAGAATGTGCTTTACATCGCAAAAAAAGTTTTTTTATTGATGTAACCACTATGGAAACATAGTTTTCAGAATGCATTACCCCCGAATCTGCAATGATTCACATATAGTCCCGTTCTTTGTGAGGTTAGAACGGGACTTTTTTAATGCTCTATTGAAACCTAGGCTTCGGGATGGCTTCAATTAACTTTTTAGTATATTCTTTTGTTGGGTTAGCATAGATCTCATCAGCATCACCCAATTCCTCAATTTTACCGGCATTCATGACCAATAATTGGTCTGCCATATATTTTACTACCGCCAGGTCATGGGAGATAAATATATAGGTAAATCCAAAATCTTCTTTTAGTTCGTTTAGCAAGTTCAATACCTGAGCTTGCACTGAAATATCAAGGGCAGAAACCGATTCATCACAGATCACCAATCGCGGTCGCATCGCGATAGTTCGGGCAATCCCTACACGTTGGCGTTGTCCGCCAGAAAGTTCATGTGGATATCTGTAATAGTAACTCACATCAAGTCCGACACGTTCCAGCAAGGCCATAGCTCGTTCCTTTCTATTTTTTGCTGAAGTACCCACTTGATGCACTTTCATGGGCTCAACGAGCGCTTCTCCTATAAGCATACGAGGGTTCAATGAGGAATACGGATCTTGAAAAATAAGCTGTATTTCCTTCCGAAGTAAACGCAATTGTGATCCAGAAAGGGCTAGCAACTCTTGTCCGCGATATTTTATACTTCCCGCTGTGGCTTTTTCTAATTGTAAAATAGCTTTTCCTAAGGTAGATTTTCCACATCCAGATTCACCTACAAGTCCGAGTGTTTCACCTTCGTAAACATTAAAACTAACATCATTAACAGCTTTAACTTCTTTTTTGCTTCTAAAAAAGCCGGCATTACTATAATAGGTCTTTTCAACATTAAGCACTTGTAATAAAGGAGCTTGAGTGTATAGTTTTTTATGATTAAACGCACGTTTTTGAGGTGTTACAACCACGGGTTTAAACGTTTCGTCTTTTAAGGAGGCAATAGTAGGAAGCGTTTCTAGGCGCTCGGTTAGAGTTGGTCTTGATGCCAGTAGAGCTTTGGTATAGTCTGCTTTCGGAAATTTAAATATATCTCGTACGCTACCTGCCTCCACAATATCTCCTTTATACATCACCATGACACGATCTGCAATTTCTGAAACTAGGTTGAGGTCATGCGAGATAAAAATAAGGCTCATGCCAGTTTCTTGTTGAAGCTCTTTAAGTAGTAATAATATCTCCTTTTGAACCGTCACGTCAAGTGCTGTTGTTGGCTCATCAGCAATAAGTAATTTAGGTTTACAGGCAATCGCCATGGCGATCATTACCCGCTGCATTTGTCCGCCACTAATTTGATGCGGATAGCTGGCATACATATCATTAGGACGGGGCAATTTAACCTTTTCAAAAAGCTGAAGTGTTTCTCTTTTCGCTTCGGAAGCGGACATTTTAAGATGATGCCTCAAGATCTCAGACACCTGTACACCACAACGTAGCGAAGGGTTTAAAGCACTCATGGGTTCTTGAAAGATCATTGCGATCTCTTTCCCGCGTAACTTCCGAAGCTCCTTTTCTGTAAGCGCTAATAAATTAGTTCCGTTAAAGGCAATGCATCCGCCGATTGTTGTCGTTTTCTTCGGAAGTAAGCCCATAATGGCCATGGAAGTAACCGATTTTCCTGATCCAGACTCACCAACAATACCTACTATTTCGTTTTCTGAAATATGGAATGCGATTTTGTGAATCACGTCAACTTTCTTCTTTTTACTTCCGAAGGAAATAGAAAGGTCATCAACAGAAAGAAGTGCTTGTTGCGTCATTAAATCAAAGGTAATGCATTAAAATTTCAGAAAAAAGCAGGATGAAAATTCCTATATGGCGGGAAGAACTTCCCAGAATACAGGATTGTTAATAAAAAGTTAATGTAGTTCGTCGAATAAAATTTGAATTATACAATTTAATTAGTTCTTTCGTACGGATTTATTTATAAAGTCTCCCCAAAATTGTTGAATTCATCAATTCTTTGCTTAAAATATTGCGATTTTGATATCGACAACTTGCTTTTAAATGAACCGCTAATTAAATATTAACTTAACAAACTAACATCATGAGGAAATCCTATTTTTCAAACAAATGGACAATGACTGTTTCGGCTTTATTACTCTGCGCTTTTGTTTTTGCGCAAACCCCAGCCGAAAAGGAGAAAATTACAAGTCGGTATAACTTACCCGCTTTACAACAATTAGAAACAACGCTAAGTGCGCAAGCACAAGCCAAAAAGCAACAGGCGGCGAGTTTCGCACAGCAAAAAAATATTCAGCAACGCATTGTCATGCCTAATGGCGCAATTGCTGAATTACAATATATTGCCGAAGATGGAAGCCCAATTTACTACCAAACATTTAATGTAAATGCTGCCATTTCTACACGTGCCAACTATTTAAATAGCGGCGGAGGCTTAGGTCTAAATGTAGATGGTCAAAACATGACTGCCTATGTTTGGGACGGAGGTCATGCGCGAGTGTCTCACCAAGAATACGATGGTGCTGGAGGAAGCAATCGTGTAACTGTTGAAGATGCTGCTTCTGAAGGAGGAACACAGCTTAATTATCACGCTGCGCACGTAACTGGAACCATTACGGCTTCAGGTGTTCAGGCAAACGCAAAAGGGATGGCGCCACAATCACGAGTTCGTGGCTATATGTGGAATAATGATGTTTCTGAAGCTACTGCTGCTGCTGCAAATGGGATGCTTTTATCAAACCACAGTTATGGTTATCGATCTGATCTAGTGCCTGATTATTATTTTGGCGCTTATATCACAGATTCTCGTGATTGGGATAATGTAATGTACAATGCACCATACTATTTAATGGTTGTTGCTGCTGGAAACGACGGAAATACAAATTATAATGGAGCACCGCTTGCTGGAAATTCGGCTTACGATAAGTTAACGGGTCATTCTACTGCAAAAAACAATATGGTTGTAGCCAATGCTCAGGATGCTAATATTGATGGTAGTGGTAACTTAGTTAGTGTATCTATCAATAGCTCAAGTAGTGAAGGACCAACAGATGATTATCGGATCAAGCCTGATATTACAGGAAATGGTACTTCATTAACATCTACCTATGATTCTAGTGATACTGCTTATGGAACTATTACAGGTACGTCTATGGCGTCGCCAAATGTGACAGGAACCTTGCTTTTATTGCAGCAACATGCTAATAATACCTTCGGAAATTATATGCGTGCTTCAACGCTAAAAGGATTAGCGCTACATACAGCAGACGACGCTGGTCCAACAGGCCCAGACGCTGTTTATGGATGGGGATTACTAAACGGAAAACGCGCTGCAGAAGCCATTACGGCCAACGGAATTAATTCAAAAATAGAAGAACTAACCCTTTCTAGCGGACAATCATATTCGATCACTGTTGATGCCGATGGTGTAAACGATTTGATGGCTTCTATTTCATGGACAGATCCTGCAGGTGTTGCAACTACCCAAACAAATTCATCTACGCCGCTTTTGGTAAACGATCTTGATATCCGTGTATCAAAAGGAGCAACGACCTATTTGCCATATCGCTTGACTGGTGTTACAACTAACGGACTAGGAGATAATGTAGTAGATCCTTTTGAAAGAATTGCGGTAGCAGGAGCTTCGGGTAGTTACACCATCACGATCACTCATAAAGGTTCTTTAAGTGGCGGGAGTCAAAATTACAGCTTGATTGTTACAGGTATCATTGATAGTGGTGCAACCTGTACAGCAGATGTTCCTGCGAATGTAAATGTTTCGGGAGTTGGATCTAATTCGGCTATTATTGGCTATGATTCAGTATCTGCAGCTACTTATGATATTCGCTACCGTCAAACAGGTTCAGGTAGCTGGACAGTAATTTCTTCGGCTTCAACTTCAGCAACCTTAAACGGGTTAACGCCAGAAACGGCTTATGAAGCACAAGTACGAAGCAAATGTAATGACGGGACGACCTCAGCGTATAGTGCTTCGGTTAACTTTACTACAACCGAGGTTCAACTAAATTACTGTGCGTCGCAAGGAGATAATGTATCCGACGAATATATTGGTCGGGTTCAATTTGGATCGATCGATAATACAAGTGGTTCAGGAAATGGCTATTCAGATTTTACAAACTTAAGCGCTAATATTTCTAAAGGAGCAAGTGCTTCTATAACTGTTACTCCGTTTTGGACTGGCACTGTATATGCTGAAGGATATTCTGTGTGGATCGATTATAACCAGGATGGCGATTTTGACGACGCTGGCGAACAAGTTTGGACGCAAGCAGCAACTACGGCAACACCTGTAAGCGGAAGTTTTACCGTTTCTAATGGAGCGGCAGACGGATCAACACGTATGCGAGTTTCTATGAAATACAATGGAGTGCCAACGGCTTGTGAGTCATTTACCTATGGTGAAGTTGAAGATTATACTGTAAATATTTCTGGAAGCGGTGCCGATACACAAGCACCTTCTAATCCAACTAATTTATCAGCTTCTAATCTTACTGAAACAACTGTTGATCTATCTTGGAGTGCATCTACCGATAATGTTGGCGTTACTGGTTATGAAATATTTATGGATGGGTCTAGTTTAGGTACGGTTGCAGGAACTACTGCAAACATTACAGGGCTTGTTGCAAACACAAGTTATTCGTTCTATGTACGTGCTTTTGATGCGGCGGGGAATAACTCTGGAAATAGTAACACTGTGAATGTAACGACGCCAAGTGGTGCAGATACACAAGCGCCTTCCAATCCAACAAATCTCTCGGCTTCTAACGTTACAGATACAACAGCCGATCTTTCATGGAGTGCTTCTACAGACAATGTAGGTGTTACAGGCTATGAAGTGTTTATGGACGGCTCTAGTTTAGGAACTGTTGCAGGAACTGCGGCTAACATTACAGGTTTAGTAGCGGGAACTACGTATTCATTCAATGTTCGTGCTTTTGATGCAGCCGGAAATAATTCAGGATTGAGCAATACAGTAAGCGTTACCACAACAGGTGGCGGAGGCGGAGGTTCTGTGGTTTTACACCAAGGATTCTTTGAAACTGGCTGGGATGGATGGATCGATGGAGGAAGTGATTCTTACCGTTATAGTGGTTCACGTTCGTATGAAGGTTCGTATTCTATTCGTCTAAGAGACAATACAAATACATCTACCATGACATTGGGAAGCTTTGATGTGACCCCATATAGCAGTATTGATGTTGAATTCTATTTCTATGCTTACAGTATGGAGAATGGGGAAGATTTCTGGGTACAGTTCTATGATGGATCAACTTGGCAAACCGTAGCTGCCTACGCAAGTGGAACGAGCTTTGAAAATAATACCTTCTATACGGCAACAGCTACAATTGATGGAGGTACCTATAATTTCCCAAGCAATGCACAGTTCAGATTTAGATGCGATGCTAGTACAAATTCAGATTATGTATATATAGATCAAGTTACGATCACGGCAAACAGTGGTAATGGAACGAATAGCACCAACAGTATCACTGCAATAGGACCACCACCGTATGATGCAATGAGTGATGCAAATGGTCTTGAACTTGAAGATGACTTCATAATGTATCCTAATCCTGCTAAATCAATACTTACGGTAAAGTTTATTGATGCTAGTGAAGCAATTACCTATCGCGTTATCAATATGATTGGTCAAACAGTATTAAAAGGCGATTTTGCTAGTGATACAATTAATGTACAATCACTACAAGCCGGAGTTTACTTCCTAGAAGTTAATGATGGTGAGGAATTGATGATCAAAAGGTTCGTTAAGCAGTGATCAATTCCCCACATGCTTTAAAACCTTTAGCCCGCTCGAAAGAGCGGGTTTTTTTATACAGAAAGAATTTCGTCTGGAGTCAATAGTGCTTCATTTCGAAGCCTTAAAATAATCTGGGCAACAGTGATCGTGTCTTTTTCACAGTAGGTGATAATCCGATCTATGTCTTTTTCTACATAATAAACATCGCGTACTTCACTACCGTCAATATCGTCTTTTGGAGAAGGGATGCCTAAGACGTAAGCCATTAATTTCAGCGAAGTAAATGTTTTGTAGTCACCAAATTTCCACAATTCAAGGGTGTCAAGATGTGCGACTTCCCAAGGCTTTTTTCCGAAGAGATTCAGCTTAAAAGGTAAGTCGATGCCATGGATGATCATACGTCTTGCGATATATGGAAAGTCAAATTCTTTACCGTTGTGAGCACATAACAAATGCTGTGCTTTATTAAAGTATGCTTCGAGCAAATTTTTGAATTCTTTTAAAATCGTTTCTTCCTCTCCGTGAAAAGACGTGACCCGAAAGCTCCGAACATCGCCTTTCATTTTAAAATAGCCAACGGAAATACAAACGATCTTCCCAAATTCGGCCCAAATACCAGCTCGGTCATAAAATGCCTCTGGCGTAAATTCGTCTTTACGTTGATATTTTGTTTTGAGTTCCCAAAGTGATTTGCCAGTGTCGTCTAATGCGTCATAACTTGAATGCTGCGGAACGGTCTCAATATCCAGAAACAGGATATTTTCCAAATGAATACGATGTAACATGGTTTTAAAATGTAATGTGGGAAGGAGTTTAAAGATACAAAATTTTAGTCTTCTGAGGCGAGCATTGCGAAAGCCTCTTCCACATAAATGTAGAAATCGTCACTCATGGGCCTTCCGGCATTGCCTCCACGTTGATGACCTAAGCGAACTATGATGACATCATCTTTAGGGCTTACAATTACATATTGCCCTAAAATACCGCGCATTACAAATAGTTCTTTATCTAGGTGATCACTCAGCCAGAATCCGTAGCCATATTCGGGACTCGTCTCAAAACGTGGCTTAATACTGGTTGCAACAAAAGATGAATCGATGAGTTGTTGGCCATTCCAATTTCCGAAGTCTTTATACAATTTTCCAAAACGAGCAAAATCACGTGCATTGCTTGCAATACAGCAATATGCCTTCGCTACTTGATTTTCAGCATCATCAACCTGCCAAAGCGCAGTATGTTCTGCTCCCATTGGTTTCCAAAAGCTTTCTGAAAGAAATTCAGCTAATTTTTTGTTTGTTGCCTTTTCTATCAACAAACCCAAGAGTTGTGTACTTCCGCTGAGATATTTAAATGATTGGCCTGGTGCTTCTGTTACTTTTTGACTTAGGATGGTTTCGGCTAGATCATCATCGTAATAAGCGCGAGCTGTGACGCTAAACGGACTCGTATAAGACTCGTCCCAATCGAGACCTGAAGCCATAGAAGAAAGATCACCTACCGTAGTTTTAGAGCCTTTGTATTGCTCATAGAAATCACTAATAGGTTGGTCTAAGCTCTTAATAAAACCATCTTTTATGGCCTTTCCAAGTAAGGCGCTCGTGATACTTTTAGCCATGGAAAAGGAGTTTGTCTGAGAATCACGATCGAAATCCTCAAAATACTCTTCAAACCACAAACTGTCATTTTTTATGATTAGAAATGCAACGGTGCCAAGTTGTGTATTTGTTTCTGATAGGTATTTTGTGGCTGGCACGCTATTGTAGGCCTCGTGTTTAGGCCATGGTTGAGGTGTATCGCTGGCTGCAATTTCATCATTTTCAAAATAGGGATGATCGTCAATATAGGCAGTTATATGGCCTGTAAGATAAACCACTCGCACTCCTTTAAGGATATAACCATAGTCGGTTATATAAAGAAACATTATAAGAACAAGTACAATTCCGAAGAACCAAAGAGAAAAGCGTTTTAGGTATCTCATGAAGCTAAAATAACGATTGTTGTTTGGCGGGGCTTTCATGTTCTAGCAACCACTTTTTGCGATGTAATCCTCCCGCATAACCAGTTAAAGATCCGTCACTTCCTATAACTCTATGGCAAGGAATAATAATTGAAATAGGATTTTTTCCGTTTGCGGAGGCGGCAGCTCGAATTACTTTAGGGTCTCCCAAAGTATTAGCCATACGCTGGTAAGACGTGGTTTTGCCAAAAGGAATGTTTTGCAATTCCTGCCATACTTTCTTCTGAAAATCGGTTCCCTGTGGATTCAATGTGAGGTTAAAATTACTGCGTTGGTTGTTGAAATATTCTTTGAGCTGGAAGACAGCATCTTGTAATACAGCTGGAATTTCGGTTCTTGTGATTTCCGAAGTGTCTTTTAAAAAGAGCACCGAGGCTAATCCGTCTGCCGAACCTTTTAATTCGAGGATCCCGATGGGGGATTGTATATACGCTGTTTCCATAGTAGCTAAGATAAAACTAACTATTTTATAAGAACTTGAATAATATAAAATAAATTTGAAATAACGATGTAAATTCTTACATTGCATATCCCAATATCTCCTACAAATGCTTTTGAAACAACTACTTATAGTTTGTTTATTGTGCGTTAATTTACCCTATGCTCACGCTCAAGATACAGTCCTTTCTAAAGATAGTTTAGAAATAATTTTAAACAAAGCGAGTGATCAATATTATGATTACCAGTTTAAGAACGCGATGGAAACAAGTTCACGACTTGTTGACGAAGCAATAAAAGCACAAGACAATTACTATACTTTTAGAGGATATATTGAATTGGGGATCATTCATTATAGTATTAAAGACACCTCCAAAAGCAGACTATACTATCGTAAAGCGTTAGAAAAAGCTATTGATTCTAAAGTAGATACGCTTATTTCGTGGGCCTACAATGATCTTGGAAATAGTTTTGCAGAAGACGAAGCTTATTTTCAAAAAGGGATTGATTATTACGCCAAAGGCATTGAGATCAATAAGCGTAGTGGAGCTCCAGACGTTAAGAGTATCGCCCAATACATGAATATTGCCTGGACCTATCTCGATATGGGAGCGCATAAAAAAGCTTGGCCCTATCTACAAAAAGCACAATTGGTCTCAAAAGACAGAGAACAAAGTCCGCTATTATACCTGAATCTTAATATTCTCTTCGGACGGTATTATCACTATGTTGGTAGAGATCAAGAGGCCATCACTATTTTAAAACAGGCCGCAAGAGCTGCGGAAGAGGGTAATCATTTAGAGCAGGCAGCAGAGGCACATGAGTATTTAGCAGCGATTTATGAAATTCAGAATAAGTTGGCACTAGCGAATGCCAGTTTAAAGAAACAACAACAGCTTAAAGATAAAATTCACGCTGCCGAAAATGAAACGGCTGTCATGGAGGCGAGTGCCAAACTTGGGATTCAAGAGTATCAAAAGGATCTGGAAATTGCCCAGAAAGAAAAAGCTTATTCCGAAGCACTAGTTAAAAAATCTCGGTTGCTTTCTAGCATTTTTCTTATTGCAACTATTATTTTGGTCATAGCACTTGGCGCCTTTTTTATGTTTTTTCGAGCGAGAAAAAGATACATCAAAGGTCTTTCAGAAAAGAATAAAGAACTTATTATCGCCAAAGATAAAGCTGAAAAGCTTTCGAAACTAAAAACACAATTTTTCTCTACCGTAAGTCATGAATTGCGAACTCCTTTGTATGGAGTAATTGGTCTTTCGTCTATACTTTTAGAAAATGAAGAGCTAAAGGCGCACAATGACGATCTAAAATCGTTAAAATTTTCGGCAGACTATCTTTTGGCGCTGATTAATGATGTACTCATTCTCAACAAAATGGATGCAAATGGTATTCAGTTGGAGCGCACTCCTTTTGCGCTAGATACCTTGTTAAATGGCATTATAAGGTCTTTTAGCTTTAGTTTAGAGCAAAATAATAATAAGATTCATTTGCACATGGAGGAAGGTATTCCTAACCGGCTTCTAGGAGATTCAGTACGTTTATCACAAATACTAATGAATCTTGTGGGAAATGCTGTAAAATTTAATGAAAACGGAAATATATACCTCTTTGTGCGTTTGGTAGGGCAGGAAGAGCCGGGAGCTTACAGAACAGAGTTTATTGTACGAGATGACGGAATTGGAATTCCACAAGATAAACAACAGTCTATATTTGAAGAGTTTTCTCAAATAGAGAACAATAATTATAATTATCAGGGTACCGGTCTGGGTCTTCCTATTGTTAGAAAATTATTAGCACTTTATGACAGCAAAATTCACTTAGAAAGTACAGTTGGCGAAGGATCTACTTTTAGTTTTATCATCACATTGGAAGCAGATCCTGCATATGATGTTGCCGAATTATTTAATGTCAATCAAGCGGGAGTCATTTTTGAGGAACCGATTTATGAAAATTATCATATACTTATAGTAGATGACAACAAGATCAATCAAAAAATAACCCAAAAGATACTTGAGTCGCGGCACTTTAGCTGCAGCATAGCTGATAGTGGCGAAGAAGCCATTGAAATGGTTAAAAAGAATACGTATAATTTGGTGTTAATGGATATTCATATGCCCGGAATGGGCGGCATCAAAGCAACCGAGGCTATTCGGGTGTTTAATAAACAAGTCCCTATCATTGCACTTACAGCAGTTGAGGCAGACGAAATTCGCGGCAAGATCCATGAGTCTGGAATGAATGACATTATATTAAAACCCTATGATATTTCGAGATTTTTAAGCACCATCTTAAAAAACATCAATAGAGAGTTAAGTCAGCAATTTTAATCAGTTGGTTCTTGATCCTCTAATTGAATTCCCATGCGTTTTGCGCGGCGTTCCCAGTTTTTTCGGGCTTGTACCTGCATGTCTTCAATCGCATCGCTTTCGTCCATTATTTCAAGGCCTAAAAGGGTTTCGATGATATCTTCCATAGTTACGATCCCTGTAGTATTTCCAAATTCATCTACAACCAAAGCAATATGAGCGCGCTGCTTAATAAAGGTGTCAAATAACTCTGGAATTGGAATTTTATCGTTAACCATATTTATTTCCCGCTTGATATCACTGAGTGGTTTATCTCCGCGCTCTTCAACGATTTCTTCTAACAAGTCGTCTCTAAGAACAAAACCGGTGATATTGTGACTCTTCTCTTTATAGACTGGAATTCGCGAAAACTGCAAATTTTTATGCGTTTCATGAAATTGACTCAATGTGGTCGATTCATCTTCGGTGATCACTACAGGAAATGGAGTCATCACATTTTTAGCCGTAACCGATTTAAAGAGTAATAAATTTTTGATAACAGCACTTTCGCTTTCTTCAAAAACACCCTCTTGTTCAGCTGCATCAGTGATCGCAATAAACTCTTCTCTACTCATTGTACTTACATGAGCCGATTTTCCAATAAGTTTGGTTGTAAGGTTCAGCAGCCATAAAATACCTGTGTATTTCAATGGGAAAATGATAATGTTCAAAAAGAGGGCTGTGAACTTACCTAATTTTTTCCAGTAGGTCGCTCCAATGGTCTTCGGAATAATTTCTGAAACGATCAAAATTAAAATGGTCATGATCGCTGAAACGATACCCACAATATTTATTCCTAAGAAATCTATTTTATAGGGTAAACTTTCGGCTTGAACTCCAACTAAAATAGCTCCCACCGTATGAGCAATGGTGTTGAGCGTTAGAATGGCAATAAGTGGCTGGTCAATATTTTTCTTAAATCCGGCCAATGTTTGTGCGTAGCCTTTGCCTTCCTGTGTTTTCATCTTAATAAAAGTAGGCGTAAAACTCAATAAAGCAGCTTCCAAAATGGAGCACAAGAATGAGATAAAAATAGAAATGACTGCGTAAACAATAAGTAACGTCATGCGTAGCGTAAGTTTCCGACTAAAATAAAGATTTTAAAGGGGATATATTGCAATAGAATGTTAATTAGAAAAAAAAGGGCGGAATTTCCCGCCCTTTTTTCTTTATGATGCTCGAACCAACGGACGAACTTTGTCTTCCCATTGATGTGCTTTGTGTAAGCATGCTTGCGGATCTGTAGCCGGACCGTCTTCATCAGTTTCCGAATAGAACATAATATCCTTTATTCCGCTTTTGCTTAGAAGTTCGAGTCCTACCCAATCAATGGTCTTCTTATTAAGATTTACCACTTTTGTTTTACATTGATTCACTTGATCAAGATCGATCACTTGAAAGTTCTTTACAACATCTTTACGGTTAGAAACAATCATTTTTTTATGATTCGCATCCAAACCAATTACAACATCACCATTGATTTCAAATTCATTTAGGGTGATCTCATTTGTTTTGCAAAGTCGGTCTATCTGCCGCTTCACTCGTTTATCTTGAGAGAAAGCATATATAATTAATACTGCTATTGGCGCGATGATAACCAATAGAATAATAGCGTCTAGTAATAGTGCATTTTTTTCCATGATATAATAAAATTATAGATTGTGATATTTTTTGTTTTTCTGGCAACAGAGCGAGTCATATTGCGGCAATACAGTTAATTACAAAAAATAGAACTAGGAGAAAAAATGAAATGGAAAGATAGATTCACGTAACTTTTTACGCTTGTCTTGCAGAAATAACTCAGCCGAATTTTTAGTAGTATTAAGGTGTAAAAACACTTCAGAAGTAAATGAAGTGCTAGTATTTCCATAACCCAAAAAGTCACTTTCAGCTAAAATCTGTACGGTCGTTTCGGCTTCCTGAGAAAAGTAAAAATGTCCTTTGTTAGAGTTTTCTACATGCTGCGTTTGCTCTGTTTCCGAAGAAATTTCAGAAACTGTTGCAGAATACGCAAAAGTAGTCGTGCTCCACGCGAGGCCAATCGCAAGGATTCCGAAAGCTTTCAGTAAAAAGACAAACGACTTCATGTGCCAAATGTAAACGAAAACTAATTACAGCACTGATAAATGTTTATTAAATTTTAGCACCTACCAACCCACGTATTTTGGAGGTTCAACGCTATTGAGATTAAGGTAGACGATTAGTTGTCCGCGGTGATGGCTCACGTGATCTTGCAATAAGTTCAACATTTGGAGTTTGCTTTTTGGTCCGTCAAAGAAGTCAATTGTACGTTCTAGATCTTCTTCCGAAGCACTTTCAACTTTCGCTTTTGCTGCATCAAATGCTTCGGAAAGTAATGCAATCACCGCTGCTTTTGTTTCAGGAATCACCGTTTTTTCACGTTTAAAGTCTTCTTCGGAAAAGTAAGTGGAACTCAACCAATCCATATTTCCTTTGATATGAATAAGTTGCTCTTTAAAGCTCATTTGGCGTTCAGTAGGTTTAAAACCGAAGTGTTCTTCTGGCATGACTTCAGCGATTGCAACCAAGTAGTCTTTTGAGTTTTCCCACTTTTCTAGCCAGGCTTCTTTTGCACTAGATTGTTGCGCAAAGCTTAAAGAAGAAGCAAGTAATACAAAGATAAAAAACGATTTCGTCATGAATAAAACAACCGCTTTAAAGCGGTTGTTAGTTTTGTTAAGTTTAATTTCTTTTACGATTTAAAATTTTCGTGTTGAGCTCTCTATTTTGAGATCTTTGAATAGAAATAATTTTTACTTCTTTCGCAGTATTCTCAAAATTCAATTTTAGTTGATTTTTGGAATTCTGATTATTGTTGGGCATTTTAGATAAGGATTTTATCAAATTTATCACTTTTATTTAATTCTTCAGTAGCTTTTCGTTCTAAAAAAGGAATCGCTTCTAAGGAAATACTTTTTCTTGGAGAAGCATTTTTCCGACTTTCAATTGATTTTTTGCCATCCTTTTTTCTTTTTTCAGCATCTTGGGTTTTGAATAAATCAATATATCTTTTAGGTGAAACCCCGTCATACATAATAATTCTAACACGGTTATCTGAATTTAATCTTTCGGTTATTGAATCGCTATGCAATTTTAGAGCCAAACTTTTTTTATAAGGTTCAATATAGTAGACTTCTTTAATACCTGCAGCTACTATATGTCGAGCACAGTTATGACAAGGATATGTAGTGCAGAATAGCTTACCTCCAAGAATTTCGGAACCAGATTTTTGAGTAGCATTTATCATAGCGTGCATTTCCGCATGAACAGCTCTTGAAAATTCAATTAAATCCTTAATTCTTGAGTTATTAAATACTTTATAGGTCTTTTCATACTGTTCTTTAACTATTATTTTTTCTTTCAGCAACTCATCTGTAATTAGTTTTATAAGTACATTCTTTTCCTCATCATTAAAGCATTTTCCGCCGCTTTTATTTATACAACGATGATCATCGTTTGATAAATCGTTTTCGGTATAAAGATTTCCACCGAATTTTGGAACATCATTCCACCCTACAGAAATAATATCACCTAGCTTATTTGTTATTGATGCGCCTACTTGTCTAGATAGACAGGCAGAATTTGCCGCAGCAGAAGAAGCCATATACATTGCTGTCTCCTGATAAGTCGGAGTAGTAATTTTTGTGCCAAAAATTAAATCTAAAAATCGGCCAAGTTTATTTTCTACTACTTGATCATTACTGTCCTCAATTCTTAAGAAATAATCTGCATTTGGAAAAGTTTTTGCTACTTTTTGACCGTGATCCTCAATTTGTTCAGAATCGATATTTATCAAACGTTCTATGTCTGGACTGTCCATTCCTTTCAAACTTAAATTTTCTTTTCTAACCTCAAGAGGGGAAAAGACACCTATAAAGTAAAAAATATTTTGATAAACTCTTTTAAGTAGTCGATATTCAGAAATGTGTTTTATTGAGTTTACTATATAACAGATTCTTTTTTTCTTTACCAACTCTAAACTAGTGTTAGACTTGGCTTGTCGATCTTTGGTAATTTCATGCACTACAATTTTTGAAAGAATATCATTACCCGACTCACGTCTTAACCTGTTTCCTAAATCAATGAGTTCTTTATAACTACTGAAGGTCTTAGCTTTATTGACAATGTCATATTGTTTTTTTATTATACTACTTACTTTGAGTTCTATACATTCATAACCAAAATTATCTTCAAGAATTTTCCTTAAATTATTAGAAACAAAATTTATATCACTGCCAATTGGACCACAAAGACCAATTATTAACTCATCAGTGATGGTAAAATCTAAATAACTATTAATGTCCTTAGGTTCGTCTTCATCGCTAGTTTTATCATTAATTTTAAGTTGTTTGGCTTCGCTCATGTTCGATCAGAATTAAGTTTACAAATTAGTGAAAAATATAAACTATGGAAACAGGAAAAACCCTTAAAACTTTAAACCTGATATTCTTGCGCAAAGTTTGTTGCTGAAATGATCATGATGAGTAGCGTCGTTCCTAGTTTCATACTTCCGAAGTTATATTATTACAAAGCCGCTTCGATCGCCGCTTCTATTTGTTTACCAATGCCTACCATACCACCCGAAATATACTCTTCAATGGTGCCATCTCTTCCTACGATCACATTGGTTGGATATGCGCCACGCGAAATACTCTGACTAAAATCAGACTCGCTACCCACGATTGGGTATGCAAAGGCATATTTTTCTTGAAAGGTCTTAATTCTGCTTTCCTTTTCAAAAGTAACCGCTGCAAAAACAATATCGGTTCTATCTTTATATTTTAGATAGACAGCATTGAGTTCTGGAACTTCTTTGATGCAGGGCGGACAAGAAGCAAACCAAAAATTAAAAACAACTACTTTTCCTTTGGTCGTTTCTGAAGTGATCAGGTTTCCATCCCGATCGATCAAGTTAAAATAGGGAAGGTTGATGCCGTGAAATTCGCTTTCCATTTCTTCCATCGCGACTTGCACATTTTGCTGATTTTCTGAAAGGGGCAACATCTGAATATACATGACACCATTTGCATCGGTTTTGGGGTCAAAAGTCCATTGATCACTTTCCATAAGACTGATAAAACGGTTTAGTGAAATACGCGTTCCAGCGGTGTCTTTTATGATCGTTTCAGCGTTAATTTGAAGCGTGGGAGTTTCTTGCGCCTCCGTAACATTTACAAAGAAAAATGAAAGAAAAAACAGCAATAACACATTTTTCATACAGCTTAACTTAATAGTTTAACGACGTCTTTTGCAAAATAACTAGCAATAATATTGGCTCCGGCTCGCTTAATGGCTGTTACTTGCTCCATCATCACAGCATCGTGATCTAACCATCCGTTTTGAGCAGCAGCTTTAAGCATAGCATATTCGCCACTTACTTGATAAACGGCGACAGGCACGTCGACAACCTCTTTAATATCGCGCACAATATCCAAATAGCAAAGACCTGGTTTGATCATGACAATATCGGCGCCTTCTTCAATATCCATAAGTGTTTCTTTAATGGCTTCGCTACGATTTCCAGGATCCATTTGATAGGTTTTTTTATCCTTCGGAATATCCTGAATAGCCACAGGAGCCGAATCAAGCGCATCGCGAAACGGACCATAAAATGCCGAAGCATATTTTGCGCTATAACTCATAATACCCGTGTCAACATAGCCTTCCTTTTCTAATAAGGTGCGCATATCAAAGATGCGGCCATCCATCATATCACTAGGCGCTACAAAATCGGCACCTGCTTGTGCGTGCGATGCGGCCATTTGGGCTAAGATCGCTGAGGTTTTATCATTGATGATCTTTCCGTTGTGTACAATTCCATCATGGCCATATTCAGAATAAGGATCTAATGCAACATCGGTCATAACGAGCATTTCGGGAACTGCGTTCTTTACCGTTTTGATTGCACGTTGCATCAAGCCTTGCGGATTAAGTGCTTCGGTTCCTTTGTTATTTTTTAAATTGTCTGGCACTTTTACGAAGAGTAAAACCGATTGTAACCCTAGCGACCATAACTCTTTTACTTCCGCAGAAAGAAGATCTAAACTATAGCGATAGTAGTTGGGCATAGAAGGAATCTCTTCCTTAATGCCTCTTCCTTCAACAATAAATAATGGAACTAGGAAGTCGGCCGGCGTAATGATGGTCTCGCGAACCAAATTCCGAATGGCTTCCGAAGTACGTAATCTTCTATTTCTTCTTAACATGGGTAATAAGTTCTAAGTTTTAAGCGACAAGCTTAAAGTGATTTTTTAATAGTTTTAATTAAAGCAATAATCGGATTAACTCTTTCTGAGTTTCACGGCCACATCCTTCTGCAATGTTAGTCGGTATTGATAAAGTTGCCCTATTTATTTGACTTACAAAGTTAAACTGTTCACTCTTTGGAAAAGAATGAGTAGTTTTATAGACATCAATAACCAACCGGTGTGATTTCTGCCAAACTTTATAATTTCTATAATCAATCAAGCTTTAAACTTTATACTCCAATCACACCCAATTCCTAGGATTCTTTAGGACGTTCAATAATCTTTCTTCTTCGCTTCCGGCTTCAGGATGATGATTATACACCCATTGTACTTTGGGCGGAAGACTCATCAAAATACTTTCTATTCTTCCGTTGGTTTTGAGTCCGAATAACGTTCCTTTATCATGCACTAAGTTGAATTCTACATAGCGTCCGCGTCTAATTTCCTGCCAATTTCGTTGCGCTTCAGTGAATTCAATATCTTTTCTTCGTTCCACAATAGGAACATAGGCTTCGAGAAAGCTGTCACCAACTTCAGTAACAAAATTGTACCATTCTTGCATTGACATTTGGTCTGTGGCTTTTAAATAATCGAAGAAGAGTCCGCCAACACCGCGTCCTTCGCCACGATGTGTATTATAAAAATAATCGTCGCAGCGTTTTTTGTATTCTGAATAAAAATCACTTCCGTGGGCATCGCAAGCATTTTTACACGTTTGGTGAAAGTGTTTAGCATCTTCGTCGAAGAGATAATAAGGCGTAAGATCTTGTCCGCCGCCAAACCATTGATCAACCAATTCACCTTGTGCATTGTACATTTCAAAATAGCGCCAGTTTGCGTGTACCGTGGGAACCATCGGGTTTACGGGATGTAGCACGAGGCTCAATCCGCAGGCAAAAAAGTTAGCATCTTTTACGCTAAAATATTCCTGCATGGTATCGGGAAGCGTTCCGTGAACTTCGCTAATATTGACACCTCCTTTTTCAAAGATATTTCCATTTTCAATGACACGTGTTCTTCCGCCACCGCCTTCAGGGCGTTTCCAAAGGTCTTCTTGAAACATTGCTTTACCATCAATGCTTTCAAGGGTTGCGGTGATCCTGTCTTGTAATTGGTGTATATATTTTACAAACTGTTCTTTCATATTATTTTTTTCTGAAGGTTTTCAGAAGCACGAATAGTACCGTTTACTTGTAATAACTTGATTGTCTCTCTGGATGCTGCCGTTACCGAAAGTGGTAAAACAAGGATAATACCAATCACGGGAATAAAAAGCATGAGCATAAAAACAATACCGTTCCCGATAGCGTATCCGCTATGCTGCCGAACAAATTTTACACTTGTATCATAGTTGTAGTGACGTTCCAATGTATAATCCATGTTACCGAAACCGGCGTAGTATGATTGCACTAGAAAGAGCAATATGGAAGTAATAATATTGACAATTGGGATTAGGCTTAAAATTAAGATCGGTATCGTGAACAGAAGCTCCATTAGTAAATTTCGCACGTTGATGCGAATACCTCGCCAGAGTTGAGATTTAAAGGAAAATTCACTCGCTACATATTCCTTCCCTAAGAGGTGTGCTTCAATTTTTTCTGAAACGGGACTCATAAAAGGCGCACTGAGCGCCATAATTATGTGTTTGTAAAGTACCAGTCCAATAGCAACAACGATCAAGCCGCCAAGGAAATCGCCAATAGACCGAAATGTTTCGCTACCCCACTCCCAAAACCATGCTTTAGCAATAAGACCACCAATATCGTCGCTCAAACCCCAAGCCGCAAAGCCAATACTTGTTGCTGTAAGGAGACTAATGAGTACAGGTACACCAAAATACTTCCATAAGCCTAAGGTGCTTATAAGTTTAAATGTGCCGCCATAGGCACGAATTCCTTTAAATATGTTTTTAAAAATCATGCTTCTAAATAAACAAATCGATTGCGAGCACTTTCAATTTCTTTAACTGAATCTATTTGTATGGCCTCGTCAATTTTTGATTCAAGATACTTAATAATTTCGTCTTCATTTTGACCCAAGGTATTTAAAAAACAGATCCTGCCCACACCATTGTTATGTAAATCCATCGCGCTGTCCAACATTTCATTTTGGGTCACTTTTTCATACAAATGGGTCACTTTTTGAGCCCAAAGAACACTTTTTTGCTTGTTTTTGGTCATTTTCATTGCCTTTTGGCAAATCAGTATATTCCATAATGCATGACGAAATGCATTTGCTTTATTCCTTCCGTGATGTGAGTTTCCGTAGCGGGCATTGCAAATTTTAAACGTTTGTTTTGTAGCGCGCAACGTTGGTATAATGAGTAATGGTTTTTTCAGAAAAACAACACTAAGTCTTGCTAACTGACCAATGCTTAAGACGCGTATTCGTGCCCAAAGTCTCAAACCTCAGCCTTGTATTCCTTCACCGCCTCAATAAAAGCGCCTGCATTTTCTAATGGAATATTTGGTAAAATTCCATGCCCCAGATTAACGATATAACGATCTTTCCCAAATTCATTGATCATTTGAGTGACCATTTTTTTAATTTCTAAAGGCGGACTAAAAAGTCGAGTGGGATCAAAATTTCCTTGTAGCGTGATCTTACCTCCCGTGAGGTAGCGTGCATTTCTAGCAGAACATGTCCAATCGATCCCTAAGGCCGAAGCGCCACTTTTTGCCATAGTGTCTAAGGCAAACCAACATCCTTTTCCGAAAGCGATCACTGGCGCATCATCTTTTAGTGCATCAATGATCTGTTGGATATATTGCCATGAAAATTTTTGATAATCGGTAGGTGAAAGCATGCCGCCCCAGCTGTCAAAAACCTGAACCGCATCCACACCAGCCTTTACTTTTTCCTTTAAATACAAAATGGTGGTATCTGTTATTTTCTGAAGCAACTCATGCGCCGCAACAGGTTGCGTAAAGCAAAACTCTTTGGCTTTATCAAAATTTTTGCTGCCTTGACCTTGCACACAATAACATAAGATAGTCCACGGACTCCCAGCAAAACCAATCAATGGGATCTCATCATTTAATTTTTCTTTGGTCATTTTAATGGCTTCCATCACATACCCTAAGGTTTCGTGAATGTCTGGAACAATGACCCGCTCTAGGTCCTTTTGTGTTCTAATAGGAGAAGGTAACCACGGACCTACATTGGGTTTCATTTCAACCTCAATATTCATCGCTTGTGGAATTACCAGAATGTCGCTAAACAAGATGGCTGCGTCCATTCCATACCTGCGAATGGGCTGTACGGTAATTTCACTGGCCAATTCGGGGGTTTGACAACGGGTAAAGAAATCATATTTTGCCTTGATCTCCATAAATTCTGGAAGATATCGCCCCGCTTGACGCATCATCCAAACGGGTGGACGATCAACAGTTTCACCTTTTAAAGCTCGTAAGAATAGGTCGTTTTTTATCATATCTAAATGTTAACTACTGGCCTTTAGCCATTAGCTGTTTTTTATAGTTGTAATTTATCGCACGCTCAATAATACTCTCTACTGAAGGATTCTCGGCAACCACAACATTTTTAAAATATTTTTTTGCTTCGGAAGCGGTAGTGTCACCAATACAGATTGCCGATGTACTGCCTTTGTGCACTTGTTGCGCAATCGCTTTATCATTTAAGTTGGATTTACTAAAACTTTCCACTCCACTCGGACTAAAAAACAGGATTCCGTCCCATTTTTTATCAAATTCGACCAAATTGAGTTGTGTTTCGTATGTTTTTACTTCGAAAAGCGTGATTTTTGACTTTTTTAGTTTTTCAGGAATGATATCTCTTCGCAAGTTTCCACAAAAGAAATAAAAAGTATCATTTTTGCGATTTTCGACTATAAAATCGGCTAATTCATGGCCATAATTATAGCTTTTGATCACTTTTTGTCCTTTTTCTTCCAAAAGCTGCTTGGTCTTTTCGCCGACGCAAAAACAGTTTTTAATGGTGATTTGAGTAAAATCTATTGAACGAACAGCATTCTGACTCGTAAAAATGGCATTTTCCACTTCCGAAGGCAATATAACATTCAAGAAATCAATCGAAATAGCATCATAATCGGTGAGCGAAATATTTGTTTCACCAAAATGTGCTTTTTGAGCTTCATTTAATTTCTTGGTGGAAAGCAAATTCATAAGTCTCTTTTAATATCGGCCATCAATTCGCGACCTCCATTTTGAAGAATTTCTTGAGCACAGGTCCTTCCGAAATCATTAAATTTGGCTACTCCAATCACTTTTTCAATCTCGAGTTTGGTCTGCCCATCTAAAGAGCATAAGATCCCTTTTAGCTGAATACTATCGTCAACAATCGTTGCTAAAGCGCCAATAGGTGCAGTACAACCGCCTTCTAATTCGCGTAAAAAATCACGCTCAACCTGTGTGCAAATGTGCGTTTGAGTGTCGTTTAATTTTTTTGTGGCTTCACAACTGTACAGATCATTTTCTAAGGCCACAATAACCATTGCGCCTTGCGCGGGCGCGGGAATCATCCAATCAAGGGATGTGTGATTTTCTGGAAGTACTTTTATGCGTTCTAAACCGGCTTTTGCAAAAATAGCACCTTCCCAAGAATTGGTAGTCAATTTTTCCAAACGGGTGTTTACATTTCCGCGGAGATCAACTACAGTATGATGTGGATAACGATGTAGCCATTGCGCTTTACGGCGTAGGCTTCCTGTTGCAATGGTACACGACTTTGTAAAATCGGTCACCCCTTTTTCCACCAAAATATCAAGTGTTGAGGCTCTTGGTAATACGGCTGTTTGGACGATACCCTTTGGAAGTGCCGTTGGAACATCTTTCATGCTATGCACGGCAATGTCAACGGTTCCATTGAGCATGGCAATATCTAAAGTCTTAGTAAAAATGCCCGTAATGCCCATTTCGTACAGCGGTTTATCCAATACCAGATCGCCAGTCGATTTTACAGGAACTAGCACGGTTTCATACCCTTGCTCACGGAGCTGGTCTTGAACCGTATGTGCTTGCCAAAGTGCTAACTGGCTGTCACGAGTACCAATGCGAATCACTTTGCTCACAGCTCTTGGGGTTTAATTTGAAAAACGCTTTGAATAAGTGCGACGCTTTCATCGGTCGAAATTCGGTCGTCCTTTAAATGATTAGCGAAGTGTGTGGTGATCTTTTGAATTATCCGATTACTGATGATCTCTGCTTGTTCTTCGTTAAAATCGGTTAGTTTTCTACGCTGATTGTCAATTTCCCCAGCTTTGATCTCAAAAAGTTTGGTTTTTAAAGCCTTGATTGTTGGCGCAAATTTCCTGTTTTGAGCCCAAAGATTAAATTCGGTCTCTACCTGAGAGATAATTTTTTCTGCTAAAGGAATCTGAGAGGCACGGTGTGCCAAGGTCTGATCGGTCACCTGAGACAATTCATCGAGATGTACTAAGGTGACCCATTTATTTTCTTTTACATCTTCGGAAACGTTCTTCGGAATAGAAAGATCGATGATGAGTAAGGGTTTCTTTAGGTATAATAACTCGTTTGAAATAGTAGGTTTTTGAGCTCCAGTGGAAACAAAAAGGATATCCGACTGCGCAATTTCACTTTGAATATTTGCGTAATCTTTTACAACTAAGTTAAACTTGCCAGCAACCTCTTCGGCTTTGATCTTGGTTCGGTTAACAAGTGTAATATGTTCGTTTTTGGTGTGCTTTACAAGGTTTTCACACGTATTGCGGCCAATTTTCCCTGTTCCGAAGAGTAAAATATTCTTTTCTGAAACATAAGGAACACGAGCCAATACATATTGAACGGCAGCAAAACTAACCGACGTCGCCCCTGAAGAGATCTCGGTTTCGTTTTTAATTTTTTTGCTTGCCTGAATCACTGCATTAACCAAACGCTCCATAAACGGATTCATCAAGCCTAACTTTTTTGAAAGTCGGAAGCTTTTGCGCAACTGACTGATAATTTCAAAGTCGCCTAAGATCTGACTGTCTAAGCCGGTACCCACTTTAAATAGATGTGAAACAGCTACCTTATTTTTATGAATGTAAGCTACTTTTTCAAATTCCTCAACCGAACCATTGGTGTGCTCACAGAGTAATTTTATTAGTTGAAAGGGATGTTCGGCAAAGCCGTATAGTTCGGTGCGATTGCAGGTAGAAATAACGCTGAGGCTTGGAATACCTTCATCTTTTGCCTGTAGTAGTATATTTTTTAGAGCGGTTTCAGAAATACTAAAATGCCCACGAATAACGGCGTCAGCTTTTTTATAGTTGAGACCGATGGCGTAAAAATTGCCTTCGTTTTGTTGAATAGGTAAACTGATATCGTTATTTTTCATCTGCGACGATGCAAAAGTAGAAGAAGCAAATTGTAAAAAGTAACGCTAGCGGTATGATTAATGTCGCTGTCTGTTAATTTATGCTAAAAAAATCATGATTTGCTATAAATCCTTTAATTTCGGTGCTTCAAATAGGTTTTTAACACTTGTTGTTTAGAATAATTCTAAATAAAACTAAAAAAGATGGAAAAGATTTTCGAAAAAAATGTCGCTCAAGGCTTTTATGAGGAAACAATCATAGAGGAAGGTTTTTTTATTCTGAAGTTTAATAATGATACTACTGAAAATCAATTATTTAAACGCGAAGTTAGTGCGCATTTTGTTCAGTTTCATTTCTGTTTAAAGGGCGGGGCTTATTTTATTTTTAATGACGGAAATTACAAACTGCCTATTTCCGAAGAAACCTCGCTGCTCCTTTACAATCCGCAGCGTGATCTGCCAATTGAAATTTCGGTTGAGCCGCAATCCTGGATCATTTCCGTGCTTTTACCTATTGCCAAGTTTCATAGTTTGTTTTCTTCCGAAGCCAATTATATCACCTTTTTAAGTGACGAGAATAAGGACCGAAAATATTATAAAGACGGTTCTATTTCGCCATCCATGGCAATTGTACTTAACCAACTCATGAACTACAACTTGCACGCTTCGGTAAAACCGCTCTATTTTAAAGGAAAGGTGTATGAATTGTTAAGCCTGTATTTTAACCGTCCAGCCGATGCAGATACCGAGCAATGTCCGTTTTTGGTTGACGAAGAAAATGTGGCAAAAATTAAAAAGGCGAAACAGATCATTATTGCGCGTATGGCCGAACCGCCGACACTTCAGCAGCTTTCCGAAGAAATTAATTTGCCTTTAAATCGTTTAAAAGAAGGTTTTAAACAGATTTATGGAGATTCGGTTTTTAGTTTTTTATTCGACTATAAAATGGAAGTGGCCAGACAATTACTTGCTACTGGATCACATAATGTCAATGAAGTTGGTTTAAAAGTAGGGTACAGTACATCCAGTCATTTTATCGCGGCTTTCAAGAAAAAATTTGGCACAACACCCAAAAAGTTTTTAATGGGTTTAAGTTCGTAAGGCACTGCCAATACGGCGATAGAATTTATATATATGCGAACAATTATAAGTACTTTGGTAAGTCGTATTTTTGTTCTGAAAAAGAAAAAGATTAATTAAAGAAATTCCTGTTCTGGGAAAAAAGCTATGAAAAAAGGAGTACTTCTTGTCAATTTAGGATCGCCAGACAGCACGAGTCCGAAAGACGTAAAAAAGTATTTAGATGAATTTTTGATGGATCCTCGTGTGATTGACGTGCCGCGTTGGGCACGCATTCTTTTGGTCCGCGGAATTATCTTAAACACACGACCTAAACAGAGCGCTAAAGCCTATCAAAAAATATGGTGGGAAGAAGGTTCACCGTTGATCGTACTTTCAGAAAGACTAAAAGAAAAAGTACAGCAAAAAACAACAGCACCCGTGGCATTAGCGATGCGCTACGGAAGCATGACCCTAAAAAAAGGCCTTCAAGAATTGGTAGATCAAGGGGTAGATGAAATATTAACCATTCCGCTTTATCCACAGTTCGCGATGGCAACTACAGAAACCATCGATGTAAAAGTTGCCGAATTGCGCGACGCCTTTTTTCCGCAGTTAAAAATTAGTTCGCTCCCTGCTTTCTATGGTAAAAAGGACTATATCCAAGTGCTTTCTAAAAGCATCGGCGAGAAGCTTAAAGATCTTGACTACGACCATATCTTATTTAGCTATCACGGTGTTCCCGAAAGACATATCAGAAAAAGTGACATTACCAATGGAAATTGCCAAATGGATGGGAAATGTTGCTTCAAAATGGGCTCTCCACAGCATGAGTTTTGCTATAGACATCAATGTGAGATAACCACAGTCAATGTAGCAAAATATCTCAAACTAGAGCGCGGAACCTACTCGACTACTTTTCAATCCCGACTCGGTTTTGATCCGTGGTTGCAGCCGTATACAGACCGTACGATAGAGCGTATGGGAAAACAAGGTGTCAAAAAAATGGTAGTGGTGACACCGGCCTTTGTAAGTGATTGTTTAGAAACGCTCGAAGAGATCGCCATGGAAGGGGAAGAAATTTTCCACGAAGTAGGCGGCGAAGAATTTACAGTGATCCCGTGCTTAAATGATCGCGATGATTGGGCGCAAGTACTGGCAAATTGGATTGATACCTGGCGTATTGTGGATGTAGAAACCGCGATTGCCTAATTGATGGAGAAGAAAGCAAACAGTTTAGGAACTGATTCTATAAGCAGTTTGTTGATCAAACAAGCTGTTCCAGCCTCTATTGGTATTTTAGTGATGTCGCTAAATATGATCGTTGATACGATTTTTGTTGGGCGGTGGATCGGTCCGTTGGCGATCTCAGCCATAACGGTTGTTATTCCGGTTACCTTTTTTATTGCTGCTATTGGTTTGGCGGTTGGAATTGGCGGTAGTTCTGTGTTATCCCGTGCTTTGGGCGCTAATAATCCAACGAAGGCGCTTCGTGTCTTCGGAAACCAAGTAACCCTCACTTTTTTAACTTCAGGGCTTTTGGCCATTTTAGGCCTGATTTTTCAAGATTATTTGATCGAATTCTTTGGTGCCGATGACTCTTTTAAAGAGCTGGCACTTACCTATTATCGCATCGTGCTTTACGGTATCGTAATGCTCGCCATGTGCATGATGGGAAACAATGTTATTCGCGCTGAAGGGAAACCCAAATTCGCGATGTACGCCATGCTCTTACCAGCGATCGCTAATATTTTTATGGATTATGTGCTTATCAATGTGATGGGCTTTGGTATGGAAGGTGCAGCTTGGGCGACCTTTATAAGTTACTTTATATGCTTTGCATTTATCTTTTGGTTCTTTATTGCAAAAAGTGAACTCAGACTGAAGTGGGAATCGTTTAAGCTTCAAAAAAGAATTGTTTCAGAAATTAGCGGACTCAGCTTTGTGACGCTGGCCAGACAAGGAACTATTGCAGTACTTACCATTTTATTAAACAATGTGCTTATTACCTATGGTGATGCGCTCGATGTGGCGAGCTACGGAATTATTAGCAGGATGCTCATGTTCGCATTATTCCCTGTAATTGGCGTTAATCAAGGCTTTTTGCCTATTGCTGGGTTTAATTATGGCGCGGAAAAATTTCAACGCGTTCGAGAGTCTATTAATACATCGATTAAATATTCAGGCGCGCTGGCCTTATTGATATTTGCTGTTATTATGATTTTTGCGCCTCAATTGGTATCAATATTTATTAGTAATTCTGAAAGTTTAGATGCACAAACCTTGGCAAATAATGCCGAAATTCTAGAAAGAACGCCAAACGCCTTACGATGGGTTTTTGCGGCAACGCCTGTGATCGTAGTGCAACTTATTGGTGCGTCCTATTTTCAAGCCATCGGAAAGGCCGTACCCGCTTTACTCTTAAGCCTAACTAAACAAGGTTTCTTTCTTATTCCTTTTATTATAGTACTTCCAACGTTTTTTGGCGTATTTGGTGTGTGGATCTCGTTTCCTATTGCCGATGTACTTTCAACCATCGTTACGGCTTACTATCTTAATAAAGAGGTTAAGAAAATGGTGCGGTGAGTTTTATTTAAAGCTGAGGAACTCCTATCTTTAAGGAAACTTTTCAAATCGTATTTCATGAAACGCTTATTTTCTCCCTTCCTTCTCCTTTGTAGTATTTTTTTCTTCGGAATTCATTCAGAAATCATCCAAGCCCAGTCGTATGATGAAGCGCTTTACAGCGGTTTAGAGTATAGGCTTGTTGGGCCGCATCGTGGCGGAAGAAGCGCCGCTGTTACCGGCGTTCCGGGAAAACCGAACTTATTCTACTTTGGTTCCACAGGTGGTGGAATCTGGGAAACTAAAAACGGTGGACGCACTTGGAAAAATATCTCAGATGGTTATTTCGGTGGCTCCATTGGCGCTATTGAAGTAGCCGAAGATGATCCCAATGTGATCTATGTGGGCGGTGGCGAAAAAACCGTTCGTGGTAATGTTTCCTCAGGATACGGACTCTGGAAGTCTGAAGATGCAGGAAAAACGTGGGAAAGCGCGGGGCTGAAGAACAGTCGGCATGTACCGCGCATCGCGATCCATCCCAAAAACCATAATATCGTCTACGCTGCAGTACTCGGTAATATTTATAAGCCAACACAAGATCGAGGCGTTTACAAAAGTACCGACGGCGGAAAATCATGGCGTAAAACGCTATTTGCTAATGAAAATGCGGGAGCGGTTGATCTTCTGTTAGACCCTAATAATCCTAGAATTTTATATGCTTCCACATGGAATGTTCGCAGAACCCCGTATAGCTTAAGTAGTGGCGGTGATGGCTCTGCCCTTTGGAAAAGTACCGATAGTGGAGAAACATGGAAAGAAATTTCAACCAATAAAGGTTTTCCAACAGATACATTAGGAATTATAGGGGTTACTGTTTCCCCAGCCAATAGTGACCGCGTTTGGGCAATAGTTGAAAATAAAGAAAAAGGAGGCGTTTACCGCAGTGATGATGGTGGCGAAACATGGAAAATGATCAATAGTGAACGAAAGTTGCGACAACGCGCTTGGTATTATACACGTATTTATGCCGACCCTAAGGATGAAGATGTGATGTATGTCTTAAATGTTCGCTATCATAAAAGTACGGATGGAGGAAAAAGCTACGAAACATATAACGCACCACACGGCGATCATCACGATCTTTGGATCGCCCCCGAGGATCCAGACAGAATGATCATTGGGGATGATGGCGGAGCTCAAATTACATACGACGGTGGTGAAACGTGGAGTACTTACCACAATCAGCCCACAGCGCAGTTTTATCGGGTGACTACAGACGATGCGTTCCCGTATCGTATTTATGTTGCGCAGCAAGACAATTCAACCCTTCGTATTCCACATAGAACCGAAGGTAGAAGTATTGATGATACCGATTGGGAAGAAACCGCGGGAGGTGAAAGTGCCCATATTGCTGTCGATCCAAAAAATAATGATATTGTTTATGGCGGAAGTTATGACGGCTTTCTTACACGATATAATCATACAAAGAATACGGTTCGTAGCGTGAGTGTTTGGCCAGACAATCCTATGGGACATGGCGCGGAAGACATGAAATACAGATTTCAATGGAATTTCCCCATTTTCTTTTCACCACACAATCCGAATAAACTCTACACCGCGTCCAACCATTTGCACGCAACTACCAATGAAGGGGAAAGCTGGGAAACAATTAGCCCAGATCTTACCCGCAATGATCCTTCGAAGTTAAAATCGTCTGGCGGACCCATTACACAAGATAATACGTCGGTAGAATACTATTGTACCATTTTTGCGGCAGCCGAGTCACCAATCACCGAAGGATTGCTTTGGACGGGTAGTGATGATGGTTTGGTTCATGTTTCACGTGACGGCGGTAAAAATTGGGATAATGTGACTCCAAAAGGGATGCCCGAGTGGATGATGATCAATAGTGTGGAACCTTCGGTTTTTGATGCAGGGACCTGTTATATTGCAGGAACGAAATATAAAACAGGTGATTTCGCTCCGTATTTGTATAAGACAAACGACTACGGAAAAACATGGAAAAAGATCACCAATGGGATTGATGGAGAACATTTTACACGCGTAGTACGAGAAGATAAGAAGCAAAAAGGATTATTATACGCCGGTACGGAAACGGGCATGTATATTTCGTTTAATGATGGAGCCAATTGGCAAGCCTTTCAGCTAAATTTGCCCATTGTTCCTATTACCGACTTGGCAGTTAAAGACAATAACCTAATTGTTGCAACCCAAGGGCGAAGCCTTTGGATCATCGATGATCTAACAGTTATTCACCAATTGGCAAATGCCAAAGGCAAGGGTAATTATCTTTTCAAACCAAAAGATACGTATCGTATGGGCGGTCGCTCACGAGAAGGATCTTTAACGAGTGGTACCAATCACCCAAGTGGCGTGATGACCTATTTTAATTTGAGTGACCCAACCGACAAACAAGTGACTTTGAGTTATTTGAATATGCGGAATGATACCATTCAAAAGTTCAGTACAAAGGTCGATAAAGAAAAAAATATCCAAGAACTTTCAGTAGAAAAAGGAGCTAATTTTCATACGTGGGATATGCGCGGAAAAGGAGCAGAACGCCTTGACGGAATGATCCTTTGGTGGGCTAGTACCGATGCGCCTCAAGCGGTGCCGGGGTCATATCAGGTTGTATTGGAAGTGGAAGGCCAGCCTGCATTAAAACAAACCTTCAACATTGTACCGGATAAAAATGCGGAAACAGATGTGGCAGGCATGCAGCAGCAATTCGACTTTATCACGAGTGTGAATGAAACGGTGAATAACGCTCATATGTCTATTAAAAACATCCGCAAGATCAATGAGCAGCTCGGGGCTTTTCAGAAGCAATACAAAGAGAACGAAGAGGTAAAAGATCTGGTGGAAAAAGCGAAAACCCTGAGTGAGCAATTTTCAGAAATAGAGAAAGCACTGTATCAAACCAAAAATCGCAGCGGACAAGATCCGTTGAACTTCCCCATCAAATTGACAAATAAGTTAGCGCATTTAAACAGTTTGGTAGGAATGGATGACTTTCCGCCAACAACGCAAGATATTGCGGTTAAGAATGAGCTCACACAGCAAATTAATGCCGAACTGGTTAAATTTGACAAGCTGGTTTCCGAAGAAATTAAAGCTTTTAACGCAGCCTTTAACAGCAAACAATTGAATTATTTGTTTGTGGAGGAAGTAAAGAACTAATGTTTCTATGAATAGAATTTTTATACTCTTTTTTGGGGTCTTTTTTACGGTTAATGCACAATCACAAACGTTTTCATTAGATAATTTCTATGCATATGATCCGGTGTTGGAACATACCGTCGATACCATATTTCAGGCAATGAACGATACCACGCGCGTGGCGCAGATGATCGTGACTTCGGCGGGAGAACTTGGAAAGCCACAGAAAGTTGTTTATAAATTAGCAGAAGAAAATAAACTTGGCGGTGTTGTTTTTCTGAAAGGAACCAAGCCAAATCATAAACAGATGATCGATAGTTTGGATCGTATTTCAGAAGAGAATGGTCAACTGCCATTACTTTTTTCTATTGATGCTGAGCCTAGCCTGTTTAACGGTCGCTTGCAAGGCACCGAAGATGTGATGAACACTATCGATATTAAAACGCTTGCGGAAAGCGACTCTATTGCAAGAATCATTAATAAGCATTTGTTGGAAGTTGGTTTTCGTCAGAATTTTGCACCTGTCGCTGATGTGAGTCCGGGGAACGAAGCGATCAAGAATAGAAGCTTCGGAAATAGTAAAGACACGGTTGTGGGGTTAAGTAAACAATTTATCAAAACAACACAATCACAAGGGATCATTGCGACGGCAAAGCACTTTCCGGGTCATGGATTGGTATCGGGTGACACCCATAAAAAATCGGTTTTTATTGACGGTCCGTTGCAGGAACTTGACGTATATCCGCCGCTTATTGAAGCGGGTGTGCTCTCCATCATGATGGCGCATATTACCATCACGAATAATGAAAAGTATGATACAAATGAGCTGCCAGCTAGTTGTTCCCGAACGATTGTAACCGATCTGCTCAAAAATGAACTCGGTTTTAAAGGACTTGTCATTACGGATGCGCTAAATATCATGAAAGCTGTCACGATCATTGATAACGCGCCGCTACTAGCTTCAAAAGCGGGTTGTGATATGTTATTGATGCCCATTGATGAGGGTAAAACCATAGCGTCCATTCTTGCTGAAATGGAGCAGGATGAAGACTATAAGCATCAGGTGTATCAATCGGTGAAGAAAATAATTCGGTTGAAGCTGTGTTTGGGGTTGATTCAACCGAAAGCAACTATAGTGACTTCGGAATTTTCCGAAGAATAATGTATTATGCATCAAATTATAAGCTAAACATTCAATATTTTATCCTTCTAAGCAATGCTGCCAAAATCATGAAAAACACTATTCTCTATCTGTTTTTACTTTTGCTTCTAGGCGTCTTTGTCAGTTGTAAGAATTCGGAAAAAACAAAAATAGAGCCAGTAGGCACGCAAGGTGTAATTATACCTTTCGAATTAACCAAATACAATAACATCAAGATCAAGACCGTGCTAAATGGAACAGACAGTCTCGATTTAAAATTCGATTCGGGAACAACAGGATTGCTTTTGACGCATCAAGCGATTAAGGAAAAGACAAATTTGCTAAGCGATGGAAAAGAAAGTACACCTACACAGAATTATGTAAAACTTGATTCTTTGGCGAAGCTTCAAATAGGAAAACTTACGTTTGATGATTTAGAAATTTACCCAGTTCTTCATTCAGGTCAGGAAACGGATGGCAGATTTGGTTGGGATTTGTTTGCAGATAGAATTGTAATTTTGGATTATGATAAAATGCAAATGATCATTCAGGATGGGCTACCAGATGTGAGTGCTTTTACTAAATCTAAGTTGAACAAGGTCAAAACAGTTCTCTGCTTAGACGGAAAAATTAGTATAAAGAACAAAGATTATAAGAGTCGTTTCTTGTTTGATACAGGATACCAAAAAGCCTTGTTGTTAGATAGTATAATCATGTTTGAACAGTCATTCCCTAAAGACTTACGCCTCATTAAAAAAAACCAACTACGAAATGGAGCTGGGGAGATTTTTATTACGGAAGTTGTAGAATTACCGCAATTAACCATAGGGAATCAGGTTATAACGAAAGTGCCAACGCAATTATTAAATAAAGCCAATCCAGCAGGGTTTAAAACTCACATTTTAGGCAATGAATTATTAAAGCGATTTAATACGGTATTAGATTTAAAACAAGGTTATATCTATTTCCAAAAAAACAGCTTATTTGATCAAAAGTATAGTGACGCATCCTAAAATTAATATAGGTATTGTGCTAAACTGAAAAGTTAATGGTTTATTAGGTGCGAGGTTTTATGCACAAGACGGAGGTTTTCTATACCTTTACCGCTAGAAAATTGATCACTTTCCCACATGGAATATAATTATATAAAGTCACTTCATTTAATATTTGTGATCACCTGGTTTGCCGGACTATTTTATATTGTTCGGTTGTTTGTTTACCAGATCGAAGCCACAAAAAAGGAGTCGCCAGCACGTGAGATTTTAGGAGAACAGTACAAGATCATGACCAAGCGTCTTTGGTATATTATTACATGGCCTTCCATGATCTTAGCGCTCGTGTTTGCCATTTGGCTGCTCGTGCTTCGTCCATTTTGGATCACCGATGCTTGGATGCAGGTAAAATTAGGGTTTGTGGTGGCGTTAATAATCTATCATATTAAATGTCATCAGATCTTTAAGGCGCATCAACGTGATGTTTATAAACATTCGTCCAATTTTATGAGGTTATTTAATGAAGGAGCCACCATTATTTTATTTTCAGTGGTGTTTTTAGTTATTCTGAAAAATGCTATCAACTGGATCTATGGAGTGATTGGGATTATACTTTTTTCGGTACTGATCATGCTAGGTTATAAATTCTACAAGCGTCTTCGGGAAGGAACTAAGTAGATCGCTCGAGCAAGTAATGAGTAACTTAAGAACAAATGGCGTAATTATTGTTAACTTTCCGAAGTAAAAGTCACTATGAATCTTAGCACCAAATCCTTACGCAGTCGTATTTTTATTTCCATGCTTCTTTTGGTGATCTTGGCATCGATCCTGATCGCTGCAGTGACGGTTTATCAATATCGTGAAGAAGCAGAAGATTACCACAGAGAACGTTTACAACGAAAGGAAGCGAATATTCGTGAAAATATTGGATTTGTACTGGATGACACCACATTTCCTGTTGAAACCGAATATATTCCACTGATTTTTAAGCAAAAAATTTATGAGATCAAGGCAACACATAACCTCGAACTCTATTTATATGATCTTGACGGAAAACTTCTAAAAGCATCAAAGGCTTCATTTATTAGAGATGAACATGCAGAGCAAATTCCGGCTTATGTAATGGAGGCGCTAGAAGCATCATCTACCAAGAGCTTTGTGCAAACTTTTGAGGAAGAGGGGCAACAATACCAATCTTCATACACCTATATCACCGATAATTATTTTAAGCCAATTGCCATTCTCAACCTGCCTTATATTGAAGATGATGGTTTTATTAAAAGAGAGCTAAAGGAAAGCCTCACACGACTTGGTTTCGCCTATATTATTATGATCGGGATAGCCATTGTTTTTGCTTATTTTTTATCAAAATATATAACGCGTTCGGTAAATGAAGTGAGTGATAAGATCACTCGAACTCGCTTGGATCAAAGAAACAAAAAGATCACTGTTTCAAACACACCAGATGAAATTTCAACACTTATCAATGCGTATAACAGCATGATCGATGAATTGGAAAATAGCGCTGCGCAGTTAGCCGCCAATGAACGGGAAGCGGCTTGGCGGGAAATGGCAAAACAGGTGGCTCACGAAGTTAAAAATCCGTTGACACCAATGCGTCTTACAGTGCAGAGTTTTCAACGTAAATTTGACCCTACAGATCCGTTGATCAAACAAAAAGTAGCCGAGTATAGTACAACACTTATTCAGCAAATTGATATCATGAGTAATATTGCTTCAGCATTTTCAAATTATGCAAAAATGCCTGCACAAAAAGATGAAACACTAGATGTAGTGAGCATTACCAAATTAGCGCTAGATATCTTTAACGAACCGTTTATCTATTTTTCTTCGGAAGCAGAACAGGTGATCGCGAAGTTTGACAGAACGCAATTGATCAGGGTTATTACCAATTTGGTTAAGAATAGTATTCAGGCAATTGAACAGCGCAAACCAGAAGATCCGAAAATTGAGGTACATGTTATTGAAGAACCAGAGCATGTGGCAATAACAATTATGGATAATGGCGGGGGGATTTCGGAAGAAAACAGCATTAAAGTATTTGAACCTAAATTTACGACCAAGACAAGCGGAATGGGACTTGGCTTGGCAATGGTGAAAAATATTGTGGAAACCTATGGAGGTGTGATCACTTTTACTTCGGAAGAAGGATCTGAAACCACTTTTACCGTTCGTTTTCCGAAGCAATTGTAGGAATTTCTGTAATTTTACTATTAAAAGCCAAAAGATCATGACCTACAAAAATATACTTACCGAAGATTACAATGGTATTACTAGAATTACCATCGATCGTCCCTCTAAACTGAACGCCCTCAACATCGAAACTATTAGTGAATTACATCACGCACTCAACGATGCCGATACGGCTTCGGCTATCAATGTAATTATTATTACAGGAAGCGGTGAAAAAGCTTTTGTTGCAGGAGCAGATATTAGTGAGTTTGCCGATTTTTCTGTTGCTCAAGGGGAAGAACTCGCCGCACAGGGCCAAGCTAAACTATTCGATTTTATTGCGCATCTCTCAACACCCGTGATTGCAGCGGTCAACGGTTTTGCGCTAGGTGGCGGACTCGAACTCGCCATGGCAGCACATTTTAGAATAGCGAGTGAAAATGCTAAAATGGGCTTGCCAGAAACTTCTTTGGGGGTTATTCCCGGTTATGGCGGAACACAGCGTTTACCGCAGTTGGTGGGTAAAGGACGCGCTATGGAAATGATCATGACCGCAGGTATGATAGATGCCAATCAGGCGCTACAGTACGGATTGGTAAATCATGTGACAACTTTGGAAGAATTGCTTCCGTTCACTGAAAAAATTGCCGGAAAGATCATGCGTAACTCACCCGTCGCTATAAAAGCCGCTATTGAAGCTATTAACGCTGGATATGAAGCGGGAGAAAATGGTTTTGATGCAGAGATAACTCAATTTGGGAAATGCTTCGGCACAGCTGATTTCCATGAGGGTACACAAGCCTTTTTAGAGAAAAGAAAGGCGCAGTTTCCTGGGAAGTAATTTATGAATAAAACGCCATTGGCGATATAACTTACAAACACATTTGGAATTTTTCCATATTAAATAGGAATTTTTCCAATATTGAATTAATTTAGTGCTTCACTAGATTCAATTCACTTTGTCAGATACCTATCAAAAGGGCCGTGGTGCCCAAAAGAAAATTCACAATAAATTTTTCGAGCTGTCGCACGAGCTTCGTGATGATTACTTAAATCATTGTGCGCAAGAAGGAGATGCGCCTGAAAAAAACACCACCGAATATTTAGACATCTTCCCGAAAACTTTTGTCAATAAAGTAGATAGTCCCGACGTTGGTATGGGCTTTTCTGCCAATCCGTATCAAGGTTGCGAGCATGGTTGTGTGTATTGCTATGCGCGTAATAGCCACCAGTATTGGGGTTACGGCCCAGGATTAGACTTTGAGCGCAAGATCTTGGTAAAGAAAGGTGCTCCAAAATTATTAGAACATCATATCACGAAGAAATCTTGGGAGCCACATCCCATTGTTTTTTCGGGCAATACAGACTGCTATCAGCCCATAGAACGCAAATTGGAAATCACGCGGAAATGTTTGGAAGTAATGCTAAAATGGAAACATCCTGCAGGGATCATTACCAAGAACAGTCTCATTCTTCGGGACTTGGATATCCTTTCGGAAATGGCAAAACTGAACATTATTCAGGTGAATATTTCGATCACCTCTCTTTCCGAAGAAACACGACGATTGCTGGAACCAAGAACGGCAACCATTAAGCAGCGTCTAAAGGCGGTTGAGGTACTTTCGGCAAACAATATTCCAGTACGCGTCATGATGGCGCCCATCATTCCTTCGCTTAACAGTCACGAAATTCTTCCTTTGGTAAAACGTGTGGCCGAAGCAGGAGCCCAAGAGGTTGCCTATACGGTGGTCCGACTTAACGGGCAAATAGGTGAGATCTTCACCGATTGGGCACATAATACGATTCCAAATAAGGCGCAACGAATTCTCAATCAGATCGCTGAATGCCACGGCGGAAATCTCAACGACAGCCATTGGGGACGACGTATGCGTGGGGAAGGAACCATTGCAACACAAATTAAGGATACCATGCAATTGGCGCGAAGAAAATATTTAAAGGATAAGAAGCTCACTGCCTTAGAAGGTTCACATTATCTTCAGCTTAAAAACCCGCAAACGCGTCTTTTTTAAATGATATATTTGCAAAAGCGTTACAATTGTGTTTAAAACGCTACTTATTAGTCATGAAACAGTATTGTTTGTCTTTTTTGTTATTTGCCATCATTGCTACGGGTTTTTCTCAAAAATCAGGAGCGCTTGTTGATCTGCCTTTTGAAAGTATTAAAGACACTATAGACACCTATCGCTTTTCAGACTTCTCTAAGGCCATGGTCGCAGTAGAAGCCTATATTTTAAAGGCGCAAAAGGAAGGTGATCCTGAAAATGAGTGGATAGGGCTGGAGGCAAAAGCGAGCACGCACTATCTGAGACGCAATTTTAAAGAAGCAAATCAGGTTGCCTATGAGATGATCGATTTTGCGAAAGCCAATCACTTGGTAACTTTAGAGATAAGATCTTATCTATTTGCTGGAGATATGCAGCTAATCGCAACCACGATGAAGACTCGCTTAGGGCTTTATAACCAGGCTTTAGATCTTGCTGAAGAACACGGCGATGAAAGGATGCGTGAAAGGGCGCTTAATAAAATAGCCGATGTGATGGAAATGGGAGAATCTTATGAAGATTCAAGAGCCATTCGAAAAAAAACCTTAGAGATTTACGAGAATAAGCCTCTGGACACAACCTACACCGAGGCTGTTAAGAACGGAACGCTAATTTATGGATATACGAGATTGGTTACGTCATTTCTTCAGGAAGATGCTCTCGATTCGGTTAAAAAATACGCGGCAAAGATTAATGAACTTTCACTTAAAGAGGTCGATAGTTGTTACCAGTCGTACCGATTTTTAGTGCAAGCCGAAATCGATCTTAAAGAAAATAATTTTGTCAGTTCACGAAAGAATTTTGAGAAAGCCTATAGTATTTGTGCGGTAGATTATGATCTACTGTATTTAAATAAGGCCTACAGCTTGGGTTCAGTTGATATTGCTGCTAAAAATTACCCAAATGCCATCCGAATTTTACAACAAGCACTAGATAATTACCAAGTGAAACCCGAAGAAGAGGGTTTTATGGATGATTATTATGAAAAATTGGCGGAGGCCTACAAGCAGACAGGCGATTTTGAACGTGCGAGTTACTATTTTGAAAAATATTTGACAACACAAGAGCGCTTTGTTGAAATGAAAGCCGATGCTAAAGAGGCTTTTCTAGAAGAAGAACGCACACGGTTTAAAAGCGATTTTGAAGCACTTAAAATTGAAAAAGAAAAGAGCCAAAATTATATAACCTATCTATTATTAGGGGCTTCGGTCATTATTTTGGTCTTGTTATTCTTTCTTCTGAAATTCTACCGAACAAAAAAGCAGAATGAGGCAAAGTTTGAAGCGCTTCTTCAGAAGATAAAAAAAGCAGAGCAATCCAAAGATATTATTGATACACGAGATGCGGTTTTAGAAGAAAAAAATAGCAGTGATGTGCCGGAAGAGACCAAACAGCATATTCTCGATGGACTCAAAAAATTGGAGGCAAAAGAATATTTCTTACAGCAAGATTGTAATTCGTATAATGTTGCCAAAAAGATCAATACCAATACATCGTATCTTTCTAAAGTGATCAATGCGCACTACGGAAAGAATTTTAATACCTATATCAACGATCTTAGAATTAACTACGCCATCGTTCGTCTAAAGAATGATGTCATTTTTAGATCGTATAGCATTCAATCTATCGCCGAAGAACTCGGTTATAAGAGTGCAGATTCGTTTACTAAATACTTTAAAAAAGACACCGGGCTTAATCCTTCATTCTATATCAAGGAGATCAAAAATATAGCTTAAATCACGCGTTTACGACCTAAATTTATAAATTTAGGGTTGTGGCGATCTTCCTTTTATTTTTCTTCGGAAATAACACCAAATCCCTTTATTTACAACGCACGACGTCATTTTTAAAGTCCCCTATTTTTCCAAAACTAGGGAGGCTTCCTTTTTATATAGGTGATTTATCTCGCAAGTTTGCTTCAGAAAACAATCACACTCCCAAAACAACTGGGAACTAAAAATAAACCGATATGAGAAACACAGCAAAACAAAACAGATGGTCAGAAGCAATTGGATGGGGTATATGGATTTATTTCATCATTGCTTTTTATCTCCACAGCAATTTTAATCACTAACAGTTGGTATATGGCACAAAAAAATAAAACCGTAAAACGAATTCAACTCATCAAATTTGGCATAGGAATTATTGCAGGAATCGCTATATACCTATGTATTTCATTAATCTTTTAAACCGAAAATATCATGATAACAATCGCAGAATTAGTATTCAACTTTGTCATCTCAATTTTTTAAACGAACCACTAAAAAACAACAACTATGAAAAAACTATATCACTTATTTACAATCTGTATCGCCATGGCTTTTGCAACCGTGATGCAGGCACAAACTCCTAATGGATCTTATAGCGGAACGCTACAAGTACAAGGGATGGAAATGGAACTAATTTACAACTTTAGTCAAACCGATGAAGGATTAACAGCCACAATGGATGTTCCTATGCAAGGAGCTACCGGAATTGAAATGGATACCGTAATTTTGGAAGATCAAAACGTGACCATCACTTCTGCTAAACTGAAAATGAAATATTCAGGAACGCTTTCCGAAGCAGGTATTGAGGGAACGTACGAGCAAATGGGGCAATCATACCCGCTAAACTTAAAGAAAACTGTGAAGACAAAGCCAGGAAACACATCCCTACCTTCTACCGATGCAGAAATGAGTGCCTTGGGCGCCATGGAAACCGGTTCATACAAATACTCCGTAGCCGATTATTTTAAAACACCTGAAGCCTTTTCGTTTCAGCTATCTGCCAATGGTAAATACATTTCATATATGAAACGCCGCGATACTGGCGAGCGGGATCTCTTTATTAAAAGCACAGAAACTCAGCAAGAAACACTACTTATCAAGCAGGAAGAAGATCTTATTAGAGGTTATACGTGGGTTAATAACGACCGTCTTTTATATTTACAAGATAAAGGTGGCGATGAAAACTATCACTTGTTTGGAGTCGATATTTCGGGAGCCAATAAAAAGGAGCTTACGCCTTATGATGGCGTTCGTGTAAATATTATTGCCGGTCTAAAAGAGGACGAAGATCACGTGATCGTGCAAATGAACAAAGACAATTTACAGCAGGAAGAACCTTATCGCCTAAATGTGAATACAGGAGAGGCTACAAAGCTTTATACCGTTGCTGAAGGTGAACCACCTGTAAGTGGCTATAACTTTGACCGCAAAGGAAACTTGCGGGCTGTAAACCGTATTGTTGACGGGATCAAATCTGAAATATTATACAATATAGATGGTGAGTTTAAGTCAATACTTATAACTGAATTTGGAGACACCTTTGCAATTAGCTCGTTCAATCCAAATACAGAAAATCCAGATGATGCGTATGTACTTTCTAACTTAGGAACCGATAAGCTAGAAATTCAACTATATGATCTTAAAAAGAATAAGAAGATCAAAACTGTTTTCAGCAATGATACGTTTGATGTTTCAGGGATCTCGCTTTCGCGGAAACGTAACTACGAGGTTGACTATTTCTCGTATACTGGAGAGAAAACGAAGATCATTCCGCAAAGTAAGGCGTATAAAAAAGTATATGATCGCCTCAAGAAAGAGTTTGGAGACAAGCAATTTTATACCGTAGATCGTACCGATGAAGAAGATCAATATTTAGTTGCTGTTACTAGTGATAAGATCGTTGGAGAGTACTATGTGTACGATACCAAGAAAGATACAGTGACACTTTTGTACAAATTGTTACCACACTTGAAAGCTGAAGATATGGCTTCAATGAAGCCTATTTCGTTTACAAGTCGCGACGGACTCAAAATTCACGGGTATATCACACTTCCTACGGGATACAAAAAAGGACAACAGGTTCCATTAATTGTAAATCCACATGGTGGTCCACAAGGACTTCGTGATACTTGGGGTTTTAACCCAGAGGCGCAATTATTTGCAAGCCGCGGATATGCTACGCTACACGTAAACTTTAGAGTTTCGGGTGGCTACGGAAAAGAATTCTTAAAGGCAGGCTTTGGTCAGATTGGCCGAAAAGCCATGGATGACGTTGAAGATGGTGTAGATTATGTGATCGAACAAGGAATGGTCGATAAAGACAATGTAGCGATCTACGGTGGAAGCCACGGGGGTTATGCTGTATTGCGAGGAATGACCAAAACACCTGAAAAATACGCTTGTGGCGTTGATTATGTAGGTGTAAGTAACTTATTTACGTTTATGGATACCTTTCCTCCCTATTGGGAAAAGTATCGTGCTTTGATGGAAAAAATCTGGTACAACCCAAACAATCCAGAAGAAAAGGCGATTATGGAAGAGATTTCACCAGCTTTACACGTTGATAAGATCACCAAGCCATTATTTGTAGTGCAAGGTGCAAATGATCCGCGAGTGAACATCAATGAAGCAGATCAGATCGTTGAAAGTTTGCGTGCACGCGGAGTAGCCGTTCCGTATATGGTAAAGTATGATGAAGGACATGGTTTTGGAAAGGAAGAAAACCGTTTAGAGTTGTATCAAGCGATGATGGGCTTTTTTGCACAACACTTAAAAGTAGAAAAAACTACACCTATAAAAGGATAGGAAGCACAACTTAACCAACCGAAAGTGTCTGTTCAAACGTTTGTTTGAGCAGGCATTTTTATTTTTTACCGTTCCATTCTTCGTAGAATTGCGCTAAGAATTGCTCCATAAATTCATGACGATTTACTGCGATCTTTTTAGCTGTCTCGGTATTCATCTTATCTTTTAGCAGTAATAATTTTTCATAAAAATGATTGATCGTTGGATCATTGGAGGCCTTATATTCGGAAGCAGACATGTTTACTTTTGGAAGGATCTCGGGATCGTAAAGCGGTCTGTTTTTAAAGCCGCCATAATTAAACGTTCTAGCTATTCCAATAGCGCCTAAAGCATCCAGTCGGTCTGCGTCTTGTACGATATCCAACTCGATTGAATCATGTGTTTTGGCTGTATTTCCGCCTTTAAATGAAACATTTTCAATGATCTTAACGACCTGTTTGCGTATTTCTTCGGAAACAGCTTGTGTCTTTAAAAACGTATCGGCTTTTTTTGGTCCAATAGTATCATCGCCACCATAAAACTTTGAGTCGGCTATATCGTGCAATAGCGCGCCTAAGGCGACAACAAAAGGATTGGCTTTACTTTCTTCCGAAGGCATTTCTGAAGTAATCAAAAGGGCATTTTTATAGACCCTTTCAATATGAAACCAATCGTGACCACCTTCGGCGCCTTGAAGTGTTGCTTTTACGAAATGGATGGTATGATCAATTACGGTTTGCTCGGTTTCAGAAAAGATCATACAACAATGGCTTCAGTAATTTGTTTTTCAATGGTAGCGATAAGTTCTAAAGCATTGTATTCACTAACCTTGTATGGTTTATGCACATCAATGGTAATATGTGAACCAAGTCCCATAGGAAACTTTCCGTAGCGAATTGTTTTCCATGAATTATTAATCGTAATGGGAATCACGGTTGCAGAAGGAATTTCAGCAAAAAGTGTTAATAAGCCTTTGGTTTGAAATGGTTTTGGATGTCCATCCCTACTTCGGGTACCTTCGGGAAAGATCACTGCGCCCCATTTATTTTTTTCAACCGAAGCGCCAAACTTTTTGATAGCAGCAACGGCTTCCGCGGGCTTTTTCCGATCAATAAGTACAGAACCACCATGGCGCAAGTTGTAAGAAACACTCGGAATTCCGCGTCCGAGTTCCTTTTTTGAAATAAATTTAGGATGGTGTTTTCTAAAAAACCAGATGATGGGCGGAATATCAAACATGCTTTGATGGTTCGAAACAATGATCACTGGCTGGTCTGTGTCAATAGTGTATTTGTTTCTGAAGGTAAAGCGCGTCCCTAAGATATTTTGGCAGCGTAAGAGCGAAAATTGCAACCAATCTACAGCGGTTTTGTGGGCCTTGTAACCGAAGACATTCAATGTAATCCACTGAATGGGGTGAAAAATAACTAGGGCCATTCCGAAGAAAATAAAATAGATCACCGATAAGGGATAGGCTAGTATTTTTGTCATACTTCAAAAGTATAAAAAAACCGTTTCCAAAGAAATGAAAACGGTCGTATAAATTTATGTTATGCTAGTTTAGCAAAGCTCGTCGTAAGCCCCTTTAAGGTTTTCGGCGATCATATCTGCCGAGCGTCCTTCAATGTGATGACGTTCTAACATATGAACCAATTCTCCATTTTTGAACAACGCCATAGACGGTGAACTTGGTGGAAAAGGCATCATTTGAGCACGTGCGGCATCAACAGCTTCAACGTCAACACCTGCAAAAACAGTGACTAAATGATCTGGTTTCTTGGTGTTTTGAAGCGACATTCTTGCTCCTGGGCGTGCGTTGGCGGCTGCACAACCACAAACCGAGTTTACTACAACCAAGGTGGTTCCTTCTTTTGCTAAAGCATTTGCAACGTCCTGTTCTGTATATAATTCTTCGAAACCTATATTGGTAAGGTCTTCGCGCATGGGTTTAACTAATGCTGGTGGATACATATCTAAATATTTTAAGTATTAAAAATCGTACTGCAAAGATAGTCATTTTGTAGATGATTCTTGTCTGTGTGGGTGTTAAGGAAATCGCAAATATGTACTATTAAAAAAAAACACCCTAAGTGCGAATGCGGAGAATTCTTTGACGAAAGCGTAACAAATACAGGTAGTGGTTTACTTATCTTTGTAACTTAAATTTTTTAAAGAGTATGATACGTTGGGTAGGAGCCGTTGTTGGATATTGGATTTATCGCTTTCCAGGTGCTATTGCAGGTTTTGTGATTGGAAGCATTATTGATAGCTTAATGACTAAAAAAGGAACGACAGGGCAGCGTCAGCGGCCTATTTTTGGTCAGCAACGCAGTGAGCAAGTCACGCCAGCCGATTTTGAATTGAATCTTCTTTCTTTGGCTTCCTTAGTTATTCGGGCCGATGGTACGGTAAACCAAAGTGAATTAGACTATGTACGTCAGTATTTTGTACAAGCCTACGGAAAGGAACGCGCCAACGCAACGTTTAAAGTTTTTAATGATGTAATTAAAAACAGAACGATATCTGCTCAAAATATTTGCTCGCTATTACGAAGTAAAACACGCTACGAGTCACGCCTGCAAATTCTCCACTTTTTATTTAGTATTGCAAATGCCGATGGTCATGTTGCTGCGCCAGAGGTAGCAGAGATCAAGCGTATTTCAGGCTTTTTAGGCATCATGGCACGCGATTTTGAAAGTATCAAGGCAATGTTCTTTAAAAATCCGGATAGTGCATATAAAATTCTAGAGATCGAGCGAACGGCTACAGATACGGAAGTTAAAAAAGCCTATCGCGAAATGGCAAAAAAGTATCATCCAGACAAACTACAGCATATGGATGAGGCGTATCAAAAGGGCGCAGAAGAAAAGTTCAGAAAAGTGCAAGAGGCGTATGAGCAGCTTCAAAAGGAACGCGGATTTTAAATTTCTACTTGTTGTTTGAATAACCTATCGGCTTCATTTGTAAAAATTTGGCCAAATAGACTCTATTGTGTTCTAATTTTTAGACTAGCCTAAAAATATAATTACCCTACCGTAAAAATAATTGGTATCTTTGTAGCATGTTTTCATCTACAGAAGAGAATTATCTCAAGACCATTTACCATTTAGAACATCGAATTCAAGGCGAGGTAAGTACCAATGCCATAGCGGAAGTTATGGAAACAAAGCCTTCGTCGGTAACCGACATGGTTCAAAAGCTGGCCGAAAAGGAAGTGCTCTCCTATAAAAAATACCGCGGGGCCTTGTTGACACCAACGGGACGCCGTATTGCTGCAGATGTAATTCGGAAACACCGCTTGTGGGAGGTTTTTTTAGTGGAAAAACTAAATTTTCATTGGGATGAGGTACATGATATCGCCGAACAACTAGAACACATTCAAAGCGATGAACTCGTAACGCGTTTAGATCGGTTTTTGGGAAATCCAGATTTTGATCCACATGGGGATCCCATTCCAGATAGACACGGAAATGTTAAGACCACAGAAAAAAAATTATTGTCGGAACTCGATAAGGGTCAACGCGGGGTATGTGTTGGTGTAAAAGAGTCTAGCGGAGAATTTCTTCAGTATTTAGATAAAAAAGCCATTAGTATTGGAACGAAGATCAACGTTCTTGGAAAAGAATTCTTTGACGATTCGATGGTCATTCAAGTAGGAAGAGATCAGTTTTTTATCTCTAAAAAAATAGCCGAAAACCTTTATGTTCAAACCAATTAACATGAAAAAAATACTTTTTTTGTTCGTTTTGACAAGCTTTTTTAGCTGTAAAAATGATTCCAACAAATCGCATAAACTCCAAGTGGTCACTACAACAACCATGCTTACCGATCTTGTAAAAAATATTGGAGGAGATTCTATACAAGTCAATGGTCTAATGGGTGCTGGTGTAGATCCACACTTATATAAGGCCAGTGAAGGCGATGTCTCCAAATTATATAATGCTGATGTTATTTTTTATAACGGACTGCACTTAGAAGGAAAATTGGTTGAGGTTTTTGAACAAATGGAATCGACGAGCAAAACACAGGTCGCTTTGGCCGAAGTGATCGATAAAAGCACCTTGATCGGCTCCGAATATTTTGCCTCCAATTACGATCCGCATGTGTGGTTTGATATTTCCTATTTCAAACAGTTCGCTGAAAAAACAGCCGATGTTTTAGCTGAAGCAGATCCTAAAAATGCCGATTTTTTTAGACAAAATAAAGAGACATATATTGATAAATTAGATGCCCTGGAAGCAGAGGTAAAAGCTACAATTGCTACACTTCCGAAGGAAAAAAGAATCTTGGTAACAGCACATGACGCTTTTAATTACTTCGGAAAAGCATACGATTTTGAAGTGGTCGGACTTCAGGGGCTTTCTACAGCAACCGAAGCTGGAGTGCAAGACGTACAGCGATTGTCAGATTTTATTATTGAAAATAAAGTGAAAGCCATTTTTGTGGAAAGCTCGGTTCCGCGTAGAACTATTGAAGCATTACAAGCCTCCGTACGTTCTAAAGGTGCCGAAGTTGTTATTGGTGGTTCACTTTATAGTGATGCCTTAGGAAACGCCGGAACCCCTGAGGGAACATACCTAGGTATGTTTCGGCATAATGTCAACACCATTGTTAGTTCATTAAAATAATATGGAAAAAAAGTTCGCCGTACAAGTAGATGATCTTACAGTAGCCTATAACTATAAGCCTGTTTTGTGGGATATTGACCTGGAAGTGCCTGAAGGTGTTCTTATGGCGATTGTTGGGCCAAACGGGGCAGGGAAATCGACATTAATAAAATCGATTCTAGGGATCATCAAACCTATTGCCGGAAGTGTTACGATCTTAGGAAAACCCTATGAAAAGCAACGAAAGTTGGTGGCTTATGTACCGCAAAAAGGGAGTGTAGATTGGGATTTTCCTACTACAGCTATCGATGTAGTTATGATGGGAACCTACGGAAGTCTAGGCTGGATCAAACGCCCAGGGCAAAAAGAAAAAAAAGCATCCTTAGAGGCTTTAGAGAAAGTTGGAATGTTATCTTTTAAGAATAGGCAAATTAGTCAGTTGAGCGGCGGACAGCAACAACGTGTGTTCTTGGCACGAGCGCTGGTGCAAAATGCGTCTATTTATTTTATGGACGAACCCTTTCAAGGCGTTGATGCCACTACCGAAATTGCGATTATTAATATTTTAAAGGAACTTCGGAAAGCGGGAAAAACCTTGGTAGTTGTACATCATGACCTGCAAACAGTTCCAGAATATTTTGATTGGGTTACCTTTTTAAACGTAAAGAAAATTGCTGCAGGACCAGTGAAGGAAATTTTTAATGATGATAACTTGACGAAGACCTACGGAATTAATTATAAAGTAGCGATTAACAAATAATGACTATTACGGAATACTTCCAATTGCTATTCACCGATTATACCCTACGAACTATTACTTTGGGGACGGCTGTATTGGGAGCTATTTGTGGCATGTTGGGAAGTTTTGCTGTGCTTCGGAAGCAGAGTTTGCTAGGTGATGCTATTTCGCATGCTGCCTTACCCGGAATTGCTTTGGCTTTTTTGATCACAGGAGCAAAAGACACCAACGTTTTGTTATTAGGTGCCTTGGTTAGCGGCTTAATAGGAACTTTTTGGATCCGTGGAATTACCAAGAAAACACATTTAAAAAGCGATACAGCTTTAGGTCTTATTCTTTCGCTTTTTTTTGGCTTCGGAATGTTATTGCTAACCTTTATTCAAAAGCAACCCAATGCCAATCAGGCGGGATTAGATAAGTATCTCTTCGGACAAGCGGCAACATTAGTTGAAAAGGATGTTACATTAATGGTTATAGTGACAGGAATTAGTCTTGTCATTTTACTTCTTTTTTGGAAAGAATTTAAGATTCTTTTATTTGATGCAGACTATACCAAAACCTTAGGATTTAACACCCGATTTATAGATATTCTAATCACCTTTTTTATTGTTTTGGCTATTGTACTTGGGCTACAAACAGTAGGAGTGGTCTTAATGAGTGCGATGTTGTTGGCGCCAGCTGCTGCCGCTCGTCAATGGACCAATAGTTTAGGTGTTATGGTATTCTTAGCAGCGATCTTTGGAGCATTTTCTGGCGTTGTAGGGACAGCAATTAGCGCTAGCGAGAATAATCTGTCAACGGGGCCGGTAATTGTTTTGGTAGCCACTGTTTTTGTGTTGGTGTCGTTTATTTTCTCGCCTGGCCGCGGACTCTTATTTAGAGAGATCCGTTTCCGAAGTAATCGAAGAGACCTTCAGCTTAAAAAAACATTGCAATTTATGTATGGCATCGCTAAAAATCATCAAAATATCTCCCATCCACATGCTATTAAGATCTTAAATAACTTTCATGGATTTACAAAGAAGTCGCTAAAGGAATTGGAAGAAAAAGAATGGATAACGCTTCAAGGACAGCAGTGGTCATTGACACAACACGGCTACGAAGAAGCGCAAAGTTTGTACACTCAAAAACCAAACGATGAATAGTCCGCAAATAGAAATACAACTTATCGCTGCGGTCGTAGCAATCGCCTGTGCCATTCCTGGGGTCTTTTTAGTGCTTCGGAAAATGGCGCTAATTAGTGATGCTATTAGTCACGCTATTCTGCCTGGGATCGTCTTAGGCTTTTTTATCACACACGATCTCAATTCACCGTTGCTTATCTTGATGGCTGCAGTAACAGGGGTCATTACCGTTATTTTGGTTGAAGCCATTCAAAAGACAGGTTTGGTAAAAGAAGATACGGCCATCGGGCTCGTATTTCCCGCTTTGTTTAGTATTGGAGTTATTCTAATTGCCAAAAATGCCAATGACGTGCATTTGGATGTAGATGCGGTATTACTAGGAGAATTGGCCTTTGCTCCCTTTGATCGGTTTATGCTTTTTGGAGCAGATGTGGGACCAAAATCACTTTGGCTGATGGGCGGCGTTTTATTGATAACGCTAACGCTGCTTTTCTTGTTCTTTAAAGAATTAAAGGTGTCTACATTTGACGCAGGATTATCTTCTGCCCTGGGTTTTTCACCAGTGATCATGCACTACGGACTTATGTCAATTTCTTCAGTAACTGTTGTTGGAGCCTTTGATGCGGTTGGTGCCATATTAGTTGTGGCTTTAATGATCGCGCCTGCTGCGGCTGCGTATTTACTCACTAGCGATCTAAAAAAGATGTTGTTATTGTCTATTCTTTTTGGTGTTTTTTCGGCCATTGTGGGTTATTGGTTGGCCCATTTTTTAGATGCTTCTATTTCAGGATCAATGACCACCGTATTAGGCGTGGTATTTTTATTGGTTTACTTATTCGCTCCTAAAAAGGGTCTTTTGTCGGTCATGTATCGTCAAAAACAACAACGAACTGAGGTCTCTTTGATCACCTTTCTGCTTCATTTGAATAATCATTCCGAAGAAAATGAACGCCATATTAATCATTTGCGTGAACATATCAATTGGCAGAAGGTACGCGCACAAACCGTACTTGAATTGGCATTAAAGAACAATATGATCGCAATTGAAGGCGATCTGGTTTCACTTACTGAAAAGGGAACCGATTTTACCAATCGTGCGCTACAGTATATTATCACGAACAAGGATGAGCATATTGAGCAAATGAAGGATGATTTCTTCTTATTTAGAGGATAACTTTTTTCTTCGGAAGTTTTTGGCACTGTTTTCTCTATACCTTCAATATTAAAAATTAAGTATCATGAAAAACCTTTTTATAATTCTGAGTTTACTGTGTAGCTATGGTATTTTAACTGCTCAAGAGCAGCCTATTGAAGTACCTCAAATTGGCATCAAGGTAGCATTGGGTGAAACAGTTCAGATCGATACCTTACAAATTCGTTTTGTGGAAGTTTTAGAGGATAGTCGTTGCCCAAAATACACAGATTGTGTTTGGGCGGGAAGAGCGAGAATCAGGGTTGAAATTTCTGAAGATAGTTCAACTGTTGTTCAGCAAGAATTGATCTTTAATCAGAATAAGCAAAACAATATTAGTAGTCTAGGCGGCTATATGTACTACGGAATGGCATTAACACCCTATCCTTCGATAGACGAAACAGGAGAGCGGGAATACGTTTTGATCGTGGGAAAACGCAAAAACTAGGAGCGTCCTATTTCCGAAGTAAACGAAACAGCATTTTTTAATGGCAGCCACAGTCTTTTTTGCCGCATTTCGCCTTGCCCCCATCTAAACTCTTAGGAAGTTTTTGTCGGTTTTCAAAAATGGGTGTCCACGCAAACTTTTTTATCAAATAGCCTGCAGCGAATAAAAAGGTGATAAGTACAAGAGTTGTTTGCATTGTATAAAGATAAGGATTATTTAAGTATTTGATAGGCGCCAAGCGCAACAATATATGCTATTGCCGACATTACAAAGAGTTGCCACATAGGCCATTTCCAGCTATTTGTTTCACGGCGAACTACCGCCAGAGTACTTACGCATTGCATTGCGAACGCGTAAAACAACAAGAGTGATACGCCACTGGCAAAATTGAAAAGTGGAGTTCCTAAGATAGGATTAACTTCGGCTGCCATACGGTTTTTGATGGTTTCCTCTTCTTCGCTTCCAACACTATAAATGGTCGCTAATGTTCCCACAAATACTTCGCGAGCCGCAAAGGAGCTAAGGATAGCAATACCAATTTTCCAGTCGTATCCCAACGGACGAACAGCGGGTTCAATACCTTTACCAAGAATCCCGATATAAGAATGTTCTAATTTATAGGAAGCTACACGTGTTTCAAGTTCTTCTTCGGAAAGTTGCTGGCTCGAGGTTTCAGCTTTAACAATGGAGGCGGCATTTTTAAAATCGCCAGGACCATAGGATGCTAGTACCCAAAGCACAACAGAGATTGCTAGAATGATCTTTCCAGCACCAAGTACAAACGATTTTGTTTTTTCGATCACCGTGATCAATACATTTTTCGGCAATGGAAGCTTATAATTGGGCATTTCCACAACAAAAAATGTTTTACTACGAATTTTTAGCACTTTGTCTAGTAACCATGCCGATACGATCGCTGCGCCGAATCCGAGGAGGTACATAAACATTAGTGTAAGTCCTTGTAAGGTAAAAATGCCCAATACACGTTGCTCGGGAATTACCAAGGCAATGATAATAAGGTAGACAGGGAGTCGCGCCGAGCAAGTGGTAAACGGGGTTACTAAGATAGTGATCAAGCGTTCTTTCCAGTTTTCTATATTTCGGGTAGCCATAATTGCCGGAATGGCACATGCAGTACCTGCTATAAGAGGCACAACGCTTTTTCCACTTAAACCAAAACGTCGCATAACGCGATCCATTAAAAATACAACGCGGCTCATATAGCCTGTTTCTTCGAGGATGGCAATAAAGAAAAATAGAAAAGCGATCTGCGGAATAAAGATCACGATTCCGCCCAAGCCAGGGACGATGCCTTCGGCTAGTAAATTTGTGAAATCACCTGGCGGCATACTTCTTTTTAGCCATTCACTAAGCGACGCGAATGAGCTATCAATAAAGTCCATTGGATAGCTACTCCAGTCGAAAATAGCCTGAAAAATAAGGAGTAGAATTCCGAAGAAGATCACATAACCCCAGACTTTATGAGTGAGAACGCGGTCTAATTTACTGCGAAGATCTTTGGCATTGGCGGTGTCAATAATAAGCGTTTCTTTAAGGACGCCATTGATAAATTGGTAGCGCGCAATAGTTTCTTTTTGCTGAAGGCGTTTTAGGTTGCTAACAGATTCTGTTTTAAAACTAGCTACGCCTTTGAGTTCTTTTCGGTCTAATTTTCCGAAGTTAACATCTTGAGTGATCACCAACCATAATTTATAAAGATCTTGGTTTGGGAAAGCTTTGCGCAGGCGATCAAAATAGGCAGGTGCAATTACTGAAGCGTTAAGGCAAGGTTTTGTTGAGAGTCTAGATGGATGTGCAATAAATTCTTTTAGCTGCTCAAAACCTTCATTTTTTCGAGAACTAATAAGTGCGATCTTGGTTTCTAGCTTTTCTTCCAACAATGCAATGTCGATAGTAATTGCTTTCCTTTTCATTCTATCGGCCATATTAATGGCTAGAATGGTAGGGACTCCCAGGTCTTTAATTTGTGTAAAAAGGAGAAGGTTTCGTTTTAAATTTTCGACATCGGTGACCACAACGGCCACATCGGGGTAGTCTTTGTCATTTTTGTTTAAAAGTAGTTCAATAACCACATTCTCGTCTAGGGAGGATGCGTTAAGGCTATAGGTTCCTGGGAGGTCTAAAATATGTGCTTTAATACCGCGAGGTAATTTGCAGATCCCTTGTTTTTTCTCTACTGTAATACCTGGGTAATTTCCTACTTTTTGATTCAGACCAGTTAGTCTGTTAAATACAGAGGTCTTTCCTGTGTTTGGATTTCCAATAAGTGCGACATTGATCTGCTTTGCCATAGACTTTATTCTGGAATAATTGTTTGGGGATCAATAATATCGATCTCGATCTGAGAGGCTGTTTCTTTGCGAATCGCAAGATGGCTTCCGTTAATGTTAAGGTAGAGTGGATCTTGAAAAGGAGCTGTTTGTACAAGAGTAACGATGTTGCCAGGCAGACAACCCATTTCTAGTAATTTAAGCGGTACAACATCTACTGAAAACTCTTTTATGATGCCGCATTGTCCTTTTTTAAGCGAAGCTATGGTCCACATTTGTTATTTAGATTGATTTTAAACAAGACAAAAGTACAGTAAAATATGGAGCTGCAAAAAGATTTAAGTTTAAAATTGCTGTCTACTCTTCTGCCTTTAAGATTTTGATATCTTTTAGAAGTTTTTCAATTGATTCTGGATCGGTTCCATCGTAAAAACCACGAATACGTTTCTTTTTGTCAACAAGTACAAAATTTTCAGTATGTATTAGATCATAGGGTGAATAAGGATCATCTTTTGCGGCCAGATAGGATTTCCGTGCGAGCTCATAGATCTGTTTTTTGTCGCCTGTTACAAGATTCCATTTTTTAGAATCAACACCTTTTTCGCGGGCGTATTTTTTAAGTTGAGCCACGCTGTCTACTTCTGGCATTACGGTATGCGATAGAAGTAAAATATCATCATCATCACGAATCTCTTGCTGAATCTTAACCATATGATCGGTCATGATAGGGCAAATGGTTTGGCAGGTGGTAAAAAAGAAATCGGCTACATAGATCTTGTCTTCGTAATTGGCTTGTGTGATTTTTTCTCCGTTTTGATTGGTTAACTCAAAATTTGCGACCGTATGATATTTTTTAATGTGTTGCATTGTGCTGTCGACCATTTCGGCATTTACTTGTGCTGGTTGAAATACGGGGAGGATTTCGGTTGGTTTGAGTATAGAATATATAATAGAAATTATGATAATGGAAAGAACCAAAAGCACAATGGCGAGTGGTTTATATTTTGAAAAGAAAGAAAACATTGAAGAAGTATTTCAGCAAAATTACCACCTAAATTATGAAAATACGAATGGCATTCGTTAAATAATTTCAGAAGAAAGTACTAAGAAGAGCATTATTTTTTTAGGACGTCATAAAAGGTTACTTTTGGCGTTTATTTTACTGCTCAGACTGTTGTTTTGGCAGTTGTATTAAAAAGGTCTCACTTTTGCAGTGTGGCTAGTATCAAAAAGAATCGCATTTTATATCTATATATATGAGTCCATTTGCCGTTAAAGCTATTCAGCTATTATTGAGCTTATCCTTATTAATCGTTCTACATGAATTAGGACACTTTATTCCAGCTAAAATCTTTAAAACACGGGTTGAGAAATTTTTTCTCTTCTTCGATGTAAAATTTGCCTTATTCAAAAAGAAAATCGGTGACACGGTCTACGGAATTGGATGGTTACCATTAGGTGGCTATGTCAAGATCTCTGGGATGATCGACGAGAGCATGGATAAGGAACAGATGGCGCTTCCACCGCAGCCATGGGAATTTAGAAGTAAACCGGCTTGGCAACGTCTTATCATTATGTTAGGTGGTGTTACAGTAAATATCATTGTTGGGATGCTTATTTACATCGGACTGATGTTCTATAACGGTGAGTATATAACGACCAATGAAGATCTCCCTAAAGGATTTGCTGTTGAAGAATCATTTAAGACCTATGGTTTTCAGGATGGAGATCGTATCTTAAAAGTGAATGGCGAAGATTTTAAAGATGTTGAAGCAATCAATAAATATCTTTTCTTAAGAGGAGTTGAAAGTGTAGAGGTAATTCATGAAAATGGTAGTACGGAGACAATTTCGCTTCCCGAAGATATTGGCTCGACCATGTTTCAGGCTGGTGTATTAAAACCATTTGTCCCTTTGGTTGATCCTGTTATAGACACGGTGCTGACTGACTATCCGGGATATAAGGCAGGTTTAGAAAAAGGTGATGTTATTACAGCGGTAAATGGTGCGCCTATTCAATATTGGCATGAGCTTTCACAAAAAGTAAAGGCAAAAGGGGATTCGGTAAGTAATATAATGGTTTCTAGAGATGGAAACACGCTTGCTTTTGACATAAAACCTACGGAAACGGGTCAGATAGGTGTTGATTTTGATCGGTCGTTGTTAGGAGAAACACATTTAACGTATTCTTTCGGACAAAGTATTACACGAGGAGTGCAATACGGTTATGATATCTTACGCGATTATATTTCACAGTTTAAATATGTTTTTACTTCCGAAGGTATTACCCAAGTAGGAGGTTTTGGAGCCATTGGTAATTTATTCCCTCCGGTATGGAGTTGGGTAGCATTTTGGCACACTACGGCCCTGATATCGATCATTTTAGCGTTTATGAATATTCTGCCAATTCCGGCTTTAGATGGTGGTCATGTGATGTTTTTGCTCTATGAAATGGTTACTGGACGTAAGCCAAATGACAAGTTTATGGAGTATGCGCAAATGGTTGGATTCTTCTTGTTAATTGCCTTGGTATTATTTGCAAACGGGAACGATATTTATAGGTGGTTATTTAATTAAAAAAAATAAACTTTATTTTTGCGACAGATTAAAAATAATTTATATTTGCGTCCGCTTACGCGCCTAAGCTTTTAATGGTTTATAAAGGTAAGCAAGCTAAAAGGGTAAGACCTTTTAATTTTCTATATGAAATTCCTCCTTAGCTCAGTTGGTTAGAGCATCTGACTGTTAATCAGAGGGTCCTTGGTTCGAGCCCAAGAGGAGGAGCTGAAAGAAGAAAGAGCTGTACGAAAGTACGGCTCTTTTTGTTTAATACTTTAGGGATGGTAGAAGAACAGGGGAACGGTTTGCCACACCGGTATTTAAGAATAAATACAATAAGAAGCCCACTCAATTTGAGTGGGCTTCTTCATTGAATAAAATCTGGTTAATTTATAAAATGTATTGCATGATTTTAATTTCAGATGGTTTAATAACCACATACTATTATTACTAACGCTGAATATGTATCTGTTTAATTGTTATTTCATTGTTTATAGTGATGCGTAAAAAATAAATACCTTGAGGTAAACTAGAAGTATCTATTGATTCTAGTTCCATAATATTTTTACCAGAACTCACACGTATTCCATATCCATTATAAAGTGAATATGAATAATAAGCGGAAGTTTTTAATCTCGGCGAAATATGTAATTGCTTGTTTGCAGGGTTGGGATACACCATAATTTCAGGAGATTTTAAACCACATGGGTATAAGATACTATTTGAGTAAACTGACGCACTTGCTAAATGTAATTTAGAAACCATTGCGTTTTTCATTCTAGATTTTTGATCGGAGGTAAAGTATTCCATGCATTGAGGATGGGTTTGTCCCATGATGTTGAGCTCGTCTGGATCATATGGATCTCCGTTTTCATCAGTACCACTACCCAACCAAGTGCATGTAGAAAGATAAATATTGTAATTCATACCTGGGTCTGCGGGAGTGTCTGCACAGTAATCTCCACATGTTGTTCCATTACTTCCATCTACTAGTTCTGGACATTGACTCGGATCTCCAGTCTCACTAACAGTTCCATGACGTGTATGGTATAAGTTCAAGACATGACCCATTTCATGTGCAACTACAAAGGATTGTGCGATTGGATAAAAGGGAATTCCCGTATACGATCCTGTAACCAGGAATTTTGAGGAAACCCCGATTCCTGCAGTGAGTCCATACCCTCCTCCCGAAATGGGATGATTAACACTATTGTCAAACAAATACATATCCACTCCATCAGAATGATCATGTGTAGTTATACTCATAATACTTGAGGGTGAATTGTATAAGGTAGAATCATCAATATAGTTGATACCATTGCTTGTGTCAAAGAAAATTTGATGAGGGGTAAAAGCATCTTCTAAATATTGCAATGTACTATTGACGCCTGATGGAGTTTGACCACCAGAACCATCGTCTTTGCGAATCACATGTACATACAAAGTTATACAAAATGAATAGTTTGAATAATCAGTTGCGCTCTTAAAACTTTCCAATTGATTGTGATTATTTAATGAAGGAGCATGACAGAACTCCTGTGCCAAGAGGTTGGAGAGTACAAATAATGATAATCCAAATGTGAGTAGTGTTTTTTTCATCTTTGCTAATTTTAAGGTTACTATTTTTTATGAGGAATAGAAAGGAGATAAAATTTACATTTTAATTGATTCATTTTGTTGCTCTGATTACAAGATATAAATCCAACTCCGTACAATAAGCTGTTTATCAACAATTTACAAAAAAATAGTTTGTTTTCTGATATAATATTTAAATTTTTGAAAGGATTCTAAATTAAGGCCTGCTTACTAATATTATATTTATAAATCAGCAGATTGCAGTTCGATACTAGCTCAATAGGAGGAGCCAAAAAAAGAAAAGACTGCACAAATGTGCGGTTTTTTTTGTTTTATACCCTTTGGGCAAGAAGGGACCAAGGGTTCCTCATCGCTCGGCTTATTTCGCCGGCGTTCTTGATTTTTCACCCCAACTTAGTTATAGACCACACATCTTTGTGGCTTTATGTTTTTGGTCCTTAATCATACAAGTTTATTAGGCTAAATTTGAGGATTACAAACAATTGGATTGCATAATATTATTTCGCCTAAGTTCGCTGATAAAATTTCGCTTGTTAAACCTTTTAATCGTTGAACTGCACTAGAGTTTCCGCAGGTTCCGTCGGGTCCAGGCTCTTGAAAAGGACCACAGCCAGTACTTGAACTAGGAACTTCTAAAACCCCATTAAAGTCGGCAGGGGTGGCCCATTCGATAATGGTACAATCGTTGCTTGTCCCGCCACCAACAAGGTCGTCGCAAGAAACTCTAAGAGCTGCTGGATCATTTCGTGCTGCTCGCTCTGCGCCACTTTCATATGGGACATGAGATTCGCACCATGATGCTAAATCACTATCGGGACCAAAAGGACCATCAATAGGGCCCGGATTGTTCGTTTCACTACCTGTTGGAGTTCCTACAGGAGGATTTTGATTTCCCCAATCGTCAATATAGTCATTCGGATCTGCAGTAAAAGTTTCTTGGGTTGTTGTAGTTGTTCCATCGGGGTTTTTTGTGGTAGTCGTTCTCGTACCCTGACCGTCGCCCAGAAATCGTTCTTGCGTTACGCTTGTGGCCTCACCGTCTTGGAAAGTCATGTGTGTTCTGAAGGTGACTACATTATTTCCTTCAGAATCGGTATACACATCTGTTCGGGTTATAGAAGATGGCCTGCCTTCTGAATCTAATGGTCCATTAATTATGTTTCGTTCGTGTCGAGTGATATCTCTTCCTTCGTAACTGCCTTCATGATCTCGAATTGTATAATTGTCTTCGTATCCATAGGCCGCAACATTGGCTAATCTACTCCGAGCAATGTTATAATAATCGCTGCACATTAGTTCAATTAAATCTACTATCCCACCACCTGGAAGACCCCCTGGATTAGAGGATTCTTCGTTATCACAATTAATAAGTGGGTAGTCTAGTCCTGCTATATTTTGCTCTTCACATAACGGGTTTTTATCCAACAACCATAGTTCAAAAAAGGCTAACCCTAATTGCTCTGTTGCGAAAGTGAAACGTTCTCGATTTGTCAGGCGTATATCGACTAAATCGGCTATGCCATCTCCATTTAGGTCAAAAACAGAGCTCATAGAGCCGTCTTCATCAATACTTAAAAGGTTAATTGTATTAAAATTTGGGCCAGCTACAAAACGAAAGACTTTTCCATCCCTATACTGCCAATCTGCTATGTAATTTCCTTGTTGATTCGGGGAAATTTGAGACACAGAGCCAAAATTTTTCTCCCAGTCTAATAGCGCAATGCGTCCATTAAATTTTTTTTGAGTCAATTGACCTTGACCATTATCTATAAGCATTCTATAGAGTTTTGCTTTAGGATCGTCAACCCCATGAGAATCTTTAGGATCTTCTTTGGGCTCACAGCTATATAATAAAGGGACTATTAATAATATGCGACATATATTTTTAAAAAGGTAATTTTTCATGATTGTAGCTATTAATTAAGAAAAACGTTTGCCAAATTTGTTATTTAAAAGAATATTTAGTTCAAACTTAATATTTTATAATTAACTGATTGTCAGGTAAAAACTTAGTTTTTAAATAGGGTTTTACCCGTTTTAGTATAACACAAGAAACATGCTTATTTGGTATGACAAACATTCTGAATCACATGATTGTGCTATGAGTTAATGTCACGATCACACACGCTAATTTATCTGATTCAAGATATCTGAGTTCATCTAAACATACCAGTTCTTTAGTAATTTATTTTAATTGGGCCTTTATGAATCTAAAGTGTTTAGGTGAAAAATATATCTTGAAAAAGTCTTATTGAGCGCAAGGCCTACTTGCAACTCCATAATCCAGTGAAAGAGTGCCGCAATGACTAGCATTTTATAGTAGCTCTTTTTACAATCATTTACCCTTCCAAATTTTTCTGAAGACGTTTAGTTGTGACAGGAAATCTGAAAGCATTATACAGAGTCTAGCGACTAGAGTACCAGCCAAGCTTTAAAGCAAATATCCTTTTGTGTTTGAATTTTCCGAAGCAAGTCTGACTACATCTTAATTTAAAGATCAAGGGATGCTGTTAGATTGCAGACACATGATTTAATTAGTAGGTCTAAATTATTTTTATAGAGTATTTTATAAAATGTCTTGACTACGTATTGAAATGATGAAAGTTCTTCATGATCCACACGAATAAATTATTATTAGGCGGCTTGATACCTAATTTCTTGATAATTCTGCTTCGATGTTTTTCTATGGTTCGCGCTGAGCAGCCTCTAATGGAAGAAATTTCTCGAGAGGTAAGTCCGCTTTTAATATGATATAGAATCTCTAACTCTATTTCACTTAGAGATAGTGTTTTTAGATAATTTTCTTCTGTAGGGATATTTTCAGTAGGACGCATACCCAAAACTATAAGTAAAATCCTTTAAAAAAAATGCGTAGACCTACGTACTGAATAAGTCTGGATGTTTTTGAACCCATAGTAAAAGAGCGTTTTGAGAGGAGGTAATTCCTAGTTTTTTTATAATATTACTGCGATGCTTTTCAACGGTCCTTTTTGAAATAAAAAGAGAATCGGCTATTTGAGAAGAAGACCAGTCTTTTGCCAAATAGCGTAATATTTTCATTTCGGCAGCCGTAAGAATATCAATGGAATGAATGGGTTCGCTTAGATGAATGTTTTCGTTTAGGTTTTTACTAATATAGGTGTTGCCTTTGTTAACTTCCGCAATGCAAAGATTCAACTCACTCATAGCATCGTTTTTCAAAATATAGCCTTGTATTGTATCTCCAACTTCCTTAATAATGGCTTCTTGCTTGTAAAGAGTAAGAATAATTATTTTTGTTTTAAGCTCTTTTTGTAAACACAGCTTAGCCACTTCAATCCCATTGTATTTAGGCATATCAAAGTCGAGAATGGCGATATCTGGGTTGTATTTTACGATTTGATTATAGGCTTCATTACCATCTTGTGCAGTACCTAAAATTTTAAATCGTAAATTTTTTAAAAACTGCTCTGTTCCATTTAATAATAAGGGGTGATCATCGGCTAGAACAATAGAGATATTCATGATTTGGGGATTTTTATTTGAATTGTTGTTCCTTTTCCAATTTTAGAATTTATCGTAAAAATGGCTCCAATATAGTGTGAGCGTTCTTGTAAGGTTTTCATCCCCAAACTATCTGTTTCTTCAAGTTTTTCTAACAGCTTGAATCCTTTTCCGTTGTCTTTGACCTTAAATATGACATAGTCATCATTTGTTTTTACTGAAAGTTGGCATGCTGTGGCTTCGGAGTGTTTTTCCACATTCGTAATACACTCTTGAAGCATTCTAAAGATAAATATTTCTTTTTTCTTCGGAATAAGTCCAGAGATATCTTCAATTTCCGAAGAATAAAAAACCTGGGAGCTTTTCTGAAAAGCAGAGATCATATTTTCCAATGATTTGATCAGGCCTAACTTTTCAAATTGAAACGGGTGCAAATTGTGTGACATTTCTCGCACCTCATTTATGGTTTCATCTAAAAGATGTATTTCTTCCTCTCGCAGATTGTCCTTTATAAAAACGGTATTTTTTAGCAATAATAATTTTTGCCCCACACTGTCATGGAGTTCTTTGGCTACACGAGATCGTTCAATTTCTTGCGTGTTTAATAGTTTTGAAGTGAAAACCTCTTGCTGTAATTGTCTTTTTTTGGCTTCTTTGCGAGACCGATTTAACATCACAAACCCAAAAACGGAAAAAAGACCTAAACTTCCTAAAATAATATATTGGTTTTTAAGCCTACTTTTAGTGTCTAATAAGGCAATATCACTTTCCTGAGCTTTTATTTTAAGGTCTCTTTTTTCAGTTTCGTACAAGGTTTGATAATAGGATAGCACTCGTACTTTCTGTGCATTACCGATAGAATCTTTTATTTTTGTGTACTGTCTATAGTGTTCAAAAGCCTTTTCTTTATTACCAATGGCCTGATATAGTTTATATAAAAAGGCTTCTCCAAATTCAATTTCTTCATATTGTTTTCCTTTCTTTTGTATGGATAGATATTCCTCCCCGTATTTAATTGCTTTTGGATAGTCTTTTTTTGCAAAATAATATGATTTCAAGGCATCTATATACAAGGTTCTAAGAGGACCCGAAGTATACTTTTCTTTATTATTTTCAATTCTATCTAAGTATTTTTCTGCTAATGCAAGACTATCGGTCTCTGAATACCCCAATACCAGTCCGGTTAGCATTATAGGTTCGTAATAATCTGGATGATTTGATAATTGCGCGGCTTCAAGTGCTAATTTCAAATTTGCGATCCGTTCTTTTTGATTATTTAATTTGTTATGGTCTGCAGCGGCATTATAATAAATGATTGGTAGGCTTGTATAATCGTTCTTTTCTAAAGAAAGTTTAATGATTTCTTCTCGTTCCTTCTTGGCTTCATCGAAAAATCTATTTTTACTGTATAAAATGGTCAAGGAATTCCTGGCTCCAATAGTAGATTCAGTGTTGTTGGTTTTCTGAAAATGGCGTATAGCATCCTGCAAGGATAATGAGGCCAATCCAAAATTCCCCATATTTGTATATACCTGTCCTTTGCCCATTTTTGAACGACCCATATAGTTCTCATTGCTCTCTTTATTGGCCCAATAGCTAACACTATCGTAAAGGCTAAGAGACTTTTCGAGCTCCTTTAGGTAGAAATAGGTATTGGCAGCATCTAAAAAAAACTTGCTTTTTATATTATTATCGGAAACCTTTGAGAGATACTTTTCACTTGCTAAATAGAGCTCCTTAGCCTTTAAAGATTCTCCATTCATATTTAAATAATATAGTAGATTTGAGGTTTGATAGGTTGCAATATTAAAAGAATCAATAGCAATGGCATATGATCTTGTTGCTCTAACAATTGAATCGTTCTCAAAGGAAGTATCAAAAGCAATAACATTTGATAGACTATCCATCCATTTCAATTTTTCGTTCTCGGAAGAATTTTCTATTTTAATTTTTAATGATTGGATGATTTCTTCAATATCATTCTCTTGAGCACTTAAAAAAGAGCTAAATAATAGGAAAGTGAGAAAAAGATGACGTTTCATAAGAGTAAATTTACCAATAATATTGCTAATTAGTTTGTCAATTTTATTTCGGTTAAATCTCAGAACTTAGGTGTTTTTTGCTTTTCAATATTTTTTGTGCGGCTAAACTTATAATATAATCCCTTGGTAAGTTCTTACTAGAAACATAGCTTAATTTTAAAAGTCCCTTCTCTCAATTAATAGAAAGAAAGGACTTTAATCAAATTACACTAACTAATTTATTATTCTTTCACGATCTGTTTTGCAAGTTGTGCGTTGTCGCTTTGAAGAACAAACATATATGTTGCGCTTTGCAAGTTTGTAATGTCTATAGTCTTCTCTGCTCCCATACCACTTAGGTCTTCTATACGAACCAACTTACCTGTAAGATCATATACTGAAAGTTGTTG